>NZ_JAXHLU010000015.1:0-234214 GCF_034521915.1 Fodinibius sp.
TGAATACTCCTGTCCATAAATGCTGCCGTCTTCATCGGCCACCTGGACGACGCGGAACATGCCCCGTTCCATGTGATAGAGGATGTGGCAGTGGAACGCCCATCGCCCTTTGTCGCGCGGCGTAATAAGGGCCGAAATGCGCTGGGCCGGTTGTACCAGCAGGGTATGCTGTCGGGGGTTGTACTGTCCGTTACCGTTTTCCATCTCCATCCACATGCCATGCAGGTGAATGGGGTGTTCCATCATCGTGTCGTTAACAAGGGTCAGGCGCAGGCGCTCGTTGTGTTTGAACTCGATGGGGCCATCCACCTGGTGAAACTGGTCCCCGTCGAACGACCACATGTAGCGTTCCATATTGCCAGTCAGATGCAGTTCCACTTCCCGCTGGGCATCACGGGTGTCTTTGTTGGGACGCAAACTTTTTAGATCATTATAGACCAGCACTTTTCGTCCATCATTTCCCAAGTCCAATGCCCGGTTCATCCAGCCGGTCAAATTGGTTCTGGGCAACGGCAGCCGCGCCTGGTCCGTGCTTGTCAGGCCCGTGTTTGACAGGCGTCTCCTTCATGGCGGGCATATTCTTGTCGCCGTGGTTCATGTCTCCATGGTCTATATTACCATGATCCATGTCGTTCATATTATCGCCTTCCATATCCATGCCGCCCATGGACATCATCATGCCCATGTCTCTCATGCTGCGTTTGGGGCGCGGACGTAGGTCAGGTACCGGGGCTTCCATCCCTTCACGGGGTGCCAGCGTGCCGCGTGCATAGCCGCTTCGATCGAGTGATTCGGCGAAAATAGTAAACGGTTTTTCCTCCTTGGGTTCGACGATCACATCATAGGTCTCGGCAATGCCAATGCGAAACTCTTCAATGGGTACCGGTTCTACATTTTGCCCATCGGCTGCAACCACGGTCATCTGGAGCCCGGGAATGCGAACATCAAAGGCGGTAGTACCGGCGGAGGCGTTAATAAATCGCAGCCGCACTTTTTCGCCTTTGTTAAACAGAGCGTTCCAGTTGGAGTCGGGACCGTGGCCGTTCATCAGGTAGGTGTAGGTGGCACCGGTGACATCCAGCAGGTCGGTGGCGCTCATCCGCATATCTCCAAACATGGCATAGTCTTTAATCGTATCGCCAAGACCGTTCTTTTTTACGTCACTGAAAAATTCGCCAAGGTCTCGCTTCTGGTAGTTGTAGTAGCCCTCCATTTTGATGTTGTTGGCCAACACATCATGGGGATCCTCGAACGTCCAGTCCGAAAGTACAATCGGATAGTCACGGTCATACTCAACCGGGTCCTGTTCGGCGGGGTCGATAATCATGGGACCGTAATGGCCGAGCTGTTCCTGCAGGCCCGAGTGGCTGTGATACCAATAGGTCCCGCTCTGTCGCACCGGATATTTATACTCAAAGGTTTCACCGGGCTTGATCCCGTCAAAACTTACGCCGGGTACCCCGTCCATCTGGAAGGGGAGCAGAATACCGTGCCAGTGAATGGAGGTATCCTCATCCAACTCATTGGTAACGCGGAGCGTGACGTCTTGCCCCTCTTTCAGGCGAATGAGAGGGGCTGGTACCGTTCCATTAATTCCTATTGCTTCTCCCTGCTTCCCATCGATCTTGTGAGGCATTTTACCGATCGTAAGGTCAATGACGTTATCGGGACCTTTAGGAGTTAATACTTCTCGCCTCTCACTGCCAAAGCCCGCTAAGGCGTAACCCGGCAATACTGCGCTTGCACCGGCAAAAGCTGCGAGGGAACCGGCATAACGCAGGAATTTTCGGCGCGATATATTATTGTTGTCTTCACTCATAGTGGTTCAGTATTCTTTTATTGATTCAGCAGAAATTTCTTTGATCACAGTCTCTTAATATAACAGTCCAACCTTAAATCAAGCTTAAAACATTTAAGCTCAGAGTCTGTTATTTTGGATACGGAAATTTTTATACCCTAATGCAGAGTCAGTTATGTGGATTTTATTAGTGGAAGATGAAAAACAGCTTGCCGGTAACCTAAAACGGGGATTGGAAGAGGAGGGACACGTCGTTGAAGTGATCCGCGACGGAGAACAGGCCGAGCTTCAGGGGATGGTCAGCGATTATGATGTAGTTATCCTGGACTGGCGCCTGCCCAACCGGGATGGCAAGCAGATTTTGCAGCACTGGCGGAAAGAGGGGCGGGACTTTCCTGTTCTGATGCTTACGGCGCTGGGGGATCTGGATCACAAAGTGTCAGGGCTGGATGCGGGCGCCGATGACTATATGAGCAAGCCCTTTTCTTTTGAAGAATTGCTGGCTCGGGTGCGTGCCCTGGGCAGACGGAAATCCGAAATTAATGATACCGAAACGGTTTCGACCGGACCCATTGAGCTGGACAGCCGAAAGCACAAGCTAAATATTTGTGGCATCGAACGTACCCTTCGTCCTAAGGAGTTTACACTACTTGAGCTGCTGCTCAAAGAACCGGACGCGGTATTTTCCAAGACACAGATCGCCGAGCGAGTTTGGGGATCTGCCTATCACGTGAGCGATAATACGATTGAAGCCACGATTTCTACGCTTCGTCAAAAACTGGGCGAATCGCTTGAGGAATGCGATGAGGTTTCATGGGATGATTCCAATAGCATCATTGAAACCATTCGGGGAGCCGGCTACCGACTTAATAGTCGATGCTGATTAGCAAAAACGAGTAGTGTTTTGAGTAAATTTACTTCATTTCTTGATCGGCTTTCGATATCCAAAAAACTGGCATTTTGGTATGGGCTGAGCCTATTCGTGATGCTTAGCCTGTTTGGCTACATTTTATACGAGACCTTTCACCAGTCCATTCACCACAACTACGATCGCCACCTTCGGTTTGAAGCTGAACAGCTGCTCCCGCATATTGATACCAGCGGGGATACGCTTTCTATAGATCTTAAGGGATACAGCAGAAATGCAGCACTCAAAAGTGGGGTTGAATATGGCACCTACGTGCGACTGTATGATGTAAATGGAAATCAGATATACAGCAGTCCTAATTTCTCGAAGGTAGGCCAACCGCTGGAGACCGAACTCCCTGAAACCCCCGAAGAATATTCATTCAGCAGCCAATGGCAAGATTTGCCGGCCCGGACGCTTTTCTATCCGATTACAGATAACGATGGGAACTTTTGCGGCTGGCTGGAAGTAACCGGTTTTGAATGGACCCTCCACGAAGAAGTAAATCGGTTCCGCCGATATCTGTTGGTCTTTATCGCGATCAGTGTACTCTTATCCATCTTGGGCGGCTATTGGCTCTCGCGCAGGGCACTGTCGCCGGTCGCCTCGATTATCGATGCGGCCAAATCCATCACGGCCACCGATTTGGACAGGCGCATCCCCGTAAACTACCAGGTGCGAGATGAGCTGACGGACTTGGCGGAAACCTTCAATATGATGTTGAATCGACTGCAAAGAGGGTTCGAGCGTGAAAAGCGGTTTACTTCGGACGCGGCCCACGAGCTGATGACCCCGCTCTCATCACTGCAAAGCGATGCGGAGATTATGCTGCGTAAGCCACGCTCAAAAGAAGAGTATCGAGAAACGATTCAGCGGATGCTGGCGGAAACCCGTCGCATGAGTGAAATGGTGCACCTGTTGTTGCAGTTATCCCGAGTGGAAGCCGACCACCGCTCTGAGCCGGAACGGGTTAACATCAGCCGTATTACCGAAAAGGTAGCTGAGGAATATCAGGATATATCCGATCAGAAGGATATTGACTTTGAAGTAGAAGTCGATCCAGAATTATATGTTAGTGCCCATGGTGCCTATATAGAAGAAGTCATAAATAATCTATTGGAAAATGCTTTGAAATATACGCCTGAAGGAGGAAGGATAAGTCTTGAACTTCGACGAAGCAGTTCTAAGGCGGTCATCCATCTGAGTGATACCGGGATTGGATTTGACGAGGAGACTAAAAAACACCTTTTTGAGCGATTTTACCGGGCTAATGAATCGGAGGTACAGGACCAATCAGGCAGTGGTTTGGGACTACCGCTCGTCAAGGCTATTGTCGGGTTATACGGTGGAAAAATTCGAGCTTATAGTGATGGTCCGGGAGAGGGTAGTACGTTTGTCGTAGAGTTGCCATTGTGGGAAGAGGAGGAAGCCTAACGCGGTTTAATGGCTTCGATTTTTTTAACGATGCCACCTTTCGTTAGATCCCGGACCTGTTGTAGTTGCCATCCTGCTTTTTCTACGTTCACTACGGTTTCACGGGCAATATGTACGCCGATTAGGTAATGTAGTGGCCCATCAATTCGCTCCATCAGCGAAGCCAGGGGCGACCACTCAGCACGCATATGTTCCAGTAAATGGAGTCGGCCGCCGGGTCGGATCACGCGCAACGCTTCCCGAAGGCCCAAAACGGCATCGGGCACCGAACAAAAGACGAACGTGGCAATCACATCGTCAAAATGATTGTCGGGAAAATCCATCTGCTGGGCATCCATCTCTTTAAGTGTGACGTTGCCTTTCTGATGTTTTGCTAACAACTGCTTCGCCCGCTGCAACATCTTAGGCGATAAGTCAATACCCGTCAGTTCAATATCATCCGGGTAATACGGGATATTCTTGCCCGTACCAACGCCAATCTCCAATACGTTTGGTCCCTCAACCTGTTGCCAAAGGTCACTGCGCCAACCTTGGAACAGCAATTTTTCTACCGGCCACTCCATTACGTTATACAATGGAGCGATGAGATCGTAACGATTTTGGGTGTGGGCGGTATCACTGCTGTTCTTTTGCATGTTTAAGTAACCTATCGTCTATTTTGAAGAACATTCTTCCGTTCCTCATATTCCTCCCGCTCTATTTCTCCCTGTGCATACCGTTTATCGAGTATTTCGAGTGCGCTTTCGTTCGTATTGCTCCTAGATTCATGTCCCGGGATATTGAACACGATCAGTACAAAAGCGAGGATGATGAGGATCCACCAAATCCAATGCATACCTATGAAATTATGACCAAACATAATGTTTCGTGGGTTAGAGTGGTTATTCTCTATTGATTGTTATGATGCTTTTGGTGTTTTTTGCCGTTATTAGAATTTTTCATCATTCCTTTATGGTTCATCATATCACCTTGCATCATCTGCATGCACATCATATGCATCTTCATCATGGATGAATCGCCCATCTTCTCCATCATTTTGGAGTGATCCATTTTTTCTCCATCCATCATAGACTGCATTATTTCCATATGCTTTTGCATACGCTCTTTCATCTGGGGATTGTTTTTCATCATTTCCTGCATGTTGCCCATATTCATATTGCCGTCCATGTTTTGCATCATGTGCTGCATCATCTTTTGACGCATTTCCGGATTGTCCGCCATATGCTGCATCATCATGGATTGCATGGAGGAGTCCTGCATCATTTCCATCATCTGTTTCTTCTTTTGGTCCATGTCTTTTTGCTGGGCAAAACTCATAGTGGCAAAAAGAAGAATAATTGAGAGTGTGAATGTTAAGCGTTTCATAATAGTCACCGTTATTGTGGTTTATGAGATTAAAAGTTTGAGCTTCGATAAATTGTTATGTTCTGACCATAACATAACACCATCATACTTAAGAGAACCTTAAATTAGTTAAGAATATTAGCGCCTTCTTTACCATCCCTTATTCGGAAGGCTTGTTCAATGGGAGTGACAAAAACAATACCATCACCTTTGCTTCCGGTCCGGCCGTTTTCTTGAATAATTTGAACAATCGAGTTTATCTGTTCGGCTTTAGCTGCTATTTCAATTTTGACAACATGAGTATGCATAGCCGGAAAATTAAGAGAACCATGTTGTTTATTAGGGTCACTGTATCGACCTGTCCCTTCACCTTCGAAAACTGTCATAGAACGGTAGCCTTCATTTCTTAGTGAACTATAAACATCCTCTAGGAGCTTGGCTCGGATATAAGCTTTGATGAGTTTCATACGAACCTCTGCTTTAAATGAAGTTTAAATCTAAAATAGAAAGTATTGCTTAAAATAAGCTTAAAAACTCCCCGAATTTTTTATTGGTAAGACGTAAAATTATAGGATGGATATTATTTATGATAATACCTTTGAAACCCATGCACAACTAACATCAAATTTTCGGGCAATTTCAGCTTGGTCGCCGTAATTGCCAGCAATTTTTGCGGCGGTATTTCGCCCTGCCGGTTGAACAAGCCAAAAAGAATTCCATTTTCAGTGACTATGCTGAGGATGATTTTGAACGATTTTCCTTTCAAAAAAATGGAACATGCTTTTTGCCAATTATTCCGCTGGTAGGCGACACCAAAAAAGAAGCTTTTCCGCTACAGTGGAAAACACTGGAAATGACTGATCGAGAACTGAATGAACTGCGCCACAAAGTTACCGACCGGACGAAAATTGTTATTGATCGGCTTATTAATCAATACGTTGATGGCGGTTTTACCCGGTCAGCAGCTAAGTTAGTTGCAAGATTTAAACGCAATAACATTGTGGACAAAATCATGGGCATTATAGAAGATGATCTTACTGAATTTAAACTCAAATCCTGATTACTATGAATTTTCTATCCTCTTATAGTCGTTTTGGGCTTTTTGCTTTAGCAATAATGTATTTGACAGCCGGCTGCAGCAACATGTAAGCGGTATTTAGTGAGGAGGCATACCAGCAGGCGGTAAACCTGAAGGTAGAATCGTTGAACCTGATGGTTATGGCTACAGAACCCTACGACCATCATGAAGATGAAGTGCAGGCATTAAAAACCGAGCTTCGTAAAGCTTATGAATACGCCAAAAGCCGCCCGAATAACACTGAGAGCACACAGCAATGGGAGATTATGATCGATCCGGATGGTTCCCTGCTAGGCGGATTCATAAGCATGTGGGAAGAACGTGGACAGATCTCATCTACCATGGTGGAGCAGTCCTAGGGCAATATCGAAGAGGGGTTCGATATCATCATGGAGCTTGAAAGTGGAAAACGAAAAACCATAGAACCGGAATATTTATGCCAAATTTTGATGACTTTATCGATCAGTTAAAAAATGACCTTGTCGATCATGCCCAGCAGTTTGGTGATGATGTCATGGATGAATTTGTAGAAGATGGCAAAGCCTTTGCCGAAGAAGCCAAGGGGGACCTTAAGCGATGGACACAGCTAATGGCCGAGGGCAAGCTAACCAGCGATGATCTTAAATTCCTGGTAAAAGGGAAAAAGGATTTGGCCAAAATGGAGGCTCTTAAACAGAAAGGGTTAGCCAAGGCACGTCTCGACAAATTCAAGGATATCCTTGTTGGTACGGTGGTGAGTTTAGCCATCACCCTTTTTGAGGGCCACTCATAAAACCATTATCTGTACTTCGCGTATATTTAACCATTAAAATGAAATAGCAATGGAATTAATCCTAATTATACCATTGCTAACCGCTTTGCTTTTTTCTTGAGATGATATTGATCAATAGCTGAAAATATTTTTGCCATGGCTTCTTCGGCATAAACTCCGGTAGCGTAAATGTTTTTCTTGCCGTTTGAAAAAGCGAGAAGTGTCATCCGTGAAAGTGGATAGGTACTCTTTTTAATTTGATAGAAACCTTTATACCGGTCTGTTTGATAATAGCTTCTGAACTCTTTTGCCGTTGTCATAATGTATTCCTCTTATTAAAGGACTGTCAAATATTGCAAATGGGTAAATAACCGTCTGTAGATGATACTGTGGCTGCTTTCATTTCTGTTGTAACAGCGCTATGACAAGATAATATATTTTTTATTAATAAAAATTAATGTTTGTAAAAACTTTGATTTAAATATAGTTTTCTGTCTGTTTTGTGAATTCAAAAATATATCTGATCAACAATTTGGCAAAGTCCTTTAGGGTAAAAATTGAACAAAATTAAGATCTAAAGTAGGCATCTGGAAATAGCAGAGTTATTCTATTTGGGAGAAAAGTGGAAACAAAACCTGCAGCATTCTTAAATCAAAAAGGCAATAGTAATCTAAGTAGTTTTAAAACAGATCCCGGGTATTTTAAATGATTCGGGGGGTTTTTATCTTGATAAGCCAAATTGCTCTTCAGGCAAAAATAATATGGAAGCTACTGTAATCAAGTCCATCGTCTATTTTCCTATAACAAGTAAAGTGTTGACCTATTTCTTGTGGAAGAAAACACTCCCTAAGTATTGAAAAATCAATATTTTATAGAAAATATTAACGGTTTGTTGTGTAGTAGTTTCGTTATATGAAGTGATGGTTCAAATCTATCAATAATCTTAAATGACTACTATGAAAAAAATCTATTTAACAATCGGATTGTGTCTGATTACGACGCTTGCCAGTGCGCAATGGATCACTGATATGTCGTGTAATAACAGGGCTGAAAAAATCGCGGATAAAGCAATTACTCATCTTATAAATGTAGAGACGCCGATTGCTGTTGGGATGGCCGAAGCCGCTCTCATGATGGACAAAGACTGCGGTAGTGCCAAGCTGGTACTCATAAACGCTGCTTCAAGCGGTAAGTATGGATCTCGTGCTGCACAGTTAGAAAAGCTGGACACCAAGAAGTTTACGGAACAGGAAAAAGCCTGGGTGAAGTTGATGGGCGCATCCTCCGAAGAATTTGAAGGCACAGTAAAACAGGTTGCTGCAAGATATCCGGCAGTACCTCTTTTTGCTTTCTGGGAAAGTGTATCTCTAAAGGATGGAAAAGATAAGCTGGCGAAATATATCGAAGAATTTCCCGAATACGCTTCGCCTGCCTACAATATTATGTCGTACCGCTATGCGGATGGGACGTATGAAAATAAACCTGATATGACGAAAGCTGTTGAAACGGCCCAAAAGATATTCCTCTCGCATGATGGACCCAATGCCCACGATTCAATTGCGGAACATTATGCTAACACGGGAGAGTACAAGAAGGCTTTTGAACACCAAATGAAAGCCCTTGATTATGCTGGTACGGGATCGGCCTATGGATATAATGCCCAGATGTACTATAGTCACACGAACATGGCGGCCCTAACTGATTCGATTGAGGCCAAGACCAAGCTGAGAATAACTTATCAAATGAAAAATGATATCGAGAACTTAAAACAGTTTTACTCTGATAAAGTTGGAATGATTGGTTGTAACTCGAATATGGAGCCGTGTATTTTTTACGCCAGTTTAGAAGAGGAGGATGCTAACCATACTTGGAATCGCTGGGATGTCAAAGATCTGAAAGTCTATTTCAGCCCGGACATGAAAACAGCCCTAACCACCTTCAATAACGATGGAGAATATACCATGAAGGGAAGTGATAGTCCGGTAGCGTATAAGACCAGAGCCAGTGAGGTTTGGCACTATGAGAACGGATGGAAACTGATGCACTCCAATTTTGCTCCGCTTGCACTTGGGTCAGGCATTCCTAAAACAGAATAAATAAGATTTAAAAATCTTTCCAAGGCCGTGAATATTCACGGCCTTTTTTATTTTTGCCTCTCTGTTGTGAGTTGTTTGTTGGCTAAATAATTAATTTCTGAATAAAATATTTATTAGCCATACAAAGCTTTTTAGTAAGAGTGATTGTCTTTGCTTATTTAAGCATTCTTTCAGGAGAATCTTATCTCTTATGATCGCTATACATTTATCAGGTTCTTCAAATATCAGACTATGTGCTGATTCTTTTAGTGTATAAAATCCTTTGTCGGGAGCATTAATTCTGCAAAGTATTCATAGGCTAAATCATAGTTAACTGTGTAGTCATAGATTCCATGAAGGAAGTATACGGGAATCTTAAAATTCGTGCTTTCTTTGGAAAGGTCATGGGAAATAACCTCATCCCAGATGACACTTACACCGGAATTTATTTCGCCTTTCCAGAGATTAATCTTTTCCCCTAAGGTATACTCTTGGAAAAATAAGAATGGAATAAAAAGTTCTGTCAACACACTATTCATATTTCTCATTGTGCCTACGCCTAAATCATGCATCGCATAATCTCTTATCTTATAGTAAGCATCAGAAATGGGTTCGCTCAGCACTATCGGATTCTCCAGCAGCTGAGGCACATACATTCTTTTCGTCTCCTCATTCTTATATTGCTCCACCATATAATGATATGCGAATCTGCGAATTTTTGACTTGATTTTATTGCGAGGTTGCAATAAGGGGATACACAAAATGAAGTTCTATTCAACTAATTGTGAGGGTATCATATTGGCACAATATTTTCTGTATGTATAAGTAACAGGCAGAGATAAATAACCGACTCGCTATGAAATACCGGAAATCCATAACCATATTGTCCTCGATCATAATTATTCTGGCTGTTGTGGCTGCATCAATGGGTATTTTTTCGACCGGTGGCCCCGACCCGTATACTATTGAAACGGTTAGAGGGGAAACAGTAACTGTTTATGGGAAAGGACTCTATAAACACATGTCGCAGGATGTTGCTCCGCAGGGCATTGCACAAGATTATATAACCTTGTCGGTCGCAGTGCCACTGCTGTTTTTATCGCTAATTTGGGCACGCAGAGGGTCTTTGAAAGGTCGATTCCTCCTGGCCGGTACGCTGGGATATTTTTTAGTAACATACTTGTTTTACTTGGTGATGGGGATGTATAATATGTTATTTCTTGTATATGTAATACTTCTTGGTACATCATTTTTTGCATTTGCTAAGACGTTGCTTTCATTTGACCTCACCAATCTGTCTGAACGATTTAACGAATCCACGCCCGTAAAATTTATTGGCGGATTTCTGATATTCAACAGCATAGCCATTGGGTTTATGTGGTTGCAGGTAGTTATACCGCCCCTGTTGGACGGATCGATCATTCCCGCGCAAGTTGAGCATTATACTACGCTCATTGTACAGGGATTGGATCTCGGCCTTTTGCTGCCATTGTCGTTTGTGGCAGGGCTGCTATTTATAAAGAAAAGACCGTTTGGGTATCTGCTTACCCCGGTATACTTGATCTTCCTGTCTATAATGATGACGTCTCTGACCGCGAAAGTTGTTGCTATGGGTATGCTTGGTCAAAATGTGATGCCTGCGATCGTGATTATTCCATTCTTTGGAGTAGTCTCGATTATTTGTTCAGTTCTAATTTTTAAAAATATCAGGGAGCCTGCTCATGAACAAGCCTGATAAAAGACCTATCAGTTTTTATGCTCTTTTAGTATTAATGTTTTTCCAGGGAGTAAGTGGTTTTTTGGGTGGGGGCGCATTAATATTGGATCCAACCGGTAATTTTCTATAATTACCAATAACCCTTCTTCAAGGGACACCCTTTCAAGATTTTCTGATTCCCGGCATGATCCTTTTCACTGTTTTGGGGATTTTTCCGCTAATAGTATTCATCGGCTCGTGGCAAAGAAAAACGTGGGCATGGCCCGGAGCGTTGTTGGTAAGTATAGCATTGATTATATGGATCGGGGTACAAATAGCAATGATCGGTTATGCATCCGAACCACCGCTTCAGCTTATCTATGGGTTAGTGGGGATCGCATTATTTGTTTTATCTTATATGAATTCAACTAAATCATGGTCAAAACAATAATCATAATAATATTGATCCTTCATGGATTGATCCATTTTCTTGGATTTGTCAAAGCGTTTGAATTAGCACAAATTGACCAATTGAAGGAGCAAATATCCAATAAAGCTGGAACATTCTGGTTGCTGACGGCTTTTATTTTTTTCGTGACAGCCATACTGTTGTATTTCGGAAATGAATCATGGAGGATGGCGGGCGGTGCGGCAGTAATTATATCCCAAATACTTATAATACTTTCATGGAGCGATGCCAAATATGGTACAATAGCTAATGTTGTTGTAGCCGTTGCAATATCACTAGAATTTGGGAATTAAATGGTTCTGCAATTTTTTTTGAATAAAAAAGACCATGCAACACTGCATGGTCTCTTCGATATACTGTTTTTTAATACTCATTTAAATACGCGAGAGTTTTTTGATGGGTTTGCCGCTATGGTCGAAATACAAGATCTGCTTATTTTTACCGTCCCTCATTTTAACCTGGTATTCTGTTCGTTGAGCATCAAAGTCATGAACAATAGTTTTATTGCGGGTCATAGTCCATCCCTTATGATCCTCTACTAAAGTTACCAATATGACTTTAGGCAAAGGGGTATTTTTTGTGATGTAATGACCACTAATTAGACTCCCATCTTTTATGTTATAAGTGGCAAGTAGTTCTACTTGGTTATCACTACCTTTTACAGTGTATGTCCCTTCTTTTAAAGGGAGGTTAATTAATCCATCATAATTAATATTTGAGTATTTTTTTAAACCCGAAATATTCAAAAAATTAGGATAGTCATCCGCTCCAATTAAGATGAGTACGCTTTGATCGGCAATTGCCACTTCTGGGCAAGTGCAATCTTTATTAATGGCAATTTGTCCTTGAACTAATAGGGCGTTAAAGAACAGGAAGCTCATACTTAGGATTAGCGTTAGAAATTTATATACTGGTTTCATCATTTTCCTCTGAGTAGTTAAACTCATTTTTGTTTTTGGGGAAACCGGATAAGAAGGAGTAACTCGAACAGTAACACTTGGTATAGCAAATGCATTCTGAGGGAGGGGGCCTGGATATCAAGTTAGTCTCAGTAATGTAGTATAATTATGTTCTTAAAACTACTTATAAGTTAAGAAATTTCAACATCTTATGATGTGTTTCTATGTTCGTAATTCTCATTTTTTTAAACTTTTAGGTGTAGTATTTAATTAAGCTGAAAATCTTTTATTCTTTTTGCATAAATAAAATGAGCGCCTTGGATGGAGAAAAAAGTTTCCAAAATATAAATGAGCCTTTTCAGCTTGGGATATATTTTGGGGTTAGAAAATACTATCCGAGTAAGGAACCAATACCTTATGAGCTGTGTTTGTTCGGCATACTAACAGATTGAATATAATTTTATATGAAAAACGATTCGTATATACAGCTCAAGAAATTGACGAAAAGGTACAGCGAGGGCGATAAAATTCGTTCTGTCCTGGATGAGTTGGACCTATCCGTTGAAGAGGGAGAAATGGTCGTGATTTTGGGAAGATCCGGTTCCGGTAAGAGTACGCTGCTGAACTTGGTGAGCGGTATTGATAAACCGGATTCCGGAAAGGTAATCATTGACGGAACCGATTTGGCAGAAATGGATGAGAAGCATCGAACATTATT
Organism: Fodinibius sp.; assembly: GCF_034521915.1. GTDB lineage: Bacteria > Bacteroidota > Rhodothermia > Balneolales > Balneolaceae > Fodinibius. The sequence goes on from NZ_JAXHLU010000015.1 coordinate 13,170, forward strand.
TCGCCGTAACAATATTGGCTTTGTATTTCAGTCATATAATCTTATCCCCACGTTGACAGCACACGAAAATGTGCTTTTGCCGCTAAAATTAAAGGGCACTACAGATCAAAAACTGCTGGATAAAGCGCAACAATTTTTAGAAGAGGTAGGATTGGGAGATCGGGGCGACAGCTATCCCGATCGGCTATCCGGAGGAGAGCAGCAACGGGTGGCGATTGCCCGGGCGTTGGCACATGAACCGATGCTTATCTTAGCCGATGAGCCGACCGGGAATCTTGATTACGAAACCGGTCGTATAATTCTGGAAATGCTAAATGAGTTGGTTCGCGAAAACGGGCGCACAATTATATTGGCAACCCACGATCGTGATATTTGTAAATTTGCTGATCGAGTGCTTGAGTTGAAAGGTGGCAAGCTGCAGGACGTTGAAAAGATATCAGAAGTGAGTTAGCAATGAGTACGAAGAACTCAAATTTATTGTGGCTGTCCAGTATCCGTTTTTTGCTGAAGCACCCGTGGCATTTTGCTCTTTCCATATTGGGTGTAGCACTTGGGGTAGCGGTAGTCGTTTCCATAGATCTTTCCAACAATTCGGCTAAAAAAGCCTTTAGCTTATCTACGGAGGCGGTAACAGGCAAAGCGACTCATCAAATCAAAGGAGCGGCCGAAAATTTGGATGAAGATTTATATCGCAAGATCCGAATTGAGGGTAAAGTCAGAAAATCAGCACCCGTGGTAGAAGGATATGGACGCATTGAAGGTATGAACAGAACCTTTCAGATCTTGGGTGTTGATCCCATTGCAGAGGGGCCGTTTCGGGATTTTGCCAGTCGGAATGCGGGTATTGAACTTTCTGAATTTATCAGTGGCAAAAATGCTGGACTCGTTGCGGAAGCGGTGGCCGAGCAACTTGGGGTATCAACAGGAGATACCTTATTGGTGTCGGTAGGCGGACGGGATTATCAGCTGCAGCTTAGCGGCGTCATCGAGGCCAGTAATGACAGAAGTAAGCAGGCTTTGCAGAATTTACTGGTAGTAGATATCAGTACTGCCCAGCGGTTTTTTAATATGAGAGGGCAGTTATCACGCATTGATCTGATTATACCCGACGGCGGGGAAGAGGCCAGAATTTCTGATATCAAGTCACTGTTGCCGGATGGCGTCTCGTTGATTCGCTCCGATTCGCGTACGGAGACGGTAGCACAGATGACCCGTGCCTTTGAGTTCAATCTACAGGCCTTGAGCATGCTTGCCCTCTTGGTTGGAATGTTTCTTATCTACAATACGATGACGTTCTCTGTCGTACAACGCCGGTCGCTTATTGGACGCCTGAGGGCGCTGGGAACTACCAAAAAGGAGATTCTTACGATCGTACTCAAAGAAGCATTTTTGATAGGTGTATTGGGAACTGTTATTGGTATTATCGCCGGTATCTTTTTAGCACAGGGATTAGTGAAATTAGTTACCCAATCTATAAACGATCTCTACTTTGTGCTTTCGGTGCAGGAGCTTTCTATTGGATTTTTTCCGATAGCCAAAGCAACTATTCTAGGAGTCGGGGCTACCCTGATTGCAGCATTTTGGCCGGCCAAAGAAGCATCACAGGCCGAAGTTTCTACGGTATTACAGCGGTCTTCTAATGAGTCTAAGATTAAAAGTAAGTTGATTCCACTTGCCGGTTTGGGATTGTTGGCGGGTCTGGCAGGTGGAGCAATTCTTTTGATTCCGAATGGTGGTATAGCTGCAGGATATGTTGCACTGCTTTTTATGATTGTAGGATTCGCTCTGACTATCCCGCTGCTTATTGTGGGAATGGCGCGCGTTATGCGTCCTCTGTTAGGAAAACTGAACGGCATCATTGGAAAGATGTCGGTTCGCGGGGTGGTAACGGAATTAAGCCGAACATCGGTTGCTATAGCTGCATTGGTGGTGGCGGTTGCCGCTACGGTGGGTGTGGGAGTGATGGTCGACAGTTTTCGAGGCACGGTAGTGTCGTGGTTGGAAGCGCAGCTGCAGGCCGATGTATATGTTCAGCCGCCCAGTGCTGTTTCTCGAAAAGCCGATGCCGAACTGGATCCTAAATTGGTGGATCTTCTCAAAGAGACCGAAGGGGTGGCTAAGTCGCACACTGTTCGTAATGTTGAGGTCAGAACCAACAACGGCACGGATAATTTGGTTGTAATCGATCAGGGTGCGGAAGCACAGCAGAGTTATCAGCTTAAGGAGGGTGATTCGAACTTCTGGAAGAGCTACATGAATGAGAACATTGTCATGGTATCAGAGGTCTATGCGTACCGCAATGATGTGGCGTTAGGCGATTCAATTCTTATTACAACGGATCAGGGACAGGCAGGTTTTGAAGTCCAGGCAATTTACTTTGATTACGCTTCGGATATTGGGACGATTACCGTCAACCGGGATATCTATAATCGCTATTTTGATGATGATGCTATCTCAGGATTGGCCCTTTATGCATCAAACGAATCGGATCTAAATCAATTGGTAGAACGGCTTAGAGAAAAAGCCCAGGGACAGCAAGAGGTGTTTATTCGTTCCAATCGTGGGCTTCGTGAAGCTTCTATTGCAATTTTTGATCGTACCTTTACCGTCACGGTTGTATTGCGACTGTTAGCTATAATCGTGGCTTTTATTGGCATCCTAAGTGCTTTGATGGCGCTTCAGCTCGAGCGTTCTCGAGAGTTGGCCGTACTCAGGGCCAATGGTATGACACCGGGACAGTTATGGAATTATGTGATCACTCAAACCGGAGTAATGGGGGTTATGGCCGGTATTTTGTCGGTGCCGCTGGGCATATTGATGGCGTATATTCTGGTTTATGTGATTAATCTGAGATCATTTGGCTGGACGCTCCAGTTTATGATCACACCGGAAGTATTACTGCAGGCCTTTGGACTATCGGTGGTAGCCGCTTTGCTGGCCGGCTTGTATCCATCCAAAAAAATGTCGGAAGCTAATCCCGCCGATGCATTACGTAATGATTAAAGAGATAGTACAATGAAAAAATCTATTTGGTTCATCATGGCAATTACCGTTTTTCTGGGTTTGAGTGTTGCCGTTTGGTATACTACTGATGATGAGGAAGAAATCGCCGCCTCGGTATCGGTGGCCGAGGCGATGGGAGGTGGTGATCAGGAGGGATATTTGCGTGCAACCGGGCCGCGGGAATTTGTCTTTCCCGAGGATCATGGTCCGCATCCCGGCTTTAAAACGGAGTGGTGGTATTACACGGGCAATCTTTTTACGGAGGATGGACGCCAATTTGGTTACCAGTTTACCATTTTTAGAAGTCAATTAAATCCCCCGACAGAAGTCAAGGATGACACAGCAAGCGGATCAGATTGGAATACCAATCAGCTTTATTTGGGACACTTTGCTATTTCTGATGTAAAAAATAAAGATCATATTTTTGAGGAACGATACAGTCGAGGAGCAGCGGGGCTGGCCGGTGCAGAGATTGAACCCTATCGAATTTGGCTGGAAGACTGGGAAATTGTTCGAAATAATACGTCCCAAAGTGATGACAAGAGTTTTCCGGTGCGTATTATCGCAGAAACGGATGGGAAAGTAAGTATAGATCTCTCGGTTAACCCTGTTAAACCCCTAGTTTTACAGGGCGAAGAGGGCTACGATATAAAAGGATCAGGTGAAGGCAATGCATCCTATTATTTGGCCTTTACGCGGATGGATACCGAAGGCGTAATTACCAAGGATGGAGAGCAATTTGAGGTATCGGGGGCAAGTTGGATGGACCATGAGTGGAGTACATCTGCACTGGATGAGAGCCAGGAGGGATGGGATTGGTTTTCGATTCAGTTGTCGAATGGTTACGATCTGATGTATTATCAGCTGCGAAATAATGACGGCTCGGCAAGCCAGTTTACGACCGGTTCGTTGGTGGATCCGGAGGGAAAGAAAACGACGCTCAACCCCGAGGACGTAACCATCGAAGTGCTTGACCGCTGGAAAAGTCCGCATACCGGCTCAGAATATCCCTCGGAGTGGCGAATGGAAATTCCGAAGAAGGATTTAACACTTGATCTGGCTACCTTATTTGATGACCAAGAGATGGCGGTTTCTGTGCAGTATTATGAGGGAACAGTTTCGGTTTCAGGTAGCATGAACGGAGAAGACATCAGCGGAAATGGATTTATAGAAATGACGGGATACGAAGAAGATTAAGATATTGGTAGATTCCGCAGTCTCAATCAGCATATTTATTTGTCCAAATAATACACTTTGCTGTAAATAGTCTGTATCTTTGCCGCTTTAATTTCTGAATGTTAACCCTCTCTATTCTTTTTTGATGTTTAATCCCACCGAAGCAGACGAACGCGACTATCTACAACAAATTATCGACAAGCTTGAGAACGCCTATCATGATACTGATCAGCAGGTTGCCGACCAGCACCAGCAGATGAAAGATCAGAAAAGTTATATGTATGAAAATAAGGCGGGCATGGACGCTGCCGAGAAAGCGGCTATTAAACAGTCGGTAAATATGGGAGCTATTTCGGGGGAAGCGGCGGTAGAATACAAGGAGCGCCTCCGTAAGCTTATGGAATCACCCTACTTCGGACGGATCGATTTTAAGGAAAATGACGATGACAAGGCTACGCCCATTTATGTAGGAATGCATTCCTTTTTTGATGATGAGCAAAATGAAAATCTGATTCACGATTGGCGCGCTCCGGTATCGAGTATGTTTTATGATTATGAGCCCGGGGACGTTTCGTTTGAGTCTCCCGAGGGCACCAAAGAAGGAGAAATGGAGCGCAAGCGTCAGTTTCGTATTGTGGATGGTGAAATGGAGATGATGCTCGAATCGGATCTTTATATTCGCGACGATGTGCTTCAGGAGGAACTGAGTCAGTCGGCTGATGACAAAATGAAGAATATTGTGGCCACGATTCAGCGCGATCAAAATGCCATTATTCGAAATGAAACGTCATCGGTGCTGATTATTCAGGGCGTGGCCGGATCGGGGAAAACGTCTATTGCGCTGCATCGGATTGCTTTTTTGCTGTATCGTTTTAAGGAGAGCATTAGCTCGCGTGATATCATGATTATATCCCCAAACAAGGTGTTTTCGGATTATATATCTAACGTATTGCCAGAGTTGGGAGAGGAATCGATTCCCGAGATGGAAATGGACGAGCTTGCCGAGCGCGTACTGGGCGGTAAATACAAATTTGAAAGCTTTTTTGATCAGGTTAGCAAGCTGCTCGAAAATCATAACAGCGATTATATAGAGCGGATCGAATTTAAAGGTACTACCAAATTTCGACGAAAGCTTACATCCTACTGTAACTGGTTAAAAAAGAATCAGTTTCAGGAAGAGGATATTCCCATTCGATTTAAGACTGTTCCGGCGAAATATCTGCGCATCCGCTATAACCGAAACTCTAATCTGCCATTGACAAAACGTGCCCGCGCTATTGCTACGGATACGATCAATATGATTAAGCGGAGTTTTAAGTACACGCTGAGAAAAGAAGAAGAGAAAGAGATACGGCGTAAAATTAATGGCATGATGGGGAGTGATAATATTCGCGTGCTGTACAAGGAATTTTTTGAATGGATTGAAAATCCGGAAATGTTCGAATATGCCAAGCGATCCACTTTTGAGTATGCCGATCTCTTTCCGCTGATCTATTTAAAAATGAAGCTCAAAGGGGTTGATACGTTTAGCGATGTTAAACATTTGATTGTGGATGAGATGCAGGATTATACGCCTGTCCAGTACGAAGTGATTTCGCGACTGTTTCCCTGTAATAAAACGATTTTGGGGGATGCCAATCAGGATGTAAATCCCTACAGCTCGACCAGCAGCGATCAGATACAGGATGTATTCGGCGATTCTGATGCGGTTACGCTCACTAAAAGTTATCGCTCTACCAAAGAGATTACGGATTTCACCAAACGGGTATCACCTGAAACCCAGGTGGAGGCGATCGATCGTCATGGTGAAGAACCCGAAGTATTGGCGTTTGAAAAACAACTTCAGGAAAAACGAGCGATTCTGGAACGGATAGAAGCGTTTAACGAATCTGATCACCAGACGCTGGGAATTTTATGCAAAACCCAGAAGCAGGCGAAAAAGTTGTACAACTATCTCAAAAAGCATCAAGAATTACACCTGTTATCGCCGGGAAGTTCGGTGTTACAGTCAGGAGTGCTTATTACAAGTGTGCATCTGGCTAAGGGACTGGAGTTTGATCGCGTAATTGTGCCTCATGTAGATGAGGAAAACTATCAAACTGAGGTAGACCGAAGCATGTTATACATTGCCTGTACGCGGGCAATGCACCGGCTTATATTAACGCATTATGGAACGTGCACAAATTTAATCCGGGTAAAAAGGTTTATCCCTAAAAAATTCTAATATAAACTAACTCTTAGTATCCAGATTAAAAAGGTTTGGAATTGCTACAAAAAAGTGGACAGTAAGTTAAGCCAGATCATGCAGCCAATTCTTATTGTTGTGTTAAGTAGTTCTGCATTTCCGCCGGTGTTCTGTAGTCCGGCTGGAAATGCCTTTGCCTGGAAAGGATTGCTGGGGCTTTTTCTTGTAGGCCGAGCGCCACGCATAGATAAGTCCCGGGTCAATACCCAGCTCATCGGCTAACTCACGGATGTTATCCCGCTGGTAGCTTTGTTTGATTACGTCCAGTTTGAACTGTTTGCTGTAGGTTCGTCTTTTACTCATAATTGTTATTAGTCATAAATTGCAGCCGACAATCTATGGCTTAACTGGGTGTCCACCAAAATGTAGCAAGTTCAGTTATCCTGATAATTTTTATCTAACGATCCATTAGCTTAGTTGTTGCGGCATCTACAAATTTTAATTGCCAATAGAGATTTTAATGTTCTGAAAGATATAGGATTTGAAAAAAAAACCTCAGGATTTACCTACAAAGCCAAAGGGGAAATAATTATTTTAGATTTTTCTTTAGCAACTTGCCGCTGTCCATTTTGTGACCGCTTGCGTATTCTTTTGTTAAAGAAGGTAAAAAAAGATAGATAAGAGTTTATTCCATAATAACTACAGCAATTAGAGCTGTAAACCAGTTTTTTAATACAGGAGTATAAAGGACTGGATGGCATTGTTCGAGGATTATCCCCAACAATTAATTGTATTAGGTGCATGAACACGTTATCAAAATGGCTTAGATCCACGTTAGATTATGAAGATGAGAATATTTTTAATCAGCCCATTTACGAGGCCTTCTGGGATACGTTAAATCCAATACAGGGCGAATCACTACTGGCTATTAACTGTCGTCATACCGAATTATTTCGTTCTGCATTCAATAGAAATATCGAATCTAGCGGTATTCATCGAAGTAAAAAGCAGATGCAGGAAACAAGGGAGAAAGATCCGCATGTTACCCTTCGGCTATGGCAGGGTGCGGAAATACCATTTAATGATAATACTTTTAATTATATTTTTGAGTTCGATTCGTTTGAGTGTTTTAGTGATTTAGAGGTCGGACTAAAAGAGGTGCAACGAGTGCTCAAGCCAAAGGGAGTATTTGTTGCAGTAGTTCCCAATAAAGATTTCCTTCTGAGCTCAAAATATCCACTATCTGATAAGACGGCAGTCTCAAAAGGATATTTGGAACGATCGCTGGCGGAATGGAAACGAGTATTTACTAGTGCCGGATTTGCAATAGCTGACATAAAAAATGATCAATTTTTTATTCGTTACCGACATCAAATGGATCGCATGCAGACTAATGACTGGAAGATAGCAACAAAAGATTTTTTACTTTCTTCTTTACCACTCAAGTACGCCCACCGGCTTGTCTTTTTTCTAAAATAGTAATTTTTCATACTTAAATAAGCTAGAGAAGCATCAATGAGCAAGATTGTTATTAATTGGCAACCAGGTGTTACTAAAATTAACAATATGATTTTGGAAGATATTGAAGCTCTAGATCAGAAAGGATTTTATTTGTTAATGGGCGGACTACCCTACAAATCAAAGATCACATACGAACGTATTAAACCTATTTATCTCGGTGCATCATTTAACCAGTCTATTCGTGATGACTTGTTAGGCTATCCGGATAAAAATGAATGTGTTAAGCAATTTATGGATGCTTATTATAAAATTGATCTTCTTTTTGTTTGTGGCATTTTGGAGCAACCTACTGCTAAAGAAATTAGGTCAAATAATATTCAAAAAACCAAGCTTAAACTCATTAAGCAAATTCATCTATCTTGTAATGAGCTACCAACAAAAGCGAATAACAATCTTGAAATCGAGCATACCGGAATGTATAATCCGCTAAACAAAAACAGGGAAAGGATATAATACTCTTTCGCACCCACTATAGTTCCAATTATTAGATTATGCTTGGCATGCCCCCCGGCAAAATCGTCAGACTGTGTTGCACTTTCAGGAGCATTAGCAGATTCATTGCTATCTTTTAACCATGTGATTGTTATATTTGTAGTAGTAAAATACCTTAGCTACCGAAATCCCATCTTAGGTACTTATAGGATGACCGAAAGACTATTCAAGTACTGCATTTCAACTTTTAACAAAGCTATTTCTTTAGAGCATTACCAAACTAATTAATGCTGGATTTTTGCTTCTCAAGAATTCATCATCATATTCTACTTATCCAATTTTCATGATTTGATTTATTTCGGCTTTTATTTTTGAGACCTGTTTATTGTCATGGAAGAAAGATTCATTTTATACATAACATTGTATAAATGATAATTCGCTTTTGAGAAGAATAAATAGCTTGAATTTCCTATTAAAATAAGGAAGGAAATATCTCATTACCATATTATTAGTGAAGGGAGTTGAAAATAGAGTGCTCGGATAATTTAGGATTAATGATACATTCTTTAATGGATGCTTTGTATTTTTCTTTGAAACAGAAAACTAAACATATCGAATAGTCTAATGGTAAAAATCACAATAGCGGATCAGACGAAGCCCCTCGAAGAAGTTGATCTTGAGTGGATAAGTGGTACGATCAGTAAGAACAGGATAATGGACAAGGAAAATCCAGTTGAAATCAATATTGAAACTGATACGATAAATCTGGATCTGTTTGCCAATCATCCAAAAGCAGGACAGGAAAAGGCTACCAATTATATAGAGAGCCGGGTACTCTTTCATTGGAAAGAATTGGTTCTTTCGAAAGATAATCTTGATCCCAAAGCACTATCTGAGTTTTTAAAACAGATGAAACGTTGGGTTTCTTTTGTTCCTAAAGAATGAAAATAAAGAACGGCCTATAATGGATTGTGTTTTTTGTAAGGATGACATTAGCGAGCAGGCTTTTCTGGAATCTGATCATTTTCGCTGTATTTATAATAAGGCACCTATTCTTCCCGGACATTCAATGATTATTACTAAAGAGCATGTGCAAAGCATGCTTGATTTGGATGATGCGAAGCGGAGCGAACTTATGCGATTAAGTACCAGGGCGGCGAAAGTGATAACTGATGTTTTTAATGCCGATGCATTTAACTGGACGGTTCAGGATCGTCCGCCTGCCGGACAAACGGTTGCACATTTCCATCTTCATATCATTCCTCGTCGCAACGGTGATCTGCCTAACCCCGGAGATTGGTATCCACAGCTTGAAAAATATTACGATCAAACCAATACTCACAGCGAAGAACGCCCCTCTCTAACGCAGGATGAATTAAGAGAGGTTGCCATGAAAATAAGAAAGCAGATTTAAAGGGTGGTACTAATTTTTATGGATTATTGTCTACATAGGTATGCTTCCAAATAAATCACGGTTTTGGCTTTAGGAGCTAAGCTATATACCATAATGGCAAGATTAAATAAAAAAAGTCGGTTGGTATCCTTCTAAACCTATGGTACATTTATGTGCTTAATTATTATTATAAGGAATATTCTTAAATGCCAGAGTATGAATATAAGTTAGAAGTTTACAATCTTCTTCCAGCGATGGCTTAATATAGATTTTCCACCAAAGAATTTAATAGATGTCCAACGTAGAAAGAGTAACGTTTAATAACAGTACCAGCAGGGAATTCAGTCAAACGGTAAAGCAACGGGTTGACGAATATTTTGAGGAGAATAACCTCTCAAAGCATGCCAACACGCAAATGGTTATTAAAACCATTATAATGCTCACGCTTTATTTTGGACCCTATGCGTTAATTATGTCGGGGTCGTTCTCTCTCGGAGTGATGTGGTTTTTAACGTTTGTAATGGGTATTGGTATGGCCGGTATCGGTTTTTCTGTATCACATGATGCCTTGCATGGGGCTTACTCTTCGAACAAGCATATCAACCGTGCGTTGGGATATACCTTTGATCTGGTGGGAGCAAATGGCTACATCTGGAAGATAACGCACAACATCATCCATCACACCTATACCAATATTCACGAACATGACGAGGATCTGGAAGTGGCCGAATTTATTCGCCTCTCCCCACATTCAGAATATAAACCAATCCATCGCATACAACATGTCTTGGCCTTTATTGCTTATAGCTTTTCCACATTTTTCTGGGTGTTTATTAAGGATTATAAGCATTTTGCGAAGGATAATATTGGTCCGTACGAAAATAAAACTCATCCGACTAGCGAGTGGATCATCCTGTTTTTAACCAAAGCCATCTATTATACCTATATGCTGGTGCTGCCGTTGCTTTTGCTCGATATTACGTGGGTTCACTTATTGGTTGGGTTTACAACGCTTCATCTGACGGCCGGGCTGACCGTTGGTATCGTTTTTCAGCTTGCACACGTAGTTGAGGGAACGGATCATCCGCTGCCGGACGAAGACAATATGATTGACGAACACTGGATGATTCATGAAGTGGTAACCACCAATAATTTTGCGCGGGACAATAAGGCATTATGCTGGTTTGTCGGTGGACTGAACTTCCAGATTGAGCATCATCTCTTTCCCAGGATATGCAGTGTTCATTACCCGGCTATAAGTCATATTGTAGAAAAAACGGCCAAAGAGTTTGACATCCCCTACAATCAGCACGATACGTTTTTTGAGGCAATAGCCTCCCATTACCGCACGCTTAAGAAATTTGGGGATCCGGAGTTTACCTATTCTGAAGCTCGAACTTAAGATAGCTTTTATGTTATAAGCAGGGTACTAATACTATTAGTACGATTTATCTAATTCCAGTCAACCATTTCCACGTATAGTAAATGTGGATTGATGTTCTTGCAAGCTATGTGCCGTCCTGGATTCCGTTTTTTTGCTATTAGCTAAGTATAGAAAACAAATTCAATGAGTAGTAATAATTAGATTTGTTAGAAGGTCCTTCTCTTAACGCATTTTTACTTTCATTTTTTGCTTGTCATCAAGTATTTTGATAAATAAGGAGGCCAATCAAATAAAGCCTAAAACACGATTTATATGAAACGTTTACTGATATTCTTTTTTGCTCTTTTTCTTTCAACAACATTTTATACGGCAGATGCACAAACAACAAGTTCCGGCGAAGTAGAAGGTATGGCAGGTTTTGCTCGGGCTGTTGCGGTGAACGATGGATTGGTCTTTATTGGTGAGGCGGCCAATCCCCATCAACCGGGACTCGTCTATGTTTATCAACGCGTAGATAATGAATGGTCGCAACAGGTCGAACTTTCGGCAATTGATGGAGAAATTGGCAATGGTTTTGGCGCCTCCTTAACAACCGACGGAGATGCTATTCTGATTGGTGCCCCGGCACGCGATGATGAACGAGGAGCAGCTTATCTTTTTACAAAATCCGGTGATGCATCATGGAGCCAGAAGGTCATGTTGGCCCTGTCAGATACAAGTAAAAAGGGCAGTTTGGGTACCAGTGTAGCACTTAGCGGTGATGTTGCTTTTCTGGGGGCCCCCAGAGAAATGGACGGCAAAGGAGCTGTATATGTATTTCGTAAAACAGAATCGGGAACATGGAGCCAGCAGCAGCGTTTGGTGAATCCCGATACGACGCAGGGAATTGGTTTTGGATCAGCACTTAAAGCAGACGGATCTAAACTGCTTGTCGGCGCTCCGCAAGAAGGTGGTGCAGTACACGTTTATCGAGCCGGTAAAGAAGGATCTTGGGAAAAGGAAGCTACCCTGAGTAGTGATCAGGCAGCTGATAATGCACGTTTTGGTTCAACATTGGGAACTTTCAACGACAAGATACTTGTAGGAGCACCTCGCAATGCTTCGGGATCTGGAGCCGTATTTTTATTCGAACGTAATGCTGATGGTTCCTGGAATGCAACAGACAAATTAGTGGCATTTGATGGTCAACCGCGCTACGGCTTCGGTTCTTCGCTGGCTATCGCTAATGACAAACTTTGGGTAGGTACCCCCGGTGCCGACAATAGAAAAGGAGCTTTGTATCAGTTTGAACAGAATAAAAACAACGGCGAATGGATTGGGGTCAGTAAGATAGGTGGACCAGATCGCAAGGAGGGTGATCAGTTTGCCAGTACAGTAGCTGTCGATGAAGGAATTGCAGTGGCCGGACTTACCGGTGCTGATTACGGCGCGGGAACGGCTGCTATTTTAGAAATGGATGATTCCGGAAATTGGTCCGTAGCCTCAACAGTATTTAGCGAAAGCAGTTCTGTTCTTGAGCCTATTACAGGTAATAAAATGGAGTGTAGCGACGGCAATGCTTCACATTTTGGATGCAGCAACGTAAACCTTCTTTCCTTCCTTCCCATTGAAGAAATCGGAGGCGAACGCGGTGTTCGTATGAACGATATCTGGGGATGGACGGATCCTAAAACCGGAAAAGAATATGCACTTGTCGGGCGTATTAATGGAACTTCTTTTGTTGATGTCAGTGATCCGACAAATCCAGTTTATGTAGCTAATTTACCGATGACGGAAGGGGCACGAGCTAATGCGTGGCGTGATATTAAGGTTTATAAAAATCATGCCTATGTGGTTGCTGATAATGCCGGAGAACACGGCATCCAGGTGGTGGATTTGACCAAGCTTAGAGATTTTGATGGTGAACCGATGACACTGGAAGAAGATGCCATTTACGATAAAGTTCACAGTGTGCATAATATTGTTATCAATGAAGATACCGGCTTTGCTTATGCGGTAGGCAGCAGTGGCGGCGGACAAACGTGCGGCGGTGGATTGCACATGGTTAATATTCAGGATCCTAAAAATCCTACGTTTGCCGGCTGTTTTGCGGATCCATCAACCGGACGAAGCGGAACGGGATACACGCATGATGCGCAATGTGTAACGTATCATGGTCCTGACAAAGAATACCAGGGAGAAGAAATCTGTGTCGGTGCCAATGAAACCGCGATCAGTATTGCAAATGTTTCGGATAAAGAAAATCCAAAAGCACTTTCAACAGCTTCATATCCCGATTATGGTTATGTGCACCAGGGATGGTTCACCGAAGATCAGCGTTACTTCTTCCAGAATGATGAGCTGGATGAGCTGACCGGTAATGTGGATCGTACACGTACACTTATCTGGGATCTATCTGATCTGGACGATCCTCAGTTTGTTGATGAGTACTTCTTCGATAATTCGTCATCTGATCACAATCTGTATATCAAAGGAAATACGATGTACCAGTCGAATTACGTGAGCGGGTTGCAGGTACTTGATATCAGCGATCCCGAAAATCCTGAGAAAATCGGATACTTTGATACGGAACCTTTTGGCGAAGATGAGCCCGGTTTTGCCGGAACGTGGAGCAATTATCCGTTCTTTGATAGTGATATCATTATCATGACCAGCTCTACCGAAGGATTATTTATTCTGGAAAATGCAGATCAGCCTGTCAATCCGGCAAGCGCGCAGTAATGTTCATCTAATTCGATAGTTATTTAACGATGCGAAATTGGACACTTTTTTTGCTGAGAACTCTGTTTGTCACGCTGTTTTTTGCAGGATTTTCTGCTACCTCACTTTATGGACAAAGTGATCAAAACGCCAAACAGTCTGCTGATATGCAGAATCAGCGGATCTATGTTTGCAATCAGGGAGAGGCAACATTGTCAGTTATCGATGTTGAAAGTAATGAGATCGTGGATAACATCGATCTGCAGGAACTTGGTTTTTCGGCCAATGCAAAGCCGCACCACACTGTTGCCGAGCCGGATGGTTCATACTGGTATGTAACGCTGATCGGAGAAAATCGCGTGCTTAAATTCAATCGGGATAACGAGCTGGTTGGTCAGGCCGAAATGGAAGTCCCCGGATTGATATCATTGCATCCCACCCGCGATCAATTGATTGTGGGTCGATCTATGAGTGCCGTAAATCCCCCGCAGAGCATTGGGATCATCAACCGTTCGGATATGACGCTGCAGAAAGAAGTGCCTACCTTTTTTGCACGTCCGCATGCCTTGGCTATGACACCCAATGGAGAGTGGACATATATTGCCAGTCTCGCTGAAAATCAGATCCTCTCACTTAACAATGAAACCGAAGAAACGGAGTTGACTACTGTGGATGGCAAAACGCATGTTTTTGTTGACTTCGCGATATCTCCAGATGGAAACACGATGGTGGTTACTGGTCAGATTTCAAGTAAGTTACTCTTCTTCGATATAAGTAATCCGGAATCTCCGAAATTAACCGGTAGCATTGATGTGAATGCTCAGCCCTGGCATCCGGTATTTTCTCCCGATGGCAAGAATGTCTATTTCGGCAATAAAGAAGCCCATACAATAACGGTAGTGGATAACCAGTCGCAAACTGTAGATACTGTTATTAAAGGAGAAGGGCTTGCCCAACCACATGGAAGTGCAATGTCAGCCGATGGCAAATACCTTTATATCTCGAATAATAATCGAAAGGGAACGTTTGATTCAAAAGATACATCACCGTCGGGTGATCCCAATGGAACTATCACCGTGATAAATACTGAAACGAATGAAATTGAGAAGGTGATTGAAGTGGGCGCATATCCATCCGGAATAGGAACCAATGCTCGGTGGTGAATCCAAGGTGAATTTTTAAGCGAAGAACCGGGGACTAAATTCAATTCAAACTGATATAGAAATAATGTCGGCTCGTATTGTATGTTTTGCGCTCATATCCATAGCCATGTTGATAGGCGGATGCAGTGGATCGGGTGTTTTAAGCCAGGAGGGAGCATCCGTAAAATTCCAGAAAACGATTGCCCCATTTCCGGTTTATGATAGCACGGGAACTACTATGGAGCATCCCTTTTTAGGCGGATTTAATGCCCCGCGCCCACAGTTTGTGGATATTAACGGGGATGATGATCCGGATCTTTTTCTCCAGGAGAATTCGAACGAGATCATGTTTTTTGAAAATGACGGCTCTAGCTTAAAGTGGCAAACTGACAAATATTTCGATCTAGACATCGGGGAATGGTATCGCTTTACTGATCTGGATCAGGATGGAGATATGGATCTGCTGGCCGAGCAGCCGTATAGCTATATTCGATACTATCGCAATGACGGTACTCCCGAACAGCCCGATTTTACCTTGGTGTCAGATACCCTCAAAGATGCTTATGGAGCACCTATCTTTTCGGATCGGCAGAACATCCCGAATATTACGGATATCGATTGTGACGGTAAGATGGACCTGTTTATTGGCCGTCTGAATGGAACTATCACTCGCTACGAATCGATAGGGCGTGATGAGCGAGGCGTACCCCAATTTGAACAAGTTAGTAAGAAATTTGAAGGTATTGAGATTGTAAAACAATTCGGTACCATGCACGGGGCCAACACGCTTACCTTTGTGGATATTGATGATGACGGCGATCAGGATCTTTTCTGGGGTGACTTTTTTGAACCCAGCCTTTTGCTTATTGAGAATAGGGGATCGTGCAGTAATCCCGGACTACAGGGTGAGCCGCAACCCTTCCCGTCTTCTGAGCCTGTAGAATCCAGCGGATATAATGCACCTACTTTTGCCGATTGGGGACAGGATGGTAAGCAAGATCTACTGATTGGGGTATTGGGAGGAGCCTATAATGCAAGCCGGACACTGGCTGAGAATCTCTATTTCTATAAGCAGAACGAGAACGGGCGGTTCAGTAAGCAAACGGAACAGTTTTTACATGCCATTGATATTGGAAATGAAAGTATTCCTGCAGCAGGTGATATTGATGGCGATGGTGACATTGATCTGCTGTTGGCGAATAAAATTGATCCCGGCGGACGTAAATCATCTATCATACATAAGTTTGAAAATAAGGGTACGAAAGAAGATCCATTACTGCGTCAGACCGGAACGTTAGACCTGCCGGATGCCTATCATTACGCACCCGCATTGGGAGATCTTAACGGCGATGGCCTTGATGATCTGTTGTTGGGAACCTGGAAAGGGCGAATTGCTTATTACCGGAATAGCGGCGGTGGATTTGAAAAAGTGGACGAGTCGTTTATAGAACTGGAGCGGGGAAGTAACAGTGCTCCTGCGCTTGCTGATATTGATAATGATGGTGACCTGGATCTTTTTGTGGGAGAATCGGGTGGCAATATCCATTTTTATCGCAATGAGGGAACAGCAGAGAATCCCAATTTTGTTCTTGAAAAAGATTCGTTTGCCAATGTTGAGGTTGGGCATAGGAGTGCTCCCACATTATATGATATTGACGGTGATGGCGATCTGGATCTGTTTATCGGAAGTAAAACCGAAGGTCTTTTATTTTATCGGAACGAGGGAACTGTCCAAGAGGCTGAATTTGTGGAAGCGTCACTTCCTATTTCTATAGATGCTCCACAGCTGGCCGCGCCCCAATTTGTAGATTTTGACGGTGATAGTGCTGCGGACTTTATTTCAGGCAGTCGCGGGGGCGGACTTATCTACTACCAATGGATGGGGCAATAAGTTAGCTCTTTGAGGTATAGGGGCGATGCCGGTAGTATTTGGAAGTTGAATCCAGACGAACATGGAGCCAGGCTACCCCACCGCCGGCCGTGTTTAGCCAAAGTGGTTGATCGGAAATTGAATCCTTGGTTACCTTTCCCACTGTTTGCCAAAGTGCCAACTGCTGTTCTCGAGGAGCATTATCAGTAAAAACCCCAATATGCGAATAGTTTAGATCTTGTTCAGTGGATGTAGGGGCAATAAGTTTGGCATCACCACCCAGATTGTCAAAGACTGCAACTTTTTTCCCGGGCTGAAAATATTGCTGGAAAGGCTCCGGATCGGGAGGCAAGTTAATACCCGGGGTTTGGCTGACCACGAACTCAAAGGATTTATTTAACGAATGTTTGGTGACGGGCGGCGTTTCCCAATGATAGGCACGGAAGGGTAGGTTAGCCAATAGATCAATAAAAAACTGGCGAAATTCTTCCGTTTGTTGTTCCAATAAGTCCAAAAATTGTGCATAACTTAGCTGTTGTTTCTGTTGGTAAAGCTGATACTTGTAGGATTTATCTTGTTCAATAGTAGATTTTTTGAACTTGAACATAACATGAGTTAATAGGTTTACGCTTCTTTTTATTTAAGCGTAGCTACTTGAAATTTTTAATTATGCTGGACAGTAAATCAGCTAGATATAAATTGTAGTTGATCTGGCCGGTAAATTAATGAAAGGATCGGGATGGCCATTGCTAAGAGTATGTTTGTTCCGTTATCAATAGAATTACTTTTTGTTGATGTATTACGTTCTCTTTCCTTGGTTTTTTCTAGCTTAATTAATGTTTTTAGAGTACCCATTTTAATTTTATCGATCAAATTCGCATAATTAACGTAGTCTTGTATATTATGAGTTCTGGATTTAATTTGAGAGGCAATTTTTAAAAGAAAAAAGCTTATGAATTATTCGATTAACGAGCGTTATAACTGTATTGTAATAGAGTTTAGTGGTAATCTGATGGGAGGTCCGGATGCCAATAAATTTAATGATGATCTGCATGATCTGATCGATCAAGATAAAAAAGAAGTAGTTGCAGATCTGAGCAACGTTAAGTTCATGAATTCCTCCGGATTGGGAATTTTAATAGGTGGACTTACAACCATGCGCAATGCGGGTGGCGACTTGCGTATTGCCGGGGCTAATCAACGGATTGAAAGTTTATTAATGGTTACTAAGCTGATAACCGTATTTAACAGTTACAGAATGGTTGAAAAAGCCGTTGAATCATTTGAAGAAGATCCGATTGGAGAAGAAGGCGAAGAGGAATAAAATTAACAGAATATATCGGTTATTTAGATGCCGCAGGATAAACTCTTGCGGCATTTTTTATACAAGAAAGAATTGTTTCCTGGTATACGTAGCAAATAAAAAGGCCGCTAAAAAGCGGCCTTTAGAAATCAAATAAGTGGATAAACGAAATTAGATTTCGTCAACTTTTCCAGTGTTTTTCCACTCTTGAATTTCCATTCGAATATCTTGCGCCTTCTTCTTCATAGCTTGAAGAGTTTTACGAGCGCGCGTACCTGCAGCTTTGTTTCCCTTGTTGTAGAACTTGTTAATGTCAGGTTCCAGTTCATCTAGCAATTCACTCATTTCATCGAATCGGCTCATTATATGACTCCGTTTGATTTGCGTTTATAGTTAAAAAATTTGCTCGATGTAAATTCTTTTATTCATCGAATGGTCGAATCTATGTATATGGAACTGTTGTGTCAAGTTAAAAAGCCCATTTTAATTCATTAAATGGACTTTTTACAAAAAATGTGGTGATTTGCAATTAATTTTCGGAAAATAAGTCATTTTTTGCTGCTCTTGATGGCTGTAGTTTGTTCTAAATTTGGTAATTGATTAAAATCTCGGGCTGTTGCAAGTCTTACGGGATGATTAAAGTTATTGAACTCATCCGGTATTTGATGGTCTCTGAATTCCGGTTCCATTACATCCCAGATTAGGTTGTTTTCAGATTTTTCATTGGTAAATATTTCTGATTCGTCGGATTTGGAAAAAAGGAATAACTCATCAGCTTTTAACTCTTTATACAAAAAAGTGGCAAGACGTGGCAGAGATAACGGCTCTATTTTATTTTCGTCAGCGTTTTGGACAAGTGTGGAGAGCAGTAATACTGATTGGCTGGGCAGCGTATCCAAAAATGAGTGGTCGAGGGTTAGCGTCTCATTTTGTTGGATTATCAGGTTTCGCTGGTAGGGATTGAGGCCTATCGCGGATACGCCCTCATCGGCAAAAAGAGCAACCAGTCTATTGTTGAGATCTTTGATGCTGCGCATGGTAGCTTCATCCCGCATAACTCCGGTCTGGATAATGCGCTCAGTGTATTCGCTGTCGGAATGGATGATGATGGGACGCAGATCGGAGTTGCCTTGTTGCTGTGAAAGTGAACGGGCCAGGCTGGTTAAAAAAACTCCGTTATCTAAATGATCGTAATCGAGTGCTGCAATGTATTTCATACAAGAATTAAGTGAATTATCTATTTGAAAGTGATGAGGAACTAAAACTGTGGGGAAGGAGATCTTCGCTAAAGTGAATGGATTCAGAATTATCAGCGTGATGCAAGTGAATTTGTTTCTTGGGCAGGTGTTCAATAATCACCTGTCGGCAGGCACCACATGGACTGCTGAATTCTCCTTTGCGGGTGTGTATTTCAAGGCTGATTAATTTTTCACTGCCAAAAGTCAGTGCTTTTGCAATGGCAACGCGCTCGGCGCAAAGTCCCATATTCCATGAAGTACATTCAATATTTACCCCCGTAAAATATCCCTGTTCGGTTTCTACTATTGCAGAAACTGGAAAATCCGATTCCTCGACAACAGCCGTATTCAACAGTTGTTTAAGTTGTTTTATCTTGTTGATATCAGGGTCCAAAACTGGATTTTCGAAGGTAATATTTTGCAGGTCATTGCTGTCAAGGGATTTGGTGGTAAATCCAAATTCTTTTTCCCAGCTTGGTATCATGGATGCATCTACTTCATCCGTAAAAAGCTCGGTGGGTTGATGCCCTTCACTAAGACAGCTAAAAAGAGCATTTTGGGTGGCGCTTATACTTAGCGGGTAGGAAATATTTTCGATGCGGATCCCTGGAAACCACTTTCCGCTATTACTGCGAACAACGGCCGCCGAAGCCTTTTTGGAATAGGGTACGTAATTATGCTCGTAAAGATCGTTAATATCCATTATTCTATAATTGATGAAACAACCGCATCCGCTATTTTTGCTCGTATGTTGCTGATATTTTTGCCGTATGATCGGTATGGATACGTTCGATTTGTTAATATGATAATTGCCAGATCGCGCTCGGGATCAATCCAGTAGCTGGAACCGGTAAAGCCGAGGTGTCCAAACGTTTTTTTACTGGTCATAGATCCAGCCGTGCTGTTTTTTCCGCTTTTGCGATCAAATCCGTAGCCGCGGTTGCTGTGCTTGCCTTGTCGCTTGGTAAATTTTTGTATGGTAGAGGGTTCCAGATAGCGGCGACCGGCATACCAGCCATCATTCAGCAGCATCTGGCAAAAGATGGCCAGATCTCTGCCGCTCGAAAATAACCCTGCATGCCCGGCAACACCGTTTAAGAAATAGGATCGTTCATCATGCACTACTGCATGGACGGTAGTATCCCGAAAAACGGTATCAATTTCGGTAGGAGGAATACGGTCAATAAAATATTCACCCATTTTTTTGGGATTGAAAAAAGTGGAGGACATTCCTAGGGGATAATAGAATGTTTCTCTAAGATATTGATCAAGCGACTTGCCGGTAACTTGCTCAACAATTTTTCCAAGCAGAATAAACCCGAGATCACTGTATCGATAATCAGTGCCGGTTTTATACGTTAGCGGCTCGTTTTTAATAGCCTCAATAATTTCTTTTTCTGATTTTAGGGAGTCAACATAGACCCGAAAAGGAGGAAGGCCCGAATTATGCAGTAAAAAATTTTCTATGGTGATATTCTTTTTCTTACCCTGCGAAAATTCAGGGATATATTTCCCAACCTTATCTTTAAGACTGATTTTTTCCTCCTCCACCAGTTTCATGATCGCAGCAGTTGTAGCTGTTGCTTTTGTAAGAGAAGCCAGATCATAAACCGCATCTTCTTTAATCGGGTTAAGCTTTTCATAGGTTTCATACCCAAACCCCTCTTGGTAGGCAATGTTGCCATCCTTAACAACGGTAACTACTCCGCCTGGAAATGTAGAATCAAATATAGCCTCGTTCATGATGCGATCGATATTACGAAGAGAATCACGTGACAATCCCGATACTTCGGGTCTATCGTAACGCAAAGCTGTTTGTGGCAGATATAATCCATGATTGATGGAATACATACCGGGAATGCTGATGGGGAGCCGCCCACTTATTTCCGAACCACCAAATAGTGCGGGAACCGTACTTTTTACTTGATTACCATTAGCCGACCAAGCCAAAAGTTGTACATCGGAATTCGGTAAATCTTGAATCACATACGGATTTCCAAAAGCGGTTAAAATAGAGGGTTTATTGCGAATTAGTTTCTTTAGAAATGGCAGCTGCTCATTGTCGAGCTGCACTTTCTGCCCGGATTTTACATAAATAAATGATCCAATGATGATGAGATCCGCTTTTCGGGCTTCTTTGATCATCTCCTGTTTGTCTTCCTTACTGGTGCGTTGATCTAACAGGTAAGAGCTAACATCAGGATGATAATCCCTGAGTTGTGAGACAAAAGAAGAACCGGTATATCCACTCTTGCCATCAGAAACAGATACAACCATTACTTTGGGATATTCGGATGCCCGGATGGGTAAAATATCATCGTTATTTTTGAGCAGTGTCAGTGATCTTCTGCTTATTTCTTCGGCAATTAACTGTTTGTTTCGAGTGTTAATATTAGCGCTCAAGGAATCTATATCTATTTCGCTGTCTTCAAAGAGTCCCTGCTGTTTTTTCCACTTGAGGAGTTTTCGTACGGAATTGTTAATGCGCTTTTCTGAGATATTACCTGAATGAACGGCCTGTTCAATTTCGTGAAGAGCTGTTAATTCGTCGGGACTCAGCAGCATGAGATCTACGCCTGCTTTCAGGGCTTTCACAACTGCTTCGCCCGGTGAAAAGTTGGAGGAGATTCCGTGCATATCCAGCCCATCACTTACTACTACACCGTCAAATTGTAGAGAATCCCTGAGTATTTTATGGAGTACAGCAGCGTCCATTGTTGCGGGTAATGCTGAGTCAGGGCTAATTTTCGGAAATGAAATATGGGCACTCATTATACTATTGACTCCCTTATTAATGGCCGAACGAAAAGGTACGAGTTCGACTGAATCAAGCCGGGCAAAATCGTATTTAATTACGGGTAATGAAAGATGAGAATCGATATCTGTATCGCCGTGGCCCGGAAAATGCTTAGCTGTGGGAATCACTCCTTCAGATTGTACCCCTTCGATAAACTTATTTCCATATTCTGATACCATGTCCGGGATCGCTCGAAAATGATCGCACATTAATGACCGGATTCATCGGATTGTTGTTTACATCCATAACCGGAGCAAAAATCTGATTAACCCCCATTGCTCTGGCTTCCTGGGCCGTAATTTTTCCCATCCAGTAAGCATAATTGGGATTTTGGGTTGCTGCCACACCCATAGCAGGTACAAATTGCGTGGCACCTCCAATCCGCATGGCGGCCCCATACTCCATATCCTGGGTAATCCACAGCGGAATTTTTGAGGATTTTTGAAGTTTGTTTGTCAGAACGGTCTGGCCATAAACCGTCCCGCTAAAAAAAACAAGCCCGCCTATTCGATAATCCTTAATATGGTGTAATAATTGTTGATAGGATTTACTGTCGTTGCTTTTATAATTTCCATAGGCGCGAATAAAGAACAGCTGCCCAATCTTTTCTTTTAGGGACATCTGGGCCAGTAGAGAATCCACATGTACGGAATCAGAAATTTGTTTGGGCTGCTCAGCTGCAGGGACCCTCTCCGGACTGAGCTCTTTTCTGTCAATATTATTAAGTACACTTTCTTGCTGGATGCTCCCATTCGGAAGTGATGTTGAAGTCGTTTTTTGGGAAGCAGAGCACGATTGAGTTGAGATGAGTAAAACCGCACTGGTTATAGCCAGCAGTAAAATATTGTTAAGAGAAATTTTAAAATGGGTAGTCATGAGATTTTTTAAGATAATATATACTGATCCTGAATCGATGATAACATAGCTGAATACCTATGCGGAATCAACATCAGCGAGAAACCTGATTGATAATAATTATTTGTCCTCAGGTATGAAGGTCATTGTCTTAAACTGATTTTCATCAAAAAAAGTACTGTCCTGATATAAGAATTTGTATTGACCGTTGAGCCAGCTTTCGGTTTGGTCTCCATAATATTGCGAAAGGGGATTTCCGGATTGGCCGGTGGGATTGATGGTCCAGGTTTTGCTTAGATCAGAAAAATCAATAATACGTCGGATCGACGGTCCCAGCACCATTTCATAAGGATCATTCCAGCTGTATTCCCCATTGTTGATGCTCATGTCGTGACCGCTTACAGGATGCGGGCCATTATTAAGCAGATTATTGACGATTAGTTTTAACGCTTGCGGGGCATCGGGATCTTCGGCGGCTTCTCCAAAAAGCTGGGGTTTGAATGTAATAGTGTGCAACTGCTCCCATCGCCACTCAAATGGTTCATTGCCATAGTTTTGCTGAAGGAAATCGATTGCTTCAGCCATACTTTTTTTGATCATATCGTCCCGGGTTTCGGTTGTATCTTCGGTACTTACGTCATCAAAAAAGGTGCTCCCGTTTCGTAGAAAGCGGTTGAGCGAGCGAATGGGCATCGAAGAGAATTGAACAAAGTTCTGATAACCCGTTTCGCCCATTTCGTCGACAAAAGTGTTTTCAGCGAGATGAAGCAAAAATACATCCATTATCGAGGCTGCGGTTTCTGATTTTCCATAACTGAAGTCCCAGTTTTCCAAGTACGAAATAGCGGGTTCAAATTGTTGCTGCTTGCTGTTTTTTAAGACCGGAAGAATAAGCTTTGAAAGATCCCGTGAGAACTGGGAATAGGTGTCGTTTTGCATCTGCTGGAACAGTTGTGGGGAGAGTTGTTCATTTTCCGTCAAGTATTGTTCGATCCGATTAATTCGGGATCCTGGTTCCCAATAAACAGAAAGGTAGTAGGGATAGTTGTTGTTGGCAGGAAAGGTATTGGCATTGGCCACCCAGCCGCGTTCGGGATTAATGATTGTCGGCAGCTGTTCATCAGGAACATAACCCTGCCAGTCGTGTTCGGTATTCCAGCCTTCACGCAGTAAAATTGGATTCTCATCGCGAATGGGAATATTTGCCATCGAAAGCTGGGCAATGTTGCCGGCTTTATCGGCATAAATAAAATTTTGTCCCGGTACTTTAAAATTGTAAGCTCCTTTTTGAAACTCCTCAAAAGATTGTGCCCAGTTCATGGTTAACAGCGCTTCGATCTCATTTGTTACCTCGTAGCCGGTCCACTGCATAGAAATAACGCGGTCTTTGGTGTATTGCTGTTCGGGATATACATCAGAGATCACAGGTCCGTGGTTGGTAAGTTTGCGAGTAAAGAGCGTATCGTCAGCTCCTTTAATTTTTATTACTTCTTTTTGGATTTCGAACTCATCATAAACCGCTTCATTTGCCAGAGAATCAATAACGTATTCGTTGGCATTTTTGGGATTTACAGCCTCCACAAAAAAGTCGGTATCGTCAAGCATGATGTTGGTCAATGACCAGGCCAGGTGATCATTTTGCCCTAAAACCACGATTGGAGCACCCGCAAGGGTAGCGCCTGAGAGATTTCTTCCATTTACGTTTAGATGCGTTTCGTACCACTTGCCCGGCATATTTAGCCCGAGATGGGGATCACCCGCTAAAAGAGGTGCCCCGGTGGATGACTTTTCACTGCTCACTGCCCAGGCGTTACTTCCTACGTGCGAGCCCCGCCGACCCATAATTTTATTGAGGTTTTCATTTTTTTCGACCAGGGGCATCAGTGTTTGTGCCCAGCTGGAATCGTTTGTTGAATTTGAAGAAAGAAATCTGTTATCGGGCAGCAGTTGGGAAAATTTATCCTTCGAAAGGGTATCAGCGAAATAGGCATAGTTTAATTCTGATTTCCATGCCAAGTTTAGCTCCCAGGCCATCATCCGTGCCAGGGCAATGGAATGGGTTGGGGTCCACGGTATTGGTTCCATGTCGGCCAGTGTAAATTGTATGGGCAGACTTTTGGGATTGTTTTTGACATAGGAGTTTATGCCTGCCGAATAAGCCTGAAGTAAATTTTGGGTAGAGTCGGAAAGAGTGGGAGCGATTTGTTGAGCGATATCCCAAAACCCGAGGGTACGCTGCAGTTTGTCGTAGGGGAGGAGATCTTTTCCCAAAAATTCGGCAAAACGACCTTCGGCTGCCATCTGGCTCAAGGTCATCTGCCAAAGGCGATCCTGGGCGTGGGTGTATCCCAGGGCGTAATACAAATCATGTTTATTATCAGCGTAAATATGTGGAACGCCATGTGTATCCCAGTGGATATTAACCTGTTGCTGAATGGTACCGTGCGTTTGGGTGGATTGATAATCGGGAAGCGGGCGATAGAACGTCCAGTAGACGGCCAGGCTACCGATCCCAACAATTAAGATGAGTAGAAAAAGTGTAATGCGTAAAAATTTATTCATAAGGCAGCATAAAAAGTTGATGGTAGATCGCAAATGTAGCAAACATAGCAATTAATGAGTAACCGGAAAAAGGTTATGTTTTAATAGTTGATGTATTTATGTAAAAGTTCGTTTGTTTAAAAATAATGTCATACAGTTCGGTTATTTTACCGGTTGAATCGTTGAAAATGCTTAAGAAAATCGATACTCTCATTCATCAATAATCAACACCTAATTCAATAAATTTTTAGTGATATGGATATTAAAAAAGTAGCAGTTATTGGCGGCGGCACTATGGGAAATGGCATTTGCCATGTATTTGCTATGAACGGCATTCCGGTGAATTTGGTAGAGGTGAATAAAGAGCTGGCGGACGAGGCGTTGGCAACCATCGATAAAAACTTGGAGCGCATGGTTAAAAAAGAGAAGATCGATGCCGAGCAAAAAGTGCAAACGCTCGAAAATATTGAGACGCATACCGATACGAGTGAGGCAGTCAAAGATGTGGATCTGGTTGTAGAAGCTGTTCCGGAGAATTTTGAGCTCAAGAAAAAGGTATTTTCTGACGTCGATAAAGCAGCTCCTGAAGAGGCGATATTGGCTTCCAATACATCATCCATATCTATAACGAAATTGGCTGCAACGACTTCTCGTCCCGAGCGATTTATTGGCATGCACTTTTTTAATCCTGTGCCGGTGATGAAGCTGGTAGAGGTTGTTCGTGGACTGGATACGGATGAGGAAGTTGTTGAGACCATAGAAGAAACGGCGAGGCTGTTAAATAAAAATCCCGTTGAAGTAGCCGATTATCCCGGTTTTGTTTCGAACCGAGTTCTAATGCCGATGATCAACGAAGCGATCTATTGTGTGTATGAGGGTGTGGCTGAGCCCGAAGATGTAGACCAAGTTATGAAGCTTGGAATGGCGCATCCGATGGGGCCGCTGCGACTGGCTGATTTTATAGGTCTGGATGTTTGTCTGGATATTTTAAATGTGCTTCATGATGGATTCAAAGATCCCAAGTATCGACCGTGCCCGTTGCTGGTAAAGATGGTGGATGCCGGAAAGCTTGGAGATAAATCCGGAGAAGGATTCTACAAGCACGATTAAGAAAGTGTTATTTCTAGTTTTTAAAACCCTCAGGAGGTTAAACTCTTGAGGGTTTATATTTTTACTACCAAAATTTCCAAGAGTTTATATAATGCTTGAGGCGGTTGGTAAAACTTTTGCCCTGGACCCATCCGAATACAAAGCATAAGATCAGCAGGGTATATACCAAAACCGTGGTTAAACTACTGGCTATGGTTGTTACTTCATGGATACCGGAAAACATATAAATAGCTCCAAGCCCTATACCCGGAAACATCCAGAAAGCGATTATATTAATTAGTGCAAATCCGAGGAAGGCGCTAAACAAAGCATGAGATAGTCGTTCACCTAAAGTAGGTATCCGCTCGTGATTTCGTTCATCAATATGTAGTCCATTCTCACTCAATGCAGATCATTTTATTGCTTAATGATTACTAATTTTCTAAAAGTAATTGATAGAGAGACCTTTGCAAAATCATACTGTCATCGCGAATGTAATGCGGCGATCTCCTTTTAAAAGTTTTGATCGGGAGATTGCTTCTCAGGATCGCAATGACAAGCTTATTTTTGGGAGATTTTGCAAGGGCCTCTAATAAATAAAAAAATACCTCTGTGATTTTTATCTATTTCGGTTTTGTAATCTGTAAAAAAATGTTTCGCGTTTCCATTTTTATCATATTCTTGTTATCTGTTGACGTCTAAACTCTTATTGAAAACAAATCTTTATGAAATTTTTTAAATCACTTCTTCTCATTGCCTTTTGCACGATGGTTGCTATTCCAAATACTCAGGCAGAAGGCATCGAAACTACGCTTTTAACTTATAGTCCGCTTTCGGCGCTGCAGTCTGATACGGTTGATACTGCTAAAACGAAAGAAGCGGATCTTCCTCTTGAAGCTGAACGGCTTGTTGATATCAGTACGTCGGAAGGTACTTGGATATCGGTGGATGTGAGTCCTGACGGTCAGCGAATTGCTTTTGATCTGATGGGCGATATCTATACGATGCCTTTTGAAGGCGGAAAAGCTGAGCAGCTTACCGATGGAATGGCCTTCGATGCGCACCCGAGGTATAGCCCCGATGGAGAAAATATCCTCTTTACTTCTGACCGCGACGGATCGGACGAGGTTTGGTACATGAATTTGGAGAACGAAGAGCTTCATCAGGTCACCAAGGGGAAGGATAATCGTTATCCCTCTGCTGAGTGGACCCCGGACGGTGATTATATTATTGCTGCCAAAGGGGGATTGACGAACAAATTATGGATGTATCATAAAGATGGGGGAAGTGGCGTACAGCTTATTGATGAACCGGAGAATCTGCGAACTATTGATCCGGCCGTAAGTCCCGACGGACGTTTTATTTATTATTCGCGGCGGATGGGAGCTTGGAATTATAATGCACAGCTCCCACAGTACCAGGTGGGTATTTATGACCGCGAAAACGGAGAAACGAGTACAATCACATCTCGATATGGCTCGGCATTTACGCCTGTTGTTTCGCCTGATGGCAAATGGTTGGTATATGGATCTCGTTATGAAGATCAAACGGGGCTTGTAATTCGCAACCGCGATAACGGCGATGAGCGCTGGCTGGCATATCCCGTTCAGCGCGATGAGCAGGAGTCACGTGCGACAATGGGCGTTTATCCCGGCATGTCATTTACGCCAGACAGCGAGGAGCTGGTGGCCTATTATGGTGGAAAAATATGGAGAATTCCTGTTGATGGCGGAGAAGCGAAAGAGATTCCGTTTGAAGTGGATACTGAAATTGAGCTTGGTCCGCGTCTGGATTTCGATTATCCCATCAGTGATGACAAAGAGGCGATTGCAACACAAATAAGAGACGCCGAGCCGTCCCCCGACGGAGATCAGCTGACATTTACCGTAATGAATAAGTTGTATGTAATGGACTTTCCCGATGGCACGCCCCGCCGCGTTACGGACATGGATGTTACCGAGGCACATCCAACATGGTCGCCTGACGGCAAATGGATTGCCTTTGCAACCTGGGATGAAGATGAGGGAGGACATCTTTACAGAGTGAGACCCAATGGTCAAGGTCTCCGGAAACTTACCGAGCAAGCGGCTGTTTA
Source organism: Fodinibius sp. (assembly GCF_034521915.1). Lineage (GTDB taxonomy): Bacteria > Bacteroidota > Rhodothermia > Balneolales > Balneolaceae > Fodinibius. Next base: position 41,894 of record NZ_JAXHLU010000015.1, read on the forward strand.
CGGAAGTCCTGCATGGTCGTACAATAGTGATCGGATTGTTTTCCTGAAAGGTGCCGCAGAAGATTATCACGACGGGCTCGGTCCTGGAGCTTATTTTGGTTCGCTGGATGAAATTTCATGGATACCGGCCGATGGAGGAGAGGCGACGTTGGTTGCCAAGGCCGATGGTCGCTCCAATCCGCATTTTGTTAAAAGTAACGACCGTATTTATCTCAACGATGATAATACGCTGGTTTCTATTCGTTGGGATGGCACCGACGAGAAAGAATATGTAGAGATGACCGGTATTACAACGGCTGGATTTGGGAATCAAAATGGCATGCCGCACCAAGAGCGCATATTGCATCCGGTTTCGGCAAAAGAAAACAATCCTCCAAGCGAAGCTTCGCTGATTACTATGGCTCCGGAAGGGGATCAAGCGCTGGCGCAGATCAATAATGAGATATACGTAGCAACGGTGCCCAAGGTCGGTGAAAAAATCGATATATCGGTTGCAAAACCCGATAATGCGCAGTTTCCTGCACGAAAGCTCACTGAGATCGGTGGACAATTTCCGCACTGGAATACGGACGGACGTAAGGTGCACTGGTCGATTGGAAACGGGCACTTTGTGTATGATCTGGATGAGGCCAAAGCTTTTGAAGACAGTGTAAAAGCGGCTCAAAAAGCAGAAGAAGAGCAAGAGAAAGAAGGTGAAAACAATGAGGAGGAATCCAAAGAAGAAAAAGAAGAGGAAAAGTCTGAAAAGGATGAAGCGGAAACACCTGAAAAATACAGTCCGGAAGAATATGCAATTAAGGTTACTTATGAACAGGATATACCCGAAGGTATCGTACTTCTGCGAGGGGCTCGCATCATTACGATGGATGGAGATGAGGTTATCGAAAAAGGAGATATTCTGATCGAAGATAATCGCATCAAAGAAGTGGGAATGACCGGAACCCTTGATGTACCGTCCGGTGCAGAAAGGATTGATGTATCCGGCAAGACCATTATTCCCGGCTTTGTGGATACCCATGCGCATATGTGGCCAACGTGGGGTATCCACAAGAATGAGATCTGGAATTACTGGGCGAATTTGGCCTATGGTGTGACCACAACCCGAGATCCACAGACCTCTACCACGGATGTTCTTTCATACAGTGATATGGTAAATGCCGGAAAAATGCTTGGACCCCGAGTGTATTCCACAGGGCCGGGACTTGGCTACTGGGCGTATGATATCCGCGATCTGGATCACGCCAAAGATGTAATGAAGCAATACAGTGAGTACTATCATACGAAATATCTTAAGATGTATATTGCTGGAAATCGCCAACAGCGTCAGTGGATTCTGATGGCTGCAAAAGATCAGAAAATACTACCCACGACAGAGGGGGCCCTGGATTGGAAGATTAATTTAAATCAGCTTATCGACGGTTATCCCGGCCATGAGCACAACTTTCCAGTTTATCCGATTTATGATGAAGTAGTGGATGTTGTTGCTGAATCTAAAATGGCTGTAACGCCCACGCTGCTTGTTACCTATGGTGGTCCATGGGCCGAAGAGTGGTTTTATGCCAATGAGGAGCCTTACAAAGATTCCAAACTGTCATTCTTTACGCCTTATGCAGAGCTGGCGTCAAAATCACGGCGACGTGGATTCTGGGCAACCAGAGATGAGCACGCCTTTTACAAGCATGCCGAATTCATGAAAGATCTTGTAAATGCCGGTGGCTGGGGCGGTATTGGAAGTCACGGTCAGCTGGAAGGGCTTGGTTACCACTGGGAGCTTTGGGCCGTACATTCCGGTGGAATGAGTAATCATAATGCTCTGAAAGTGGCGACGATAATTGGAGCAAAGTCGCTGGGACTTGATCAGGATCTGGGATCCATAGAAAAAGGAAAGTTGGCAGATCTGGTTATTTTGGATAAAAACCCGCTGGATGAAATTCGCAATACCAACTCGGTCCGATGGGTAATGAAAAATGGTCGCCTGTACAACGGCGAAACCCTGGACGAAATCTATCCCCGTAAAAGAAAAGCTCCCGAGCGATGGTGGGGTAATGACAAACCCGCGGGAGGTCTGCCCGGTATAAAAGAGTAAATTTAAGAACTGGAAAGTAACCGGTATTTTGAACTGTCAAATATTTGGTAGGCATCACAGTTTATTTAAAACTGAAAAATTATTGAGGTATGGAAACGATTAAAATTCCAACTCCGAGACAGGTTGAGCAGGCGCGAGAAAAACTGGGCGATAAAGTACGGAGAACGCCAGTTTGGCAATGGGACAGTGATGTCAAGGATCAACTGCTGAGTAAAAAAACTAACCTTTTTTTGAAGCTGGAGCTCTTCCAGTATGGCGGTAGCTTTAAACCACGAGGGGCCCTGATGAATATGCTGGATCTCTCTGATGAGCAGTTAGAAAATGGCGTTACGGCCGTTAGTGCAGGGAATCATGCTATTGCTGTTGCTTATGCTGCCAAATCACTTGGCACAACGGCCAAGGTGGTTATGCCCAAAACCGCAAATTCGTTTCGAGTTGAGAAGTGTAAATCCCACGGAGCAACAGTTGAGTTAGTCGATGATGTACATCAGGCTTTCGATCGCGTTAAGGAGATCGAAAATGAAGAAAATCGAGCATTTATCCATCCTTTTGAAGGAGAGCAAACAGCCCTGGGTACTGCAACCGTGGGACTTGAGTTTGCGCACGATGTCCCGGAATTGGACGCTGTAATTGTTCCTATTGGTGGAGGAGGATTATGTGCCGGGATATCAGCAGTCGTTAAACAGATGATTTCTGATTGTAAGGTCTATGGAGTAGAGCCGGTGGGAGCTGATAGCATGAGCAAAAGTCTAAAAGCAGGAGAGCCGGTCGAAATTGATGAAGTTGATACTATCGCCGATAGTCTGGGAGCACCGCATGCCGCTCCTTACAGCTTTGGATTGTGTAAGCGTTTTGTGGATGAAGTTGTTACCATAACCGATTTGAAAATGGCGCAGACGATGCGCATGATGTTTGAGGAACTGAAGCTAGCCGTAGAACCGGCCGGTGCCTCAGCGCTGGCAGCAGCAACAGGTCCCCTTTCCGATGAAGTGATGGATAAAAATGTAGGAATTATCGTCTGTGGTACTAATATTGATACGGAGAGTTTTTACAGCATATTGGAGAAAACGAAATAATATCTTCTCATCCGAATGCTGGGTTTACAGTTGGATGAGTGATGTTGGTATGGTTCTAAATTCTATCAATTTTAAGTATGGTTATTTATGATTGACCTGCGAAGCGATACCGTAACCAAGCCTACCTCCGAAATGCGGAAGGTAATGGCCGAGGCTGAAGTAGGGGATGATGTGTTTGGAGAAGATCCCACCGTAAATGCTCTTGAGGAAAAAATTGCTGAAATGTTTGGCTTTGAAGCGGGATTATTCACGCCCAGCGGCACCATGGCTAATCAATTAAGTATTAACGCATTAACCGGCCAGGCCGATGAAGTGCTCATCGAGGAAACAGGACATATTTTTAATTATGAATCAACAGCCGCTTCGCATCTCTCATCGGTATTGCTTCGACCGTTGAAAGGGGTAAAAGGTAAACTCTCAGCGGAGCTTTTAAAAAATACCATTCGCGGACAAAATGAGTGGGAGCCCCGAACCTCGGTTATTGCGCTCGAAAATTCTACCAACAAGGGAGGAGGGTGCTGTTATTCGGAGCAAGAACTGGCGACAATAAGTTATTTCGCTGACGAAAATAATTTGGCAGTGCATCTTGATGGAGCTCGTATCTGGAACGCTATGACGTCAACTCAAACTGAGCCAACATTTTATAGCCGTATTACCGATACTATGTCGGTTTGTTTCAGCAAGGGACTTGGAGCGCCGGTGGGATCGATGGTACTTTCATCCCAAGAAAATATTACCGAAGCACGGCGCATGAGGAAAATGTGGGGTGGAGGAATGCGGCAGATCGGGATATTAGCTGCTGCAGCTGATTATGCTATTGACCATCATCTGCCAAAGCTAAAGGAAGATCATCGCAGGGCTCGAGAACTGGCGGAAGTCATCAATCAATGTTCCGATCTTTCGATCGATTTGGAATCCGTAGAAACCAACATACTTATTTTTGAGGTCGAAGAAATATCGGCAGAAAAAGCGGTGGAAAAACTTGCTGGAAAGGGCATCAAGGTGGTTCCGTTTGGACCGCAAACGCTTCGTGCGACTTTTCATTTCCAGATTGATGATGAGGATCTGGAACAAGTGAAAACTGTATTCCAAGATATTTTTGGCTGATTATATTTGCCAATTGTTATTGATAGGCCTTTACAAAACCTACTCTTTCGTGTCATTCTGAACTCGTTTCAGAATCCATATATTTTTAACTAGTTTTAAATACAGATTCTGAAATAAATTCAGGATGACATTTTTAGTTTTACAAAGACCTCTATAAAAAGTTATTCCCTTTAGCGTACTTATAATGTCTGAGGAGTAAGAAAAACTACTTAATTTCTTCGTCATTACTATACGATTGCCAGAGCGGATTATCTCGTCCTACAATATTTAAGGTATTAAAGTCGCGAACGCCCAGATGCAGTCTGATATAGGGACTCACTGCCCTTAAAAAGTGCCAGTAAGCACTTTTCTCCATTTCTTTTCGGTACTCTTCCATGAATTGATCCAGTTCTTTTTGTGCCTCAAATGGAGCCTGATAATACTGTGTGGAATTAGGCACGTTATAAGTACCCATGTCAGTAAGTGCTCCGCCCGAGACCGATCGGTTGTACCGCTGGTCAAGCTGGATAGGGTCGTTAGATTGGTCATCTTGGTCAATAGTAACGCTTGATGTATCAGTCTCCTGCGACAAGCCTTGTTTAGATACACCCAGCAGCAGAAACCCGCTGCCCACAACTATAATTAAAAGACGTTTAAAAAATGTTTCCATGTATTGCTTATTCTATTTCACTAACAATAACTAAAATGTGGGCATTTTGTTTTCTTTAGGATGATACTTTTTTGATTGCTGATATTAATACCTCAGCCAGGGTAGATAAATCTTTTTCACTGGTTATAAGCGGTGGCACCAGCCGCATGACATTACCCTGCGTACAATTCGATAACACCCCCTGATGCATCATTTCTTCAACAATCGACCGGCCTTCAATAGAGAGTTCTACCCCAAGCATCAGACCCCGTCCGCGAATATCAACAATTTCGGCAACGTCGGTGCTTAATTCTTTTATTTTTTGCTTAAGAAAATTACCCTTCTTAGCAGCCTGTTTCGTAAGGTTTTCATCGACAACGGTATTTAATGCTGCCAGTGAAGCGGCGCAAGCGAGGGGATTTCCCCCATATGTGCTACCATGGTCCCCATAATTCATCGTTTCAGCAACTTTTGTGGTACAAACCATCGCTCCAATTGGGAAACCTCCGCCCATGGCCTTGGCCATTCCAATGATATCAGGTTCTACCCCGTAATGCTCAAAGCCAAACATCTTGCCGGTTCGGGCAATGCCGGTTTGTACCTCGTCAACAATTAAAAGAGCATTATACTTATCACAAAGCTCTTTGATAGTGTCCATAAATTCCTGCGAAGCCACATGAAGTCCGCCCGAGCCCTGAATGGTTTCAATGACAATTCCAAGCGTGTTGCTATCGAAATTCTGTTTCAAAGCATCTACATTATTCATCGGAATCTCCTGAAAGCCCTGCAAGAGCGGATCATAGCCTTTGGAATATTTATCCATGCCCATAGATATGGTGCCCATTGTACGCCCGTGAAAGGCATTGCTAACGGTCAAAATCGGACCTTTTTTAAGATGAGCCTGGCCGTATTTGCGTGCGGCTTTAAGACAAGCTTCCATTGCTTCGCCGCCGCTGTTACATATAAATCCGTTATCCATACCCGAAATGCTGGAAAGCAATTTTAGCAGTTCAGCCTGTGGTTTGCTGTAATAGAAGTTGGAAATGTGCATAAGCTGTCCAACTTGCTTGCGTACCGCTTCCACCACATTCGGATGACAATGCCCTAGACTATTGACCGCAATACCGGCCAAAGCATCGATATATTTACTGCCTTCGTCATCCCAAACGTGGGCACCTTCGCCTTTTACTAGAGTAATAGGAAATCGATTGTAAACAGGGAGATGATATTTTTCTGTGAGTTGCTGATAATTCATGTATGAAGACTCTTTAAGCTCATAAATCTAATGAAATTGTAACACTGAGGCTATTTTTTCGCAAAACATAAACGGAATAAGTTGATCAATGGTAATAAAAATTTTAAGAAAGTATGAATGTTAAAAAATTGGGTAAGGGGCAATTAAAAATATTTATCATGGTCATTTTTCTTGGGATGGTATTGCCCTTTCCGGCAACAGGCCAAGATGAAGCAACGTCCGATACTTCTTCGCTAAGTCTGAAAGAGGCGTTGAAAGAAAATCGGTATCCATTGCATCTGGCAGATGGTGATCTTAAAGGAGAGGGTGGCGTCTGGCTTAAAAAACAGGCCAGTGAGGCTGCCATTGTAATGCTTGGTGAAATGCATGCTACGCAGGAAATTCCTGCGGTGATGAACGCCCTTATTAGCGATTTGCAGGAGACCGGCGAAGCGGATCACCTTGCGCTTGAAGTGAGTCCGTGGTCGGTAGAGCAGATGACAGATAGCTTATCGGAGGGAAAGAGTGCTTACAACCGGCTCATCGAAGAATATCCATCGGCAATTCCATTTTATAACTTTGAAAATGAGCGGGATTTATTGCATCAGTTCGTACAGAGCAGCGATAAGAAACGACCACTATGGGGACTCGATCAAATTTTTGCCTTTTCAACTGACATGGCTTTTGACCGACTCGTTGAGCTTGCGCCAACCCTTTCGGCTAAAAAAGCCGTTGAGAGTGTTCGTCAACTGGGGAAATCAAAATCAGCCGACGATCCGCGTCTGCAAAAGCTACCACCGGGTATTCCAACGCCTATTACGGTTTATGAGCCGGTTAATTTTGATACTCTACGAAGTCACTTTAAAGGGATACCTGAAGCCCGGCAGATCTTAAGTGAACTGCAGAAAAGCATCAAAATTTATCGTTTGAATGATGAAGACAATTACCGGTCGAATCAGATTCGCGCCCGCTATTTACGGGATAATCTTCGACAGTCTTTCCAACAAGCCGATCGGCCTTCTAATAAAAAACCACAGGTTGTTATTAAGGCTGGGGCATTCCATGCTTATAAAGGGATGACGCCAAACAATGCTCTGGATATTGGAAATCTGTCCGTGTCGTTGGCGCGTGCAATGGGCGGCGAAGCTTTAAATGTTGCTGTGCTTTGTGGACCCGGTTCTCAGAGTAGAAGCTTTCCTGCCCAGACGGTGGATTGTTGGTCAGACCGACTTGGTGAAGATCTTAAGTCGCTATCGAAAGAACAGCCTGTTCTTTTTGACTTAACTGCGTTGCACCCGCTGCTGCATGAGGGGACTGTTACTGTAGGGGAAGAGCTAGGGGATTTTCTCTGGGCTTTTGATGCGGTTGTATTGATACCCAATACCGTACCAGCCAAGCCTGTCGCTTCTCCGGTGAAGCAGTGAAAATTCGGGGTCATTCGAGATGGATAGATATCCATTTATGATTTGAGTTTTAGAAAAAATAGGGCAGGCTGGCAATTTGACATAAAAGATATCCATGATTGGATATTGAACGCTTTATGCAAGCTACTACATTGCCTTCTAATAACTTAGAGCGATTGATAAAAACAAACCGAATTTTTTGCCCATGAACCTGCAGAATGTTGGATAATAGATTTGTCAATAGTACTAAAATGTATAGTATATTTAATTCCATTATACTACTCATCATAAAGATAGGTAATTTACTTAAAATTCACTTTAAGTAGATATATCCCGTGATTTGTGCCCTACTTAAATAATTTAGGTAGCTAAATTCATGTATTAAGGATAAAATGGTGGTAATTCGTATTTTAGTATACTAAATTTATGAAAAACAATGACTTAGGGAATATATAAAATGACATATTAAAGGTAGTTGAAAGCTGTTTGTTTTGCCTAAATAATTTAGGTTCTGGCTAAAAATAGGTGGGGAGACAATTTAGCAGTATGCATTTAAATTATTTTAAATACATGCAGTACAATAATTTATGTAGATGATATAAAAACTACTAGAATGTAAAAGTCCGTTTTTAGGTGTTACGGTTTAAGAAATGCGGTGATTTGTTGATAAAAAAGGCTGCCGATACAAAATCGACAGCCTTTGAAGTCACTTAGAAATTGTTAAGAAAGTTAGTCAATCAGTGACAGCCCGATACGTCCGCGCTCCAAATCAAGTGATACAATTTTGAGTTTCAGGATGTCGCCGACGGCTACGATGTCATGGGGATCTTCGACCTTGCGATCAGCCATATTTGAGATATGCAGCAGCCCGTCTTGCTTCACCCCGATATCCACAAAAGCGCCGAAGTCAACGACGTTCCGAACGGTGCCTTCGAGCACTTGTCCCTCGCTCAAATCTTCCATCTTCATGATGTCATTTCGGAGCACCGGCTTGGGTAATGACTCCCGCGGATCGCGTCCCGGCTTTTGCAGATTTTCGATAATTAATTTGAGCGTCGGCATGCCCACTCCGATCTGCCCGGCGACCTGTTCTTTGTCGACGTTTTTGAGCTTCTCTGAAATAGCTTTGGTCTGGTCGTTCAGTTTTTCAAGATCAATCCCAAAAAGATTACAGAGCTTCTCGGTAGCTTCATAGCTTTCGGGGTGGATAGCGGTATTATCCAGCGGGTTGTCAGATTCGGGAATACGCATAAATCCTGCCGCCTGCTGGAAGCGAAATTCCCCGACCCCCTTAATATCTTTGATTTGCTCCCGGTCTGTGAACTTTCCGGACGTTTCCCGATAGTTTACTATTCGTTTGGCGACTCGTGAGCTTAGACCGGAAATATGGGACAAAAGCGGCGCGCTGGCGGTATTTAGGTTGACTCCGACCTGATTTACGCAGCTTTCGACCACATCATCGAGCGATTGCGCGAGCTGATTCTGATTTACATCATGCTGGTATAATCCCACGCCAATCGACTTCGGATCAATTTTTACGAGCTCGGCCAGCGGATCCTGCACGCGCCGGGCTATTGAGATATTGCCGCGCTGTGCGGCTTCTAACTCCGGGAACTCCTCGGCCGCGGTTTTGGATGCGGAATACACCGAAGCGCCGGCCTCGTTGACAATCATATAGTTGAGTTCTTCATCAGGATGTTTCTCTTTTCGCTTTTGGATGTAGTTCGCTACAATCTGTTCGGTCTCGCGGCTGGCCGTGCCGTTGCCGATGGCAATGAGATTTACTCCGTGCTTGTTAATTAGATTCGTAAAGACCTCTTCTGCTTCCTCTACTTTGTTCTGTGGGGGAGTAGGATAGGTGGTCGTCCCTTCAAGATACTTTCCGGTCTCGTCCACTACAGCCACCTTACAGCCTGTGCGGTAGGCGGGATCGATGCCCATGACCACTTTGTGATCGAGCGGCGGCTGCATCAGCAAATTGGACAGATTGGTGGCAAAAGTTTCGATGGCGTGCTGATCGGCTTTCTCGGTAAGCTGGTTGCGCAGCTCGCGCTCAAGCGAAGGGAACAGCAGGCGCTTGTAGGCGTCTTCGACTGCATCCTGTATGTGCGGGACAAATATGCTCCTATCGTTTTTAATAACCACATCGTCAATATTTTCGAGCGTGATATCATCCCATAACTCTACATTCAAGAATAACACATTTTCGCGCTCTCCGCGGTTGATTGCCAAAATTTGATAGGGTTTCAGATGTTTGGCCTTTTGAGAAAATTCGTAGTAGTCTTCAAAATTGGTTCGCTCTTCCACGGCAGGATTTTTCTCCGTTTTAATTACCGCATGTTCCTGGAAAATATCGCGCAGCTTTTCGCGCACTTCGGCCGACTCGTTAATCCACTCGGCAACAATATCGAGGGCACCGTCCATGGCATCCTCCGCGGATTCGACTTCGTTCTCTTCATTCACAAATTTGGCGGCGTGTTCCATGGGATCACCCTGCTCGATTTCCTGCGCCCAGATAAGTTTGGCCAGCGGCTCGAGTCCTTTTTCCTTGGCCATATCACCCTTGGTGCGGCGCTTGGGTTTATAGGGCAGGTAGAGGTCCTCCAGCGTATTCAGGTCGGTACATGACTTAATCTTTTCCTCGAGCTCGTCGGTTAGTTTATCCTGCTCATCGATGGTTTTGAGGATCGTCTGCTTGCGATCCTCGAGCGTCCGGTGAAATTCCAGCTTGTCGCGCACATTACGGATATCCTCTTCATCGAGTCCGCCGGTCGCCTCCTGACGGTAGCGGGCCAAAAAGGGGACTGTGGCACCGTCATCCAAAAAGTCGGCAACGCTTTTAACCTGCTTGGATTTGAGATTTAATTCTTGGGCTATATTGTTAAAAATCTGTGAATCGGTCATTTGGGAAATTGAAAATTTGAAGTTAGAGGCTAGATGAATTGTGCATATATGGCGCTGTTTTTTATCCAACCTTAAAAAGAGCTTAGTAAAACCTGTGTCACCCTGAATTTATTTCAGGATCTTGAACAGAAGTTATATTAGAAGCTTCTGAAGAACGATTTCTTACAGATGCTGAAACAAGTTCAGCATGACATGGTAGAGCCTTTAAATGTTTCTTAAATACATTGCTATTAGAAGAATATGAGTTCAGGTTAATACTACTTGTTATTCTGGATTCTGAATCCTTAATACAGAATCCTATATTTGGACTGATGAAAATAATCACCCTAAGACTATAAATACACATGAATTTTGATCTGAATTCCGTTCACGATGCAGCGAAAGAAATTGCTAAAAAGGGAGGCGATCATACCCTCAACTATTTTAATAAATCCTTCGATGTGGAGCGTAAATCGGATGATTCTCCGGTGACCGTGGCCGACAGGGAAGCTGAATCAATCATGAGAGATGAGATCAAAAACCGATTTCCCGATCACGGTATCATTGGCGAAGAGCACGGCAACGAAAACGAAGATAGTCCCGTGCAGTGGATTCTCGATCCCATTGACGGAACAAAATCGTTTATCCACGGGGTGCCACTTTATACTACGCTTATTGGCGTGGTAGTCGAAAAGGAGCCGGTCGTTGGTATTATCTATGCGCCGGCGCTGGATGAGTTTTGTGATGCGGCGAAGGACAAAGGCGCGCGGCTTAACGGATCAACTTGCAGCGTGCGTTCGTGTGATGATTTAACCGAAGCCAGTTTTATGAGTACTGATGTATACACGTCGGCCGAATTTGGTTATGGAGATGCCTTTGATGCCTTGATCGATAAAACGCGCATTCACCGCACGTGGGGCGATGCATATGGACACATGCTCGTGGCAACGGGACGTGCTGATCTGATGTTTGATCCCATATTGAGCATCTGGGATGCTGCGCCGCTACTTACTGTTTTGCGCGAGGCAGGAGGCATTTTCTGTGATGCCGATGGCAATGAAACAATTGAATCGGGCAATGGATTTTCCTGTAGCCGCGAACTGTTACCCGAAGTTTTAGAGGTGTTTGAAGCGAATTAGATAAAAATAAAACCCGCAGGGTTTCTTTTCTTGTCAGTCTAAATTTATGATACTGAAAGAAATTCTTTTTGAGAAAACCCTGCGGGTTTGAATAATCAATAAAATTATAAAGGCCGCAACGCGGAGCATTACGACCAGATACTAATAAAACCCTCAGGGTTTAACATAATTTAAATTTGAGTAGTTTTTGAAAGTATAATCTTACTACTAAAAGAAACCCTGAGGGTTTGGTAACGATATAATATTACATCTCCAGAACTACGCGAAACCGCGCTTCATTGTTGATCATCCGATCGTAGGCTTCGTTGGCTTCCTCAAGCGGATAAGTTTCAATGGTCGGCGTGATATCTGTCAGTGCACTAAAATCAAGGGTGTCTTCAGAATCTTTAGCCGTGCCGCTGGGCCAACCAGCGATCGATTTACGTCCCATAATTAGCTGGAACGGACTTACTTCGACCGGTTCTGGCGTGGCCGCTACAATCATCAGCGTACCGTCGGTTCCGAGCCCGTCAATAACAGAAGTAATAGCATTACTGTTGGGAGCCGTTGCAAGTATTACTTTTGCTCCACCAAGTTTTTGCAGTTCCTCGGCCGGATCGGTGTCTTCGGTATCTATAAAATGGTCGGCACCCAGTCCGTACGCTAATTCGCGCTTATCGGTGCTGCGAGAAAGGGCAACCACTTCGCATCCGAATTTATGAGCATATTGTACGGCCAGGTGACCAAGTCCGCCAATGCCCTGAATAGCTACTAAATCACCCGGATTGAGATCACTGTTGCGCAGCGCATTAAATGTGGTAATTCCGGCGCAGAGCAGGGGAGCAGCTTCGGCTGAATCGAGGGAGTCAGGGACAGCTGCCAGCGCATTTTGGGGCGCAGTCATATATTCCGCGTAACCACCGTCAAAGCTCAATCCTGTTACCTGGGCATTTTCACAGTTGATAAAATCACCCTTGCGGCACGCTTCACATTCGTGGCAATGTCCACCATGCCAGCCTACGCCAACGCGCTGACCTTCGCTCCATTCCGAGATATTATCACCCACTGATTCAATAGTTCCAATCACTTCGTGTCCCGGTACGCGCGGATATTCGATGCCCGGCATGGTGCCATCTTTTACAAAGGCATCGCTGTGACAGATACCGCACGCTTGAACTTTTATTAGTACTTCATCTGAAGAAGGAGTGGGAATATCTTTTTCCACGAGTTCAAAATCCGAACCCGGTTCTGATACTTGCATTGCTTTCATTGAGGCCATAGGAAAATATTTTAGTGTTAAACTTTTTGCACATCTGTCTAACAGAAATAAATGACGAATCATTTACGGTTGATGGAACAAATTTAAAAAGCTTCACTTAGATTTATCGGAAAGTGTAAGACTCCTTATATTATTGCGTTACATAATTGTGTGACAAAAAATTAGAAGTGACTTTTAAATACTTAAATTGTTATTGCCCATGCCTGTAATTCGTATTAATTCCCTTCCTCGTGCTCTGTTTTTAGCTGGTTTTGTGGTTCTGATGATGTTGACGATATCTGAAGTAAAGGCGCAGTCGTTTGATCATGAACCTTATCCAAAGTTGGATTTTAACTTCGTAGACTTAGAACTCAATTTAGGCGTTCAACCTCAAAACCTGCGTATTGATGGGGAGGCAAAATATCAGGTTGAGGCTAATATTAGTGGGGCCGATACGCTGACGCTTTATGCTTCTCACATGGATATCAGTAATGTTTTAGTAGACGGAAATGCAGCAGATTTTTCGCTCCAAAATGATTCCCTGTTTATTCTCGTGGATGATTCCGCAGAGGCGGGGTCGCAATTCGAAGTAAATATCCGGTATTCGGGACGTCCGCAATTTGGCGTACTACAAAATCGTAATGAAACGATCTGGAGTTCTCAGCTGCCACGAGCACAACGGCATTGGGTTCCTATTGTAGATCATCCGCAGGTAACGCTTAAAACAACATTTAATATTTCGGTTCCGTCAGGTGTACAGGTTTGGGCTACCGGAACAAAAGCAGAGGAAGAAGTGCTTTCGGTGGATGCCATGCGTTATCAATTTGTATCACAAAAAGAGGTGCCGGCTTCCAGTTTGGCTTTTGCAATCGGAAGTTTTGAGAATGAATCAACCAGATACGGAGAAAAGAAGATTAATTTGGCTGTAGAAAAATCGCTTGGCAGCCAAATCGATCCGCAGGCATTACTACAGAATACACAAGATTACCTGGCATCGGTAGAAGAAAAACTGCAGCGTCAATATCCTTATGAACAGCTGCAGGTTGTGGTGTTGGAAGATCACAACGGAGAGACAAAATCGTGGGGAGCATCGACCATATTTTTGTATAAAAATAGAGGGGACTTGGATACGCAATTGATGCGCGGCATAATAGGCCAGTGGTTTGGAGTAAAGCAGCGTGAGCGACAATGGAGCCAGGCCGATGCCATCACGCTGAGTCAGACGCTGTTGCTCCAGGAGTTGACGTCAGAGAGTAGTACGTTGAGCAGTAAAGATCAGCCGCAAGGGTTCGCCCATTCGTTGTATTCGCAGTTTGGACCGGAACGATGGAATAGCTGGCAAAAAGGTATTGGATCTTGGCAAAATGAATCGGTAAAAGCATTTATGCGGGATTCATTACCTGAGATGCTGGATCTTGGCGGTGTAATAAGTTGGGAAGAATATGCGAATTTTTGGTACGATCATCTTGGCCAGCCGTTATTTAACCGTCCGCAATTTTCTGTTGATGCTAAGGAATCATCATCCCCAAAAGACTCGGTAGCCTATGAGGTTTATTACGAATTCAATGAAGCCGAGGGAACACTTAAACTGCGATTTAAAGCTACCCATGGTTATTTCGGGGAACTTACAACCATAGAAGCCTATGCGATGTATCCCGGGAAAGTTGATACCTCGAAAGTGACCTTTACGGGCAAGGAAGATTCCATCGTGCTGCAGGTACAGCCGACCATTAATACCCTGCGGTTGTCCGCTGAAGATCACCCGACGCTGACACTCGATGAGTTTAAGCCGGCCTCATTTTTGATTAGTGAACTTCGTAACGGAGAGACGGTTGAGGAGCGTGCAAAAGCCGCCCGAAAACTGGGATACCACAGCGATAATCCGGATCTGCAGCTGGCCATTCAGGATTTTATGAAGCAGGATTTGGAGCCCAAAGTAGAGGCGGGACTTCTGCTATCCATGGCAGATATTACGGATGGGGCATCCGGTACTGAGCAGGTATTTTTGGATGCGCTGAAGAGTGATCATCAGGTTATTCGTGAGGCGGGATTAATGGCGCTGCAAAATTATCCTCAGAACAGTACGGTTGTGAATACGGTACAGGCGGTGGCACAACGAGCTGATGAACTCTCAATGTTCAAAAAAGCTACGCAAGTGTTGACATCTGTGATGGCCGAGGAATCATTCAGTGGATTTGTAGAATCTGTCGTTCAGTCGGACTCGGTGGGAATGCGATCAATTTTTGCTGTTCAGGAGCTGGCCAATATGGGGCAAATCGAAGATGCTGTGGAACAGGCCAATCTGTTTACGGATCAGGAATATGCATACCCCATTCGAAGTCGGGCATATCAGCTTCTTATTCAGCATGATCGTGCTGCGGCCAATTGGCTCGGTCGCGCCGAAGAATTGACTCAAATTGCTGATCCCCGTATTCGGTTCTTGGTTCTACGGGGCATGGAGCAGAATATAAATGATGAAATACGAGCGTTTCTTAAGGATTACAGGCAGGATGAATACGATGCTCGCGTTTATCGAAAAATTGAGGAGCTTCTTTAGTGGGATAGGTTATCTAAAATTCTCAGGGTTTTTCAGATGAAGGATGAAAGATTACATATCTCTACTATAGCCTATTTATATACCTAAACCCTGAGGATTTCAATCACCAAAGAATTTTGGTAACCATTTTTTTAACGCTGCTTTTAGGTACGAAAATCTTGGGGGTTTTAACAAAAGTTTATTTATATCCGGTGACAATACTCATCACCGCCACGGAAAGGATATTATTACGAGAGCTACGGAACAAGATAGAGGACGCTTAAGCCATCTTCCCAATACTCACTTCTCATATCTCATTACCCAAACCTACCCCTGCCGAACCCACTTCATGAGTTCTTTCCAGTTGGTACTCTTACCATAACTGAGAATGCCCACACTGTAGATTTTAGCACTTAGCCACATCGTGCCCATGAAGGTACCGATCATCAACAAAATTGAGAGCGATATTTGCCAAAATGGGACATCAGTGATGGCGATGCGTGTAATCATCACGATGGGGGTGCAGAACGGAATCAGTGAGCCAATAACTGAAAGCGTGCCATCGGGATTATTCATCGTTTGGAACATAATAATATAGGCCACAAAAATAGGAACCATAACAGGAAACATATACTGCTGGGTGTCGGCTTCAGAATCTACGGCTGAGCCAATTGCTGCAAAAATGGAAGCGTAAATGAGGTATCCGAGGATAAAAAAGATAGCAAAGTAGATAATCAGCGAAGTGTCAATAGTGGGAATCGAAAATACTTCGGGATCAATACCTTGTGAGCCTTGTGCTGCTTGGGCAGTCTCGGGCATATTTGACATCTGTTCACTAAGAAATATTCCGGCTAATGGTCCCGCTGCCGCGGCAAGTCCCAAAAGGGAAGCGACCCAAAAGGTCATTTGGGTGAGAGCCAAAGCTCCTATACCGGCTAATTTTCCAAAAAGTAGCTCGATAGGTTTTACTGATGATGCAATAACTTCAATAATACGATTGGTTTTCTCCTCGATTACGCTTCGGGTAATCAGACCGCCGTATCCCGAAATAGCACCAAAAATAATAGCTCCCATAATAAAACCCACAATAGTTAAAAAGCCTGTATCGTCTTCGGTTTCTTCGCCTGTTTCGGTGAGTTTAGTCGTCGTCAGGGAAATATCACTCTCATAAATCTTTTGAACATCTTCCGATACATTGGCCCGAGCAAGCCGCTCATTGCGGATAACTTCGCGTAAATCAGTACGCAGGGTATTTTGTAGTTTGAGTCCGCCACTGCCGCTGGATACAAATTCCGGATTTTTCTGTCCTTCAATATGCGATTCTTCAAGAACGATAAACCCATCTATTTCTTCGCGTTGGACTAATGACTGTAATGAATCTTCGGCAAGATCGGATAAGTCTTTATAGCGATCGGGAGCTATTTCTTGCAGCCGGGGATACAAAACCTCTGTTCGGTCGGCTATGCCGATAGTCTGTTCGGTATCGGAATCCCATAAGGAAATACCTATTACAATGCCAAAAAAGACAACCATTCCCAGTGGAATTAAAACCGTTGCAAGAATAAAGGCTTTAGAACGGATGCGGGTCATGTATTCCCGCTTGAGCACAAGTAGAATTTGTCGCAGACTCATGGTGAATAATTTACGCTAATTCGTTGGGATTAATATTGTCTTCGCCGACGGTGGAGATAAAGATTTCGGTAAGAGAGGGTTCTACGCGCTCAAATTTATAAATTTCGGCGTGATTCATGGCTTTCTTGAGGATCTCCTGCATGGATTGCCCGTTAAGCACACGAATTTCGGCGTAATTTGCTGATCGATTGTTGATGCGCACATCCTGTAGATCATCCAGAAAAGCATCGTTCCCTTCAAACTCTATGTTGACGGTGTTTTTGCCATAACGCTGTTTTATCTCGCGCAGATTTCCCTTAAGTACGGCTTTGCCATTATTAAAGAGGCAGATATCATCACACATCTGCTCAACTTGTTCCATGCGGTGCGTCGAAAATAAAATGGTATTCCCGTTGTCGCGTAGTTCGATGACGATCTCTTTTAGCATTTCGCTGTTGATGGGATCAAGGCCGCTGAACGGTTCATCAAAGATATAGATGTCGGGATTATGTGCAATGGTAGCGATGAACTGAATTTTTTGAGACATCCCTTTAGAGAGCTCACCGACCTTTTTATCGAACCAGTCGGCCGCTTCAAATCGATCGAGCCAGTAGCGGATTTTTGTTTTGGCCTCCTCGTGCGATAGTCCCTTGAGTTGTGCCAGGTAGATGAGCTGTTCTCCTACTTTCATTTTTTTGTACAGTCCACGCTCTTCGGGCATGTAGCCGATCATGCTTTGCGTCTTTGAGCTTACGGGATAGCCGCTAATAGTTACCGTACCACTGTCGGCTATAAGGATGTGGTTTATAATGCGAATTGCTGTTGTTTTGCCGGCGCCATTTGGACCGAGTAACCCAAAAATGCGTCCCTTTGGAATTTCAAAACTCACATTATCAACGGCTTGTGTATCTCCAAAAGATTTAGAAATATTGCTTACTTCAATTACAGCCATATGTGTGATTGATGATTATTTTTCACTGAAAGTAGGATAAAATTATAGATAAAGAAAGATTTTGATTGAAGCATAAAGTTTTGATTATTTCAACATGATCAAACTGCGGTAAAATACTGCTCTGCAAAGAATCTTACAGCTTATTTTAACTCTATTTCAAAAATGAAAGTATTTCATCTAAGTGCCGAATGTTATCCCGTTGCAAAAGTAGGTGGATTAGCAGATGTGGTTGGGGCATTGCCAAAATATCTCAATAATGAATTGGCCGAGGCTTCGGTAGTGATGCCCAAATATGCCAATGAATGGATGGAGAATCACACTTTTGAGACCGTGCTACAGGGTAGTGCACCGCTGGGAGATTGGCATTTTGATTTCTCGATCGAGCGAGAGACGGAAAATACGCTTGGATTTCCGTTGTATGTAGTCGACATTCCCGGTCGGTTCGATCGTCGCGGCATTTATACCGATGCCGATACGGGCAATAGCTACTGGGATGATTTTGAGCGTTTTGCCAGTTTCCAAATTGCTGTGTTAGACTGGTTTAACAGGATGAAGAAAAAGCCCCATCTGTTGCATTGCCACGATCACCATACCGGGCTGGTGCCCTTTATGCTCACCGAGTGTTATCGTTATGATGATCTTAAACATATTCCCACTGTATTGACGGTACATAACGCGGAATATCATGGAGAGTTTGACCGGGGAAAGGGATATATGTTACCTGACTTCGACGAGCGCAATTTTGGTCTGCTCGATTGGGATGGGAAATTAAACTGCCTTGCAGCGGGACTTAAAACCTGTTGGCAGATCACAACCGTTTCCGAATCGTATATGAAAGAGCTGTCGTATAACAGTAACGGTTTGGAATTGCTGTTTCAAAATGAGCAGCAGAAGTCACGAGGTATTATCAACGGTATCGATACCAGTGTATGGGATCCGGATAACGACCCGATGATTGCCCATTCATACAATAAGCGCAAGACCGCTGACGGTAAACGGAAAAACAAGAAGGTGCTCTGCGAAAAGTTCGGACTGGATCCTCAATATCCGACTATATCATTTATTGGTCGGCTTGTTCATGAAAAGGGAGCCGATCTGTTACCCGATCTTTTCCGTTCATTTTTAGAGTCCGAGCAGTCGGTAAATTTCATTGTTTTGGGAACCGGTAATCGGGAGTTGCACCACCAATTTGAGTCGATGAGTAATCGTTTTATCGGTTATTTTGATGCGACGTTGGATTATAACGAGTCGCTAGCCCATCAGATTTATGCAGGCAGCGACTTTATGATTATGCCGTCGCGCGTGGAACCCTGTGGGCTTAATCAGATGTATTGCATGCGCTATGGAACTGTACCTATTGTACGAAATGTTGGAGGATTAAAAGATACCGTTATAGATATCAGCAGAGATGACGGTTATGGATTTACCTTCAACGATTTTACCTTTCATGCAGCGCATGATGCTGTGCAAAGGGCCATAGATTTATTCAAAGACGGCCGAAAAATGGCAGGCATTCGTAAAAGAATTATGAATTTGGATTTTTCTTGGAATGCTTCGTCTAAAGAATATATTAAAATGTATAATGAACTAATCGAATAATAGGTAACTAACTAACAGAAATCATACTTATGCGTAGAAAAGTAATTGCGGTAATATTAGGCGGTGGACAGGGTACGCGATTATATCCATTAACTAAATTGCGATCGAAACCTGCGGTACCTATTGCGGGAAAATATCGCTTGGTGGATATACCTATTTCAAACTGTATTAACTCAGGGCTACGACGTATTTATGTTCTTACCCAGTTTAATTCTGCGTCACTAAATCGCCATATCAAAAACACGTATAATTTTGACGTTTTTAGTCGTGGCTTTGTAGATATATTGGCTGCGGAGCAAACTCCGGACAGTAAAAATTGGTACCAGGGCACAGCCGATGCGGTACGCCAGTCAATCCATCATATGGAGAATCACAGCCATGAGCACGTTCTTATTTTATCCGGTGATCAGCTCTACCAGATGGATTACCGCAAGATGATGAAAAGGCACGAGGATAACGATGCAGATATTACCATTGGTACTATTCCCGTAGTGGCTGAGGATGCTACCGGTTTTGGTATTATGAAGACAAATCAAGAAGGATTTATCGAAAGCTTTGTTGAGAAGCCTGATTTTGATGAGCTCGAAAAATGGAAATCCGATACTCCGGACAAATTCAAAAAAGAAGGAAAAGAATATTTGGCTTCCATGGGGATTTATATCTTTAAAAAGGATGTCCTCAATGAATTATTTGAAGAGTATGATGAAGCCACTGATTTTGGAAAAGAAATAATACCCGAAGCCATTGATACTGATTACAAAGTTCAAAGCTATGAGTTTGATGGCTATTGGACCGACATCGGGACGATAAAATCATTTTTTGACGCGAACTTGGCCTTAACAGATGACCTTCCCCAGTTTAATCTCTTTGACAATGAGGACTTTATCTATACCCATGCCCGGATGCTGCCTGCATCTAAATTGTCGGGTACCACTTTTGATCATTCGGTAATGGCCGAAGGGTGTATTGTAGAAGCCAGCCGTATTGAGCGATCGGTTATTGGAATTCGATCACGAATAGGAAAGGGTACCACTGTCGAACACTCTATTGTCATGGGGAATGATTTTTTCCAATCTCAGGAAGAGATACAGGATAGTAGTGAGAAAAATCCACCTATGGGAATTGGCCAGCGTTGTTTCATCAGCAATGCTATTATCGATAAAGACGTTAAAATTGGAGATGATGTACGTATTGCCGGCGGCGATCATCTCGAAGATGGGGAGTATGAAAACTATCATGTTGTTGATGGCATCGTGATTGTACCTAAGGGAGAAGTTATCGAAGATGGAACAAAGATTTAATAGTCTCGAGATATAATTAGTGAGTATTGAGGAGGCTTTTACTCAATACTTTTTCTTGAATCTGATAATCTCACCTCGGTCCGCAGTCTCGCTGCGGATCGTTGTAATTTTACGAGTCATCTAAATCCATGTACGATGATCTAATAACTTTACAACTTTCGCAGGTATCGTTTTATCTGTTTATGTTTGTATCCCGAAAGGGGTCGAAGTGCTTCCCAAAGTTGAAGTACTTTTTTGTCAAGAGATGAATACTGGGTAACTGTGGAGTAGTTCTGGTAAAATATGCTATCGGGATACCGTTCAGAGTCGTTCATTAGCCCTAAAATTTGTGTTATTTCCTCTCTGATTACGTGATTTCTGCGCTCTTGGCTCTGATCAATATTAATTAAAATCTTTCCTTTAGTAACGTGTTTTTCTTTGGGGGTCCACTGAATAGAGAAATAACCGCTGTTATTGTGGGCATAATCGGGAGCATTTTTCTCAAATCCTTTCTTATCGGTAAAATAGATCGAGATATTAGCCTGCTCGTTTACAAGGTGAAGGTTGGTGAATGATAATATATTGTTGAGTTCACTAACAACGCCGGCAATTTCCATAGAATCAGCAGTTGTAAAATCACCCAAAAGCTTAATTCTAATTGGTTTATTCCAGGTAACCAGGCCATCACCGCCTTTGTATTCTGAGCCAAATGCAATTTCCAGGAAGTAATCAGTGAGCTCATCAGTGATCACCAGGTTTTTACTTTTAATATTTTTCTCTGTCTGCCTGCTTAGAGAGGAGGGGATTTGAGTACTTGCACAGGATATCCCAATGAGAAAAATAAATATAAATATGCCTGCTAAGCTTAGGGCCGGCTTTGGGATTGCTGTCATGATAGGGCGATTAGTCGTTATTTCCCTGTATTTCATTGAGCTTATTCATGGCCCTGTCATTAAGATTATCGAACAGTTCCTTGTCGATATCGCCGACGGTATATTTTAGATGTAGCCAAACGACATAGGTTGCCATGACATCCTCGTAGCAATAGTGCTCAATTTCGGCAAGTTTATCTTCACGAAACATTTTTAACACTTCATTGCCTTCACCGGTTTGTTTAAAGGGGATGCCGATCAGATATCCCAAGTGTTTGAGTTTTGGCCACGAGCTTGCACCATAGTTGCTGAATTCATCAAGCAGATCAACATTGTCGTTGCTATAGCGATATTTGATATCGTAGTGATTCAGCCGCTTGGGCATCTGTAGCCCGTGTTTGAGGGCACGATAGGTGAGCAGCGGTAAATCAAAACCGCGTCCGTTGTGATGCACCAACCCAAAATCTTTGTAGGTGCTGAGAGCGTCAAAAAGTTTTTCGAGTCCCTCTTTTTCATCGCTGCCGTGCCAGCCCACTTTTTGCTTGGGCATGCCATTATTTTCGACCCATAAACCTACCCAGGAAATCATTTTGTGGTACATGGGCGGCAGAAATCCCGATGAGTTGCGCGCTAAATCTTCACTGGCCTGTATCAGTAATTCGTCTTCATCTGTTTCAGGATTTTCGATAACCTGGCGTACAAATTCAAAATCGGGGATGGTTTCAACATCAAAAACAAAAAACATAATTACTCCGTCATTTCTCCAACTAAATTCCTGTTAAATTGCTCGGCTACTGTTGTATTATTGTTATGCCTGGCAAGAAGATACATTATTTTTGTGAGCGTTGCTTCGGTCGTCATATCTTTTGCGCTCAGCGCTCCCAGCTCGAGTGCCTTGCGTCCACTTTCGTAATTCTTGAGCTCCACGGCATCATAGGCGGCCTGCGAGGTGATAATCAACAGTAGGTTATTTTGAAGGCATTTCTTGAAGAAAGGCAACAAACTTTGTTCACCGTGGATGGGAAAGTTTCCGCTCCCGAACGCCTCAATAATGAGTGCTCGATTATCACCAAAATTAATTTGGCTTAAGAAATCAGGATTTAAATTGGGATAGATTTTCAGAAGAAAAACCTGATCAGAAAAATTAGTTGCAACTTCGAGTGAATTTGATGGAGCACGTACGTGATCGCGTATCTCAATATTGATCCCGATTTCTGCCAGGGGCGGATAGTTGGGGGACGCAAAGGCATCAAAATCGCCAATACTCATTTTGGTTGCCCGGTTGCCACGGTAGACAAAATCGTTGAAACAGATCGCCACTTCGGGCAGAGATGTCGTTGCCATCTCAATAGCATTCACCAGATTGCGCCGTGCATCGCTGCGGATGTTACTCATGGGCACCTGGCTTCCCGTTAGGATGATCGGTTTATCCAATCCCTGTAAAGAAAATGACAGCGCAGAAGCCGTATAAGCCATAGTATCGGTGCCGTGCAGAATTACAAAACCATCGTAATCCTCATAATTTTTGCGGATAAATTCAGCTAATGCTGCCCAGTGTTTTTTGTTGATATCGGAGCTGTCCTCAAAAAAGAGCCGCTCCATTTTTATATCCGCAATTTCTGAAAGTTCGGGAATAGCCTGATACATCAGCTCGGTCCACTTTTGGGGATTCAGTGTCGGCTTTTGGTCACCGCTGACATCCATGGCAATAGTGCCGCCTGTTTGGATAAGTAAAATACTTTTCATGAATGGTGTTTCGAGTTTTTATTAAATCCGCAGCTAATGTTACCAAATTTAGCGGAAAGTATTGAGTTCAAATCTTTTTTTGCCTTACTTGTCTAAAGACAATCTAAACACCGGAGTGAGCAATGGTCAAACAAGCCATCTTACATAGTAGCCTTCCAAAGTATTATCGTTGGCATAGTATCATGACAGAGCACTTTGGTGTTTTCCTTATCCAAAAAACGGAGGTAGCCTATGAATGTTTACAAGCCATCAAAAATTAGAAACGTGGTGCTGCTGGGCCATGCCGGTTCTGGTAAAACTACACTGGCAGAAACGATGCTTTTTGAATCCGGAAGCAAGAAGAGGCGCGGATCTATTGAGCAAAAAAACACGTCTTCGGATTATCATGAGATTGAGCATGAGAAAGAGAAATCGGTGTTTTCAAGTCTGTTAAATCTGGACTGGAGGGGTAGTAAAATTAATCTCATTGATACGCCCGGCACGGCCGATTATATCGGAGAAGTCGTTGGGCCGCTGCGAGTAGCCGACACGGCAATCTTTGCGTTAAATGCCGAGTACGGGGTGGAAGTGGGGACAGAACTACACTGGAAATACACTGAGAAGTATAACATTCCATCGCTGATTATTGTAAATAAACCGGATAACGAATTTTCCGATTTCCAGAAGGCGGTGGATATGGCTAAAGAGCGATTCGGTCGTGGTGTAGTTGTGGTTCAATATCCCTACAGTGAGGGTGAAGATTTTCATGCTATCATTGATGTTTTGAAAATGACGATGTACGAATTTCCTGAGGATGGCGGCAAGCCTGATAAATTGCCCATTCCGGATTCGCATAAAGCGCAGGCCGATCTGCTTCATAATGAATTGGTGGAAGCCGTGGCAGAAAATGATGAAACGCTTTTGGATTTGTATCTGGAGCAGGGTGAGCTTACGGAAAGCCAGATGCGAGAAGGCTTGCATCAGTCACTGTTGAATCGGGATATATTTCCGTTGTTCTGCTGCTGTGCCAAACGTAATATGGGCACGGGGCGTGTAATGGGATTTCTCGGAAATGTGGCACCCAACCCCCTTGAAGCAAATCCGCCCAAAACGACGGATGGAGAAACAGTGAAGTTGAAGTCTGACGGTGATCCGCTGATGTTTTTATGGAAGAATAGCTCGGAATCGCACGTGGGAGATATGCTCTATTTTAAATCATACGGTGGGACCGTAAAACCGGGGCAGGATCTCATAAATCATACTACGGGAACTGGTGTGCGTCTGTCCGGACTTTACTGGGTAAATGGCAATAAACGCGGAGAAGCCAATAAGGTGCCAACTGGGGATTTGGCAGCTGCTGTAAAATTGAAGAATACCGGTGTTAATGATACGCTGCATCCAAAAGGCAGAGAAATAGAGATTGAGCCGATTCATTTTCCCGACCCTGTAATACGTACGGCTATCGAGTTAAAGCATGAGGGAGAGGAGGATAAGCTGGGCAACGCTTTGCATCAGCTGCAGCGCGAAGATCCCTCCATGAAGATAGAGCACAGCCAGGAATTAAAGCAGGTAATTGTTCACGGGCAAGGGGAGGAGCATCTGGCAGTGATCAAATATGCGCTAAAAACGCGGTTTAATCTCGAGCTGGAATATATTCAGCCGAAGATCCCGTATCGTGAGACGATTACTAAAACGGTTCGGACAGAGTATAAACATAAAAAACAGTCGGGTGGAGCCGGGCAATATGCTGCGGTGTCGATGCTGATGGAACCACTAACGGATAATATGCCCGAGCACGACGACCTAAAGGTACGCGATACGCAGGAAATAGACCTGGAATGGGGTGGTAGGCTGATCTTTCGAAATTGCATTGTGGGCGGGGTGATAGACAACCGTTTTATGCCAGCTATCCTGAAGGGGATAATGGAGAAAATGGAAACCGGTCCGCTGAGTAACTGCCGCGTTAGGGATCTGCGTATTTCGGTGTATGATGGTGATATGCATTCTGTGGATTCCAATGATTCGGCATTTCGTGCTGCAGCACTCATGGCTTTTAAAAAGGGATTTATGGATGCGAAACCCAAGTTAATGGAGCCTATCTATAATATTGAGGTTACAGTTCCGGCTAATTATATGGGAGATGTAATGAGCGATATTAGCACACGGCGCGGGCAAATTATGGGAATGGATTCCGAGGGATCTATTCAGAAAATTAAAGCCCAGGTTCCGCTCGAAGAGCTTGATCATTATGCTACTAGGCTTAAATCCATCACCCAGGGAAGTGCCCGGTATAGCCGAGAATTCTCGCATTATGACCAGGTGCCGCATGATATCCAACAGCGCGTAATGGAAGAAACAATGGATATGCAGGAAGTTTGATGGAATACTTCAAGATGTATAGCACTTTGAAGTGCTGTACATCTTAATTCTTTTTCAGCCACTTGCTGTCGGGATGATTTTCTTTGAGGTGGAGGATAAATCTACGCGGCAATTCAAAAAAGAGTTCTTTGCGAATCGGCGGAAAGCGTCGCTGCATTTTTTCCTGGGGTCGCTCTGGCCGCTGTTCAGGATTCCAGCTAAATCCATCGAGGCGACGATTTTTGGTCTTCTCGCTTTCTGGCAGGTACGAACCATTTACAGCACCTGTAGCCTTCATTCTTGCAAGCTGTCCATCCTCAAAAAAGATGCGAATATTTGGTGCAGATAGATCCACAGCCCCGTCGGATTCATCCTGATCATTTTTAGTAAAGCGCAGCAGCTTGGAATTTCCGAAAACATAGATTTCGCTTAATGCGCCATCATTAAAATCAGCGTGCAGAGTATCCCCGGTAATTTGATTGAGCCGATTGATGGAGGTGTCTTGCTGAACTGAAAAGGGTCGGGGGTAAGAAATTAAGCTGTCAATATCTCCATTGACAATTTTAGCTCTGATATAAGGTCCTGTTAGTTGTATCTGTTTATGCCATGATTTTGCATTGGACCAGAGCTCAAACGTTTCGGTGCTGTCGGTATACTTTGAGGTGTCTGACACGGAGGCAAAGGAGGGCGACCAAATGCGCACGCTGTCATATCCAAATACGATAGCCGAAGTATCTGTTGGCGTACGCTGCTCCTTCGATAAAATGGTTTTAGCCCTAATGTGGGTAGTATCGGCTTGAGCGGTGTCGACAGTATCATTTTGAAAACTTTTAAGCCATGCATTGCCCTCAAGTAATCGCCGGCCGGTAGAATCAGCTTCCAGGTATTGTCCCATAATCATTGAGTCATTTTCTTGGTCATTCCCAAAAACCTTGCCATACAGCTCGTAATACTTTGTTTTTCGATTACTGAACAGTGAATCCCCTTCAAGATACTGAAGTGAGTCGGATATCTGTACTTTCCCATAGAATTTAGCACTGTCGGGTTCTCGATAGTAGAATCCTGAATCTGCTACCAATGTACCCCGTTGATCTTCGAGCCGGATCTCATCAAGAAAATTGGCTACTTTGGTTGAAAAGCGGTAATCAACGCTGTTTCCAAAGAGAGTGGTGCTGTCAGCTTCAATAATAACTCGTCCACGCAACTGACTAAAATCAATGTTGGTGTAGTATCTCAGCGTGTCGGCCCAAATTTTTTCGCTCTCAGTTTCGATTTGAATATTGCCGAAAGCACGTATCTCATTTTTGTTGACAAACTGGTAGGCGCTGTCACAGTACATTTCCATGTTTTCGCTTTGCAAATGGACATCACCAAGAATCTTTTGCACTCGCTCCCCCTCGTACTGTCCTCCCTTGATACTATCGGCTTCTAAAATATTAACCTGATTTTGTGCATGCACATTTTGATTCCATCCAACCCATTGAACTGCTACAAATAAAAATAGCAGGAAGATAATTTTAGGTAATATCTGGGTGATTTTGTGGATCATTTAATCAACGATTACGCGTCCTTTGGGTTCTTTTATAGTATAGTCTTCTAAATCAGTGTCGCCCTCGAAACCGGTTCCAGCAATACTGTCAGTTGGTGTTTTAATTATGACAAATTTGGGTGTACTGATGTTATTGGTGGATTGGTTCCATTCCAGATATTCTGAGTTGAGATGGCGGTTATCTCTAGTTTCTACCTGGACATCCCCAAATAGTTCAAAAATCGTATCTTCGGGCTTATATACAGCTCTATTGGCGAATACTTTTGTTTTAACAGCACCTACAGAGTCAAAAACGTGAACAGTAACAGGTCCTTTTATTCGAGTCTCGTTTTTGTCATTTTTAGAATAAGTAGCTGCATAAGATCCCCATAACCGGACCTTTTTTTGCCCATTTTCCATAATTTCCATGTCTACATCCCACGTTTCGGTTGAGGAGGTAAGGGAATCTTTTAGGGCTTCGTCAACCTGTTGCGTCTCTTCCTGCGAGAGATCACCACACGAGGAGATGCCTGCTATAATTAACAAGCATAAGAAAAAGGAAAAAAGGTTATTGTGTTGTTCCAAAATATCGGTCACCTGCATCACCTAATCCGGGTACGATAAATGCATCATCATTTAAATGGTCATCGATAGCTGCGGTGATGGTATGTACATTGGGATGTTCTTCTTCGAGTTTTTTCAATCCCTCGGGTGCACAAATTAACGACACAAATCGCAAATGTTGTGCGCCCTTATCTTCCAAAAAGGAGAGGGCATCGTGGGCGCTGCCCCCGGTTGCTAGCATGGGATCTACCACAAGCACCATGTCATCTTCAACGCCATCAGGGATGTTGGAATAATAGTCTTCTGGCTGATGGGTGTTCTCATCTCTTTCCATCCCCAGATGTCCAACCCGGGCATCGGGAATAAATTGAAGTAGAGCGTCGGAAAGACTAAGTCCGGCTCGTAATATCGGGACTACCATTACTCCCTGATCAATATCGTATCCGGTTGTTTTTTGGATTGGTGTCTCGACCTCAAAGGTAGTTTGGGGTAGTTCCTTAAGGGCGTGATAAGCCAGAATCATGGCTATACGTTTAATAGCTGCCCTGAATTCAGAGATGTTAGTATTTACATCCCGCAGTATCGTTAAGTCTCTGTTGACTACGGGATGTTTTATCAGCGTAACATTTTTGAAATCAGACATAATAGTTGTGGTTATACATCTGGATTTTCAAAGTATTTCTTAGTGATTTTGTATGCAACTCCTGACAGAGCAAAGAGCGCAATGATGTTGAAAAAGGCCATCAGTCCCAGCATCACATCGCCAAACGCCCAAATGGTAGTGAGGGTAACAACGGCGCCGAAAAAGTGCATTCCTACAAAGGCTATACGATACCAGAATATGGATTCAAAGCCGAACAGATATTGCGCGGCGCGGTCGCCGTAGTAGCTCCAGCTAATGGAGGTAGAGATCGCAAATAGAAGTACTGCAAATGTCACTAGATATCCACCTCCGGGCATAACGGGGGCTAATCCCTTTTCAAAAGCAGCTGATGTTAATGGAGCACCATTTTGTACTACGCCGCCGTAGAGATTGGTTAATTGGGTGTCGTCAGAAGAATAAACCGTAACTCCACGGTATCCATCTTCATTTTGTCGCTGTGATAATTCAATACGTCCGTTAAATGGGGTTGTGTATGATTCATTAGTAAACATCGTATCTACAGGTGCGCCGTAGTGTGTCATCTCTCCATTGGTAGGCACACCGTTTTCAAAATAAAGGACAGGTGCATCTCCAGCTTGCCCCGTATCATCGGTTGTTTCGGTGTAAGAATAGGAAATGATATCAGCAGTGGGATCGATGGAAGATTTGTGATGCATGTCCCAAGCACCGGTAGAGATAATCACCAGTCCGGTCATTGTACAGATAATAAGTGTATCGATAAAAGGTTCGAGTAGTGCAACAACTCCTTCGCGAACAGGTTGGTCGGTCTTGGCTGCCGAGTGGGCAATAGGGGCAGATCCCTGTCCCGCTTCGTTCGAAAATAAACCTCGTTGAACACCATAGCTTAATGTAAATATGAGCGCTCCAGAACCAACACCCAGCGCCCCGGCTGTCGG
The DNA here is from genome assembly GCF_034521915.1 of Fodinibius sp. Taxonomy (GTDB): domain Bacteria; phylum Bacteroidota; class Rhodothermia; order Balneolales; family Balneolaceae; genus Fodinibius. The sequence continues at coordinate 71,272 of NZ_JAXHLU010000015.1, forward strand.
GTTAAAGGCATTGGTGACAATGGTTACAAAAGAAGGGATTACAGACTCGTAGTTGATCAAAAGAATTATCAGCGCACCCAATACATAGAGAATACCCATAAATGGAACGAGGCGCGATGTTACTTTTCCGATTCGTTTAATGCCACCAAGAACTACAGCCGCAACTAAGCTGGCTGTAATAAGTCCTGTAATCCAGACGGGAATTTGAAAGTCCGTTTTCATAACATCGGCAACCGTATTGGCCTGTACAGCATTACCGGTAAGAAATGCACAAATAGCAGCTGAGATAGCAAATGCCACAGCCAGCCATTTCCAGTTTTCCCCAAGACCTCTCTCGATATAATACATTGGACCGCCAGAGACGGTACCATCAGGGTTTGACCCTCGATATTCTTGAGCCAGCGTTACCTCGGTAAATTTGATTGCCATTCCGAATAAAGCTGTTACCCACATCCAGAATAATGCGCCCGGGCCACCGTAATGTATGGCAAGAGCTACACCTGCAATGTTACCAATACCTACTGTTGCAGACAGAGCGGTAGTGAGAGCTTGGAAGTGATTAATATCGCCCTCGTCTTCAGGATCATCATAAAAACCGGTTACAACTTTGAGTCCGTGACCGAATCTGCGAATTTGAATAAAGCCTAAACGTACTGTTATGTATATTCCAAAAGCCAATAAAATGACCACCATAGCGGGCATGGCTTCAGGGGTATTCCAGATGAGATCTACAAGCCAGCTTATAATTTGATCAAATGTTTCCATGTGTTAATGAATATTCTTGGGTTATTTTTGAGAAACAATCAAGCGGAATGTATAAAAAGATTTTCGAATTTTTTAAGTTTAATTGATAATCTGCTATGACAAACCATTAAAAAACGTTAAAATGATAAATGTAAGTGCAATTGTATTAGTTGATTAGGTGCTTATATTTTAAAGGAACACGGTTAATAGTGATTAGAAAGAAAAATGGGTGAGGTTCTATGACAAAAGCAGACATTGTTGATGTAATTGCATCTTCAACGGGACTTACAAAGGTTGAAACCGAGGCTGTTGTTAACGGTTTTATGGAAACGGTTATTGATGCAATGAAACGCAACGAACATATAGAGTTGAGAGGATTCGGGACTTTTAAAGTAGTAAAACGAGCTCAACGTGTTGCTCGTAATCCTAAAACAAACGAAGAAGTGATTGTACCCGAGCAGTACGTGCCTGTGCTAAAAATGTCGAAAGACTTTAAAGAGGCTGTTAATGAATCGGTTATGGAAGATGAGGAAGAATAGGATCCCGGATTTTTGAGTCTAAATTTTTAGGTTTTATTCAGGGGATATTCGTATCTTAATTAGTTATTACTATTATCCCGGATGCCGGTGGTATCGACGAATAAAAAATTGAGGTGATTATTATGCCAAGCGGAAAGAAAAGAAAGCGATCCAAAATTGCTAAGCACAAGCGTAAAAAACGACTGCGTAAAAATCGACACAAAAAGAAATAGTGTCACGATAATATTATATAAAAAAAGCCTTCAGATTTTCTGAAGGCTTTTTTTATATAATCAAATTGTGGTCGTGTACCTTATGCAGCTTGCGATTCCAGCGTTTGGTCTGCAATGCGTAACACGCGGTTTGCTTTTACGAGCAGTTCTTGCAGACAGCGACTCACAAAATCGTGAACATCGTTGAGGCTATTCATATCTTCAAGTGTGTATTGGAAGTAGGATATCAGGTTAACAGCAGAAAGATATTTGCCGCTTTCTGATCCTTCAACTTCAATATGCCAGCGCGTGATGATGTCATCATCGGACAATAGTTCGTTAACTTCCTTGCTTATTTGTTCCATCCACTGGCTGGCATCTTCTAATCTGTGGTGTCCGTTTTGGGCTGCTAATGAAGAATGCGGCGCTTTTTCATCAAACAGCCAGGTAATTTCAATATCGATCGCTGGCGAAATGGATGTACTAACCATTTTATCCTCCTGTAAAAATGGATGTTCTTCCATACCTTGCAGCTGTTTTGCCAACACCGTTTCCCGGAACCGATCCCAGTCGAAATTTATGGATAATGCTTTTAGAAAATCAGATTTTGGTTTGAGATCAAATTCAATTTCCAGTCCCGTTGCATTTATTCTATCTTCATTCCAAGTGCGAAAGGTATTAATAGTGAAATCTCTCTTATTTAAGTCACTTTCTATCCGGTTTACTACTGAGTTGAATATCGGATATGTCATTATTTCAATCTATTAAATTCAAAATTTTACGTTTCTGAACGTCTCTTTAAAGCATGAACAACTTTTATACGCTAATATATTTAAACCGCGAGATAAAAGAAAAAATTGAAGATGCATTTTTTAGTTTTGCTATTTCTCCCCACAAAGATGTACTCCATATGTACATAGACCGGGACGAGGAAACATCGCGGCTGATATTTAGTGCGAACCCGAGAGAGACAGCCCTGTTTTTGGATTTCTATCGTCCGCCCAAAAAAAGCAATGTGATCGATTTTTTTGAATCGCTTGAAGGCGAAAAGATTATAGACATGGAATTGGCGGATAAAGATCGGTTGATATCTATCTATTTTGAGAATGGACAGCATCTGCTTTTTAAGCTTTTCAGTGGAAATCCCAATGTTTTTCTGATTGAGGAGGATGTGATTGTAGATGCTTTTAAGAATCCCGATGAAGTAAGAGGAGATACTCCTCCTAAACCGGAAGCCCCTACATTTCAGGAGGAAGTGAGTCCCCGCCGATCAGCTAAAAACCAGATGACAGAGGTGAATCCGCTTCTGCCGCGTAATTTGTTGCCGTATCTAATTGAAGAGCATGATGTGGATGAGATGCCTCCGGAAAAGGTAAAGGAGTTTACCAATGAGGTTACCCAAGCGTTGTTAGATGATCCTCATCCCCGAGTCGTTAAAACGGGAGATTTTTGCCTCTGGTCAAAAGAGTGGTTGGATATCCCCAGCGAAAAAGAGTGTGACAAGGTCAATGATTGTGTTGCCTTTGCCTATAAAAATGCGGTGCATTTGCGTCGGCTGCATGAAAACAAAGAGGATATCCTCCAGTTTTTAGAGCGAAGTAAATCTCAAAAAGAAAGTTTAGTAACACAGCTGAAGCAGGCCGAGAAAAGTTTAAAACGTGCTGAAGAGTATGAGAAATATGGCCACCTGTTGATGGCACATGCCCATGAAAAAGTGACGGAGGGAACAACGGAAGTTACGATTGAGGATTTTTATAAAGATAATGAAGAGATTACGATCCCCTTGAAAGAAGATAAATCAATAGCTGATAATGCCGAGTATTATTACGAAAAATCGAAGGATGCCAAGAAATCGTATCAAAATGCCAGGGAGCGTCTGCCAAAAGTAAAAAAGGAACTTGAACAGGTTGAGGAGCTGTTGGATGAAATCGAAGAAATTGATCACTTGCCTAATTTAAATGACTGGGTGAAAGACAATAAGCAGAAGCTCGAAGATTTTGGGTATGGCAGTGGCGATGACAAGCAGGCTACTTCGCCCTTCCGAAAATTCAAGGAGGGGAAGTTTGAAATATGGATTGGCAAAAGTGCAAAAAGTAACGATCAGCTTACCAGTCATGCTCATAAAGAGGATATCTGGCTGCATGCCCGGGGCGTGGGTGGATCACACGTAGTAATTCGTATGGGCAACAGAAAAGATTATCCGCCGCAGCAGGTACTGTTGAAAGCGGCCAGCTATGCGGCTTATTTTTCAAAAGCGCGCGGTATGAAATCGGCTCCCGTTATGTATACCAAAGTAAAATATGTCCGTAAGCCAAAAGGAGCCGCACCGGGAGCAGTGGTTGTTGAGCGCGAACAAGTTGAAATGGTACCTCCAATGAAACCTGAAAATATTTAATAATGATTTCTGGGTTACCTGAACGTATTTTTTTATGTGGATTTATGGGCGCCGGTAAATCGGTGATCGGCAGAAAATTAGCCAAGGAGTTGGAACTATCGTTTTTAGATCTTGATGACAAAATTGAAGAACAAGCCGGTCAATCGATCCCTGAAATTTTTGAAGAATCCGGGGAATCAGCTTTTCGGGTTGCTGAACGACGTGCACTGCAGGAGGTTATTAAAGAGTTTGAGGGTGTGGTATCACTTGGCGGGGGGAGTTTACAAAATCAGTATATAGTTGATCACCTGAAATTAAATGGACTTCTTATTTTCATAGAAGCGCCGATTTCCGTTATCTTAGACCGCATATCACAAGACGATAACCGGCCACTGCTTCTGGATGAGCACGGAAATCCCAAGAGCAAAAAGAAGCTGGAAAATGAATTGACGGCTTTGTATGAAGAACGGCTTCCATTATATGAGCAAGCGGTGATTCAAATACAAAATGACGGAAAAAAAAGTGTTGAGGATATTGTAGAAAAATTATTGAAAAAGATTAGAAACCATGTCGAATATTATTGACGTTCACATTTCGCTGGATCAGCAGTATCAAATTGCTATTGGTGAGCAGCTGGCCCAATCCTTCAAAGCGTATTGCGAAGCTCGTTACAATCGAAATAAAATTTTTGTTTTGATCGATGAGAACGTAAATCGATTGCATAACAATAAGGTAGCAAAGCTGGTCAGTGATTTTAAAGATGTTCATCTTATTGAAATTCCAGAGGGTGAATCCTCAAAATCAGCTAGGGAGTGGAACAATATTACAAATAAGATATTAGAAATAGGGATAGAGCGATCGACGCCGCTCTTAGCTATCGGAGGAGGAGTAACCGGTGATCTGGCGGGATTCGTAGCTGCCACGGTGTTGCGGGGTGTTCCTCTTATCCATATGCCAACCACGCTTCTGGCGATGGTGGATAGCTCAATAGGTGGAAAGACGGGGATTAACCATACTACAGGCAAAAATCTGATCGGCAGTTTTTATCAGCCCGATGCGGTGTTTTCGGATATCACATTTCTGGAGACGCTCGAACAAAAGGAATGGATTACAGGCATGGCAGAAATATTGAAATACGCTGCTATCCGAAATTCTGAGCTATTTGAAGTAATGGAAGAGCTGATCCATCAGCCGTTAACGCCTAAACAGCGCTGGGTTGAAGTTGTTGAAGAAAGTGCCCGAATTAAAGTTGATATCGTTCAGGAAGATGCGCTTGAGGCGGGTAATAGAGCGTATTTGAATTTTGGTCATACGTTCGGCCATGCCCTTGAGAAGGTATCAGGCTATGGAGAAATTACCCATGGAGAGGCCGTTTTCGTAGGAATGATTGCGGCATGTCACTTTTCGCAAGAATTGGGACATCCTGTAAGTGATGCACGTTTTGCTCCTTTTCTATCGTTGTACAAAAAACAGATGTCGCCGTTGACGACAGATACCGAAGAACTTTTAGAAGCAATGAAATCCGATAAAAAAGTAAAAGATAATACAATTCGTTTAGTACTGTTGAATGAATGGGGATCACCGTATCTTTATAGCTGTGAAGATCATTCGATGCTACAAAAAAGCTGGAGCTACACTCTGGATAAATTTAATACATAATTGTTGAGCGCTCGTGTTTTATCGCTGGTTATATAAAAGCTGGAAATACTTCTGGAGGATAGTCTTTGTACTATTGCTTACAGCTGTTATCCTTTCGGGTATCGCCGTTGGTATTTTACAGCTTGATATAACCAAAAACTATCTGGCAGACCGTATAGAGAGACAGGTGGAACAGACCTATAAAGCAGAACTTAATATTGGGGATGTCAATGGTTTTATGCCTTTTCAAATGAGCTTATACGATGTTGCTTTGATGCGCAGTGATGAGTCCGCCGCTGATACGTTGGTCGCCGTTCAGCAGGTTGACAGTGAAATTGATGTTTGGGGATTGCTTCAAAATAAGCTGACGATTGTTGGGTTTTCGTTGCAGTCACCCGAGGTTAATCTCCGATCGGATAAAAACGGAAGACTGGTGTTGCTTGAAAGCAGGCCGGAAGCTAAAAAACGCCAGCGCTCGGATGATGATGCCTGGTTGAGTAGAATTGAAATTATTGCACCTAATGTAAGTATCGAAAATGGCAACGTTCATCTGGAAGCTCAATCGGACGATCACCAAATTGGAAACCTCCCGTCATCATTTTCGCTAACAAATATTAGTGCTTCGCTTTTTATGGATTGGAGCGAAATGCAGCGCTATTTGGATATTGAATCATTTTTTGCTGAGTCTGAAAACTTACAGGTTGAAAATATTTCTGTATCAGGACAGCTTTACAATGATCACCGTTTCCTGGAGTTTAATTCTTTCTATTTAACGTTGGGCAGTTCAAGGTTTGTTTTTAATGGTGAGGTCGATGGGGTAAATCTATTACAGCCAGATGTAACTGAGCAGTTTAAAGCAGCTCAATATGATCTGGATGTGCGTTCCGAAGATATCGATCTGCAGGATCTGGCCGATTTTACGGCGTTTACCCCGGATCTCGAAAAGTCGTTAAGCATTGATTTAAGGACTGAGGGCTCCGCTGACTCTCTATGGATAGATCGTGCAGAGCTGGGTATTGGAGAAAGTTTTGTGAACTTAAATGGCCTTATCAAGAATATAATTGACCGTCAAAATCTATCGTATGAACTGCGTTTTGAAGGATTAAACCTGCGAAATGAAGACCTTACTCAGTTATTAGATTCGCTGGCTATTCCCAATAACAAAGAACTCCAAAGTTTGGCGATTTCTGGTCAGGCCAATGGCAGCTTGCAACATATTAATGGAAATTTTTCGCTTTCGAGCACACTCGGTTCTCTTGAAATTAAGGCAGAGACACAACTCGTAGAACCCTTTAGTTACAAAGGTACACTTGTCGGTAAGAGATTGGATATAGCTCCCTTTTTTGCTGAGCATGTAGATACGACTGCTCTTAATTTTGATGCCCGGGTAGAAGGAAATGGATTTAGTTTTGGTAAAGCGATTGCTGATTTAAATGCAACATTTACGGATAGCAGAGTAGAATCCCACCAATTTGAGCGGTTAGTACTCTCCTCAAATCTGAATAACAAGGTTTGGAATCAAGAGTATGACTATCAAAATGGGGATGAGTTTCTGCAAGGGTCCTCAACAATAAATTTCAATGCTGAGAATCGATCGTTAGCCATAAAAGGGAATGCAGGGAATGTGAACCTGGCTAATTTTTTTTCCGAAAATGCGGTGGCTCAGACCGCACTCAATTTTGATTATAGTGTGGAACTCCAGGGATTTGATCCCGAACGTCTGCAGGGCAAGGCGAATATTGATGTAGCTCCTTCCGTCATTAAAGGTGATAGCGTACGTCCCCATCAGCTTTATATGGACTTAAATTCGCCTGATGCTTCAACTCGAGAGTTTCGACTTACAAGCTCACTGCTTGATTTGAATATAAGTGGTGAGGTTACGCCGGCTGATGTGATTTCGCAGACAAGGTTTTGGAGTTCATATCTCAAAAGCAGGTTTGACTCCGAAATATTGATGACCCAACCAATCGTTACTGACTCTTTAAATCGCTCGCCACAAGATAAAAATGTGGTTGTGAATGGAAATTTGCAGACAAAAGATTTGGGCTTGCTTAAAAAATATCTACCTCAATTTCCTGCCCTTTATGCAGAATCGGATGTTACATTTAATATAAATACAGATGGAACCCGGCTGCTTTTATCGGCGGAGATGACATCAGATACCCTTGCGTTCAATAATTTTAACTTTCGTAATGCCAATACTCAGTTTACCGCTAGTTTCAGGAGTGATCGCACGCTCAGTGAATTCTCATCGGTTGACTGGGAAGCCGACATCTCGAGAATTGAGACGGAATCTGTCGATTTAGATTCGACTGTATTTGATCTGTCTGTAAAACAAGATTCAGTTTATTTAACACAGCATGTAGGATCCATATCAGACGATGCACAATTTGATATGTCCTTACAATCAAGCATCACTGATTCGGTAATTGACATATCGGTAAAAGAGTTTTTTATGGGTAACAACCGGTATGCGTGGGTCAACGAACGAACGCCCACACTACAGTATTTTCGCAGTGGAGAAATTGATTTTGATGAATTCAGCTTTCAGAATCAGAATGAATATTTTAGAATACAGGGAAGGTTAAGTCCCAGCCGTAGTGATTCACTAACATATACGCTACGTGATATAAATCTACAGCGTATTTCGGATCTTATTAAAGGGAGAATTGATTTTGCTGGGGTATTAAACGGTAGTTTGGTTACAAAATCACTAACAAGCCGGCCGACTATTCAGGGTGATCTAAACGTAAATCGGCTTCGAATGAATGACCGAATAATTGGCGATGTACGCTTTGACAGTAAGTATAATACCGACAAGCAGCAGTTTGATACTCACATTGAGATAATAACAGACAGTACAAAATATGAGGATTATCTTGAATCAAATGATGGGATCGGTCAGGATATTCGATTGGATGGGTATTTTGTAACCCCCGATCCAACGATACGTCAAGATACGGTATATTACTTTGATGCCAATTTTGATCAGGTTGATCTATGGTTTTTGGCAGTAATAGCTGATAATGTTTTTGCCGAGGTAGAGGGACAGGCTTCGGGTACGGGCTATATTACTGGCAATATGGAGGAATATGATTTCAAGTCTCAGTTTAAAACGCAGAATGTATTTGCCCGCCCAGAGTTCTTGAATACCAACTACTTTTTAAGTGGGCCGATACAATTTAATAAGGATGAAGGCGTAGTCCTTGATTCGCTTAGTGTGATGGATACCAAAGGGGGCACAGGAACAATTTGGGGCACCGTAGATCTTAATGATTTTGATCCCATTACCTACCTTGATCTATCACTTGATATGAATCGTTTGCAGTTTCTTAATAGCAAGATGGATCCCGATGTGCCATTTTATGGTAACGTATCGGGTACGGGGCTGGTAAGGCTTTCAGGATCTAATACTGATATGTATATGCGTACAGAAAATCCTGTGCAGATTACCAGTGATTCTGAAGTTTCTATTCCGCTGCTTGAAGAGACAGAGTTGCAAGAGAGCGGTAAATTTATTCGGTTTGTTGATTCTTTTGATGAGATATATAAAAAGTCGGAATCTGCAGTTGAACGTACTGACCGAGAATCGGAAATGGCAGAAGAGGCATTGGAACAGGCTCTTGAAGAGTTAACATTCACTGAACGTTTTGATCTGGATCTTCGCTTTAACGCATCCGAGAATTTAAGTGTAAATCTCATTTTTGATCCTGTTACCGGAGAAGTACTTACTGCACAGGGAACCGGGCAACTTCGCATCACCATGCAGGATCAGGACGTGCAAATGTTTGGGCAATACAACATAAATGGTGGGAATTATCAGTTTGTAACCGGTGAGATTATAAGCCGCCGCCTTCAGTTGGAGTCTGGTGGTACTATTGTTTGGGAAGGGCCGCCCGATAACGCCCGTTTGGATATTAGCGCGGTTTATAATGCTCGTCCCAATGTCTCAACATTGCTGAATGAGGATGGGTTGAGTGATCAAAATCAAAATGGGAGCCAGCAAGTACCAGTGGATCTTATAGTGGAAATTAACGGAACGCTTAATAGTGTTGAAAATAATTACTATTTTAGACTCCCGTCTACAATGGAGCTTTCCTCAAATTCTACTTTGCAATATACAATAAATCAAATTAACCGAGACGAGCAGCAGAAATTGCTGCAGGCCACTAGTATACTTTTTACGGGGCAGTTTATTCCTACACAAGGGACGGGTAGCCCCACGGCTACGCTTAGCCAGAATTTGACGCGTGGATCTACATATGTAAATCCATTTTTGTCGAGCCAGGTAAGTTCGCTACTGTCTAATCAAATAAATACGTTACTTAATAGTGATGTAAGTCGTCTTGATATTGATTTTAACTTGAATGCTTATAATGAAGTGGATTTGGGCATTGCATTGCGATTGTATAATGATCGCCTGATTTTTCGTCGTGAAGGACAAATAACAGGAGGGGATCAACAAAGCACGCCGGGTGATCGTATTGGCGATTTAAATGCCACGTATCGTATCCGAAAGGGATTGTCGTTGACGGCATTTCACCGACAGGATCAGGCCTTGAGTAATTTGCAGACAAGTCCGCAAGCCGGTGATGTAACACCATATGTCGATGGATTAGGAATTGAATCGCAGGTAAAGTTCAACACCTGGAAAGAATTAATGAATCGAATTAAAGGGATTTTTGGAATAAATAAAGATCCCGCAAACAATGAATAGTAAATTTGTGTTGCTTAAATTGTAGCAACACGTTAAAAACGTAAGAATTTTTTAAAAAGTTTTATATTAGTAATTAAATGAAGAAAAGTAAGAAAGAAACATTTGAAGATATTATTCTCAATATTTTGCAGAATAATCCGGAGGCACAACTGCCCTTCGACCTTTTGCAGAATATCTTAAAGGTAGATGGAAAGAAAGACAATCAGCATCTTAAAGATGCCATTAATAGTTTATCCGACCGCAATTTAATAGTAAAGCGGAAAGGCGGAGCATTACAGCTTTCTCCTAATGGCAGTGATAGTGGAAAGAAAGATCGTAATACCGTAGTTGGTAAAATGGATATCAGCCGGCGCGGTACAGGCTATCTGATAGCTGAAGGATTCGATGAAGATATCCGAGTATCCTCGAAACACCTTGGTACGGCTCTACAGGACGATATAGTGAAGGTGAAACTCTTAGGAAAGAAGGGTAGAAAAAGTCGCCAGGAAGGAAAAGTTGTTGAGGTCGTAGAACGCGGCCGAAGTATATTTGTGGGCATTCTTAAAAAGCAGGGTAAACAGAATTATATTATTGAGCCGGATGAAAAATCGGCCCATACCGATTTCTTTGTGCTGCCCAATAATACTGGAGAAGCCCAGCCCGGCGAAAAAGTAGTTTTTGAGCTGGTAGACTGGGTGCATCCCAAGTCACTGCCGGAAGCGAAAATTGTGGAAGTACTTGGCGAAGAGGGAACGAATGATGCCAACGTTCTATCAATATTAGCAGAGAATCAGATTAAGGCTGGTTTCCCCGAAGAGGTTGAAGAATATGCCGCAGATATCAATCGGGAAATTACAGATAAAGAGATCGAACGCCGCCGCGACATACGTGATGAGGTTGTGCTTACGATTGATCCCGATACAGCCAAAGATTTTGATGACGGATTGAGCATAAAAAAGCTTGATAACGGCAATTACTATCTGGGAGTACATATTGCTGATGTAACCCATTATATGCCACGCAATACAGTGCTCGACGATGAGGCTGAACATCGTGCTACCAGTGTATATTTGGTAGATCGCGTAATTCCCATGCTGCCGGAAGTTCTGAGTAACGACGTTTGCAGTTTGAATCCCCGGGAAGATAAACTGGCATTTAGCTGCTTTATGGAGATTACGCCCAATGGTAAACGAGTGGATTATTCTATTGAAGAAACAGTCATTCATTCCAATAAGCGTTTTACCTATGAACAGGCGCAGGAGATTATTGACGGCAAAGACAGTGAGTATGCTGACGAAATTCAAAATGCTGCTAACTTAGCGCAGATACTTTTGGATAAACGATTTCGCGAAGGGAGCATTAATTTTGAAACGCCCGAACCGAAATTTGTGCTGGACGAAAACGGCAAGCCTATTGATGTAAAAATTAAAGAACGGCTGTTTGCTCACCGATTGATTGAAGAATGCATGCTGATGGCAAACCGCACGGTTGCCAAGTATGTAGAGGATCTGCGAAAACAATCCAGTAAAGAGGATTCAAAAGATCTGTATCCGTTTTTATATCGTATTCACGATCAGCCCGATCTTGATAAGCTGAAGAATATTGAAGAAAATGTGAAACCTATTGGAATTAACTTCCATATTGATAGTCCGACGGTAAGTTCTAAAGCGATAAATGTGTTATTAGAACAGATTGAGGACACTTCGCTGGAGCTGACCATTAATGATTTAATGCTGCGCGCAATGTCGAAAGCAGAATACAGTCCCGATAACATCGGTCACTTTGGGCTGGGCTTTGAAAATTATGCACACTTTACCAGTCCTATTCGACGTTATCCCGATGTGCTGGTGCATCGCCTATTGAAAAGCTACTTGGCTGGCAAACCCAGTTATTCGCATAATGAACTTAAACAGCTGGGATCGCATTGTAGTGAAAGAGAACGTGCAGCTATTGAGGCTGAACGAGATTCTGTTAAGTTGAAACAGGTCGAATACCTTAGTGAACACTTGGGAGAAGATTTTGACGGTGTTATCAGTGGCGTAATGGACGGAGGTATTTTTGTCGATTTAAAAGATATCCACTGTGAAGGAATGGTTCGTGTTAGTGATCTTGATGATGATTACTATGAATATGATGAAAAGCAACATTGTCTGATTGGTAGAAACCACGGCAAAAAATATCAATTGGGGAAAGAAATTCGTGTTAAAGTCGTTAGAACAGATATAAAAGCACGACAAATAGACTTAAAACTGGTAGATGACGGTAGTTAATTAAAATGCGTATCCACATATGAAATTATCTCAACTTCTTCGGCAATTTCTGGTTGTACTATTTCTTACCGCTTTTGTTGGTGGGATGGTGCAAGAGGCACAGGCTCAATATTTTTCGTTTGGAAAAAACAGGGTACAGTATAACGACTTCAATTGGCGGTATGTGCAGTCAGAGCATTTCGATGTGTATTACTATAAGACAAAGAATTACGATCTGGCTAATTTTACAGTTTATTCAATGGAATCGGCTTACAAGCAGTTGAGTGAGGATTTTGATCACGAAATTGCAGATCGCATTCAGGTTATTATTTATGATTCCCACAATGATTTTTCTCAGACGAATGTAGTACCGTTGCCAGTTGATGCCGAAGGAATTGGCGGGGTTACCGATGCGTATAAAAACCGCATCACAATGCCTTTCGATGGGAATTATGCAAAATTTCGAAGTACGCTTCATCATGAGCTTGAACACGCTGTGATAAATGATATGTTTTACGGCGGAAATGTTCAGTCTCGTCTAAGTGGCAACGCTCTCCAAATTCCGCTTTGGTTTAATGAAGGCATGGCCGAATACACCTCTCTTGGCTGGGATACCAATACCGATATGTGGATTCGTGATGCAACAATCAATAATTATCTTCCCCCGATTCCACGGCTTGGCGGTTATTTTGCCTATCGTGGAGGACAGTCTGTATGGAACTATATTGCCGAGGAATATGGTCGTCCAAAAATTACTGAAATTATGCAGACCCTGCATAATCAGCGAAATCTGGAAGTGACTTTTAACAGAACTCTTGGTTTGAGTTTGGAAGAGCTGTCGGAGCGCTGGCAGGACTTTTACCGAAAACGGTATTTGCCCGAAGTTGCCAACCGAGAAGATATAACATCCTTTGGTGAACTGTTGACGGAGCGTGACAAAGCCGGAACCTATAATACGAGTCCTACAGTATCACCACAGGGCGATAAAATTGCGATGATTACCAATGAGCGGGGGTATTTTGATGTAGTTGTAATTAGTGCTATTACCGGAGATAAAATCAAGACGCTTATAAAGGGTGAAGACAATTTAAATTTTGAAGAGTTGAATATTCTTAATCCGAATTTAACATGGTCACCCGACGGCCAGAAAATTGCGTTATCCAGCAAGTCCAAGGGATCTGATAACCTGGCTATTGTTGATTATGAAACCGGCAAAGTAAAAATGGTTAGGTTTCCTAAACTGGATGCGATAGGTTCTGTTGCGTGGGCGCCCGATGGTGAGAAAATTGCGTTTGATGGTAATATCGGTCCCAATAAAGATATTTATGTGTACAACTTGCAAACACAGGATTTCAATAATGTAACCAACGATGTCTTTTCGGACTACGAACCTGCTTGGAGTGCCGATTCTGAGACGCTTTATTTTGTATCGCATCGAGGTAATCAGGTGCGCTTGAATAATGTGCAGAATACCTCACGCTTGTTGATAGATGAAGACTTGTATACATCTGATATTTATTCGGTTAAGGTTGGTTCACCAACGGCTCAGCGACTTACGAAGACCCCTAATTGGGATGAAACCCAGCCTATAACCAGCAGGGATGGTAAGCTTTTCTACATCTCTGATGAAAACGGTATTCCTAATATTTATCTGATGGATCTTCAAGATCGCACCTCGTCACCGGTTACCGATTTACAGACCGGTGTTATGCAGATGTCGATCAGTGCCGATGCCAGCCGCTTGGCTGTGAACTCTATTAACGAAGGTTATCTGGATATTTTTATGATTCAGTCACCGTTGAGCCGTGTTAAAGATCAGCCGCTTGAACCTAATGAATGGGCCAAGAGAAGAGCAGAAGAATCCAAAGCTGATCGCGTACCGGCTACTAAATACGTTCGCGAAATGTTAACGACCCAACCGGTTGACTCAACAAGTTTGACAGATGCTGTAGCCTCTATAATTGATTCTGAACCAAAAGAGGCGTATGTAGATACTAATGTTACCCAGCCGGATACTACAGTGCAGGATACCACTGAAGAACAACAAGAAGAAACAGATAGCTTTGATTTTCGAAATTATGTATTTGACTCTTCAGTAGAAGAAGACACGGCTTTTGTCGCGGAATATTTGGATGAAGCAAAATTTAATCTCGAAGGTAATCAAACTGAAGATGGTCGATATATTCCGCGAGAGTATCGGTTGCGTTTTAGTACCGATATTATTTATGCCGGAGGTAACTTTTCTACTTCCTATGGAACATATGGAATAACACAAATTCAATTCAGTGATCTGCTTGGAAATCATCAGATTTCTTTTGGTTCAAACCTAAACCTTGATTTACGAAACAGTACGTACTTTTTGCAGTATGCATATTTGGAAAACAGAGCTGACTGGCAATTTACGTTTTTCCATAATGCAAGCAATTTCCAAGATTTTTCAGGTCAGCTTTTTCGATTCCGATCATATGGCGGGGGAGTTAATATGCGGTATCCCATTGATAAATTTCGTCGTATAGATGTTGGGCTTTCCGGTATTGGCATATCACAGGATTACAGCATCGCTTTTGCGGATACCAGTCAGAATGAGACGACAGCTTTTGCATACCCTCAGGTAATCTTTACCAGCGATAAAACACTCCCGGGATTTACAGCACCTCGAGGAGGATCTCGTTATGCTGTTAGTCTTACAGCGAGTCCGCCGATAACAAATGAAACCTTGCAATTTGCCTCCATACTCGGAGATTATAGAAAGTATTTCAATTTGGGCTCAGGATACACTGTAGCTCTTCGTGGTTCGGGGGCAGCTTCGTTTGGGAGAGATTCACAGACCTTCTTTATGGGAGGTATGCTGGGATGGATAAATTCAAGATATTCCGGGCGCAGTATTCCAACAGATCGGCTGGGTGATACGTTTTTTACACAGCCTGCACTTCCGCTCAGGGGACATCCTTATAATGCTATTTATGGAGATAAATTTACGTTGGCTAATGCAGAGTTTCGATTCCCATTATTTGCGGCGATCTTACCTGGACCCATTCCTATCTTGCCATTATATAATTTGAACGGTGTTGCTTTCTTCGATGCCGGCATGGCTTGGGGACAGGATGTTGTGTTTGAGTTTTTCCGGCAAAGCTTTAACCAGCAGTTTTCCCGCGAAAGTATTGTGCTCAACGAGTCGGATCTTGACTTCAGAGTCAGCAAAAGATCCCAACGACAAATTAATACCGGTAACGGTACGTTTAACGTACCGGTTAATGAAGGTGATATTTTGATGGGAGCGGGATTTGGTTTACGAACTATTCTTTTTGGATTTCCACTTCGTTATGATGTAGGCTGGCCATACTATCGTGATGGCTTTGGAAGTGATCCCATCCACTATATTACGATTGGCGTAGACTTTTAAGCGTAATTTAACAGCCTGGTGTTACTCATCAGGCTGACTTTTTTATCAGCCAAAAAAATATTACGCAATTCAGGTACTCATCGCTTCATAATGCGATCTGTTTTTAGCAGCCTATCAAAATTTTTGTCAGGATCTTTAAAATAAATGAAAGTTAGATACTCCTGCTTGGCTGATAGAAACCCTTGATCCAGGGCAAGATCATTCACTTGGTTGTCTTGTACAAGTACATATTTATAAGTGTATGTTCCCTGCTTAATTAGTGCTTGTCCCGTCCACATCTGTGTATCGGAATCAAAACTCATTTGATTAAGTTCGTTGACCATCCAGTTGTTGAAATGGCCTACAATATAGATTTTCGACGAGGGTGGAATACTATTATCTGTTTGCAGCCTGAATTCCACTTGCGCATAGTTGCTATTGCGATCATCATCAGGAATACCCTCAGAGATATCAGCTTGGGACCAGCTGGGGTTGGTATCAAGGTGTTGAACATCTCGACGTAAAATTACTCTGGGCGGTGTAACGCCGGGCTGATATTCTAGAATCTGTTGGCTGTCGACATCAAAATTTTGAAGATTCAAGTATTTGAACTCGTAATTTCCAACAAAAGCATTCTCGCGTTCTATATATCCTCGCAGCTGATCCGGCGTGATGGTATCAAGAAATTTGACCTGTTTAGTTCGTCCCCAGAACTGGTTTTGTACAAATGCCATGGATAAATCGAACTGAGGATATTCTACAAAATCGGGATAATTGAAGGTGCTAAAAAGCTGATCGAGGGGCCGCCCATCGTTGCGCTGGGCGAAAAGCCGCTCCACTGTTGTTTCTATTTGTCCCTCATCTTCTGTGATAAAAAATGGCATAGAAAAGAGCAGGCTATTGCCGTTAGCCGAATATACCTTGATGAGGTAATTTCCGCTTACGGCGGGCTGCAGCTCATTATTCGGAAAAGAAAATGTTATATGATGATAGGAAGGACGCTGACCATAGCTTACTTTAGACGATTGTATTGTAGTCTCGGAAAAGCTGTCGAGATAAGTATTTGGTCCAATGCCGCTTCGGTTCCAGCTTTTGTCGTAATGATCTACCGTTACTCGAAATTGTCGACTTTGTGTCCCTAAATAATCAAAGGAAAGCAGTAGCTTTTGAGAGGAATTTAGTTCAATAATGGGAGCTTGTCCAGGCTGTCCTTCGGGGTGGAGCTGGACACTTTGAATATCATTTGGCGGTGCTTTTTGTTGATCAAGCGCAAAAGCTCCCTGCAAAAAACTTTGTGACTTTGAAGACTGCTGCACTTCATAGGAGCCTGAGGCAGCACATCCCATAACAATAAATGTAAGTAGTATGGGAAACAGTTTACTGTAAATATATGCCTTTAAATACAAAATGGGCGGGACCTTCGAGTTTAATATTGTTATAGGTGTTTGATTCGGAATCAAATGAAAAGTGCACTGATAATACGCCCCCTTTTGTTTTTACTGAATATTTCTGGCCCGATGTGCTGCTATCTTGCAGATGATGCCAGACGAGGGCAGAGGCGATAGCCCCGGTTCCGCATGCCAGCGTTAAATCTTCCACACCTCGTTCGTAGGTTTGGAGTTCGAGGGTTGTTGAATCATTACCATAGATAAAATTAACGTTTGTACCTTTCGGCTCAAATTTTTTGTGGTAACGAAATTGTTTCCCTTCGGCAACAAGTTGTTCCTCTTGTTCCAGTTTAGCTTTGGTAGTCTTTTTTACCAGATGTTCGGTACCGGTATGGATAGCATACAGGGTTTCTCCGCTAATGGTTTTTTCATTAACTGATGCTTCCATCGGAAAGGAAATAATGACCGAACCGGGATCCTGAACATTAGCTTTGTAGATATTATCGTGCACATTGAATTGGTGTTTTTTATCAAATCCCAGGGAGTAAGCAAACAGTGCCATACATCGGGCACCGTTGCCGCACATGCCGGCGTCGCTACCATCAGGATTGCGATAAAACATTGTATAATCGATATTTTCGTGTTCAGGTGGAAATAACGCCAAAATACCGTCAGAACCGACGCCAAATTTACGGTCACAAATATTGGGTGCAAGCGAAATCAGCTCATCTTTGGAAAATGATTTTGAGCGATTATCAATTACGACAAAATCATTGCCAGCCGCCTGCATTTTTGTAAATGATATGTCGCGATCCGTTGTATCCATTATTCAGAAAAAGCGGGTAAATGTTTCCAGGATTCTTGTTTGTTGATGGTGGGATCATTGCCTCGCATCAGACTGGAAAATCGAAAGGCCAAGGACGTGAAAATGAGTTTTGGCTGTACGTTACGATAAACCATCGGCTTGCATTCATTAACCTGTTCGATCATATCCTCAAGCCGTGCATCGGTCATTGTCTCGCAGAACTTTTGAATTACATCGAGTTGATCAGCATTAGTAATTAGTTTTTTACTCTTCGTTGATCGATAAACGAGTAAATCGCGCAGGAAAACTTCCATGACATTCAGGATAGCAATTTGCCCCTCAAGATTCTCCTGACTCTGCCAGTCTTGTGCTGTTTGCGTAATATTAACGGCATCCTGCGAATAAGAATACCTCAAATATTCGATAATGGCCTCCCGTGTACTTTTAAGGGTATCAACATCAAAAAAGCGGGTCATTGCATAATTACCACCCGAAACTCGTGCCAGATATGCAGCTTCATTTTCATCTACTCCATCTTGCTCAATAAGTGCACGCTCAATCTCTTTCGTTTTTAATGGTGACAGCTGAATGTGTTGGCAGCGCGAGATGATTGTGGGTAGCAGGGCTTCGGTATTATCAGTCGTAAGCAGAAAGATGAGATCTTCAGCCGGTTCCTCAAGTAGTTTTAAAAATGAGTTAGCAGCTTCTTTCTTCATGCTTTCTATACCGGTCATGATGATGACCGTTTTTTGCCCTTCGTTGGGTTTGTAATAAGCGGCGGGACGAATTTCTTCCCTGAAATAGTCGATGGGATAAAAAGCACGCTTGTTTTTGGTGCTTTCTTCGTTAGTGAGTGACGGACGGAGACTAAAATCTACAATTTCATAGGGATCTTCGCGCAATAACTCCAAACGTTCGCGCAACTCTTCTACCGATACATCGGTAGGAACCGGCAAAAATACGTGGATATCGGGATGTGTAAACCATGATGATTTCTTTGAAAAAGCTTGATCTCCCAAATCAGTAAGATGATTAACGCCATTAAGGACTTCTGCAAAAGCAAGAGCAAAGGCAGTTTTTCCGATACCCGGAGGCCCAGAAAAGAGGTAGGAGTGACTGATGCGTCCCGAATGGATGATGCGGTCGATTTGCTCGCGGGCAAATTTTTGACCCACCA
Organism: Fodinibius sp.; assembly: GCF_034521915.1. Lineage (GTDB taxonomy): Bacteria > Bacteroidota > Rhodothermia > Balneolales > Balneolaceae > Fodinibius. Next base: position 90,455 of record NZ_JAXHLU010000015.1, read on the forward strand.
GGCGGCGATCACCGAAATTAAATGTAAGATCTTTGTAGTCAATCATGATGTTTATTCTTCAAAAATGTAATCAAAAAGTAAAATTCCTGCCGTAATGGTTACGCCGGCATATCCCAACAAAGCCCAAAAATCATTGAGGTAATTATCGGTAAATCCATCAATAAGTGCCGCTTTGGTCGTTCGCACGAGAATAAGAATTAACGGAAAAAGCAGCGGTATGCTGAGGACTGAAAAGATAGCACCTTTTCGATCGGCCTGCGAGACAATGGCTCCCAGCATGGTGGACACCCCGGATAATCCCGCGGTGCCAAAAAGCAGTACCAAAATAAGTGCGAGCATATCGGCGATGGGCATCCCCAGCAGAAATATGTAAAGTAAAAAGGTAACCAGATTTACGGCTAGAGTGAACAGAAAATTATAGCACAATTTGCCTACAAAAACTTCTGAGGCATTGCTGTGGATACGAAGCAGGTCAAAGGTTTTACGGTCGGTTTCCATCACAAAAGAACGCGAGAGGCTCGATAGTGCGGCGAAGAGAATGACAATCCAAACAAGGGCACTTTTGGGAGTAGGAGCTAGTTGCTCAGCATTGAGAGCAAAAAGAATGAGCAACAGGGATGCTCCAACGAACGCCAGTACGGTATTAATGGCATACCTTGACCGAAGCTCCGTTTGTAAATCTTTGGCTAATACTGCCGATATTCCTTGTAAGAAATCCATCAGCAAAGTTTACAAAATTTGTTCCCAACAATTAAACTGAAATGTAAATTTCGGGATCATAAATTGGTGTGGTAATTAAGTTGTAACAGATGAAAAACGATGAGTATATTTGAACTGCATATGAAATACATAATTTAGATTTTTTCGCATGAATATTTTCAGCTTATTGAATGAAGAAACTGTATTACCAAATCTGAAAGCCAAGGACAAAGCTGAGATATTGGATAAAATGATATCCTCATTAGAAGATATGGTACCTGATGGGGAGATTGAGGAAATAAGAGAGGCTGTATTTGAGCGCGAGCGCATTATGTCTACGGGGGTTGGCAAAGGCTTGGCTATTCCGCACGGTAAAGCATCAGGAATTACGCAGACTTATGCAGCATTTGCCATTTTAAAAGAACCGGTTGATTACGAAGCTATCGACAGTGAACCGGTAAATATGGTTTTTCTGTTGGTTGGTCCACAAGCCAGCAATAACTTGCATATAAAAATGCTGAGCCGTATCTCAAGACTGATGAATAATACTGAATTTAGGGAACGACTGCGTAGCTGTTCTACAGCGGAAGAAATTATTGAAGCTTTTAAAAAAGAAGAGCACGTTGCGCTGAATGGTTAAAATTTGTACAAAGCAATAAAGTTGAGATTTATGTCTCAAAAAAAATCTATTTGTTTGGGTGCAGGGGTGCTTTGCGCACTTTTGTTTACAATCGGTACTGTTCAGGCACAGCAAATTATTTTCTCACCTGATGTTGTTAACACCATCGAAAATAGCCGCGCCAACGATGCTTTTTGGTCGGTTATTGTTCGTGATACAACGGGCAAGATTTTAGAAGGATATAATTTTGAAAAGCTGGTACGTCCTGCATCCAATTTAAAACTGTTGACATCTGCGGCAATTTTAGATGAATTGGGGCCCGATTATCAGTTCCAAACAAAAATGTACGGCATTGGTAAACAGGTAGATGATACCTGGCAGGGTGATATCATAATTCGTGGCGTCGGGGATCCATCCATAAGCGGAGAGTTTTATAGGGATGATCGTTTTCATGTGTTTGATAAATTTTTTTCAGCGCTTTATGACAGAGGCATTCGCAAAATTGACGGCAACTTGATTGGCAGTGATTCCTTCTTTGATCAACAGCCGTACCCCAAGGGATGGAGCTGGGAAGATCTTTCATTCTATTATGGGGTGGAGATCAATGCTTTGTCATTTAATAATAATGCCGTAGATCTGACTGTATATGCCCGGGGAAACGTGGGTGAAAAACCGGAAATTGAATGGTTCCCGTTTGATACGGATTATGTGAATTTTATTAATAATCAGGTGATTACACCTGCTGATACGGAATACGATGAGTTTTATCGCCGAAAGCCCGGTACCAATACCATTGTATTGGGCAGTAAATTGCCTAAGGGATATGTTGAAAAGGAGTCGCTTTCGATAGATGATGCACCTCTCTTTTTTCTGGATACTTTCAAAAAGTATCTCGAGGATGGAAATATTGAACTTAGCGGTGGCATCATTGTAGATAGTAAACCCCAAGAGTGGAACCGAAATAGATATCAACAGTTGGCGGAACATGTGTCGGTACCTTTGGATTCTATGTTTACGCAATTGAATAAAGAGAGTGATAACTTTTATGCTGAAATGCTGCTTAAAACGGCTGCTGCTGAGCACTTTGATGCCGCGGGTAGTACTGAGCTGGGCATAAGTTTGGTAAAAGATTTTGCCAAATCTATGAAAGTGGACACTACACATCTTGAAATGCAGGATGCCTCGGGCATGGCAGCGGCTACCTTGTTAAAAACGGAGGATTTAAATCAGTTGTTGGTAGAGATGAGAACCCATCCATACTTTGATGTTTATAAAAACAGTTTGCCTGTCGCTGGAGAGGATGGCTCATTAAAAAATCGATTTGTAAATTCTCCCCTCAACGGAAAAGTATTTGGGAAAACAGGTTATGTTTCTGGTGTACGCAGCTTAAGTGGCTATATGAAAGGTATTTCGGGCAGGCCGTTAGTATTCTCGGTGGTAACAAATAACTATACCGAAAAGACGTCTTATGTCGATACCATTCAGGAACAGATTTTAGAAAATATTTACGCAAAATATTAAGCATCCGATGTCTGACAAAAAACCAACTATTCTAATAACGGATGACGAAAAAAGCATCCGGAATTCACTGCGAGATATCCTCGAATTTGAAGATTATGCTGTGCTTGAAGCAGAAAATGGGGAGGAGGTTTTTGATCTGCTGGATGAAAATCGAGTAGATTTGATGTTGTTGGATATTAAAATGCACGGTATGGACGGGATTGAGATTCTTTCCAAATTGAAGGAGGAGAATTATCAGTTTCCGGTTATTATGATTTCGGGTCACGGCAATATTGAAATTGCCGTAGAGGCTACGAAAAAAGGTGCTTTTGACTTTATTGAGAAACCCCCGGATTTAAATCGATTGCTGGTGAGTGTGCGTAACGCACTTGATCAGCATCGCCTGTCCGAAGAAAACAGGTCAATAAAATCGCGCCTCCCAGATGTACCCGAAATTATTGGCGAAAGCGATGCGATTAAAAAGATCAAGCAGACGATCGACAAGGTGGCGCAAACGAATTCCCGGGTGATGATTACCGGTGAAAATGGAACGGGGAAAGAGCTTGTGGCCCGTTGGATTCACGAGAAAAGTGATCGCAGTAATGGTTCTTTTGTGGATGTTAACTGTGCAGCGATCCCCGCTGATTTGCTGGAGAGTGAGCTTTTTGGACACGAAAAAGGAGCTTTTACCGGAGCCAGCAGCCAGCGTATTGGTAAGTTTGAGCAGGCTGATGGTGGGACGCTTTTTTTGGATGAAGTCGGAGACATGAGTCCCGATGCCCAGGCGAAAGTGCTGCGGGCATTGCAGGAAAATGCTATTGTTCGGGTGGGGGGCTCCAAAAAAATATCAGTTGATGTTCGGGTGATTTCGGCGACTAATAAGAATCTTTTGGATGAAATAGAAACCGGTGGGTTCCGTGAGGATTTGTATCATCGATTAAATGTGATTCCTATCCATGTGCCGCCGTTGCGAAAACGAAGTGAAGATATCCCGTTGTTAGCTAAAGACTGCCTTCAGAAATTGGCTGAAAAGGATATCATGTTTTCTGGGGTTAGCTTCACAGATGAGGCACTTGAGGAACTTAAAAAACAGAATTGGTCTGGTAATGTCCGTGAGCTCCAGAACGGCATCGAGCGGTTGGGATTGCTGGCTGATGATTCGGAGATAAACAAAGAAGATGTACAGGCACTAACGCTTTCAGGAGGCAAAAAAAGTGACACGTTTACTGATTTAGCGGATAATGTTGAGAGCTTCCAAAAGTTTAAGGAATCGGCCGAACGGTTATTTCTGATTCGTAAACTGGAGGAAAACGACTGGAATATTTCTCAAACGGCTGAAGCGATTGATATCCAGCGCAGTCATATGTATAACAAAATGAAAAAATACGATATTGAGCGTTGATCATACGCAATAAGAGTATGAAGACCTGTTAATAAGTTCACCTTTTAGCGGATTTTGAACAAATCATAATTTATTATCTAATACCGACTACTAATGTCAGCGAATATAATAGACGGCAAAAAAGTTGCACAATTAACACGAGACGAAGTTCGAAAAGATGTTGATGATTGGATGGAAACGGGCAATCGTCCACCCTTTTTACAAGTAGTGCTTGTTGGAAACAATCCCGCATCGGATGTATATGTGGGTGCCAAAACAAGAGCATGCAAAGAAGTTGGAATTGAAACCGACACTATGCGTTTGCCGGATACCGTTTCGGCTAAAGAGTTAAAAGCTACCATTCATAAATTAAATAATGATGATTCGGTAGATGGTATTCTGGTTCAGCTGCCGCTACCTAACCATCTTTCAGCACATGATGTTATTGAATCTATAGACTACCGAAAAGATGTGGACGGCTTTCATCCCATGAATGTAGGTCGGTTAACTGTTGGGCCAACCAAGCTTTAGATCATGTACGCCCGCCGGAATTATTGAACTTTTCAAACACTATAGTATTCCCACAAAAGGAAAGCATGCCGTAGTTGTTGGCGCCAGTAATATTGTAGGACGGCCGATATCAATACTGTTGAATAAAGAAAGCGGAGAACAAGGTAAAGCTACAACGACTGTCTGTCACAAATATACTAAAGATCTTACCCAACATACCATAGGAGCTGATATTTTGGTCGTTGCAGCGGGACAACCGGAGCTCATAAAAGCAGAGATGGTAAAAGAAGGGGTGGTCGTTATTGATGTGGGGATCAATCGTGTAGCGGATGAAACCAAAGAAAAAGGATACACGCTTGTTGGCGACTGTGATTTTGAAAGCGTTAAAGAAAAGGCCAGCTGGATTACGCCTGTGCCCGGGGGCGTAGGGCCCATGACCGTAGCTATGCTGATGAAAAACACGTTGCTTGCTGCCAAGAAGTCGATTTATCCAGAATAGAGAAAAAAATAGGACTTACTAAACTTCTAAAGTTTAGTAAGTCTGTTAAAGCTGTAGCTCTCCTTACAAACACTCGCTGGGATTTTCGGGATCTGTATAGCAGGAATCGGACGTCAGGCTTCTGCTGAATTGTAGATCTTGGTCGAGTTTCTCGAGAAATGTGTGAATCTTCTCTTTTGAAGTCCAGCGTTCATGATTATCACTTAGTAGTGGTAGATTATCATGAGATATACCATTGGGGAGGGAATAAGAACTTTGCTTTCCGACATCAATAATCTCGTGAGCCACGACCATATCTTCTAATTTATCTTGAACCCAGCGCGTAAAGGAATCTGAATTTTGATAGTAAAATCTGAACATAATATTCTGTTTTAAACTTGGTACTCTTTACAACATTTCAAAACTGATAGCGGTTCCACCACCCGGAGCCATCCAAAGCTCAAGTACCGTATTACGGTCAACTTCCTTGGTATCAATTTCATAAGCAGTGGGATTTTCTTCCCAATGCGCATTTTGCCCGTCTTTGTATATTCTAGCTTCGTAGGTTTTATCAGCATCTAAAAAGTCGAGTGATACTTCTACGGTACGCTCATTTTCATCTGTTACAGCACCAAGAAACCAGTTATTGCTGCCTTTTTCTTTTCGGGCAGTCACTACATAATCACCAATGTTGGCATCCAGAACATGTGAGGCATCCCAATCCACAGCAACATCACGAATGAATTGGAACATGGGATGAAAATCTCCGCTATCCGTCAAGTAATTTTCCGGTAAGTCAGCGGCCATCTGCATAGGGCTGTAAAGCACCACATAAAGTGCCAACTGATTAGCCAATGTAGAACCAACTTGTTCGTCATCGCTATACTTATCAAAGGTAATATCAAAGATACCGGGAGTATAATCGATGGGCCCACTTAATACGCGTGTAAAAGGCAGAATAGTCGTATGTTTGGGTGGCATGCCTTCGCTCCAGGCGTTGTATTCCATTCCGCGCACTCCTTCGCGGGTCATCATATTGGGATAGGTGCGGCGCAAACCAGTTCCTTTAATAGGTTCATGAGCATTAATTCCAATCTGATATTCAGCTGCTTTTTCCAATACTTTACGGTAGTGGCGAACCATCCATTGCCCGTGATGATATTCGCCATTGGGGATAATACCGCCGGCATATCCCGTTTTTACATGATGAATACCCAGATCATGATAGAGCTGGAATGCAGTATCGAGCCTGGTTTCGTAATGGGCAGCTTGTCCTGATGTTTCGTGATGACCAACGAGTGCCACATTATTAGCCTTCGCGTAATCAACTACCTCTTGCAGATTAAAATCGGGGTAGGGCGTGGTAAAGTCGAAAAATCCCAGCGAATCGGTGCCCCAGTACTCCCAGCCGGTATTCCAGCCTTCGATTAGCAGCCCTTTAATATCTGCTTTACTGTTAAAATCAATATACTGTTTTGCATTTTCAGTAGTAGCCCCGTGGGTTGATCCTCCTTTATCACCAAAAGAACCTTCTGCCGTTTCTTCTATACCCCAAGTCGATTTTCCGAGTTGCATCTCCCACCAAATACCGGTGTATTTCATCGGTTCTATCCATGAGGTGTCTTCTAATTTATTTGGATCATTAAGGTTTTGAAGGATAAAGGATTCGGCCAGATCACCGGCGTTTTCTCCAACTTGAATGGTGCGCCATGGAGTAGAAAATGGAGCTTTGGTTTTTACTTTGGTGCCATCAGCCCAGGGGACGAGTTCACTAACTAATGTTAAATCCTCCCTTACACCCAGCGTCATTCCGGCATAATCGGTTAAGTTTGCTTCGTGAAAACTTAAAAATACTCCATCTTCTGTCTTCATTGTGATCGGAGTATTTGCTGCATTAAAGTTTTCGATCTGACGATCAACGCGTTCGTTTTCGCCGGCGTATTCAGATGCGTCAATTTCGCTGACTTTTGTTTGTTTGTAATTATACTCGTAGCTGTCGTAATCGGCAGGAATCCACCAGCTGGTATGATCGCCGGTAAGAGCAAATTCGGTTTGTTCATCCATAATAAACAAGCTGTCAGCCATCGATTCTTGAGCGGGAAATTCAAAACGGAATCCAAGCCCATCATCAAAAACTCTGAAGCGAAGATGTACAACCCTTTGGGGATCAGCTGTCTCTTTTAGAGATACCAACAGTTCATTATAGTGATTCCGAATTTCTTTTTGTTCTCCCCAAACCGGTTGCCAGGTTTCGTCAAAAGATCGCCTTTCAACACTTGTGATTTGTAAATCGTCTTTTAAAGGAGGAAGGTTTTTGAATTCAAATCCCAAGCCCGAAGTGTCAATAATCTGTTCTTCACCATACTGCACCGTGTATTGAGGATTTCCAGAATCAGAAAGAGAGAATGTGACTGATAGGTTTCCATCCGGAGAAGAAACAGTCGATAATTTATTCATTATATCGCAACTAAAAATTAAAAGAGAACTAACAATTGCGAACGAAAGCGCTTTCAAATAATGCATCATAAGTAAACTGTTGGTATAAAGTAATTATTGACAGGTCTTAAAATTCATGGTTTTGGTATAAAAAACAACTATTCGAAAAAAGAAAACAGGGGATGAATATGTAACCAATAAGTTATTTAAAGAGGGGTGACATACTGCTGTCACTTATGGTTATTAAGTTAGAGATGAACATCAATTAAACAAAGGAAACCCATTATGAATACCGCGATTAAAACTAGTCAAATACGTCTTGATACTAATTTAGAGCCGGTTCTTCGCAAAGTTTTAAAAGAGGCAGAAAAAGAGCACCGTGAGCTCCAGGATATGTTTAAACTAATGGGATGGGGCGATATTCCCGATGCGCTTAAAATGGAAATCAAGGATGATGTATCAGCTATGGTTAATGAATTGAAAGGCCAGTATTCGAGCTGCGATCCCTATGTAGAACGTCGGCGCCAACGCGTTGTTCACTGGGTAGAAAGTTATCGTGATGGTATCTGCTCACTGGATACTGCTATTGAGGCCTTGCATATAAAATCGTTGTGATATTATAGGAGAGGCGCTTGGCTGCAAGCGTATGTGAGCGACCTTGCTTAGCATTTTTTTAGGAAATTCTGTTAAGCAGGTCGCCCACATTTTTTTTATCTTTGCCCAAACCGGAATCACAATACTTGCAGACCGTTTCTACCATGAAAAATTCCTCTCCTTTTGACCGAATTTCACGCCAGGGCTTAACCTATGATGATTTACTCTTAGTACCCGCTCACTCCGAAGTTGTACCTCGGGATGTGGATACAAGCGTGGATTTAACTTCTGAACTTACACTCAATATTCCCGTGATTAGTGCGGCTATGGATACCGTATCGGAGTACAGGCTGGCTATTGCACTGGCGCGCGAAGGAGGAATTGCCATACTGCACAAAAACATGTCGATTGCGGATCAGGCCGACCAGGTACGCATGGTAAAGCGTAGTGAAAGCGGGATGATTGTTGATCCGATTACATTGGGTAAGGACGAAACCGTACGAAAAGCGCGCGGACTTATGAAGAAGCACAAGATTGGCGGAATCCCAATTGTGGAAGATGATAATACGCTTATTGGTATTGTGACGAATAGGGATTTGCGTTTTGAGCACTATGTGGATAAGAAATTGAGCACCATTATGACGACCGAGAATCTTATCACGGCGCGTGAAGGTACCACATTAGAAGAGGCGGAAAAATTACTGCAGGAGCACAAAGTTGAGAAGCTGCCTATTGTGGATGAGAATATGAAGCTGGTGGGGCTCATTACGTTTAAGGATATTGAGAAGAAAATGAATTTCCCTAACGCATGTAAGGATGATATGGGTCGCCTGCGCGTGGGAGCAGCCGTTGGTGTTACAGAAGATACTCTGGATCGCGTTGAAGCATTGGTTAATTCCGGTGTGGATGTCATCACTATTGATACCGCGCACGGCCATTCGCAGGGCGTGCTGAACATGGTGAAAGACGTTAAAAATCAATATCCCGACCTGAATCTAATCGCTGGAAATATTGCTACCAAAGAAGCTGCAAAAGCTCTTGTTGATGCGGGGGCAGATATACTTAAAGTGGGTGTTGGACCGGGATCTATTTGTACAACTCGCGTTGTCACAGGCGTGGGCGTACCGCAATTAAGTGCGGTGATGGAAGTTGCCGAGTATGCTCACGATGCTGGTGTTAGCGTGATTGCCGATGGTGGAATTAAGCAAACGGGTGATATCCCAAAAGCACTGGCCGGGGGAGCACACGCAGTAATGATGGGGTCGATGTTTGCGGGAGTTGATGAGGCACCAGGTGAGACCGTTATTTATGAATCGCGCAAGTACAAGTCGTACCGAGGAATGGGAAGCCTGGGAGCAATGGAACAAGGATCAAAAGATCGTTATTTCCAGGATGTTGAGGATAACATCAATAAGCTTGTACCCGAAGGCATTGAAGGACGAGTTCCATATAAAGGACATTTAAGCGAAGTGGTTCATCAAATGACTGGCGGATTACGTGCTGCCATGGGTTACTGCGGAGCGCCTGATATTGCCAGTCTGCAGCAGGCTGAATTTGTTCAGATTTCTGCAGCGGCTTATAAAGAAAGTCATCCTCATACGGTAGAAATTACCAAGGAAGCCCCGAACTATTCAGTAAGCTAATACAGTAAACTGATGATTATTTACGGGCGTTAATGAGGATACTTACCCCAATTACCAGAAAGATAAGGTGAGGGAGCGTTGCTGCCAACATGGGATCAATTTCTCCCTGACCACCGAATGGTTCAATCACTTTCATCATCACCAGGTATAGAAAGCTTACGGCCAGCCCGGCCGCGATATAGAATCCTTTACCGCCGGCCCGTCGAACCGAAGCCAGGGAAAATCCCACGATGGTTACAACAATGATTGAAAAGGGATAAGCATATCGCCCGTAGAGCTGTACTTTGGGTAACTCAACACCACCGGCGCCGCTGCGCTCGATGGATTGAATATAATTTTGAGCTTCTGGATAGGTAAGCTGATAGATATCCGATGTTTTGCGTGTTAAATCGCGCGGATAGATATTCAGTGTTGTATCCATTGAATCGATATGGACTTCGGTATACCCCATTTGGGTAAAGATTTGTTTTCGTACATTTTCAAGCTTCCAGTGCTGTTTTTCTTCTTGCCATATCATGCGTTGAATGAACAGCTTTTCGCTGATACTGTCGCCCTCAAAGTTTACTACATCTACCCGATATCCGGTTCCTTTATCAGGATTGAAATAATTTATTTTAAAGATAGAGTTTTCGGATTCCTGCCGAAAAATGCGGTTTGTATCTACTTTATCGGACTTTCCGGACAGATATTCCGATTCAAATGCAAGGCGTGTTTCATTGGCATTGGGAATTACATACGCATCCAGATAACTCATGGTGGCTGTCATTAAAAAGGCGAAAGCCAGATAGGGTAAAATGAGTCGGTACAGACTAACGCCGGCTGCTTTTAGGGCGGTAATTTCGAGTCGTTCAGCCATTTGGCCGGTCAAGTACAGGCACGCAATAAATACGGCAACAGGTATAATTAAGCGAATTATTTCAGGGATGTAATTGAGATAATATACCCCGAATATTTGGGCAAAAGTGGCTCCTTTATCGGTAAAATCCTCACTGTTTTCTGAGAAATCGATAACGATAAAAATGAATATCAGCACCATCATCACAAATAATGTGATGGTCAACATTCTAAAAAAGATATAACGATCAATTTTTTTAGTCACGTTGACTCCACGGTTTTGAAAGTTTAAAAGGAGTGCTAATGCTTATTACCATCATTAGTCCGATGGCACCAAGCACAATATCTGACAGCCACATGCCGGTGAACGGTGAAATAAACAGGCGGTCAGCCATCTTTTCGCCCTGAATAATGGAAATCCAGTAAAAGGTTAAAAATACCGTACCAATAAGAGCTGCGTATCCCAGGTTGCCTTTCTTGGTGTACATACCAATGGGAGCACCAAGCAGAACAAATACAATACAGGCGATGGGGATGGAAAACTTTTTATGGATTTCGACGAGATATTGTGCGATTTTTTCGTGTCGCCACTCGGTATCCGAAACAACGTCTTCAATAAACGATTTATAGTTGCGCAGTTTCATCAGACCAATATCGTGCAGTCTTAATTGGGCGGATTTTGAGTGTAATTGTTGCAATGCCAAATACTTACTTTCATAAGGAATATCGGTAGTGTCAGAATCTGATTGTGTTAATTCGGACTCTTTGTTTTTACCCGTATTGAGTTTAGTAAGGGTAGGATAGATGTAATTTTTGTTTTTTATGATATGTTTTTTTTGTTCGTCGATCTGATTATTCAAGGAGTCAACAACGCTACTCATCGCTTGGATGTTCATAGTACGGTCGTTGCGGGAACGATCAGCGGGATTGGAACGCGAAAAGGCTAAGTCTGAAAGGTCAAAGCTGATGCGATACCGATCAAAATGAGTCTCTTCAAAAACGTCAACCAGTTGTCCTTTCTGTCTGCGATCAAGTTTTCGAAGCACCGATCCGTCATGAAGAAAAAGGGTAAGTGTTTGTCCACTTTGTTTACTTGCGAGCCGTCCTTTTTCAGCCTTTGATGTAGGCTTCTTTACGATCACGGGTGGGATGCTGGTATATGGTAACATCGCGAAGTGAATCGGATTCGTTGGTGATCTCCTTGACAAGGAAGGTGTAATTGTCGATCCCTTCGTAAAACTCGTTTTCTTTTAGATCAAAGCCAGGTTTTTTAAGACGGATATCAATAAATAGCGACCGGGCCCGCTGATTAGCATCGGGAAGAATATCATTGGAAAACCATATCAGAAAAATGGAAAGAAGTATGGATGCAACCAGAACGGGATTTATAACATGGATGGGATTGATACCAGCGGCACGGATAGCCGTCAGTTCATTCAATTCGGTAATTTTTCCATAAGCCATTAATGAAGCCACTAACACGGCCATTGGCACGGCAAGCACTACCATCGAAGCCAGATTCGTAATAATAAGCTCCAAAATAACCTCTAACGGCAATCCCTTGCCGATAAGTAGATCAATATAAAGAATCAGAAATTGCATAAGCAGCAGGAACATCAGCGTACAGAAACAGAAGATGAAGGGGCCTATATGCCGCTTAAGAATATCTAATTGTAGTTTATTGGGTAGTAATCGCATATTGTTGATTAATTAGGGAGCCTAAAATTAGGTCTATATGGGTTCTTTACAAAATGGATATTTATTATGACTACAAATTCAGAGTTTGTACTTTTATGGAAAGCAGGAATCCATTATAATTCTGCTGAGTGCATGGGGACAATCATTTCAATAAAAACAAGGAGCCGTATATATAGAAGACCGCTACCATAGATTTGCTGATTGAAATAATATGTAAATATATTCTACAACGGTTTCGTGCAGCTCAAAGCATTTAATTTTTCGACCTTTGTTCTACTTTTTTGCTTGGCAGCTATGGTAGCAGGCCCCGAGCAGGGTATGGCTCAAGTTAGGCAGGACTCACTTCGTTTAACGCCTGCCCAACCAGATACATTGCCCCGGCTGCATAAACTGCCTTCCATTTCGCAACCTTTTCCGGATATGCCTCCCATGCTTTTTTACATACAGCTGCCCCAGGAGCAGACTTATGTGCAGCGCGATTCCCTGGGATCATATAATAGTCAGCGCCTGCTATTTGAGATGCCGGTTGCTTCCAGTGTTCGGATGAGCTTTGATCATTATGCGGAAGAATCGAAGCAGCGCCATCTGAAAAATAACTGGCAGCAGCTAATTCAAGAGCAACAAACAGAGGATCGGCGCAAAGAGGGTCTGCTCGATTTTAACCTTGATATACCGGGGGGAGAGGAATCTACCTTTACGACTATTTTTGGCAAGCCGGAAGTTAACCTAAGTATTAATGGTACGGCCAATATGAATGTGGGGGCTTCTATCCAAAAGACCGAAAATCCCGAGATTCCGGAAGATCAACGCCGGCAGGTTGATCCCACTTTTGAACAAAGTTTGAAGCTGAATATTCAGGGTACGATTGGAGATAAGTTGTCGATCCAAACCGACTGGGATACTGAGCGCGATTTTGACTTTATGAACCGCTTGAGCATTGTTTACGATGGATATGAGGATGAGATTTTGCAGCGGCTGGAATTGGGGAATGTGTCGATGCAAACAGGTAATTCACTGATACGGGGCGGTAGCGCTCTTTTTGGGGTAAAATCTGTAGCTCAAATTGGGTCGCTGAAATTAACATCAGTACTCTCGCAACAGGAGGGTGATAGTAAAACGGAAACGATTACAGGCGGTGCTCAAGAACAGGAAATTTCTATTCGTCCGGGCGATTATGAATCCGACAAACACTTTTTCCTGGATTTCTTTACCCGTCAGGAGTACGAAGATAATGTTTCCAATCCGCAGCAGCAGGGACAGGCTTTACAGCTAACTGAGGTTAATGTGTGGGTGCTTCGCGAGTCTTCACAATCACAAGAGGGAGAACGCCAGGCAATTGCGTTGGGAGATTTGGGTGTGGTTCAAAATCCTGACAGTACATTTATGCCACCGGATGAAGATCAGGATATATTTAATGAGGATACGCTGGCTCAATATCGCGATCCGGCACAGGGAGTATCAGCCGAAAGTTTTGGGGTTGAGGCTACATCATTTGTAGAAGGATATTTTGTTCCACTACAGGAGGGAGCTGATTATAGCCTGGATCGAAATCTGGGCTATATATCCATCAAACGTAATTTGGGTTCGCGACAGGCGCTGGCTGTTTCTTTTAAGTATCGTGATCCGCAGACTGGCGAAACGATAAGCGTTGGGGATGTGAGTCAAGGTGGAAATGATCGCATGTATTTAAAGTTATTGCGTCCACAAACGGTGACTACCTCGAATGTTCTGTGGGATCTGATGATGAAAAATGTGTATTCCTTGGGAGCAAGTAATTTAACGCAGGATGGATTAGAACTAGATATCAAATATACCGAACAAAATGTACCTAGCAGTTCCTTACCACAACGCGATCAAATTTTATTGCAGGATTTAGGGCTCGACCGGGTTGACCAGCAGGGAGCATTGAATCCGGATAATAAAATCGACTTCAGCACCATGGTATTGGAGCCTTCTACCGGCACGCTTGTTTTTCCTTATTTGGAGCCTTTTGGATCGCGCATTGAGCAGTTGCTTACAGAGACCGGGACTCCTCCTGACCGTATCAGTGATCTAACTTTTGATGAACTTTATAACGAGAAAAAGGTTAATGCGAACCAAAGCTCAAAAAATAGCTTTTATCGCATTCAGGGAAGCTCAAAGGGGAGTATTTCTTCAAGTTATTCGCTGGGATATTCGTTGGTTGAAGGATCGGTAAAAGTATTTGCTAACGGCCGCGAGCTACAGGAAGGAACCGATTATGCCGTAGACTATTCGATTGGCAGTATTACCATTTTAAATGAACAATACCTGCGCCGTGGACAGGAAATTAAAATCGAATACGAAAATAATCAGCTTACTCAGATTGGAAAAAAGAGCTTTACCGGCTTGAGGGCAGAATATCAGTTTACGGACAATATTTCGTTGGGAAGCACCTATTTTAAACTTAAAGAGCGTCCCTTGCAGGATAAGATTCGTATTGGTGATGAACCGGTAAATAACTCGGTTATTGGCGTTGATGCTAACGCTCATTTTGATACGCCGTGGCTTACGAGAATGATTGATCAAATACCCCTGTTACAGACAAAAGAGAATTCAAGCTTTACATTGAGTGGAGAGTTCGCTCATCTGAGTCCGGGCGTATCCCAGACAAGCGCAGTGAATGATGCCATTGAAAATGATCGCCTTTTTGAAGATGAAGAGAATGGACTGTCGTTCATTGATGATTTTGAAGGCTCAGATATTGGGTTGAGTTTTATGAATCCCGGCCGCTGGAATCTTGCGGCAGCACCGGCAGCAGTGCCGGGATACGGACCGGATGAAATGTTTTTTGAGGAAAATCCGCCTGAGAATCCATCGACAAATATTGCTGATAAAATTGCTCGTTCTGATCTTCGTGGAACTTTTGCATGGTACAGCATCCCACAAAATATTGATCAAATTTTAGGAGGAGTTAATTTTACGCCCGAAACCGAGCAGGTTAGGGTGACGGATGTTTTTCCAAACCGGGATGTACTTACTGAAGAAAACTTTATCAATACGCTGGATATCTATTTCGATCCCACCAAACGAGGGCCCTATAACTATAACGAGAATTTGAGAACGCTGCTGGAGGATGAACCGGAGCGCACCTGGAGTGGGATGACGACCACACTACCTTCGGGACAGGAAGACTTAACACAAAATAATATTGAATTCCTGGAATTTTGGGTTCAGTCAGTATTGCCCAATGGAAGAAGTCCATCTGCCCAAGATCTACAGGATTATGAGGGCAAAATTTATATTGATATTGGGGTCGTTTCAGAAGATGTGATTCCCAATTTTAAAACGAATACCGAGGATGGCTTGGTTCGCCGTCCCCAGGATTTACAGGAAGATAATATTAGTGGACAGTCGCGATCGTATATTCCCACACCGTTGCCGGCTCCGGAAGGGCAGTTTTCGAATGATACGCGTGAGTTGTCTGATGTAGGATTGGATGGGGCCCCGAACGAAGACGGAATTGACAACAAAAATGAGCAGAATCTGTTTTCAGGATTTATAGAATCCATGGCTTCGGAGTATGGGATTGCAAGTGATGAGTATGAGCAAATTGTAGATGATCCCTCTAATGATGATTACGTGTATTATGGAGAGAGCGAGGCTGGGAATGGGGATTTTCAGGAACGATTTTCGCGGATGTACGGCTATCACGATGGGAATACACCACCAAACGAGGGGGAAAAGCGAGCCGTAACGAACAAGCCCGATACCGAGGGATTAATTACTCCATCTATTGTTGAGCAGAACAACGCTTATTTTCAGTATGAAATTGATTGGAATCCCGCCGACTTTTCTGAGCTTGAACCGGGATCTGAGGGCACTTTTATTGTGGATAAAGTTGACGGTGCCAATCAGCAAGATCGATGGTACCAGGTGCGTCTGCCGCTGGAAGACTGGGTGCGCAAAGTGGGGGGCATCGAAAATTTCCAGAACATTTCGTATATCAGGGTATGGTTATCCGGGTATGAAAAGCCATTTACACTGCGCTTTGCTACATTTGAGCTGGTGGGTAGTCAATGGCGTCCGGCCGAAAATGTGGATCAGCAGCAGGGTACAACGCAAGGCGAATTCAATATTTCATCCGTAAATATTGAAGAAAACAGCCAGCGGCGTCCTATTCCATATCGTCAGCCCGAGGGTGCGATTAGGGCCGTTAATCGTGATCGTCAGCGGCAGACCATAGCCAACGAGCAGTCAATCACCATGAACGTGGAAAATCTGGGACCCGGTGAACTAAAGATGATGAAGCGAGTGTATCCCGGGGGATTGAATATGATTAATTACTCTAACGTGCGAATGTTTGTACATGGGGAAGGATACGATAATCGTGGTGATGCAGAATTGGTTGTACGTTTTGGTACAGATCTGACCAATAACTACTACGAGTATCGCCAACCCGTTTCGCCCTCTGATCCGAATTATCCTTACAGCACCAAGCAATTGAGCGAGATGAGTGAGGCCGAGCGTGAGATGGAGGCCGAGGAGGTCTGGCTCTACGAAGAAAATAGCATGAATATTTTACTGCGGGCCTTTAATGAATTAAAGCAGCTGCGCGATCAACAGGGGGTCGAAAGTAATACGGTTTTCGAGCGTGGAGACTTGCTGGAGGATGCCCCGCCCGGTGTGGTTATTGGGGTCAAGGGTAATCCTTCGTTGGACAGAGTTGGTGAAATTGGTATGGGCATCCAAAATCCCTTTGATCCGCAAAATCCTGATGAGGGTGGAATTGCCTCTTTGGATGGACAGTTTTGGTTTAATGAGTTGCGGGTATCGGGTTTTGATAATAAGTCGGGTTGGGCAGCCAATGCCAGAGCAGAGATGAAATTAGCCGATTTTGCTACGGTCAACGCGAATTTTAATAGAGAAACCGATGGGTTCGGTGCTCTCAATTCGCGATTAGGACAGCGCCGTATGTCTAATGTGCAGGCGTACGATCTGAACTCAACCGTAAATATGCACAAGTTTATACCAGATCGTTTTGGCTGGAATATTCCGGTATCACTTTCCACACGTCGCTCATCATCAACGCCCCGGTATTTACCTAACCAGGGTGATGTTCGGCTTTCGGAGTTTAAAAATGCAGTGCAAGCCCGAGACGATATTTCTGAGACGCAAAAACAAGAAATTATTGATCAGCGTGTTCGGGAAAGTCAAACGGTAACTGAGAGTTATTCCATCAATGTGTCGAATCTATCGAAGTCGAGGTCACAGTCAAGCCTGGCCGAATATACACTTGATAAAACAACGGTAAATTACGTCTACAACGTTACCGAGCGAAGAAATCCGCAGTACCAGCAACAGGATAACTGGAATTACAGCGGATCGGTACGGTACAATTACAGCTTTCCCCAAACAAAGGTATTTCGTCCACTCGGATTTTTAGGAGAAGTGCCGTTAATACATCCCTTGGCCGGAATAAAGCTGGGGTATACGCCGGCTTCTATCAATGCTTCGGTAGGTATGGATCGGGAGTACGACGAACAGCTTCGCAGGATTACCGATCCCGAATTTGAAAATTCACTTCAACAATCGCACAGCTTCACGTACGACACCGAATTTGGCTTTGGGTATAATCTTACGCCAAGCATCAAAACTACTTTTCGCTCTCGCACGGTGTTTGATTTATCACGAGCAGGAATTGAAGAGGCTGGTCCGGGTAATCCGATGGCCGATTCCACTCAATATTCAGTACGTCCCTCTTTTGATGTGCTAAGCGATCTTGTTTTTGATACGCTGTCATCCAGACGTAGTAACTATCAGGAGTCGTATACCGCCGGTTGGCAGCCTCAATTAAACAGAGTGAGTGCCTTAGACTGGATTAATTACTCTGCTAATTACAGCGGCGGATATCAGTGGAGAAACAGTCCTCGGGGATCAGATTTGGGGGCAAACGTATCCAATAACTTTTCGCTGAATCAGACGCTTGATTTCAATATTCGCAGTCTGCTAAATGGAATGGATTGGTATCGGAATCTGCAAAACAATGGAGGGAGGAATAACAGATCTTCGGCTGATACGACTGAAGGATTCTCAGAAGCTCAGCTGGGCAAAACGCTTGGCAGTATTGGGAAAAAAGCAGTGGGAGCTATATTGAGTATACGGTCATTGGACTTTTCTTTTAACATTTCTCAGAGTTCGCTACAAAGTGGATATGCGGGTACTTCGCCCCTGTATGATATGTTCGGACGTGACAGTGGAGAATATTCGCCCCCATTTTCGTATCGCACGGGATTTGCAAACGAAATTGGGCTCAATCGGCTGATTGATAATCCCAGCGAAACTTCCTCACTGCAGCTTCCATCAAATCGAAATTTAACGGATGATATTACCGTACGGTCGCGGTTACAGCCTTTTGATAATTTAACTGTCGACTTATCCTGGAATTCGAAATGGAATGAAACGAATACCAAGTCGATCACCATCGATCCCAATCAAAACATAAGCACGGTGCGTTCACAAAATGGATCTATTTCCTCAAGTATTTGGGCTTTTGGCAGCGGGTACGAAGCCTTCTTCAAGAAACAGCTACGTACTGCTTTTGATGATATTGGCGATAATACTGATATTACCGATCCTACCGGTAATAGCGATGGACGAACGGTATTGGGGCGAACGGCACTTCAGGAGGATTTCAGGCAGTCGTATCTTGCCTTTAGCCAGGGGGCTGTTGGTGACCGAAACTTTACACCTTTTCCATTGCCCGGTTGGCGCGTAACGTGGACGGGACTCGAAAAATTTATTCCCTATTTTGGTGATTTTATGTCCCGGGCATCAATATCACATAATTACAGCGGGACCTACCGTCTGGGATGGATTTTTAATGCTGATCAAAGCTTGTTGCCAGACATTTCGCTGGGTGCATATTCCGTTACCAATCGACGACCCGAGTTCGAGCCCCAAAGTATAAATATAGAAAAGCGATTTAGTCCTCTTGTTGGATTAAATTTAACCTGGGAATCAAATCTCCGCACGAATATTCAATATGAACAGAGCAAAGTAACGAGTCTGGCGCTGTCGAACTCAACGGTGATTGAGCGCCTATCCAGGGGATTCAAGCTGACGTTTGCCTATACCATACGAAATTTCAAAATTCCATTTTTCAAGCGATTGGATAACGCTGTGGATATTACCCTGAACGGAAGCTACATCGAAGACGAAGAAAAGAAATTTGAGCTCGATTCCGATCTTGATGAAGCGCTTGCTGCCGGACCGGATCAGATTATCAAAGATCCCGATCGAGCAGAGTTTTCAAGTACAGTAACAGGGGGACAGGCGCGCATCAACGGATCGGCCGTTATTGGATACCAGTTTTCACAGATGATACAGGCCAACTTTGAGTACAACTACAGCAAGCTTGTACCTAAAACTTCGGGTGTGTATGGTCGCACCGACCACGACATCCGGTTTAATATAGTGGTGTCGATTCGCTCGAATTAGAATGTTAAAGAATCCGCCAAGTTTTTTACCGACAAAGATTCCTAAAGTTATAAACTTTAGGAATCTTGTTTATTTAGTTTGCTTGCGGAATGAGATTCCAATTCCGAGAGTAGATAGAAACATCATCAAATAGGGCAGCCAATCCCCGAAGCGAGTATACAAAGTTTGGGATGTAAGGACAGGCACCTCATAATTAAAAGCAGTAGTTTTCCAGTAGGGAGTTTCCACTTTTATGGAGCCATCCGGCGCGATAATGCCCGAAATGCCGTTGTTGGCGCTGCGCACAATCCATCGATCGAATTCAATGGCACGCAGACGTGCGTAGGCGAAATGCTGCTCGTGTCCGCTGGTATTGCCCCACCAGCCGTCGTTGGTAATGATGGTCAGGTAGCCGGCCCCATTGCGCACGTAATTGAGAATCCAGTTGGGGAATACCGAATCGTAGCAGATTAGTGCTGGCGTTGCGGTACCATTGACCGAAAACTGGTCGGCTGTATAGCCTTTGCCATAATTTTGAATCTTATTCCAATTCACTAATCCAAAGAAATCTATTGCATCTAAAAAGTGGACAAACGGTATGCGCTCAACGATGGGTACTAAATTGTGTTTACGATACACCTCCATCTGTTTGTTTGGATAAAATCCGAGTGCGGCATTGAAGACCAAGTAGGCACCGCGCTGACTGGTGCGGGGCAGGGCAGGAACGTCATCCTCATAAAATTCAAAAAAGGTAGCGCCGGTAATGAGTGTAGCATCCCTTTTATTGGCATAGTTGGTAAGCTGTTGTTTAGTCCGGTCAGAAAAATTTCGATACCCATCAATATTCAAAATTTGATTCTGAACCGCATTCTCGGGCCAGACGATGAGCCGGGTATTTTGAGTGATTACGGAGTCTGTCAGCGACAGAAGGTGATTATTTGCTTGTTGTGCACTCTCGAATCCACCATTGGGCTCATAGGAGTCGAAATTGGGTTGGACGACCACTACTTCATGGGTCTGTTCGGGTTCTGTCTCGCTTCCCAATAAGGAAATCGAAATAGACCAAATGGGGAATATTAGCAGTACTGTTATAAGGGCAAATTTTGTCGAATACTTGGGCTTTTGCAGGTATTGGTAACCGAGGGCAGTGGTAAAAATCACCCAGAAAGAAATACCCCAGTAGCCGGTTACGGAGATATATTGCACTAACTGAGGTACGTTTGCCCATGCATTGCCCACAGCAAGCCACGGCCAGGCCAGATCCCAGAGGTGATGCAGATATTCATAGCTTAGCCAAAATGCTGTCTGCAACAGGGCGATAAACCAAGGCGGTAGGCTTTGTTGCTGTACTTTATACTGCAACATCACGGGGATAGTCATTACCGCGGCATTGGCCAGTATTGCAGCGACTCCGCCGGCAACGGTTGCCATCACCAGCCAGTAGGTGGTAATGATATTCCAGATCAGGAAAGCCGGATAGACTTTGTAAGCCGCTTCGCGGGCAGAGTCAGATAAATCAATAATACGAAAGACGAGCAGAAATGCTACGAAGATAAGAAAGGGCAGGGGCACCGGAGGATAGCTTAACCCCAGCAGGATTCCCGCCGCAATGCTTAACGTCCAGCTATTATCCCAGAATTGTCGAATTGAGTTTTTCATTCGCTGTAATCTTTTGGAGCAATAATAACGACAATTTCTCCTTTTATGTCATCTCGGAGCTGAAAGGTATCGTAGACCGATTTTATGGATCCGCGAACTATTTCCTCAAATTTTTTAGTGAGTTCGCGGCAGACCGCCATCATACGTTGATCGCCCATATATTTTCTAAGTTCTTCGAGCAGTTTCATCAGGCGGTGAGGACTTTCATAAAGCACAATGCTGCGCTCTTCTTCCACCAGTTGTTTGAGCTGTTTTTGACGCCCCTTTTTTTGCGGTAGAAAACCCTCGAAAACATATTTATCACAGGGTAATCCGCTTGCAACCAAGGCTGTTGTGGCGGCATCCGGACCGGGAATCACCGAAACTGAATGTCCGGCCTGATGAGCGGCGCGAACTGCCAGAAATCCCGGATCAGAAATTCCCGGCATACCGGCATCAGAAATAATAGCTACATTTTGTCGGGCATCTAATATATTGAGCAGGTGCTCTACTTTCTGATGCTCGTTATGTGCATGAAAGGCAAAGGTATTCGCATCTATCCCCATCTTATTGAGCAGTACGCCCGAGGTTCGCGTATCTTCACAGGCGATGTAGGAAACAGACTTAAGTGTTTTGATAGCTCTCTCGGAGATGTCCTCGAGATTTCCAATGGGCGTTGCAACAATATAGAGAGTACTCAACAGTTGTAGGTTTTTAAGGTTTTCGGGTTTTAAATCCCACCAAAAGTAACAAAAACTTATTAACTATTTCGACTGGCTATGGTAATTAAGCAAGCTGAAATTAAGGCGGAAAAAGACTATACTTAGTTGCGTTAGAAAATGAATGATAATTGAGGAATTTTATGTTATCAACTCTATTAGAATTCATCAAATAAATAGATTAACAATATTATTATGACAGATTTTAGTCCATCAGGTATTAATCACATTACTATTCGAGTGAACGATATTGAGCGCGCGGAGGAGTTTTATGGAGATGTTTTAGGATTTGAACTCCTCAGAAAAATGGGAAAAAGCATGGCGGTGTATCAGGTTGGCGAAGAGGATACGCTGGTGCTGGTTGAAGCAGAAACAAGCTACGATCCTGAATCTCGTGATTACCGGGTAGATCATTTTGGGTTTTACCTGGATTCTGAGGAGGAGGTTGACGAGATGGCAGATTATTTCCGTGAAAAGGAAGTGTCTATATTAAGTGGACCGGCCAATCGTAAGCGGGGACGATTTGTATTTATATCCGATCCCGACGGCAATATGCTGGAGTTTTTCTACGAAGAAGATGACGAATAAATATTGTGTTGGTGCGTTAGATACTAATACAAAAAGCTGACACTCTGAATCTTTGCTTCTATTGGAAATAGAACTTACGTAACTTTGTCAGCAGGTTTAGAGGTATAGGGTGATGGCATGTTATTTGCATTCTTGCATCCTAAGGAATCAAAACAGAATTTAATTGTTAAGTTAGTTTCACATGAGCGAATCCAAAGAAAGAGTAACTGAAGAACAATCGGCTGAAAATGAGCAGTCGGCTGAGCAACAAAATGATAACACTGAGGAATTATATTCTCAGTATGAAGATTTTGAAGCAGACGAGTTGCGTGAATTGCTTGTAGCACGAGATCGGAAAGTACAGGAATTGGAAGAGGAACTTGCCGAAGCGAAAGACAATCACTTGCGTAAAGCTGCTGAGCTGGAGAATTATCGCAAGCGGGTACAGCGAGAGCGTTCGCAAGTGTATGAAACAGCCAAGGCCAATGCGCTGGATGATTTTTTGGAGATTAACGATGATCTGCAGCGCACGCTAAAGGCAGCTGAAGAGCTTGAGGTTAATGATACCCTGATGGATGGGGTAAATCTTGTAGCCAGCAAATTTAATGAAGTGCTCAACAAATACGGTGTGGAACGCATCGATGAGGAAGGTGTTCCGTTTAATGTAGATCTGCACGATGCCATGATGAGGCGAAAGCCCGAAGATGATAGCATTGGCAGTGATGTTGTTCTCAATGTTGTAGAAAGTGGCTATCGCATGGGCGATCGTACCATCCGTCACGCAAAAGTAATTGTAAGCGAATAAAATTTTTAAAGGTTAGTTAGTTCAATACATGTCTAAGTTAGACTATTACGACGTACTCGGTGTAAGCAAAGATGCATCTGAAGATGAAATTAAAAAAGCCTACCGCAAGAAAGCGATGAAGTTTCACCCGGATCGTAATTCTGATGATCCGGAATCGGAACGAAAATTTAAGGAAGCTTCGGAAGCTTATGAAGTGTTAGGGGATGAACAAAAACGTAAGCAGTACGATCAATTTGGCCATCGCGGTGTAAACGGCGGTGGATTTGGAGGCGGGGCCGCCGGATTTGAAGATATCGGCTTTGAGGATATTTTTAGCCGCTTCAGCGATATTTTTGGCGGTGATTTCGGTGGCGGACGAAGTCGTTCGCGTGGACGTCGTTCTTCGGGGCAGCCCGGGTCGGATATGAAGTTGCGCATACAGCTGTCGCTTGAAGAAATTGCTTTTGGCACTGAGAAGAAGCTAAAGGTCAAAAAGCAGATCAAATGTGACGAGTGTAACGGTACCGGGGCAGAATCAGAAGAAGATTTCGAGATGTGCGGTACCTGCAATGGTACCGGTGAGGTGCGACAGGTTCGCAAAACGATGCTCGGTCAGATGGTAAATGTACAGCCGTGCCCCGAATGCCGTGGCGAGGGACGCATTATCCGTAACAAATGTTCAAAATGTAATGGCGAAGGTCGCTATCAAGGCGAAAAAACCGTTAAGGTAAATGTTCCGTCAGGCGTATCCGAAGGCAACTACATAACGCTGCGCGGAAAAGGGAATGCCGGTAAACGCGGCGGAGAAGCGGGATCGCTGGTTGTATTGATCGAAGAGAAAGAGCACGAACATTTTGAGCGGGACGGAAACGATATTTATTACGATCTGGTGCTGAGTGTGCCCGATGCTGTTCTGGGTACCGAAGTTGAAGTGCCGACACTTAAAGGCAAGGCAAAAATCAACATTGAGCCAGGTATTCAGCCGGGCAAACTGTTGCGAATGAGCGAAAAAGGCATTCACGGGCTTAATCGCTCGGGAATTGGCGATCAATATGTGAGAGTGAATGTTTATATCCCGAAAAATCTCTCCGATGAAGAGCGCGAGCACATAAAAGCGCTTAGAGGCAAGGATCATTTTAAAGCATCAAACAAAGAAGATGACGGCAAGGGATTCTTCTCTAAAATAAAAGATGTGTTTACGTAGGATATAGCTTATTGTGTATTTCGTAGGGTTTTAATATATATTTTCTACGCAAAGCAATATTTCACTTTTCGCTCATCCATTCATCAAAAGCTTTTGCAAATCGTATTGGTGATTCCGGATCCATGTTGAAGTAGAGCGATGGCTCGATGAGTTCTAGCTCCATCAGAGCAAAGGTATTTTCTGTTGTGCGGACGTAATCGGCGCGTGTATAGAGTGGTTCGGGCTGGATCATATCACGCATGGTACGTGCAACATCTATTAGCTCTTTTTCCGGTTCAACCAACGTTAACCTGCCACCGTGTTCTTCCTGTACGCGAAAGTCGTTGGTTTTGGGCGTTTTTAGAATGGTGTGGCTGTAGGTATCTCCAAAAAAGAAGACTGAAAATTCGCCCTCCTTAGTGATATAATCCATAAATGGCTGCACTAAAAAGGGTCGATTGTTGAAAATGGTTTTCAGATCGTCAACAAAGATGTCATAGTTCGATTTATGAATACGAAATGTATCATCAGCACCGGCACTGATGGTCGGTTTAATCACGATCTCTTCTGATTTTAAATCAGAAAAAACAGAAGGGAACAGATCTGAATGAAAGGACTGATACCACTGGCTTGGGACAATCTCAATGCCGCTGGATTCAAGATCACGGAGGTAGGTTTTATCAATATTCCATTTAACGATTTCAAGACTGTTTTCGAGCACTGCATCCGATTGTTCGATCTCGGTCAATACATCCAAAAAAGCCTGAGGGTCTTTTTGATAGTCCCACGGACTGCGGATAATGACAGCATCATAGGTATTCCAATCCACATTATTGCTACGCCAGGAAACCTCCTCGGCATGCCACCCCAACTCTTTGAGTGGCTCAAAGAGCAGATGATCATATACTTCAAAATCATCGAGGTTATCCATCGAAAGAAAGGCGCAGTTTTTCATCGTAGTTTGAATTATTGTCGTTTAAATTTGCGCTAAAGATAGGGTACGATATTATCAGCACCAAGTTGATTGCTAATTGGTTCCTTCTATAGACATAAATTTCCAGTATCGCTAATCCAATTGTTGGACTTTTGAATATCAAAATTATTATTGGACAACATCTGCCGTAATTTACCAAGCGAACGCGTGTTTATATATTCAGGGCTGGACCAGCGTATCAACGTGTTTAGTATTCTGAAGAATCCTTCTCGATTCCAATCCAGGATGTAGAGTTTTCCGCCCGGTTTAAGGAGTTTATAAAACCGATTCAAAACCTGATCCTGTTTTTCATAAAAGTGAAAAGAGTTCAGGCAGATAATTTTAGTAAAATAATTCTGCGGATAGGAGAGATCCTGAACCTTCTGATTCTTAAAGCTGATTATGGGCTTGTCGGAAAACCGTTGGCGGGCAATAGAAAGCATTTCCTCGGAGGGATCATTAATCACAAAATATGTGAAAGAATAATTTTGGTCGACTAGGTTTTTGGCAAGTAATCCCGTACCACCACTGATATCCAAAATAACATCTGATGATTCTATTACGATATGTTTGATTAGACTTTGGTGTGTGTGCTCGAGATACTTATGCCACTTTTGTTCATAATTTGCTGCTTTACGATTATAGTGGGTGATGGTAGAGTCAGCCAAAGCAACTTATTTTGTTAATAGTCGTGATGAATTAAGCAATATCCCGACATCGGGCAGTGACTGAGCCGCTGCGGCTAAAACGGGAGGAAGGATGCCGAATGCCGCGAGGGAAAGTCCCACTAAATTATAAACGGTCGTAAATCCGAAATTCCACTTGATAATACCCATCGTTTTGTTGGCGGACATAAAAAGTTCGGGCACCAGGTTCCAGTCATCGCGCATAAGGGTGATATCTGCCGTCTCGATGGCTACATCAGTGCCGGTTGTTCCCATAGCGATGCCTACATCGGCCTGCGCAAGGGCAGGAGCATCATTGACGCCATCCCCGATCATCACCACGGTTTGACCATTTGACTGATATTGTTTTACGATATTAATTTTGTCTTCAGGCAAGAGTTCAGCTCTGAAATCGATATTTAATTTATTTGCTAAATGGCGGGCCGTTTCGGTATTATCTCCCGTCAAAAGCTCAATAGCACCAAACGAATGTTGTTCACGTAGATTTTTAAGAGCAATGCCTGCTTCGGAGCGTTCAGCGTCTTGGGCAGCAAGCACTCCAATCGGCCGCCCATCTTTTTGCACGATGATAGCGGTTTTACCTTCTTCTTTAATGCTGGTGATGGTTGATCGGATATCTTGCTTACCGTTTTCAAGCAAGCGCTCATTACCAACGGTAACGGTATAATCTTCAAACGAAGCACGAACACCATTGGCGGTAATTTCTTCAAAGTTATCGGGTTTTTGTAAATTCAGATGACGTTTTCGGGCCGCTTCAACAACAGCTTTGCCGAGGGGATGATCTGAGTATTGCTCGGCACTGGCCGCCATAATGAGCAGTTCTCCCTCGGTAATACCGTTGAGAGGAATAATTTTTGAAATTTCGGGTCGGCCAAAAGTGAGCGTCCCGGTTTTATCGATCAGTAAAACATCGGCGCGGGCAAGGGCTTCAATATATTTTCCACCTTTGATAAGTACCCCACGTTTTGCATTGGATCCCACCGAAGCCAGCAGGGCAACGGGGGTTGCAAGAGCAAATGCGCAGGCACAGGCTACCACCATAACGGCAACGGTTGCCATCAGGTCCCCGCTGATGAGATAGGTTAACACTGCAATGAGAGATACTACCGGCAGATACCAGGCCGAGAATTTATCGGCGTAACGCTGTACAGCACCTTTTTGGGATTCGGCTTCTTCCACCATGTTAATAATTTTGCCAAACGTGGAATCACTTCCGATTGCTTCTGCACGTAGAGTTAGAAACCCGCCCTGTGCTATGGTAGATGCAAAAACACTGGACCCTTCCGTTTTTTCAATCGGCATGGATTCACCGGTTATGGGTGATTCGTCTATGGTGGCTTGTCCGTCAATTACCGTTCCATCTACAGGTATTTTTCCGCCCGGGCGCACTAAAATATGATCTCCCTTTTTAACCTGATCAATGGGGATTTCCTTTTCGGTACCGTCCCGCAATACGGTGGCTGTTTGCGGTGCAAGCTTTGTTAATGAGCGAAGTGAATCGCGGGCTTTTTCGGTAGTATAATTTTCGATATAATCGCCGGTGCGCATAAAAAATACGACAATGCCGGCCGTTACCCATTCTCCGGCAGCCAAAGCGGTCAGTGAACCCAGAGCCATAAGCGCGTGTGGGGTAACGAGTCCCTTTTTAGCGGCCACAATAACCTGCTTGAATACAGGATAACCCATTAAAAGTACCAAAGTAGCACCTGCCCAGAATGGAACCCACTCTGTTAACGCTTGAAAAAGTCCCAGCCATTCTCCGGCAATAACGACCAGTAAAATCGCCCCGAAAACGAGTCCGAATAGTCTGAAAGATTTCTGGGCTTTTTCTTTTAGTGATTCGTTTTCCTTCTGAGATTTATCAGAAGTTTTATCGGGAATATGATAGCCAATGTCCTCGACAACTTTTTTAAAGGACTGGATGTCAGGCTGATTATTTTTTGTTTGAATTTTGGCTTTCTCGGCTGAAAGAAAGACTTCCACTGATTCTACTTCCTCAAGCTGTTCAAGTGCACTTTTTACGTTGTTGGCACAGCCCGTGCAGTCCATACCTTTGACCGTGAGTTGAATCTCTTTTTTACTCATTATTTTCTAAGTCGTTAGTTGAGTCATATCGCGTGCAATTATACACCCCTTTGGCAACTTCTGAGAGAAGCTGTTCAGATTTTTGCAGGATCATTGTTATGCGGGGATCACTTAGGCTATAGTAGATATAACGCCCGTCTCGCTCTTTTTTTA
Source organism: Fodinibius sp. (assembly GCF_034521915.1). Lineage (GTDB taxonomy): Bacteria > Bacteroidota > Rhodothermia > Balneolales > Balneolaceae > Fodinibius. The sequence continues at coordinate 119,072 of NZ_JAXHLU010000015.1, forward strand.
CAAGATTACAGTCAGCCAGACAGCGCAAGTGATTTGAGACATTTGGTTGAGAGAGCCCGGTAATTTCTACTAATTCTCCGACGCTTCTCTTACCATTGCGAAGCACCTCAATGAGCATTAATCTGGAGGGATCAGCAAAACCGCGAAACAATTTCGCCTTTATTTGAATGGCTTGTTCATCGAGCAATAATTTATCCGTATCCATAAACTATTAATATATTATTATATAGTGATATAAAATACAGATAACGGATGTTAATTGAAACTTATTCTGGGTATTGAAATGCCTACTAAGAAAAAAAGCCCCGGAATTATTTCCGAGGCTTTTAATAAATAAAAAAGTAAAACTTATCGCCGATTGCCGGCTTGTTCTTTGGGACGTGCTTTGTTCACTTTTACAGTACGGCCATTGATTTCGGCGCCATCGAGCTCATCGATAGCAGCTTGGGCTTCGTCATTATTTTCCATCTCTACGAAACCAAATCCTTTTGAGCGACCGGTTTCGCGGTCCTTGATTACCTTGGCAGAAGTTACATCACCAAATTCTTCAAATACTTCCATTAAATCTTGATCTGAAACCTTAAAGGAAAGGTTTCCTACGTAAATATTCATTCGTCTAATACCAATTTATTATAGGTTAATGCAGGACTCGTAATAGCTCCCACAAATATAATATTACGACGTTTTCAAATAGAAAAGAAATTAATTTTTTGATCTGACAGCCAGATTCATTTCCATGGATTCTAGTCTGTGGTTCTTTAAGTGAAGGAGATCAACACTTACAGCTTTTTGTACATATAAAGATGATCTCGATACTCACCATCGAAATGGAGGGCATCCGGGATACGTCCAGCTTCAGTGAAATCAAACTTTTTGAGGAGCGCAATACTGGGTTTATTTCCACTTACTAAAATGGCAACGGCAATTCGGTAGTTTGTGTCTCTGCAAAATTGAAGACCATATTGTACCAGCTCAGTAGCTATACCTTGGTCGTGATGGTCGTAATCTACGTAGTAGCTTATTTCAATGACCTCATTCAATGCTTGTCGGTCAGAGCGGTAAGGGGAGACCGAAAGCCAGCCAAGCACGGTATCATCATCCAGATAAACAAAAACAGGGTGGGTATTGCTGGGATGATTACTAAGCCATTGTCTTCGCTGTTTTAGAGAAACCGGCTGAGTATGTGCCGTTCGCAATCCATCTGCTACAGCCTGATTGTAGATGTCATTTATGGCTTTAAGATGTTCAGGCTCGGCCCGTGTAATCATTAATGAAGAAGGTCGGGACGTAACTAAGAGTTAACTTTTGATTTCTTTTTACCTACTTGTTCCTCCTGTCGTTTTTCGCAGGCTTCGGTATCCTGACAAGTTCCAAAAAAGTGGAGGGAATGCCCTGTAATGTTAAATTTGTGGATTTTCTCCATCATCGTTTTGATCTCCTGAATTCGGGGATCGCAAAATTCTAAGACTGTACCACATTTTTTACAGATGATGTGATCGTGTTGCTGGTAAGCATAAGCACGCTCATAATAATATTGATTTTCACCGAACTGCTGCCGTTGAACCAGTCCGCATTCCACCAAAAGATCAAGCGTATTATAAACCGTTGCACGGGAGACGCGGGTACCGCCTTCTTTCATATTGAAGAAGATATCATCGGCATCAAAGTGACCGTCGGCACTGTAAATCTCTTCCAAAACCATAAACCGCTCGGGCGTTTGCCGTTGATTATGCTCTTTGAGATAAGAGCTAAAAATCTCCTTTACTAAATCGATTGTTTCTTCACTTGCGGGGTGAGCCATAAAAAGAGGATCAATTTTTCTTTTAATATAAGGATTTGGGCTTCTTAAAAAAATTCATTCACTACTCTTGTAACCATTAAGACTGTAAATATTGGAGGGGTGCTGAATTTTCGATTCAGAATGTTATATTCGAGCTGTACAAATAGATTAAGATCAGTGGTTCTAAACAGTAACTAACTTTTGATTTATGCCCACAGTTGTAGCTTTTGAAACGTTAACGGAACTGTTTCTAAACTTATCTAAAAAATATAAAGGGACCGATAAAACAGCATTTGCCCGTAAACCCAAGACGGATGAACCTTACGAAACCATAACCTGGGATCAGGTCTATGAAGACGCTCATTCGCTGGCGGCCTATATGGTAAAGCACGGTATCGAGGCCGGAGATCGAGTAGCTATCCTCAGTGAAAACCGTTATGAGTGGGCCGTTGTTGATTTGGCTTTGCAATTGATTGGGGCAATAAATGTATCCCTGTACACCTCGCTGCCGCCCAAGCAGTGTGAGTATATCTTAAAGAATTCTGAGGCAGAAATGTTCTTTGTGTCTACGGGGATTCAGCTTAAGAAAGCGCGCGAAGTATTTGATAACTGTGAGGATTTAAATCGTGTTATTGCTTTTGACGAGCCCAATATTTCCAGTTACCTGGACGATGCTTACATTTCTCTTTTTGATGATGCTATGGCTGAGGGAGTGAAACAGTTGCCAAAGGTGGAAGACGAAATTGATCGACGAAGTAAGGCTATTGAGCCGGAGGACTTGGCAACGCTTATTTATACCTCAGGTACAACCGGAAAACCGAAGGGTGCAATGCTTACACACCGCAATATTGTGAGCAATATAAAGGCAGCTCATCAGCGTATCGATATTATGGAAACGGATCGCTGTTTATCATTTTTGCCGCTTTGCCATTCGTTTGAACGGACGGCCGGATACTATGCAATGATGGCGGGCGGAGCGGAGATCTACTACGCCGAAAGTGTGGATACGGTGGCAAAAAATATGACAGAGGCTAATCCCACGATTATTATAAGTGTGCCGCGGCTCTTTGAGAAGATCTTTAATCTTGTTTCTAAGAGTGTAGAAGAGGGCAGTGCCATTAAGCAGAAAATTTTTAACTGGGCGCAGAAAGTGGGTCGAAAATATGCCGATGGACAGCGCGGATTGGTATCGATGCAGAAAAAGCTGGCCGATAAGCTGGTATTTAATAAGCTGAAAGAACGTACTGGTGGACGTATTCGCTTTTTTGTTTCGGGTGGAGCTGCACTACCAGCAGAAATAGGTCATTTCTTTATGGGAGCCGGACTCCATATCATTGAGGGCTATGGGCTAACTGAGACATCGCCTGTTATGTGTTGCAATACCTACGGTGATGAGCAGATGGGTACGGTTGGCAAAGTGTTGCCCGGAGTTACAGTAGCTATTCAGCGGTTGGAGGATAGTAAAATTGTTGCTGAGATCAGCGGGGAGGATTATCCGACGGATCATGATTCTGAGCAGGGCGAAATTTTGTGTAAGGGTCCCAATGTGATGGAGGGTTACTGGAAGAATGAGGAGGCGACCCGCGAAATGATCGATGATGACGGTTATTTGCATACTGGGGATGTGGGAAAATTTGTGGATGGAAAACTGCAGATTACTGATCGAATTAAGCATATGATCGTAAATGCGGGTGGTAAAAATATTTATCCAGGACCGATTGAGGATCTGTTTAAAACCAGTAAGTGGATTGATCAACTGGTGGTTGTGGGTGAACGTCAGCCCTATATGGCGGCCTTAATAGTACCGGATTTTGAAGTGCTTGAAGCTCATGCCAAGGAGGAGGGAATTGAATATGATTCTATCGAAGATCTGATCCAAAAAGGTGAGATACAGAAAATTTATAACAAAGAATTACGGAGTCACTCCAAAGATTTGGCATCACACGAAAAATTGCGGGACTTCCGCATTGTACCCAACGAGTTTACAGTTGAGTCTGGTGAGTTAACTCCTACTCTAAAGATAAAGCGCCGAATTGTTGAGGATAAATACGGTCATCTTATTGATGATATTTTTTCTGATTAATAAAAGCCTTAGCAAAACCCCTACTGTCATCGCGCCTTGTTCCGCCCATGCGGGGAATGTAATGTAGCTAACATCCGCAACAACGCTAGTCATTGCGAGCGAAGCGTGGCAATCTACTGGAAATAGTTGTCTGCCTAATAAAAGATTACCCCTCAGATCCTACGCGAATTTCATCGAGGAGATTACCGCGGTCGGGCAAGCCGACCTCGTAATGACACTGCTTTTTTATGTGGTTTCTACTGGTAGTGGCATTGCCTAAAATAAATGACAAGCTCATTTTCCGGGTTTTGTAAAGGCCTCTAATACTTGAAATTACCAATAAATCAGAAAATTGTTTGCTCAGTTATTTATAAAACGGCAGATGGTTCAGGCATTCGTCTATGCTTTCTGCTGTTTTTAATAACGTTCGATTTGATTCGGTAATAAATTTATTTTCGACAGCCTCGTCAATAAACTCAATCAACTTATCGTAGTACCCATCAATATTGAATATAATTACTGTCTTTTCATGGATGCCAAGCTGTAGCCAGGTGATGGCTTCCATTAGCTCTTCGAACGTGCCAAAGCCGCCGGGTAGGGCGATAAACGCATCAGATAATTCGGCCATCATCGCTTTCCGTTCATGCATGGTATCGGTGATATGCAGGGCGGTGAGATTTTCGTGAGCGACCTCCATATCATATAGATGCTGTGGAATTACACCGTGGACTTGTCCGCCGCGAGAAAGAGTAGCATTGGCAATTTTATTCATTAATCCTACCGACCCGCCGCCATAAACCAGTCCAATATTATTGGATGCCAAGGCATGTCCCAATGCTTTGGTCTGCGGGATAAAGGAAGAATTATTACCAGTTTTGGATCCGCAGTAAACGCAAACTCGTTTTTTAAAACTCATACTTTAGCTGTTGACATCATGCGTTCTACGACAACTTCGATTTTTTCGAGAAAGTAGTCGATCTCTTCAATTGTATTTTGTTTACCCAGGCTGATACGAATACTTGAATTGGCAATTTTATCTTCGAGTCCGATGCCACTTAGCACATGGGAGGGTTCCATAGCCCCTGAAGTGCAGGCCGATCCGTTCGACACACAAATGTTTTCCACATCTAGATTTAGAATGAGCATCTCTCCGTCGATACCACTTCCGTTTGAATCCTTAAAGGAGACATTAATAATATGGGGAACGCCATTTTTAGTATCCCCATTAATGTGGTAGCGATCTCCAAATTTTTCATCAAGTCCGCTAATAAGCTTTTTGCGCAATTTGATGAAGTGTTTACGATGGTCGTCCATTTCGTTTTGTGCCAGTCCCATTGCTTTTGCCAAGCCTATGATGCCGGGAACATTTAGCGTGCCACCGCGTCGACGTCGTTCTTGCGAACCTCCGTGCATCCAGGGAATCCATGGTGTGGCATGACGCATATACATCACCCCAATACCTTTTGGGCCGTAAATTTTATGTCCGCTGATGCTCAAAAAATCGAGTCCCAGCTCATCCACATCAACCGGAATTTTACCAACGCTTTGAACGGTATCAGAATGGAAGGGAATGTTGTGTTCTTTACAAACTTTGCTGATTTCTGCTAAAGGATTGATGGAGCCAATTTCGTTATTGACGTGCATTAGCGAAACCATCGCCGTATTATCGTTGATCGCTTTCCTCGACTTTCTCCGCGGTGATAATCCCTTTAGAATTCGGCTCCAAGTACACAGGCTTGGCTCCATGGCGTTTTAAAGCCTCAGCGGTATGCAGTACGGCATGATGTTCAAGCGGAGAAGTGATGACTTCTGTTTTGCCCGTAGCGTTAACAACTCCTTTAATGGCACTGTTGTCACTTTCAGTACCTCCACTGGTAAAGATAATTTCGGCAGGTTCGGCACCGATCATTTCGGCAATATTCTCCCTTGCTTCCTCAACAGCAACTTTGGCATTATTACCTAATCCGTGGGGAGAATTGGCATTTCCATAGTGCTTCGTAAAGTAAGGGCTCATTGCTTCAAGTACGCGCTCATCCACCGGAGTAGTAGCGGCATGATCGAAATAAACGGTATCCATATCTACATTTTTAGTTTTTTAATTGATCAATCAAAGATATTTAATTTTGGATAGAAAAGCAGGGTTTGACTGTACTCATAGTTTATAGTACCATTGGTCTATTCAGACATCCTGTTTGCTCAAAAAATTGATTAATATTTAATCCCGACTATCATCAATGGACAACCGGTTTTCTTCCAGAATAGCATTTTTGAGTGTCTTGGTATTTGTTTTTCAACTTGCTCTATTCAATACTGCCAGTGCACAGGATTCCACATCAACAGCTACGTTACTGGGATGGGAGCAGAGAATCCGAAATTTTATGCTGGATCGTTCTCATAATTACGGTGGCACTCATTTTAATCGAGGATTGTTTCGCGAGCATCTTAACGAAATGAGTCCCGAGCACAATCTGGATTTAATTACTTACCGATTTACGTTATTTCAGGATTATGATTTTGAACAAGCTGAGAATGCGTATCGAATGACGACAGGCAGTTTAAATGCCACGGATTTTGCGGTCGAAAATACGATTAAAAGTGATATTACTTTTAATAATAAGAATCAACTTTCTATTGATGGGTATCATGCAGAAAACATTCGTGCAAATCGATTTCTGTTCAATCTCGGCTATACCAGAAATATTACTGGCAAGCACTATTTAGGAGTGAGTCATACACTGAGCCAGGAAAAAGCCGATCTTGATGCTACTTTGTTCTATCGGTACGGAAACTTTGATGACGGTATGATTGAAGTGAGTGCAAGTATACTTGATTGGGGCAGTAATGTTGTTCAGGATTTAGCAAAAGACAGTCGAAATAAATGGAATAAACGGTACGAGGTTACTCACCAATATTCCAATAGTCCGGAATTGTTTTCGCTGAAATATACGAGCTCCCAATCCAATAGGTTGAAAATAGAATTTATGGGAGGCTTGCAAACGTATTCGCGAAAAAGGGTAGAAGTACATGCCGATACCAGTAACTATATCGATGAAGAGTGGGCGCATTATGTGGGGGGATTGGTTGAATATGATCATCCTCTTTTTACTGTTGGATTAACATATCAGCGAACCTTCTCAAAATTAAAAAGAAAGCCCACGTTGAATTCGAATTATCACCTCAATTTTGGTAATTGGCAGATCACTAATCAGTTGGGTCTGTATGCCACCGGCAGAGTAAACTCATTTGTTTTGGAACAATGGCTTTGGTATGGGCACGATACCGATCGGCTGCAGGGAGAGAAGGTACCCGGAGATTTAAGGAGACACAGTTTCGAGAGGGTACCGTTCGACTACTTGGAAGAACCTGTCAGTTTTAAAAGCAGGGTGTTTTATGATCCTGTTGATACCGGGCTCAGAACAGGACTGGAGTTTCATGCCGAGTACAGCCGACCGCAGGGAGAAAAAGCATCAAACGGTGTGCGGAGTTTTGAATTTAGAAGGACATACAGCATCGTAAGGGATTATAATGCCCGTTTTACCTATTCCATTGGTTATCGATTTAGCCCCCACTTTTATTTACTGGCTGGGATCTCTTACGATCTTGATCGAGATTGGCAAACCGGACGAGGCACTGAAAAAGTAATAGGTGATCCTACATGGTTTGATGGCGGGTTTGGACGGCTTTCAATAAGCTGGTAAATTCCCCCATAAATTATTAGTTAATCAGCTTAAAAATTACTGCTACTTATGGATAAGATGACGCTTGAAGATGTACAGGTTGAAGGCAAAAAGGTATTGATGCGGGTAGATTTTAACGTGCCTATAAAAGATGGTAAAATTGGCGATGATAATCGTATGGTACAGGCATTGCCATCCATTAATTATGTAACGGAGAATGGTGGTAAGCTCATTCTTATGAGTCACCTTGGACGCCCCGGAGGAGAGGTTGACGATACACTGAGTTTAAAACCGGTAGCTGAGCACCTACAAACACTGGTCGATGCAAAAGTACACTTTGCCGAGGATTGTATCGGAGAGAAAGCAAAAACTGTTATAGATAAGGCTGAAGAAGGTGAGATTGTACTGCTGGAAAATGTTCGCTTTCACAAGGGAGAAAAAGCCAATGACGAAGAGTTTTGTAAGCAACTTGCTAAGCACGGCGACTTATTTTGTAATGATGCTTTTGGAAGTAGTCACCGGGCACACTCGTCGGTGGCCGGGGTAACGCGTTTTCTGCAGCCGGCTGTGTCGGGATATTTGTTGGAAAAGGAGATTAAATATTTGAATGACTCCATCAACGATCCTAACAGACCTTTTGTGGCGATTTTGGGTGGAGCTAAAGTATCTGACAAGATTGGAGTGATTGAAAATTTGTTGGATAAGGTGGACAGCATACTTATTGGAGGTGGGATGACGTACACATTCTATAAAGCCAAAGGTCTGCCTATTGGCGATTCGCTGGTTGAGGATGATAAAGTTGACTTGGCGAAAGAATTGATGCAGAAAGCCGATGAAAAGGACGTCAATTTTGTGTTGCCTGTTGATTCGGTGTCAGCCAAAGAATTCAAAAATGATGCAGAGCACAAAGTCGTTGATGAGGATGGTATTGAAGATGGTTGGATGGGCGTAGATATTGGTCCGCAAACTGCTATTTCGTTCGGCAATATCATTAAAAATGCAAAAACGGTAGTCTGGAATGGCCCAATGGGCGTTTTTGAGATGGAAAATTATGCTGACGGAACTAATGCTGTGGCAGAAGCTCTTGCAGAATCCACAAAGCTCGGTGGAACTACGATTATTGGCGGCGGTGATTCGGCATCAGCTATTAAACAAGCCGGACTTGAAGAAGCGGTATCGCATGTTTCTACCGGCGGCGGAGCTAGCCTGATGTTCCTCGAAGGCAAAGATCTGCCCGGTGTGGTGGCACTCACGGATAAGTAAACGTTTTTTAATTGAGATAGATGCCCGGCACTTTCAAAGTGCCGGGCATCTTATTTAATAAATAGCCCAGAGAGGTTTATCATGTCACATCCCAAAAATCAAGTGCTCACTGATGATTTCAAAACCAGCCAAAATTTTTACAAGTCTGATTTAATTCTCCGTGATTACATAAACCGGCATTTTACCGCGCAGGCCAAACAATTTCTGGATGGAAAATTGAATCAGTTGGGAGAAGTAGCGGCAACTCATATGGATGAGCTTTCGCAGAAGGCGGATAAAAACGGACCGGTATTAAAAAAGCGCAACAAGCTTGGTGAGGATATTGACGAAATCGAATTTCATCCTTCCTATTGGGATTTGATGGATATTGCCGCTGAATCGGAGATGTTTTATTTGAAATATCATCCCGAGAAAAAGGAAGCGTTTTTGGGGAAACGCCATCAAATGGGATTTGCGCTCGGTCAGCTGTATGCGATGAGCGAATTGGGACAGTACTGTCCCCATTGCATGACCGACGGCGCGGCCTATTTAGTGGAACAGTTTGCCGATAAGGAAGATAAAAAACGGCTTTTACCAAAGCTGGGAGCTAAAGAGGGAAATAGGCTTTATTCGGGAGCCATGTTTTTGACGGAGAAGTCCGGGGGCTCGGATGTAGGTGCTAATTTGTGCACAGCAGAAAAAATAAACGGAGATGAATACCGACTGAATGGTGAAAAATGGTTTTGTAGTAACGTCAACGCGGATGTTATTATGGTACTGGCCAGAACCGGGCCGGTGGAAAAGGGTACTCGTGGACTATCACTTTTCTTGGTGGAAAAAGAGTTGCCAAATGATGAGCGAAATCCAATGGAGATTATTCGTCTTAAAGATAAACTGGGTGTGCGCTCGATGGCTTCGGCAGAAGTTCGATTTCAAAATACGGTGGGGAAGAGGCTAGGGAAAGAGGGCGAAGGATTTAAAATTATGGCTCAGATGATCAATATTTCTCGAAATTATAACTCTGTGGCCGCTCTGGCTGGGAATCGCCGTGCGATTATTGAGGCATGGCAGTATCTGAATCATCGTAAAACCTTTGGAAAACGAGCGGTTGAACATGCACTTATCAGAGAAAAATTTCTCGAGTTGGGAGCAAAGTATTTGGCTGATTTTCTGCTTGTTTGGCGTGGATTGCGAGCGATGGATGCGGCTGAAAAAGGAGATGAGGATGAACAACATCTGTTGCGGATGATAACCCCCATGGCCAAGTGGTGGTCGGCTGAGAATGCTGTTTACGGCGTCCGAGAATGTATGGAACTGATGGGTGGCAACGGCTATATCGAGGATTTTGTAATGCCCAAATTACTTCGGGATATCAATGTGCTGCCCATCTGGGAGGGTTCGGGAAATATTATTGTGTTGGATATGCTTCGTGCTACGGAAAAATCACGGGGACTGGATATTATTTTTGAGATGATTGAACAAGCAGCTGACCAATCGTCGGAATACGGTGGACTTATGGCAGAGAAACTGACTAAAATAAAAACGATATGGAAAGATATTAGTACGTTGAATGATCGTGATAAGGTCGAGGCCACTGCGAAACCATTGTTCAAGCAATTAATCAGGCTTTTTCAGATGGCTTTACTTGTAGATGAAAAACAAACGGGTAATAATAAGCGATTTGGTATTGCGCTTAATTATCTTGCATCTACTTTTGATAACGGTCTAAGTCCACAGAATCCGCTGGAAATTGGTCAGATCGAAAGGTTGATTGGCTGGGAGTATTAGCCTGCACTTGCCGAAGCACCGCCACCCGCAGCACTGGCAGAAGCTCCTGTTCCGCCGGATGTACCAGGAAAAGAAGTTGTGCCGGTTGCCCCGAGTGTAGAAAAGCTGCTGGCAACATTTGCTACCGTGGAAGTATTTGAGCTAAAAGTAAACCAGGTTATAACAGGTACAGCGTCAGTATTTGTAGCGATGATGTTTTCAAGTTCTTCTTCTCCCAGGCCGAAAGCCAGTCCGTAGATAAAATGCTTATCCAGCTTATCGGAAGAAATATTGTGCTCCTTGGCATTTTTAAGGCCTTCTTTGTAGTTACTCCATTGATGATATACTTCTTCACCTTCGGAAGTGCGGCGAATGATCAGAAAAGAAAATATCAACGCAAATATAGTAACAAATAGGGCTATTAATCCAACCGGACCTGCATAAATGAGTGCCGGTATACTTGCTATAAGAAGTAATGATTGTATAGCAATATTTAGGTAGCAACCGGTGTAGCTTTGCTTGTCAATCCATTCTTGATCAAATGCATACTCTTTTAATTCATTTTTCCACTTAGTAAACCATGAAGATACCTCAGAATTAGTTCCTTCAAAGATTTTATGCAATTTCCGATGTCCATCTTTAATACGTTGCTCAACAAAGGTGAGAATTTGTTTCTCCCATTCCTGTAACTCTTTATTATTCAATTGTTTTGTTGTTCGTTCAATCGAAAAGGTAGGTTTGTCATCAGCCAAAAATCCTTCTTCGGGTGGTTCCTCTTGTATGTTAAAATATCCTTCTCTGGCCAGATCAAGAACTGTAGCCATGAGCAAGTTGCTGGTGATATTTCTCCCCAGCATAAGCCATCCAATAGCAGCAGGGCGAATTTGGGCCGGTACCATAATTGTTTCTGTGGATGAAAAACGGGAGGTGGAATGTCGCTTTCCGTATTTTTGATAGAGGAAATAAAATCCACCAACGCTAAATAGGATGATAATATAGTTCAGCGTTTCCCAAAGATCAGAAAGATACTCCTGTTGTTCTATTTTTTGATCACGTTTTTCCTGGTAGGCTTGCTCCTCTTTTTGAGCCTGATTAAGAGAGAAATCTTCGTTAGTGGTAGAAATTTGTGACTTATTTAGCACTGTTGTGGGAAATAACACTCTGACTTTCGCAAATTCATCATCATCAATATTGGAAGCATTGAATGTGAACGTTCCGGGGGATTGTTGGAGGTTAAATTGCCCTTTGGGCCTTCGTGTCCAACCGAAAAGCGAGTCAGCTGATACTGAATCGGGTAGCTGAATACTAATATTAAGCTGGCTGGTGGATTTGTCTCTTTCATCCGATAAATAATTCCAGAAAAACTGAGACCATTGAGGACCAACAGTTAGTGCTCCTACCAAGACATATGAAATGGTAAATATTCGTTTTTCATTCTCCGCTGTATAGTACCACCTAACCTTAATTGCTTTCTCATTTTGTGCTACGCTAAATGTCCCGGCTGATTTAGTATTTTTATTGACATACGATTTCCCATTTTCCTTAATCTGGATGTTTCTAATAGCCGAAAATCCTTGTCGGGGTATTTGGTATTCTGCCCAGGAAAAATCCCCATCAAAAACATAAGTCAGGTGTTCGGTAACATGAATAGTACCATCTTTGTTGATCGTAACTTCTACTCGAACATCAGGGATTTCAAATGATTTTGCCGAAGCAGAAAGAAAACTGCTTCCAATCAGTAACATTGAGAGAATGAGTGCTCTAATCCACATGCCAGAATATTATTCTTTAAGGATATACTGCTTTATTTCACAGCGATATGATAATGTAATAATTTTAATTCCGGATAATATTTTTTACCTATTTAATAATAGGTAAGGGGTTTACCAAGAATTTTTTCTGTAAGGATTTCCTCCGAAATATATCTTACCTTTAGAACGAAACAATAAAAACAAACGAGGAAATATTATGAGTTCACTCAATAAAGCAATGATTATCGGCCGATTGGGACAAGATCCAGACGTACGTTATACGCAGTCCAATACAGCCGTAGCAAACTTATCTGTTGCAACATCTGAGCGTTATAAGGATAAACAGGGCGAATGGAAAGAGAATACCGAATGGCACCGCGTTGTGGCCTGGGGAAGATTGGCCGAAATTTGCCAGGAATATCTAAAGAAGGGATCACAGGTTTATATTGAAGGTCCTATTCAAACACGCAAGTGGGAAGATAAAGAAGGTCAAACGCGTTACTCTACAGAGATAAAAGCGTTGACTATGACGATGCTTGACAGTAAAGGTGAAGGCGGCGGCGATGTGCCATCCAAGCCGGATAATTCGCAACCGGTATCGAGCAATGTCGACTTAAATGAAGATTTTGACGATATCGACGACGACCTACCATTTTAATGGTATCCGTATTATATTTAGCATAGATTTAAAAGCGGCGGGGAATTTCCTTGCCGCTTTTTACTTTTCTTGCACTGCATAGCTACAGTCAATAGCTTTAAGGCAATCCCAAAATAAAAATAGGTAGTTGGACGACCCGAGTAGTTTACTGTTTATTTTCGATTTTATTTCCCGCCAGGGGGAATCTGTTCTTATTGATTCTACAATAGATCCTGTAGCGTTAACAATACAGATTGTAATAATTATTTCAGGGCTTCTTTTTTCTGCTCTTTTTTCGGGCGCTGAGGTAGCCTTTTTCTCTGTTATTAATCAACAAGATCTGCTAACCGATAAGGATACAGAAGGATCCATAGATCGTCTTATTTCCAAAATGCTGGCGTATCCACGACGATTATTGGCTACAATTCTGATTTGTAATACGTTTGCTAATATTGTGGCATCAGTGTTGGCTGCCGTGGTAGCCGGGAATATTGTTGCCTATTTTGGGCTTTCTGAAGTTTTGATCTATACGTTGGAAGTAATTGTCTTGACGTTCATGATTTTAATTCTCAGCGAAATTACGCCCAAAGTTATTGCTATAAATAATCCCTTAAAAAGTGCGCGTCGGATAAGCTCTTTTATCTATGTGTTATTTAAGTTACTCACCCCGCTTTCGAGTCTTATTGCCAATAGTACGCTTAGTTTGGAAGAGAGATTGCCCAAACCGGATAGTAAGATGACCTCAGAAGATATAATGACGATGGCCGAGGTAAGTGAGCAGGAGGGATCCATAAGAAGTGACGAGCGAGAGATTATTGAAAATGTGATCGAATTCGGGACAACTACAGTTCGTGAGATAATGACCTCACGGGTTAATATTGTTGCTATTTCTACTGACAACTCCCTGAATGAAGTATTGCAGCTCATCAGGGAAAAGGGACTCTCGCGGATGCCGATATATGAGAACGATTTGGATAATATATTGGGGGTTATTCACTCCAAAGATGTACTGCCTTATATTAACTCTGATATCGAACGGACAACCATAAATTGGCGTACTATTGCGCGTAAAGCTCTTTTTGTTCCGTCTACTAAAAAAGTAGATGATCTCCTTCGCGATTTTCAACAGGAAAAAACGCATATTGCTATTGTGGTTGATGAATACGGCGGTACTGAGGGACTAATCACGCTGGATGATATTTTGGAGGAAATTGTCGGAGAAATATCTGATGAGTATGATGATGTGGAAGAAAGTCTTTACACAAAATTTAAAAGTGGTGTATACATTTTTGATGCCAAGATTGACCTCGATGATATGGAGGATATACTAAATATTGAGCTCACCGCTGAAGATGATGAGTATGAAACACTCGGTGGACTCGTTTATCATCTTACGGAACGAATTCCCAATGTAGGCGAACGAGTTTACTATAATAATCTGGAGCTTACGATCCATTCAGTAAAAAATAATCGCGTAAAAAAGCTTCGTGTTAAAGTTCAGGATCGTCCTAAATCGTAAAATCTTTGCAAGCAAACAGTATAACCGTATAAATGAGCACCGATTTTGAATCGTTAGTAAAAACTGATGTTGATTTACAACCGTATAATACGCTGAATATTTCTGCGAAAGCGCGTTATTTTGCCTCGGTAGAATCGGAAATACAGCTTAAGGAAATATTACGACATCCCAAGACAGAAGGACTTAAAATTATGGTACTGGGTGGTGGTAGTAATGTTCTTTTTGGGGATGACTTTGACGGCTTAGTACTACATATCCGGATAAAGGGACGCGAAGTGGTTAAAGAAACAGATGACAATGTCTGGCTAAAGATTGGGGCGGGTGAGAATTGGCACCAAACGGTTCGTTATTGTGTGGATAAAGGATGGGGCGGCATCGAAAACCTTTCGCTTATTCCCGGGACGGTAGGTGCAGCTCCTATTCAAAATATAGGTGCTTATGGTGTGGAGCTTAAAGAAGTTTTTGAGTGGCTGGAGGCCGTGGATATTGAGGGCAGAGAAACACGGAGATATGAAAAGGAGCACTGCGAGTTTGGCTATCGTGACAGCATTTTTAAGGGGGAACTAAAGGGAGTTGTTATTGTCACCAATGTAGTTTTGAAACTGTCTAAGAATCCGGAATTAAATACTTCGTACGGAGCCATCCAGTCTGAACTTGATAAACGAAATATTGATCAACCAACGATTCATGATATCAGTGATATCGTAATTGATATCAGAAATAGCAAGCTGCCCAATCCCGATTTGCTTGGTAACGCAGGAAGCTTTTTTAAGAATCCCATTGTAAAAGATGATGACTATAAGCGCATCAAAAAGAAGTACCCTGAAGCACCGGGCTACGATATGGGAAATCAGAAAACCAAGGTGCCGGCGGGATGGCTGATTGAAGAGGCGGGTTGGAAAGGAAAGGTGGTGGGAAATACCGGGACTTATAAGCAGCAGGCGCTGGTAATTGTAAATCATGGTGGTGCGACCGGCAGAGAGATTTTGAATTTGGCCGGCCGTATCAAAAAGTCGGTAAAAGAAAAGTTCGGTATTGCTCTTGTTCCGGAAGTGAATATTGTGAGTTCGGATGGCAAGGTTTAACGATCGTGATAAATATTTTACCCGGCATCTTTTTGGCGCCGGTTTGGAGTGTCCGGTTAAGCTTTATTATTACCGTAAGGATTATCCCCAAAACCAGCAGTCGCGACCGTTTATTGAACATGCCATCTATAATAAAAGATTACTTACTGCTTTAGCTCGGTCCGTTTATCCCAATGGAATTTTTATAGACGCCAAGGAGATCAAAAAAGCAGCTGATAAAACCCGCCGGTTGTTGCAGGAGGATGAGGTTGTACTTTTTGACGCTATTTTTGAGTATCAGCAAATGATGGCCCGCTCACCCATTATTCATAAATACGGTAATAAGCTGACTGTTTTTTATATCCGCACCAAGGCTTTTGATTCTCGCAAACACAGCATTACAGATGCCAAAGGCCATATCAATAGTAAATGGGAAAAGTATATCCTGGATTTTGCCTACCAGGTATATTTGATTCAGATGAATCAACCCGACTTGGATATTCAAGCAATGCTGGTGATGCCGGAAAAGTCGAGCAGCGCATACACCGATAATCTACCTTTGTTATTACATCCTTTAGATAACAGTTCCAAAGCCGAATCTATTGATGTTTCAAATCAGGAGTTGTTGGCTAAATTAGATGTAACAGAAGTGGTGGAGAAGTTATTAACTCAACCAAGTTTTGCTGAAAACTATCTCCCAAAATCTACGTTCGCAGAGACCTTAAATTATTTTACAACGGTGTATTTTGGGGAGGAGAATCCCAATCCTGAGGTTGGCCTAAAGTGTAAAAAATGTGAATTTCGCATAGAGTCGGAAAGAATAAAAGAGGGTGAAGAAAGTGGATTTAACGAGTGCTGGTCGCCGGTGATGTCGGAAGAAAATCCATCCGAGAATCATATCTTTGATTTAATTGGTCCCGGTACCAATCGGCGACTTTCCAATGGAAATTATGATCAGAAAGATGTTCCCGCTGACACTATTTTTAGTTCAGCAAGCATCATCCAATCGGAAGGACGCATTTCCCAAGATATGCGTCAGGCTCTGCAGGTTCATAAAAGCAAGGATGAGGAGGTGCCCGAGGAGATTATCCGACCAGTACTATTTGAAGAACTAAGTAACTGGCAGTTTCCGTTGCACTTCCTTGATTTTGAGGCGGGAAACTATGCAGTACCAGTTCGAAAAAATCGCCGACCGTACCATCTGGTTGTTTTCCAGTTTTCATGTCATACATTGTATCAAGATGGTTCGTGGAAACATCGCGAGTGGATTGATGATCTCAAAAGTGGATATCCTAACTATGAACTGGTTCGCAAGTTGAAACGAATACCGGATATCGAAGAAGGTACTATCGTACAGTATTCTAACTTTGAACGCAATGCTTTAAAAACAATCCGCTCGGAATTAATAGATGAACGAGATGAAATCGCTGATGCCAATGAGCTTATACATTGGATAGAACAGATCATAAATCGACATGACTCTTCACATTCGCAGCCACCTTATATTGCAGATTTGAGTCGCTTGGTAAAGAACTTTTACTATAACAGGGCGATGGAAGACTCACTGAGTATCAAAGATGTGCTTCGTTCGGTGATGAGCCATAGTTCTCATCTAAAAAACATCTACTCAAAACCATATTCGAGCAACAATTTCGATCATATTATTTGGTGGCAGTCCGATGATGAGGGTGGAGCACGAAATCCCTATTCTATCTTAATGGAGACCGGAGATTCACCTATCCGCCGCGGTACTGAGGCCATGGTTGTATACGGTAAGATAATTGCGCAGGAATTGGAACCTGAAAGACATAAAGCTTTTCAAAATGCGTTGCTAAAGTATTGTGAGCTGGATACATTGGCTATGATGATGATTTACCAGCACTGGCAGGTAAAGATGGGGGGAATTTAAACTTGTGTAGCTGGAACATATAGGAATTACGTACATTTATAAATATTGACCACTGAACATTAATTCATCAACCCAATGACTTCTTCTCTAAGATTATTTTTTACAGCTGTATTACTGGTACTTTTCGTAGGCTCTTGTACTGTTCAAAAAAGTCCGATAACCGGTTCAAAAAGGGCCTATGGATATAGCTGGCAACAGGAGTTAAAGATCGGAAAAGAGGCTGATCAACAAATACAGCAGCAATATGGAGTGTATGATGATAAAGAGGTGCAGCAATATGTAGAGCGTATTGGTCAGGAAGTGCTGGAGGTGAGCCACATGCGTCGCGAAGATACAGATCCAAAGTATCGCAATACAGAGTTCTATTTCCGGGTACTCAACAGTCCGGTAGTTAACGCTTTTGCACTGCCCGGCGGCTATATTTATGTGACACGCGGATTGTTGGCCCATCTTAAAAATGAAGCACAGCTTGCTGTAGTCTTGGGGCACGAAATTGCGCACGTGGCCGCGCGACATGCTTCTCAACGTGCCTTTGAACAACAGATGGGACAACTTGCACTAATTGGCGGAGCGGTAGCCGGTGAGGAGTTATTGGGCGTACCCGGTCAAAGTGTTCTGCAATTGGGGAGTCAAGCGGCCCAATTTTTATTTCTGAGTTATAGTCGTGATGATGAACGCGAATCCGATCAGCTGGGCGTAGAATATGCTGCCATGAAAAACTATGAGGCTGAAGATGGGGCAGGGTTCTTTTCGGCGCTTGAACGAATATCAGAACAGTCGGGACAAAGTATCCCAAGCTGGCAATCTTCGCATCCCGATCCTTCGGAGCGTGCCAAGCGTATTCCGGAATTGGCACAGCAATGGCAACAAAAAGGATATGAGCAGAATATCGAAAATACGGATCAGTATATGAATGTGATTGATGGGATGATTTATGGTGAAAATCCGCGCGAAGGATTTACCGAAGATGGCAACTTTTATCATCCGGATTTGAAGTTTCAGTTCGACTATCCCGATAATTGGAAAATTGTCAATCAACCTACATTGGTAGCAGCTGTCAATGAAAACAAGGATGCCATTTCTCTTATGCAGATCGATAGTGAAGCGGATACGCCTCAGACTTCGGTGATGAATTATGTAACTCAGGATGGTTTTACGGTACAGTCGCAGAATACAACTCAAAAAAACGGATTGAACGGTTACGAGGCTACAGCAATAGCTACTACCGAGGATGGGACGAAGTATAAATTTTTGGTTTATGCGGTTTCCTATGATGGTAATATCTATCGATTTACGAACTATAGTTTGGCCGAAAAATTTGACAGTTATCGATCAAATTTTGAGCAAAATAGCTATTCTTTTGCCAAACTCACTGATCAAGAAAAGCTGAATCGGGAGCCTGTCCGCTTGCAAACACTAAAGGTGGATCAGTCTCAGCCTTTGTCATCATTAACGGATAATTTACCAATGGATATTACGTCCGAGAATGTGGCAATTCTCAATCAGGTTGATTCCGATGCCCTTATCGAACAGGGCAGCTGGATTAAAATTCCGCGCCGATAGTTTGCTAAGCAATAAGTAATATTGTTGGTTATTTATTACTTATTTACCTATTACTTTTGTAAAAAAATCCGATATCTTTGGGCGAACTTTCTATTTAATTACAGCCCAAATTTATTAATAATGATTGAGCGATATTCCCGTAAGGAGATGGCCGATATCTGGTCGCTGGAAAACCAATTTCAAGCTTGGCTGGAGGTTGAGCTGGCTGCCTGTAACGCATGGAGCAAATTGGGTAAGATCCCCAGAGAAGATGTCGAAAAGCTTTACCAAAATGCGTCTTTTGATGTTGATCGGATCAAAGAAATCGAAAAGCAGACCCGGCACGATGTAGTGGCGTTTACTCGATCGGTATCAGAATCGCTCGGCGAAGAGAAGAAGTGGGTGCACTACGGACTTACTTCCACTGATGTCGTGGATACTGCCAACGGTCTACGACTTAAGCAGGCTAACGAGATCCTGCGAAAAGATATTCAGCAAATCATTGATGTGCTGGCGGAAAAAGCCAAAAAACACAAATATACCGTGATGATGGGACGTACTCACGGAGTGCATGCCGAACCTACGACCTTTGGTCTCAAATGTGCACTGTGGTATGCCGAGATGAAGCGCAATCAAGAGCGTTTTGAGAAGGCTGCTAAAAATGTAGAGTTTGGTAAGATGAGTGGTTCAGTAGGTACGTTTGCCAATATTCCACCTGAAGTAGAAGCTTCTGTTTGTGAAGAGTTGGGCCTTTCTCCGGCACCTATTTCAACGCAAACTCTGCAGCGCGATCGTCATGCGGACTATATCTCAACGCTGGCACTGATCGGATCAACGATGGAAAAGATGGCCGTGGAAATTCGCCATCTGCAGCGCAGCGAAGTTCGTGAGGCCGAAGAGTTTTTCCGCAAGGGACAGAAGGGATCATCCTCGATGCCGCATAAACGTAATCCGGTAAGCTCGGAGAATATTTCGGGATGTTCACGGGTTCTTCGCGGGTATATGATGTCGGCTTATGAAAATATCCCGCTCTGGCACGAACGCGATATATCGCACTCATCCGTAGAGCGAATTATTCTGCCGGACGCTACCATTTTGCTGGATTACATGCTCAATCGCTTTTCGGGCGTGGTCGAAAAGTTAACCATCTTTGAAGATAATATGCATGATAATATCTATAAGACGTTTGGATTGACCTTTTCTCAGCGTGTGTTGCATAAGCTGATTGATACCGGCATGTCGCGCGAAAAGGCCTATGATACCGTGCAGCCTCTGGCGATGAAGGCTTGGGAAGAGAAAAGGATGTTTCGTGATCTGGTAGAAGCCGATGAGACGGTGCAGGAAAACTTAACTGAGGAAGAAATTGAGGAGGCTTTTGATTTGGATCATCACACGAGAAATGTGGATAGAATCTTTGAGCGCGTTGGATTAGAATAGAATACAGATTTGACGGATGCAGCAGATGACTGCGGATTAAAGATTTACGGTAAATCTGTATATACAGAGCTATCCTTATTCAATAAATAAATCAATTATGGAGAACTGGTCGGATATCATTTTTTCGGATGAGCTTTCTTTTGAGGAGAAAGCCAGTCAGGTATTCGAATACCAGTTAGAGAACAATTTCGTTTATCGACGGTATTGTGAGGCTTTAGGAAAGGTATCATCTGATCCTGACTCTTTTCCTTTATTGCCCATTAAGGCGTTTAAAGATACTAAGGTAACAACGCATCCCGATGATGAGGTTGAGCTCGTATTTAAAAGCAGCGGCACTTCCGATATGCAGCGAAGTATTCACAGGGTGTATGATTCAAATTTATATGAAGAGTCATTGTTAAAGGGTTTTAAGCAGTTTTATAATCTCAATAATGCCGTGATATGGGGCTATACGCCCGGTTACGCCGATAATCCGCATTCCTCGCTAATATATATGATTCAAAAGCTGATTGATCAGGATAACAGTGGATTGAGTCGTTTTTTACCGCTTGATGAGCCAATAAATCCCGGAGCAGTGAAGGAAGTCGATCGACAGGGAAAACAGTTAACTCTATTTGGCGCGGCTTTTGGATTGCTGGATTTATTGGAGATTGACGATATCAATTTGCCCTCGAAGAGCATTGTGATTGAGACAGGAGGAATGAAAACACATCGCAGAGAAATTTCTCGCGGGGAGCTTCATAAAATATTGGCCAAGGGATTTAACCTGGATGGGAGTCGCATCCATTCCGAATATGGTATGGCAGAGCTATTAAGTCAGGCATATGCTCCTGGAAAATGGTTTTCTACCGTTCCATGGATGCAGGTTACCATCCGTAACCCCGAAAATCCGGATGAAATTCTGCCGCCATACAAGGAAGGATTAATTGGTGTCATTGATCTGGCGAATGTACATAGCTGTTCATTTTTGTTGACGGGGGACAAGGGTGTTATGGATAAGAAAGGGCGTTTCCAGGTACTGGGACGCTGGAACCCCAAAGACTTGCGCGGCTGTAATTTTTTAATCGACGAAGATTAAATGGTTGAATAAAATTATAAACCCTGCGGGTTTCACAGGAGAAAATATATATGTTAGTAGCTTAGTTTTTGTCAAGCCCATAGGGTTTTAATGGTTATATATTTTTCTTATGTCAGATATCCAACAGCGAATAGATACCTTACTTAAAGCATGCAGCAACTGGCTTGCTGATGATAATCTGTTTCTAAAGGATGCTATAGATCAGACTGTACGGGAAGGATATTTCAGTTTTGAGGATGTCAATTTTGCTATTGAAGCAATTAGGGAAAGTATTAGTAAATCAGCTATAAGAAATTGGGTAGAACAGTCTGGATTGACTAATGAGAACAAGGCATCCCAAAAGAACGTACTATGTCTGCACGCAGGAAATTTGCCTCTGGTGGGCTTTCAGGATGCTTTTGCCACCCTGTTAAGTGGGGACCGTTATACGGGTAAAATTTCTCGCAAGGATCCGTACTTGTTGCCTACTTTTTTGAATGAGGTTAAGAAGACGGATTTATGGTCTGACCGGGACGTACAGTGGACTCATCGCTTGGATGATTTTGAAGGGATGCCGCATGATGCTGTTATCTTTGCCGGATCAGAGTCATCCGTTCCGGGAGTGAAGGAGGCTATTGAAGAATTTAATTTGGCAAAACGTGATGCTGGATTTTTGATTCGGACTTCCCACTTTTCGATGGCATATCTTGATAGAAAAGATGAGCATGCCATGCAGAATTTGACGGAATCAATATTTCGATATGGAGGTAAAGGGTGTCGATCGGTGGCCATCGTAGTTTCACCGTTTCCGTTGAATGAAGTAAAGGAGGAGTTAACAGATCATCTTAAAAGCTTCTGGCATAAAAATCCCCAGAACGAGTATCCATCCCCAAAATTGAAGCAGCAGTTTGCCTATAACGAAGCTGTCGAGCGCCCGCAGGTCTGGCTGGAGTACTTTCTGCTGCAGGAGGGAGGTTTGGAGCTGGATCAGGATTTTGTGTGTTACTGGATGCAGGGAGATGAGGGTACCGTGGCCGAGTTGGCGGATAAACATCGTGATGAGCTCCAAAGTATTTATGTGACGGATTCTGACGTTGAAATTTCAGAGTGGAAAGAGCGCACTGAGCTGCTATCGAAGGCTCAGCAGCCGCCCATATCGTGGAAGCCGGATGGTGTTGATACACTGGAATGGCTGATAGATATTAAGTAATTTTTTTATTTGTAAGAGCGTTGAATTTGTCATTTAACCTCGGATTCGCTGAATTGTCCAACCAGCTTATCACAGACAGTTTTTTCCAGGATCGAAAGAGCTAAGCTTTGATCTATTGCACTCCTGAATATTTCACAGCTGCAAAAATTTTACAAAATAAGAAAGGGACGCTTGAGCGTCCCTTTCTGTTAGTTAGATATCTGGGTTATAATTAACTGTCCTCAATCGGTGGTGCATCTGTAGCTTCGAGCGCTTTCTCGAGTTCAGGCATCACGTTTTCAACAAACTGGGTTAGATCTTGTTGGATAGTATCCAGCTCGGCTCTGCCGGCTTCAATAGTATTCACATGCATCGGCGTAGGTCCATATGTTGATCCAAGGGCGTTGTAACCTACATACAGACGTGAGCTGGGCGTTACTTGCGTGCGTTCACCGATCTCTTGCTTGGCTTTGCTGCCTTCCATCTGTTTCTGTAGATCAAGCAGCTGGGTTCGAGCTTCATGCAGTCGTTTTACCAATGCGGTATCTTCCTCCGAAGCTCTGGATAGCGCGGTTTTCATTGCGTTGACACGATTGATTTGCTCTTCAAGCTTGTTTTCGGTCTGCGTCAAGTTTTGCTGGAATGTTTCCAGTGTTTCCCGGAACTCAGTGATGGTTGTATTAGAGGCGCGTTCAAGCGTGCCTTCACGAAGAGGCTTAACTTCAAACTCTATCGGCTCGGAAAGCTGCTTAACTTCCCCCAGTACTTTTTGGGAAAGCGTTGCTGTGTAGGTACCGGGCGTGGCCATAAAGCCTCCGCTGTACCATCCGCCTTCTTCTTGATCAAGCTCTACGACATCTTTGGATGGATACCGGAGGTCCCAGTTCACGCGATGGAAACCAGAAGATGTTGGTCCTTCCACTTTGCGAACAACATTTCCATTGCTGTCTCTGATCGTGAGAATAATCTTGGGCCCTTTTTCGTGTTTTTCGGCCTCAAGGTTATCCCAGCCGGGAAAGGGGACATCTTCGTTCTCACCGAGTTCTTTTTCTCGTTCGAGCCGTTGCTCTCTTAGAGTTTTAAGGTCATCCTTCAGATAATAAGTGAATACAGCGCCAAATGGTGGGTTTTCGGCAGTGAAGAAATTAGAACCAAGATTTTCTACTTCTTCATCTGGCTTATACCAGAACGCGTCGCGGGCTTTAAACAGTTTTGCTTGTTGATCCAGCATCTCCGGGCTCACCTTTCTGAGCGGTGCATAATTATCGAGGATAAAAATGCCTCGTCCGAATGATCCTGCAACCAGATCATCACGCTGACGTTGAATGACCAAATCACGGATAGCAATAGTTGGCATGCCGCTTTCCAACTTCGTCCACTCTTCGCCACCGTCAACGGTAAAGAAGATGCCAAACTCGGTAGCGGCAAACATCAGATTTTTATTGACATCATCTTGCACAAGCCGCCAAACGACGTGATCATCCGGCAGATCATTACTGATGAACTCCCAGCTTTTGCCCAAGTCGGTGCTTTTAAGGATATACGGTTTCATGTCACCGTACTTGTGATTGTCAAGCACCAGATAAACCGTATTTTTGTCGAAAAGACTGGCTTTAATATCGTTGACGAAGGCGGTTTGCGGGACGCCGTCAATATCTCCAAGTTCGACTTCACGCCAACTCTCGCCGCCATTTGTGGTGACCTGAAAGAGTCCGTCGTCGGTACCGGCATATATCAATCCTTCTTGCAGAGGTGATTCAGCCAGTGATGTAATCGTGTTATAGTCCGACATCGCGTTTACATCCCAAGCATTGTCCCAGCTGCGTTTTTTGCCCATAATTTCAAATGCTAGGCGCTCTTGATCACCACGTGTCAAATCACCGGAGATCGCTTTCCAGGTATCTCCGCGATCTTCTGAAATCCAGACACGTTGCGAAGCAAAAAGGACTTTAGTGGGATTGTGTGGACTGATTTCTACGGGTGAATCCCAATTGAAACGCTCGTATTCTTCACCCTGTTCAGGTTGCGGCTGAATTAATGTAGCATCGCCGGTTTTTTTGTCCACACGGTGGAGAACACCCTGCTGATATTCGCCGTAGAAAATATTGGGATTTCCTGGCTCGGTAGCACCGTCGTGCCCGTCAGCTCCTAATGTTTTTTTCCAGTCCCGATTGGCGATACCCCTTTCATTATCCGTTCGTGATGGACCCATTTGAGAACCGTTATCCTGCGTGCCACCGTACACATTGTAGAAAGGCTCGGCATCGTCAACATAGATTTTGTGGAATTGGGTAATTGGAAGATTGCGAACCATATCCCAATCTTCCCCCAAGTTATGAGATTCATAAAGTCCACCGTCTGATCCCATCAACAAATACTCAGGTTCACCTTTTTTGAATGCCAGAGCATGGTTGTCAACATGTTTGTCGTCGTTATTAATATTTTCGAAAGTTGCTCCATGATTAGTGGAAACCTCAGCCACTACGTCCATCAAGTAAAGTCGTCCAAACTGGTGAGGAGAGGCATAAAGCTCCTGATAGTAATGCGGTCCAGTTCCGCCGCTAACGGCATCTGACATCTTCTTCCAGGATTCTCCTCGGTCATCCGATTTAAAGACACCGCCGTTTCGCCGATCGAGTTCAATAGCAGCGTATACGATATCTGGCTGTTGAGGGGAGATATCCATGCCAATTTTGCCGACATTTTCCGGAATTCCATTTTTCATTTTTTTCCACGTTTCTCCACCGTCGGTACTTTTGTGGATTCCAGATCCCGGACCACCGCCAACATAGATAGGCACAATGCGTTGTCGTTGCCACGTTGCGGCATATATGCGATCGGGATTGCGCGGATCAATTTCGATATCCGTAACGCCGGTCCATTCGTTGCCGCCGAGTTTCTTTTCCCAGTTTTCACCTCCATCGGTAGATTTGTAGAGACCTCGTTGGCCTCCACTGCTCCAGAGCGGACCTTGGGCTGCTACCCAGATAACATCCGAATTTTTGGGATGCACGACCACTTTTGATATGTGTTGCGACTCTTTGAGTCCCATATTTTTCCATGTTTGGCCGCCATCGGTACTTTTGTAGACGCCATCGCCATATCCAACATGACGACCACCGACATTTTCACCGGTACCTACCCAAATAGTGTTTGGGTTAGTAGGATCTATAGTAACACTGCCGATGGAAAATGATGACTGATTGTCAAATATTGGATCCCAGGTGACGCCATCATTAGTTGTTTTCCAAACGCCGCCGGAACCGACCGCTACATACCAGATGTTGTCATCATTGGGATGAATAGCAATATCTGCAATACGTCCCGAAAACAGGGCCGGACCAATATTGCGAAATTCAAGTCCGCTATAGCTAGCTTGCGAAACTGCTGATTTACTGTCTTGGGCGGTCGCGGTAAGGGATCCGCCAGCAATAAATATCAATAGCAGAAGATAGATAAGTTTGTTTTTCATACTGAGGTGATTAATTAACTGAATGATGATTAAAGAGCATAAAATTTTTAAAGCCATAGATCAAGGATCAAAAATGTTTTTACATTTGCTGGAAAATTGAAAAGTAGATTTTAGATTTTTTTCCTTATTTAAAATCTAATTTTATTATTCAGTCGAGATATCATTTTATCAAAGTAAACGTAGGTCAGGTAAGTTCGTTTCACCTACTTATACTCATAATTATTTTGTGGATAGGAGGGCCTCGAAAAATACGTCGAATAAATAGAGTAATACTATATACAGTTTGATCGGTTATTGGAAAGTGATATCAGCTATTTTTAGCAATGCTTATTGATACTACTGATTTCCAAAAACAATGGTGACCAAAAGAATAGTATCTTCTTTTACGCTGTACGAAAAAGGTTGTCCCTCTTTTAAGTACAGCCAGTCATCATCGGTAAGCGTTTCTGCCTTTGAGTTGATATGAAACAAGATTTCTCCCTTCAGGCACAGAACGGATAGTTCACTGTCAACAGAATGTTGTTCTACCGTTTTCCCCTTGGGTAATGCCATGCGAATAACTTCCATCTTGTCTGTCTTAACCAAGGCATAGGTGTTCTCTACGTCTAATTCCTCGCGCAGTGTTTGCAGGTTGATATGATCCCCTGATTTTACGTGTCCGTAACTCATGGTCAACCTCCGTTGGTTTAGTGGAAATTGCTATTAACAATCTACTTAGAAAAACCGAACGGGAAAAGAAATATGGACACGGTTAAGACATGTTATCCCTAGTTGAAAACCTCAGAAGTCGCTCAGCGGTTTTTGCATCACAACGTATATATCTCTACCGGTACCCTCTTCCGAACTGATAAGTGAAAACCCTGCGTGCTTAAGCTCTTCAATCACAGTTTTGGCGGTAACACCATGCTGGCTGCCTGATGCTCGTCCTCCGGGTTCTGCTTCGGATTCGCGCGGCTTAAAATCAATAATAGCCAAGCGACCGCCAGGTTTAAGAGATGCAAATAAGCTGCTGTTAAAGGCATCTGGGTTTGTGATATGATGGTATACGCGTCGCAAAAAGAGGGCCTCACAGCACTGCTCCGGGAGGTTTGTCCTCTCGGGATGTCCCTCGAGTACAGTTATATTACTGAGGTCAGTATTTGCTACTGATTGTTTCAATTCTTCAACTGATTCCTTTCCCAGTTCGGTGCTGTATATGGTGCCTTCGGAACCTATATGCTGGGCAATAGCTCGAGTCTGATCGCCGTCTCCAGCGCCGATATCGGCGACTGTAGATCCACTTTCGATCTCAAGAACTTCAATCAGCCAGTCTACATCTGATTGATTACCCGGAGCTTGGGCACAGGAAAGAGAGGTTGTTGCCAAAAGCACCAGGAAAATTAGGCATCCGTGTTTTGCAAACTTGTTTAAACTGAAGGATATCATTACTTGCGAAGTTTGATTGCTTTGCAAAAGTAGTATAAAATAATGTGTTGTTTAATACTAACAATATTGATTTCTGTTCTTTTTATTTCTGTAAAAAAATATTGATTTCCATTATGTTAATCCGCGCCTTTTTTTGGGATACAGTATATAGCTAATTTAGATCAGCACTAAAAAAACGAATAATGACTTATACGTTTTGGGATTTACTACAGCTTATAGGGGCACTTGCAGGCGTCAAGGTGAAAGCAGCCTACGAAAGAGATATCGAGTAAAGAGGATAATCCCTTCTTCAAACCAGTCTAAATTTTGCTTATCTTTGGCGACTAATCATTTAATTACAACATCCGCAAAAATTAGATTTAATGAGCTCGTACAAGCCGGAAGAGATCGAATCCAAATGGCAGGAATATTGGCAGAAGAACAAGACGTTTAAAACGCCGGAAGATCACAACAAGCCTAAGTACTATGTGCTGGATATGTTTCCCTATCCAAGTGGATCGGGGCTCCACGTGGGGCACCCTGAAGGATATACCGCTACCGATATTCTAGCCCGTTACAAACGGATGAATGGCTTTAATGTGTTGCATCCCATTGGATGGGATGCTTTTGGTTTGCCGGCCGAGCAGTATGCGGTAAAAACGGGAACACATCCGAGAGATACGACCCAGAAAAACGTAAACCGTTTTCGCGAGCAGCTGCAGGATCTGGGATTTAGTTATGACTGGGAGCGCGAAGTGAATACTACTGATCCGGATTATTACAAGTGGACACAGTGGATATTCCTGAAGCTCTATGAGAAAGGTTTAGCCTATGAAGATGATGTGCCCGTAAACTGGTGTCCGGAGTTGGGAACTGTATTGGCCAATGAGGAAGTAATTGACGGTAAGAGTGAAGTTGGCGGTTTTCCCGTAGTTAAAAAACCGATGCGTCAATGGGTTCTTAAAATAACCGAATATGCCGATCGTCTTCTTGAAGGATTGGATGATCTGGACTGGCCGGAATCCACAAAAAAGATGCAGCGCGACTGGATTGGAAAATCCATCGGGGCCAATATTGATTTCAAAGTGGCCGGACATGATGAGGGAATCCGCGTCTTTACTACGCGTCCTGACACTATTTTTGGAGCTACCTACATGGTTCTTGCGCCCGAGCATGACTTGGTGGATAAGATAACGACTGACGATCAGAAAGAGGACGTAGAGGAATATAAGGAAGAAGCGGTTCGCAAGTCGGATTTGGAACGCACCGAGCTCAGTGATGAAAAAACGGGCGTTTTTACCGGTGCGAATGCCATTAATCCGGCAACGGGAGAAGAAATCCCGATTTTGGTAGCTGACTATGTGCTGGTGACGTATGGAACCGGTGCGATTATGGCCGTGCCCGGGCATGATAATCGTGACTGGGAATTTGCCAAAAAGTTTGATCTGGATATCGTCGAAGTAGTCAAGGGTGGAGATGTATCTGAAGGAGCTTATACCGATGTTGAAGAAGGAAAACTGGTCAATTCTGAAAATGAAGATATCTCTTTAAACGGACTTAACGTTGACGAGGCGATTAAAAAAATTACTGACTGGCTCGAAGAAATTGAACAGGGTGAGAAAGCCGTAAATTATAAACTTCGCGACTGGTTGTTCTCACGTCAGCGTTACTGGGGTGAACCGTTTCCTATTATTCATGTTGATGGGGAACCTAAACCGGTAAGAGAAGATGATTTGCCGGTGACCTTGCCTG
Organism: Fodinibius sp.; assembly: GCF_034521915.1. Lineage (GTDB taxonomy): Bacteria > Bacteroidota > Rhodothermia > Balneolales > Balneolaceae > Fodinibius. The sequence goes on from NZ_JAXHLU010000015.1 coordinate 148,333, forward strand.
AAATGGATGATTTCCAACCTACTGAAGATGGTGAGCCGCCGCTGGCTAAAGCAACAGATTGGGTAAACACCGAAGATCTTGAAACCGGGAAGCCAGCCAAGCGCGAAACGAACACCATGCCGCAGTGGGCGGGTTCGTGTTGGTATTACCTGCGCTATTGCAGTCCTGAATTTGAAGAGGGGCCTGTAGATCCGGATGAAGAAAACTACTGGATGCCGGTAGATATGTATGTTGGCGGTGCCGAGCACAGTGTGTTACACCTGCTCTATGCTCGATTCTGGCATAAAGTGTTGTATGATTGTGGCGTAGTTTCCACAAAAGAGCCGTTTCAGCGATTGGTTCACCAAGGGATGATTCTCGGTGAGATGGAATTTACCGGTTATAAAAAAGACGGTAACTGGATTTCTGCCGATGTAGCTGATGAGATGGAGGACGTTAAGCGTGTAAAGCTGAATGAGGATCAGGTCGAGAAACAAGGTGACGATTTTGTGATCAAAGACACTGAGATCACGGTGGATGCCAAGGCGCACAAGATGTCAAAGTCGCGCGGTAATGTGGTAAATCCCGATGACATCGTGGAACAGTACGGTGCAGATTCGATGCGGCTGTACGAGATGTTTATGGGTCCTCTGGAGCAAGTGAAACCTTGGAGCACCAAAGATGTTGACGGTGTTTATCGTTTCTTGGGACGCGTGTGGCGCCTGATGATTGAAGAAGAAAGTGGAGAGCTTAATGATTCGGTTACGGATGCTGAACCTTCCAAAGAACAATTAAAGGTGCTGCACGAATGTATACAAAAAGTGACTGGAGATATCGAGGATCTGTCATTTAATACGGCCATTTCGGCGATGATGATTTTCATCAACGAAGCCAATAAATGGGAGACGCACCCAAAATCAGTTTTGGAGCCTTTTATTAAGTTGTTGTCTCCATTTGCCCCGCATATTGCTGAAGAGCTGTGGCGGAAACTGGGTCATGATGAATCGTATAGCATACGCTGACTGGCCGGAATTCAATGAGGAATACCTGATTTCCGATACACAGCTATATCCCATACAGGTAAACGGAAAAGTGCGCGGAGAGATTAACGTTCCTCGTGATAAGGCCAAGGATAAAGAGTTTGTACTTTCTGAAGCAAAATCTGAGGAGAATGTAAAAAAATATCTCGAGGAAGGAGATCTCGTAAAAGAGATTTTTGTCCCTGAACGTATTGTAAATCTGGTAGTAAAGTAAGACTACCAGCAGGATAACCTGTTTTTTAAAAAAAGGCTGGTGATTTTATAGATTGCCGGCCTTTTCTATATTAGCCTAATTATAGAGGCCTTTGCAAAACCCGAAAATTGAGCTTTTCATTTATTTAAGGCAATGCCACTACCAGTAGAAACCACATAAAAAGCAGTGTCATTACGAGGTCGGTTTACCCGACCGCGGTAATCTCCTCGATAAAATTCGCGTAGGATCTGAGGGGTAATCTTTTATGAGGCAGACAACTATTTCCGGTAGATTGCCGCGCTTCGCTCGCAATGACGAGCGTTGTTGAGGACAGTTCGCCGCATTACATTCGCGATGACAGTAAGGTTTTGCAAAGGCCTCAAACAAAATCTTTTTGCGTACCTTCGATTCTTCTTAAGATCCTCCATTAGCTCTGCCTCGGGGTCATTAATTTTGTGTAACAGGTTATACAAGAAATTTTGTTTTCAAATCAGCATATTCTTTTTTGAAGAAAATGAAAACGTAAAACGAAATAACAGCCGATCGTGATATTCCCTTTAATAGTTTTTATTGCCGGATTACTAATCATCGTCTATTTTTCTGAAAAGTTGGTAGAGGCAACGGTTGGTACTTCTCTGGGATTTGGTATATCCACTTTTCTGATTAGCGTCGTCGTCATTGGTTTTGATCCGGAGAACCTGGGACTTGGAGTGGTGGCTTCTTATGAAGAGGTTACCGGCATTGCCATAGGTACGATTATTGGCTCGGCAATGGTAGCTGTAGGACTTGCTTTGGGAATTACAGCCCTATTTGTTCCTATGAAATTTAAAGAAGTACCCATGCAAATTCCGTTAATCCCGGTAGGGGCTGTGTTGCTATTTGGGATTCTAAGTTTTGATGGGCATTTATCCCGAGTTGATGGGGCAATTTTATTGCTGGGCTATGTTATTTCAGTATGGTATCTGATTTATTTGGTCCGAAGAGGGTTAGATATTCGTCCCACGGGTGAGGCTGCTGAAGTTATAGAGGAGGGCTCGGATTTAAGCCGGTGGCAATCGGTCACCATGCTGGCGGGATCGTTGGTAGCAATTATTGTTGGGAGTGAATGGGTCGTATGGTCATCAAGAGAAATTATGGCTGGATTGGGATTATCAGAAACCCTATTTGGAATGACAATCATTGCTCTTTTGGTAAGTATCGAAGAGGTTGCCCGCGAGTTGCCCGCGGCATTAAAGGGGCATCCGGAAATTACTTTTGGCAATGTAGTTGGATCGGTGTTGGCTTTTTTTCTATGTAATGCGGGAATAATTGCGCTGGTTAATCCGGTGCCTATAAGTGGTGAAGTATTTAATTTTTATCTGCCTATAAGCTTGGGCATTGTGCTCTTTGTAACCTCGTTGATGATACAAAAATCTATTCCGCGTTGGGCAGGGGCATTATTAGTACTGGGATATCTGGTGTTTTTCGGCTGGGGATTTTGGTAATCATTTAAAAAAGGCTATGTCTTCCTCATCCCGTAAAATAGATGGCAGTTTGCCCTGTGCTTTATCTTTTCCCTTACTGGCCAGCCAGTTATTAATTTGCTGTTGAGAAATAGAATAAACTTTGGGAAGACCAAGCGCATCACTTTCTCTGCGAATAGCATAATGCCGATTGATTTCACAAACCTCTCGGTCAATTTTCTGGGCAAGTCGATCTAACGTATCGCGGTGAAGTTGATCTTGGGTACGGATAAACCAAAAGTGCTGAGGGGCAGATGCACCTTCTCGAAGAGTAGCACCAATCGTAAAATTACCGATTTCTAGATCCATTTCTTTTGAAATATTTTGCAATGCTTCTTCAGCTTCGTAGGCGTACAGTGCTTCACCGTAATCATCGAGCATTTCGCTAACGCGTCCCATCACCTTAATCCGGGGCGGATTTGTCTGTGTAAATTCTACTATATCGTTTAAAGCATAGCGCCAGAGGCCGGAATTGGTAGTTACGAGCATGGCATAGGGAGTATTTGGTTTTACTTCCCAGAGCGGTACTGTTTCCTGTATAGCCATGGATTCCTGATCGGGGAGGGGATTGGGGACGAATTCGTAGAAAATGCCGTTATCAACGACGAGTTTCATGTCTGTTTTAGTCAGCTTATCGGTGAAAGAGAAATAGCCCTCTGAAGCACCATAGGTTTCAATAAAATCGACGCCCGGTTTGCCAAGTAAATTTTCGATATGTGGTTTATAATTAGCCAATTTTACGCCCCCACAAACCAATAGTGTAAGGTTGGGCCACACTTCTTTAATGCTTTTGGCTCCAGTCTTATCAAGAACGTGTTTAAACATCGTAAGAATCCAGCTGGGCACGGCTGTAATTACGCGGACATCACTATTAATAGCCTTATTTACCGTTTGGTTTACCTTTTCATTAAAAGGAAGCTGGCTGAGTTTTGTTGGCGATATAACTTGAAATGGTGATAACCACCAAGGGGCATTATGTGCAGTATATGCACTAATTTCACCGATTTGATAGTCCTCTTTATGTTCAAGGGTGCCGGGAATACTAATATGTTTGCCCCAAAGATCTAAAATATTAGGCCGCTGGACGATATAGCTGCGAACAACTTTGCGCATGAAAGAGCGATCAGATTCCAGGCGCTCTTCTGTCAATGGCAGGTGTTTACCTTCACCGGACGTGCCCGCAGAAACAGCAAACTTATCAACTTTTCCGGGCCAGAATATATCTTGTTTCCCTTGTTTTAGTTCCTCTATCTGAGATTTAATATTCTTATAAAAGGAGATGGGGAGGCGGTCGGCAAAATCCTGATATCCCTTTATTGATTCAAAGTTATACTTTTGACCAAAATCAGTATGTTTAGCAGTTTCTACTAACGCTGATAGCTGCTCTTGTTGGATGTCTTTCAATTTTAAAGTGATAAGAGGTTAGCTAAAACGGTTTTTGTGTAAAATAAAAAAAGCCCCGGAATGTCGGGGCTTTTTATTTTTATGAATCAATCAAAATTTATCGGTTTTCAACGGGGACCCACTCTTTATTCTTTTCTCCGACATAAAGAGCACGTGGGCGAACGAGTTTGTTATTTTCGGCTTGTTCTATGTAGTGTCCTGTCCAACCTGAAACACGGCTCATGGCGAAGATACAGGTGAAGAGGTCGGGCTTAATTCCCATTGAGTAGTATACCGTAGCTGAGAAGAAGTCAACGTTGGGATCAATATCCTTCTCATCTTTCATAGTCTTGAGGATAGCTTCCGACCATTTGTAAAGATTTTCGTGGCCGGTTTCTTCTGAGAGTTCCTTGGACATACCGCGTAAGATTCGAGCGCGTGGATCCATTGTTTTGTATACGCGATGACCAAAGCCCATAATTTTTTCTTTGCGCTCCAGACGACCCTGTACATATTTAACAGGATCAGCATCTTTGTCGTCAATATCCATAAGCATGTTCATAACCTGCTGATTTGCCCCTCCGTGCAATGGTCCTTTAAGAGCCCCAATAGCTCCTGTTACCGAGGAATACATATCTGATTCAGTGGAGCAAATAGCCCGGTTGGTAAAGGTGGATGCATTCATGCCGTGTTCAGCGTGCAGAATAAGGCAGAGATCCATGGTCTGTTCAGCCTTTTCGCCCGGCTCTTCATCATTGAGCATGTAAAGGAAATTGTAGGCCGTGCTCTTTTTATCAAGTGGGGCTACAATATTTTTGTCATTTCGGGCACGATCAAAAGCGGCAATGATCGTCGGAATTTTAGCAGTAATTGAAATAGCTTGGTTAAGGCGAAATACCTTATCATTCTCTGTTTGCACTTCATGAAAGTCCCCAAGCATAGAAACAGCTGTTCGAAGCACAGCCATGGGCTCAGCATTTTTAGAGGTATTTTTGATGTAGGTTAATACCGGTCCGGGGAGCTCTCTATTGTTTTGTAGCTTGGAATTTAGCTCATTGAGTTCTTCCTGATTAGGGAGATGATCATTCCATAAAAGAAAGCAAACTTCTTCAAAGCTTGCGTTTTCAGCCAACGTGTCGATGTCGTATCCGGCATAGATAAGTTCGCCTTTTTCTCCGTCGATAAAACTTTTATTGCTGCTAAAGGCGACAATGCCTGCAAGGCCTTTATTTATGTGCGGATACTGACTTAAATCAATTTCTGTATTTTTGCTCTCAGCCATTCTATACTCCGAAATTTTGGATTGAATATATACTTTTTGTTTCGGTTAAATGTAATAAAAATAGATCTAAAAATCAGGGATAAGTTGAACGCTATCAATCAATAAAACCAATAATATAATTAGGTAACGAAAGTTTGGTTAACAGCGTTTACCTGAAAAGCTTAAATTAATACTTTTTAGTCTTAAATCGAAAGATTGGTGATAGTTATTTTGATTTTTTGGCTTCATTCCAATGTTTGTCCATATCTGCTAGCGTTGCATCGGATAGCGTCTTGTTTTCTTGATCGAGTTGGTCTTCAATGTATTGGAATCGATGGATAAATTTTTTGTTTGTTGATCGCAGGCTGTCTTCGGCATTAAGGTCAAAAAAGCGTCCGGCATTTACTAAAGAGAAAAGCAGATCACCAAACTCTTCGCGACTTTTTTGTGAGTCGCCTTCTTCCAGTACTTCTTTGAATTCCTGGAGTTCTTCTTCAAGTTTCTCCCAAACCTGGGAGAATTCTGGCCAGTCGAATCCAACATTTGCTGCTTTTTCCTGCATACGCTGGGCACGGATAAGGGCAGGGAGCTGTTTGGGGATGCCGTCCAACACGGATTGTTTTCCTTCTTTCATTTTTATGCTTTCCCAGTTCTCGGCTACTTGTTCTTCATCGTCAGCTGTTTCATCACCAAAAACATGTGGGTGACGGCGAATTAGTTTTTCCTGAATGGAGTAAATGACATCGGTGATAGAGAATGTATCCGTTTGCTCAGCCATTCTGCTGTGAAAAACGACGTGCAGCAACACATCGCCCAGCTCTTTTTCGAGCTCTTCGAAATCTTCATTGTCGATGGCTTCAACAGCCTCGTATGCTTCTTCAATGAGGTTATCCTTAATACTTTGGTGGGTTTGTTTACGATCCCACGGACATTCGTCGCGTAGAATTTCTACGATTTCAACGAGGTCGTCAAAACTTTTGGTCGGTTCTCGATCTTCTGCCATTCTATTCAGTGATCATTTAACAGTTATCAATGTTTTCGTATATATATTTTAATATAGTGATAATTCTGTAAGGATAGAGAAACTGGAGGGTCTTATTAATAACTCGAAATATAAGATCTGTTATGGAAAATAATTTATATCAAAAAGCTTATCAGTTTGCTATTCGAATGGTGAGGGCCCACAAGCATCTTAGTAAAGAAAAGAAAGAATATATCCTATCAAAGCAGCTTTTGAGAAGTGGTACTTCCATTGGAGCAAATATTGCTGAAGCAAATGGTGCCATTTCAAAAGCTGACTTCTCTGCAAAAATTTCTATCGCATACAAAGAAATTTTAGAAACGAAATACTGGCTTAATTTACTAAAAGACACTGGCTATATTAATGAAGAAATATTCGAAGAAGTTCATTCCGAAGCTGATGAATTGGCTAAAATCACATATTCAATATTAAAAACCACAAGAATTGAGAATTAAATTCACTGGTAACTGAATTACTGTTCACTGATCACTGAATCAAGTTTTGCGTTTTTTCTTTTTAGCGGCAGGGAACAGGATGTTGTTCAAAATCAATCGGTAGCCGGGACTGCTGGTATGTAAATTCAGGTCGGTGGGTGGATCGTTGACACGGTGCGTATAATCTTCGGGATCGTGTCCGGCATAAAAAGTAAAGGTTCCCCGCCCGTAATTGCCGTGGATGTATTTAACCATATCGCGGCCGGGACTTTCCCCTAAAATAACAACCGATTCTTTGATCTTATCCTTCTGGAAAGCTGTTGTTTGTCCGTAAAACCCGCGGATACTGCTTACGTGATTCTGGGTAAGCATGGTAGGTACAGGATCCCACTTGGCCGAAAATTCAAAAAGTGTAAAAAAGTCGATTGATTGGTCAACTTCATCTAATTGTACCGGGACATCGATATTGGCATGTTCATATTCGGCAGGATCAGTACTCAGCACAAAATCAGTAAAGGCCAGGGTATTCTCAAAGTTTAGTTTCTGTTGGGCTTTGGGATCCATGGGATCACCGTCAAACTGGGTGGGAACAATGTCAACATCCTGTGCTGCCAGTGCTATATCAAAGGTGTCGGTGCCCGAGCACATAGCAAACATAAATCCCCCATTACCAACATATTCTTTAATTTTAGCTACCACGGCTTTCTTCTCGTTGCTTACCTTGTTGAAACCTAACTCTTTGGCCATGGCTTCCATTTCGTTGACTTGCTTAATGTACCAGGGCTGATTGCGTGATGAGACCCAGAATTTTCCATACTGCCCGGTAAAATCTTCGTGATGCAGGTGCAGCCAATCGTATTCCGAAAGTTTCCCATTCAACACTTCGGGATCCCAGACTTTGTCGAATTCCACCTCAGCATACGTAAGAGCAAGGGTTACGGCGTCATCCCAGGGCAGGGCCTGCTTGGGAGTATAAACGGCAATTTTGGGAGCTTTATCGAGTTGTATAACAGAAGTATTGGCATCGGGCTGTTCTACCTGGTTGATAATTTGGGCAGCCTCGGAATTTGATATTACCTCGATCTTCACATTTCTAAGACGAGACTTTTTGACCAACTCATCGGAATAGTTCGTCATAAAGCTGCCGCCCTTGTAATTGAGCAGCCACTGTGATGAGTTGCCATCCTGTAGGTTATTGAATATGATTCCATAGGCTTTAAGATGATTGGACTGCGAAGCATCCATTGGAATAAAGAGTTTATCCTGAGCCAATCCCGGCAGGCTTGTAAAAAGCATAAATATCAACGAGATAAGAAGAGAACGTATCATCATATTAGACCTGAGTTTCTTCAAGTTCCTGAATTCGGTCGCGTGCAAATGTTGCATAAAATCCATTGGGAAATTGTAATAAAAGTTCTTCGTAAAGGGGCAATAATTGATCTACCGTTTGTGGAATTTTAATGTCGTTATTTTCAAAAAGTTGAGATTGTTTTGCCGTTGCCTGCAACGGTCCTAAATTTATATCACTATTTGTTATCAGCTGGTCGGCCAATCGTATTTTTGCCCACATTAGCTGTTCTCGTAGAGCAGAATATTTGCCCTGGGTTTCTAAATAGGTAGCTAAAGCACGGTATATAAAAGCTGCATTCTTTTTCTTTTTTTCGGTCGTTAATTCAAGCAGACCGTATCCGAGTAATGGATTGTATCGGTCTTTTTGAAATAGTTGCTCCAGGATAGTAATACTTTGCTGCTCTTCACCTCGTGAAAGATGTTCAATAAGCTGAGCAATGGGTTCAATTTTTGCTCCTGTGCTGTCTGCCTGTAACCCTTTTTGAATCCATAGTCGTAGCTGTACGGCATCGTTGGCATAATACGATGTGTTTTGCCGTTCGAGTGCGTTCAGCTGGATTTTAGCAAACTCATAATCACCGGCAAAAAAATCCGTCAATGCAAGATAATAGCGATTTTTTTCGGCCAGATCTCCAATGCGTTCCTGATTATTACTTTTTGAAAATGAAAGTCGTGCCCGGTTATATTCTTTGTCATAAAGATGCAGCCGGCCTCTTATATATGCTTGTTTGGCCTTTGTGCGATCTCCATTAGATAAATTTTGAAGCGCAGCCAAGTACTTTTCAGCTTTATCGGGAGCATGGAGAACATCCAGGGATAATTCACTTAGGGTGGTTAAAACCTGATCCATGCGATGATAATTACGGCCGTTGGTACGAAGAGTGTTTAGGGTAGAAAACGCTTTCTGATATAGGGATGAAGGTTTAGAGGTAAGATCAAGATTATTATTTTCAAGATATTTTGCCCACTCGATATATACGTTTGCCAGTTCTTCTCGGCATCTGTTTGCCAGAGATGCTACATTATTATCTATGTAGTAGGAATATGATTCTTCGGCCAGCTCGAACTTTTGCTCAGCCAGTAACTTGGATCCAATATTATATAGGCTATAGGTAAGAGTAGATGACTCCTGTTCCATATTTTTTGCTGTAGCCACAGCTCGTTCAAAAAGCTTTCGCTCCATCAATAGCCAAATTTCAAGCTGTTGCAGGTTATTGTAGCTGGGATGGGAGGGTGATAGTTTATCTAAAAAGTCTGAAATTTCAAGGATAGCTACATCATAGATATAATTATCCCTAAAGCGCATAAGCCGATGCTGTACATACGTTAACCGGTCGGGATTTTGTTCCACTAATTCCAGAAATTCTCGCATTGCCCGTTCATAGTTGCCCGCTTGCATATAGGTCTCTCCCAGTTCCGAGGAGATTAGATTTGATTGCTCCGACAAAGATTTTAAATCTTCATAAATATCAATTGCCTTCTCAAATTCTTTCCGATCGCTGGCCGTACGGGCTACACGTAAATATACTTGTTGATTGTCCGGGTACTCTTTGAGGACGTTATTCCAGATCTGTTTTGCTCGGTCAATGTCGCCGCTGATATGGTAAAGTTCTCCTAATCGGATTTTTGCTTGTGGGCGGTGCCGGCCTTTCTGAACAGCTTGTTTTGTTATTGCTATTGCTTTCTCATACTCCTTTAGATTGATGAGACTCTCAGTAAGTTTATTCAAAAACAGATAGCGGTTCGGATGTTGATTATACAGCTGTTCAAACTGTTTGGCCGCTTGCTCGTATTTTTGTTCCTTCAGCAGCTGATCAGCCTCAAAATAGGATTTATTTTGCTGGGCATGTACCGGTTGATGGCATAGTATTCCTGCCGAAAGGAAAATCAAAAACAGAATACTATTTGAAGAGGATTTAAGAGTCATCGGAATATTGATAAAATTTTTGCTGGGACAGGACCTCCGGTGCAAATGATGCAATCGTATTATAAAAGCTGTGGAGCGGAAATCCCACTACATTGTAATAATCACCCTCTATTGCTTTTACGAATAGAGCACCGTGCGGATCCTGAATGCCATATGCTCCGGCTTTGTCCATTGGACTTTTTGTTGTCACATAAGCGGCAATTAATTCTGGGTTTAAATCCCCGAATATAACATTTGTTGTCTCAATAAACGTGGTGCCGTTCGTTATGTTATTAGAGGTATCTGTTTTTAATAACGATACTCCCGTTAATACCTTATGTGAATGTCCACTCAACCGTTGCAGCATTGTATTTGCCTCGGATGGGGTGGCCGGTTTTTCAAGAATTTGATCATCATAGATCACAATCGTATCAGCACCGATAACCAGTGCATTGCCATATTGGGATGCTACGGCTCTGGCTTTTCTATCTGCAAGTGTCTTAACAATTTTACTTGCTGACCAATGAGAATCATAATCTTCGGCGATATCGCTGGCATGAACTTTAAAGGTGAGACCAATTTTTTTTAAGAGTTTTTTGCGTCGTGGACTTCCGGATGCGAGTATGATGGTTTCCAAAATGGAAGGGAGTAGTTTGGTTAAAAAATAAAATTACTTTTTCTAATTAATAGTACATCTTTTAATCAGCGTTTTATAAAATAATTACCAATGGCAAAAATTAAGATCTCAAATTGCCGATAATAATGTATAACCTTGGGCAGTATTTTTGTAGCTCAATAAATCAATCGTTACTTTAGCCGCTGAATTGGAATGAAAGAATAAAGATATTCTTTCGTTACATTGTTCAAATATTGTCAACGTATTTTTAAAAATGATTAATCATAATGGGATCACAAAAACATGGACGCAGTAGTTCTAAGCAACCAATGATTTTCGATGCCTGGAATTATAAAGTTCTGGCATTGGGATTGCTCCTTGTTGTTATTGGCTTTTCTGCAATGTATATCGAAAATGAAGTTGAAGGATTTATATCACTATATGTTTCTCCGATTGTTATCATGAGTGGTTATGCAGCCGTTATTGTCGCTATCCTTAAGCATGATCAGGGCTCCGAAAAAACATCCTGACAATCACTTGAATTGGACAGATGGATCGCAAGCTGAACGCTTTATTTCTATTTATAGCGGTTGTCGTATTCATTACGGCTGCTAATACAGCACAGCAGTGGAACATACTGCTTGGAGTGTTATTGGCTGGTGTTTTCTCTTTAGCGGCTTTTGCTTTAGGCGGGCTGTCACTCGATGGTATGTTCTCAGCTATTGTTGTTGGCATGTTTGCTTATGGACTTGGAGGATGGAAGTTGGCCGTAGTGTTATTGTTGTTTTTTATAAGCAGCGTTACTGTTTCAGATCGATCGAAATGGCGCGCAGAAAACATTTCCCAAAATGTAAGGAGAGGGGGTTTACAAGTTTGGGCGAATGGATTTTGGCTGGTCGTTTTTCTGATAAGTGCCACCGTTTTTAATGCACCCGCATTTTTGGTTGGAGCGTTAGCAGTAATTGCTACGGCAACAGCTGATACGTGGGCCACAGAGCTGGGTAGCAGAACCCCAGACAGTACCTATCTGATTACAACCTTTAAACAAGTGAAGCCCGGGACGGATGGGGGAGTGAGTATGAAAGGAACAACAGCAGCTTTAATTGCAGCCGTGATGATTTCCGGGGTTAGTGTATACGTTTTTTCATTTCATTATTCAGTTTTTATACTCATTTTTGCAGCAGCTGTTTTGGGATGTCTTATTGATTCTTATCTTGGTGCTCTTTTTCAACAGAATAAACGCTCGGTAACGCTTCCGATTATTAATGGAGAAATTACCTTTTCGAATAATTTGGTCAATACAATATCGACAGGGATCGGCGGCTTACTGGCAATAACTTTAAAACTGTTTTTTGCATGAAAAAAGTATGGTATAAGCGACTGCATTGGCAAATTATTATTGGACTTGTACTGGGATTAATATGGGGATTGGTGGCCAGCCTTGCCGGCTTCTCAAGCTTTACGGTTGACTATATACAACCTTTTGGAACCATATTTATAAATCTGTTGAAACTCATTGCCGTACCTCTGATTTTAGCGTCGCTTATTGTTGGGGTGACTAGCCTGAATGATATTGCCAAGCTTTCACGAATGGGGGGTAAAACTATTGGTATCTATCTAGTAACCACTATGCTTGCCATTACTATTGGATTGACAGTGGTAAATGTCATTCAGCCTGGAAACTTTCTACCGGTTGAGACACAGGAACAACTGATGGCAGGATATCAGGATAATATTGAGGGAGCTGATCAATCCGCCCAGGAAGTTTTGGATCGCAGTCCAATGTCTTTTTTGGTGGATATTGTTCCTGAAAACTTTTTTAAGGCGGCCTCTGATAATGGAAATATGCTCCAGGTTGTTTTCGTGGCTCTACTCATGGGAATTGGCCTCATGCAGATTCCGAGCGAGAAAAGTAAGTCACTGGTTAATTTTTTTGATTCCCTGAATGAAGTCATCATCAAAATAGTAGACCTGATCATGAAAGTAGCACCTTATGGCGTTTTTGCTCTTATGGCGGGGGTAATTGTAGATCTTGCGGGTGATGATATTGGTCAGGCCTTGGATCTCTTGGGAGCACTGTTTTGGTATACCTTTGTAGTAGTACTTGGATTATTTTTGCATCTCATGATTGTGTATTCGGGACTGTTTAAGCTCTTTAGTAAGATGAAATTACGTGACTTTTTCAAAGCTATTCGCCCCGCTATGCTTTTGGGATTCAGTACCAGCTCCAGTGCAGCTACGTTACCGGTTACGATGGAGCGCGTCGAAAAAAATGTAGGTGTGGATGAAGAAGTTTCCAGTTTTGTACTGCCCATTGGAGCTACGATAAATATGGATGGAACCAGTCTTTACCAAGCAGTAGCTGCAGTATTTATTGCCCAGGCATTGGGGATGGATTTAGGAATTGCCCAGCAGATTACTATTGTATTGACCGCAACGCTTGCTTCTATCGGCTCGGCCGGTGTGCCCGGAGCAGGAATCATTATGCTGGTTATCGTTTTACAAGCTATTCAGGTACCGGTAGAGGGTATTGCCCTGATTCTGGGTGTCGATCGCATTCTGGATATGTGCCGAACAGCGGTTAACATTACGGGTGATGCGGCTGTAGCTGTAGCTGTAGCTCATACCGAAGGACTACTGGGCGAAATGCATCTTGATGATTAATAGTTAATCTGAACGTTTGTTTTTCGATAAACTGTTTAAACTTCTAATATTTTAATCAAATATATTTCCTGCTTTACCTAATCTTGGATATGAATACAGAAGGCCTGAGCATATGACGGTAATCCGCCTGACATGGCTTTTTATTCTATGTAGTATTATTTCAAATTCTTTATTTGCTGCTCCCACCGAAATTCATGCGGATTCTTCGTCCTATGAACAAAAGCTTGAGGATGGAATTGATGCTTTTTATCGGGCTGACTGGATAGAAGCTAAGGCTGTATTTAAAGAACTGCAGCAGAAAAAACCTGGGGACTCACGAGCTTATTTTTTTGAGTCGATGATTCCTTTCTGGAAGTATTATTTTGGGGATCAATCTTCAAAAGCTGCCGAAACATTTCTTGATCAGTCAAAGCAAGCAATTAAAATTAGTAAGCAACAGCTAAGTGAAAACTCCAGCGATACTACAATGGTATTAATGCTCAGTGGTTTATATGGGTACCGTAGTTTGGTAGCAGCTGCGGAAAAAAATTACAAAGAGGCCCTGCAAAGTGGCATGACCGGGTTTAAATATACGCGGCAGCTTTTGGCACTTGATGCCGATGATCCCAAAGCCTTAATTGGTAAGGGCATGTTTTACTATATGGTAGGAAGTGTACCCAATGGATTAAAATGGGCTACCAACATGATAGGGATGTCGGCCGATATGCAGGAAGGATTTGAAGTTTTGGAACAAGCAGCACGGTCTGATAGCTACGTAAGAAATGATGCCCAAATGATTTTGGCATATTTATATGAGCGGGAACAAAAAAATGAAAAGGCGCTGAAGCATTTAGAAGCATTGTCTGAGCGCTATCCCGGAAATATCATCTTCCAATATAATCGGGCGCGTCTTTTGGAAAAAACGAATAAGCTTGACCGTGCACGCGAAAACTATCAGATGGTTGCAACAATGGATACCAATACACTGGATATTTTAAAACAGAAAAGTAAAAACAGGTTGCATAAACTGTAATCTATTTATTAAAAAATGTTTAATCCTTATTAATAAGCACTAAATTTTTGATAAATAGTACGAAAAATACTTAATTAGTTTATGACTAATAACATCATTATTCATTATCCAATGTAGAGCGTATGGGTATAGGGCTACCGAGTTATTCTATTAGAAAAATAATTTTTGTTTTAGCAATTCTTTTCTGTTTTGCTCTACAAGAGGGGTATAGCCAATCTGCCGGTGATGTAGCCTTTACAGGCTTTAATGGAGAAGGATCTGATTCTCAAGATGGTTTTGCCGTTGTTTTATTAAGTAGTGTTTCGGGCAATCAAAAAATTCATTTCACAAGTGAAGAGTGGAACGGAAGTTCGTTTGCGGGTAGTGGCGGATCGATAACTTGGGAAGCTCCGGGCAGTGGTATTTCTGCTGGTAGTGTGTTGGTCTTTAAAGATGTTGAAGATACACCATCCGTAAATATTGGGACTATTACGGATGATACCAATATGAACTTGTCAGGTTTTGGCGATGTGATTTACGCCTTTTTAGGACCAGATAAGGATACACCGTCTACGCCTACTGAAGATGCTTTTCTAGGAGCAATTGCTTCTGCTTCTGATTTATATAGCCAGTCAGATGGAATAGAAGGAACATTGGCTAACACAGGTCTTACGGAAGCAGGTAATGAGACAATTTTATTACCAGATAATATTGATAACGCTGAGTATATCGGTGATAGAAGCGGAAATACAACAAGTGGATACCTCTCACTATTAAATGATGTAGGCACCGAGGAAGCCACTGACGACAACTGGGATATTTATAAAGGAGAAGACATAGCGCCATTCCCACCTTTTGATAAAACTTCATTTACAATTGAATTACCACCAACTATAGCTTTTACATCATTAACGGAATCCGGTGATGAGGGAACCACAGTAAATTTAGAGATAGAGTTGGTTGAAGCGAATGGAGAAGCAGTCGATGTGGATGTTGCATTTTTGAGTGGATCCAGTACCGCAACTAACGGCGATGATTTTACGCTAAACTCTTCGAGTTACATAACCCAAACCGTTAGTTTTTCTGATACGGATGCCAGCGGGACTACAAGAGCAGTTCCAATAGATTTAGAAGACGATACAAATTTTGAAGGGTCTGAAAAGGCAGTATTTCGGCTTCAGAATATTTCGACGGGTACTATCATTAATTCTTCCGATCTGACTCTTACCATAGATGATAATGATAATCCGGATATTGTTATTAATGAAATTCATGCTGATTCAGATGCTAACAATGGAGATGCAGATGGCAATAGTAATGTAGATAGTAATGATGATGAATTTGTAGAGTTTGTCAATAATACTTCTTCAGATATTGATGTAAGTGGATGGACATTTTCTGACGAGACAAGCTTAAGACATACTTTTCCAGATGGTACTGTAATCCCTGCGAACGGTGTATTAGTTCTTTTTGGAGATGATGAGGTGAATCCAAAGGATACCTTTGGTGGTGCTATAGTACAAAGTTCTAATGAGTCACTCGAGTTAGGCTTAAATAATGGTGGAGACACAATTTATTTGAAAGATGATGATGGCAATGAAGTTATTAATTTGACATATCCCGATGCATCCAATGATCAAACAATTGTTAGAGATCCTGAAATTACTGGTAGTAGTTTTGTTGATCACTCAACGGTTAGTGATAATAACAATCTTTTTTCCCCAGGTACAAAAGTAGACGGGACCGCATTCGGTTCTAAATATGCTATGGGAATTCGTGGTAGTGAAGGTTGGCGTATGATATCTTCGCCCACGCAAAACACTTCTTTTGCAGACTTGTTTAGCAATCTCTGGATGCAGGGCGTTACCGGTTCTGATAATCCGAGTGGAAACGGGACACTTTTCTCATGGGATGAAACCGGAGGCGGTACATTTAGTGCTCCAAATGATATGGGTAATAACATTACCACTGGTAAAGGCTACATTGTCTATGTTTTTGAGGATGATGAATTCAACACTCCCGGCATTCAGGGCGGTTTTCCGAAGGTTATAAATACTGATAATGCTGAAAATAGCAGTACGGTATCGGTGAATGTATCGGCCAGTGACAATGATGGTCAAAATGGTATTGACAATAATGAAGGATGGAATTTGTTAGGTAATCCTTTTGGTACTGATCTTTCCGTTGGATCATTGATTAGCGCTATTGAAGATGTAGATCCTGTTGTGAATGCAAACATATATGTTTGGGATAATGAAGCTAATAGTGGGAATGGTGATTTTATCACATTGTCTGATGGTGATCGTATAGCACCCTTTCAGGCATTTTTTGTTCGATTTACTAATGAAGTTAATAGTGGTACGGTAACTTTTGATAAAAATGAGTTAGAAGCCAATACCGGTACTGAATTTTATAAGAATAATGCTGAGGATTCTTTTGTATTTAATGTAGAGTTGCATGGGAAAGAGTATTTTGATTCTTATTCACTAGAGTTCAGCGAAAACGGTACGGTCGATTTAGATCGTTATGATGCCTATAAGCTATTTTCGCTAAATCCTAATTCAATAAATCTGTTTAGCATCCACGGCAACAATCGCCTGCAAAAAAATGAACTTCCCAAAGATTTAGAAACGAGTTTAGAAATACCCTTTTCATTTGATGCAAATGGTCGTACAAATCTAACCTTCCGCTGGGATAATATTGACGATCTTCCGAGTGACTGGGATATTAAGCTTATTGATAAAGAAAAAAATAGAGAGATTGACTTACATGTTGCCGAAGAATATCAATTTACGATGTTATCAACTGCCCAGAAAAAAACAGCTGATCAAGAAGGGCTTTTGAATAAGAGAAAAGGTAGTGAAGAGAATTCACGTTTTGTGCTTTCAGTGAGCCCTAATTTTGAAACATCCAGTGATAGTGAAATTCCCGAATCGGTTAAGCTAAATCCGAACTATCCCAATCCCTTTAATCCTACGACCACAATTCCATACGAAATTGCCGAAGATGCAGAAGTGAAACTGACTGTCTGGAACATGATCGGGCAAAAAGTAGCCACATTGGTTGATGGAATGGTTGAGGCAGGAACACATGAAGAAACCTGGAATGCCAATAATATGCCGAGCGGTATTTATATCGCTCGTTTTGAAGTGGGTAATGAGGTCTTTACCCGGAAAATGACTTTGATAAAATAATGGAGAACTATTATGAAAGGGTCAGAGAAGAAAATTAAACTGTTTTTATTATCTCTTATTATTATAATCGGAGTATTGTTTGTCATTCCTGATTATGTTTTGGCACAGCCCGGATTACCCTCAGATCCCGAACAAACTCCCATTGATGGGGGACTGGGAATTTTGGCGGCTTTAGGCGGGGTGTATGCTATAAAAAAACTGCGCAATTAAGAATAGATTTTTTGATCTAACCTACTTTCTCTATTTTCAGTGAATCATACAGTATTTTAAACTGTTAAGACAACGATTATAATTCTAATAAGAATGGAGTACTCCTTTTAATACAAATGCAATATAAAAATATTCAGGGTCTTGAAGTGCCCGAAATTGGACTTGGAACCTATAAACTTCACGACAGAGAGTGTTCACAAGTAGTACGAAAAGCACTTGATATCGGTTATCGACACATTGATACCGCGCAAATGTATAAAAACGAGCAGGCGATAGCTGAAGCGCTGAATGTTTCAAATGTGCCTCGCGAAGATATCTTTTTAAGTACAAAAATATGGCATACGAATCTTGAAGCTGATGACGTACTTCAATCTACAGAGGAGACCTTGCGACAGTTAGATACTCCATATGTAGATCTGCTCATGATTCATTGGCCCAATGATCAGTATGATTTGCGAAAAACGATTGAATCTATGCTGGTACTGCGCGATCAGGGTAAAGCGATGAATATTGGTGTCAGTAATTTTCCACTGCACTTGCTTAAAAAAGTAAAAGAAGAAATTCGTGCTCCAATATTTTGTAATCAGGTCGAGTTTCATCCCTTTATCGATCAACTTGACCTTCTGGATTATGGAATCGAAAATGATATTATGATTACCGCGTATAGTCCATTGGCGCAGGGCAAGGTGATGGAAAATAAAGACTTGCAAGAAATTGCTGAAAAGTATGGCAAATCTCCCGCTCAAATTTCTCTTCGCTGGTTGATTGAGCAGGAAAATGTAGTAGCTATTCCTAAAGCTTCAAGTGAAGAGCATTTGCGTGAGAATTTTGATGTGTTCGACTTTTATCTCGAGGATGAAGATTTCGAGCGTATCGATCAGCTTGAGAAATCAATGCGTTTAGTAAATCCAAGTTTTGCGCCTGATTGGGGATAAGCTTCTACTAAGCAATAGAAAACTATTCTTAGTGCCCGATACTTTTAAAGTATCGGGCATTTTCTATTTAAGAAGAAAGTGGAAATCCTCTATCTGTTATCTTTATCGGGATGTTGCCTTGGCTAAAGTTTTATCGTCGGATGCTCTTAAAATTTGGTGATGAAAATACTGGCTGTCTGAATCAGAGCTGCGTTTCTGAACTTCTACAATATCGGTATCACCCAAAACTGATTCTGCCATAAATTGAATGTCAATTTCGTTAACATTCGATCCATCCGGCAAACATGAAAGTGCCCATTCGATAAGACGAACATTATTAACGTGTCTATTGAGGTCAAGATCTGTTTTACGAACCTCAAATTCTTGCGAATAGTCTGCTTGATTTAGATCAGAAAAACTAGCATCGGTAACTGGGAGGACATGATCAGTATCCTTTGGAGCCATTTCAAGAATCTTTTTGGGGATCCGAGCGGGGCGTCGACTTTGAATATTCATGATGAGCCAATAACTCAATGACCTGCCGAGAATGTCTCCGTTCTCATCCATAATCAAAAAATCACGGTAAGCACGCAGCCCGTCACCGCTGGAAGGCCAGGTTTTTATCGTAATCGTTTCTCTCCAATCGGGGAAACGATCCATTTTTACATGAAGTCGATGCAATACCCAGGTCAGTTCATCTTTTTGGAGATCAGTAATGTCAAACTCCAATTCGCGGGCATGATTACCGGCTACTTCTTGCAATAAGTTACAGATGGCGGGGAGTGTTGCCTTTTGATTAAAGTCAATTTCTGATGCCCTTATTTTGAAGCACTCTTGAAAAGTTATTTCGCTCACTGCATTACTATTTGATTAAAAAGAGGAAGGTAAACAATCTGTTTGGTCTCTGAAATAAAACAAATCCCCGATACTTTTAAAGTGCCGGGGATACTAGCTATAACTCCGAGTATGGTTATAGGATTATTTGCTGCGGCCGATTTGCCAAACTCTATTGCCCCATAATTTCACATCATCGAGGATGAGGTAGATAGCTGGTAAAATGACGAGAGTAACCACGGTAGAAAAAGTGAGACCTCCGACGATAGCTCGTGCCATGGGGAAATAGGGCGGACCGTCACCGCCAATTTGTGTAGTGCCAAAGCAGAGTGGTACCAGTCCAAGTACTGTAGTACCGGCGGTCATCAAAATAGGGCGCATGCGATCTTTGCATCCCTTAATAATGGCTTCAAGTCTGGATAGGCCCATTTCTCTAAGTTGATGGATATGATCTATTAGGACTATCCCGTTATTGACTACGATACCCATCAGAATGAGAATGCCGATCATTGCCATAAACGAGAAGGTTGTTCCGGTGATAAAGAAGAACCAGAAGACCCCTACAATTCCAAAAAATATGGAAGTGATAATGCTGGACGGGAATAAAACAGATTCAAAGAGTGAAGCCATCACCAGGTAGATCAAAAACATCGCCAAAAGTATATTTACCATCATCTCGTCCATGGCTTCTTGATCCTGCTGAAAACTACGGCCTTTACTCCATCCGTAACCGGAAGGATAATTGATTTGATTCAAAACTGGGAATATTCGCTCTTGTGCCTTATCCATCGTTATGCCGTCAAGGTTGATGGTTATTCCCAGTGATGTTTGCCGATCTTCTCGCTGTATGGTTCTTGGGCCCCGATCCATTTTGTAGTCAGCCAGGGATGCCAGTTGCACCGACTCTCCATTTCCAACACTAACCGGCAATTGCATAAGATCTTCAATGGTTTCGCGGTCAGATTCCTGCAGAGCCAGTACGACATCTGTTTCTCCGTGTTCGCCACGTACCCGGCGTAAATTCATTCCACGCATGGAGTTCGAAACCAAGCTGGCCACTTGTTGTGAGGAAACACCCATAGCACGCGCTCGTTCTCGATTTACTTGAACCTGAACTTCTTCGGTTCCGGTTTCGGCCTCTGATCGAACATCGGCAAGTCCGGGTACATCCTGTAAGCGTCGCTCAACTTCCTCAGCAAGATCTGCCAACACTTCGGTGGATTCTCCAATGACAAACACACGCAGTTGGTCTCCGCCGGTACGGTCTTGATATTCAAAAGAAGGTTCACCGATAGCAAGCTTAGGCATCTGCTCTTCAATTTCTTTTTTGATGAGAGTCACATCTTTTTGAGCGTCGTCTTCATCTGTCAAGAGGATGGTTGAAGTTGCAGAACCGGTTTCGAAATATGAATAAACGGCGTCAATTTCGAGGTCTTTTTTATTTGCATAGAGAAATTCCTCAATTCGGGTTACAGATTCTTCAACCGTTTCAAGGGTATAGGTGTCATTCAGGTTGTAATGTAATCGAAGTTCCCGTGATTCTGAACCTCCGAACATCTCTACATTTACGGAATTCATCGGTATGGCAACGCTTAACAGGGTACCCATTATTAAAGCTACAGATAGGTATCTGCGCTTGAGTAACCAGCTGAGCATACTGCCGTACCAATTTTGCAGACTGTCAACCCAATCTGTTTGTTCTTTCTTTTCCGGAGCTGCTATTTTGGAAGTCAACAGTGGAATAACAGTTAGCGAAATCAAGAGGGATGCCGACAGCGCCAAGATAATTGTGATAGCAACGTGATAAAGCTGAATTGCAATCATCGAATCTTCGCTAATAATATTAGGCAGGAATACAATGATGGTCGTTAATGTACCTGCGGTAACAGCCATCCCTACCTGTTTGACACCGCGTTTAGTGGCTTCAATTTTATCATCCATCATATTCTGGTTGCGGTGGATGTTTTCAGTCACCACTACTGCATTGTCAACCAGCATACCCACAGCCAGCATTAATCCCATCATGGAAAGGATATTGAGCGAAAGTTCCATAAAGTAGAGTAGGCCAAGGGTAACAATCAGTGAAAAGGGGACGGCCATGGCTACAATTAGAGTAGTACTGATGCGCCGTAAAAACAGGTAAAGGATGATGATTGAAAACAGGGCCCCTAACAATCCGGCTTTAAATAGCTCGGTAAGCGAGCTGATGATTCCGGTAGCCTGATTATGCATTTCAAAAATATTGATGCCCCGCATTTCGGGCAGTTTATTAACTTCATCAATTTCTGCTATTACGCGATCACCAACCTCTACGGTGTTGGCACCGGATTCTTTAAACACATCCAGTCCAATGGCATATTTTTGATCGAGATGCCGACCGTAATCGCGTTCGGGGCTTCCATAGCCAACCGTTGCAATATCTCTTAATTTTAGATTGTTGGGGCCGACAACAAGATTGGCAAATTCTGCGGGTTTAGTAATTTCCCCGGTAGGACGAACCAGATAGCGTTTACCGGCATCTTCCACTTTTCCGGCTGTTACCGAAAAGTTGCTTTGCCGCAACGTTTGGGCCAGCTCATTAATATTTATGTTGTGAGATTTAAGACGTTCGGGGATGAGCTCAATTCTGATCTGTTTTTTTTCAACACCATAAAGATCTACCTTCGCTACACCCTCTATGCGTTCAATGCGCTGTTTAAGATTGCGATTTAGCAGATCATAGGCGTTTGATAGATCACGTTCACTGGAAATCCGAAGATTCATCATCGGATTATCCTGTGCGGAAAATTTATTAATGGTAAAGCGCTCTAAATCATCCGGAAGCTGATTACGGATGCCGTCAATTTTCTCTTTTAGCTCCATTGCTTTCAGGCTGATGTCTGATCCCATCTTAAACTGAACGAAGATCCCAGCCTGATTTTCGCTGGAGTTTGAGCTGATTCGCTCGATACCGCTAATGGTAGCAATAGCCTCTTCAATCGGACGCGTAATATTGCGGTCGACTTCTTCGGGCGTGGAGTTTTGATAGGGGACGCTAATATATGCTCCGGGAAAGGAGATATCGGGAAAATATTCCAGCGGCACCATACGGCTGGCAATGATTCCAATAATCACAAAGCTGATAAAAATCATCATCGTAGTTACCGGCCGTCGCAACGAAAGATCAGTAAATTTCATAATAGCAATTCCTCCGTTTTATTTATTTGATTGTTCTATTGCCGGTTGATTCTTGTACACTTTGCGATCCATAATCGCATACATCGTCGGAATCACAATGAGGGTAAGCAGGGTCGAGATGATGAGACCTGCAATAACCGTGATTGCCATTGGTGCTCGTAATTCGGCGCCGTCCCCAAATCCTATAGCTAACGGTAATAGTCCGAGCGTGGTTGTCAGTGTTGTCATAATAATTGGACGAAGCCGTGATTTACCTCCTTCAAGGATGGCCTTAATTTTATTCATTCCTCGCTCGCGGTATTGGTTAATAAGATCTATCAGCACAATAGCATTATTCACCACAATTCCGGCCAGCAGAATTAATCCGATAAATACGACAACGCTTATTGTTGACCCCGTAATCCACAAACCAAGGATTGCACCAACCAAGGCCAATGGAATAGTAAAGAGGATAATAAACGGATGAAGAAGCGACTCAAACTGAGAGGCCATCACTAGATAAACCAGAAATACAGCCAGTGAAAGGGCAAAAAGCAGGGATCGAAATGAATCTGCCATCTCTTCGTTTTGGCCGGTTATTTGTGCCTGCACGCCCATTGGAATTGCAGTTTCATCAATAATATTGCGAATTTCATCCGCAGCAGTTGCAAGATCACCGTAATTTAAATTTGCTGATACGATAGCCACTCGCTGTTGTGCTGCCCGACGGATTTCGCTTGGTCCGGTAGCCACTTTTACATTAGCAATACTTGATAGCGGAACCGGAGATTCGCTGTTGGGATTGATGAGGATATTTTGAATATCTTCGATTGAGGAGCGATCCTGTTTTTTAGCCCGAACCAATACATCTATTTTCTGGTCTCTCCAGGAATACCGTGTCGCGACATCACCACGAACTTTACTGACGACAAGATCAGCAACTTCATGCACTTGCAGGCCAAGTGACGCTGCCTTGGGACGATCAAAGGTGATTTGGATTTCGGGACTGCCTTGTTCCATGGTAGATTTTACGTCAGCAAAGCGTCCGTCAGAGGACATTTTCTCGAGAATATTGTCGCTGACCTTTTTCAGGTCATCCAAGTTATAACCGGAAATTTCGACCTCAACCGGAGTTTTAAATGTAAACAGGGCCGGCCGCGAAAACTTGTAGTCTAAGCCAGGGATACGTTGCAAATCGGTCCGAAGCTCATCCATAGTGCTTTCCTCCAACGCACGCCCCGCACCGCTTGCTAAGGTAACATTCAGTTCGCCCCAGTTTTCGCCACCTTGATTGGGGTTGGCATCCATCTGATTACCGGTACCCGCGACAGCAAAAGTGGTTCGAATAGGATCAATATTTTGAGCTGCCTGCTGGACATTCTGCAGGGCGCGGTCGGTTTGTTCGATAGGTGTTCCCGGTGGAAGGTTGAACTCTACGTTAAATTCCCCTTGTGATAGAGAAGGGATAAGCTCCATTCCCAGTTGTGGGACCAACATCAGAGAACCTAAGAGACTCAAAAATGCAAAAGCAATAACCGCAAATCGGTGACGTAGTGACCATCGCAAAACAGCAGGATATTTGTCTTCCAGCGAGTCAAACCACTTTTCAAAAGCATTTAACAGAGGGTTTAAAGCAACCATAGCTCCCTTGCTGATAACGCTGACGATTTTAGAACCACCTTTTACGATATAGCTTGGAATAGTTTCAAAAGTGAAGATCCGTGCTGATCGCATCCAGCGGCCTACTTTCGTTTTAGGCTCTTTCAGTTTTGGTTTTTCGATTTCTGATTTTTCGCGTCCCGCCAATGATGAAAGCATTGGGATTAATGTAATGGCTACAACCAGTGAGGCGAGTAGTGAGAACGTTACTGTCAGTGCCTGATCACGGAATAGCTGTCCCGCTATACCGTGGACAAAAACAAGTGGAAAGAATACGGCAATGGTTGTTAGGGTAGAAGCAACCACGGCCATACCTACCTCTCCAGCGCCGTCACTGGCGGCTTTTATGGGATTCTTGCCCATTTCGCGATGCCGTGCAATATTTTCAAGTACAACAATAGAGTTGTCGACCAGTAATCCGATACCCAGTGCGATACCGCCCAATGACATGATATTTAAGGTGATATCATTGCCGTACATTAGATTAAAAGTGGCAATGACCGACACCGGAATAGATAGAGAAATAATAACGGTTGCCCAGAGGTTGCGAAGAAACAGGTATAGGATAATAATAGCCAAAATACCGCCAATGATTCCCGCATCAACAACTTCGCTAACCGCAGAAGAAATAAACGTGGATTGATCAAATACCTTGGTCATTTCCATGCCCTCGGGAAGACGTTCAGAGAGATTGTCCATCTGTGCTTTTACATTTTTGGCCACATTAACCGTATTGGCATCGCCTTCTTTGTAAATGGCTATTTCTACGGCCTCCTGACCATTGAGTCGGGTGATCGCTTCCCGCTCTTTATAGCCCTGGGTAATTTCGGCAAGGTCTTTTAAATAAACCGGATTACCCCCCTGACTGCTGACGACAACATCTTTGATATTCTCGACAGATTGAAACTGGTTGAGCGTCCGCACCAGATATTGTTGAGTACCTTCCTCCAGACGTCCGCCGGACAGATTTACATTCTCAGCGCCAAGCACCTGTGTGATTTGGTCGATTGAGATTCCCAAGTGCGACAATCGATCCTGGTTGACAGCCACCTCGATTTCTTCCTCCAGACCACCACTTATTTTAATGGATGCAACACCCAGTGCAGATTGCAGATCCTTCTTTATCTGTTCATCAGCGTAGCGGCGCAGTTGCTTGAGTTTACTGATTTGTGAAGTGGATTTCTCTTCCTGATAACTCGCATAATCAACGTTTTGAGGCTGGTCTGGTTTTTTATCCTTTATGTAAAAAGCATAACGCATAATGGGATCCAGAGAGGGATCAAAGCGTAGAATTACCGGTCGATCTACTTCCAGCGGAAGCTGAAGGGCATCTAGCTTTTCACGGACATCAATACTGGCAAAATCCATATCGGTTCCCCAGGCAAATTCCAGCGTGACATCAGACTGCCCGGATCGAGAAATGGAGCGCACCTGCTGTACGTTCTTTACCACTCCCAAGGCTTCCTCAATAGGCTTGCTCACCAGGTTTTCTACTTCAGCTGGAGCAGCTCCCTCAAAATCAGTTCGAACGGTTAGGGTAGGATAGCTGAGTTCCGGCAACAGGTTGATATTCAAGCGGCTGAGTGAAACCATCCCAAAAAGGATAATGCCGATGGTAAACATTGCAATGGTTACCTTGCGTCTGATGGAAAAGTCAATCAATTTCATAGTGAATCCCTTTTAGATAATGATAAGCTGCTGTTTGTTATAAGGATACAATTTCGACCAAAGCGCTATCTTGAAGGCTGCTTTGTCCTATGGTTACCACCGTATCGGATGGTGCCAATCCCTCCAATACTTCGATATTATCTCCATTCGAATAACCGGTATTTATATTTTGGCGATAAGCCATGCTATTTTTGATAACATACACGCTGCTCATTCCATCTTCCTCGATAACCGCATTTTTGGGAATCATAAGAGCGTTTTGATGGGTGTCATAAACAATACGCACGCGACCGAACATCCCGGGTCGTAGCTGTTTGGATTCATCCCGGATAGAAACAGTGACTTCAAAAGTACCTGTTTGTGGATTTACCGTCGGACTTACGCGCAATACCTTTCCTTCAAAAGTTTCATTTTTGATTGCGTCAACCCGAAGCAGAGCCTTCTGATCTTTTTGAATTTTGGACATTTCGTGCTCCGGGACTTTTAGAACAGCCAGTATGGGATCGAAATCAGTAACCTCAAACAGTTCCTGATCAGTGTTAATCATGTTGCCTACTTTGATAAGCCGGTCCGATATAACCCCGCTGATAGGTGCTCGAATTTTTGAGTTTTTAATCTTCAGTTGGGCCAATTGGTATTCTGATTTCTGAGCTTGATACTCATACTTGGCGTTCTCAAATTCCTGGGCACTGATAAGATTTTTGTTAAAGAGCTCTTCTTTTCTGGTGAGTTCATTATGTAGGCGATCCATCGTAGCTTTAGCACGCTCAGCTTCTAATTCTAACTGTTCATCTTCCAGTTGAGCAAGTACCTCATCGGCCTTCACAAAATCCCCTTCCTCGACATGGATCTCTGTTACCATTCCCCGAACTTTCGAGACTACGGTAGCTTCATATTCAGCTTCAAGTGTGGCAGTGCTCGAGTAATAAGCTGAAATATCGCCGTTCGTAGCCTTGGCAATTTCAACCGGAATAGCAGAAGTGGAGTCCTCGTCACTTACGTTTTTTGACTGTGATTCAGTACTGCAAGAACTGACAGCAATTGACAGGCAAAACAGCGACCCTAAAACAACCCAATTTGTTAACGTCTTCATGTATTTTTCTGATTTTGAAAGATTTTCCATTAAGAACTATCTGCTTTGCATTACGGACGGATCAGAAAAAAAGTTACATAGTTTTTAATATTGGGGGCCAGAAACTGAAAAAAAGGAAGGAATAGAAAAGAGGCTGCATAAGTATTAATTACGCAGCCTCCGGAAAAGGATGTTTGGGTAGTATTATTGTGTAAACATTTCGGGATGTTTAGTATGGAAATCTGTTGCCTGTTGATATTTTTGCGAAACACCTAAAATCAATCCCTCATCAAAAAGATCGCCAATGAAGGTAATGCTCGTGGGTTGCCCTTCATCGGTAAAGCCGTTGGGGACAATAACAGAGGGATGACCTGTCAGATTAGTCAGCAAGAGATTGTTTCCCCCGTAAGTGGGAGATACGTACATATCCACTTGCTGCATTACCGAATCCATTTTTTGAATGAGCACCTGTCGGGCACGGTTTGCTTGAATATATTCTACGGCCGGTATAAAACGAGCAGATCTAAAAAGATTTGGCCAGGCCGACTTTCCTTGTCGAACCATCTGATCATCTTTGTTACTAAGAGTTAGCTGATCAAATGCTGTTGCACCTTCTGCTGTTAAAATAAAACTGAGATCTGAGACGGGATAATCCGGCAGCTCAATGGGAACGAGTTCAGCGCCGAGTTCTTCCAGTTTTGCCAGCGTAAGACTGTCTCGGTGACGATTGTCATAATCACTTTTAAATGCAGATTCCAGATAGCCGATTTTGAGTGAACTAATATCTACGTTGGGTTGATAGTTGAAAGGAAGATCGAAGAGCGTTTGATCTTTGCCATCGGGACCGTGAATAGCATCAAAAACAATAGCGGCATCTTCCACCGACCGCGTAAGAGGACCCACCTTATCCATGCTCCAGCTCAGGGCCATAGCGCCAAATCGGCTAACACGTCCAAAAGTGGGACGTAATGCGGTGGTTCCGGTTCGATTAGATGGAGATATTAGCGATCCCCAGGTTTCGGTTCCGATCCCAAAGGGGAATAATCCCGCAGAGGTACCTGCCGCTGACCCGGCTGATGAGCCACTTGATCCCTGTTCAAGATTCCATGGATTTTTAGTTTTGCCACCGAACCATACATCTCCATAGGCCAGGGCTCCCAAGGTTGTTTTTGCAATTAAAACCGCACCCGCCTCTTCCAGTTTTTTAGCAACTGTCGCTGTTTCATCGCGCACTTGATTCTTGTACGGCGTTGCGCCCCAGGTGGTCTTGTATCCTTCAACAGCAAATAGATCTTTGAGTCCATATGGAATGCCGTGTAGCGGACCACGATACTTTCCATTGGCAGTTTCCTGATCCATTTTTTTGGCCTGCTTTAATGCTAGCTCTTCGGTAACGGTTATGATAGCCTGGAGGGTATCATCATATTGTTCAATTCTATCCAGAAAAAACTCGGTTAGTTCTACCGAAGTGATTTTTTGTTGTTGAATAAGAGAAGCCAACTCTTTTATAGAATAAAAGGCCAAATCGGCTTTCTCTTGGGGTAACTCAACATCATCAGAGATATTCCAATTGTTGGATTGTTGTGTTTTGTCGAATGTTCGACCGGGAGGTACCGGATTGAAGTGAAGGGAAGGAGGGATGCCGTTGTCCAATTTTAGATCCCTAATGTTTTGATAAGATTCCCGATAGTTTTCAAGATTAGTAATCATCGAATCTTTTTCAGCCTCGGTTAATTCAATGCCAATAAGCTTTGAGGCTTCACCAATTACTTTTGGAGTAATTTCTTTATTCAAGAGATGGATGGAGGTAAAAGCCAGTAGAAATCCCAATGATAAACCAATAAGGAGTGTACGATAGTGTTTGATCATAATTTCATTTATTTGTGAACGGTTCAGTTGTAAAATAACAGAGTCGTACAGAAATGGAAGCAGTATTACATGCTTTAATCTTTTGAAGTAAGTTCATCAGCAAGATTATTCTAAATTGGCTTCTCAATATTAATACCGTTATTATCATGAGCAGCAATTAATTTTACTTACTGATTCAATACAGGTCTGTATTTCTTATGAGATGCAGTTAAAACGGGAATCCGGTGCTCCCAAATTTTCGGGAAAGGCCGGAGCAGTCCCCGCTGCTGTAAGCTCCCCTGCACATTTTAATTTTTATGTGCAAAGCTTTTGATCCTTCATAAACCACTGCCCCGATAATTGTCGGGGCGGGAAGGTTGTCGAAAGTGGAGTAAGCCAGAAGACCTGCCGGTATTGATGAGGAAATAAGCTTTCGGGAGAAAAGCTAAATCCATGAATAGAATACGCTTACATTTTTCTCACATATCTATACTTTTTTTGGGATGGCTAACATCGTGCCTTCTTATAGGCGGATGTACTTCTGAAAAAAATGTCGATCCAGAATCTCATTCTAAAAACCTTGAACAAGTACAATTCGCTGATTCTGTGCATGCGGAATTTGCGGAAGGATTTCAGATTACATATCACGAGAATTATAAATTGCTGGAGATTTTAAAGCCTTTTCAGGATCAGGTTGATACGCTCCGGTATTCGCTGGTTCCACGCGGTATTGCTGATAAAGTAGAGGTTGAGAATACGACGGAAATTCCCATCCCAATAAATAGTCTTCTGGCAACTTCTACGACCCATATTGGATTGGTGCAAATGCTTGACGCGACGGATATTCTCATCGGGATGGTGGGCGCAGATTATGTGTACAGTAAGGATGTTCGAAAAAGGTTGGAACAAGAAAAAATGGTGAGCTTGCCACATGGTGAATTAAACAAGGAAAAAATACTGTCGATGAATCCGGATTTGCTAATGATTTCTGGAGGAGAGTCCTCACAATTTGATAATGTAAAGATTTTGATGGATTCCGATATTGATGTGATGATTAACTCGGAGTGGTTAGAAACAACTCCGCTTGGCAAGGCAGAATGGGTTAAAGTTCTGGCAGCATTGCTAAATAAGGAGCAGTTGGCTAACGAGAAATTTAATGCGGTTGCAAATGAATATAATCGCCTTAAATCTAAGGTAAGTGAAGTAAATGATAAGCCGTTGGTTATTAATAATATGCCTTATAAAGGGGCTTGGTTTGTTTCGGGTGGAGAAAGTTTTACTGTCCAGTTTTTGAGGGATGCCGGGGCTGATTATCCATGGTTTGATTCGGATGAAACCGGAGGGCTCCGGAAGAGTTTTGAAGTGATCTATGAGATAGGATTGGAGGCAGATATTTGGATTAATCCCGGTGCGGCAAATTCAAAAGAAGATATTTTGGCGAAAGATTCTCGGTTTAAGGACTTTAAGCCATTTGAGACGGGTGAAATTTATAATAATAACAAGCGGACGAGCCCGGCTGGGGGGAATGATTTTTGGGAGTCGGGGGTGGTACATCCCGAAATAATACTGGCTGATCTTATTAAAATTTTTCATCCGCAGAAGTTGCCCAATCACCGGCTCTTTTACTATCAGAAAATTGATTAATGGCCAACGAAACTGCAGACATAACGCCACAACATAAGACGGGTATTCGTCCGCTCTATTTTGGACTGTTGATTGTCGGACTTTTAATACTTCTGCTCGTCAATTTAGCATTGGGTTCGGTTGATATTCCATTGGGTGATATTGTTCAAATCCTGATAGGAGGAGAGGCGGCCAGCGAAGCCTGGAATAAAATTATAATTAATATCCGCATTCCCCGAGCCGTGACAGCCGTTTTAGCTGGCAGTGCCTTATCAGTAGGAGGGTTGCTCATGCAAACACTATTTCGCAATCCGCTGGCCGGTCCGTCGGTGCTGGGTATTACCGCAGGGGCAAGTTTAGGTGTCGCTATTGTAATGCTGGCCGGTGGAACTATCACCAGTATTTTTGCCATTCAGCAGTTGTCAGCATTCGGCAGTTGGCTTATTGTGATTGCCGCCAGCTTTGGTGCTGCTGCCGTACTCTTGTTGATCCTCCTTATTTCAATTAAAGTTCGCGATAATGTCACGCTGTTGATAATTGGACTGATGATCGGGAATCTTACGATTGCACTGGTAAGCATCTGGCAGTATTTTAGTCGACCCGAGCAGATTCAGGATTATCTGATCTGGACCTTTGGCAGTCTTGGAGGTGTGCCACTGGATCAGCTGTGGATATTGGCCGTTGTCGCACTCGTTGGTGGTGGGATTGCAATGGCACTCTCAAAACCACTGAACGGGCTTTTGCTGGGAGAAAACTATGCCCGCAGCATGGGGCTGTCAGTTTCGGGGTCCCGGATCTGGATTATTGTGAGTACCAGTCTGCTGGCCGGTGGCATCACTGCATTTTGTGGACCTATTGGATTTGTGGGCATTGCGGTCCCGCATCTTACTCGATCATTAATGGGAACGAACGATCACCGGGTGTTGATTCCTGCAACCTTGCTGATGGGAGCTATTTTGTTACTTGCCTGTGATATTATTGCCCAGGTTCCCGGTTCTACTACAACACTACCCATCAGCGCTGTTACTTCGATGGTGGGGTCCCCGGTTGTAATTTGGGTGATTATCCAGCGAAAAAATCTACAGGCCTCATTTTGATGGAAAAAGGGAATTCTATCATATCGACTCACAATCTTGACATCGGATTTCCCGCTAAAGGGCGAAAGAAGTCTCCTACGGTTGTTGCATCTAATATAAATGTGGCACTGCAGGGCGGAGAGGTCGTGTGCCTGCTTGGTCCTAACGGATCAGGGAAATCGACGCTGATTCGTACCTTGGCTGGCCTGCATAACCCATTGGATGGAGAGGTCTTGCTTAATGGAAAGAATTTACGCGAATGTGCGGTGAAAGAAATTGCGCAAAAAGTTAGCACCGTTTTGACTGATCGTATCACTATTGGAAATATCAGCGTCTATGAGCTGGTGGCCTTTGGACGATCACCCTATACAGGCTGGTTTGGATCACTCGATAAAAAAGATGAAGAAATAGTGGAGTGGGCTATCGCCTCTGCAGGGATTGAGCAGTTCGTTGGCCGGGATGTGTTGCACCTGAGTGATGGGGAACGCCAAAAGGTGATGATTGCCCGGGCGTTGGCACAGGATACTTCTGCGGTGTTGCTCGACGAGCCCACAGCGCATCTGGATTTACCCAACAGGGTGGAAATTATTCGATTGCTGAGAAAGTTAGCCCATGATACTCAAAAGGGTATTTTGTTATCTACCCATGAGTTAGATCTGGCTCTAAAGGCGGCCGATACTTTGTGGCTCATTAGCCGAGATGGAAAAGTGATCACGGGCACGCCCGAAGATCTCGTATTGGACGGGACATTTGAATCTGTTTTTGAAAAAGACAGCTTCGATTTCGATCGCAGCACCGGCTCCTTTACGCTGCACAATCCTAATAAAGAGGCTATCTATTTAACCGGTGATGCAGTACCGATCTTTTGGACGCGGCGCGCCCTTGAACGCGAAGGATATAAGGTAGTCGAAAATAACGGAACATCTCTTCAGGTTAAAGTGCATTCAAAGCAGGATACGTTTGAGTGGAAAGTTATTTCGGACGAGGAAAAACTTTGTTATTCCACTATAAAAGATCTGTTGAGTGCACTAAGAAAAAATTAAAAATCATCCCAATAGGTTTTGAATTATTCGGTACGCCTCGTATTTTCGACGCGTGCATTGGTTCCTATCGCCGAAATATTTTCGGGATGGGATTAAAAGGGAATCCGGTGCTTCTCCCGATTACTCGGGAGGAAAATCCGGAGCATTCCCCGATGCTGTGAGTTCCATAACCTTTTGATCTTTCTTGAACCACTGTTTCTCTCGGTTTAGCCGGGATGGGACGGGAAGGTTGTCAAAAGCGGAGCAAGCCAGAAGACCTGCCAACGCACAGCATTCGTAGCTTTCGGGAGAAAAGCGAAGAGTAAATGTCGTTTCTGGCTATCAGAACGTATTTATACCTTCCAAGTTTGATACCCAAAGGTACGAATGATGAATAAATCATCATTTGTAACCTAATTTTTAAATTATGAACATAACAAAACAATTACTTTCAGGGTTGTGTACCTTGATGACCTTTCTTTGGATAACCGTGCCATCGTTGGCTCAGCAAAACAATGTAGAAACCGACTCTACAATATATGAGCTGGACGAAATTATAATCAGTGCCAGTAAATACGAGCAATCGCCGCAGTCGGTGGGGCGTAATGTTACGGTGATTTCACAGGATGACATCCAAAATGCTGTGTATACAAATGTCAGTGAGTTATTGGCGCAGCAGCAGAGTGTGCATATGATAGGAGCGGGACAGACACCCGGCTCGCTGCAGCAGGGATTTATCCGTAATGCCAATTCCAATCATTCCGTTGTAATGATAGACGGCGTTCGAATTAGCGATCCCTCCACCAATAACAATTCTATTGATCTTTCGGAACTTTCGCTGACCGGAATAAAGCGAATCGAAATTGTCCGCGGGTCCCACAGTACACTCTATGGCTCTTCAGCTATTGGCGGAGTCGTTAATATTATCACTAAAAAGAAGGGAGCTGAAGGATTTAATGTAAACGCGGAAACCAAACACGGACGGTTTGGTGAAGGGACGTATTCCACAACAAATAGCCTTTTTGCTAATTACACTACTGATGGCGGATGGTACGCCAATGTGGGCGCCAACTTTCAGCAAACTAACGGATTGGATGCAACTATTGATACCGTAACCAACACCAATATATTTAATCCCCAAGATCAGGATGATTTTAATAAACTCGATTTAGTGGGTAAGCTGGGTTATTCTTCTGATCAATATGATTTATATGCTTCTTATAGACGGGTTGACCAGCGTAGTGATGTTGACCAGGGCGCTTATCAGGATGACAGTAATGCTTATACCGAGTTTGGGCGCGATCTGTTTAATTTTGGAGGTGGTGTGGAATTATCAAAACAGGTAGCTATTGAATTCCAGGGTGCCTATTCTGATTTAAACAGAGATTTTATTAACGATTCATCGCTTGTGAGTCTTGGTGGTACGTATGATGGGATTTATACCGAACTTAATGCCGAAGGATCGCTTTGGGAGAATGAGTTGAAGGCAGTTGTTGATGGGAATGATATTCGATTTGTTGCCGGTGCTTCTGCATCCCGCCAAACAATGTCTACTCGCAATTATGTCTTTAGCCGTTCGCAATTTGGCGTGTATGAATCGACGACTGATTTGGACTCGTTAGGCTTAAAGGAAATTATTTATAACGGCTATGCCCAGTCGAATATTAATGGAGGATTAATTGCCGATCAGTTAGAGTTGTTTTCACTGGGATTGGGCGGACGATTGGTCCATCACGATGAGTTCGGCTCTCACTTTACGTATGAGATAAATCCTAAACTGCAGCTCGCCGAATCAACGCTTTTATACGGCGCTATTACCAGTGGCTTTAACGCCCCTTCGCTGTACCAACTTTATTCGCCGTCGCAAAGTGCGGGTAGTTATACTAATCGGGGTAACGAAAACCTGGATCCCGAATCATCGATATCCTACGAAGTTGGATGGAAGCAAGACGTTGGCAAAAAGTTCTCTTTTGAACTGTCTGCTTTTCAAACAGTAGTAAGTGATGTCATCGAATATGTATACTTGTGGGATGGCGACACCGCAGTTGAAAATTTAAGTGGCAGTTTTCCTGATTCGGACTACCTTGGTGATACCTATATCAATGCTTCCGAGCAGCAGGTATCAGGACTTGAAGCGTCGGCCACAGCCAGAATTTCTCCCAAGCTTAACATAAAAGGCAATGTATCCCTTACGCGATCGACGTTAACATTTTCGCCGGATGATATTAATCCGGAATATACAGGGGGTAATCATGTACAAATATTTGAGAGTGGAGCATTTGTAACTCAAGAAAAAGAGATCGAAGGCTTAACCCGCCGTCCATCTGTTAATACTTTTATTAGTGCATCTTATTTAGCTACTGATAAGTTGCGATTTAACATCGATTCCCGATTCGTTGGTTCGCGTGATGATGTTTTTTACAGCGCCAACTTGGGACCTTTTGGGGCTCTCGATCGCAGTGAAGTCTCGAGTTATAATGTAACCAATGCTACGGTAGGTTATTCCGTTACGGAGAATCTATCTGCACTATTAAAAATAGAGAACCTTTTTGATAGCGATTACCAAGAGATTAAGGGTTATAACACCCGGGGACGAGGATACTTTATTAAATTACAGTATCAGTTGTAGCGTATCACAACAAACAAGTGGTTTTGGCCTCCTTTCATAAATTCTGATGGAAGGAGGCTCATTTATTGCACAGTATAAAATTGGACTTTTGAAAGCACTTTTTGTGGAGCTTCGACCACCAATTGTCGACTAGCTTAAAGTTATCCACATAATTTTATATAACAGATAAAAAGGTCTGCAATATTTCGATCAAATTCCGTGATCTATTGTGGATAACTTCTGCTTTTTGTGGAAAAGTTTTAGCCTTTTTGGCTTGCTCCATAGTCGCATTCCTTTATATTTAATTGACAGAAAACAATGTGATTCTGTGCTTTTTCGAAGCCTTCCAGATAAGTCAAAAATTATTAAAGTAAACCGGAGTTAGTCATATGAAATTTACGCGATTTTATACACAAGAGGAGTGGGACAGTCCATTTGGAGATATGAATTTTGAGAGTCGAAGGTCGGAGATAAAAAATCCCGATGGGTCGACTGTATTTTTAATGGAGGAATTAATTGTACCTGAAAGTTGGTCGCAGGTATCTACCGATGTGATTGCCCAAAAATATTTTCGTAAAGCGGGTGTTCCCCAAATCACCAAAAAAGTAAAGGAAAAGGGAGTACCTGAGTGGTTGCAGCGATCAGAAGCTGACGAGAAAGCGATGAAAAAGGAAGGGATTGATGAAGATGATTATTATGGCGGAGAGTATGACAGCCGCCAGGTTTTTCATCGTCTTGCGGGTTGTTGGACTTACTGGGGATGGAAGCACGATTATTTTGATTCGGAAGAAGAGGCGAAGGTTTTTTATGATGAACTTAGTTATATGCTGGCTAATCAGATGGCGGCACCAAACAGTCCTCAATGGTTTAATACCGGTTTACATTGGGCTTATGGTATTAATGGTCCGTCGCAAGGTCACTACTATGTAGATGGAAAAACAGGAGAATTAACGGAGTCTGATGACGCCTATTCTCATCCGCAGCCGCATGCCTGCTTTATCCAGAGTATTGATGACAATCTCGTTAACGAGGGTGGCATCATGGATCTGTGGGTCCGCGAAGCGCGACTCTTTAAGTATGGTTCCGGAACGGGAAGTAACTTTTCAAAAATCCGCGGTGAAGGAGAACCCTTGAGCGGTGGCGGAAAATCATCCGGATTGATGAGTTTCCTCAAAATTGGGGATAAAGCAGCCGGTGCTATTAAATCGGGCGGTACTACACGGCGCGCAGCCAAGATGGTAACGCTGGATCTTGATCATCCCGATATTGAAGAATATGTGAATTGGAAGGTCCGGGAAGAGCAAAAAGTTGCTTCCATGGTTGCCGGATCAAAGATATTGGAAAAGCATCTCAAGAAAATTATTAAGCTTTGCAACAAGCCGGTAGAAGTTGACGGACGTACATATAATGGTGCGGTAAGTCGTGATCCTGTGAAAAACAAAGAGCTTGGCAAAGCCATTAAGGAAGCTAAGCAAGATCAGGTGCCACTGAATTATATTGAACGTGTTGTTCAGCTGGCTGCGCAAGGGTATACCGATCTTGAATTCGAAACCTATGATACGGATTGGGATTCCGAGGCGTATCGTACGGTAAGCGGACAAAATTCAAACAACTCCGTTCGTATTCCCAACAAATTTATGCGAGCCGTCAAAAATGATGACGAATGGAATCTTTATTGGAGAACGGAAAAGCGTAAGGCTGCCGAAGAAGGACGCGAACCTGAACCTCACAAAACAATGCCGGCCCGCGAACTCTGGGATCAGATCTCAAATGCGGCCTGGGCATGCGCCGATCCGGGAGCACAATATCACGATACTATTAACGAGTGGCATACATGCCCCAACGACGGGCCGATTAACGGAAGTAATCCGTGCTCGGAATATATGTTCCTCGATAATACGGCCTGCAACCTGGCCTCGTTGAATTTGATGAAATATTTCAAAACGGATGAGTGCAAGGAGTTTGATGTTGAGGCTATACGTAACGCTTCTCGTCTGTGGACGGTAGTGCTGGAGATCTCAGTACTGATGGCACAGTTCCCATCCAAAGAGATCGCAGATCTATCGTATAAATATCGCACGCTTGGACTTGGTTTTGCCAATTTAGGTGCAGCACTGATGGTTCAAGGCGTACCTTATGACAGTGATGAAGGATGCGCTATTGCCGGCGGATTGATGAGCCTCATCCACATGAATGCTTACAAGACGAGTGCCGAAATGGCGAAAGAGCTTGGTACCTTCGAACGATTCGAAGCCAATAAAGAGCCGATGCTCAAAGTTGTCCGAAATCATAAACGCGCGGCTTACAATGTGGATCCCGATGAGTACGAGGATCTAACTGTGAAGCCGATGGGTATTGATGCAAATGAATGCCCTGATAATCTTCTTAAAGCTGCTCGTGAAGATTCTGATGAAGCCGTTAAGATGGGAGAGAAGCACGGCTATCGCAATGCGCAGGTTACCGTAATTGCTCCAACCGGAACAATTGGTCTGGTAATGGATTGTGATACAACGGGTATTGAGCCTGATTTTGCGCTTGTTAAGTTCAAGAAACTAGCCGGTGGCGGACACTTTAAGATCATCAATCAATGTGTGCCTAAAGCGCTCGAAAATCTTGGGTACAGCCCTAAGGAGCGAGAGGAGATTATTAATTATGCTAAAGGCTACGGAACATTGGATGGTTGTCCGCATATTAACGAGGAAAGCCTCCGTGAAAAAGGATTTGGCGATAAACAACTTGAGGCTATTGAAGAAGCGTTGCCAAGTAGTTTTGAAATACAGTTTGCCTTTAACCAGTGGACCCTGGGTGAAGACTTCTGCAAGGATGAGCTGGGTCTTTCTGATGAACAGCTGGCAAATCCGCAATTTGATATCCTCAAGCATCTTGGGTTTACCAAAGAAGAAATTCAGGAAGCTAACGATTACGTTTGCGGAACAATGACGGTAGAAGGGGCACCGCACTTGAAAGATGAGCACCTGCCGGTCTTTGATTGTGCTAACCGCTGTGGACGCATAGGAACGCGATACATTAAGCCCAAAGGACACATTCGCATGATGGCTGCTGCTCAACCGTTTGTTTCTGGGGCTATTTCCAAGACTATTAACCTGCCTAATGAGGCCACGGTTGAGGACTTCAAAGATGCTTATATGGATTCCTGGGAACTGATGCTGAAAGCGAATGCGCTGTATCGTGACGGTTCGAAATTGAGTCAGCCATTGAATAGTCTCAGTGATGTCTTTGAAGATCTGGACGAAGAAGATCTGGACGAGGAAACAAAGGCAGAGCAAGATAAAGTAGTAGAAACAGCTGAGCGAATTGTTCACAAATATGTAGCTGAGCGCAAGCGCTTACCAAGTCGCCGAAACGGATACACCCAGAAGGTGAAGATTGGCGGACAAAGCGTGTATCTGCGTACCGGTGAATATGAAAATGGTCAGCTCGGTGAAATCTTCTTAGATATGCATCGTGAAGGAGCTGCATTCCGTAGCCTGACGAATTGTTTTGCCATTGCCATTTCACTTGGCTTACAGCATGGCGTACCGCTCGAAGAATTTGTGGATGCCTTTACATTTACCAAGTTTGAACCGAGTGGAACCGTTAGCGGCAGTCCGCACATTAAGATGACCACTTCTGTGATCGACTATATTTTCCGAGAGCTTGCCGTAACCTATCTCGGTCGTGATGATCTTGCACATGTTCCCGCAGAGGATATCATGTCGCGCAAGATGCGACCTTCTGAGGAAGCCAAGAAAGCTCAAGAGAAAGCGAATCGGGTAGATCCGGAAAATGAAATCGAGGGCAGCAATGGTACTGCTGATCAAGCAGAAGCTGTGGCACAGCCACAACCAACGAAGCAGTCACAAGCTGCTGCCGATGATGACAGCTACCAAAGTGATTATGAAAAGGCGAAGGAGATGGGATACACCGGTGATTCCTGCCCCGAATGCGGGAGTATGACAATGGTTCGTAACGGAACCTGTCAGAAATGTATTACCTGTGGCTCAACCACCGGGTGCTCGTAAAAATTGATAATCTTACAAATTGTAATTTTTAAAAGCCCGCTGCGTAATACAGTGGGCTTTTTTATTTGGGGTGGAAATGTGGTGATTTAGGGCTGAATGCTTTAGGAGGAACGCGTTATAATATTACCCATTAGATTTAGGGGGGATCGCTATGAGTCTGAAAAGCAGTTATTGCTTAATTTTAATAACTATCATGGTGATATCATCACTCGGTGGTGCCTCTTTTATATGGGTTTCCACGCTATGTAAAACCAGGTTCATAATTTCATCGGCCGAGCAATTTCTATTTTGATCTACCAGCTCTATCAAGCGGTTAAGCCCAAAATCTACTCCTTTTTCATTAAATGCTTCGGTTATCCCATCGGTGTAAAGAAGCAATACATCGCCGGCATCTAATTGAATGGAGGTTTCACCATATTCAGTATTGTCAAGCACTCCCAATAGCAATCCGGTTGCCTCCAAAAATCGAGGTTTATCATCGTTCTTATATAATACCGGGGGATCATGTCCACCGTTCGAATAAGAGAGAATCGTTTGCCCATTTTTCTGATGAAGTACGCCGTAAAAAAAAGTGGCAAATTTTGTCATTTCCGTACTTTGATAAAGCATATGGTTTGTGCCTTTAAGACATTCGCTACATTTCTTTGAAATTATAGCCTGACTCCTAAAGGTGGCCTGAAGATTCGCCATCAAAAGAGCTGCAGGCATTCCTTTACCGGTGATATCACCTATACAAAAACCCCATTTATCGGAATCCACTTTCAGGAAATCATAATAATCTCCTCCCACTTCTTTCGCTGGCTTATTTAATGCCGCAATCTCAACTCCATCTATATTAGGAGCTTCCTCTGGGAGCAATTTGAGCTGAATTTCCCGGGCCATTTTCATTTCGTTCTTCAATCCCATTAAGGCTTTCTCTTCTTCGTATAGACGGGCATTCTCTATTACTTGCGCTGACTGAGAAGCAATGATTGAGAGTAATCTTCTATCTTGGTCCGTGAAAAAAGTATTGCCCTTCTTATTGAACGCAGCGAGATAGCCGATTAATTTATCTTTTACGATTAAGGGGACGCAAAGAATTGAATCGAATGTATGTTTTTCACTGTTTAGCGAACTAAAACGAGGGTCCTTAAAGATGTTATTACTCATTAATACAGATCTATTTTTATACATCCATCCCTTGAGCCTGCTGTCCAAATGAATAGGTAGCTTAGAGGCGGTAGTATCCCGATGTCTGATCATGGTATGAAATTCCTCTGAAGCCTCATCATTGAGTAGACTAACAGTCCCTTCTTCAACCTTAAGGTGTTTGATACATTTCAGTACTATTTGATCAATTATATCCTCTACCGTATTAAGCGAAGAAATAGCTGTTGCAATATCATTTAGAACCTTTAGCTCATTTACTGCTTGTTGCAGGTTCTGATTTTGTTTGAAGAGTTTATCCAATTTTAATCAGTGAAGTTTGTTCTTGATACGATAAGGAAAGTAGAATGCTGAAAACCAAGATACTTACTTATTATTTAATTGTGAATAAAATATTGAAAATTAACTGTTTATAGATAAATTACTGATAATAAATTATTTAAATGTAATGACTAAGCGGACTGTTTGTTTTAGAAGTCGGCAAACTTAACTCATCATGTCTTCCTCATATCTTCATTATGAAATAGTAAAAAAACTGGGAGAGGGAGGTATGGGCATTGTTTATTTGGCCGAAGATAAGAAATTAAGCCGACAGGTTGCCCTAAAGTTTCTTCCAGATCACATTTCTTCGGATCCTACCGAGCGAGCCAGATTCTTGAAAGAAGCGCGCGCATCTGCAGCGCTTAACCATCCGAATATTGCTCAGGTTTATTCCATCGAAGAGGTTGATGAGAAGCTTTTTATAGTGATGGAGTATGTCGATGGCATTGAGCTAAAAGAATGGATTAGAAGTGATGAATGTACGGCAACCGAACAGTTGAAAATCACAGAGCAAATTGCAGAAGGTATCAAGGCGGCCCATGATAAAGGAATAATTCATCGTGATATTAAATCAAATAATATCATGATTACCCATACGGGCGATGTGAAAATCATGGATTTTGGGATAGCTTATTTTCGAGGTGAAGAACATATAACCAAGACAGGTACAACCTTGGGGACAACTGCCTATATGTCCCCCGAACAATTACGTGGGACTGATGCTGATGAGGTAACAGATATATGGTCGTTTGGGGTTGTATTGTATGAATTATTTACTCAAAATCTTCCTTTTCAGGGATCATATGAACCTGCAATAATATATTCCATCACTGAGGAAGAACCCATCCCAATAGATGAATATACAGCTGAGGTGCCGGAAAGAATTAGGCACATAATACTCAGATGTTTAGAAAAGGACAGGGAAAAACGCTATTCCAATTTTGGTGAAATAACTGCTGATCTAAAAGAAGATGAGTTAGAAAGTAATTATTCTGTTTCTCCAATAAAACGTTGGTCTAATCAATCAAAGAGCATTTGGATAACAGGTGCACTGAGCGCCATTTTCTTGGTATTGATAATGATTGTGGTTGGTACCCCCTCAAGTGTTTACAGCAGGATTCCTGACAAAATTTTATTAGCCGTACTTCCTATTGAAATTATTGGTGAGAACGATTCCCTTGATGGTATTGGCGTTGGACTTGTCGAAACGCTTTCTTTTCGTCTGACTGAAGTTGAAAAATATGTAGATTCCTATTGGATTACTCCTGCCAGTGAATTACGCAAAGAAAATGTCAAAAGCATAACGAAAGCAAAACAGCTTTTTGGAATTAACCTGGCTATTTCGTCTTCCATTCAATCGATAGACGATTCTACCCGATTGCTTTTAGAATTAGTAGATGCCGACAACATGCGAAGTCTTGAAACAAGGCAAGTGGTAGTATCCTCAAATAATCTTACCGATCTGGAGAAAATGGGAGTCAAGGCGATGCTGGGGATGTTAAATATCGATATTAGTTCCGGGCTGTCTGAGAGCCTATTGGAGGGAGAACCCTCTACTCCTAAGGCATACGAATTATATTTGAAGGGGTTGGGCGCTCTTAATGATGTGAATCGGCCTGATCATTTGGATGATGCTATTCGATTTTTTAAGCATTCCATTAGTCTTGATCCAGACTATGCATTAGCCCATGCCGGATTAGGGGAAGCATTTTGGGAAGTATACGAAAGAAGAAAAACCCCTGAATATGTGGACAGTGCCAGAACTACTTTGCATAAAGCAGAAGAATTAAATGAAAATCTGACTCCAATACAGGTAATGCTTGGCAGATTGAACACAGGTACGGGCAATTATGAAGCAGCTATTGAACATTTTAAAAATGCGTTAGCATTAGATGGTAAATTAAGTTCTGCTTTACGAGGATTGGCAAGCGTTTATGACATGCAGGGAATTCCCGAAAAGGCAGAAGAAACATACCTGAAAGCTATTGAACTAAAAACTGATTACTGGAAAGGCCACAAAGATCTGGCAGTGCATTACCTTCAGCGGGGACAATATCCATCTGCTATTGAACAGTTTCAGAAAGTAGTCGATATCCTTCCTAACAACAATAGTGCCCATTCTAACCTGGGTGCGGCTTATTTATACAATGGGCAAAATGAAAAGGCCCGCCAGATATTTGAACGTGCGATGGCGCTTGAAAACGATCCTATTACCGCTAACAATTTAGCGTATATATATTTTTCTGATGGATTGTATCTTGAAGCTGCTGAGATGTATGAATTGGCCGTAACAGAATACAGCGACCAGTACATTATATGGGGAAACTTAGCCGTAGCGTATGAATTGGGAGGCAACAACGAAGAGGCTCTTCGCTCATATTTAAAGGCTATTGAAAAAGCTAAGAATCAGCTACAGATAAATCCCAACAACGCCGATGTATTAGCAGATCTTGGAGCCTATTATTCCGATATCGAAGATGAGGCAAAAGCTCTTGAGTTTATCGAAAAAGCTCTTGCCATTGACCCAGATAAAGAAGGGGTGCGAAAAAGAGCGGTGACTACATATGAAAAGCTTGGCATGAGAAATAAAGCTTTACATTGGATTAATGCACCGATGTTAGACTATGTCGAATCCCAAGTCGAATTAAAAGAATTAGCCGCTGATACAAGGTATTTAGAATTGAAGAAAAACATGAAGCAGTAGGCAATCAATTTTCTAAAGTAAATAAGTCCACCAATAACTCTTATAAAATTAGATATGAATAATAAACTGATTATCACACTCACCTTAATCCTTCTATTGGGTACTACAGCTAGCTTGGGAGTTGAACATCTGATTGCTACGATAAATGTGAAGATTCAAAAAGATAACCAAGATAACATCTGGAGGGTTAAAGATAACCAAGGCCAGAACAAGGGCACTATAGTTTCGTCCCGTAATGATAAAATAAATTGGCAGACAATCGGATCAGAAATGGTTTTCACATTTCCTGAAGAAATTGACGGCTACTTTACATATGAACAAGGTCTGTTTGAAGATGGGCGATCTCAACGAGTTGAGGCAAATAAAAAACTTAGGCTTACAGTAAGAGAAAACGCACCACAAGATACGCTTGAGTATACGGTCTATGTGGTTGCTGCAGACACTTTTGTAGTAGGTGATTCTCCCCCTAAACTAATTATCAGGTAGTTGAATCCTTGTTAAAGGTGAATTTTGTGTGGGAGCATTGTGATTTCTTATGAATCTTGGAATGAATAATTAAGGACAAATCTTTTTGTTTTTCAACAAATAAAAAGACGATGTG
Source organism: Fodinibius sp. (assembly GCF_034521915.1). Classification (GTDB taxonomy): domain Bacteria; phylum Bacteroidota; class Rhodothermia; order Balneolales; family Balneolaceae; genus Fodinibius. Next base: position 192,351 of record NZ_JAXHLU010000015.1, read on the forward strand.
AGCTTTTATTAATCGGATATTTTAATACAGTGTCATGCTGAATTTATTTCAGCATCTGTCTAGGATTTTACAAAATATAGATCCTGAAGAGAGTTCAGGATGGTAGGGTAGCTGATTATTAGTTTTAGGAAACTTTGGAAGTTTCCTAAAACCTTGAAATTTAATGAGCTTAATGCCTTAGTGGCAAAAAACAAACTACCCAATCCACGGGTAATCATCCCAGTTTGGCTTGCGTTTTTCGAGAAAGGCATCACGTCCTTCCGCAGCCTCGTCTGTCATATATGCGAGTCGCGTGGCTTCGCCGGAGAATACCTGCTGACCCACCATGCCATCATCTACAAGATTAAAAGCATATTTAATCATTCGAATGGCAGTTGGACTTTTCTCAAGGATTTCTTGGGCCCACCGGTAGGCGGTTTCTTCGAGCTCATCATGGGGAACAACCGCATTGACCATCCCCATATCATAGGCTTCTTGTGCCGTGTAGTCCCGACCTAAGAAAAAGATTTCGCGCGCTTTCTTTTGTCCCACTTGACGCGCCAACAGGGCAGAGCCAAATCCACCATCGAAACTGGCTACATCAGCATCGGTTTGTTTGAAAATGGCATGCTCCTTACTGGCAATGGTAAGATCACAAACAACATGCAGACTATGTCCGCCGCCGACCGCCCAGCCCGGGATAACGGCAATAACGACCTTGCCCATGAAGCGGATCAGGCGCTGTAGGTCTAATACGTTGAGACGAGGCGTACCGGCATCATCCTTATATCCGGCTTTACCACGTACGTTTTGATCACCCCCGGAACAAAAAGCCCATTTTCCATCTTTGGGGGATGGCCCTTCGCCGGTAAGTAGCACTACGCCGATGTTTGAGTCCTCGCGGACATCCAGGAAAGCGTCCTGCAATTCGAAGAGTGTCTTGGGACGAAAGGCATTGCGGATTTCCGGTCGATTGATGGCAATGCGTGCTACGCCGTTTGATTTTTTAAAAGTGATATCCTCGTATTCATTGACGGTTTTCCATTTCATAATAATAGTCGTGAGTCTTGAGTAGTGAGTATTGAGAAATTAGGTTAGTTGCTGGTTATAAAATCTCTGATCTTTTCGGTTAATTCATCCGGATTATCGAGGTGTATGCGGTGACCGGCTTTGATGGATGAAAAGGTAGCATTTGGCAGTTGCTCTAACAAGTATTGATTGATGCACTGGTACTTTTTGTCTGCCGAGCCAGCCAGTAGCAGTACAGGTAAATCTAACGTTGAAAGTGCATCACAAGCGGGAGACATGCTTCCAGCTCCAAATCCATACAGAGAATTTGCCAGGGCATTAGGCGATTGTTCGAGCTGAATATTTTGATATTTACGAGCAAGGTTCTCGTCAGTGGACGCTGGTGATTTGAACAAGTCGAGCTTGCTCCAATTTGCTAAAAATTTTTCAAAGTCTTCTTCGATTCGTTTAGCCCTTGCTGCATCTACTTTTTGTCGATCTTTCCTTTTTTGAGGATCAGAAATCCCGCAATTGGTGCTTTCCAAAGCTAATCCATTAAACAGTGTTGGTTTATGTAAAGCCGTTTTCAAAGCCAGCCGTCCGCCCATACTATAGCCGTAAAGAAGCAGGGGAGAAAGATTTAATCCATAGATCAGTTTTACAATGTCATCGATCTGGTGCGACTCATTATATCTGGCCGGATCCGTTGGTTTGGAGGATTGACCGTGACCTAGCAAATCTATCGATACCGGATTGCAGGAAACGGTTAGCTTGTCAATCAGATGATCGAAAACCCGGTGATCACCCATAAAACCGTGCAGCATCAACAGCCAGGGTAAGCTGTCATCTCGCTGATGAATCTGTACTGCATATTCTTGATTGTTGACTTGTAGTTGTTCCATCAATTAGAAATCCCAGAGTTGATTTCGCAATTGCATGGAGGCGTCAGCATCGGTTTGACATTCGATAACAGATAATCCCTTGTGTTGATCAATGATTGTGGTCAGATCAAGATTTTGGAGCTCAGAAAGGGATTTTATTGAATAATGAGGGATATCATAAGCGCTGATAAGTTTATTAATTTGCACATCTTGAGGTGTTTCAAAGTAGGGCTCAAAATGTTGTTTGTTGTCATGGATGGGCAGCATCCTGAAAATAGATCCTCCACCATTATTGATAACAATAATAACCAGGGAATGAGCCATGTTTTTATGATTAAGCAGGGCATTGGTGTCGTGTAAAAAAGCCAGGTCACCGGTAAAAAGCACTCCTGATTTTTGCAAACCTTTAGCAATTCCCATCGCTGTTGAGGTAACGCCGTCGATGCCACTGGCTCCGCGGTTCAAGAAAAGAGGTATGGCTGATGATTGTCTACCAAAAAGGTTGATGTCGCGGGCGGGAAAAGAGTTGGAAACGGCGATAAAGTGATCCCCGGAAATTTGTGGCGTTAACTGGTGATATACACTACCATCGGTTAATTTTGAGTACTGCCCAATCGTTTTTTGATAGTAATTGTTAAACTCGTTTTCGGTTTGCTTCCAGCTTTGTATCCAGTTTGGATTAGTTTTCGTTGCTAATTCTTCAAATTGGATTTTTTGTCCCATCCAGGGAATGCGATCTGCCCCCGAAAACGTGGCATCTTGCCACTCATCCGTACTTGCAAAATGAAAATGGTGCTTAGGATTCCATTCGTCTAAAGCAATTGTTAGACTTTTGCTTGTAGGCTGAAACCCAAACCGTAAGATCACATCAGGTTCGAGTTGGTTACGTAAATCTGTATTACGCAAAAATCCTGCAAATCCCCGAATGGTACTCGCGCTGTCAATTGAAGATTCACTCAAGATGGGAGCCTCAAGTTTTTCAGCAAGTTTAGAGATAGATTCCATATCATCACTGGGCGCTGTGGGACCTACAATAATGAGTGGTTTTCGGGCGTATGAAAGTTTTTTTTGAAGTGAGGAACTTAGGCTAAAAGCAGTTAAAGCGGTTTTATTTTCTACATTTGTACTTGGCAAATCTTCATTTTCTTCCTGGATTTGAGCCAATTTATTTTCCGTCGGTTCCAGTGGTTTACGGAATGGAAAATTCAAGTGGACAGGACCTCGTTTTTCTCGGGATAGAGATACCGATTGTTGAGCCAGCATTCGTATTCGCTGCAGATCCTTTGCATCGGATTTAGGTTCTCCAACCTCATGGAAAAAGACCGGATAATCCCCAAAAATTTTAAGCTGATCGATAGCTTGGTTGGCTCCGGTAGCCCGCAAGTGTGGAGGACGATCGGCCGTGGCTAAAATCATCGGTACACCAGATTGCCTGGCTTCAATCACAGCAGGGTAATAATTAGCCAGAGCGGTTCCCGAAGTGCAAATTAAAACTGCAGGGATATTGCTGGCTTTGCCGATACCAAGAGCTGTAAAAGCAGCAGATCGCTCATCCAAAATAACATGCTTTTTGAGATTTGGATTTGAAGCAGCGGCCAGGGTTAAAGGGGTGGAGCGAGAGCCGGGAGATATAATGATATGTTCAACGCCATACTTGCAAAGTGCTTGGAGAAAAGTGTTGGTCCACTGTAAGGCTACATTGCCGTGGTGTTGATCAGTCATACTGCAGTGCCGAAAGCATTGGCTTCAACTTAAGATTTGTTTCTTCCCACTCGGTAGCGGGATCCGAATCCTTAACAATTCCGCAACCCGCAAATAAATAGGCATAATCTTTTGTACATAACGCACTGCGTATTGCCACAGCAAATTCCATATTTCCTTTGCTGTTTATCCATCCAACAGGGCCGGCATATCTCCCACGTTCGAAATGTTCCAGATTTTTAATATGAGGAGCCGCTTTGTGCCAGGGATATCCGCCCACAGCCGGAGTAGGATGTAGCTGACCGAGCACTTCAAATATATTTGAATCCTCGTTTAGGTGTGCCCTGATAGGGGTGTAAAGGTGCTGTACATTCGATAGCTTTTTAATTTCAGGAGTTGTACTTCGGTTCAATTCTTTTACAAAAGGCTCAAGGCGTTCTTCGATATCCTGAATTACAAAATTATGTTCGTTCTGGTCCTTGCCATTACGTGATAATTTTTTTTCCAAGAAAGCATCTTCCGTAGCTGTGTTTCCTCTTTCTATGCTTCCCGCCAGTGCTTCGGTGAGAAGTAATTTGTTTCGGGCAGAGATCAGCCGCTCGGGAGTAGACCCTAAAAAGGTTTTTCCGGATGGATTATGGATCAGAAAATTGTAGCAGTTTGTATACTGTTTGCGGAGGTTATTAATAACCTGTGTCGGGGTTACTTCGGTGCTCCTGGATACTTTGATACTGCGTGCTAAAACAATTTTTTCAAAAGTATTTTTGTTGATAAGATTTTTTGCCTCATTCACGGAATCAGACCATTGTTGATAATCTGATTTTTGCTTTGGGAGTGGTGTAGTTGGAGCTTTTCCATTTTGATGGGTTTTACCGGCCGAACTTTTTTGCTCTAACGTATCTTTAACATCTTCGAGTTGAGCAGCGATATAATCATAGAGCTCGTGGGCTGCCTCAAATGTATTTAGATCAACAGCAAATGTAGCTAATGTAAACTTTCCATCTTTAATGATCATCCACTTCGGAAGGGTAAACGAGGCGGGCGGAAAATCTTCCCAGAGTTCATCATTATTTTGATCAAAAAAGGAAAATCCTCCAAGTAAAAACAATCCCGAATAGGGATGGGAGATGGTCGAAAACTCTGCTGTATTCTGACGAATTGCTTTAATCTTGTTATTGATCACATTAAATCGATCCGAACCTGAAGCTGCAATGGATGTAATTTCGTCACCGGCCGCAATAGCAAATTCGTCGGTTGGTTTCTCCCAATAATACTGAAAAGTATTCTTTTTCCAGCACATTTCAAGGTAGGCCAGGGGATCAATCGATTGAATTGGAAAACTAAATGTGGCGTATCGCGAAGTGGAGTTTTTAAAAAGGTTTTCTAAGAAATATCTAAACTCCGAGTCATTAAAACGAGTAACCACAGATGGTCGATAATCTTTTAATTCTGATAAAGGATTGTCATTCATGGAGTAATTACACTTTTTCAATATCAGTTTTCATAAGTTTCAATATAAATTGAAAATTGATATTTCCATAATGATAATCTGTTGTTTTTAGGCTCAGTTATTGAAAGCGCTTTCAACGAAAGGGGAAAATTTATTTGCATGTCTACGGTAAGATTAAGAAAATTCAACCGATAAATTTCAGCACAGGCTAATATCATTTACAAACAGATCTCATGGTAGAAATTAAGGAGTTTAACCTTCAGAATGTATCCGTTCATTATAAATGGAATAATGACAAAGAGCTGAATTACTACGATTCAGATTATCCCCATCAGCATGAAAGTTTTGAGACTTTTTTGAAGCGGATTAAAACGGTTTTGGATGAGAGAAATGAAACTAACGAACTGTTCGAGATTCATTTATCCGAAAATGATAAGCTTATCGGTATTGTAGATATTCATGCCATCGATAAGTACAATAAGCGCTGCTTTGTGAATTGTACAATTGGTGATCGAAAGTATGCTGGCAAGGGATATGATGTGAAGGCCTTAAAAATTGTGCTGGATCACTGTTTTAATGAAAAGGGAATGCACAAGGTTGGAACAACAGCCTTCGATTTTAACACCTCTTGGATAGAAAGTGTTGAAAAGCTCGGATTTCAGCAAGAAGGACAATTGCGCGAGCACGTCATCAAAAATGATGATTATTGTGATAAACTTATTTTTAGCTTGCTAGAAAAAGAGTTTCAATCCAACAAAGTAGAAGCTGCTGTCGCCGAATAGCGGCTTGTGTTATTACCGGGCGTTGTCATTATCCCCGGAGTCAAAGGGATTGTAAATGCCATACTCATTGGGATCGTAATCGGCTAACTTAAAAAAGTGATCCCAGGCTGCTTTGCTTTTCCCGTCTTCATCAACCCAGTTTGGATGACTTTGTTTTATGAGTCCTACTGCACGCTCGGCATATTCTACTCGTTCTTCTTCATCTTTAATGCGGGGAAGGGAATCAATCATTCGGTCGAGATTGTATCCGCAGTCAAAATCTTTTGGCTTTTTCTGTTTTACAAACATAAATCTTTTTCTTGGGCGTTAATTTTTGAGGAAGATAACAGAGTTCTTCCTTCGAATAAAGAACTTTTTAAACTTAAGAGCTTTATAGTTTAAATCTTTTTTTCGAGTAGACAACTCAAAATCCCTATATTCCGACGCTTACAGTTTTTAACTTTTATCAAAATAGCAACTACACAAATCTTAAGATGTATTACAATTCCATATTAGAAACCATTGGTAATACGCCGCTGGTAAAACTAAATGAGGTCGCAAAAGAATTTGAAGGAACTATACTGGCTAAGGTAGAATATTTTAATCCCGGACAAAGTGTGAAAGATCGAATCGGGCTAAAAATGATTGAAGATGCCGAAGAGAAAGGCCTAATTAAACCGGGCGGGACTATTATTGAGGGGACGTCTGGGAATACAGGTATGGGATTGGCGCTTGCAGCTACTATTAAAGGATACGACTGTATTTTTACCACAACTGATAAACAAAGTAAAGCAAAAATAGATCTGCTGCGTGCGTTGGGGGCCGAAGTGAAAATTTGCCCTACGGATGTAGAACCTGATGATCCGCGCAGTTATTATTCTGTGGCCAAGCGACTTAGTGAAAACATCTCCAATTCGTATTATCCCAACCAGTACGATAATCCCAGCAATACCCAGGCTCACTATGAGACTACCGGTCCTGAAATTTGGGAGCAAACCGAAGGTAAGGTAACGCACTATGTGGCGGGAATGGGTACCGGAGGAACTATATCGGGTGCTTCAAAATATCTAAAGGAACAGAATTCTGAGATTAAAACGATTGGTGTTGACAGTGTCGGTTCGGTATATAAACATTATTTTGAAACCGGGGAATTTGATAAAAATGAAATTCATCCCTATTTGACAGAAGGGATAGGAGAAGATATTATTCCCGAAAATATGGATTTTGATCTGTTGGATGAGGTTATCCAGGTAAATGATAAAAATGCTTTTCAGATGACGCGTAAACTGGCCAAAAAAGAAGGGCTTTTTGTTGGCGGATCCTGCGGTGCCGCTGTATATGGGGCTCTTGAATATGCCCGTGATAATGATTTTGGCAAAAATGATACTATGGTGATTATTTTACCTGATAGCGGCACGCGTTATGTGTCAAAAATTTATAATGATAAATGGATGGATGATCACGGATTTTTAGATTCCGATGAGTAACGAACGGCAAATTTAATTTGTAAACTCTTTATTATGGCCGATCAAACAAAAGATTTTAAGCAGGGACAGATTCAAATTGAACTGCCTGAAGAAGAAGCTACGGGTACCTACTCCAATTTGGTAATGATATCGCATTCACCTTCTGAATTTATTCTCGATTTTATTTCAGTAATGCCGGGAGCACCCAAGGCAAAGGTTGTCAAGCGAATGGTGCTTACTCCGGATCACGCAAAGCGGTTGATGAATGCTCTTTCTGAAAATATTAAGCGCTATGAGAATGAGAATGGAGCGATATCAAATAACAATGATGACATTGATGTCCCATTTAATTATCGTGGACCAACCCCCGAAGCGTAAACCACTGGTTTCATGCTTGAATTTCTAAAGAGGTTATTTAAAAACCAGGATCAGGATCTTACTTTCGTTGTCTTTGATGATGATCCGGAATCTTCCACATCCTACAACTTTAAACCTTCAAGGATGTGGAACCTGTTTTATATTTCATTGTTAACGGTTACTATTGTTGTGCTACTGCTTGTAATGTTTACGCCTATCAGCGGACTATTGTATAATCAGCATGATGCAGAGCTCCGTGAGCGAGTTGTTGATATCTCCCAAAAAGTACAGGCTCTTAAAGATTCTTTAGAAGCACGTGACAATCAGTTAGCAGAGATGCAGCAGGTAATTGCGACAGGTGATGATACCTCTTTTGCTGTTAAAGAAGGCAGTTCCGTAGCACTGCAATCAGCGAATCAAAAAAGGTCGGAACTTGACTTTACATCTGAAGTAAATAGTAAAGGAACATTATCTCAAAACGAGATAATATTCTCGAATATTTTTGAGCAGGCACCTGAATTCCCGACAGATTACCCTGTTAATGGCACATTTACCCGAGGATTTAATCCTGAAAATGGACATTACGGTATTGATATTGCTACAAAGCAGGGAACATCTTTTAAGGCAATAGCCGATGGAGCAGTTATTAACCAGGATTGGACGATCAATTATGGATATGTACTGCATGTACAGCATAGCAATAGTATTATAACGGTATATAAGCACGCGGCAAGCGTGTCAAAATCAATTGGTGATATTGTTTTAAAAGGTGATATCTTGGGAACAACAGGTGATGTGGGTGTATTAAGCTCCGGGCCTCATTTGCATCTGGAAATCTGGAAAAACGGAGTACCCCAAAATCCGAATACGTATTTAATAAAATCTTAAGAAGATTATGTTTAATAATAATAAGAAAGATAAGGAATCATCTATGAGTTCTAATAAATCCGGTAAGAATTTACCCTCAGTAAATATGATAAGTGAAGGCACCGAACTTAAAGGTACCCTGAAAACAAAAAATGATGTTCGCATTGCTGGTACCCTGGATGGGGAAGCAGAGGCGGAAGGCAAAATCATTGTTTCATCAACAGGTAAAGTTAAAGGTAATATTGAAGCCGTTGATGCTGATATTGCCGGCAACATCGATGGCGAAGTACGAGTAACCAATAAGCTTATTCTTCGCAAATCGGCTACTATAGAAGGGGATATTTATACAAAGACGATTCTGGCTGAAGAAGGATCACAGATAAACGGATCATTCCATATGAGTGAAAATATAAAAGAAGAAATCAAGAAGAATACGAATGGCTTGTCTTCAAAATTGGGAAGCTCAAAGTCCAAAGATGATAAGTCAGAAGATGATGTTGCAAAAGGAAAATCCAAGGTCAATAAAAAAGATTGACGAATAGTAAAAAACCAACTGATTATTTAGAATATGTTTCGTTGGGGGGAGAAATAGCAGCCGCGTTATCGATCCCTATATTTTTGGGGTATTGGCTGGACAATTATTTTGGCCTCAGTCCCTGGCTGTTGCTGGGTGGCTGTGTTGTAGGTATTATAAATATTTTTATTCTCATCTTTAGGTTAAACGACCGATTGAATAAGGAGTAGAACGGGGGAGGGGTTTGGATCATCAGGTGCAAAAGTTGGCGCACAAATTTTTATGGAATTCCCTTATTGCTTTTCTGTTCATATTGGGAATTACCTTCCTTTTAGGTCAGCAATACTACCTGGATGTGAGTATCGGTTTTTTTTTGAGCTTCCTTTTTGTTGGCAGTAATTTTTTTGTCATAAAACGAATTAAGACAGAAAAAAGCTCAAATTTTATTACCCGGTTTTATATTTCTTTGGGCATTCGATTTCTTTTGGTTTTAGTAGCTTTGGTAGTGATTTTGGAGACCATAAAAATTCATCAAATTTACTTTACAGTTAGCTTCATAATTTCTTATATTTTCCACTCTGTAATCGAGATTATTTTAATCAACAAACTACTTGAAACTGATAATTAGAATTTAATGCTAAGGGCCTGCCGCCGACTGTTCGTTTTACTCTTACTGGTTCTCTTCTTCACCCCATTAACAGAAGCCTCGGATAAAGCCAAACAAGATTCCGAAGGTGCTCCTATAGACGTTGTAGGAAAAGTTGTCGACCATCATGAGTTGGCGGTTTTGGGCTACCATGTTCCCCTTCCTCGCATATTTTTGGTTGAAGGTGATTTGTTTGCCTACAGTAGTACAAAGAATGCTATTGAATCTGGAGAATTTGTTGAAAAGGATGGTGCGTTGATGCCGGCTAATGGGGCAGAGATTACAATGGACTTATCTATTACATCGCACTTGATGTATGTATGGTTCGGATTGATATTAACAGTTTGGATAACCATAGCAATGGCCCGCAAGTATAAGCAGGGAGTGGGACGCAAAACAGAACCCCAGGGATGGTTTCAAAATCTGTTTGAAATCGTTTTTGTTTTCGTGCGTGATGATATCACAAAGAAAAATATCCCCGATGACAAATATGAAAAATTTGTTCCCTATTTGTTTACAGTATTTGTTGGGATATCATTTATGAATCTTTTTGGTTTGTTGCCATGGGGTGCAACAGCAACCGCTGATATTACAGTTACTGGTGTATTGGCAGCATTTACCTTTTTTATCACACAGTGGAATGGTTCAAAGGATCACTGGGAGCATGTATTTTGGTTTCCCGGCGTTCCCGGTTGGATGCGTATTATTCTTACTCCTATCGAAATCATTGGATTGTTTACTAAGCCATTTGCGTTGGCTGTACGTCTGTTTGCAAACATGCTCTCCGGTAAGATTATGATTATCTGTATTCTGGGATTGATCTTTATCTTTGCAGATATATTTGGAAGTATGGCCGGAATTGGAATGAGCTTTTTTGCGGTGCCGTTGACGGTTGCTTTATACGTGCTAAAGGCTTTTGTCGGACTTTTACAAGCATATATTTTTACACTTCTGTCGGCTGTATTTATTGGGATGGCTGCCGAAGAGCATGCGCATGAAGAAGGAATTGAAGCGCACGCATAACGAATTTAATTATATCACATAATCTAAACCTAAACTTAAAACTAAAATAACAGGTAAAAAATATGGGTTTATTAGCAGCAGGAATTGGAGCAGGAATTGTAGCAGTTGGTGCTGGAATCGGCATCGGTATGATTGGTAAGAGTTCAGTAGAAAGTATTGCTCGTCAACCCGAAGCATCTGATGATATTCGTGGCGCTATGATCTTGACCGCTGCTCTTATTGAGGGTGTAGCACTTATCGGCGCTATTGTATGTATTCTTCTTGCTCTCGGAATTGGTGGTTAATTCAAACTATTCAAATTAAACTATGATGCTATTTTTAGCAGGCGGAAGCGGCATACTCTCTTTTAGTAGTGGGTTTGCTCTTTGGGTAGCCTTATCATTGGTAATTTTTCTTGCCGTAATGGGCAAGTATGCAGTACCATTGATAATGGAAGCGCTGGAAGAGCGAGAAACCCGCATTAAAGATTCTTTAGAATCAGCTGAGCAGGCATTAGAACGTGCTGAGAAGATTTCTAAGGATAACGAAAAAGCATTGCGGGAAGCTGAGAAAAAGGCAAAAGAAATCCGCAAAGAGGCTATCGAAGAAGCCGAAATGCTCCGCGCAGAACGTATCGAAAAATCCAAGGAAGAGGCCGAACAAATTATTGAACAGGCCCGTAAAACCATCGAGCAGGAAAAAAAACGTGCTATGATGGAGCTTCGCGACGAAGTAGCACGTTTAGCTGTGCAATCGGCTTCCAAGATTATTGAATCTGAATTGGATGAGAAAAAGAATAATAAGCTGGTAGAAAGCTTTATAAAAGACATCTCAAAAAACTAAGGTAGATGCCTACATCAAAAGTAGCCCGAAGATATGCGACTGCCCTTCTTGAGTTAGCTAAAGAGCGGGATGAGGTCGATGAATTATTAAATGACATCGAGTATATCCATAATACCTTGAAGGGATCGCGGGAGTTGGTTCTATTTTTGCAAAGTCCCATTATCAATTATGATGATAAGACACAGGCTTTGCAGAAAATCTTTTTTGATGAGCTTGAGGAACCAACTAAGCTGTTTTTAAAGCTGTTATCTCGCAAAGATCGCATAAATCAGTTAGACCAGATTACTCAGGCTTTTATTGAGAAATATAAAGAGTATGCCGGCATTATTACTGTGGATGTGTTTGTTGCCCAGCAATTGAATAGTGAGCAGCAAGAGCTGCTTCATAAAAACCTGGAGCAAAAAACACAGAAAAAAGTGGATATGAATATCACGGTTGATGAAGAACTAAAAGGTGGTATGGCTATCCGTATTGAGGACACAGTTATAGATGGAACGGTTAAACACAAGCTCCAAAAGCTTGAGGAATCGTTATTATCAACAACTGTAGAATAGAAATTAAAGACGATTTAAATAACATTTGAACCAATGAGTCAAGTTAGACCAGACGAAGTTTCAGCAATATTACGCAAACAATTATCCGGTTTTGATAGTGAAGCGGACACCTACGATGTGGGAACAGTTCTCGAGGTAGGGGACGGAATTGCCCGCGTGTATGGATTATCAAAAGTACAGGCCGGTGAACTTGTTGATTTGCCTGATTCGATAGATGAAGACGGCAACTCGATTCGCGGAATGGTACTAAACCTTGAGGAAGACAATGTGGGTGTTGTTCTTTTTGGTGCAACCAGCGCTGTTGAAGAAGGCGATACTGTTCGGCGTACAAAGAGTATTGCCTCTATCAATGTAGGAGATGGACTTCTCGGGCGCGTTATCGATCCGCTTGGACGTCCCATCGACGGTAAAGGTCCTATTTCCGGAGATACTATTCGAGTTCCGTTAGAGCGTAAGGCTCCTGGTGTAATTTATCGTGAACCGGTAAAAGAGCCACTTCAAACAGGGATTAAAGCCATTGACTCATTGATTCCTATTGGCCGGGGACAGCGTGAGCTAATTATTGGTGATCGTCAAACAGGTAAAACATCTGTCGCGGTTGATACGATTATCAATCAGAAAGAAACACAAGACACTGATAAGCCGGTTCATTGTATCTATGTAGCTGTTGGGCAAAAAGGTTCTACGGTTGCAGGTATTGCAAAAGCGTTAGAGGATAACGACGCTATTGACTACTCAACGATTGTGTCTGCTCCGGCAAGTGTATCTGCTCCAATGCGTTTTATAGCACCATTCGCAGGTGCGGCTATCGGGGAATATTTCCGCGATACAGGCCGTCATGCTTTGGTAGTTTATGATGACTTGTCAAAGCAGGCCGTTGCATATCGTGAGCTTTCGCTTCTACTTAGAAGGCCACCGGGACGTGAGGCTTATCCTGGAGATGTATTTTATCTGCACAGTCGTTTGCTGGAGCGTTCTGCTAAGATTATTAATGATGATAATATTGCGAAGCAGATGAATAATGTGCCGGAGCAGTTGAAGCCCAAAATGAAAGGCGGTGGATCATTAACTGCATTGCCAATTATTGAAACCCAGGCCGGCGATGTATCTGCTTATATTCCAACGAATGTAATTTCAATTACTGACGGACAGATTTTTCTTGATACAGATCTGTTTAATTCTGGTGTACGACCCGCAATCGACGTCGGTACTTCTGTATCGCGTGTAGGTGGTGCTGCACAGGTTAAGTCGATGAAGGAGTTGTCCGGTACCATGAAGCTTGACTTGGCTCAGTACCGTGAATTGGAGGCTTTTGCCAAGTTTGGTTCTGATCTTGATCCGGCTACACAGCGTCAATTGAAACGTGGTGAGCGCACTGTCGAACTCTTGAAACAGGATATTTATGAACCGCGTCCGGTTGAAGATCAGATAGCACTGCTTAAAATTAACAGTGAAGGTTTGCTCGATGAGCTGGATGTTGATCAAATTCAGGAGTTTGAGGAAGAATACCTCGAAACCGTCCATGTTAAATATGACGATGAGATGGCTGAGCTTGCTGGATCAGGAGACCTTAATGATAAATTTGGTGATAAGTTAATGAATGTTGCCAAAACTGTAATTGATCAACTTAAAGCTACACAAGAAGAGGAAGCATAATTCATGGCCAATCTTCGTGACATACGAAACCGGATAGAATCGATTAAAAATACGCAGCAAATTACGCGTGCCATGAAAATGGTGGCTGCTGCTAAGCTGCGGAAAGCACAAGATCGCATTATTGAAACTCGCCCCTATGCTTCTAAAATGAAAGAAGTAGTGGGACGTCTAGTGGAAAATTCCAGTGAGGATAATGTGCTGCTGCGTACCCCTGAATCAACAGATAATGTTTTAATTATTGTGGTTGGTTCTGATCGTGGTCTTTGTGGTGCCTTTAATAATAACTTGTTCAAAGCTATCGAAAATACGATTAGTGAAGAGTATAGTGAGTACCATGAAAGTGGTAATTTATCATTAATGTGCATTGGTCGGCAGGCAATCAAATATTTCGGCAAGCGTAAATATAATATTGTAGCAGAATATCCTGGTTTTTGGGATGATATTGTTTTTAATAAAGCAACTGAGATCATGAAATCAGTTGTTAATGATTTCAAATCAGGTACCTTTGACGAAGTAAAAGTAGCTTATAATGAATTTAAATCGGTAATTGCACAAAACCGACTTATTGAGTCTGTTTTACCGATTGATTCATCAACGTTGGTTGACGAGGAAGAGGATATTTCTTCTACAGAATATATTTTTGAACCGGATGTAGAAAGTATTCTTCAAAAACTTTTACCTTTGCACTTGAATTTGCAGCTCTGGAGAGCTATTCTGGAATCTAATGCTGCTGAGCAGGGTGCCCGGATGACAGCCATGGATAATGCTACTGAAAATGCTCAAGAAATGAAGGAAGATCTTCAACTTGAGTATAACAGGGCACGACAGAGCGCAATTACTACCGAAATTTCTGAAATTATTTCGGGTGCCCAAGCTCTTGAAGAAGCATAGATAGTTTTTTGAAAAATTGGAGGGATGGCAGAGCGGTCGAATGCACCGGTCTTGAAAACCGGCAGGCCCTTATGGGTCTCGGGGGTTCGAATCCCTCTCCCTCCGCTCTAAAGAAAGCCTCTTCTTACCGGAAGGGGCTTTTTGTTTAAATAAATCTACCATTTGTTCGTTGGTAGATATAAATATTACGATACTAGGATTATAGCTATGAAAAAATATATATCAGCATTTTTTCTTTTGTTTTTCTTGCTACCTATGATTTCTATAGGGCAGGATACTGTAAAAGTATCGCTGGAATCTTTTATCGAACGTGGTATTGAGAATTCGGGGCAAATTGAATACGAACAACGAAAGGTAGCACTTGCTAACAATCAGATTAATCAAGCACAGGCCAAACGGTATCTTCCACAGTTTCAACTCAGCACTCAACATGGAATTGTTCCTGGAGTTATAAGCCAAACTAATCTACCAGAGGATGAATATTACCTGGATCCGGAGTTAGAAAATGATTGGGAAAACTGGGCCGTATTTACCCGCGCCGAAGTGTCTGCCGTGCAGCCTATTTTCGCCTGGGGAGCTCTTAAGAATGCGGTAAAAGCTGCTAAATCTGCTGCAGTTGCTGCCCAAAAGCAGTTTGAAAAGGAAAAAGCGAATTTACGCCTTCGTCTTTTTGAGCTGTACCAAAGTTATTTATTGACGAATGAAATTTTGGTATTACTTGATGAGGCTCAAAATCAAATCGATAAGATAGAGCGACAAATTGAGGAAAAGCAGGAGAAAGGAGATGCTGATTTTGATGAATCGGACTTATTCAAATTCAAAGTTTTTAAGTCGGAATTTGATATCCGTGCAGCTGAAGTACGTGAGGAAGCGAAAATGACGCAGCGCATTTGGAATTATGTATTAAATGCAGAAGAAAATACGGTTTATGTTCCGGACACAAATTTTTTAGATCCCGTTTCAGAAAAGTTGCGAGAAATAGATTATTATCGGTCGCACGCTCTTGCCAATCGATCCGAAATTGATGCTATCGAAGCTGGTATTGATGCCGCTGAATATGGTATGAAGGCACAGAAGCAGAAGAATTATCCCTCTCTTTTTATTGGATTGAGAGGAAGTTTTGCGAATACTCCCAACCGTCCGCGACAGAGTAATCCCTTTATTATTAATAATTCAAACTACGCTTCAGGTTCGTTCGGATTTGGTATCCGACAAAATCTCGACTTTTTAAGTATTCAGGCTGATATTCAAAAAGGCCGAATACAATATCGACAGGCAAAATATTTAAAAGATGCCGCCGTTGATGGTATAGTTTTGGAAATAAATCAGGCGTATAAAAAAACCTCACTTTCTAAAGTTAAAGTTGACAAAACAGATGAAGCTCATATTACAAGTAAAAAATGGCTGCGCCAGGAACAATTAGACTATGATTTTGGTATGGGAGATACTAAAGACTTGGTCGATGCCATGAAAAAAGAACTAGAGCTGCGGGTTCAGTTAAAAAGAGAAATTTTCAATTTTAACAATAATATTGCTGAATTATATCGCAAATCCGGCCTGCGAATTTTAGAACTTTCGAATCAGAATTAATACAATGACTTTTTTAAATAAACTTTACATAGTTTTATTATCGGCGCTTTTGGGATTGATGTTTTTAAGTCCCACAAATAGTTTTGCTCAATTAGACAGTTCAACTGTACGTAATTTGCTCGAAGAGCGTGATGATGAAATTAAAGATCTGCTTGGTCCAAAAGGAACAGAATATACCCAGGAGCAGCGCGATAAATTAAAGGATATTATCAATGGAATTATTGATTACCGGGCAATGGCACAGCAGGCATTGCAAGCTACTTATGATACATTATCCACGGAACAGCGCAGTGAATTTGTTGATTTATTTTCGACCATTATTCGTGACCAATCGTTAAATAAGCTGGATATTTATCGGGCTGATGTAAAATATGAGCAAATAAATGTAGAGGACAGCTCTGCAACAGTTAAAACGTTAGCCCAGTTGGAAAAGGTGCGCACTCCCGTTAGTTATGAGATGAAATTTAATGGAAAAAATGATCAGTGGGTGGTTACAGATATTATTATTGATGATGTCTCAACTGCCGGATCTTACCAGCGCCAATTTCAAAATATTATACGTAAGAAAGGATACGATTCCCTCTTGGAAACTCTCCGCAAGAGAGCGGCTAAATAAGGTTTAGGAAAGAGGCATTATCCCATTATATTCGTATCAAATAACCTACTTATATGCTTAAATCAGTACAACAAAAGCGATTAGCTCCGGAGGGATACGTATATGTCACCTACGGACATCCACGTTATTTAAAACATGCTGTGGCTTCTGTGGTGTCGTTGCGCAGATACGACGAAGATCGTCCCGTGGCCTTGGCATGTACAGAAAAGCACAAAAATATTCTTGAAGAGCACAGTCTATCGGGCGTTTTTGATCACATACATATTTTGCCCGAAGAGAATGCTTCCATTGTTGGATTTAAGCATCACTTGCATGAATTTATGTTTTTCGAGAAAAATATCTTTCTCGACAGTGACATTATTTGGTGTAAAGAACCCGAAAACCTTTGGAAGTCTTTTGAACCTTATCCGTTTACCGTAACGGGAACCCAAATATCGGATAATTTCTTTGGTGGCCCCAAAAATATTGGTATTGTTGCAGATATTTTATTCCGGCGTCGAAAACGAACTCTGGATCATTTTGGACTTACCTATTTGAGTCGCGTGCAAACCGGGATGGTTTATGCTCAGGATTATAGCTTGACCAAAAAAGTGTGTGAGTTGGCTCAGAAAATGCTGGACCGAAAAGATGAAACTCATTTTCGCAGCCGCACTTTGGAGCAGGGACGCAGTGAAGAGTCCTGCGAATGGAGTATGGCTATGGCTATGTCAAAGCTGGACTTACCAGTATATCCATGGCTGCAGGGACATACGAGCCCTCAGTTAGACTATATTTCGGATTTAACGTCCCACGATGCGAATTTCGAGTATGTGGCTTGTAAATATTATTCCGACCGTTTTGTATACAGCTTTCGGGGATTGAAGAGTAAATTCCTACGGAAGTTGTTAACGAAGATGTTTTCTTTAATACCGGGCAAGGGAGATTATCTAAAAACAACCCCTTACTGCTTGCATTTTGGATGGTATCATCAAAAACAGCCTTTCTTTGAGTTTTCTGAGCGCACATGGAATACACTTAAAAAGCAAAAATTTACCGATCTTATCAGTGCTAAAGACAGACTTGCTGGGGATGCATAATCATTTATGAACTTTCCTATTTACACAGGTAGGTATTGTTTTGCTTTAGTAGTTTTTTTGTTTTTCTATTCACTTGATGCCCAATAGCAATGTATTGAATATGGGCTGGAATCAAATAGAGCTACTTTTCTTAATTCTTGATGATCTGTCATTATTCATTTTTAGATTATAATTCGGTAATGTACTTAAAACTCCGCTGCCATAAATTGAATTAGTAGATGAGTCAAAAAGGAGAAGATGAACAAAAGTGGAAGTCGTATCTTAAAAAGGGGATACGGTACCTATTGCAGGCTGGTATTATTGGCTACCTGGTATATAAGCTGTATGATATCGGGCTGACGCAAGTCATTGAGTCGCTGCCGCTGAACCCATTATTTTACCTGCTTTTTATTCTAATTTACTTCTCTTTGCCTATCTCAGAGATTTTTATCTATGGGGTAAAATGGAATTTTCGCGGTTTCAGGGCTTTTCTAGTTTTCGTTCAAAAGAAAGTGCTCAATACCGATGTCTTGGGATATTCCGGCGAATTTTACTTGTTCTACTGGGCTAAAGATAAGCTAAAAATCCCTGCTGTAGAGGCCATGCAGTTTGTGAAGGATAACAATATCCTTTCGTCACTCTCTTCCACATTTGTTTCGGTGATACTGCTCATCTTTTTCCTCACGCAGGGATATATTAATATCGAAGACTATATCCCACAAATAGAAAGCTGGATAACCTACGTCTGGATTGGACTTGCCGTGTTTATAGTGCTTTTTGTGGGATATAAATTCCGAAGTTATATCCTAACGGTGAGCCTGCGTGATGCGGTTAAAATTTCAAGCATTTATACGGGACGACTCATCTTAACAAATCTGCTTCAGATTATTCAATATAAAATTGCCGAACCTACTGTGCCGTGGGCAGTATGGTTTAGTTTGATGGCTGCACAAATTATGTCCACGCGAATACCTTTTTTACCCAGTCGCGACGTGTTGTATGTAAGTGTTGCACTTGAAATGTCGGTGATGCTAAATGTACCGGAAGGACAGCTCGTAGGTGTATTAACGGCAAACTTAATTCTTAAAAAACTGATTGGCGCTATTTCTTTTATTACTAGTTCTATTACCCAAGATCAGTTGCCCGTTAATCCCCAGTCGATAGATCCTGAAGATATTGAAGAGGCCGAATCGCTAAAGTAATGAGTGCTATTTTTAGTGATGAAATTGCGTTAAATCGATACTAAGTATATTTTTCTTTATATATGCAATAGTCTCATCATCGAAATGTTGTTTTAGTTTATTACTTTTACTCAGAGACTGCTTAGAATTTCTTTGCTTCCATTCTTCCCCCTCTTTGGTCAGCGCTTCAGCTCGATTATGAAAATCTTCCGTCATTTTTTCTTGGTAGTCGATTTCCATATAGTTGCATATGGATTGTAGTACTGTTTGAGGATTTTTGAGAAGCT
Source organism: Fodinibius sp. (assembly GCF_034521915.1). Taxonomy (GTDB): domain Bacteria; phylum Bacteroidota; class Rhodothermia; order Balneolales; family Balneolaceae; genus Fodinibius. Next base: position 211,656 of record NZ_JAXHLU010000015.1, read on the forward strand.
GCTCATAAGTAGCAAATAGGTGGTTGGGATCATCGTGATATTTAAGGGATTCCTTAATGCTATTATTCCACCAGCTGATGCATTTTTTGATAGATCGCGACCCGCCCCATTGTTTCGGATAATTTTGTGTAGCCAAATAAAGGCTGGCCACGACATCGGGTCCACTGCGCAAGATGTGCAAAAATTTATTTTGATATCCTTCTTGCTGAATAGATGAAATGTAAAACAGGTGCCGAGGAGTTTTTTCCAATCCCCAGATATTGTTTGATTGGGGGTCTTCTGATGCGGCTAAAATCATTTCGTCAATAGTATGTAACAGTGCTTTGCACCATCTGCTGTGGGTACAAAGAGGAGGAAGATCAGAAAAGGGACGAATATCTGAATAACCGTGTTCAATCAAAAAGTCATTAATAAAATTACGGCTGCCGGGTCCGTATAGCTTGATGCGCCTCAATAGGGGATTGATGGAAAGCGTCTCGGAAAAGAAATGTGTTTCCGGGAAGGAGACAATATGCGAATGACTGGCAACCATACTTTGCAGGAGGGTGGTTCCCGAACGGGGACATCCTACTAAAAATATGCGGTTAGTCTTCACGGGTTTAGCTGGTGGAAAACAAGTTTAGGTTTTGAGAGTCATCCAAATACATTTCAAATGCTTCCTTCTGCTCTTCAGTAAGAAGAAAGCGGGGATGAGCAAATAAATTCCCCTTAATAAATTTATGCCACACGTATAAAATTGCATCTTTTGGATTATTTCGGATCCGCCGTAAAAAGTGATCCTTTTCCCATGTATTATTGCCGTGATAACACCGAATAAAAAGATGCGAATAATTATCAGGAAGCTGTAAATATCGTTTTTCCATCCATTCATTGAGATATACCGTATCCTCGGCCCGTCGGGTATGCGGGTAACGAATATCAGCATCAGAACGGTGCATTATACTGCCGGGAATACCATCGGGCAGATAACCAACGTAGGGATGGTGCATGTATGGTTCCTCATCGAGGTGCATGAGCGCTCCCGAAAGACAACAGGCATCATAACCAGCCATAAGGGTTTGAGCCTGGATGGAAATGCGCTCAGGGTGATACCAGTCATCATCATCCCACTGTACTAAAAAATCACCGTTTGCCTCATCTAGCGAGCGATTTCGTAGTTTGCCAAGTGTATTTTCGGGTTTCTTTTCCAGCTTAACATATTTGACCTGATCTGCAGGTAAGTCTGTGAGAATATCCCCAAGGTCTTGTTCGCCATCGTCAATGATAACGAGTTCTCTATTCTCATACGTCTGATTTTGAAAGCACTGTACTGCTCGCTTCATTAGATGCTTGCGATCAGCAGTGACGGTTAAGCAGCTTACTTTTGGTTGTGAGGCAGGATCTTTTCTCTGAGCAGATTCGGGCATAAAATCACGTACTATTAGCTATAAGCGTTAATTTATAAGTTGCTAATATTAAAGAATTTATTTGAAAAGCTACAGGTAGATATTTGAAGAATATCTTAAAATTTGGGATAAAATTAGTAAAGCAGATATTGCTCGACTGTTTTTTGAGTGGATGATTTTGATATTGACTCGGTTAGCCTGTTGATGACTTTATTCCAAGGGAAGCCGATAATGATCAGTTGAACAGTAAAAGTGAAGAAGAAAATGTTCATCGTCAAGTCGATACCCACATGCATAGCAATTAATAATAGGGTGACGTATGGACGAAGTGGTTTCCACCAGATTAAGAATCCGATAAGTTCCGTTATAAGACCAATAGAAAGTATTGCAGTAGCTATCCACCAGTATTCAAAAGCCAGCTGCTGTAGCCAGTTAAATTGGAATTCTCCAGTTAGTGAAAGAATATCGATGCTTTTTTCGCCCATCCAAAGCCACAAGTGTTCGCCTGAGGGCCATGTGATGCCGGTAGCAATTAATTTACTTAAAGCCGCGGAGGTATATCCCAGACCAAAGAAGAATACCGTAAAACCAAAGGCGAAAGCCAGGCTCTTTTTAATATCATTTCTGAAAAATATTTCGGATAATCCCAGTCCCATTAGGGCAATGCCAACCATATTTGCGCTATGGGGAATTTCTCCCTGCGAAAAGCGGACCACATGTTGCAAATGAAATAGTAGAAAGGCCGGGGCATAAAGCCACCGCAATTTTTTAAAAAGAAAAGGAATAAGGCAGAAAAGGGTTATTAAAATGGCGTTGACCGTGGCGAGATCACCGAAGAAGATTTCTACGTTGATATAGTTGGCAATTCCAAGGGGAAGTACAACGTCACTTAGGCGGGGCACATACAGCGCCCATTCCCAGGTATAACTCAGAGTAAAATAAACGGTACAGAGTTCAAATATGCGAAGCTGGATTTTAGTACCGATAGAGTCCGGAGCATCAAACTGAAATAAATTTTGAAATAGACGATCCATTGCCAGCGCTAATTTTGAGAAAAGAGGTTCGGATTCTTGATCGTGGTGTCGGCGGTAAATAGAAACATGGGTATTGCTTTTATTTCCACGGTATCATTTTCAGTCAGCGAGCCAACCACTCGGGTAGCTAACCAAATTTGATCGGGATAATCATCGATCTGGAAAGTACTTCGCAGGCCATTTATTTTTTTAGTATTCCAATCCTTCGTTTTGGAGATATAATTGGCATAATCGATTTCGTGGATGCCGTACTTTTCAAGTGGTAAAATACGATCATCAATTTTTTCGATAGATTTGGTCTCCCACAGGTTAACCCGCGTAGTATCTTGCACGTTTTCTATGACCCCGCGCGACCAGGGGTTACCCGTTTGTGAGAACATGGGGAAAATGCTAAATGGCCAGAACTCACCACTGTGTGTGCTTACCAGCAGGATATTGACAAGCAATACTACGCCAATAATGCGCTTATGCTTTGACATTTTCTTAGAATAGGTTTGCTCAAGTTAAGGTCTTTACTTTTGAGATAAAATATACCAAATAACCCTCTTTTGAGACAGTTAAAGTTTATTTAATCAATTTAAAAAACAAATAAAGTTAATATAGAAACGTTGGCTGTATTGAATTTGTATATCATTATCAAAACCAAAGCATAAATCCTATATTCAGGTTTTAATAATAAATTTTAACCTCCTTTGATGAGAATTCTAACACCTTTCTTACTATTTATTTTTCTTTTTGCCGTTGAAGTTCATGCTCAAGAAACAGTGGAACGCACAAATAATGGAACAATTATCTTAGAAGACTTTGAGGCCGATCCGGGAGGGGATTTGCCCCAACATTGGTACGATCGTGACGGCAATAAAAAACTCGTTAATCATGACAAAGATTTTTCTCAGCATTATCACTATACGATCCGTAAGGATGCGGGCAATAAATTTCTTAGGTACCAAGGGGTTACGGCCAAACACATTAATTTGCCGTTAATTAATGAGAACAAAGAAAATATTTACGACATCAATCTCTACGAAACACCAATATTATCATGGAAAGTTCGGGCGCATGAGTTGCCTAAAGGGGCTAATGAAAAGTCGAGTGATTTAAATGATTCAGTAGCCAGCATCTATGTGGTCTTTGATATGGGGCGCGTGGCTCTGGTGAAAAAAGTGCCCAAATCGATCCGTTATACCTGGAGTACAACCTTGCCAAAAGGAGAAACCGGTTCCAAACTTTTTGGCAATCAGCAAATTATTGTGGTAGAATCCGGTGAGGATAAAAAAGGAGAGTGGGTGACCTTTGAACGAAATCTAGTAAAAGATTATCGTGACCGTTTTGGAGACGATCCCCCTAAACATCCCCTGGCTATTTTAATTCTCAGTGATGGTAACAGCACCAATAGTTATGTGAAAGCAGATTATGACGATATCATGCTAAAACCAGCGAAGTAAATCTGCCTGTTCATTATAGATATTTTCACAAAATGTTTAACTTCACGGCTTATCAAAAAATAATGCTCGTATTTTAATGGAAAAGATTCTCCATTTCTTTCGTCCCCTTATAAAATTCAATGCCGCACATCCATTCTGGGTACTGGGAATTGCCATAGTATTTGCCGTATTGATGGGCAATTATGCGCTGGAGCTTAAGATCGATACCGATCTGTCCAATTTGCTTCCGGATAAAAATCCCCATGTGGTGGCACTGGATGAATTGCAGAATACAGTGGGAGGTGAAACAGCGATGGAAGTGGCGGTAAAGTCGCCCAGTTTTGAGGATAATAAGCGCCTCATTGAGGATCTGATCCGCGAAAGTTTGAAGCTCTACGATAATGAAGGAGATCGGTACTTTTTTAAACGAGCTGAGTTTCGTAAAGAAACTGACTTTTTAGAAAATAACGCCCTTTATTTTGCTACACCCAACGAATTGGAAGATATCAAGTCATATCTGAGGGATGAAATTCAAACGGCCAAAGAGGAAGCCAATCCTTTTCTGGTGAATTTTGACGACGAGGATAAGGAAACTTCAGAGGTGGGAGAATTTGAGGAAAGCTACGATGCGTTAATTCCCTCCGAGTATCCCATCAGTGCTGATAGCACCATTGCTGTATTTAAATTGTATCCGACGGGCTCTAAAAGCAATTTGAGCTATTTGCGGCGAATGTTTGCCTCATACGATTCGTTGCTTACTGAGATAAATCCGCAGCAATATAATGCTGAAATGGAGGTGGAGTATGGAGGGCGCTTGAAGCGGCACCTTTCTGAGATTGATTCCATTATGAGCGATGTTTTTAGCAGTTTCGCCTCAGGTATTTCAAGCGTGTTGTTATTGGTGATGCTCTATTTTTCTTTCAAAAAATACATCAATTACCAGCGTGGCGGCAAAGAAGGGATAGAGCACAATTTTTGGGAGCACTTGTTGCGCTTACCGGTGCCTATTTTGGTAATTGGCATACCGCTGGTAATTAGTCTTGCCTGGACGTTTGGGATTACCTATTTCGTTCTTGGCACCCTTAATACCATGACCTCGGTACTTTTTGTTATTCTTTTCGGGATGGGAATCGACTACGGCATCCACTATTATGCAAGATATATCGAGTTTCGTGCAAGTGGAAAACCCATTATGGATTCACTTATAGATACCTATGAAAATACGGGATCGGCAATTTTAGTAAGTGGTCTCACAACGGCTTTCTCACTCTTTATATTGGTACTGGCGAAGTTTAGAGGATTTTCTGAATTCGGCTTTATTGCGGGTTCAGGAATTATCCTGGCGTTGTTGTGCATGTTGTTCATTATTCCTTCGCTGCTGGTTGTTTTTGAACGCTTTAACTGGATTTTATTTAATAGGAGCGAAGCTCCCCAAGATCGTTCTGAAAGCCTGTTTCATCGTTTCCCGTTTGCGCGTTCTATTGTTGTAATGGGATTACTCATTTCTGTTGCCGTGGCTTTTAATTATCAGCACTTACAGTTTCAGTATGATTTTGGAGATCTGGAGCCGGAATTCCCCGAGTATGCTGAATTTAATGAACTGGAGAATCAGGTTTCCAGCTCCGATAAACGAAATCCTGCTTATATATTGGCTGATAATGAGGATCAGGTTATTAAGATTTTAGAAAAGCTGCGCCATCGGATGAATGCCGATACCACAAGTCCTACTATTTTGGATGTCGAAGCCCTGCCCGAACGTTTTCCACCTACCGATACTGCAGCTAATGCCAAGCTTCAAGAGATTGCCGAAGTCCGTGAATTACTTAAAGATCCGTTTCTTATTGATCAAGAAGACGAACAACTCGACAAGCTTCGAAGGGCTTCCCAGACCAAAGAAAGGCTCAACATAAATCAGGTGCCGGACTATTTTAAGAGTCAGTTTGTAACCCAGGATGGAGATATTGGTAATTTCGTGATGGTATATCCCAGCGTGGGATTGTCTGACGGAGAGAAATCCATAGCCTTTAAAAACGATGTAGGCAGAGTAGAGCTCGATAGTGGAGAGGTATTCTACGCGGCCAGTACTTCAATTATAGCTGCCGAAATGCTAGAGCTTATGCGGGAGGAGAGTCCGTATATGGTTGCCGCAACATTAGTTATGGTATTTATCCTGATGTTGATCTCGTTCCGATCTTTGCGGTGGGCAATTATTGCAATGCTCCCATTGCTGGTCGGTTTATTGCTGCTATTTGCAATTATGATGTTTACAGGAATGATGTTCAACTTCTACAACCTTGTTGTTCTGCCGGCTATCCTAGGTATAGGAGAGGACAACGGTGTACACCTGGCACATCGCTATCGCGAGGAGGGTAGAAACAGTATGTGGGATGTGCTATCGAGCACGGGCCAGCATGTTACGGTTGGTTCCTTAACAACCATGCTTGGATTTTCCGGATTGTTATTTACGAATCATCCCGGCTTGCAATCGCTGGGAATGATGGCCGTAATAGGCATTGGGATGACATTAGTTGCAGCGCTCACCTTTCTACCGGCTCTTATTCAGTGGTTGGAAGACACTGATTGGATACGATTTTAAATTCTGAGAGTTTAGAAGTACAACTCCTTCACAGCTGAATGTGAGAAGTATGTCATCCTGAACTTGCCGCGTCCCGACTCTTCGGGGTTCCAGGATTTTAAAGATCTTGTTAGAAAATATTCAGTTGGCAACAGCGAACTTTCTAACTACAATTTCTACCTTCCAACTTGCAACCTCTAAAATCCAGTTCCCAAATCATTGCTTCCAAAAAGTGGGGGAGAAAAGGAGCAGAACCGTAAAAATTTCAAGCCGCCCAATCATCATCATAAGAATTAATACCCATTTACCTATGACAGGAATCTGGGCGTAGTTTTCTGTTGGGCCAAATTCGCCCCATCCCGGACCAATATTGCCCAAGCAGGCGATACTTGCCCCGATGGCCGATTGCATATCGTATCCCATTGAAGCCATGATGAGTGCTCCGATACCGAAGATAATAAGATAGAGAACAAAAAAACTTAATACCGTACGTTGAATGTTATAGTCGACAGTTTTATCGCCAATACGGATGGGGAGGATGGCTTTGGGATGAACAATCTGTTTTATTTCGCGGAAAGAGTTGCGAATGATGATCATCCAGCGAATCATTTTTACACCACCGCCCGTTGATCCCGCACAACTCCCTGTAAAGAAAAGCAGGAACAGAAAGAAAGCCCCAAATGAATGCCACAGTTCGTAGTCATCTGTACCAAACCCGGTAGTAGTGATAATGGACACTGCTTGAAAGGCTCCATATTGTATGGCGCCACCGATGTCGTACTCGTCAAAAAGCCAGAGTGAACCACTGACAGCCACAATAGAAATAGCTGTGATGAGAGAATAAAAACGTATTTCCCGGTTATTGAAAAATGATTCTGCATTGCCTCTAAGTAGACGAAAGTGCATGGCAAAGTTAATGCCTGCCAAAAACATGAAGATGGTTATAACAGCATGAATATAGACTGAATCGAAGGCAGCAATACTCGCGTTTTTGGTGGAGAATCCACCCGTGGCAAGGGTTGCAAAGGCGTGATTAATGGCTTGAAACCAATCCATGGAAGGATGAGCCCAGAGCAACAAAAATTCAATACCGGTGAATGCTACATACACTCCCCAAAGCAGTTTAGCGGTTTCCTGAACGCGAGGAGTAAGTTTGTCGGTAGTGGGGCCAGGAGATTCTGCTTGAAAAAGCTGCATGCCTCCAACGCCTAGCAAGGGAAGGATGGCTAAGGTTAAAACGATGATTCCCATACCGCCAAGCCAATGGGCAAGTGATCGCCAGAAGAGCATACTCTGAGGCAATGACTCAATTTCAGGGTTGACAAACCCCCAGCTGGTTGTACCACCTAAGATGGTTGCTCCCGTAGTGGTTAGACCGCTCATGGTTTCAAAGACGGCATCGGTATAACTGGGTAAGATCCCTGAGATAACAAAGGGCAGGGCACCTACAAACGATAAGAAGAGCCAAGTTAGGCTGACAACTAAAAACCCTTCTCGAATCCGGAGCTCTTCATCAGTACGAAAAATATAATAGAGTAATCCTCCCGTCACAAAAGCAATGGAGGCTGAATATAGGAAGGTGTTCCAGACCGCTTCATCATAAATAAAAGCGACAATCATGGGTAAGAGCAGCGCAAATCCCAGGAAAAATATGAAAGCGCCCAGAATGCCTAAAACAGTTGATAAATTAAATTGGGCCCGGGTAATATTATCGAGATAGGTCTTGGCCATTACTTAAATAGTGATGTTACTTTATCAATTGCTTCCGGAAGGCAAAATATAATAACACGATCTTTAGCCTGAATTTGCGATTCTCCTGTCGCAATATATGAGCTACCATTGCTCAATATGCCTCCAATAACACATCCTTCGGGTAAGTTTAACTTTGAAATCGGATTTTTAGTAACCTTCGATTTGGGAGCGGCCTGTAGCTCAATAACTTCAGCCTTAATACCTTGCAGAGCTGTAACCGAAATAACACGTCCTCCGCGTACATGGCGGTGAATTTCGTTTGAAGCCGCTGACTTTTTGTTAATGGCGGCGTCTAGTCCAATAGTTTGACTGAGGGGTATATAGTCTGATTTCGAGACCAGCGCTACGGTCTTTGTTACTTCAAGATGTTTTGCCATCAGGCACGATATAATATTGGATTCCTCATCATCAGTAACAGAAATAAATGCATCCGTATCGGTAATTCCTTCGGTTGCCAGCAGATCGGGATCGGTGGGATTACCGTTTAAGACTAATACATCTTTAAACTCTTTGGCCAGCTCTTGTGCAATTTCAAAGTCGGGTTCAATAAGTTTTATATTCCAATCTTTTTCTTCCTTACTTAAAATGCGAGCGATCATCGCACCAATAGCAGTGCCGCCGGCAATCATTACACGGCTAATTTCTATGTCTGGCTTACCCGTTGTTTTAACTACCTCGGGAATAGTTTTAGTTTTTGCCAGAATAAAAATATGATCAAGTGCTTGTATAGAAACTTTACCGTTGGGAATGATCGTAAGTCCCTTTCGAGAAATAGCAACGACACGGAAAGTGATATCGGGATTTTCATGTGCGTACTCATGAAGCGTTTTCCCAACAAGAGGCGATTGCTTGCCAATGCGAAGGCCAATCATCTGCATTTTTCCATCGGCAAGGGTTATCAAATCATTGGCAGATGCCCGTTTTATAAGACGAACAATTTCGTATGCCGCACTTAATTCAGGGTGAATTATTACATCAATACCCAGGTCGGTTGGTTTAAGTGGGGCATTTGGACGAGAAAGCTCATCACTGCGGACGCGGGCAATAACTTTTTCGGCTCCCAAACGCTTGCTCATCATAGACGCAATCATATTGACTTCGTCGATACTGGTTACGGCAATTAAAATATCAGCGTCTTTCACTCCAGCACTAACAAGATCCTTTGCAGAGGTCGCGTTTCCCTCGCAGACTAATACGTCCAGGTTTTCAGATACGTTATCCAGGCATTCCGGGTCGCGATCGAGTACCGTTACATCGTGTTTTTCCTGCGACAGTACGCTGGCAAGGTCATAGCCAATTTCACCAGCGCCAATAATAACTATTTTCAAATATAACTCCTCTTAATTTCAAAAAGTATGCTTAAAGTCTTAAAGTGATTTCCAAATTGCAACAGCAAAAATATTTCAATCTGATGGCTAATTTTAATTCGAAATTATTGTCGTGCCTCCAATATGAAAGTCAGTTATAATTTTTATAGTGTGAGTGCAAATCTTATCTTCACATCAGATACAAAATCTAACTAAAGACATTACCGACCGTGAAAGACTCGATCAGGATTGCATCAGGACAAGGCTTTTGGGGAGATCTTCCTAATGCCCCCATCAACCAAGTACGTAAGGGACCTATTGACTATTTAGTGATGGACTATCTGGCTGAAGTGACTATGTCCATCATGCAGAAACAGAAATTGCGTAATTCTGATTATGGATATGCCCGGGATTTTGTAGGGGTAGTGAGTGAAATACTCCCTGATATTGCTGAGAAGGGTATAAAAGTAATTTCCAATGCAGGTGGTGTAAATCCTGAAGCGTGCAAAGAACAAATTTTGAAAGCTATTGAAGAGCAGGGATATAATGACATTAAGGTAGCGGTGGTAGACGGCGACAATATTTTGGGTAATCTCGATGCTCTTATAGAGGAGGGGCATCCCCTTAATAATATGGAAACCGGTGAACCCATTACAACAGTTAAGGATGAGCTTCTTAGTGCCAATGTCTATTTTGGATCGCGCCCTATTGTAGAGGCACTAAATAAGGGTGCTGATATTGTAGTTACGGGACGCGTGACGGATACCGGGTTAACGCTGGCTCCGATGATTCACGAATTTGACTGGTCGTTTGATGATTACGATAAGATGTCGGCCGGAACCATTGCAGGTCACATTATAGAGTGTGGAGGCCAAGTATCCGGTGGTAATTTTACGGACTGGGAAAAAATTGATGACTTTGTGGATATCGGATTTCCCATTATTGAAGCTAATCCCGACGGCAGTTTTTATGTCACGAAACATGACGGTACAGGTGGCTTAATCAGTAAACAAACCGTAAAAGAGCAGTTGCTTTACGAAATTGGGGATCCTACCGAATATATTACACCCGATTGCATTGCCGACTTTACGTCTGTTAACCTCGAAGAAGCTGGTTCGAATCGGGTAAAAGTATCTGGCATAAAAGGCCGACCGGAAACTGATACTTATAAAATTTCTGCCAGCTACAACGATGGATACAAGTTATCATCAACGTTGGTGTATTCCTGGCCGGGAGCCTTGAAAAAAGCAAAAAGAGCCGGAGAAATATTGCAGGGCAGGGCTGATGCATTAGGACTTGAATATAAGGATTTTAGAGTAGAATACGTTGGCGTTAATGGATGCAGTGAGCAACCAATAACTGATGAACTCCTTGAGGATGAACAGAAAGAAGTACAGATGCGCGTTTCACTTTCCGGAAAAAGTAAAGAAGATTTAAATCGTTTTGGAAAAGAAGTTGCTCCCCTAATTTTGACCGGCCCAAGTGGGGTTACCGGGTTTGCGGGTGGACGTCCCAAAGCAAGCGGCATTGTAGCTTATTGGCCGGCTCTTTTAGATAAGGCAGCGGTTTCCCCAAGGATTCGGATCTATTAATGTTATTTACGAATTAACTTAGAATTTTGGCGTAATATTTCGGATTTTACAGTGCTGAAAATCAAACAGTAAAAAACAGTATTTTATAAATGGTTATTGGAATTATAGGCGCAAGCATTTCGGGACTTATTGCCGGCAAGCGGTTGGCTGAAGCGGGACATGATGTTACAATTATTGAAAAAGATCGGTCTCTTGGTGGACGGCTCAAGACAGTAGAGCTTGATAATCTCAATTTAGATGTAGGACTTACCCATTTTGATGTAAATACCAACACTTTTGGTTCTTTTGTTAAAGAGCAGATAGAAAAAGGAGCGGTACAGAAATGGACGAAAGATTTTGGCCTTTATGATGGAATGGAGGTTTTTGATGTTGATCCGAATTCCGATTCCCGACAATATTATACCGGAAGTAATGGCCTTCAGTCCTTGGCTGAAAGTATGGGTCGTTGGGTAGATATTAAGTCGGAAGAGAAGGCGGGCGGATTGACGTATATTGGTCCTGATCGTAGTAAAAAGCGTTCTTGGATGATTAACCTCACCGATACAAGTGTTTTTGAATGCGATGCCGTTATTATTGCCACTTCTGCTGTAGATGCTTATGGCGTATTGCAAACGGCACAAAACAAAACAGAAACACGCCGCATAATTCGGCATATCGATGAAATACGGTATGATGGTTGTTTTTCATTGGCTGCAACTTATGATGACCAAGAGGTGCCGGACTGGGAAGGTATTGAATGCGAAAAGAGTTCTATAAAATGGATAAGCAATGAGTCATCGAAGTTAGGTACTGATAAAACAGCTCTTGTGATACAGTCTACCCCTGAGTTTTACCGTAAATACGCGCAGAAAAGCGAGGAGGAAGTTAAAGAACTGCTTCTTGAAGAAGGATCTAATATTTTAGGATCATGGGTCAGGCGTCCCCAGTCCACATATATAGAGAACTGGAAGTACTTTAAATCAAAAAATCCTATTGATGAATATTTTATGGAGTTGGAACTCGAAGATGCTCCGCTTGCGTTAATAGGTGACTACTTGGGTGGTTCTTCTCTGGAAAACGCCTTTGTATCAGGATATAACCTGTCTGAGTATTGGAAAAAGAAATATACTGAAGTTACAGCATAACAATTATTGCATAATAATCTGAGAGAGTCAGATATAAAAAAGGAAGGTCCCCGTGGGGTCGCTGCAAAAGCTCAATCAATATTTCAAAAAATATAAGCGAACCATTATTCTGGGTTCTCTTTTTCTAACCGCTTCAAATTTCTTTTTGATTTGGATACCGGTATACCTGCGCCGTACCGTGGATGAGGTATCAAGTATAAATATTGAAGAATCGCCTGATTCTTTTGATACCATAGTCGAGGTACTTTTTAACAGCAGTGCAAGTTGGGTGCTGGCTAAAAATGCCCTGTTGCTTGTTGGCGCTGTTCTTCTTTCGGGAATCCTATTATTTGCTACCCGCCAAACCTTAATAGTTGCTTCGCGAAAGATTGAGTTTGATTTGCGTAATGATATTTTTGATAAGCTTTTAAAGCTGCCACAGCGGTTTTATAGCAATTACGACTCCGGCGAAGTCTATGTTCGGGCAACAGAAGATGTGTCTAAAGTGCGAGAATACTTTGGTCCGGCCTATATGTACACCATTAATACATTAACGCGCATGGGTTTTATCATCACAATGATGATCATTGTAAGCCCAGAACTGACGTTGTGGGCACTGCTTCCCCTGCCATTCCTATCGGCCTTTGCCTATTGGGTAAGCGGTTATATTAATGACTATTCGCGGATTATACAGGAACAGTATTCTACGATAGCGGGACGTGCCAAGGAATCATTTTCCAGCATTCGGTTGATAAAAGCTTATAATCGCGAAGATTATGAGATGCAGCGTTTTGAAGATGAAAGTGAATCGTATCGTAAGAAAAAATTGCGCCTTGATCTCGTTGAATCACTTTTTCATCCTACGTTAAATTTACTGATTGGATTATCGGTTGTAATCGTTGTTTGGAAGGCTGGACAGTTGGTTATTGAGGGTCAGCTTACTGTTGGGAACATTCTGGAATTTATCGTGTATGTAGCATACTTAACTTGGCCAGTGGCTTCTTTGGGATATACCGTTAATCGCTTTCAACAGTCCATGGCGTCATGGAAAAGAATTGATGAGATACTGACTGAAGATGTGAAAATTGAGGACAAGTCTTATACGGATCAGGAAATAAATAAGATAGAAGGAGCAATAGAATTTAAGAATGTTTCCTTTAAGTATCCCGGAGCCGAGGAGTATGCATTAAAAGATGTAAATCTTAAAGTTGAAGCGGGGCAAAATGTAGCGATAGTTGGACGAACGGGAAGTGGAAAAACTACGTTGATAGAACTAGTACCAAGACTGTTTGATGTTACGGAAGGAAAGATTTTGATAGACGGAAAAAATATTGAATCCATTCCGCTACAATTACTTAGAGAAAGTATTGGTCTTGTGCCACAGGATACATTTCTATTTTCTGATACTATTGGTGAAAACATCGCATTTGGTACAAATAATGCCACAAAAGAAGAAATTGAAGAAGCCGCTGAAAAGGCTCAGGTCCGAGACAATATTTTGGAATTTGATAAAAAATTTGAGACCATATTAGGAGAACGAGGAATTACCTTGTCGGGCGGACAAAAACAAAGAACCGCTATCGCAAGGGCCTTGATTCGAGATCCTAAAATTATAATACTCGATGATTCGTTAAGTGCAGTAGATACTAAAACTGAAGAAGCCATTCTACAACACCTAAGAAAAGAACTTAAAGGAAGGACAACTTTAATGATAAGCCATCGCATCTCAACAATAAAAGATGCAGATATTATATATTATCTTGAAGATGGAACAGTTGTAGAAAAAGGAACTCACGAAGAGTTACTTGAACAAGAAGGCCGTTATTCAGTGATGTATAACAAGCAACTCATCGAACAAGAGTTGGCTGAAATTTAGCGAATAAATAAATAACTAATAGAATCAATAACGAACAAAGATTGATTGTTTGACCGCAATCTAATCTTAAAAATACAAAGAGGTATCACAATGATTATTGTACCATTAGGTGTCGGTTCTGCCACCCCAACGGCTACACGTCACCTTTCATCAGTAGCTGTTTGGAGAGAAGGCAGCGTTTATTTGTTTGACTGCGGAGAAAACGCGCAAATGAGAATGCTGCAAGGAGGTTTAAAACGTTCACAAATCGACTGTATCTTTATCTCGCACTTTGATACAGATCACTATTCGGGGCTTATCGGTTTACTTTCGACTCTGCAGCTTCAGCGAAGAGATAGGGAACTAACTATCGTTGGTCCGGAAGGGATAAAGAAATTTGTAGAATGGAATTTTGACTTTGCGAATATTGATATTAATTATCCGCTCAACTTTGTTGAAGTTGAAGAAGGATTTGAAGAGAAGCGTGTTGTTGATGAAGATGAATTCTATGTAGAAGCACGTCCGTTGAATCACTCTAAGTTTTGTATGGGATATCGTTTCCAGGAGAAAGATAAACCCGGAAAAGTTGATGCCGAAAAAGCACAGGAACAGGGCATTAGCGAAGATTGGCAATACAAAGAATTGAAGGCGGGTAACGATGTTGAACTTGACGACGGCACGGTTGTAAAATCAGCAGATATTGTCGGACATCCGCGTCCTGGCGATAGCTTTGCCTACATCACGGATACCAAATATTGCCCCAACTCAGTTAAGCTGGGTATGAATACAAATGTACTTTTCCATGAAGCTACATTCAGCGAAAGTCTTTCTGATAAGGCTGAAGAAACGGGACATTCTACGGCCAAAGATGCAGCGCGAGTAGCTAATGAGGCGAAAACGAAGCTGTTGGTTATTACGCACTTCTCAGCTCGCTATACCAATGAATATGTATTGCTTCGCGAAGCCCGAGACGATTTCTTTCCGACTTGGGTTGCTACTGAATTGCGCCCGATCTTTACGGATCCGGCTCATGAAAAGGGTATTATACAGCCGAAGGTTTATTTGAAGGAGATCAACCAAAACAAAAATAAAGGCAACAATAATAGTAATGGCGGATCTTCATCTTCGAGTAAGAACAAACGCAGTCGGAAAAAGAAAAAGCGTTTTCGTAAACGGAAAAACTATTCGGGGAAAGGAAAAAAATCCCGAAATAAATACAGCAAAAGTAGTGATAGTGATTCCGGTAATAAAAGAAAGCGCAGAACTAAAAGCAGAAGCAATAAAGATAAAAACAAGAATAATAATGGTGGTAATAACAGTGATCAGCGTCAGCCTAAGCAGATTACTCCACGTACCCCATTCGATGATTTCGACCGTTTCTAAATAACTTTTAGTGTGAGCAATTCAACAACTGATAAAGCCGTCGATTCGGATCTTCTTCGGCGGCTTTATCAATTTATTCGACCTTATCGATGGTATGTGTTGCTGGGCATTGCACTTACTCTGAGTGCAGCCTTCATGGGAACGGTACGTCCCAAGCTCACTCAAATCGCTGTGGATGAGTATATTCGTAATAAAGATTTTCAGGGACTACTTTGGATTGTTTTGCTGCTCGTAGGTGCTCTGGTCAGTGAGTTTTTACTGCTGGTTGCCAATACCTATTTAACTCGCTGGTTTGGGCAGGGAACGTTGTTTAATTTGCGTAATGCAGTGTTTAAAAAAATACAGTCGCTGCATGTACAGTTCTTTGATAGAAATCCCATTGGCCGTTTAATCACCCGAACCACCAGCGATATAGAAGCGTTAAGTGATCTTTTGAGTGATGGGGTAGTCAATATCATCGGGGATATGTTTCGCATTTTCTTCATCCTGTACTTTATGTTCAGTATGAGCTGGGAATTATCCCTGGTTGCAATCTCAGTATTACCCATCTTATTCTACGCTACCTTTGTTTTTAAAGCAAAAGTACGGGTATCATTTCTTAATGTTCGTGATCAGATCTCCCGCCTTAATTCTTTTGTACAGGAGCATATTAACGGCATGGCCATCGTACAGCTCTTTAGTAAAGAGGAACGGGAACGAGAGAAATTTAAGGATATCAATGCTGCTCATCGCGATGCGTACATCGAGACCATTTTTTATTTTGCCATCTTCTGGCCGCTGGTAGAAATTATCGCCAGCTTGGCTATGGCTTTGGTCATATGGTACGGTGGCGGTCGTGCCTTAATGGGACAGGTAACCTTTGGAATATTACTGGCCTTTGTACAATATGTGCGGGATTTCTTTCGTCCCATACAAGGGCTTTCAGAGAAGTTTAACACTCTGCAATCGGCGCTGGCATCATCAGAGCGTATTTTTAATATATTGGATACTGAAAATAAGATCATCGATCCAGATGAGCCTGATCACATCGGTGAGGTTAATGGTAAAATCGAATTTGAAAACGTATGGTTTGGTTATAACAAAGAGGAAACGGTATTAAAGGATGTTTCTTTTAAGGCCGAACCGGGAAAAACAATCGCTTTTGTAGGAGCAACAGGTGCTGGAAAATCAACGATCATTAACTTATTGCTCCGTTATTATGATATCGATGAAGGAGCTATAAAAATCGATGGAAAAGATATTAGAGATCTGACGTTGCAAGAATTACGCTCTAGTTTTGCATTAGTATTGCAGGATAATGCGCTTTTCTCTGGCAGTATTATGGAAAATATTACGCTTGGGAATCCTGAAATTTCTGAAGAAGAAGTTATTGCGACTTCCCGTGAGATTGGTGCTGATACTTTTATCAGTAAGCTGCCGAATGGATATAATTACGAGCTCAGTGAAAGGGGCCAATCTATTTCTATGGGGCAGCGACAGCTCATCTGCTTTATACGTGCGATGGTTTATGATCCCAATATTCTAATTCTTGATGAGGCGACATCCAGCGTAGACTCTGAGACGGAAGAGACGGTAAATAAAGCGTTCAAAAAGTTGATGGAGGGCCGTACCTCTATCGTGATTGCTCACCGCTTATCAACCATACAAGGTGCCGACAAAATATTAGTTATGCATAAAGGGGAAATCAGGGAACGGGGAACACACCAGCAGCTCGTCGAAAAAGAAGAGGGGATTTATCGTAAACTATATGAATTGCAATATAAAGATGAATTGCTCCCAACGGTAAAATCAGAATAGGAATTACTTATTTGCAATTTTTTTAACAGTATCGATAAACTTATCTATCTCAGTTTCGGTGTTATAATAATGAACTGATGCCCTGACAAGATGCGAAAGATTTCTTTCTTCCATATCCAATAATGTACTTTTTTTGGATGTTGTACTGACGTTAATCCCCTTATTAGAAAGATAATTTTGTACGTCATCGGCAGATTCGGAATCGACCGTAAAAGTAACAATTCCTCCTTTTATTTCTCCAATATCATGAACGGTTATTTTGGGCAATTTTGCTAATTCCCAGCGTAGTTTTTCTGCCAGATTGGTAAGACGTTTCCATATTCGATTAATCCCAATATCGCTGGCATATTGCACGGCTTTCTTTAATCCCATAATCCCCGCATAATTCATTTCCCAATTTTCAAACCTGCGTGCATCGCTACGGATTTCATACTCTTTCTCTGATATCCATTCGGCAGCGTGCAAATCAATAAAAGGAGGGAGGAGGTTTTCAATTTTATTCTTTTTGACGTATAAAAAACCGGTACCTCGAGGTCCACGCAGGTATTTTCGTCCAGTTGTCGAAAGCATATCACAACCAATATTTTGTACATCAACGGGGTACTGGCCTACCGACTGACAAGCATCCACCAAGTAAAAACAGTCGTACTTTTGAGCAACCTCACCAATTTTTTCGACGGGGTTAACGAGACCACTGTTGGTGGGTATGTGAGTGATGCTTATTAATTTGACGTTTTCACCCATCATTTTTTCAAGTGATGTTACCGACGTTTGACCGTATTCGTCATTGGCAATAACCTCAATTTGGATATCTACTTTTTCCTTAAGTCGTAAATAGGCAAGGTAATTACTTGCATATTCAGCTTTTGAAGTCAAAATTCGATCTCCTTTCTTAAAATCAATGGAAAAGAATGCCATGTTCCATGCAGCAGTCGCATTTTCAAGCAGGGCAATTTCATTGGGCTGAGCATGGATGAAGTTTCCGATAGCGGAATAAGTCTGCTCTATAGATTCCCTGTTTTTATGAGCCGTTTCGTATCCTCCATACAGGGATTCCTCACGTAGGTAATTTATAACACTTTCTGAGACTGTCCTTGGCATTAGTGAGGCGCCGGCGTTATTGAAGTGGATAACTTTTTTAGTGCCAGGGGTGTCGTCCCTAAATTTATTAATATTCATGACAGAGTATGATTCCGCTTAAGGAATATCCATTTTGGATTTGATTGAAACTGCTAAAGCAGGAAAGAGAGAATATTCAAAATAGGGTAAACAAAAAAGGCGATGTGTTAATACACACCGCCTTTTAATTGTATTATCTTTGAATTGTCAGTTTCCAAATCGTTTTAGAAACTCATCGTAGGCTTCTAATGCAGCCTCATCTTCGCCCATTTCATCAAGGGTTTCAGCTCGAATGATCATGGCTTTCTGCAGATATTCCTGATGTTTATTGGTATCTTTAAATCTGTTAATAAGCTCCTCACTGGCATCCAGCAGGACTGAAGTATCATCTTCGTCAAGAATAAGATCAAATCTTCTGCAGTGAATTTCATCAAGCTTCTCTTTCATCAGTAGTTCGGAATTAGAATCCAACCTATTAATGATGGTGTTGTAAAGAGGAAGTAACTCATCAGAAGAAGCATTTTTCTTTTCTAATATATTAGCCTTAAAAAGCATAGCCCGTGAAGCTTGCTCATAAAACTCATTGTTATCTGAATCTTTGAAACGACTAATAACTGAGTTTAAAGCGGGGAGGGCTTTATCATCTTTATCTAGCTTTAGAAACGCAATTGCTCTACGAATAACAGATCGCTCTACGGCCTCTTTGAAGTCTACATTTTCCTCATTGTCATAGCGATTGATTATCTCTTCAAGCGTTGGAACAAGTTCTTCCCATCGCTTCATCTTGTGGAGCAAGTCAGATTTGCGAAGCAATGCTTTTTTTACGAATTGATGTTCCTCAGTTACATTTTGCATAGCGTTTGTTGATTTCGTTGCATGAGACATTGGCACTTCAAGATCGATAGGCGGGATGTCTGTGTTTTTATTTTCCAAATCCGCTTCAGAGGAGGTCGAATCGGATTCATGATCTGATGATTGTTCGTCTTTTTCGAAACTTAAATTGTCCCCATCTTCCAGATCATCACTGTCATCAATCTCTTTAGAATCTTTTTCTTCTATATCCTCGAGAGTATCAGAAAGTTCTTCGGGTTCGGAATTTTGTTCGTTTTTCTCTTTAGTTTCAGTAGACATATTTGTTTCCTCCTCTATGTTTTTAATGAATTCCTGAACAGATGGATCATCTTCTTGATTTTTATTATCAGGAGAGTTTTGCGATTGTTTATTTGGGATATCAAAAGAATTATTTTCTGAATCTGATGATTCAAAACTGCTTAAGAAATCGTCGATATTATTTTCACTTATCTCTTCTCTTTTAACTTGTTGGTCCTTGTTATCGCTATCGGTGTGATTGTTAGTATGTTCATTTCCAGTACTGTTGCCATTTTTTTCGGAAGCTTCAACGGCAGCAACTTCTGCACCAACTTTTTCTTTATCAATTTCTTCATTTAACACTTTGTCAATGGTAGATACTCCTACGTGAGAGACAATTTTTTCAAACGTTCCCGAAATATATTTAATGATGAGATCCGTTTTTTTATCTTTAAAATGGTTTTCAAAAACCTCTTTAATTTTTTCCGGCGGCTGTTGATGAATTTTCGGGTGCTGATCAAAAATCCCTTCGTAAGCAGTAAAGAGACCTTTAGCTAATGCAATTTTTGTAGTCTCAGGATTTTTAAACTCTTCAAAGTATTTCCCAGGTTTTCCATCATTATCGATGATAGAAAAATCCTTTAAAATTCGAATTACTAACAGATCGTTAGGGTCAGAATACGAAAGGCGTTCCAAAAGATCGCTATTAACTACGATGTCATCATCTTCGTAGTTAACCAATGTTTCGATAATTGGCGCAAAATTTTTTGTGTTTACTAAAAAAGCTTCTGATACCTTCATGGTATTAATTAGTTGGATTTTCTTTAGGTGTATTTTCCAAAATTCACAGCAGAACCACTAATTAAAAACTATTAATATAGGCCTTTAAGAGTTAGAATTTTGTAATAGTTAAAAAAGGACTACAAAGAAGCATTTGCAAATGCTTTATCAAAGGCACTTTCTAAGCTCTCTTTTAATAATGGTTTTTTTAGGTAGGCCACATAATCCGTTTCATTGGCCCGTTCTAAGTCTTCCGGATCCTCAGAAGAGGTGATGTAGATCAATTTAACATCGCGATGTTTATTAATTTCTTTGGCTGCTTCAATACCGTCAACGTCATCAGCAAGATTGATATCCATTAAAATAAGATCAACAGCTCCAATACGTAGTGCCGATTCAATAGCTTGTGAACCTTTGGAACTGGAACCAATAACAGTATGTCCCATTTGATTAATAATACGCTCAAGGACTATCTGTTGAATACTGTCATCTTCTACAATCAGTACTTTTTTAGATTTTAGTTGGGTATCTTCAGCCATATATACTTAGAGAGCTGTTTTGCAAATTGGAGTGATGTTATCTGACTTAGTATGCAAAATTCGCACTAATTTTACAATTGGAAGCTTAAATTTTTACTTATAATACCCAAATAATTAAGTAACTAATGTATTAATAAACATATTATTGATATATAAATAAAGAAGACAGGACATACGTGCTGTATATCCTGTCTTTGGAAATAGGAAAATACAATTATTGCAGCTTAGCAAATAGAAAAAAATTACTCTTCAACAGCCATATCCATTTTTGCCATAGCTTGGGCCCTGTTTCGAACTAATGCGTATTCAAGAGAGTGTTCATTCCACTTAGATATGTTCTTGAATATTTTTTGGGCCTCTTCACTTATTCCAGACTTTTGATAACTGATCCCAAGATAAAACTGCCTGTATATATATTATTGGAATTACTTTTCCTGAGTTTTTATACAGCTTTGGAAAATTTATTCCGTTATAGGCTGCAATTTCGTTGAGCATACGGTACCATAAGCATTTCGCTGTTATTGCCGGATTGTACAGCATATTCACAGCTCTTTTCTATTTTGTAATTGCTTTGTCGAAATTTTGCTGCTTGGTGGGTTTTATAACTTCATTTCGAAGTGATAAAAGTAAATGAGGGTATACCTATTAGAGCATTAGAAAATATTTAATTAATAAAACTTAAACGACAGGGAGTTTAAAAAACGATACTTTAAGTATTACAAATTTATTATTGACAATATTATAGACTCAAAATTAAACCTATTACCTCAATTCTATTAGAAGCTAATGCACGATACTAAGATATTTATTGTAGATGATTCTCCTATCCAGCTAATTTTGCTGGAAAAAGTTTTACAAAGGGAAGGGTTTGCTGTTGAAGCTTATAGTAATGGACCCGATTTGATTGAAGGCATTTCAATTAATAAGCCCGATTTGATTATTTCTGATATTCACATGCCGGAACTTAACGGCTTTGAACTGATTGAAGAGATCAGGAGTTTTCCAAAAGGAGAGAAGATCCCATGCTTTTTAATTTCTTCAAAAGCCGATACCGTAATCCGTAATAAAGTTGATGCTATAGGGGCCGATGGATTCATTAAGAAACCTTTTGAGTATCAGTCTTTGATGGCTATAATAAAAGATCTCTTAAATGAGAGTAAGCGGATCAGTCACAGAGCTTCTTAAAACAGTAAGCTATCGTGATAGAGTTATATTTTCTTTTCTAAATTATTCATTTAAGTTAAAATTAAATCTGGATTATCTGACTCCAACGGTTCGTCATGCTGTATTTTGTCGATTCGGATGAAGATAATCTTGATATTATTGGTTTAATAATTTAAAGAGGGTGGATATCCTTTAATGGTCACTTTTAGTGATGTCCATTTCTGAAGTTCCAGCGATTTTTTTGGTATTAGCTGGAAACAGATTTGAAAATGTTGTTCTACGATCCAGTCTGGAAATATTACCTTAAACGAAATCCTCTACGTTTGAATGCTCCGAAAAAATGTCGAATCCTACATGAAGACCTCAATTGAAGCAAAAGGAGTGACGTTTGCTTTGTGCTCTATTTTGATGAAAAGGTACTACTATACCCAGTCTACAAGAGCTTTTTCCGTAATTTCATATACATCCTGAAAGTGACTTATGAAATAGTTAATGATTAGAAACAACCCAAATTTTGTCAAAATTCAGATTATGGGAAGAGCTTAGGAGCACATCCTAAAAAAGTATAAATTTGGTTGTAGAAATAGACGCTTATCTCTTATATTCAGATTCTCTGACAAATGCCTGAGTGGCGGAATTGGTAGACGCGCCGGATTCAAAA
>NZ_JAXHLU010000016.1:0-244700 GCF_034521915.1 Fodinibius sp.
TTGTTGCCGGATTTCTGGGCTCATTTCTGCCCGTGTTGCCCGGCACGCCCATTACCTACTGCGGATTGTTAGTGCTGCAGTTGGCCTCTCAGCCATTTACCGCCACCTTTCTTATTGTGTGGGCGCTTATTGTCGGTGCGATTATGCTGCTGGATAACGTGATTCCCGCCTACGGCACAAAAAAATTCGGCGGTTCAGCTTACGGTATCTGGGGTAGTTTGGTAGGATTGTTTATCGGGGTCTTTTTCTTTCCACCTTTCGGCATGATTATCGGACCGCTTGCTGGCGCGTTTGCGGGAGAGCTCGTCGGTGGAAAAACCTCGGATCGTGCGCTGAGATCTGCCCTTGGATCATTCGCCGGACTGCTGGTCAATACGGTGATGAAAGTGATCGCCAGCGGAGTGATGGGGTATTATTTTGTAGTGAATGTGTTCTAAATCATCAGTAGGTGTCATCCGGAACTTGCCGGAACCCGATTTTCTGGATTTCAGGAACTGTCACCTTCAGCAGAAGGAAAGAATTGTTTTTTTTGGAGGTTTACTAATCCTTTGAATCAAATTTTGCTTACGCCAGTAACATGATCGGGATATATCTGAAGCAAACCGTATGCTGTTTGTAGGGTTACGAATGTTAAAGTATGCACGCCTCATTGACCTCAATCCAGTAGCCATCGGGATCGGGGAAATAGACTTGGCGAATGCCGTCGGCCCGGGTGGTAATACTTTCGGGTTTACCCTTTGAATTATGAGGAGTAACGCCGTGTGATTTCAGCTGATCGATAAAAGCGTCAATATCAGACAGCTTAAGGGCCAGATGTACGCCAACGTTGGTCTGTATTTGTTCCGTTGGTCCCTCTACCACGTGGAGTTCACAACCGTTGCCCAGGGAAAACCACCGGATATGGGGCTTTTCCGTACGATTTTTAATTTCATTCAGACCGAGCACATCGCTATAGAAAGAAGCACTTGTTTTAAGATCCGCTACTTTAATGGTGTAGTGATCAAAAGATAAGTCAGGCATAATAGAGATGAATATCTTTGAGTATTAAAAGCAATAACAATCTTATTCAGGTTTCTGAAAAATAATTACCCGGTCAGCGGGAAAATCGACCGAGGCATTCCAGTGATCGGCCAGCCAGCGAAAGGTCTCTTTGGTATAAAAAGTAACGTGTGTGATATCCAGCCGGTAATGCCAGTCGGCAAAGAAATCGATGTCGTCTTCTGCAATTTTGGTCATAATGCCCAGGTAGCCGCCGGGACGCAGGCATCCCCACAGCCGATCTAATTCTTGGCCCGGATTAAACAGGTGCTCAACAACTTCGGTGGCAGTAATAAAATCATAGGTTTCCTCAAATACAGAAGGATCATCATCATAAAACGAGTCGTAAATGCGCATCTGGTGCCCGGCTTCCTCAAACATAATATTGAGCGTGGGACCCGGACCCGACCCGAAATCGAGTCCATAGCTTTCCGGTTCCAGCAAGTTATTTAAGGGATCAAAAAGCTGGCTCAGAAAATTGCGATAGCCTTCGTCTTCGGGATCGTTTTCATGCGTTTCGTAGCGGGCAAATTCTTCATTGCGGTCGGGGCGATCTTTGGGCGGGGCAAAAATAAGTCGGCAATTTTGGCACTGGTAGTAATCTGAGGCATAGTGTTCGGAAGTGTCCTCATAGAAATGTGTAATGTCAGAACTGTTGCAAAGTATGCAGGTGTCGGGTAACAAGGGGCAGAATGTTGTTTTAACTGTTGAAATTTTAAACTAAAGATACAAAAATTGCAGTTGGGATGAGGTTACAGACCTCGTATTTTTAGCTAAATTACCGGGAAAGAAAATCTCAGCACAGTGAAAATAGAGATAGCCAATTTATATAACGACCTTTCTAATAGTATCGCCCATCTAAAAGAGGATAAGTCTCCCATTCAAGGTGCAAGATCAATAGTTGATAAGGCACTCAACCGCGATGAGCCGATGTATGGTATTAATACCGGCTTTGGGGCTCTAGCTAATAAGCGAGTGAGTGGTGAAAAGCTCAAGCAGCTGCAGCGTAATTTAGTGCTATCGCATTCGGTGGGCGTTGGAGAACTTATCCCTAAAGATATTTCACGGTTAATGCTACAGCTTAAAATCCATGCGTTGGGATTGGGCAACTCCGGAATCTCTGAAGAAACCTTCGACCGGCTCATTTACTTTTCCGATCACAACCTGATACCCGCCATGCCTGAAAAAGGGAGCGTGGGCGCATCGGGCGATCTGGCTCCACTGGCTCATATGTCGCTTCCGCTGCTGGGATACGGATTATTTTGGAATGAGGAAGGCACCGACACTATTGCCGCCGAAGAAGTCTTGAACGAGCATGACCTGGAACCTATCGATCTACAGCCGAAGGATGGCTTGTCGCTGATCAATGGTACGCAGCAGATGGGAGCGTATGGAGCTTATGTGCTCGAGAAATCAATCAGTTTGTTGAAGAGCGCTGATTTGATTGCGGCGATGAGTTTGGAGGCGCTACAGGGAAGTATCAAGCCGTTTGATGAGCGCATTCACGAAATTCGTCCACATAAAGGACAGCAGGAAGTGGCCCAAAATGTGCGCAATCTGCTGGTTGAGAGCGAAATTTTGGAATCGCACCGCGATTGTGGGAAAGTACAGGATCCGTACTGTCTGCGCTGTGTGCCTCAGGTGCATGGCGCCAGCCGCGATGGTTTGCGCTATTGCCAAAAAACAGTTGAAACAGAGTTGAATTCGGTAACGGATAACCCGCTGGTTTTTGAAAACGGGGATATCATCAGCGGGGGAAATTTCCACGGTCAGCCGCTGGCATTGGCACTTGATCACGCAAAGATTGCGCTGGCAGAACTGGCCAGTATTTCTGAGCGACGAACATATTTGCTGCTCGAAGGTCATGATGGATTGCCGGAATTGCTAATGGAGGAGACAGGTATCAACTCTGGATTTATGATTCCGCAATACACTTCGGCGTCATTGGTATCAGAAAATAAGGTGCTGTGTCACCCTTCGTCGGTGGACTCTATTCCCACCAGTCTCGGACAGGAAGATCACGTAAGTATGGGCAGTATCAGCGCGTTGAAGCTGCTGGAAGTGTATCAAAATGTGGAGCAGGTGCTGGCGATTGAGTTATTTACGGCGGCGCAGGCGCTTGACTTTCGCAAGCCGCTAAGGCCGGGTAAGGGTGTAGAGATTGCCCATAAATTTATTCGCGATGCTATACCGCATGCCGAGGAGGATCATTATTTTAAGGATGACATCAGCAAGGCGGTAGAGTTGCTGGAGAACCGAAGTATGGTTGAGGAAGTAGAAACGAAGCTTGCACAACTGTCGTAAATAACTAAGTAAAAAAGGATACGGATCACCGTATCATTTTAAGATTAGTGCACCACCTTCAAATCCTCAAAATCAATATGTAGATTAACCGGCCGTGGAAAGGAAATTATATAGGCATCTTCGTGAAAGTCGGTCATGATTTGCTGGATGTTTGACGCATCACTGAATTCGGTTAAGACGCCAATTAAAACCTCGTAATACTGTTTTCGCTTGATGATGAAAATCTTTTCTTCGACATCTTGTAGGGAGTTATCCAGTCGATCTATTGCATAATTTCTAACCCGTTGCGCAATCGGCAAGTGATAGGTGGCAAATATTTGCACGTAATGTCCGGCCGGGAGGAGCTCAGCCAAACCGGTTTTCTGGTCTACTGTAATGGGATTAATTTGTCCCTGTATTTTGGAAAGAGCCATTTCAAGATCAGCTAACCGTAGCTCGAGTCGGTCCATACGAATTTTCAGAGAATCAATTTCTGATCTATTTTTGTCGATAGCAATATCGAATTGTTGATGGTTTTCCTTGTTTTGCTTGTCTATTTCATCAACTTTGTTACTCAATGCCTTAATACGATCGCCCTGTGCCATGATAGCCGTATAATCCGAACGGCTTAAATCCATTGGGAACGGTTTCCATGATGGATGAATAGCATTCGGCTTTCCAAAGTTAATACGAATGCCTCCGGTCAGTGAATTAATTAGATCAGATCCCCAGCCTTCGGTTTCGTTATCCATTTCATTTGATCCAATATGAAAATCGTAGTGAGTAAACAGATCTATGGTATTCGATATTTTATATGCGATCCCGGCTCCAAGATTATAGCTTGAGTTATGGTAATAAATTTTCTCATTGGGATTTCGGTAGTTATACAGGTCGTATCCCACACCGGCCGTTAAAAAGGGATTTATGCGCTCGGTAATTAAGTTAATTAACAGCAGTTGATTGAGATTAATAATATTTTTAAATGAGATCATATTCATCTGCGTCTCAAAAGGGGTATCTAACCCTTTAATATTCGTCCGTTGATAACCGAGTTCGAGTGACCAAGCCGGAGTTAAGGCATATTGAAGGGCGCCTCCAAATGAGTAAGTGTCTTTTGTATTTGTGCTGAAATTACTCGACAAGAAGTATTCGTTTCTATTGGTATCTCCCAGACTTGCACCACCGTTAAAAGTGAGGCTGAAATTTCGAAATTCATATCCGGGATAATTTTGCGAATAACCTAAGATTGGAATAAAAGCTATGATGAATAGAAATAGGAACCTCTTGCTGATTAAATAAGTCATAATATTCTCACTCCTTAAAAGCCGCTTATAATATTTTTGTGTTACCCTCTCTTTGTTATATAACAAACTATAATAGATAAGCTACATAGAAAGCGAGATATAGTCATGTTTGAATCTTCTAATAAATGGGACTATTTGTTATTATCATGACAGTGATTTAGAAATAAAAAATTTGGCTAACGAATCAGAAAAATATGCCTGTATTAACAAACATCGGGTTTTTAGCAACTTGTAAAGATGAAGGGCAGCAGGGGGAGATCCATCCAATAAAAGAGGCGGCTATTGCCTGGCAAAATGATACCATTTCGTGGGTAGGGCAGGAATCGGATCTACCTTCAGAATTTAAGAATGAAGATGCGTTTGATGCCGATGGGAAAATGGTGGTTCCCGGTCTCATTGATTGTCACACGCATCTTGCATTTGGGGGATGGCGTCCCAATGAGTTTGCGATGCGCGTGCAGGGTAAAAGCTATCTCGAAATTGCTAAAGCAGGTGGTGGAATCCTGTCGACGGTTAGGGAGACACGAAAGGCCAGTGAAGATGAACTCTATGAAAAAGCATCCGGATTTTTAAAAGAAATGGCTAAGCTTGGGGTTACCACCGTTGAGTGCAAGAGTGGCTATGGGTTGTCGGTGGAGGATGAGCTAAAAACGCTGCGCGTATATCAACGATTGGGCGAAGATCAACCGATGCATATTATTCCCACTTTTTTGGGAGCACATACGATACCCCCGGAATACAAAGATAATCGTCAGGCGTATATCGATTTGGTGATTGAGGAGATGATCCCGAGGGTGGCCGAGGAAGGTGTAGCTGAGTTTTGCGATATTTTTACCGAGGAGTCTGCTTTTACGATTGATGAGTCGCGACGTATTCTTAGGACTGCAAAAGCAGCGGGACTAACGCCCAAGCTGCATGCCGATCAGCTAACCTCGTGTGGAGGAGCTGAACTGGCCGCGGAGCTGGAGGCTGCCAGTGCGGATCACCTCGAAAAGATCTCGGATAAAGGAATCGAGGCTATGGCAGAAGCCGGTGTTGTAGGCGTGACGCTGCCGCTGGCATCTCTCTATACGCAGGAGGAGTTTTTGGATTGTCGCCGATTGGTTGAAGGCGGTGTAGATGTGGCGGTGGCTACGGATTTTAATCCCGGCTCGGCGCCCAGCTATGATCTTCCGCTGGCAATGATGTTGACCTGTAATCTGGGACGACTTAGTCCTGCAGAAGTGCTAAAGGGAGCTACAATCTATGCAGCCAAGGCGATTAATAGGGATGTTAACCTTGGGTCTATCGAAAAAGGAAAATCTGCTGATTTTGCAATTATTGATGCTCCCGATCCCGACTTTTGGATGTATCATTACAAGGGGGCGAATTGTACAGGAGCCTTTGGGAAAGGAGAGAAAATATATTAATGCTTAAACCCTGAAAGGGTTCAGAACCCTTTCAGGGTTTAAAGACCAATCCTAATCCCGAATACCCTGTCTATCGGTTCTTTATTGGGATGAGCAGGCCGGTGCACCTTCGCCGGCGCTGTTGTTGTACTGATCGACAAAATTTTCCAGCAGTTCTGGCATTCGTCCCACATCTTGATTCTTGTCTTTGGCCTTGCCCATCATACTTCGGGTGTTGTTAATAATATCACACGCCTTGTCGAAATTGGCAACTTCTAAATAGGCTTCGAATAGCCAGCGATAAGAGTGGAAGTCGCGGTTTTTGAGCGGACGATCGGTCTTTGTTTGCCAGTCCACGGAGGCCTGCCAAGCGCTTATATTCGACTTGATAACGCGATCCCACATTTCGAGTTGTTTGTAAATATGGCTGGGCATGTGAATGGCATGGGATGAGGAATAAGCGACATTCGCATAGTCGTGGGCGGGACGTAAGCCGAGTTCGGCAAATTTCTCATTATCATACAAGTGGATCAGGTAGTGCATGCCCCCGGGATGCTCGGGATTTCGCTGGTAAAGTTGCTCGAGTTTTGAAGCGATAGGAACTACATCACGCACATCGGGATTGCTATAATTATGGCTGGGAACGGTCATCGATGCCAAGGCCGCAAATGCCAGCGTTTCGTCACTGGGATATTGTTTATACAGCTGTTTCATCGCCTGTGCATATTTTTTCCGACGTTCATCCATACTGAGCTCATTATTATAGAGAATACGAATAGCCTCGATGTACGCCTGTTTACGACCCGACCATTTAATATCTTCGTTTTTAATTTCCCGATCCAGCTGTTGTAATACTTTAAGGCCGGCTTCTTGGTTATGCTGTTTCCAGATCGGATGGTCGTGGGTCATCGCTTCACCCCAATAAGCCATGGCAAAATGGGGGTCCAGTTCCCGCGCCCGCTGAAAGTGCGTACGAGCTTCGGGATACCAGAAACTGTGTAGCGCCAGTACTCCCGTCAGAAATTCTTGCTGGGCTTTGCCGCTTGCAGACGTAGGAAAATTGATAGAGCCCAGGGAGAGATCCTCGGGACTCGTGGATTGCTGCTGGGCAGTTGCGCTGCTGAATCCCAAAAATAACAGTGTGCAAAGTACAGTGGGAAAGAAGCCGGAATTAGATAAATGCATGACTGAATATGTTGAATAGAAAAAGTGTATTGTTTAAGGTAAAATAATTTTAACCAGATGAACACAAAAAACATTGACCAACAACGCCTAACAGGTTTTATGTTTGTATCCCTAAAAAAACAGTGATTTATTCGTCACATTTTGGTAGTGGGTGATCGCAATTTGTTGTAATATCGGGTTTGATTGTGTATGAAAGTGATCAATAAAAGTTATGATTGTACATACAATATGCAATTAACCTAAAAGAGGAGAGTATTATGGCACCCAAAACAATGAGAAAGATGAAGAACGCTGTTGCTTGGTTTGAAATTCCTGCCAAGAAATTGAGCAGAGCAAAGAAGTTCTATGAGTCTATCTTTGATATTAAGATGGAAGATATGGAGATGGATAATGATCTGAAGATGACCATGTTTCCTGTTCAGGAAGGAGGAGTGGGTGGAGCAATATGTGAACACAAGGAGTTTTATAAACCCAGCCATAAAGGTACACTCGTATATATCAGTGCTAATCCAGATCTACAAAAAGTCTTAGATAAAGTACAAGAAAGTGGTGGTAATGTGCTTCAGAAAAAGACCCTAATAACCGATGACTATGGTTATATGGCTATTATCGAGGATACAGAAGGTAATCGCATAGCCCTACATTCTGAGCATTAGTTAACAAAAGTAAATTGCTGAGTATAAAAAATGCTGCCGGCAAAAAGTTGGCAGCATTTTTTTGTTAAAGAAATAGTATCGTTAGTATTAACGGAATCATTAGCTATAAGAACGTTTGTTGTGATTACTACGATACTCTTTTTCGTTGCTGGACTTTTATCACTAATTGGCGGAGCCGAACTGCTGGTCCGTGGTGCATCCGCGCTGGCTGGTCGCTTGGGTATGACCCCACTCGTTATTGGATTAACGGTGGTAGCTTTTGGTACCAGCGCTCCGGAACTTGCCATCAGTTTGCAGTCGGGGATTGCCGGAGAAGATGCTCTGCTGTTAGGCAATGTGATTGGCAGCAATATTTTTAATGTGCTGTTTATCTTAGGGATCTCAGCTATACTTGCTCCATTAATCATATCAAAGAATCTAATTAAGCTTGATGTTCCACTGATGATTGGGGCTTCAATCCTGCTTTATTTTTTCGCTTGGAATGGAGCAATAAGCCCGGTTGAAGGGGGGATCCTGTTTATTTCCCTATTAACATATATTGGGTTTTTGATTTATGACGCTCGAAAACAGCACAATGCCCAATTAAAAGATGAAAATACCCAAACCGACGCATCAAAAAGTCGCTATTGGCTTTGGGATGTAGGATTTGTTTTTGCCGGCTTTGTCCTCTTAGTAATTGGAGCCCGATGGCTGGTTAACGGTGCCGTAACTTTTGCTGAATATCTGGGAGTGAGCAGTCTTGTTATTGGTTTAACGATCGTTGCCGCAGGAACCTCTCTGCCCGAGATTGCCACATCGATACTGGCAAGTATAAAAGGAGAACGTGATTTAGCCGTCGGTAATATCGTGGGCAGCAATTTATTTAATATTATGTGCATAATTGGTTTAACCGCCATAGTGCTGCCCGGTGGCATCGCGGTGCAGCCGGGGGTAGTTGGATTTGATATCCCCGTGATGATTGCAGCCTCTCTTGTATGTTTGCCTATTTTTATTACGGGCAGTTTGATCAGCCGCTGGGAGGGTATCTTCTTCTTGGGATACTATATTGCTTTTACGGTATATTTGGTTTTAACAGCTACCGAACATCATTTGCTGCCTTATTTTAATGCTGCTATGGGATGGTTTGTATTGCCCATGACATTAATTACGGGGCTTTTTATGTTGGTCAGAGAATGGAAAAACGGAACAAAGGTTTCTTAAAATGTCACTATTAAAAGAAGTATCTATAAATATCCCTAAAACAGCAGATAACGATCCGAGAATTGGTCAATTAATTGAATCGAATCTCGGAAAGAATGATACGCCCCGGGCAGTTATTATTGGTTTCCCATCGGATAAAGGGGTAACCATAAATGGAGGTCGTGCTGGCGCTGCGGATGCCCCCGAGGTTATTCGGGAGCTGTTATATAAGCTCACGCCCAATCCGGATAACTATAGTACCTTTGTAGATTTAATTGGTGCCACCAAAGATATAGGGGATATAAATATTCGTTACGAAGTGGAGGAGGATCAGCGAAATCTGGGTAAGGTTGTAGCAAGATGTTTAGAGCAGGGAACAATTCCCATTATACTCGGCGGTGGTCACGAAACTGCTTTTGGTCATTTTTTGGGATATGCTGAAGCAGGGTTAAAAACAGCAATCTTTAATTTAGATGCTCATACAGACGTGCGTCCCCTAAAAGATGGGCAAGCGCATTCCGGATCGCCTTTTCGCCAGGCTATAGAGCATGAAAACGATTGTGAAATGTATTTGGTAGCGGGATTGCAACCCCAATCTGTAGCACAATCTCATCTGCAGTATATAAAAGAGAGCGGCGGCGAATATATGTTAAGAGATGAAACCAATATCACCTCCATTTCGGGATTATTTCATCAACACGAGAGCGAGCGGTTGATGGTCACTTTTGATATGGATGCCGTTGATCAGTCTCAGGCGCCGGGCGTAAGTGCCCCTTGCGTAAATGGTTTGCCTTCCGATTTATGGTTGACCGCCGCGTATTTGGCCGGACGAAACGAGCAGGTCACCTCCTTTGATTTGTCGGAAGTAAATCCGCGTCACGACCGTGATACGCAAACGGCAAAGCTGGCTGCGGTCACGATCTGGAATTTTTTGCTGGGATTAAGCGAGCGGGAATAGAACACGTAGAATAAATTTATGTCTTAGATAAGGTCCCCGGAGTTTTGGAAATTCCGGAGACCTACTTATTCATCTTTGAATGGAACCTTTGGTTAGGGATAATCGGTTTGTACTTATCTCTCAGATGATCCCAATCATATAAAAGATTTTCATGTACACATTACGGCAAGAGCAGATCCTGAATATTTCTGCGGAAGAACTATGGCAATTTATATCCCATCCGGCAAATCTTAATACAATTACTCCTCCGGAACTCGACTTTACGATCATCAGCGACATTCCGGATAAGATGTATAATGGTTTGCTGGTAGAATATGATGTAAAACTACCTTTGTTAGGACATTCGGAATGGGTAACCGAAATTAAGCATATTGTTCCGGGCAAAGAGTTTGTCGATGAGCAGCGGATAGGCCCGTACCGATTTTGGTATCACCACCATAAAATTGAGGAGATGGAATCGGGAGTAAGGATGATTGATGAGGTAAATTACGTGCCTCCTTACGGGATACTGGGTAGAATTGTGAATAAATTGCTGATCAGAAATAAGCTGCGGGATATTTTTGAATACCGAAAGCAGGTGCTGAATAAGCGTTATAATGAAAATTAAAAACGCTGTGTCATGCTGAACTTGTTTCAGCATCTATAATTTATGATGCTGGAATAAGTTTTTTCATTATCACGGATAAATCCGGGGACTAAATGATATTGGAAGCTCGTTTAAACGAGCTTATTATTATTTTAGCCTGCTGATTCATCTTCAGGCTATTACGGCCTAATTTTAATATCAATTTTTTCCGTGGGATCCTGCTCTTGGTTGCGAATTGCAAGCTGCTGAATCACATTGTTGGAGAGTTCTACAAATTTTTGAGCTGATTTCGTTTGCATATCCCCCAAAACAATAGGTTTGCCTTCATCACTGCTTTCGCGCACTTTTTGCTCCAGCGGGATTTCGCCAAGAAAATTCGCCCCCATGCGCTTAGCTAAATTGCGAACACCGTGTTTGCCAAAGATGTAATATTTCTTTTCCGGCATATCCTCGGGAATGAAGTACGCCATATTTTCAACCATGCCTAATACAGGCACATTTACTTTTTTGAACATAGCCACTCCTTTTCGGGCATCATCAAGCGCAACATCTTGTGGGGTAGATACGATAACAGCACCGGTCAACGGAACGGTCTGTACCAGTGTCAATTGAATATCGCCCGTTCCGGGAGGGAGATCGAGTACCATATAATCCAGCTCGCCCCACTCCACCTCGTTCATAAATTGTTTGACCGCACTTGTTACCATCGGTCCGCGCCAGATCATCGCCTGGTCGGGATCAACAAGCATGCCCATCGATAGAAAGCGGACGCCGTATTTTTCTTTGGGGATGAGTTTCTTTTGGGTTGTTATATTGGGTCGGCCGTGAGCATCCATCATGGTAGGAATGCTGGGACCGTAGATATCAGTATCTAGTAAGCCAACTTTGGCGCCGGTGCGTGCCAATCCACAAGCGAGGTTTACGGCTACGGTAGATTTCCCAACGCCGCCCTTGCCCGACGCAACTGCGATAATATTCTTAACGCCTGAAAGGACTTCCTCATCCTGATCTTGCTGCTGCTCTTTTTTCTTTCGATGATCTTGTCCCGGGAATTCGCCCTTGTCCTCGTTATTTCGAAACTTTGAGATATTTACGGCCGTCGTTATATCAAGAACAGCATCTTTATCCACGAATTTACGAATCGCATCTTCGCACATATCCTTAAGCTTGGATTCCAGCTTAGGATCTTTTTCAGGAAGATCAATTGTGAAGGTGATAAACGAATCTTGAACAATGATATCCTCGATCATATCAAGGGTGACCAGATCTTTTTCCATCTCAGGATGCATCACGTGGGTAAGTGCTGTACGTACTTGTTGCTTATTAATGGCCATTGAGGTAAAAGGGTTCTGTTTGGGCTAAATTTTTCAGTCCTGAAAGATAAGGATTAAATCACAGATGTTAAACGGTTTCTATGGTAAAAGAATTCGGTTTCAAGGGAGGGATATTATGCGGATTGGTCGATTTAACATCTCGTTCCGATGCTCGGCGTCGGAACGTAAACAACAGCCTGACGATGAATCATCAGGCTAAATGAAGGTACCGTAAGTCCGCTTAAGCGGACTTGATAAATAGTAGTTAGACCACGGATTTATCCGTGGGATTAGGTTTATTGAAATATTAATGGGAGGTGAAGTTGCAACGCTGAGCGAAGAGTGTAATTTGCGTTCTATTTTATTCTCTATTCTATTGCGAAATCCGTATTTTGGTCGACTGGAAATTGATGTGTAATACAGTAAAGCTATCATCAGCCAAAAGAAGTCTGGAATCGCACTAAAACAAAAGTAATCGATGTTAAAACGAACGCCCTTTTACGATATCCACGAACAAGCCGGAGCAAAGATCATAGACTTTGGCGGATTTGATATGCCTGTGCAGTACGACAGTATTCGCAAAGAACACAATGCCGTGCGCGAAAAAGTGGGGATGTTTGACGTATCGCACATGGGCGAATTTTACGTGACGGGTGATGAGTCACTGGATTTGATTCAGCATGTGACGATTAACGACGCCTCAAAATTAGTGTCCGGGAAAGCACAGTATTCGGCTATGTGTTACGAAGATGGCGGTATCGTTGATGACCTTTTGGTATATATGCTGGGAGAGAATGAATATATCCTGGTGGTGAATGCATCCAATATCGAGAAAGATTTTGAGTGGATTGCCGAGAACAATTCGTTTGATGCGGAGCTGACTAATCTGTCTGATGATACGTGTTTGCTAGCCGTGCAGGGACCTAAATCCGTGGAAACCCTGCAGAAGCTTACCGATACAGACCTTTCGTCCATCAAGTTCTATACTTTCGAACTGGGCACTTTGGCCGGTTATGAAGATGTGACCCTTTCGGCTACCGGTTACACCGGTGAAAAGGGGTTTGAGCTCTATTTCAATAAGGATCATGTGGATCCTGAAGCGATCTGGAATGCAATTATGGAAGCCGGGGAAGAATTCGGTATTGAACCCTGCGGGCTCGGTGCCAGGGACACCCTTCGCTTGGAAAAGGGATTTGCGCTTTATGGCAATGATATCACAAAAGATACGCATCCGCTCGAAGCACGAATGGGCTGGCTCACCAAGTTAGACAAAGGCGACTTTATAGGTCGTGATGCGCTTGTTAAGGCCAAGGAAGAAGGACTTTCACGAAAATTGGTGGGCCTTACTATTGATGATAAGCGTTCTATCCCGCGCAAGGGATACGCGATTTTTGATGAGGAGGATAATGAGATAGGTTTTGTAACCAGCGGCTCTCGCTCTATCACGCTGGGTACTAATATTGCTATGGGATATGTGGATATTAACCACGGTGATGAGGGATCATCAGTTTTTGTAGAGATCCGAAACAAAAAAGCCGAGGCTGCAGTAACAAAGCCACCATTTGTAAAATAAAAAGTGGTTGCAGAAGGGAATAGTTACTAATATATCAACTGGGATAAACAGAGATTACGACATTATTATTTATAGCATATGATAAATCAAATTGATGTGTTTTCGTCGGCTCACTCTTTTAAGGAAGAAGATATTCGTGATAAAATAGTGGTGATGATTGATGTATTGCGGGCCAGTTCAACGATGGTTACGGCATTGCAAAATGGTGCAAAAGGCGTTATTGCGGTTGAGGATATGGACGATGCCAGCAAAATTTCGCATAACCTGGATGCGGAAAGCTTTTTGATGAGTGGCGAAAAAAATGGAATAACCATTGATGGATATGATCTGGGGAATTCGCCGCTGGAACATACCAGGGAAGTGGTAAATGGCAAGACGATCATCCTCAATACCACGAATGGCACAAAAGCAATTCGGCGTTGCAGTTTGGCCGACCAAATTATTGTAGGTTCTTTTTTAAACCTGAATGCCATCGTTAAACATTTGCAGAATCTTAATGAGGAGGTGTTGCTGGTGTGTGCGGGGTGGCGTGGCCGACTTTCGCTGGAGGATATACTTTGTGCCGGGAATATTATTTACGAACTTTGTGAAGGTGATTTACCAAATGAGGCCAGAGACGGAGCAAAAGTTGCTTTTGGTCTTTATGAAAAATTTAGTGATGATATAGAAACAAGCATCAAATCATCGAATTATGCGGTACGGCTCAAGGATATTGTAAGTGAAAAGGATCTTGAATATTGCTGTCAACGCAGTATTACGGATATATTACCGGCACTTAATGAAGGAATCATTACAGATATAAATGGCTAAGAAAAGTAGTTCAGATAGTTTTTTGGGAGGCCTTTCGGAATCCCGAAAAATGGAAATACTGGGAATTTTGGTGATGGCCGTCGGCGGCCTGCTTGGGTTTAGTATAGTTACCTATAACCCGGCAGATTATACGCTTATCCAATCGCTGTCAACCGATAGTTTATTTGCGCTTGATCAGGGTCCGGCCCTCCGCATCCAAAATGGGTTGGGTGTTGTTGGAGCTTATTTAGCGCACTTTTTTGTCCACCTGCTGTTTGGATATATGAGTATCATTATGCCGCTTATCATTGTAGGATACGGGTGGTTTATTTTCAGAAATCGAGATATAGGTCTAATGCTGTGGCCTACGGCATATGGCATTTGGAGTATGGTATTGTTGTCGACTATTTTGGGATGGCTGAATACCAATTATGAATGGGTTGAGTCGGTATGGAATGGCTCGGCCGGGTTTTATATAGCGCGGATCCTGCAAAATATTACGGGTATTGGTTCAATTATTATCCTGTCGGTATTGCTGCTAACTACCTTGCTGGCACTGCTCGATCGCGATCTCCAGAACACGGTAGAGCGAGTAAAAGAATGGATTGAAAATATTAAAGCTTCGTATGCAGACTGGAAGGAACGTCGCCGCCAGAAAAAAGAGGAGAAAAGAAAACAGAAACAGCAGGAAGCTGAGCAAAAAGAGATTGAAAAGCAGCGGCAGGCTGAACAGCAGATGCGGAAGAAATCGCAGCAATCAGAGCAACGGCAGGCCAAGACCCAGACAGAAACGAAGGCGGAACCTGAAGAAGAGGAGCCGGAACCCCGTTCTATTGATGATATTGTAGAGGAATCACAGAAGCGCGATCGTGAGCGAATGCGTAAGCAAAAAGAAGAAGTGAAGTCACTTGATCAGCGTCCGCGTGCCGATATTGAAAAGAAGAAGATTGCCGAAGAAGAGGAAGACGATGTCGATATTTCGGTGTATGTGGGTGAAGGGGATGAGCAGGCCGATGAGAAAGAGTTGGATGAGCAGAATAAGGGTAAAGCCAAAGAAGTACCCAAGGTTCGCTACAAGTTCCCGACGATAGATCTGCTTGATTCGCCACCGAATGAAGGTAATGATGTTGATCTTGAGGAGATCAAGGAAAACAAACGCATCATCCTCGATAAGCTGAAAACGGCACAATATTGAAATTCGCAGCATCAATGCCATTGTCGGTCCCACGGTTACGCTTTATGAGCTTGATCCCGCACCGGATGTCAAAATCAGTAAGATAGAGAGCTATGCCAACGATTTGAAAATGGCTACAGCGGCGAAAGGATTGCGTATTATGGCTCCCATTCCCGGCCGATCGGCTGTAGGAATTGAGGTACCCAACGGATCGCGCGAAATAGTGTTTATTAAGTCGGTCATCAATACGAAGAAATTTGTGGAAAGTGATTATGAGCTGCCGGTGGCATTTGGGAAGACCATCGAGAACGAAGTGTTTATGGTGGATCTGACGAAGATGCCGCACTTGCTTATTGCCGGTGCTACGGGATCGGGTAAAACGGTGGGGATTAATACGATTATTACGTGTCTGCTGTATAAGTGCCACCCCGATGATCTGAAATTTGTGATGATTGATCCCAAGAAGATTGAGCTGTCGCTGTTTCAGAAAATTGAAAAACACTTTTTAGCTACGCTGCCCGGCGCGGAAGAACCCATTATTACGGATACTTCTGCGGCGAAGGAAACGCTCGAGAGCCTGACTAAAGAGATGGACGAGCGCTACGACTTGCTCAAGGATGGTATGGTTCGTGATATTCGGGCTTATAACGAAAAGTTTGATAACGGTGAGCTTGATGAGGACGAAGGGCACCGCCATCTGCCTTATATTGTAGTGCTCATTGATGAGCTGGCTGATTTAATGATGACAGCCGGCAAAGAAATTGAGGAGCCGATTGCCCGTCTTGCGCAGCTGGCCCGTGCGGTAGGTATTCACTTGGTGGTGGCAACACAGCGCCCGTCGGTGAATGTGGTTACCGGAACGATAAAGGCTAACTTCCCCGCACGTATTGCTTACCAGGTGGCTTCAAAAGTGGATTCCCGTACAATTCTTGATACCGGCGGTGCCGACCAGCTTATTGGTCGCGGTGATATGTTATTTACCAACGGTGGCGGCATGACCCGGATCCAAAATGCTTTTGTATCGACCGAAGAGGTAGAAAAGATTACTGATTTCATTGGAAACCAACGGGGATACAATAATAAGTACGAATTGCCTGTTTTAGAAGATGAAACCTCATCAAGTGGTGATATTCCTGATCCACTTGAGGATATTGATGAACTTTTTGAAGCGGCGGCCAAAGTTATTGTATTGCATCAGCAGGGATCGGTGTCACTGCTGCAGCGTAAACTTAAAATTGGCTATAATCGTGCCGGTCGAATTGTTGATCAGCTCTATAACGCCGGCATTGTTGGTCCTTATCAGGGCAGTACGGCGCGTGACGTGTTAGTTGACGATGAAGAAGAATTAGAAGAATTATTAGATGATCTGGAAGAATTTGAACGATAGTTTAAGTGTATTTCTTATTGTATTAGTTATTGGTTTGGGGTTGCCTTCGTTGGCTCTGGGACAGCAGACCTATTTTTCAGACTTAAAACAGACATTTGAAGAGGGATCTATTTTTAAGGCTGAATTTTATCATCAAACCGTAGACTCTTACACCCAGGATACTGTTGCCAGCAGTGGACGTATTTGGGTTGGAGCTCAAAAGTATAGGGTGGAGGCCGATAATAAATCAGTGGTAGTGGATGGACAGACCTCTAAGGTGTATGATGAGGATAGGAACCGGGTTATCATTAGTAAATACGAGCCGGAAGATGACGATTTCGCCCCCTCGAGAATCTTGAATGGTGTTGATTCAACATTTACGGTTCAGACCCAGGAAAAGCGACAGGGCGAAATTTATATATTATTGTCTTCTGATGATCCCTTTGCGATATATCAGAAAGTCGAAATATATCTTTCAAATAGTCTGGTACCGAAAAAGATTGAAGCTGTTGATCCGGCCGATAATGTCATTACCACCACCTTTACTGACGGCGAATTTATGGAACCGGAGGAAGCAATGTTTAAGCTCAGCTATCCCGAGAGTGCCGAAATAGTGGACATGCGAAACTAACATATTGTTAGAAGTTAATGTATAAAAAAGTAATTAAGATCGGGCTCGCACTATCGCTGGGAGCCCTTTTTCTGTGGTTGGCTTTTCGAAATGTGCGGCTGCAAGAAGTGTGGGAATATTCGAAGAATATCCAGTTTGGATGGTTATTACCTTTCGCAATTACGGCGCTGTCCAGTCATATTTTTAGAGCAGAACGCTGGCGCCTTTTTATTGAAAAGGACAAGGAAGAGCTTGACCGCATCACCTTGATTTCGGGGGTATTGGTTGGATACATGATGAATCTCGTTGGTCCGCGTTTTGGAGAGGTTTCCCGTCCGGTGTATGTGGGTAAAAAGGAGGGATTGAGCAGTTCTAAATTGATGGGCACAATCGTATTGGAGCGTGTCATTGATGTTGCCGTGATGGCATTTCTGATGGTGGTGGTGTCGGTGTATGTTATTGCCGACCTGAATTTGCTCCGACAGATATTTGGGGATGAAACTATTAATTTTCTCACGAATGAGTCGAGCTTGCTTACCTATTTATGGGTTGCGTTTTTGCTGGCAGCTGTTATCGGTATCGGCTTATTGTTGATCAAGCTTGTAGTCTATCTTGGCTCCAGGTTTGAAGTTCTGCGGAGGTGGATTTTCAAGGCTAAAAGGGCCTACATTATGTTTAAGAATGGACTGCTGGCAGCACGCGATGTAGAACGGTGGTGGTTATTTATTCTTTATACCGTTTTAATCTGGTTTTGCTACACCTTGATGACCTATATTCCATTCTGGATGTTTGATATGCAGGAGGCTTATAATCTGGATATGCTGGATGCACTTGTGATTACCGTTATTTCTGCCATCGGTATTGCTATTCCGTCGCCTGGTGGATTGGGCACCTATCATTATTTTGTAAAACAGTCGCTATTGGTATTATTTGCCGTACCCGCGGTTACCGGTATTGCTTATGCAACGGTTACTCACGGAGTAATGGTGCTATTTGTTTCAAGTATAACGCCTATATTTTTGTTTATTGATAAGCTTCGATCGACCAAGGCGGGAGAGCCGGTTGTTTAACTTTATCCTAAGGATATTTTCAGGACATTTTTGCTACAAGTTGGGCTTTGTTGCAATTCTCTCATT
Source organism: Fodinibius sp. (assembly GCF_034521915.1). GTDB lineage: Bacteria > Bacteroidota > Rhodothermia > Balneolales > Balneolaceae > Fodinibius. The sequence continues at coordinate 18,539 of NZ_JAXHLU010000016.1, forward strand.
CTTTTTTCGTTATTCGAAACAGACCGACCAGAACCGGGTATAAAATTGCCTTAATTGAGACATTAATCGTTGCTAAAAAATTAGTACCTTTAACACTGATTTTAGAGCATCATAGCAGTAAAATTTTTATGAAAGGGATATCAGCAATAGCATTTATTATCGTAACAGTTTTGGCGGCTAATCCCATAGCTGCACAACAGCAGCAGGATGCTGAATCGTCTATGCTGCCGGAGATCGATCCACAAGACATTGAAATACGCAGTCAGTTTCAGGCGCGGTTTCCCGGATTGCGCCGACAGCCCATCCTGGGTTTTGATCCCAATCCACGAGTCTATCAGATTGATCCCAATCGGATGCCCTTTATGGAAACCCCTGAGCAGGTTGTTGCCAATCTTCCGGTAAGTGAGCTGTCTCGTCCCAATCCACCGGCCTACATGGTATATCCCTATTCTTCGGTACAAAACGTATTTAGTCGGATTGGCTTTGGAAGTTATGTGACTCCCGAATCACAATTTTGGGGTGTAAAGCGCCTCAATAACAAAAGTTACATCGGCGGCGATTTTGACTACTCTTCCTCTGATGGACACCTGGATAACCAAAACAGTAGCTTTCGCTTTTTTGATGCCAACGCAGAATACGCAACGAAACTAAGTGAAAAAAGTCAGCTTTCGGTAAATGGGGGATTCAAAACCAGTTTTAATAACATGTTTGATTTGCCTGCTACTACTATACCGGATGGTGCTCGAAAAGAGTATAATGGCATTAATTTAGGAGCCGAGTTTCGTCATTTTAAAAATGCTATTACCGGCTGGAAAGCAGATGCTAACATTCGGTATTACAATATTGATCTAAAAAATGCGGATGCATTGACAGGGAAGAGTGAGGAGCGGGTGTATAATGTTTCTGTAGCCAAACGATGGGCCGGTGGAAATACCGACGAGACTTTTACTGTAAAAGCAGGGGCAAAGGGTGGAAATTATGAAAATGCCATAGCACAAGATTCCTGGCTCACCGCCCAGGGTGGAGTGGTGTATGAGCGCCAGTTTAATTATGCTACCGATATTAAGGTAGATGCCAGCGTCTATTATGCGCAAAATAATATTGATGATAAGATATATTTGGGTCCGGAAGTTAAAGTAGAACATCCACTGCTGGATATGCTGACATTAAAAGTTACGGCCGGAGCCCAGCCCTATGTAAAAACATTGGAGCAGCGACACACAGAGAACCGATTTTTAACGGTGGAGAATACACTCCGGCATACCTATCGGATGTACGGGAAAGGAGAAGCCAGTGTAGAATATGCGGATCAGGGGGAGTTTAGCTTTGGATTGCAATACGAGGATATGTCGGACTATCCGATTTTTTTGCGCTCTGATAACGGGCAACCTGGAAATCCAGTTGTATGAATTTTATGAGATACAGTATCGGGATGCTTATAAAGTATCTGCCTATGCGAGCGTAGCGCATCAAATTATTCCCGAGAAATTACGAGTGAATGGTAAAGTTTACTTGCGTTCTCCCAAACTTAAAGGTGGTGGACGTATTCCGTTTGAGGAAAAAATAGGAGTTAACTCTGGCCTCACAGTGCAGCCTTTTGATAGAATTACTTTCGAAGCATGGGCTGATTATGTAGGTTCACGAAGAACCTTTCAAACGAATGAAAAGCTGGATAGCTTTATATTACTTGGGGGTCAGTTGGATGTGGAGGTTACAGAACGATTTGGAGCCTATATAAAATTGGTGAATATCTTAAATCAGGATTACGAAGTTTGGCAAGGGTATAATGAGCGACCGTTTCAGGCATATGGCGGGGTAACAGTAAAATTATAATGGCGATGGATAAAGAGTTTATCAAAGCTTTTTCTGAGGTTATACGTGAAGAGATAGCCCGGAAAAATGATGTATATCTCGAAGGCGTTGGGCGATTCGAATTTGAACATCAAAAACAATTTCAAAAACAGTTTGACAGCGGCCGGGTTGTGATGATGCCGCCCAAGGATACCATCACTTTTATTCCGGAAAACTAACTGGGGATATGACTATCGATAAGGAACAACTGATATCACTTCTTGAAGAAAAAACGGGACTGGAGCGCGAAAAGGTTGAGACGCAGCTCTCAGAATTGATAAGCCGAATACAAAAGGCGGCTAAGGAGGATAAAACGTTTGAAGTTGAAGGGTTCGGTACTTTTAGTATGGAGGAGGGAAGCCTGCAGTTTGAGCCCGGCGATATCCTCGAAACCGAAATCAACAACAAGTATGCGGGGATGAAACCCATAGAGCTTATTGGCGCGTTTAAGGAGCCCGAAAGTGAGGAGGAAGTTCCCGATGTGGATATGGCTGAGTCTGAGCCCGGTGGAGTAGATTCAGAGAATAAGTGGGCTTTTGATTCTGATGTTACCGAAGGAGAGAAAGAAGAACAGGAAACAGAAGAAATTGAGGCTGAACCTGAGCCGGAGTACGAAGAGCCTGAAACGGAGAAGGTCACAGAATCAGAAGATATAGAAGAGGATCAACAAGAAGCAGAAGAAGTTTTTGATGCTGTTTTTGGTACAACAGGTGAAGAACCGAAAGAAACGGAAACCCAAGAAGTTCCTGAGCCCAGAGAGCCTGTTGCAGAAACGAAAAATGAAAAGCAGGGAGATACTATTGGAACTGTTATAGTTGCTGTGGTAGTAATATTGATTGTAGGAATTGGCGGATGGATGATTTATGACTTTGGTTTTTCCGGGACAAGCAGTACTGAAATGTCAACGACATCGCCCCAACCCACAGAAACGGTAGACCCTGCTGATGGCAATACACAATCAGAAGAACAACTTGGTCAAGATGAAGAGGTCGTGGAACCTGAGCAGCCCTCAGCAGTATCAACAGAGGAAGAAGATACGGGCACAGAATCGCCCAACCAGCAGCAAGATCGTTATGGATTGATGGGGGAACCCAATCAAGCTATTGCCAATGGTTATACTATTGTAGTCCATTCTCTGCGCGATCGGCAGCAAGCAGAGCAAAATCGTCAGCAACTACAGGAGGCTGGTTATCGGGCCTTGATAAGTCAGGCTCAAGTAGAGGGAACCACCTACTATCGTGTGGGTATTGGCCAGTTTGAAACGGTCAGTGATGCTCAACAGGCGATTGATGATGCCCCGGAACGGTACCGAGACAATAATTTCATAAAAAGAATTCAATAATAGACTCGTAACTATATAAAATTATGCAAGCGTTATTCTTTTTGTTTTTACAAGCCCAGACTGATACTACAGCCGCTGATACACTAAGTATGGCTGCACAACAGGAACAAATGTCGATGTTAGAACTGCTGGCTGAAGGCGGGGTGCTGATGATCCCGTTATTTATCCTGTCGATTGTAGCCATATATGTTATTGCCGAGCGCTGGCGCTCGTTAAATAATGCGCGAATAGAAATCGACGGTTTCCTGCGAACCGTTGAAAGCATGTTAAAAGATGGTGATCGTCAACGTGCGCTAACTTATTGCGATGGCATAGATAAGCCTTTGGCGCGTATCCTCAAGGCAGGTATCCGCAGGCTGGGGCGACCTATACGAGATATTGAGGATGCCATCGGTAATGCGGGTAAGAAAGAGATTTATCATTTGGAAAAACGGATGAATTGGCTGGCTACCATAGCCGGTGTCGCTCCGCTAGTTGGATTTACGGGAACGGTTACCGGTATGATTGAGGCTTTCATGGATATACAATCGCTTCAGGGAAATGTGAACCCAAGTGTGTTGGCCGGTGGTATTTGGGAGGCGTTAATTACAACGGCAACCGGATTGATCGTAGGTATTATTGCCTATGGATTTTACAACTTCTTGTTGGGCAAAATCAACCGCATGGTTCACGAGCTGGAAAATGCATCAGCAGACTTTATTGACTTGCTGCAGGCACCATCAAACAAGAAAGAAAAAGAGCGTGAGAAGGTAGGATAATGGACTTTAGAAAAGATGATGACCGAATGGAGCCTCTGACGCTGTTTTCACAGTCGTCGCTGACAGATATCGTATTGTTGCTCCTGATTTTCTTCCTGTTGACCTCATCGTTTGTCACCAACTTTGGGATCAAGGTGGATATTCCCGAAGGCGGAAACCGGTGCACAGACGGAGGCCCAGTTTATTACCGTTGCTGTAACCAAGGATGGGCAATTTTATGTTGATGGAGAGCCAACCAGCAGCGGCATGCTGGCCTCGGCGCTTCGAAAAGCCAAAGGAAACAAAACGCAGGCTACCCTTGTTTTAAGAGCAGATAAGGATGCGATTATCGATAATGCGGTGCGCGTAATGAATATTGCCAAGGCGCTGGATTTAAGGATTGTGATGGCAACAGAGCAGGCATCCAGGTAAGGTGGAAATAAAATTTTATGGAGCAACCTGTATTTAATAACGAAGAAGATCGATTTGCCCTTGCTGTTACGGGAGGGAGTACACGTAGCTCTGGTTATTGTTTTTTTACTTTATACCTTCTCGATCGAGTCGAATGTACGTCCCTCTTATATTGAGGTGGAGTTTGGAGAGTTCCAGACGGGAACGCCTGCAGAATACGCCGAGCAGCAAGCTGAGCAGGTAGCCACGCGTCCCAATCCTTCTGAGACAAAACCTGATAACCCGGAGCCCGAAGAACCGAAACCGGTTGAAGAGCAGCAGGAGTCCACAGAAGAAACAACAAAACCGGTAGATGCGCCCGATCAAAAAGAAGAAATTGAGGAAGAACCGATCGAAACACCGGAAACGGATAAGGTAGATCCGCAGGAGGAGGCCGAAACCGATGAGCCTAAAGAGGTAACTATTCCTCCTAAAACAGAGGAAGACGAAGTGCAACAAGAGGGCGCTGAAAACAGTGGCGATGAGCAGGGAAATACCGGAGAACTTAATGCCGATCAGGGGACCGGTAATGAGCAGGAGAAATCGGCACCGTATGAACTTAACTGGGAGGGTGATATTGAGAGGACTGCAATGGTACAACCGCTGCCCGATAATACGACCGATGCCGAAGCAACAATAACTATTCGATTTGAGGTAAAGCCGGACGGTTCTATCGGACGGATTGTGCCGCTCAAAAAAATGAATCCGGAATTGGAACGTGAAGTAATGAAAACATTGAGCAACTGGCGTTTTAGAAAACTTCCGGCAGGTGTACCACAGCAATCGCAGTATGGTACTGTTACCTTCCGATTTGTATTAGAATAAGCAGTTGCTTTAGTATTACGTTGGGGTATTAAGCTAAGATCTAGAGTTTAAGAAAGAGATTCCTTTAAGCATCAAAAAAATTAATAAATTGAACGGATGCTGTTCGGTTTTGTTCAGTTCGGATTATTAAAAGATTATGAAATTTTTTACTTCGCAAATTAGCTACTTCCTCTCCAGCCGTAATACCAAAGTAAATATAAAGCGGCTTCTTAGGTTCTTGGCAGCGCTTTCGGCTTTGATTATTGCGTACAGCGTTATTTTTCACTTCATCATGCTGTATGAGGGACAAGAGCACAGCTGGGTAACCGGATTTTATTGGACACTCACGGTTATGTCCACGCTTGGCTTTGGTGATATTACCTTTACCAGCGATTTGGGCAGGGCGTTTTCGGTTGTTGTTTTAATGTCTGGCATGATATCTCTTCTGATACTATTACCCTTTACCTTTATTGAATTTTTCTATGCCCCCTGGCTCGAAGCACAATCGAAAGCAAGGGCGCCTCGTGAATTGCCCGAGGATACTAAAAATCATGTAATCATCACGCATCTCGATCCCATAACAAGGTCGCTGATCGAGAAGTTGGATCAATATAATTATGAATATGTCCTGCTGGTTACCGATTTACGCAAGGCTTTAGAGTTATACGATGAAGGCTACCGGGTTGTGTTTGGGGAGTTGGATGATCCCGAAACCTACAAGCGCCTCCGTGTAAAAAATGCTGCCATGGTGGTTTCAATTGGCACGGATATGGTTAATTCTAATATCAGTAATACGGTTCGGGAACTGGATGAGAAAGTGACAATTGTAACTACGGCGAACTCCACTGATTCTGTGGATCTGCTGAAAATGGCCGGTGCAGATCATGTTATTCAGCTGGGACAAATGATGGGAAAATCAATCTCACGAAGAACCATAAGCCAGGATTCACGTGTGCACGTGGTAGGGCGTTTTGAAGAGTTGGTGATAGCAGAAGCTACAGCCGATGGTACCCCCTTGGTTGGGAAAACGATAGCTGAAAGTAATTTACGCGAAAAGTTAAATATTAATATTGTGGGCGTGTGGGAGCGCGGCAAATTTATTAAGCCAACACCGGATACGTTAATCAATAAAGAAAGCGTATTGCTTTTGGCAGGTTCAGTGGATCAATTGCGTAATTATGATGAACACATGGCAATTTATGGATCCAATGAAAAACCCGTCATCATTGTAGGTGCCGGACGAGTGGGACGCGGTACGGCCGAAGCCTTTGAAGAGCGGGGTATGGATTACAGGGTTATAGAAAAAAATCCCGAACGTGTTCTTGATAATGAAAAATATATATTGGGAGGCGGCGAAGAACTTGATATTCTGAAAAAAGCAGGTATTGAAGAAGCCCCCTGTATTATTATGACGACCCACGATGACGACATGAATGTCTATCTGACAATTTATGCCCGTCATCTTCGTCCCGATATTCAAATCATCGGTCGGGCCACCCTGCAGCGCAATGTCTCAACATTGCACCGAGCCGGGGCTGACTTTGTAATGTCGTACGCCACGATGGGAGCAAATGCAATATTTAATATCCTTGAGCGTAACGATGTTGTTATGATTGCAGAAGGACTTAATGTATTTAACCTGGAAACTCCAAAGTTATTGGCAGGCAAAACCCTGAAAGAATCCAATATTCGAAAAGATACCGGATGCAGCGTGTTATCTATAAAGCAGAATGGACAACAGGAAATTAATCCCCATCCGGATACAAAACTAAATCCCGAAAGCGAGTTAGTTATAATTGGAAATGTAGAACAGGAAAGCCAGTTTATGAATCTTTACTTCGAAGAATGATACCTAATAAGCCATCTAATATTATCCAAATATCAAGAGATCTTCGATTTTCAGGTAGTAATTCTAAGTGACCTTCCGAAGCTGGTTAAATTTTTCAATCCTTTCTTTTTAATAGAAACAATAACCGTAATTCGCACTCAGTCCTTTTTTGCTTTACGAACGGTTTTCTTTTAATTCCTCAATAGCCTTGATTAAGGGATCGACACTGCCTCGTTTAAGACGATTATTTACAGCTTGTGGAGTAATATCAAGATGTTTGGCAATCATTTTTTGAGTGATATCAGCATCGATCATCATTTTCATGACCTCCTTCTCAGCCTCATTGCGCTTTCTGTTTTGCATTTGTTATCGGTTTAAAAGTTGTTTATTTATAAATTGAATATTTGTTAATTCACATAATGTGAAATTATAAAATGTAGGCATTAATACAAAGTGAATGAAATATTAGAACGTATCAAAGAGGCGTATCATTTCAAGACTGACGCAGAGGTTGCAGATTTTTTAGATATCAATCCCAGTACCCTAAGTATGCAAAAGAACAGGGGAAGGTTGGATCTAAAGAGAATAATTGAAAGATGCAATGACTTAAATAAAAACTGGTTGCTGGATGGCAAAGGCGAAAAAAGAGCTGTCGATGGAACTAAAGATCAACCGCCCATCCCTGTTTATAGTTCCCTGAATATAAAAAATAAGAAGCCGGATTTTAGTACCAGTCCTAAGGCCGGGAATATTTATGCCGATTTTTCCAATGAGATTGATGGATTTCCGGCCTCTGACAGATTAATAGGATATGTGAATTCCGGGGATGGAATGGCGCCAACAGTAAAAGAAAACGACATCGCTGTTATTAACCTCGACGTGGACCCCGCCCATGATGGTATCTTTCTTATCGCTTCATCGCAGGAAGTTTCATTGCGGCGTCTTCAAAAGGAACAAGAGAAGCTAATTGCCCAATCAATGAATGGGAAGGATAGTCCGATCGAAATTAGTGTAAGTGAAACTTATCACTGTATTGGGGAATTGATTTGGATATTGCGAAGGGTGTAGGGATATCTTAAGTTTAAAAAATGATGGGCTTGGGAATAGTAGGTTGAGGAAGATTCCCCAGTTCTAAAAGGGCACATCTTTAGGCAAGAACCAAAAGGAAAATTTGTAGCTCTTGCATAGTTAATAATTTTAAACAGCCCTGATTCTTATGAAATTACCTTTTTACTCTCTATGGTTTATCGTTGCGATATTAGTTGTAGGTTGCAGCGATAATTCAACCAATGTTGGCGATCCGATTGATGCTATTGATATTCCCGCAGAACTTGAATGTGTGGACGGGCTATCAAATGACAGGTATGGATGCAATAACATTGATTTGGTAGCTACGGTATCACCCGAGAATTTGTTAGCCGAGCCGTTGGATGATGGTCAGGCTTTAAATGATATCTGGGGATGGACGGATCCGGAAACGGGTACCGAATATGCGCTGGTAGGTCTCGTAGGTGGTGTTGCATTTGTAGATCTTTCCACTCCATCCGAACCGCAGGTTGTTGGAAAGCTGGAAGAGCCCGAATCGGTTTCGGGTACATCCGGCAAAACAGGTAGAGGTGCTGAGCTAATGCATGAAGAAAAATCGTCATGGCGCGACTTCAAGGTGTATCAAAACTACTTATATGTGGTTAGTGATGCCCAGCCCCACGGCATGCAGGTGTTCGATTTATCCCGGCTCAGAGGAGTAGAAAATCCGCCGGTGATATTCGAGGAAGATTATCATTACAAAGGTTTTGAAAATGCCCACAACATTGCCATCAATAAAGAAACCGGTTATGGATATGTTGGAGGTTCGGACACCTACGGCGGAGGACTACATATTGTCGATCTCCGGAATCCACTCGAACCTCAGTTTGCAGGATTCCACAGTGACAGTACCGTCGGTTTCGATTCAACGGGATATGTACATGATACGCAATGTGTTGTGTACGATGGTCCTGATGCGGATTACCAGGGGGATGAAATTTGCATGAATTCCAGTGAAACTCATTTGGTGATAGCAAACGTAACCGACAAGGAGAAAACCGAGACCATCGCAAAATCGGACTATCAAAATAACGGCTATGCCCATCAGGGATGGTTAACGGAAGATCATCGCTACTTTTTACTCGATGATGAATTTGATGAAGCACAAAACGGAATCAATACCCAAACCTACATCTGGGATGTGCAAGATCTTGATAATCCTGAGCTGATTGGGGTACACGAGGCAAATACACCGTCCATCGATCATAATCAGTATATCAAGGGCAACTATACCTATCAGGCTAACTATACGGCGGGACTTCGAATATTAAGTCTCGAAAATATTGAGGATGGGGAGCTCGAGGAAGTAGCTTACTTTGATACCTTTCCCGATAATGATAATAAAATTTTTGACGGGGCCTGGAGTAACTACCCATTTTTTGAAAGCGGGATTATTATTGTTAGTGATATTACAAATGGTTTGTTTATACTTCATCCCACGTTATAACTGCTCAATTAAAAGCATCATATTGTGAACAGTACTAATATCTTTATTCTCATTTTTGCAAGTATATTTCTGTTTGGTACATCCGTTGTTTATGCACAGACGGATACGCTGAGTAAAGAAGATCAGATAAAAGCCGCTGTTAGTCCTGCACCTGATGGCATGAAGAAAGGAGCCAGGGTTTTAGGATATAATGATGACGGGGAGCTGACTACTCTGCGAGATGGATCAAACCAGTTGATTTGTATTGCAGATGATCCCGACCAGGATAATTTTCATGTGGCGTGCTATCACGAGGACTTGGAGCCATTTATGAAAAGAGGGAGAGAATTAAAAGCCAAGGGTTTGTCACGAGAGAAGGTGGATAGTATTCGCTATAAAGAAATTGAAGAGGGAAAAATTGCGTTGCCCCGAAAACCGATGGCCCTTTACTCAATTACGGGATCTGCTAAAAGCTTTGATTACACAACGGGAATGGTGAAAAATGCTTCACCGCTGTATGTGATTTACATTCCGTATGCTACTGAAGAGTCCACCGGCTTATCGAAAAAACCTGCCAGTAAGGGAGCCCCCTGGATTATGGAGCCGGGCACGCCCTGGGCACATATCATGGTCATGACAGGTCGGGATATATAGCATATTGTATTAAAAAGAACGTCCCATCTTTTAATAGTTCGAACTTATTTAGGCCTGCTAAAAAACTATTAGATATTTCTAAAGTGCTTGATTTTAAAAGCTAATATCGTGATGATTGGTATGTGTTAGAAGCAGTCAAGGAGAAGGAGAGACAATATAAAATTTAGTTTTAGGTAAGTAGGCTAGTATGGATCAATGGTTCACAAGATATGCTACTTGTATATTATTTGTGCTTTCGTGCTTTTTCCTTCTCGGAGGTACAGATTATGATCCCGAACCATTTACTTATGAAGTGAAGCCCGGTGATACTCTTTACGAAATTGCTTCCCAATTCGGCAATTTTATGTGGTGGGTTGATATCTATGAAGTGAATGAAGAGAAGATTGAAAACCCCAATTTAATCTATCCCGGCCAAAAGTTGAAAATTCCCGCCTTTATTGTCCAAAAATTTCGAGTTCCTGTAACGATGGATCACGTTGACCGGGTGTTAGCCATGAGTAGTCAATTTGAGCGTCAGGCGAAGGAAGCAAAGGATAAAAAGAAGCTTAAAAAATTCCGAGAAGCATTCAATAAATTAGTTGAGAAGAAAGAGAAGAAAATTCAAAAAGAATCAAAAGTAGATGATTATGAGGGACTGGGTCTGGGCGGTTTGATACTGGATGAAACTCGCAGCAAAATGGGCAGCAACTTCTATTCGGTATTCTACAAGCACTGGGAGGATCCCAAGAACGTACAGAATTTTACGATTACTGTCTCGGAGCAACCAATGCCCTCTCGGGGAACGCTGGTACAGGTTGAAATTGATAACCAGCTTGTTTTCAGGAATCGCCTTGAGCCGCGCTATTATAAAACGGAACAGGCGGCTAAACAGGCAGTGAAAATTTGCCAGCGCAGGCTCCAGCGAATTGCAGCAACACAAAATGAAATGGCAGGATATTAATTATGAAAAGATTAGTCACTACGTTTTTTGCAACAGCTGTTCTGGCCGGCTTTATGTTTGTAATTCCCGGGCAGGTAGAAGCACAGGACTTTGTTTATCAGCCGAAGAATCCCGCTTTTGGGGGGACATATGCCAACTACAGCTGGATGCTGAACTCGGCAAACCAGCAGAATAAATTTCAAGGAAGTAGTTCTAGGTTTCGTCGCGATCCATTAAAGAATTTTGAACAGTCATTACAGCGACAGGTTCTGTCACAGCTGACGCGACAAATTGTTGGTAATCGCTTTGGGGAAGGAAATATTGATTTGAGCAAGCAAAGCAATTTTGAATTTGGAGAATTTAATATCAGCATTAATCCCGGACCGGATGGAGTCAGTATTCAAATCCAGAATATATTGTCCGGGGAATCGACGACCGTAACCATTCCGTCGGGCTTTGGCGGAAGTTTTGGAGGAAACTAAGGTGAAGTTATAAATACAAGAGATGTATTAGAAATGGAATTGCACGAAGCATTTAGGAGCTAAATCAAATAAAGAAGGCAGCACCAGGGATCTTCTCCAAACCAAAAGGGAAGGAGAAGGGAGGACCTCTGATGCCGCCCATTGAAGAATATTAATAAATTTTAATATAAACATAAGTTTATGCTTCTTCAATGGCAGGCCTTCTGTACTGTTCGCTCCTATGTGATTCGGGAGATAAGCCCCCGAATCCTATTCCGATAATCGGAATAACAAGTTGGCTTGTTAATTCACAAATAAATACAAATAAAAACATAGGGGTAACCTATTATGAAGAAGCTAACAACACTACTTTTTGTTCTGGTATTCGCCAGTTCTATGGCGTTTGCACAGGATAATACTGCAACGGTAGGCCAAACAGGAGATGATAATGATGCCACAGTTACACAAACTGGCGCCAATAACTCTGGGGATATAACTCAGAATGCGACTGCCGGAAATGGTAACTTTGCCACCATTGATCAATTAACTTCTGACAATGACGCAACTATTGGCCAGGTAGGAAATAGTGATGCCGAAATTACGCAAATGGGTGGTAGTGGTAACTCTGCTGATATCAGCCAAGACGGGACTTTCGACAGAACATACAATTCTTATGGCCAAACGATACGTAACTACTATGGCATAATTACTCAAGATGGTGCTTTAAACGACGCTGATATCACCCAAGTGGGGGGTAGTGGTAGAGTTGAGATTACCCAAACGGGTGATGAGAATATTGCTGTTCATGATCAAGGGACTGACGGATATGGTAAAACATATATCAGTGCCACGATAGATCAGGATGGACTTTCTAATGAAGCCTATCAAGATAAGCAATCAACAGGTGGTGTTAACACCATGAATATCACCCAGACAGGAGATGATAATGTTGCTAATCAAGATCTAAGCCAAGACCGTTATCTTCAAGGTAACGATATGCATGTAACACAGAACGGTAACCTAAACGAAGCAACTCAGACGGTATCAAGTCTTGATGCCTGGGGTGTTAGTGGAAATACCTTCACAATCACACAAACAGGAGATTCAAATATTGCAGAACAAACTGCCAATACTGCAGGAAATATGAGTACTGTAACTCAGAATGGTTCTAATAATGTTGCAACAACAACGCAACAGTAATATTGCAAATGTTTTGCAAAACTAATCTACTTAAATAAGTTCTCAATTTAATCACTGGGAGGTTTTACCTTCCAGTGATTATAATTGATTAAATAGTAAATGGGGTACAATCTTTAATTAAACTTATTGCTTATGAAGAAACTATTTGCAATTACATTTATGGTTCTGTTCTCGGTTACGATGACCTATGGGCAGAATGATGCTGAAACTGAACAAATCGGTGATAACAACGAAGTAACCGTTGCTCAGGTTGGCAGTAATAACGCTACGGCATATCAAGGGACTCAAAAATATTCATCCAGTCCTGTAGCAGTAGCGGAAGGTAATAAGGCTGCAATTACTCAGGATGGTTCATTTGAAGCATTTGTTATTCAGGGTGATGCCGGGACTGCTCTTAATTCTAACAGTTCAATAGATCAGTCGGGAATTGATGGTTATGCAGCCATTTTACAAGGAGTATATAACGGTGGTACTGCTGTATCTACAAATGCCTCAGTTGTACAAGAAGAGAGTGGAAATATCGCTCAAATTCGCCAAGGTCTTGGAGGTACTACCGAAGGAGGTAGTGCATCTATGACTCAAACCGGTTCAGGCAATACCGGAATAATCTATCAAGGTGTTCAAGCTCAATCATCCTCTTTAGATAATACGGCTACGCTAACTCAAAATGGTAACAATAATTCGTCTACGACCATCTTTCAGGGATCAATGATGTCCCTTGCAGGTCCTGGTTCAGGAGCAGGAACCGCCGAGGATAACACAGGTACTATTATTCAAAATGGTAATAGTAATGGTACCAACGGTGACGGTGTACGTATAAATCAAGGCATTAATGGTGGTTCTGCATTTAATAACACCGGATATATTTTGCAGGATGGAGATTTAAATAATGCGATTGTCAATCAAGGCGTCGGTAACAACATGCTGTCGGAAGACAGTGATGCTTCTATTTACCAATACTCAGATAGCAATGTTGCATCAGTCGATCAAGCTGGCAATAATAATTCTGCAACCATAACACAAAACTAACAACTCAATTATTCAACCGACCGGAGAGGATGGAAGACTCCTCTCCCGGTTTTCTTTAAGCAGCTATTTATAATTGAACAAACAGTAATTTTACTCAATCAGATTTGATGCATAGTAAAGCAGTTACGATCTGCAGCATACTTTTAGCGGCATTACTTTTAGGTTCTTGCACGTCAGCCCTGCACCCGCTTGAAACTGAGCGGGTAAAGCCGGGCATTCAAAGCAAGGTACATAAGGAATTAACCCAAATGCCGGAGCCGCAAAGCAAAGTAGTAGCGGCCGTGTATCGGTTTCGCGATCAAACCGGCCAATATAAGCCTTCGAACCGGGGGGCCAGCTGGTCGACGGCCGTAACGCAGGGGGCGACGTCCATACTTATTAAATCGATGGAAGATTCGGGCTGGTTTACGCCCATTGAGCGAGCGGGCGTTTCGAACCTGCTTAACGAGCGACAGATTATCCAGAAGACGCGCCAGCAAAATAATCAAAGCGGAAAGCTGCCGCCCATGTTGTTTGCGGGCGTCATCCTGGAAGGCGGCATTATCGGCTATGATACGAACGTAATTACCGGAGGCGGGGGCGCTCGTCTGCTTGGTACCGGTGTTTCGGGTCAGTATCGCAAAGACCAGGTTACCATTTACCTGCGGGCCGTTTCCACCAAAACAGGTAAAGTGCTTGAAACCGTGCATACAACCAAGTCCATTATATCGCAGGAGCTGCAAAGCGGAGCGTTTCGCTACATCGATACCAATCGCCTGCTCGAGGCCGAAGCCGGATTTACCTATAACGAACCGCCGGTTATGGCTGTAACCGAAGCCATTGATGAAGCGGTGAAATTGCTGATTATTAATGGCGAAAAACAGGGACTTTGGAGTGCTCGGGATACGACTGCATTCAACCAGTATGTTAATAAATTTGAGCAGAAAAAAGAGTGGGAACAGCGTGCACAGACCAATTATTTTGGATTGAACAGTAACGAAAAATTTCGATCGGGTTTAGATATCTCTGCAAACGTTATGTTTGGAAGTCACATAGGCAGTTATCCTGTTGCAAATAACGAGATAGGGGCAGCGTTAAAGGCCGAATACTTTTTAAGTCGGCAGCTTTCGTTAAAAGGAAATATAGAACGGTCGAGAGTGGGAGCACAAAAGGCATTTTCAAAACCTTATACCGCCTTTGATTTAACGGTAAACGGATACTTTACCCCTGACTCAAAGCTTTCGCCATTTGTTGGATTAGGGGCCGGAAATATTACCTATGACCGTAAACCTCAATTTTCGAACAGGGGATATTTTCCAACGGTAACGGCCGAAGCAGGATTGGATTACCGGATATCAGAACGATTAGGTGTCCATATCGGCTTTAACTATCGCTATTTGATTGAGGATGGACTTGATGGAATAAGCAAGGGTACAATACATGATCAAAAGTGGAATGTTAGTACCGGCATAAGTTATTCACCAAAGTTTTTGCAATAATTTATAAGAAGGATATGATTACCATTTTTAATAGGAATAATTATAAATGAACGGAGTCTCGCTATGAAGTTACGTAAACTATGGTTATCGGTTTTTGTGGTGCTGTTTATTGGATGTGGAACAGTTGTTGCACAAGAGGTGGAAGGGCCTTTTGATACGGAAGATATCAATAATCCCGGTATCGAATATAATGAAGCTCAGAAAAGCTTTGGGATCATGCAGTTTCTAACATCCAGTGTGGACAGCCCGAGTGATATATCTGAGAATACCAATAATGTGGCTATCATTGAGCAGGTAGGCAGCAATAATAAAGCTTATCTTGATCAACAGGGTAGCAATATTTACGGAGCGATTTTACAGGATGGTACTGGTAATGTGGCAGATGTTTGGCAGCAAGGAAGCAACTTGGAATCTGTGATTAACATGCAGGGCAATAATAACTTTCTGAAGTTTGATCAGATTGCAAACGGATCGCAATGCTTATTTTAAATTTGAGGGTGACATGATGGAATATAATGCTAAACAAACAAATACCGGCTTTACGCTCACTCCTAAAAGCTCTACCCAACCTGTTTTAGAGATTTCAAGTAATACTCAAACAATACCGCTTATTATCAGCAATAACTAAATAGCTAAGACTTACTTTAGATAGTACTTTTATGAATATTAAGTATTCAATTATCGCTTTACTTTGTATGACAGCTCTCTGGGGCTGTTCCAAAGAAACGATCACTCCCGAAACCTTTGGCAATATTAATGGTCAGGTATTGAACAGTGAGACCGAAGAGGGAGTGGGCGGGGTCAATATTACTACCTCACCGGCCACAAACTCAATAATAACCAATCAGGACGGTAGTTTTACCCTCAACGAAGTTACTACCGGTAACTACAATATTACGGCCAGCAAGTCCGACTTTGAGTCAGCAACAGTAAGTGTGAAAGTTCGTGAAGGCAAGACAGCAACGGCACAGATTTATCTTGATCCTGAAGATGGAAACGGGGAGAAAAGTTTAACAGCTCAAGTTACCGCCTGGAACGAGAGAAGGGTTAATGTTGACAGCACGGGAAGCGACAGCACATTTGCGGATGTAGAGTACGAAGTGACCAACAGCAGTGATGATACCGATATTGACGAGTACGAAGTTTATTTTAAAATATATACCACCGGGGAAACCTTTTCCAGGGAAGAAGCAGATACAGCTCTTGCCGCCGGTGAAAGGAATATTGCTGAGTTTTCAAAATATGTCCACCAAACTACCATAGATTCTGTGGTGGTAAGCGGTACATACGTAGAATAAGTGGCTGTGTGATTTCTATTTTATACGACGATATGAGGAGTGGTAATATTATTTCTGAGATATGGAAAATTCACGTCAAAAATATTGGGCCTATTGGCTTGTTTCTCTTGTTATACTGGTAGTACTGGTATATGTGTTTAAACATGATTTGAACCGAACTTTTAATCCTCTTCCTTCCTCTCCTTCTACGGAATCACAGCAGGTAACTCCACCGGATATAAATTTATTCTCTCCTAATATTACTTTTCCTGTTGATGGTATATTCAAGCGATTTAGATTATACCGATAAACCGACGGTCCCATTATATCAATCCTCGAAAATTGTTGAACCGAATATTCAAAAGAATCTTGATACCTCGGGAATGAAGGTTGAAAAGATTAAGCTTAAAAAATCTGAGGAAAGTGATGAGGAATCCGAGTCGGTTCAACAAGGGCAATCAGCAACGGATATATTTTTTGATCTGCCTGAATTTACAAATAACATTGGTTTCAGCTGGGTAGCTAATAATCAAAGGGGAGCAACAAGCTTGAATGTACAACAGCAAAATAATCGTCAGCGGTTACCAAATATTGCTCAAATAAACAATAACATGGATTATACCGATGTTGGGCAGAATAATGAGCTTGATGATGAAATAATAGGTGGTTTTGGAAACAGGCGAATAGTTACCCACATTGGAGATTTTAATTATACGAATCAAACTCTATACAATACGTACCATTCTGATTTTGTCGTCCGCTCGATAGGAGATTACAATACGACTATTCAAAATGTTTTTAATGCATATAATGCCCAGTTGACTGTAACTCAAAACGGATTATATAACAGTGTAAGACAAGATGTGTATTCAAAAACCGCAATAGGCATTTTTGACAGAACTATAAATGAGCTTCGGCAAATGGGGAGCTATAATTTGTTCAGTTCGCAGCAGGCTGGTATATCAAATAGTATCGAGACCATACAGCTTGGTAATTTTAACAGTGTGGAAATTACCCAGAAAGGGAATAATAACTCCGCGGAAGTGCGTCAGTCTGGTACGGGAAATACAGTGACAATTGATCAGAATTAAAATCCATAAAAGGGAAACAGAATTATTCCCTCAAAAACATTTTAATCAAACTAAACTAATTAAACGAAAGTCTTACGGTTCCACCGGAAGTACGGGCCGTCACCTTTGGTCCGCCGCCATTCAGCTTGCCCTCCACTTCGTTATTTTCCATTTCTCCTGAAAAGTTATTGAGTTTACCGTGGACAAAAGTGCCCTTTAGCCGTAAGTCTACCCCAATATTGTCGGGGATCGAAAGGTCTACATTGCCGCCGCTGGTTTTTAAATCAACAAATTGATCTATCTTATTTAAATTAGCCGTAATGCTGCCTCCGCTTGTTGCGGCTTCAATGCTTCCGCTTATATCCAAAAGTTTGATATGTCCCCCGCTGGTTTTCGCTTGCAGCGTTCCGGCAACGGTGTTGGCACTAATGTGTCCACCGCTTGTTCGAACATCGGTGTCTCCTTCAATATTTGAGAGATCTATATGTCCGCCAGAGGTTTTGGCTTCAATTTTTCCTTTTAGATTAGCCAGATTTAGATGTCCTCCGCTTGTGGTTATCGTTTGATCTCCTTCAAGATTCTTAGCCTCAATATGACCTCCGCTTGTTTTGAGATCAGAACTTATCTCTTTTGGGGTATATACTACAAATGAAATAGAAGGCCGATCGTTATTCCATGACGACCAGTTGTTGTTTGCTTTGTGCCTGGCAATGGCTTTGACTGAATTTCCGGATTGTGAAATATCAATCTCCCATTTATCAAGGTTGGTATCGCTTGGTGTAAGATTTTTGCCATCCTTGCGTACGTACATCTCCACACGAACTGTGTTGGAGTTTGAACCCTCAACGGTAATGTGTCCGCCTGAAGTACGAACCTGAAGCTCTCCGGGAGCATTAATAGCAAATTCTTCTGTGCGGTACGGATCATCTTGATCGAGTGATCCGGGGTTAACTGAAGCAACGGAAGTGCTTATTAAAAGAAGGCTTAAAATGAGTGAAAATGTCAGTGCAACTAAAACTTTGGTTAAGTATGAATTTCGGGTAGTCATAAGTTCTCCTCGTTATATTGATGAAATTTCAGTTTTCCTATACGCTAATAAATGTAAAGAGTTTCACAGATTATAGAATTGATAAAGAGTTTGGAGGTAGGAGAGCTGCTGTCAATTCATTATTTTCAGACAGCTAAGAAATAGGATAAAATGAAAGTTACTTATGAAGTTACCGTTTGTACTTGCCAAGCGATTTGTGGCGGGAGAATCATTTGATCAGGCCAAGTCCAAAGTTAAAGCGCTGAATGAAAAAGGAATAAAGATAACGCTCGATTTGCTGGGCGAAAATGTAGAAGACCGGCAAACAGCAGATGAGACCGTCGAGAACTATATACAGCTACTTAATGATATCAATGAATCGGAGTTAGATAGCACGATATCAATCAAGCTTACCATGATAGGGCTGGATATAGACCGCAATTACTGCAAAGAGAATCTGTTTAGATTGCTCGATGTTGCCCGTGAGAACGATCAGTTTGTCCGCATTGACATGGAAGGGTCTGATTATACTCAAGAGACCATCGACCTGTTTAAGGAAGCTTTTCAAGAATATGGCAAGCATGTAGGTATTGTGATTCAGGCCTATCTGCATCGCACTAAAAAAGATATCGACGAGCTGGCCGAAATTGGTGCCGATGTACGACTTTGCAAGGGGGCCTACAAAGAGCCCAAAGATATTGCTCTGCAAAAAATGGATGACATTCGCGAGGCATTTAAAGAATACGCTAAAGTGTTACTGAATAATACTCCTTATCCGCGCATTGCCACGCATGATGACGAGTTGATAAATTGGACCAAAGAGTATACCCGGGAAAACGATATAGGGAAATCTCGATTTGAGTTTCAGATGCTTTATGGATTACGCCAGGAAACGATGGAAGAGTTTGCTGCCAATGGGTACAATGCCCGCATTTACGTGCCCTTTGGTACCATGTGGTTTCCCTATTTTAAGCGCCGCCTGTTGGAGCGCAAAGAAAACTTTTGGTTTGTCCTTACTACGCTATTCCAAAAATAATAGCCCATGGGTATTCCCCCAGAAATACATCGATATATTATTGCCGGACTGTTTGTAATTACGGGGATACTCCATTTTCTAAAGCCAAAATTCTTTACTGGCATTATGCCTGATTATATTCCCTATCACCTTGCAATGGTGTATGCCAGTGGGGCGGCAGAAATGCTTGGCGGATTGGGCATCCTATTTGAGAAAACTCAAGTATGGGCGGGCTGGGGCCTTATTCTTCTGCTGATTGCCGTATTCCCCGCCAATATCAATATGACGGTCGAATCAATTCAGAAATCGGGATATACTTCCTTATTCAGCATAGCAACCATTGTTCGGCTGCCTCTACAATTTGTCTTAATCTACTGGGTTTATTGGGCGTGTTTACGTTGAGTGAGATGGCAAATGTAAAAAGTGAAAAGGGTTTTATGTTTCACTTTTGCCGTCTCACTTCTGCCTATTACATTACGTTTTATGAATGAATGGACGCCGTACAAGTACTCAAAAGTTTTTATACCAATTGGCGTTGGAATTATTTTCCTCTTCCTTCCCCTGCTCGGCGATTTCCATATCGAGTCTGCCATACTGGTTTCTTTAGTGGGATGTTTCTGGGGCGGAATTCGGGCAAATAGTCCATCAACAGAAAGAGATTTTTATGCTGCCCTTAGAATTGTCGGTTATTTGTTTTTAGTGGGTTTACCATTGCTTGTAAAAGCCCTGTTTACGGGCTGTTTCAGCATTCACGGGCTGGCATTTTGGCTGCTATTTCCCCTACCCAGCGTTTTCTTTGGTTATGCAATCGGTCGACTCATCCGCAGTCTAAAATTACCTTATGCAAAGGCGATAACAGTTGGGATTCTGTTATTTATAGGAGTTGGCTTTCTTTTGATTGAATTACTGATCTATCCCCAGGTCTACTTTTTTAATCACGTTTGGGGTGGCTGGCCGGGACCCATTTATGATGAGGTTGTGAGAATAAATGGAGCCACTGTCTTTTTCCGAATGTTGACATTGTTGTGGGCTGTTCTTCTCTGGCATATCCCTGTTTTGGATAAAGATCGATATACTAAATGGATTGTGGGATTCTCGGCGGTTGCAATTTTGATCAGTTATACCCAGCTAACGGAGTTTGGCATCAACTCTCCACGATCTTATCTGCAAAAGGTTTTGGGCGGACATCAGTCCACAGAGCACTTCGAGTTGTATTACGATAAACGACTTTACAGCGATTATGAAATCGATTTGATAGCACAAGAGCACGAGTTTTATTTTGATCAGATTTCCAGTCAGCTTGCACTGGCAGATAGAGATACAGCGGATAAAATAGAAAGCTACTTATACGGACATCCTTGGCAGAAAAAAAAGTTAGTGGGGGCCAAGTTTACCAGTTATGTGCCGGTGTGGCTGGAGCAGGATCAGCTGCATATTGCCAAAGAGCAGCTTGACAGCAGTCTTAAACATGAGCTGGTTCACGTAATGGCCAAACAATTTGGCAACTGGTTTAATGCCAGCTGGAGTATCGGTTTAATTGAAGGCGTTGCTGTAGCTATTGACGGAGGTTCCTCATCAACTTCAACGATTCATCAAATAGTGGTATCCGAAAAGCCATATCCCTCGGCCAAAGAACTGGAAAGGGCGTTTTCGTTTTGGGGATTTTACGGTGGACGTTCGGGCGTTAATTATACTACCAGCGGGTCGTTTGTTCGCGTTTTGATGCAAAACTATCCTATAGATTATTTGAAGGAAGCGTATCGGACCGGAAATTTAGAACAGGCGTATCAATCGGATTGGCAAAAATTAGCGAATGAGTGGCATGCAGTGCTGGATACGGTGGAGGTAGATTCTATAGATCAACAGGTTGCGCGGCGTATTTTTGGGATGCAATCGCTGTTTGAGAAAAAGTGTCCGCACGTAGTTTCTGATTTTGCTGCTGCGCATGATAATTATCGTTTTTCTTTGGCAAATCGGGATACCGCACAGGCATTACAATTTTTAGATCGGGCGTTGGTGGAAACGGATAGCGCAGAACCGATAAAAACAGAATGGAGCTATCGTAATTTGTTAACGGGGTATTCCGAAAAAATACGTCAGGCGGCAACACTCAGTGATACCACCGTAGATTTGCAGCTTCTGTATGCAGATGCATTTGCCATGACTGATAACTGGCAACAGGCGGAGAGGCATCGTTCGAAAGGGCAGAAGTTATTTGCCGAAAATCCTGATTCAGTGCTAAAACCGGCTTTGGAAACACGATCGGATCGCAGGCAGTGGGAGATTTATCGACAGATGACGTATGACCGTATTTTGCCTGATTCTGCTGCGTTTGAGATATCGCTACACCGAACAAAGGTTCGAAGTGTACGCAAGGCAATCGAACAGGAACGCTGGCAAGAAGTAAGAATGTATGCTGATCAGTTATCGGAGGAATCGCTAAAGCAGAAATTTTTTGACGATTACCAGCGGCTGATTCATCACTTGGCCTTTCAAAATAAAATGAGTTTAGCTGAGCAACTTATGGAACAATTAAAGGAACTGCCGCTGCGAAATCGCTATCGCGAGCGATTGCAACAAGAAGGAGTGTGGATACAATTTTTGGAAACTGAAAAAGTTATTGGAAACTATGATTAAAATGTTACTAATTTGGCATTAACGAAAACATTTGAGAAATATTAAGCAATGAGAGAATACACGCTGTCATTTTTGGAAGCCAATATTTATTCCCTGGTAGTATACGCACCCATTATTGCCGGATATTTTGTGCCTTATGGATTACTATATGGATGGTCGGCATTTGGGACGGATATTGTGCAGGCACTTAATAATCCGCTATTATTTTTAGCAGCCATATTTATTGGAATTGCGGTGCATGAGTTTATTCACGGGATAAGCTGGTGGTGGCTGGATGATATTCCGTGGGAGAATATTCACTTTGGCTTTAAGTGGGCGGTTTTGACGCCGTATGTGCACTGCCCTGAGCCCATAGAAGTAAGCAATTATCGCTGGGGTGTAGCTATGCCCGGTATTATATTAGGAGTTTTGCCCTATTTGATTGCGTTGATATTACAGAATGGCTGGTTGCTGGCCTTTGGGTTATTTTTTACCCTTACCGCCAGCGGAGACATCTTAATTCTTTGGTTATTGCGTAATGTAAGAGGCGGTAAAAAAGTACAAGATCATCCAGACTTAGTCGGTTGTCGCGTTGTTGATGAAAATTTAAATATTACCACACCATGAGTGAAGAAAAGTTTATTCCTCATTCTGATTACCAAGAATATCCGGTAGAGGAGATGCGAGAGCGAGCCCGTTCGTTTTATGAAGAGATGAAACGACGTCGGACGGTTCGTGAATTTTCGGATCGTGAGGTGCCGAGAGAGATTATTAAAGATTGCATTCGGGCGGCCGGTACGGCTCCCAATGGAGCTAATAAACAGCCATGGCATTTCGCGGTTGTTAGCGATCCTGATGTTAAAAAGGAAATTCGTAAAGCGGCCGAAGAAGAGGAGAAAGAATTTTACGAGCGCAGAGCTACTGATGAATGGCTGGAGGCGTTAGCCCCTCTTGGTACCGATGCCGATAAACCTTTTCTGGAAGAGGCACCCTATCTAATTGCCATTTTTTCTGAGAGTTACGGTATCAAAGAGAACGGAGAAAAAGAAACGCATTATTACGTTAAGGAGTCGGTTGGGATTGCTACAGGTATGTTAATTACGGCTATCCACAATGCCGGATTGGTCTCTCTTACACATACCCCCAGTCCTATGGGATTTCTGAACGAAATATTAGATCGTCCGGAAAATGAACGCCCGTTTTTATTGCTGGTCGTGGGGTATCCAAAAGAGGATGTAAAAGTGCCGGATATCAGTAAAAAGTCGCTGGATGAAATTACCAGTTTTATATAATTATCTGCGTTATGTGAGGTAGTTGTTTTATTGTTAATGCAGAAATGTTTTATTATTAGAGCATTTAGGTTTTAGGTTCAGCATTTTTATCACAAGTATTTTTTAGGGATAACTATATGGGAGACAAAATGAGTAGTAGTAATCGTTTAAAGCGATATGAGTTGGCTATCGAGGGGTCAGATATTTGTATCTGGGATTGGATGGATGTTGAAAATAAAGAACAGTGGTGGTCGCCCGGATTTTATGATAAGCTGGGATACCAAGAGGATGAAATTGATGCAAATATTGATAATTTCAAGTCGCTGCTTCATCCTGATGATGTAGACAAAGTATTTGGTGCTTTGAATGATCATTTTAACACTGGAGAGCCCCTCTCGTTAGAATATCGATTGCAGACCAAATCAGGGGAATACAAGTGGTTCCGGGGTTCGGCTAAAGCTACCTTTGATGCCGATGGCAATCCCACAAGTGTGGCAGGAAGCATTATCGATATTGATGATCGTAAAGAGGTAGAACTGAAATTAGAAAAGGACCATAATCTGCTGCGTACTATAATTGATAACATTCCGGCCTGTGTTTATGTAAAAGATCTGGATGGACGCAAGGTACTGGCGAATCGTTCCGAGTATGAATTATGGGGCTTTGACCGGGAGGAACAGATCCTCGGAAAGAGGGATGCCGACTTAAGCAAGGAGGGAATTGCAGCACTTTCGGAAAATGAAGACCAAGAGGTTCTGGAAACGGGTGAGCCTATAATTGATAAAGATGCATACACCGAGATTGATGGCAAGGAATATGTTCTGCTGGTTTCCAAGCTCCCTTTAAAAGATAGCAATGGAAACATAGTGGGACTGGTTGGTATCAGTAATGATATTACCGAGCGCAAAAAAATGGAGAATAAACTGCGCGAACGGAATCAGCAGCTTGAAAAGCTTAACAATATGACGAATAAAATTTATTCGGTTGTTGGTCACGATCTTAAGACTCCGCTGTCATCTATTTTGGGTTTATCTGACTTGTTGCTTAGTGACATAGACTCCGAGGATGAGGAGGACTTAAAAGACAATCTGAGTATTATCCGCCAATCGGCGCTAAAGATGTCAGACTTGTTAGGTGATCTGCTGAACTGGGCACGTATCCAAACAGGTGATTTATCGCTGAATAAAACGGAGTTTTCAATATCCGAAACCGTTCGGGATACTATTGATTTACTTGCCATTACGGCCGAGCAGAAGGGTATTAGCTTACAGTTTGAAAATGAAGAATCATTTCAGGTGTATGCTGACAAGCAATTAATTGCCACGATCATTCGAAACTTCATCTCCAATGCCCTTAAGTTTTCTGATGAAGGGGATACTGTGGCAGTGAGTGTGCATCGTGATGAGAAGCATTGGCACCTGTCGGTTGAGGATGAAGGGGTGGGGATGTCTGAGGAAAACATTGAGCGGCTTTTTGATAATCGTAAGCATCCCCAAAAAGAGGGCACCCAAAACGAAAAGGGCAGTGGTATTGGATTACGGCTTTGCAAGGAACTTGCAGAGCGGCACGGTGGACAAATATCGGTTGAAAGTGAACTCGGGAAAGGCTCAACATTTACATTAAGCATTCCCATTAATCAGGGCTCAGAGTAGGAAACTATGCAAAACGATCTGCCAGCCGGTTAATAAGGTAGCCGCTTTCTTCAAGTGCCTGGGATGCAAACTTGCCAAAGAAATCGGTGACGGATTCAAATTCGTTTATAAAGCCTTCCTTGTCATCGTTTTTGACCATTTGTGCCAGCTTGTTGTTGTGCTCGATAAATTTGAGCAGTAGCTCACGACGTTCTTCATTGGCGAAAACGATATCCGCATAGAGTTCGGCGCTTTGAGCAAAAATACGTCCCGTCATCATCAACTCGGCGCGGTAGATAGGTGAAGAATAATCCAGTATATCCTGTGGTTTTAGGTCGTAGGTTTTCATAAACGAGCCGTGAGTGAGTGCCACAAAGTGACGAAGTCCCTGTACCATATGCATAACGTGATCATGTTTTTCGGCGTCAGCTTCTACTAAGCGCATGCCCCAGAGCTTAGACTGTTCCACCACCCATTTTGAAGCTTCCTTGTCACGCACCGGACATACGACCATCAGCTGCTTGGAAAGGTTATCTACATCGGGCCCATGCATGGGATGGAGACCCAAAACAGGTCCGTCGTGCACTTCTTTCATGGCCTCAATAGGTTCGGATTTATTACTGGTGAAATCTGCAAGAATAGTTTCGGAAGATAGCTTGGGTGCCAATCGCTCAATAACCTTCACTGTTACGTTAATGGGGACGGAGACAATGGCAAGATCGAGTTTGGGGGCTATTTCTTCGAGTTCGTGCCAATTATGCTTGTCGATTTTGTAAACATGATGACCGGTTTGCTCGATAATGCGCGCGTAAAGACTCCCCATGCCGCCTTTGGCTCCGACAATAAGGATCTGTTTGGGTTCTTCGGTAGCACGTGGAAACTTGTTTGAAGATTGGCTTGCTCGGGACGAAGCCATAATCATCCGAAGAAAATCCTCGGCCCAGTCGGGATCGAGATCATGGTCAGCAGCCATTTTGCGAAATTTGTCCGTCTTTTCATCTTCCCGTTTGGGAGCAAAAATGGGCAACTGATTTTCAATTTTTTTGTCGATGACCTCGTGAACAATCTCCCTTCGCTCGGCCAGAAGTTCGAGGAGCTTGGAATCAATTTCATCAATGCGATTACGTTGTGGCCCGAGTTTCTTTTCTTTTGGTGTCATAAACTGTTGATCTGAAAACTACAATATTGTGCTGAATGTATTTCAGCAGCTAAGCCGGCTAAAATACAAATTTATTGACCGTGAAATAAATTTATCGATCGATTTAACAACGAGCCGGGCGCTGGAAATTAAATGGAAGCTTTGCTGTCAATTCCCCGAAAAATATGGGATTTTAACAGAATGATTCAGCGCTATTTTCGTTTTATAAATATGTAGTTAAGACCCCCGGGGTTTTACAGCGAATAGTAATTAAACCCATAGGGTTATATCTTGTTAAACCCCGGGGTCTAAAATAAAGGTAATAATATTTTATATGTCCCATTTTGATTTACAGTCTCCCTGGCCGCCGGCCGGAGATCAGCCCGAAGCTATTGAACAGCTGGTAGAGGGTGTTGAAAACGGCGATAAGTATCAGACCTTACTTGGAATTACCGGTTCCGGGAAAACCCGTACCATATCCGGTGTAATTGATGAAGTTGAGCGACCAACGCTGGTGATGAGTCACAACAAAACGCTGGCCGCCCAGCTGTATCGCGAGCTCAGTGACTTTTTCCCTAATAACAGGGTGGAATTTTTCATCTCCTATTATGATTACTATCAGCCGGAGGCGTACCTCTCCTCGCAGGATAAATACATTGAAAAGGATCTGTCGATAAATGATGAAATTCAGCGGCTTCGGCTTCGGGCCACCAGTTCGCTGCTTTCGGGTCGACGAGATGTGATCATCGTCTCTTCGGTAAGTTGTATTTATGGTATTGGTTCGCCCTCTGAGTATGAAAAGCTGATTATCAACCTGGAAACAGGTACGGAAGTCCCCCGAAATAAGTTGCTGTATGATTTGGTAGACTTGCACTATACGCGGAACGATCGTGAATTTGAGCGTGGGACATTCCGGGTGCGGGGTGATGTTGTGGATCTGTATCCCGCTTATGCGGAACACGGATTGCGCATCTCGTTCTGGGGTGATGAAATCGAAAAAATGGAGATCGTCGATCCGGAAAGCGGTGATGTGTTGGATACAGTAGATGAGTTTAGGATTTATCCTGCATCGCACTATGTAACGACCGAAGATCGACTCCAGGAGGCCATCGAACAAATTCGTGATGAGCTGCACTGGCGCGTAGGGACTCTTAACGATGAGGGAAAACATCTCGAGGCCAAACGCCTGGAGCAGCGAACGCTGTTCGACATCGAGATGATGCAGGAGATTGGCTACTGTTCCGGCATTGAAAATTACTCTCGTTATCTGAGTAATCGTAAGCCGGGCGAACGTCCGTACTGCCTGTTCGATTATTTTCCGGATGACTTTCTGCTGGTTGTGGATGAGAGCCACCAGACGGTACCGCAAATTTCTGCCATGTACGGTGGTGACCGATCCCGAAAGGTTGAACTTGTGGAGCACGGTTTTCGCCTGCCATCAGCCATGGATAATCGTCCGCTTACCTTTGAAGAATGGGAAGAGGTAACAAATCAGGCCATTTTTGTAAGTGCTACCCCAAGTGATTACGAACTTGAAAAGAGTGGCGGCGCGGTTGTAGAACAAATTGTACGTCCTACCGGATTGATGGAGCCCGAAATTGAAGTGCGTCCCCTCGATAATCAGATTGACGACCTACTTGAGCAGATTCAGGAACGTATTGCTAAAGGAGATCGGGTACTTTGTATTACGCTGACCAAGCGATTGAGTGAAGAGCTTAGTGAATATCTCAAAAGCGTAGGTATTTCGGCCGCTTATATGCACAGCGAGCTCAATGCTATGGAACGTGTTGAAGTACTTTTTAAATTTCGCCGCGGTGATTTTGATGTACTCGTTGGCATTAACCTGCTGCGAGAGGGAATCGACATTCCCGAGCTTAGTTTGGTGGCTATTTTAGATGCGGACAAAGAAGGATTCCTTCGCTCCGAAACAGCGCTCTTCCAGATTATTGGCCGAGCTGCCCGAAATGTAGAAGGAAAAGCCATCCTCTACGCCGATAAAATCACCGACAGTATGCGGACTGTAATTGATGAGACCGAGCGACGTCGTAAGATCCAGAAAGAGTATAACGAGGAGCACGGTATTACGCCGAAGACCATCGAAAAAGAACTCAAACCGCTCGTAGATCCTGCATTAATTTCGAATAAAGATTTCGATCTGGATGAGAAAGATGGGGACGGTGAAGATCCGCTTGAAGTCGTAAAAGTGGCTGACGAGGGTATCAAGTACAAGGCCAATCCGGCGATGAACGAAGTAACCTTTGATGATAAAGAGGAATTTCTGGAGTATCTTCGGGATTCGATGTACACAGCTGCACAGAACATGGAGTTTGAGGAGGCGGCCCGCATTCGCGATCAAATAGAACAATTAGAAAACGAATTAGACTGATAAGTTAATAGTTGTTGGTTAATGGTTATTTGGCAACATGTCCCATTAACTAATAACAGATAACCAATAACTAAATATGAGTACCTTAGCATATCTCAAGAGTTTTTTTAAGGATAAAGATGTGGCTTCGGTGACGCCCACCTCACGATTTTGTGTGCGTACCGTCTGTCAGCCGATCGACTTTTCGAAAGATATAATTATAGTTGAATACGGCGCCGGCGCTGGGGTATTTTCTCACTATTTGCTTGATCATATGACGCCCAATTCTCAACTGCATCTTTTTGAAACCAATGAGATTTTGTTTGAGAAACTACAGCAGATCGAGGATTCCCGGGCATTGTTTTACGATCAGAGCGTTGAATTTGTAAACGAATTACTGCCCGAAGATATCATCGGTAAAGTCGACTTTATAATCTCAGGTATTCCCTTTTTCTTTTTTGGATGCGGAAGTCAAATCGTCCATTCTTGACCAAAGCTATGAGCTGTTGCGCGATGGCGGGGAGTTCCTGGCCTACCAAACATCGGGACATCTCGAGGACCCACTGCGGGAAACCTTCGGAAACGTAAAAACCTCTTGGGAGTGGCGAAATATACCCCCGATGACGGTGTATCAATCCATCAAAAAATAGGATAAGTAGAACTGTCAGGTAGCTGCTTGGATTTCGAATTAATTAAAGATTTCTCCCATTGGTCGAAATGACAGCTACTTAACATTAAAATCCTTTGATATCTTGAACGCAGTGAGAGATCTTTGTTTACAAAAAAAAAGAATGATTTACCAAGATGCTCTATTAGAAATTAAAACAAAAAAGCCATTCCATCCGCAATTTTGGGATAGAATGGCTTAATTTTTTTCTGACTATCAATAGATCAGACCAATAAAGTCAACGCAAAAGTCGAAGAAAATTTATTCTTCTTCGGCAGCGTTCTGAGCTTCTTCCTTGGCAGCAGCTTTTGCTTCTGCCTCACGGTTAAGTTCACGTACGTTATCTTGGTTTTGGTCTTTCTCTTTAACTCGCGCAGATTTTCCTTGTCGCTTACGAAGGTAATAGAGCTTGGAGCGCTTAATATCACCTTGTCGTTTTAGCTCAATTTTAGCGATAAAGGGAGAGTAAAGCGGGAAAATACGCTCAACGCCAATATTTCCTGCGGAAACTTTACGAACCATAAAAGTCTGATTGGCACCGCTTCCGCGTCGAGAGATTACAAGTCCCTCAAACTTCTGAATTCGCTCCTTGTCGCCTTCGCGAACGCGATAGTGAACAACAACGGTATCGCCGGTTTTAAACTCGGGATACTCATCGTCAATTAATGTCTGTTCTGCTAATTTTAACTTATCCATAATGTTACCTTACTACTGTTCGTTTCGAAATTTCTTGTAAATATCCGGACGTACTTTCTTTGTACGCTCAAGCGACTGTTGACGTCGCCATTCCTTCACTTTTTGATGATCACCTGATCGCAGCACTTTTGGTACTTTCATCCCCTTAAATTCAGCGGGACGCGTATAAACAGGTCCTTCCAGCAAGTTCTCATTTTGGAAAGAGTCCGTAAGTGCACTTTCGGAGTCGCCTAAAACACCTGGTAATACCCGCACGATGGAATCAACCATCACGAGGGCCGGCAGTTCACCGCCCGAAAGCACATAATCGCCAATGCTGTATGTTTTGGTGATTAATGAATCTATGACACGCTGATCGACGCCTTTGTAGTGACCGCAAAGAAAAATGAGATTTTGATCAGTCGACAGTCTGTTGGCATCTTCCTGTTCAAATGGCGTTCCATTTGGAGCCGTAAAAATGATCTCATCATAATCCCGCTGACTTTGCAGGTGCTCAATACAAGAAAAAATCGGCTGTGGTGTTAACACCATGCCGGCACCGCCACCGTAGGGATAATCGTCTACCTTGTTATGCTTGTCCTCGGTATAGTCACGCAGATCATGGGTATGGATTTCAACCAATCCCTCATCCTGTGCATTGCCCACAATACTGTGTTTCAGAGGGCTCTCCAAGAGCTGTGGTACGGCCGATATGATATCAATGCGCATCATCTATAATCCTGTAAGTTGGTTCAGATTTTTGCATTGAATTTGTTTTGCTTCTTCGTCAATATCGACAACATACTCATCCACAAGAGGGATGAGCAACTGCTCTTGTTTATCTGTGACTACCTGAAGTATTGGATGTGCCGGGTTTTCCAGCATTTCTTCTACCTCACCAATGGATTGTCCATCGCTTACTATGGCGAAGGATGTCAGATCCAGCGGCAGTGCATCCGTATCAAGCAGAGATTCAACGATCTCGCGATCGGCAAAGACCGAAGAATTTTTAAGATTTTCGGCCTGCGTGCGATCCGTTACGTGTTCAAATTTTACAAAGAACGAAAGCCGATTATTTTTTTCCTGCACCCGAACCGACTCAATCCGAGCGGGGACTAAATCCCCTCTGGCCGTTTCAATACGGACCAGATCAAGAGCATCAAAAAGTGTTGGCGCGTAAATATCGGGAATAATCAATACTTCTCCCTGTACGCCGTGTGATCGGGAAATATACCCGATCTTTTCATACTGGTTTTCAATAGGTTCCAGCATCTGCTTATCCAGATTTACTAAACTTCTAAAGTTTAGTAAATCTATTAGCTAATTAGCTATTTTCTTTCTTATCATCCCAGGCACGCTGAACGGTAACCCGATCTTCGTCATCAGGGACAAAGCCTTCAAGCTCATCAAGAGGTGTATTTTCGATATGTTCGATAGCCTCTTTGGCTAACATATCAGTAGATAC
This sequence comes from Fodinibius sp., assembly GCF_034521915.1. GTDB lineage: Bacteria > Bacteroidota > Rhodothermia > Balneolales > Balneolaceae > Fodinibius. Next base: position 50,021 of record NZ_JAXHLU010000016.1, read on the forward strand.
TTGTGCTTCGGACTCTTCATCTTCATCCGCAACATCTTCAGTATCTTCGTCTTCTTCCTCTTCATCATCAGAAGCTTCAACCTTTTCTTCTTCGGTATCTTCTTCCTTGGCTTCGGCTTCCTCTTCGGCAGATTCGTCCTCGTCAGACTCCTCTTCCTGAGCTTCAGCTTCGACCTCTTCAGTTTCCTCTTTCTCAGCGGCCTCTTCTTTCACTTCCTCATCGGCAGTTTCTTCTTTTGCCTCAGCTTCTTGCTGCTTTTCCTCTTCAGCGGCCTCAACTTCTTCAGCATCTTCTTCGTCTTCATCCTCGTCAGACGCCAATGCTTCCTGTTTGGCTTTTTCTTTGGCAGCTTCTTCAGCTTTCTTCTTAAGCTGCTTCTGGAATTCTTTTTCTTCGGCTTCCAAGAGTGCCTGCTGACGTTCTTTGCGCGTAGGAACTTCTTTTTCCTTTTCCTCGCGACGTTCACGCCATTCAGCAAGAGCTTCTTCAATTTCTTCTTCCGACTTACCCCAGCGAATCAGGTGCATTTCGTACATGATACCTTCATCCTTGAAAATAGAACGAACGGTATCGGTGGGCTGGGCTCCCTGCTTTAACCAGTGAAGCGCACGCTCACGATTTAAATCAAGCTGATTTTTAGGGGTTACGTTATCAAAACGACCTAAATCTTCAATAATACGGCCATCTCTGGGTTTGCGGTTATCCGCAACGACAATGTGATGGATCGGTCGCTTCTTTCGACCTCTACGTTGTAATCTTATTCTTAACAATGGATTATTTCTTAGTTATAAATTTAAATTTGCGTTGATTTCAAATAGAGGATATTGTCGGAATCTTGCGCAATATATTTTTATAAAAATGCCGGACTGGGCTAAACAGTCGGCATCAATGGTGTTAACCAAATGGTAAATTTCCTCTCATACCCTTCATGCCTTGCATTAATTTACCCATCTTGCCCATGCCGGAGAACGACTTCATCATCTTCTTCATCTGCTCAAACTGCTTCAACAGATCGTTGATATCCGAAACGCGTGTTCCGGATCCCTTGGCGATGCGTCGTTTTCGTGTGGCATTTAGAATATCCGGATTGTGTTTCTCTTCCGGGGTCATTGAGCAAATAATGGCTTCAATGGGCTTGAAGGAATCTTCATCAATTTCTTTGTCAGATTCTTGCAGGGCTTTGCCGGCTCCCGGAATCATTCCAACGAGATCCGAAATGTTACCCATGCTTTTCACTTGCTGTAGCTGCTGGTAAAAGTCGTCGAGATCAAACTCATCAGACTTAATCTTTTTCTGCAGCTTTTGTGCTTCTTCTTCATCAAATTCTTTTTGTGCTTTCTCCACGAGTGATACCACATCACCCATACCGAGAATACGTTTCGACATTCGCTCGGGATAGAAGGGAGCAAGTGCATCCAGCTTTTCGCCGGTGCTTACAAACTTGATCGGTTTTTGGACCACCTTCTTAATTGAAAGGGCCGCCCCGCCGCGGGTATCACCGTCAAGCTTGGTTAATACTACGCCATCGTAATTGATGACCTCGTTAAATTCTTTTGCGGTATTTACTGCATCTTGTCCCGTCATGGAGTCAACGATGAACAGTGTTTCATGTGGCTCAACAGCTTCTTTAATCTCAGCCACTTCGTTCATCATCTTCTCATCCACGTGCATGCGCCCGGCCGTATCTATAATAACAGTATCAAGCGCCAGGCTTTTGGCCATTGAAACGGCCTCCTTGGCAGCACGAACAGCGTCCTTTTGGTCAATCGAGTAGACGGGAACGTCAATTTGATTGGCCAGTGTTTTAAGCTGATCAATTGCAGCCGGACGATAAACGTCGGCGGCTGCTAAAATAGGATTGCGATTGTTTTCCTGTTTCAAGTACCGAGCCAGCTTGGCGCTGAAGGTTGTTTTACCGGAACCCTGGAGGCCGGCAATCAAAATAACCGTGGGCGGTGTGTGAGCAACAGAGATATCCACACGCTCTTGACCTAAGATATCGGTTAGCTCATCGTGTACAATTTTGGTAAACTGCTGCCCGGGATTGACGGCCTTAAGCACGTCTTCGCCCATTGCGCGCTCTTTAACCTTGTTCGTGAACTCTTTGGCTACCTCATAGTTCACATCGGCATCAAGCAGGGCGCGACGTATTTCTCTCACCGTCTCCGCAATATTGACGTCGGTAATCTTAGCTTCGCCTTTCAGCTTCTGAAAGGCGCTATCTAATTTTGATGAGAGATCTTGAAACATGAATTATTAACTATCTAATCTTTAAAACTATATATGTATTCCCGAATAGAGCATGGGAATAAGAGTCCCGCAAAATAAGGACATTTTTTTGTGTTATCAACAGAATTATTTGTTATAAATATTGGCAAGGATTCGAGAAAATGTGTAATCATAGTTTTTATGATTCTTTTATTATCTTCCGACAGAAATCTGTTGAATTTTAAGAAATTGAGGATACTTTTTTATGGCTGATCAACAAGGATATGGACTGCTTAAGGGAAAGAAGGGATTGATTTTTGGTGCACTGGATGAGCGCAGTATAGCGTGGAGAATCGCTTTAGCCTGTAAACGAGAGGGGGCCGAATTCTCATTATCCAATGCGCCGGTGGCCTTACGTTTTGGTGATCTGGATGAGCTTGCCGAAGAAACGGGATCGGAAGTGTTTCCTTGTGACGTTACCAACGAAGATGAAATTGAAGAGCTGATGGAGAATGTAAAAGAGCAGCACGGTCAAATCGACTTCATGCTTCACGCTATCGGGATGTCACCTAATGTGCGCAAAAAACAAGATTACAAAGAACTGAACTACCAGTGGATGCAGCAGACGATGGATATTTCAGCCATTTCGCTGCATAAGGTCATTCGCTATGCAGATGAAGCTGATATTTTGGCCGACGGAGGGAGTATCGTGGCGCTCTCATATATTGGTGCGCATCGCATATTTTCCAAGTATAGTGATATGAATGACGCCAAGGCCCTGCTTGAAAGTATTGCTCGAAATTATGGTAGTCGCTTGGCCGATCGCGGTATTCGTGTAAATACGGTTTCACAGGCTCCGACCAAAACCTCTGCAGGAAAAGGGATTAAGGGATTTGACGGGATGTACACTTTTGCTGATAAGTTAGCCCCAATGGGCAATCCTACGGCAGATGAGTGTGCGGATTACTGCGTAACGCTTTTTTCTGATTTAACGCGCAAAGTAACCATGCAGAATCTCTATCATGATGGTGGATTTGTCACGGCAGGAATCAACGAAGAGATGATTAACGATCTCGCAGAAATGTATGCCGATGATAAAGGAGATGAGTAGTAAATAATCTTATTTTAGAGCTTTCATCTTAAAAATTTAATTGAGATGCCCGGCACTTTCAAAGTGCCGGGCATTTTTTTGTTAACCCCTCTTACATCTCGTCTTATATAAGGGGAGAATTCTTGTTGCTCGTGGATAAATTCTGGTAATAGTAACATAATCCGCTCCTTAAGAAAAGGAGGAGTTGAGGTGATTGGTATTGATTATTAGGTGTCCTACACTTTGGAAGTGTGGGACACCTTGTTAATCTTAAAGGACTTGTATCCTGATTTTAATCTTTCTAAGAAAACCAGTTACTTACCAACGGTTTCAAAAACTCATAACAAAACAGTGCACCGATGAAGCGACTTATCCTCATAGTTACAGCATTTTTAATTATGGCAACAACGGCCATATCACAAGATCTTCCGTCCATCAGCGAAAAAACACAGGGAATGGAGCAGGAAGAAGGCTACTTTACCTATTATTGGGATGAGTCGGCCGGAAAAATTTGGTTGCAAATCGATCGATTTGATACCGAGTTTCTTTACGTCAATTCACTTACGGCAGGAGTTGGTTCAAACGATATTGGACTCGATCGCAATCAGCTGGGCGATGATCGCATCGTAAAATTTGAGCGTCGCGGTCCCAAGGTTCTGTTGGTGCAGCCAAATTATTCGTACCGGGCAATTACGGATAATCCCAAAGAAAGAGAATCGGTGCGCGATGCTTTTGCGCAGTCAGTGTTATGGGGATTTGAAATTGCTGCTCAAAATGAGAGTGCGGTGCTCGTTGATGCAACAGATTTTTTGATCCGTGATGCACATGGGGTGAGTGAGCGATTGAAACAGAGCAACGAAGGCAGTTTCAGTGTAGATAAAAGCCGCTCGGCGCTGTATCGCGAGGCCACGATGAACTTCCCCGAAAATACCGAGGTTGAGGCGACCCTTACCTTTACGGGTAGTAATCCCGGTGGACAAGTACGTTCGGTGACGCCTACTTCAGATGCGATTACGGTTCGACAGCACCACTCCTTTGTAAAGTTACCGGATGATGATTTTGAGCCCCGAAAATTTGATCCCAGGGCAGGATATTATGGTATAAGTTATCAGGATTACAGTACGCCCATTGGAGAGCCTATTACGAAACGATTTATTACGAAGCATCGACTTAAAAAGAAGTATCCGGATTCAGCGATGAGTGAGCCGGTAGAGCCAATTGTCTATTATCTGGATCCGGGAACGCCGGAGCCGGTTCGCAGTGCGCTGCTTGATGGCGCTCGCTGGTGGAATGAAGCGTTTGAGGCAGCAGGATATAAAGATGCGTTTCGCGTTGAAGTGCTTCCCGACAGTGCTCATCCGATGGACGTACGTTATAATATGATCAATTGGGTGCATCGCTCTACGCGCGGCTGGTCATATGGGACATCAGTGGTAGACCCTCGGACTGGAGAAATAATTAAAGGTCATGTGCTATTGGGCTCGCTGCGCGTGCGCCAGGATTATTTAATCGCCGAGGGACTGTTATCCCCATATGAAGAGGGAGTAAATTTTAAAGAAGACGATCCGATGCTGGAGATGGCGCTGGCGCGAATCCGTCAGCTTTCGGCGCATGAAGTAGGGCACACGATAGGTTTAGCTCATAACTTTGCTGCCAGTACGAACGATCGTGCTTCGGTGATGGATTATCCTGCTCCTAAGGTAAATATCAAACAAGACAGTACTCTGGATTTGTCTAACGCATACGATACCGGTATCGGCGAATGGGATAAGGTAGCTGTTAAATATGGGTATAAAGATGTGTCGAATTTGCCCGATAAAGAAGTTGCATTAAATAACGTGATAAAAAATGCAATAGATGAGGGGTTACTATTCATCTCGGATAGGGATGCACGGCCGGAAGGCGGAGCACATCCAAAAGCTCATCTGTGGGACAATGGTAAAGATGCAGTGGATCAGCTCCACCATATTATGGATGTCAGGAAGATTGCCCTGCAGAACTTTTCGGAGTCGAATATTCCGCAAGGTACACCTATGGCCGAGCTCGAAGACGCACTGGTGCCTATCTATTTGTATCATCGCTATCAGATCGAAGGGACGGTAAAACTTATCGGCGGACAGGATTACAATTATAATCTTCGTGGAGATGGTCAGCCAGGACCGGAACTCATTCCTGATTCAACCCAGCGCGAAGCACTCGATGCCATGCTCGAAACGTTATCAGCAGAAAAACTTACGATGCCCGAACGTATTGTAGAGCTGATTCCTCCGCGTCCCATCGGTTATTATGATTCACGCGAACTTTTTGATAGTCATACTGATCCAACCTTTGATCCCTTAGGTGCAGCTGAAACCGCAGCTGCTATGTCAGCGAAATTGCTGTTAAATAGAAATCGCGCTGCCCGGCTAATTGAAGCCGAGGCACGTGATTCTTCGAATCTGGGGCTGGGTGATATGTTGGAGAAAATTATCCGGCGAACGTGGAAGCAGCCGGTTAAGGAAGGATATCAGGGAGCTGTACAGAATGCAATTAATCATGTAGCACTGTACCAGATGATGAATTTGGCGGCTGATGAAGAAGCTTCATCACAGGTGCGTGCTGTGACGAACTTCAAGCTGGAAGCGCTTCGGGAATGGATGCGAGCTGAAGCGGAAAATCGAGCCGAAAAAGAACAGCGAATTGCATCGCTATTATATGGATATCGAACGTTGCAGCAGTTTAAGGACAAAGGTGAGATGTTCATGCCAACGAAGCCCCTAAATCCACCGCCGGGGTCACCTATTGGCAGTGGTGAGGGAATATTTATGCAATGTAGTTTTCATAGATGATTGAACCGAACGAATTACTCAACGCCTATGCCAACGGTATTTTTCCGATGGCCGATTCGCGGGATGATGAGGATGCTAAATGGTATACTTCAAGCCGACGCGGGATAATACCGATTGATAACTTCCATGTTTCTTCGAACGTCCGTCGGATCGTTCGTAATAAGCACTATCATATTAAGTTTGATTACAACTTTCGACAGGTTATGGAAGCCTGTGCTGACCGGGATTCCACATGGATATCGCATGAGATTATTGAATCTTACTGTCGTTTGCATGGGTTGGGATATGCCCATTCGGTAAGTGTTTATAATAATAAGTGGGAGCTTGTTGGCGGTCAGTATGGGGTATCACTGGGAGCAGCTTTTTTTGGAGAGTCGCTTTTCGGCTGGGCCAAAGAAGCCTCAAAGGTAGCTTTGTACTGGACGCATCAAGCGCTGCAGCAGGGCGGCTTTGAGCTTTGGGATACGCAGTTTTGGACGGAGCATCTTGCACAGTTTGGATGCATCGAAATATCAGCTGAGGAGTATGAAAGACGGTTAAAGTCGGCTTTTAAAAAGGAAGCTAAATTTGATAAGATTAAAATACAGTGATCAGTTAAACAGTTAACAGAAAAGCAATTTTTCTGTTAACTGATAACTGTTGAACTGAATTAGTATTCTCGCACGTTTATTTCATTCAATACTTGTTCTGGATTACTGTTTTCCAAAACTGATTTTGACACTTGCAGATGAATGCGTTCTGGAATGTCTTCATGACGACTGTGCAAGTTGACCGTAACCAAAATTTGCTGATTCGATTCAACAGATCGCAACGTTCGACCGTAATCCACTATAGTTGATTTGAGATCCTTTAGAAATGTATTATAGGCTTTAAGTAAATTAGCATTGTGGTCTTTCTGTTTTGCAAAGTCAGTGCTATCAAGGGTCTTTTTAATTTCAACTTTTTCTATTTTCACACTGTCTTTTAGATTAGATAAATCGTTACGAAGTTTCTCCATCTCTTTATTCAGAACAGAAAAATCCCATAAATTCCGTTTACTGTATCGCGCATCAAAAGAAAATAGAATGCCAAAATTGTCCAGTTTTAGAAAATTAACTGGACCTCTAACCTCAAAATTTTCCTCGTCGGTATCTTCAAAGGTAGTTTTTAAGATGCTGGCCATTACTTTTAGATCTTTTTCCTGATTAGCAGAAGCATCGACAGATGTGATGTTCAGTCGATTTCGAAACTGCTCTTCATTGATATTTCCCGCCCGATAGGCTTTAAGATTCTCGGCGTTAGCAACGATTGAAATCGTGGCAATTTCCTGTTCCTTTAATTTTGAATCCTCATCAAGAGAACGGAATATGGCGAAATCGTGATGGGGACGATTGGCTTTATAAATTACCATTACCTTTTGATTGTCCGAAAGTTGTCCAATGGTAGAACCGTAATCCCGTAAAAATTCAACAATCTTATTAGTAATAGATTCTTCAGTAACTTCTTCCCCGTTTGTTTCATCACCGTACTCAAAATTAAATGAAAAATCTTTGCCTTTAGCATCGCTGGTCATTACAAAACCGGGAGGTCCTCCGGGAATTGTAAAAATAATGCCGTAATCTGCCAGATAAGTCCCGTTGATATCGTTACCTCGTCCAAATGAAAAAGAACCGGTGTTAACTTGTACATTGTTGCCGTGTGCGGACCAGCTTGTTTTAAACAGTTCTTCCAGCACATTTTCCATGATGTTGATATCACGGTTCATCCGATTAGTATCGATATCGGATTGGGCTGCTGTGGGTTGAAAGGTGATTATTAGCAGCAGAACCGTCGTTATTGAGAGTGTTTTTAAAACGTTTTTCATAATTTATTCCTCGGGTTTAGTTTTCGTTTTGATAACTGACGGTTTGTAACACTTGTCCCAGGTATTCGTTAGTGCGATTGATGCGGTAGTTGGTATTTTCTTGCAGTTCGTTTAGTGTTTGATTAACTAGCTTCAAATCCTGCATGCGCTGTTCCTCAAAATATGTGATTACCTGTTGTAGTTGTTCTTTGTTTTGTTGATTTATGGCCTCAGCATAATCAGCAAACATTGCAGCATTTTCTTCTTTTATTTGAGCAACAAGGGCGTTCGCCTCCTCCTGTGATAACCCCTGGTTGGCCGTAGGTGAATATCCCAGGCTTAGGGCAACGCCGTCATTTGAGGTATCAATGTGGAGTTGGGCAAGAGATCCCAAGAAAAAGAATAAAATGAGTCCCGCTGCGGCCGCAAAAACCGTTTTACCAAGCAGGGAATGCGGAAGCAAACTTTTTGCTTGGGTCCACCACTGAGTTAGCGAGCGTTCATGTGGTTCCATCACCAGCAGTTGTTGGGCAGGGTCGGGTTCCGGCATTTGCTGTAGCAGTGAACGTGTTTGATCGAGCTTGGATAGTTCTTCTTTTAATTCAGGATTTTTATCTAAATATGCTTTCAGTTTTGTTTTATCGCTTTCAGAAATCTCATCATAGAGATAATCCATAAAGAGCGATCGGGCCAGTTGATCATTCATAGCGTAATGCCTCCAGTTCAATATTCCATTGGTCAAAAAGTGTTCTTAGTTTGGTCAATCCGTAGTACATGCGTGACTTCACAGTGTTTTCTGATTCGTCAAGGATTTCTGCGATTTCGCGAAATTTAAGTCCTTGGTATTCTTTCATGATTACAACAATGCGTTGGTCAGGCGGAATTTGATTAAGCGCCAGTTGCAATATGGATTCGAGTTCTTCTTGCTGAACCTGCCGGTCTGGGTTAGCTGCAAAATCTTTTGTGGCAAGATGGTTAGGCAGTGCCTCCATAGGAGCGGACCGCCTTCTGCCAGCTCGCTTAGCTTCGTCCAGACAGAGATTGTTGGCAATACGATATATCCACGATGAAAATTTTTCAGCATCTTCAAGGGTGTTTAGTTTTTTGTATGCCCTGATAAACGTCTTCTGGGTAATTTCGGTGGCCTCATCGTGACTAGAAAAGTAACGATACGCAAAGCGATGAATGCGTTTCTGCCATCGATTAACGAGGGCGTTAAAGGCCTCGATATCGCCATTTCGAAAATTTTGTATTAGTTGTGCATCAGTCATTTAAAAGACTCCCGGGAGTTACCAACTTAGGACTGCCTTTCGACAGCATGTTACGAACCGTACATTTTAATGACGAGGCAGAGAGCAAAAAAGTTTTAAAAAACTAAAAATACTCATACCGCGACTCTGAGTCGTGGCATGAGTTGTCGAAATAATCTGTAAGTTTTTATTTAGAGAAAGATCTTACTTTAAAAACTTCTTATGAAAGTAAGGGCTAATAAGCTTTATCATTTTTATAATCAGGGGAATAATAGTGAAACTATTTTTCTACCAAACTTCTAATTATTATTACTTCCTTCGGAAGATTCGAAAATACTTGTTACCTCAAGTAGATATTCTGGCTTATTGCTTGATGCCGAATCATTTTCACTTTCTAATATATCCTAAGAAAAAGTTTAAGTCGGTTACTTTTTCGGAAAATATCAGGATTTTTCTAAGCTCATATACCAGAGGTATTAATAAGCAAGAAGGCCGATCGGGCTCTTTATTTCGCCAAAATTCGAAAGCAAAACTCGTAGATGAAATGAAGTATGCCTTGACGTGCTTTCATTATATCCATAGAAACCCAATTAGTCATGGATTCACGAATAGTATTGAAGAATGGAAGTTTGCTTCTACCAGAGATTATCTGGGATTACGTAATGGCACTTTATGTAATAGGGAATTGGCTTTGGAGCTATTGAAATTGCCAAGCAATAGAAAATTGTTGAGAAAATTTCTGGATCAAGAAATAGATCCAAATAAGTTAAAAAAGATATTTTAGTCTAATTTATCGAGATTACCTTTCACTCGTGCCACGAGTGATAAGCATTAAGCTTTTAATGATGCAGCTTCATGCACTTCGCGGATCTTCTTTTTGATACCCTCGGGATCAAGGCCAACTTCGTGTTGGAGTTCTTCCTGGGTACCATGTTCCACAATGTGGTCGGGAACGCCCATGATAGTAGTAGGAATGTGATGGGGTTTGTCAGCTAAGTATTCGGCTACAGCACTTCCGAATCCGCCCAACTTGGTACCGTCTTCGATGGTGATAATGCGTTTGTAAGTGTGACAGATTTCATCAATTAGATCCGTATCCAGCGGTTTGGCAAAGCGCATGTTAAAATGGCCCACGTTTATGCCTTCTTCAGCCAGATCATCAGCGGCTTCCATAACGTAGTTGCCAAAAGGACCAAAGCTGAGAATGGCGATCTCGTCACCATCACGCAGTTTCTGGCCTTTTCCAATATCCATTGATTTGAAGCCTTCGGGATAATCCATGCCGGTTGCTCGTCCACGCGGGTAGCGAATAGCCCAAGCGCATTCATCATATTTTGATGCCGTGTACATCATATCGCGGAGCTCCTCTTCGTTCATCGGAGAAGAAACGATCATATTTGGGACATTACGTAAATACGAAATGTCATACAAACCGTGATGTGTAGGTCCGTCAGCACCAACTAATCCTGCTCGATCAATACAAAAGACAACCGGTAACTTTTGAATGGCTACATCATGAATTACCTGGTCATAGGCACGCTGTAGGAAAGTGGAATAAATAGCAGCGAAAGCTTTTTTGCCTTCTGCTGCCAAGCCCGCTGCAAAAGTTATAGAGTGCTGCTCGGCTATTCCCACATCAAAAGCACGATCGGGATATTTATTCATGAGAGGCCATAAGCTCGATCCGCTGGGCATGGCCGGAGTAATGCCTACGATATCCTCGTCTTCATCAGCAAGCTCAACAATCGCCTCACCAAAAACATGTTGGTATTTTGGGGGCTTTGTAGTAGTATCAGGATCGATCTGCTTGCCGGTGATTTTATCGAATGGACTACTTTGCGCGTGCCATTTTGTCTGCTCGCGTTCGGCGGGTGCAAATCCTTTTCCTTTAACCGTGACGGCATGCAAGAGTTTTGGTCCGGGAATATCTTTGAGGTCTTCCAGATGTCGACGCATGGCATCCACATTGTGTCCGTCAACAGGTCCGTAATATTTAAAACCTAATGCCTGGAAAAGCCCTCCGGGCGTGATAGCTGTAGAAATGGCTTTTTCCAGTTTTGATGCAACCTTACGCATCTTTTCGCCGGCCGATTTAAAATGACCGAGCATATCGTAAATCTCGTCGCGCAGCTTATTAAATGTTTTGCTGGTGGTGATTTCTGTTAGGTACTCCTTCATTGCGCCCACATTGGGGTCGATCGACATGTTATTGTCGTTAAGGATGACCAGGATATCGGAATTCATAACGCCCGCATTGTTCATAGCTTCGTAGGCAAGTCCGCCGGTCATAGCTCCATCGCCAATAACGGAAACCACCTTTTTATCGGATTGATCAAGGTCTCGGGCAACGGCCATACCCAATCCCGCTGAGATAGAAGTGCTTGAATGGCCTACACCAAACGTATCGTATTTACTTTCGCTCCGTTTGGGAAAGCCCGAAAGTCCGCCATATTTGCGGTTGGTATGGAAGTTATCACGCCGACCGGTTAGAATCTTGTGTCCATATGCTTGGTGACCTACATCCCAAAGCAATAGATCTTTAGGTGTATCATACACATAATGAAGAGCAACCGTCATTTCTACCACACCCAAGCTTGCTCCGAAGTGTCCACCGTGAATAGATACGATATCAATAATAAAATCCCGGAGCTCATCACATACGTCAACAAGCTGTTCTGGATCCAGTTTTTTTAGGTCATCAGGCGAATCAATCTCTGCTAAAAGAGGACCAGGAGTTACTTTTTCAAATTCCATACTTGGTTATTCTTTTTCGTTATCATCGTCATGTTGATCCGCTACTTTCTTGATGCGAAGCTCTGCTTCTTCCAGTGTTTCTGTGCAAATTTTGGATAGTTTGATTCCTTCTTCGTAGAGATCAATAGACTTTTCCAGTGAAATAGACTCGTCTTCAAGTTGATTAACGATGTCTTCCAGTCTTTGTAAAGCCTCTTCGAAGCTTGGTCGTTCCTTTTTGGACATAAAAATTGCCTAAAAAGTAAATATATGTTCACTCAAACCATATAAATAAAAAGTTTTAGCGGTCAGATTCCAACTCTTTTTCCTGTATGACAGAAGTATAATTTGAAGTTACAGAAAGTTTTGAGAGGATTTACTGTTTGTAGATGTTTTCTCCATCGGAATAAAATTGCACTGCCCCTTCCAGGCTGGTAAAATAAAGGTTCGGAATATATTTATGTAATAGCCTGGTTGCCTGGCGATGCGGGTGTCCAAACCGGTTCCTTTTTGCCAGCGAAACAACACCTGCCTGAGGAGTTGTCGATTGCAGGAGTAAAGAACTTGAACTGGTTTTGCTGCCGTGATGCCCAACTTTAAGGAAGTCGGTGTCTATCATTTCAGGATAGTGTTTCAAGAGGTTCTCTTCTTGTCGGTGTTCGGCATCACCCATAAAAAGAAATTCCGTATCTCCATAGATTAGTTCTATAACCAGCGATCGATTATTGACATTTGATTGAGCGACAGATTCCTGCGGACCATAAACAAATATTGGTATTGCGGGATCGATATAAATTTTATCACCGGCCTTCAGAGGTTTGATAGGGATATTATTTTCAACGGCTTTTTTGTTGTACGTTTTAAAAAGCTGAGAATCATAGTCTGTACCCGAATTATAAATCGTATCCACGGGAATAGAATCAATAATTTCGAGAATGCCACCGATATGATCTGCATGGGGATGAGATAAAAATATCGCATCCAGTTTCTCAATTCCCTGTTCTTTTAGATGAGGTATGATGATGTACTTTGCGCTATTGTAATCGGGTTGCCAGCGGCCTGCATCAATCAGGAAATGCTTATTGTTTGGAGTGGTTACGAGTGCCGCATCACCCTGTCCCACATCAAAAAACGTAAGGTTAAGCGTAGCAGGAGAAAGTTTTTGAATAACTCTGTTTCCCTGATGAAGGCAGCTGACCAGTAAAAGCAAGGCTAAAAACTTCCACCGAAGTTTGGGGATGGGGAGGGAGGCAATTAAAAATATGATGGCAATCCAGATTCCAAAGAACAACAGGCTGTCAACGTGAACTTGAATCCAGCTCCAGGGGAGGCTCGCTGCAAAGTCAACAAAGTAGTGTAACCACTTTAAGAAAATATCGACGGGATAATTCAGTGTTTGTGCTAAATCTGATGCAAAGGGCGCTATTAAAAGTAGGGCCAGTCCCAAAGGTACAGCGATTCCCAGAAAGGGAATCACAAAGGCATTTGCCAAGGGACCTACGAGAGAAAACTCTCCAAAGTAATAGGCAAGCAATGGGAAAAGACCAATCTGAACGATAAAAGAAATAATGATGATCATGATGGGCTTGCCGTACCATCGGAAACGAATCCAGGCGGGTAGCCAGCGCTGAATAACGGGAGCGGTTAACAGAATAATGTAAACGGCCCCAAATGAGAGCTGGAACCCGATGGAAAACAGATCGGATGGATTTATTAAAAGAATGATTAGCGCGGCAACGGCGGTTAGGTTTTTAGAATCGCGGACCTTATGAAATAGCTTGCCATAAGCTAATAATATCCCTACTAACGAAGCCCTGGTTACGGAGGGAGAAAAATTCGTAAGACCGGCGTAAATAAATAGCATGATGATAAGCAGTGTAATCCCTATTTGCTTTCCATATTTGAGGGTCCAGAAGAATGGAATTACCAGCCAAAACGGAAACAGTAAAAACCCGACATGCAAGCCTGATACCGCCATTATATGGGAGAGTCCGGCGCGCGAAAATGAAATCTTTTCTTCCCGCGCCAGCTCGTTTTTATACCCGATTAAAAGTGCTTTGGCCAGAGAGGCACTTTCTTTACTGAAATTGGTATCGATGGCATTGAGCACCTGTTTTCTGAAATAGCTCCACCGCCAAATGTTGTTGACGGGAGTGATTGAGATAATTTGCTGTATGCCTACTTGAGTGTAGATGTCCTGAGAGGCAAGATACTGTTTGTAGTTAAATTGGGAGGGATTTCGTTTGTCTTCGAGTGGATATACGGTGGCCTCGAATGTAATGTTGTTTCCCAGGTTTAAGTCGGTAGGGATATCATGATCAGCAGGATTTAATACAGCGCGTAATTTAAATGATTTATGCCAGATAAGATCATCAGGAAAAATGGTGGTATCTACATCGACATCAACCTGATATTTACCGGTACTTGTTTGTTGGATCTGCTGGATGCTTCCGCTGAATATAAGTTCTTCCCAAGTGTAGGTATTAATAACCTGAGCCTCATGAGGAAGATCACGATAATCCCAAAGAGAGTGCCAAGTACCGCCAAAACTGATAATTATTCCTAAATAAGACAGGATAAGAATCGTATAGACCCTGCTATGCAATGATTTGTGATAGCTGATTTCTGAAATCAGATATAAGATCGTAGCGCATACGAAAATAAATGCCCAAACTGATAGGGTAGGATCGACCTGATAATCCACGATGATTCCCGCCGCCAGCAGTAATACTATTCTAACTGCAGGATAGGATGCGAAAGGAAATTGATATGTTTGATGAATGCTCACATAAGTATGACCGATAAGCAGGCTAAACCTTACAGCTATTAAATGTTGTTATAACTGATTTGGCAACTTTGAAATGAGGGCTGTGGTGCTTATTATTTTGCAAACGCAAAATAATAACTAAAAGATATAGTGATATGGGATTTGGGAAAAAGCTTATTGGTCTGTTGGCTGTGTTGATTGTAGTTGGATGCACACAATCTGATGCCCAGCAGGAAAATCAACAGAAAGAGTGGGCGCTGGCATTACATGGAGGGGCGGGAGCTATTTCTGAAGATCGTCCCGATTCGGTTAAACAAGCTTATTTTGATGATTTGGATGAAGCGTTGACTATTGGAGAAGATATTTTATCCAATGGGGGTTCTGCAGCAGATGCCGTGGAAAAAGTTATCAACTATCTGGAAGACAATCCTCGTTTTAATGCTGGGAAAGGTGCTGTATTTACCCATGATGGAGAACACGAGCTGGATGCTGCGTTTATGATTGGAAATACGCGCGAAGCCGGGGCGGTTACCGGAGTTAAAACTGTGAAGAATCCTATTACCCTTGCCCGAAAGGTGATGGAGACTTCTAAGCATGTGATGTTTGCCACGGAAGGAGCGGAACGGTATGCTGATAAAGTAGGTGTTGAACGAGTAGATCAAGATTATTTTTATACCGAATCCCGATATAAAGCATTGCAGCGAGCTTTAGAGGAAGAGAAAGAAGGAGATGGCAAACAGTCGAGTCTTATTCCCAAAGAAGATAAAACCGCACTATACGCCGATGGAGAAAAATACGGGACCGTTGGTGCTGTAGCTGTTGATAAGGATGGACAAATTGTTGCGGGGACATCTACGGGTGGTATGACGAACAAGAAGTTTGGTCGGGTTGGCGATGTGCCTATTATCGGAAGCGGTACCTATGCCAGCGATGTCGTGGCTGTTTCGATGACGGGATGGGGCGAAAAAATTATGCGAGCTGTGTCGGGACATACAGTAAGTGCATACATGAAATATAAGCCGGCATCGTTAGAGGAGGCTGGGGACTATTTACTCCAGGATGTTCTGAATCCCGGTGAGGCCGGAATGATAGCGGTGGATAAATATGGCAATATCTACACGAATATGAATACCAATGGAATGTTCCGTGGCAGCTCGGATTCAGAAGGGAACCGGGAGGTAGCCATTTGGGATTAGATTTTCGAAGTGTTGAAGTGCTTAAGTACTATAACTCTAATACTTCATCACTTTTGAACTTCAGTACTTATTAAATCCCATTGTGAAATTCTTCGCGCAACTCCTGTATATAAATGCCGATATCATTACGGAGGCTAAAGAGCTGTTCATGAAAGTAGAAATATTGCTTCTTGGTGATGTAAGAGCTTCCTTTCAGATCTCGCTGTAAAATCATAAGCGCATCATTAGAACAGTACAGGGCTTTTTTGGTGTAAGCGATATTGCCGCCCAGAAAGTCGCGATCAAAACCAAAGCTGTATCCGCCGGCAATTTTGGCTCCTATTTTTAAAATGTTGCCGACAAACTCATTAAAATCAGGAGTAATATTTTGGGGGCTGATGGTTTCGGCCCATTGTAAAACGGCTGCTGCGAGGGTTCGAGAAGTATTATATATGTATAGCGTATCTATGGAACCCATATTCGACATTGCAAAGTCGTCGCTGAGTTCTTTCCATTCTTCGCCGGCATCAAAGTCATCTTCTTCATCTTCGAAAAAGAAATCGTCTTCAAAATCATCGAATAAAAAATCTTCCCACTCCTCTTCGCCCTCGTCGTCATCGTCAATCTCTTCGTCATCTTCGCCCGGGAAATAGGCTTCGTCAATGAGCAGTTCTTCCTCAATAAAGGCGTCTACAGCATCAAACTCGTCTGAGCTTTCCTGCAGAAGCTTGAGCCAACGGGGAATATTGCCGGAGTGGTCGGGAATGATGAACTTTCTCAGGCGGGAACTTTGTCGTTCTATTTCATTCAGGTGAGATTCCCATTGATGCTCATCCCAAATATCATCATTAAAATCGCCGTTAAACATATGATTAAGATTGGGTGATATGGTTTATTGCTCGCTTATATCTTCTTAAAAGTAAAAAAGCTTCCGTAAATTAACGCTTTTCAAATTAAAATTGATATAATTTTTTATCCCTAGCCGATAAAATTTTCGGAGTGAAAAGTAAGTCCCCATTGTTTTATCGGGCATTGAACTGGATCGGAATAGTAATGAACATATCCACGGCTTCGCCATTGCGTTTGCCCGGCACAAATTTAACTGCATATATGGCTTCCCGGGCGGCTTGTTTATACTTGGGATATTTATCCTGATCGAAGGAAACTTGTGTTACCTTTCCATCGCTGCTAACCAGTATATTGGCTTGTAACGTAATGCTTGATGTTTGTTGTGACCTATTTGAGGGATAGGTCAACTGCTGATAAAGAGCTTCAAATCCGCCAATTATAGCAGGGGTGGTTTCCGTTACCACTTTAACATTCTCTTTAGATACTTCCGGCGCTGATTTTGTTTTATCAGTGGTGCTACAACTTAATAGAAGAATTGAAAGCCCAATTAGAAAAGTATAGCTGAAGGGGTGTGACATTTGAGCTGATAGTTGGGCGTTGAATATCAAAGTTGTTGCAGTACGCCGGTGATTACCGCGGTCATGTCTGGTTCTGCTTCACCGGCAGCTTCTAATACCTTTTCAATATCGACGGGCTCAAGAGAATCAGGAAAACATTCGTCAGTAATCACCGAAATGCCGAGTACATCCATCCCCATATGAACGGCAGCAATCACTTCTGGAACGGTACTCATGCCGACCACATCAGCGCCGATATTTCGAAGAAATCGATATTCGGCTTTTGTTTCCATTGTTGGCCCGCTGAGAGCTAAATAGACTCCTTCGTGCATTTTGATCCCTTCTTCTAGGGCCACGTTTTCAGCTACTTTTCGCAGACTTTCGGTATAGGGATCGCTCATATCAGGAAATCGGGGACCAAGCTCGTCATCATTGGGGCCGATTAATGGATTGTCTCCAAACATATTAATATGATCGTTAATCAGCATGATATCACCCCGGGAGTAGTTGGGATTCATGCCGCCGCTGGCATTACTGACAATAAGCGTTTTGGCACCCATAGCGTTAAGTACTCGAGGAGGGAAGGCGATCTCCTGCATGGAGTAGCCTTCGTAATAGTGAAAGCGTCCCTGCATGGCCACGACATTCTTTCCACTGAGGGTTCCAAAAAGAAGTTTTCCGGCATGACCTTCTACTGTTGAATCAGGAAAGTGTGGAATATCAGAATAGGAAATACTGTCAACAACATCGATCTCATCAGCCAGACGACCAAGACCGGTTCCGAGAATGATTAAATAATCCGGCTGTTTATCAGTTTGTTTTTTGAGAAATGAAAGGGCTTCTTCGCGTTTCTTTCGGAATTCTTCAACGGTATCTCTTTGCATAAATACAGTAAGATTAATGGTTCAAATAAGTTAAAGAAAATATAAAAAGCCTAAGTAGATAGGAAATCCCATTTGCCGAAAGATATTAATAAGCCCTATAGGATTAATTTCTAAAATGAGTTAATCGAGCTCGTCAATTAAATCATCAATATCTTCGGTGCCTGGGGGCATGCTTTGTTCTTCATCATCTAGCTGGTTGTCATCTTCATCAAAGAGAGCCTTGCTGCGGCGGCTGGCCTGCTCGCTCAATTTTTCAGAAAATTCATCCTCTTCGGGGGGCAGATCAAAAAGGGCGGCCTCATCCTTGGAAAATTGTTCCAGTGATTCCTGAGCCATTTCCAGGTAGGATCGGATGCCGCCAATAATCTCTTTGCGCCGGTCAAGCAGCCGGATGATACTCTGCCGAACCTGTTGACGCTGCTGGGTGGCTTCTCGAATAATAGATTCAGCCTCCATTTCGGCTTTTTCAATTTTATTGCGGGCATCTTTACGAGCTCCTGAAAGTTTTTGCTCTGCCGATTCTTTTGCTGTTTGCAGGGTCTCGTGAAGAGCCTCTTCAACACGCTCATAATGCTTCAGCTTTTCTTCCAGCTCGTCGATACGCTTTTCGAGCTCACGGTTTTTCGCCACCATGTGTTCCCACTCATTCGACATCAGGTTTAGAAACGCTTGTACTTCATCTTTGTCGTAGCCACGCAGCGACTTATCAAATTCCTGCTGTTTTATTTCAAGGGCTGTTAATTTCATAATATTTATAGACTATCTGTCAAATAAAGTGGTTAGTTTAACATGCTATTCCCGAAGCATGTTCCGCAAATTGTTTTTATTTCCGCCAGATTCCGACTCTTCCGATACGTTCTCAGAATCATCAAATTCTATACTTTTCTTTGGGGCCTCAATTTGGGTTGGTGATTCTTCATGCTCAAAACTTTCATCGGAACCATCCTCAGTGATAATCGCTTCCAGATTTTGAATCCGGCGTTGTGTTTCTTTTTTGTGTTCCATAAACGCTCGGGCTAAACGATTAAACTCCTCTTCGGGGACCTCGCTTGAGCCGCCAATCCAGGATCGAATCAGCTTAAAAATATTCATGAAAATATATCCCGCGAGACCAGTTCCGGTTATGATAGCCAAAGCTGCAATTAAGAATTCAGATCCTTCCATTACTTGATCCTCCGTTTATTAGTAGTCTTTTCATTTTTGATCAATGAAGTATTTCAAAACTTTTGTTTTAGGTCGAACTCGAGTTTTTAATTGAGATTGTTCGTTAACTTGCTGTCAGGATTAAGCGCTTCGATCTTGTTTAAAATCTATGTCTGTTGATATATCTGATTTTGCAACAATAGCTACAATAAACTCACGTTTACTCATGCTTTATTACGTTTTTTATCAGCAAGATTAGAAACTTCCTCTTTGTTCTCTTCAGCGGTAGACGATTCATCGATTTCAATTTCTTCCATTCCTCGTCCTGCACCTGTGGAAAAGTCATCAGGTTCACCGGCCGCAATAGCTTCGAGGTTTTCGATCCGACCTTTTAAGGAATTGACCAACTTTCGGAGATCTTCGACCTCCTCCTCATTTTGTCGGCTGCGATTCATCATCGACATCTTGTTCTTCTGATATTCGATGATGAAACCCCCAATAATTGCAACCAGCGGTATAAGTACCCAGATCCATGCTGCCATAATAAGCGTTATTTTTGTTAACCTTTTGTAATGTACTAAATCTCAATAAGATTGAAAGGTCTTTATAACGATATTTTTGTTTAGTAGTTACGTTCGCCAAATATAGCGCGGCCTACTCTTAGCATGGTAGAGCCTTCCTCTATGGCAATTTCCATATCGTTCGTCATTCCCATAGAAAGTTCATCTAGCTGTACATTGTCTGATTCATATTCGCGGTGTTCATCACGTACTTCTTTGAGCATTTTAAATTCGGGACGTACTTTTTCGACTTCTTCGGGGTCAACAAATGTTGCCATCCCCATAAGTCCGCGCACTCGCACGTGATCAAGGCCTTGTGCATATTTAAGAATCTCTTTTAAGTCTTCAGGTTCACAGCCGCTTTTTTGTTCTTCTCCGCTGATATTAATCTGTACCAGCGTGTTGATAACGCGATCGATACGAGAGGCCCGTTTTTCAATTTCACGCAGGTATTTACTCTTCTCGATGGAGTGGATCCAGTTTACCCGCTCCACCATATATTTGATTTTGTTGGTCTGCAGATTCCCAACCATGTGCCACTGGATTTCATCATTTTCATAATCATCCATCTTATCCTGTAATTCCTTGGCCCGGTTTTCACCAAAATGAATTTGTCCGCAGCTATAAGCTGTTTTTATATCTTCAAGTGGCTTTGTTTTACTGACAGCAACAAGCGTTATTTCATCTGCATCGCGTCCGACGCTTTCACAGGCTTGAGTTATTCTATTTTGTAGCTCTTTAATATTGTTACAAATGTCTTCGGACATAACTATCCAGTTTTAGGGATGTTTAATTGATTTATAGGTTGATACATGATTGTTAAAAAACCAAGTATTGCTTAAAAATAAGCTTTTAAGAAAGGTATTAAAATGGTATTTTAGGAGTCTGAATTAAAGAATAGTAGGTAAATTGATAGTTCATACACTGAGTATTTTTTATTTCGACTCTGATATATTTTTACATCGCCTCAGGTGCTATAAAATTGCAACTTTAAAGCACGGAGGCCGATAGCCCAAATGAATATTCAGGTTCGGCATATATCCACCTTCCTAAATCAATGGGCTCCGCCCAGCACAAAACTCGACTACGATAATGTGGGTTTGCTCGTCGGCGATCCGCAGCAAAAAGTTACAAAAGCGCTTACCTGTCTCGATGTTACTTTGGATGTAGTTGATGAAGCGATTGCGAATAATTGTGACCTGATTGTCGCACATCATCCCCTCATTTTTAAAAGTATTGATCGGATAAACCCTACCAATGAGCAGGGTAAGATTATTTTTAAGCTCATTAAAAATGATATAGGATTGATTGCCGCCCATACGAATCTTGATGCGGCCCTCGATGGAGTTTCTTTTGTGCTTGCAAAAGAGCTGGGACTCGATAACCTGAAGTTCCTCGATAAAAGCTACAACATCAGTCGGAAAATTGTATTGACCACCGGTCACTCCGAGACCGATTCGGTACTAAAACTATTAAACTACTACTCCGCTGAGGAGGCTCATTATTATAAGGTAGAGGGAAAAAAAGATCACCAGTATACGTATGAAGCTATTATTGATGAGCACCATGTTGCTGATTTAGAGAAAGAGCTGGAAAAGAACGGGCTGTTGCATCACGGCAATTTTCAAGTGATGGATGTTGCCAGTCCGTCGAAAAATGTAGGCATGGGAGTCGTTGGTTTTTATCGCGATAAGGGATTGACCCAGCAGCAATTTTTGGATACAGTAGCTCAGGCACTTGATGTAAAAGCCGTTCGGTTTTCGGGATCCGTTGACCGCATCAAAAAAGTAGCTGTTTGTGGCGGCGCGGGTGTTTCACTTGCCGGTAATGCAATCAGCGAAGGTGCTCAAGTATTTGTTACCGCCGATATTAAGTATCACGATTATTTTACTGACACAGAGAATTTTTTACTGGTCGATGTAGGCCATTACGAAAGTGAAGTGCCAGTGGTGACGGCCCTTCAGCAAGAACTTACCGAAGCATTTGAAGAGCTGGAAGTTCTTGAAACCGATGTAGTCACCAATCCAATGCAGGTGTATTTGCCTGATGTTAAACAAAATCCGCAGGAATAAACGACGTAATCTAATTTATGGAAGAAGTACTACAACAATTAGCGAATCTTCAATATATCGACAGCAGAATAGACGAACTAAAACAACTGCGCGGCGATTTGCCGGAAGAGATTCTGGATATTGAAACCGATATTAACCGCTTGGAAGCTAAAATCAGTCGTCTTGAGGAAGAGAAGAAGGAGCTGAAGGTAGAAAGAGATAACCTTGAGCTTGAGATCGAGGATGCTGAAAATAAAATGGAAAAATATGAAGAGCAGCAGATGTCGGTGCGCAATAATCGTGAATATGATGCGCTGACAAAAGAAATTGAATCTCAAAAGCAGGTAATTGAAAACTCAGAATCTCGATTAGAAGAGATTGAAAAGCGCCTTGAAGAGGTTGATCCTGAGATGGAAGAGCTTCAAGAAAAGCTTGATGATGTTAAAGAGCTGCACGAAGAGAAGAAAGAAGATCTCGAAGAGGTAAAGAAGAATACCCAGAAAGAGGAGGACATGCTTTTGGAGAAGCGTGAAGAGGTAGAGGAAAATATTGATGAGCGCTATCTAAAAAGCTATAAACGTCTTCGTAACGGACTTTCAAACGGTCTGGCGGTTGTACCGATGGAACGTGGTGCAGCACTGGGTATGGCATTGCCCCCGCAGACGCAAGTTGAAGTGCGCAAAAAGAATAAAATCATCATTGATGAAAATAGTGGGCGTATAGTGGTGCATCCCTCATTTTTTGAAAATGCCAAAGAGGAACTCACGTTGTAGAACGTTTTTGATTAGCTGACTGTTTATTGAGATGTACAGCATTAATTATATGATGTTGTGCATCTTTTTCATTTAAATGGGTATTACAGTTCTTTAACTTGATGGAACTATTGGGATGATCGGGCAATCGCCCACCTGCGCTGAGGCTTCGGTGGACAGGCTCACATGGCTAAATTTAGTTAGCGGGGCTTGCTCACCGAAGCTTCATGCGTAGGTGAGAGGAAAGTCCGAACACCAACGAGCACCGTGCTTCCTAACGGGAAGATCCCGAAATCTTTCGGGATAGCCAGTGCCACAGAAAACAGACTACTTCCGAGCAATCGGGAGAAAAGGTGAAACGGCGAGGTAAGAGCTCACCGCTCCGGTGGCAACATTCGGAGGCAGGGCAAACCTCACGGGGTGCAAGCTCATGCAGGCTGTGCGCCGCTCGTCGCAATACAGCCGGGTAGAGTGCTCGAGCCCCAAAGTGATTTGGGGACTAGATAAATGATTGCCGTCCCGATACAGTCGGGATACAGAATTCGGCTTACAGATCATCCCATGAAACTACATCAAAAGGCCGTCCAAGTGAGGACGGCCTTTTGTCTTTTTGAGGGAATTATTATTGAAAAATATTATTGCTCCTATTTTTCAATTTCGAGAAAATATGTAATTTAATTTTTATGGCTATCAAATAACTTTAAGAGGTTGTTTGTTAGTATAAACAGTATCTAAAAAATCAGGGGTTAAGATGAAAATTATAATAACGATGGGATTGTTGTGCGTGATAATGTTAGGATGTATTGAGAAAGAAAATGATTCGCAAAAAGATCAGCCTCATGTAGCCGCTTCAGATCAAATTACGGCTGGACGTTACCTCGTAACTATAGGTGGTTGCAATGACTGTCATACCGACGGCTATTTAATGACTGAAGGCAATATTCCCGAGGAAGATTGGCTTATGGGATCACCGGTAGGTTGGCAAGGGCCTTGGGGCACTACTTATCCTACCAATTTACGATTGCGCGTGCAAGAATGGGATGAGGAAATATGGGTGTCCACGTTAAAGAATCGAAAAGCATTGCCGCCAATGCCGTGGATGAATTTAAACAAGATGAGCGAAGAAGATATGCGTTCGATCTATGCATATATAAAATCGCTGGGAGCTAAAGGAGAACACATGCCGCTGGCGGTAGGTCCAGATATTACTCCTCAAACCCCGTATTTCTCGCTTTTTCCTCAAAATATACCGGTTGTCTCAAATGAGTAAATTGTTGGTGGGAACTGGCTGATTGAACGCTTATTTTCTGACCCGTTGTAAAGAAAAAATTGGAAAACTAGAGAAGATGGATAAGTCAGAATTACGAGCAGCACAATCCCCGCTAAAAGAGAAATATAAGACAAACCCTGAAGAGGCAGAATGGGTTCTAACAGCAGAAGGCCGAGTAGGTGATGGCATTGCTTGTTATGTATCTACGGATGCCGGCGAAGTCGAAGCTGGACTTCACCCGGCTACGGGCGGTGACGGCTCGCAGGCCTGTTCAGGCGATATGCTGCTTGAAGCGTTAGTAGCTTGCGCAGGCGTAACGCTCAAGTCGGTGGCTACGGCTATGGAAATTGATATCGAAGAGGGAACTGTAAAGGCGGAGGGCGTGCTGGATTTCAAAGGTACGCTGGCCGTATCAAAAGAGGCTCCTGTGGGTTTTAAAAGTATAACTCTTCACTTCGATTTAACGACTGATGCCGATGAGAAAAAGGTAGAGAAGCTTATCGAGCTTACCGAACGATACTGTGTTATCTATCAAACGCTGAAGAACAGCCCAATGCTCAAGACCGATATCAAGATTTGAGGTAAGCTGCCGGATCTTGCTGATAAAATTCCGTAAGCTGGCTATACAGTTGAGGATGTTTGTTTTTTAGTTGTTTCGGCTTCTCAAAAAAGAGTTCTGTGACAACGGCAAAAAACTCAGCGGGATTGGTGGCTCCATACTCATCAATCAGGCTTTGTTGATTTTGTTTTAGCTTGTTCAAGAAGTTATTGTATTCACGGCCTAACACTTTTGCCCAAGATAAATAGGAAGAATCTGCATTTTGCGATTCTATTTGTTCGGTTGCCCCGTATTCATAGTCCAGCTGGTGAGCAAATTCGTGGAATACAAGATTTTGTCCATCGCGGATATCGGAAGCACCTTGCTGAACTTCATTCCAGGCTAAAATAACATAGCCGTGCGACCACGCTTCGCCGTGACGTTGTTCAAATCCCTCCTCTACAAAAATACCGTTATTCCGCTTTTTTACTTTAGCGACATATTTTTTTGGATATACAAGCACTGATCGTAAATCCTCATAAAAGTAGGAGAGATCGTCCGTTCCCAGCAAAAGTATGGATGCTTGGGCAGCGATACTGATTCGAATCTCTTCCGTAACTTCAAGCCCGGCACATCCTTCAAAGCGTTTTTCATCCAGAAAAATTTGTGTTAGTCCTACCAACTTTTCCTGCAGATGGAGCGGCAAGTGATGGTAATAGGGGACGTTCTTTTTTAGGATGGCAAGCTGGTCATCCGTAAAACTTTTCTTTAGCAGACGTTTTCGCCGCCATTTTTTAAACCCGAACATGGCATTGCCGGTTACATATTAACTTTGTAGGTGCCTTTATACTTACGCTCCAGTTCACGTCTGGTATCGCGCTCTTTAATATCTTCGCGCTTGTCATGTTTTTGTTTACCACGTGCTATACCGAGCAGAATTTTAGCGTACCCTTTTTTGAAATAAAGCTTAAGAGGTACAATAGTGTATCCCTTTTGGGAAACGGCTTTATCGAGATCGGCAATTTCTCTTTTGTTTAGCAGTAATTTGCGTTCCCGTCGCTCATCGTGGTTGGTGTACGATGCTTCTTTGTATGGTTTGATATACATATCTCGTAGCCAAACCTCACCATCTTTTAGATATGCAAAAGACTCGCTAAGGCTGGCATTACCCTCACGGAGTGATTTTACTTCGCTTCCCCGTAAAACGATTCCGGCTTCGTAGGTTTCCTCGACATGATAATCGTGGCTTGCCTTACGGTTTTTTATAGTTGGATTGGATTTTTGGGACATGATTGAGGGTGTAAGGATTTAAAGCTTTAAAGGTCTTACTAAGTTAGCAAAACTCAAGTTGTCAGCATTCAGCTATCAGTTAACTTATCAAAAATACGTGCCATGAAAAATTTTAGAAATTTAAAAATATGGGAAAAGAGTCATAGCTTAACCTTAGATATTTATAAATATACTTCTACATATCCTAAAGAAGAATTGTATGGTTTGACAAGCCAAATGCGGAGATCCTCGGCTTCAATTCCTTCAAATATTGCGGAAGGGTGTGGCCGAAACTCGCAGCCACAGTTTGCACGGTTTTTAAATATTGCGTTTGGTTCGGCTTCGGAATTAGAATATCAATTGATACTAAGTAAGGATTTAGAATTTATTGATAAAAGAGTATTTAAAATATTGCTTGAAAAAATAACTGAAATAAAACGTATGCTAGCATCATTGGTGAAAAAGGTGCAGGCTGATAGCTGAATACTGACAGCTTCAGTCTAATAATCAAATCCCAACTTATTCAGTTCTTCAATGATATCGTTTCCGGGCGATTTATCGGGCATGGTGCTGTATATGCCCATAATTTGCCGGATCTCTTTTCGTGCTTTCTCATTATCAGGATTTAGTTTGAGCACCTCAATAAATTGTTCCAGCGCAGAGGTCATTCGGTCTCGCATGGTACTATCTTCAGGTCCCCGATACTCCAGGTACAGTCCATAATTGAGATACGTTTTTTCTTTGAGTCGGGGCAGGTCCGCATCCGTTTGTTCGGGATCAGCATTTTCTAAGATATCCAAAGCCTGAGTATAGTTATCCTCGGCGATTAGCTGGTTAACCCGATCAGAAACATTTTCAGGGGTTTCGTTTGAGCATGAAATAAAGAGCAGGGCAACGATTGAAAGAAACAAGTAACGCATTAAAATAGAGAGATTAGGTTTTGCGATTAAAGCGACTAAAGATAACGAATTTTAAATTAAATATAGTGGATTGGGACTAATGCAAAGCACGAAAATAGCCATGCTTAGCCATCCAAGGAATTTTCGGGTGGGATCAAGCTCGCGTTCGCGCAGCGCGGGGGGGTGTTCAATCCCGACAAAATAGGCGATAAAAAACGACCAGACGACCCAAATTAATGAACCAGATGTCGTGATGTTACCCACAACAAAGAATAAGTAACATGCGGTGGCCACTAATGAGGCGGTCCAGACCGGTAAAATCCATTGTATATCGTCGCGGAAGGCCTTACGGAGCAGCATCATTAATACACCACCCCAGATTACCCAGCTTAATAAGCCATAGCTGTAATCTAATTCACCAAGAGATAGATGGATAAACGGAATGGCTTCGATTCCTCCGAGAGTAATGAGTACTGCGAAAAAGATACGCGCTACGGTTTTGTGTTTTTCAAATCCGATTAGCGAGTACAGAATATGTCCACCGTCGAGCTGCCCAATAGGTGTTAGGTTAAGAGCCGTGAAGAATAGTCCCAGCCATCCCGCAAATAAGAAGGGGTAGTGATACATCTCCCACATGGGTGGTACATTTTCAAAAAAGGAAGCCAGGAAGCTATAGAGCAGAGTATCACCGACAATCAACACATTACCATTAGTTTCTTGTGGCGGATTCTCGGGGAAAATCCCGTATTGGGCGACGTATTCTTTTACGGCTTCGTGACCGGCAAAATTTTGTATGAATGAGGGATCGGGTAAGGTCGAAAATCCATAGAGTAATACGCCCAGGGAGACGACAAAACCGGCTAATGGCCCAGCGGCTCCCACATCGAACATTTTATAGGTGTCGTTAATTTTTTGTTTGATGCGGATGACAGCACCCACCGTGCCGATACCCAAAGGAATAGGAATAAAGTAGGGCAGTGTTACTTTAATTTGATGATAGAGTGCGGCGAAATAGTGCCCGAATTCGTGCACGCCCAAAAATCCCAGAAGAAGTGCTGCAAAGAGGAGTCCGCGATAAAAGTCGGATAGCGAAGGTAGGGCTATGGGAAATAATGAGGGTTCGAAACCTACAAATCCGGCGCCGGCCAGTGAAACGGTAAGCACAGTGATCAAAAATAAAGCCAGGTGCTTGGTTACCGTTTTGGGATCAAGATCGCGCTGCATGGTTTCCCAAATGGTAGGTTCGGCAGTAAAGTCGCTGATTTGAAAACGGGTTGTTTCGGTGGTAGGTTTGTTATCCAAAGGTGCTGCTGTGTTTTAGGATTCTCTTGCAATGGGCATGGTCATACATCTAGCGCCGCCCCGACCACGACAGAGTTCGTGGCCTAAAAAGCTAATGGCAATTTTTTTATCTGTAGGATCAAAGGCAGTGTCGCTATATTCCTCAATAAATTCGTATTGATCCATGAGTTGATAACCATGTTCCTTCAACTCGTTAAAGGTATTTGTGTTTCGTTCGTAGCCTATAATAACGCCGGGCGCTATTGCAAAAACGTTAGCCCCGTCGGTCCATTGCTCACGAAATTGATTGGTACGCTCAGACCCTCCGCATTCGATGAACGTTAAGTCGCGATCCAGAAGTTCCTCAAGGGCTTGTTTTAAAGAAGGTTTTGATTCCGAAATGATGGCTCCGTTTTGGGATCGCAGGGCAACCACGTTGTTACGGCGCTCGGTGATTGCCGGCGGGAAGGCTATGCATTCGGATTCGCTGGCAAAAGTAAAAATAGTATCCAGATGCATGGAGGAACGCTGTTTGGGAATATCGACGGCAAGAACATGTTCAACGCCTTGCTCAAGCAAACCTTCGGTGGCATTCATTAACCCGCTAAATGAGGTCCGTTCACTCATACCAATAAGCACCACTTTATCAGAGGCAACAAGCACATCGCCCCCCTCAATGGATTCTTGTTCCGAAATTTTTATTGTATTCTCTTTAATATCCTCAAATAGCGGATGAAACTTGATCAGTGTTTCCATAAGTACGGCTTCCCGAAAGCGGGCTTTTTTGGCCGGACGTGATAATAGAATACTTTCGTTGACAACGGCAGCCAGATCCCGGGTAAACAATAGGTTCGGGGTGGGACGCATATTAAAGTCGGGAATGGAAGGTGTTGCCCCGTCAATCACAAACCGCAAGAGTTCATCCCCAGTAAGGTTAAGTAATTCTTGGTTAATAGCCGTAAGGTTTTCTTCAGGTAATCGGTTAATAAGCTTCTCAATAAAATATCCTTGCGCATCCTCGATACTCAGGGCTTCGCTGAACAGATCCGTAATTTCATGGACTTTTCCATCCTTAGGCATGGCAGCTTTAAAAACCTTGAGCATGTCCAGGTGCTCCTTCCGAGCGTCATTTTCAAAAATAATATCATCAAAAAGGAGTTCGTCTTTGAGCTCCGGATTAACCAGCGAAACCTCTTTACCGGGAGTGTGAACAATAACGCTTTTTAATAATCCGGTTTCTGAAGTAATGGATAGCTTCATGAATATTTTATTAAATAGATTAAAAATTAGCCGATAACCTTATTACACAAGGCCAAATATACGTTTTGA
This sequence comes from Fodinibius sp., assembly GCF_034521915.1. Classification (GTDB taxonomy): domain Bacteria; phylum Bacteroidota; class Rhodothermia; order Balneolales; family Balneolaceae; genus Fodinibius. The sequence goes on from NZ_JAXHLU010000016.1 coordinate 79,277, forward strand.
GCAGGCAATATTTAAATTGAGATTTAAGTAGATAATTCGAAAACTTTTTCTCTATTTTAATCGCACGATTTGAAAGTTATTGCTGTTTCGAAATAGTAATCAGATGGTAAAAAGAATTTATCCCCTAAATAATGTCAGCTAAGAAGTCAGAAATAGAATCGCTTGTTTACCTGTTGGATGACCCCGATCCATTTGTGAAATCACAGGTGCGTAATCGTTTGTTTGAGCTCGGTGAAACAGCGGTACCGTTGCTCGATCAACAGAAAAGTGAAACCAGTGATGCAGAATCGCGGGAACTCATCAATGAGATTATTCAACATATTACCTTCGGTAGCGTAGAGCAGGATTTTATGGATGTGCTAGAAGGTGGATTCTCGAATTTAGAGCAGCTCGAGAATGCCGTATTTATTTTATCGCGATTTGATAACCCTACGCTTCGCGAAAGCGAATACAAGGAAAAGCTCGATCGATTTGCTGACATGATTGCCGATGATGTCCGTTATTCGCTTAGCGAAACTCAGAAAATGCACAAAGTTCTCAATTTTGTATTTGAGGATCTGGAATTTAGCGGCAGCACGAGTGACTATTATAATCCCCATAATTCATATTTGAATCGTGTGATCGACCGGCGGGAAGGGTTACCTATTTCGCTGGCTTTAATAGTGCTATTTATTGGACGTCGCCTGGATCTGCCGTTTTATGGGATTAATATGCCGATTCATTTTATGATGAAGTACAAAACGGCGAACGAAGAAATCTTGATTGATCCCTTTGACCACGGAAAAGTCGTCACCTATGATCAGTGTTATTACTTTTTGAAGCAGAATGGGGTAGAACCCAGGAGCGAACATTTTAAGAACAGCAGTGAGGAAGATATCCTTGCTCGCTGTATTCAGAATCTCATCAACAGCTATGAAAAAAGAGATAAGTTGGATACGGTAGAAAGCTTAAAGAAGTTATTGAATACAGTTGAGATCATGGTTCGTTGATAAACCCTGTATGAATTACCTGCATTTACATTTTGAACTCTATACATAATTTGCCATTTTACAGGGCGCCTTTTTAGGCGTCTCTCTTGATGAATAGTGGAGGCCCTACCTTGATCGGTAGGGTCTTTCCTTTTTGCACCTTTTCCTTTCTCAAAGAAGCAATAGTTTTAGAGTTCAAACCCAAACGCGTCTTTTTCTTCGTTGGCAAACTCAAAAGGATTGATTTGCTCTGCCAGATCGTAAAATGAGTCTGCCTCTTCTTTGTTGCCGCTAAATTTGTGGATATCACCGGCCAGCTTATAGAGCATCGGATTTGCCGGTGCGTGATCCATTAGTTCTTTTAACATGGGTATAGCTTGGTCGAGGTCTTTATTCTCTACAAGTATAGCCAAACGATACAAATCGGAGCGGAGCGATTCATTCTGTGGTTTAAGCTGATTGAGATAGTGTGTACAGCGCGAATAAATGTTGCGGTTAAAGTAAAAGCGCACCAGTTGATAAATGAGAGATGAAGGGATATCAACGTTGTTGAGCTTGTCTTCAAGGCGACGCATAATTTCTCGCTCCTCCATCACCATAAACAGGTGTACGAGCTTGCAAAGAGTTTCCTTATCGTGCTGGGCATTTAGGATTTCCGTTTTCAGCTCATCAGTAAAAAGCTGCTCAAATTGCTGCTGAACTTTAGGTTCGGGGAATAACGGGTTCACCAGATCGTCGAGCGCCAACAGCTGGTCGAAGGTGCTTAGTGATTTTAGTTCATCTTTGGAAAAGACTTCGATATTCCACTTTTCATTAAAATAGGATACATTTTTCCAGTACTGCTCGCTTTCGGTATCCAGATCCAGTGAAAATGTGGTGGTACCGAAGTGGTGCTTAACCTGAATGTGCGGAGCAATACCGACTCTAAAATCCTTGGAACGAGCCTGAAAACAAAGGTCAATATCCTCAAAAAATGCCAGCTGGAAGGCCTCATCCATTTTTAAATTTGCATCCGCTCGCAGCATCATACAAAAGCTGTCCAGATATTCCGCTCGAATAAGATCCGGATCGTCTTCTTGAACGTTCTGGGTTGATTGATCAGGATTGAGGGTTTTGTTCGTAGTGGGGCCGATAACAGCATACTTGGGATGAGACTCCATCAAGTCTCGAAGCTGGGTAATAGCATCATCAACAAACTCAATGTCGTTGTGGACGATACAGGCATATTCCCCGTTTACCTTCTCCATAGCCTGATTTACAGAGGCGGCAAAGCCCGCATTCTTTTTATTGGTGATTACCCGGCAGTTCAAAAAGTTCCTTTCTTTGAGCTCATCCAAATAGTCATGGGTGTTATCTAAGCTGGCGTTGTCAATGACAATGAGCTCGAGTTGAGAGGTATCGCACTGTTCTGAAACCGAAAGCAGGCAGTGTTCAAGGGCAGGTTTACCGTAGGTAGTCGTTGGAATAATCAGGCTTACCGCTACATCTTCGGGATCAGCCGGCTGGTGTGTTTCAGGGGATGGTTGTTGCTTTGTTTCCTGCTCCTGCTCTTGTTCTTTTTGAGATTTGGAAACCTGGTGCTTGAGCTCCGATGCCTCTACATATCGACGCTTTTTTTCGAGGATCTCAATTTTGAGGTTGCGTGCACCACTGTGACTTGGATTGTTCTCCAGCACCTCTTCGATTAGTTCCAGTGCCGAATTAAATCGGCCGTCCTGTTTTAACTTCACTGCTTCGTTAAGCAGGTCGTTGTCGTAAGATTTCTTTGATTTGGCCGGCAGCTTTTGAATGGTTTCAAGAATCGTTTCCCGCATTGTATCGCCGTAATCAGCCCGCCGAAGCAGAGTTAGCAGTAACTCTTGACGAAGGCTGAAGTCGGGCTCGGGGGCTTCAACAAGGCTGCTTGGGATAAACCAGCTTTTGGCGCTTTTAATTGGTGAGAGATCACCCAACCGGGCTGCAAGTTCAAGTCCATGGAATTCCTTTAAGTAGGGATTGAAGAACCTGTTGGCAGTTGAAAGGGCTGATAAATCCCAGATAAAAGATCCGTTTTGTGGCCAGTTCTTTTGTCGAGCAAGATCAATCCACTCTTTGTAACTGGTTGGCAGCGTATGATTTTGAAGCGCCAGAACACTATCGGTTGATTCGGTAAGCTGCTCTAACCGGAGACTTAATTGTTCGATGTCAATTTCAGAAATAGACTGCGGTGCCCAGAAAAGTCGTCCGTTCCTTTGTGATAATATTTCATTTAACGAGTTACCCAATCCCGATGGCTTCTCGTGGGTAAAATAGAAGGTTTGTTCGTGCTGGTAATAGTCCAGAACTGATTGAATAACTTCATCACTGTTGTCGGTAGATCCGTCATCAACAATAAAAAGTTCAAAGGGGATACCTGAAATTTCATAGAGTGATGTCAGGGTCGATTCAATAACATCCCGATGATTTTGCACAACGATGGATACCGTAAGCAGCGGCTTTTTTGGCATAAGTATGCAACCCGAAATTGATTGTTAATTCGCTGAAATATACGAGGTGAGAGATAAAAGGCGAAAAGTATTCATTGGCGAATGATCGTCAGAAATATAAAAGTTTGAGAAACGGCTCAATTTAGTGGTTATATTTTTTTATACTGAATTTTCAAAAAGCGAAAAATCCAAAGTTGTCTGATGATGAATATTCTTAAGAATCAATTGCTGATAATAATAACTATTGTAGTGATATCTTTTTTACAAGGGTGCGGACCGTTGGAATCGGTATCAGGGAATCAGTCAAAGACATACAAGCAGGATTTTAATACGATGATAAATACGGTGGAAAAAGCTATAAGAGGTCGTTCACTGGAGATAAACTTTACCCAAAAGTCGGATGACGGGAATCGATATTTTGTGACATTTCATTCTACATCTTACGTCAATACTCAAAATCAGCGTAGAGATCAAGGGGAGATAATTATTGAGCGCATTGGAGATAATGAAACAAAGATTACGATAAACAATCCAGAATATGAACCTACGACCCCTAGTCATCATCGAGAAAAATATGACAAAGAGTTAATAGAAGAGATCGAGAGAATATTGAAACAGTAACAATATCTGTTTAGGTAATACTTCATTTGCTGACATTTCTGTAACAAATAGGTTCTCAGAAACTCTTGTTTTAGTTAATGGTCAATGGATAAGTATGTTCCGGCAATTCTGGGTAAAAAAATTTTGAAAAGTTAATATAAAGTAGGGCTTATTAATGGCCACGGAGAATAATTCACGCATTTCCAGTAAGGGAATGGATAAAAAAATTGAGAAAGGCAGTTGGAGTAAGAAGCAGCTGGGAATGCTTGTCGGAGGAATGGCTATTCTTGCGATTTTTATATACAGCTTTGTATTTATGGATACACGGTCTACCCTAAATGTGGATCGGGAAATCATAAATATTAGTACGGTTCAGCAAGAATCTTTTCAAGATTTTATTCAGGTAACAGGCACAGTCCAGCCCATCCAGACAATGTATCTGGACGCGGTAGAGGGAGGCGTTGTCGATGAGATTTATAAAGAGTCAGGAGCAATGGTAGAGCGGGGAGATACGATTGTTACCCTGTCCAATTCTGATTTGCGTCTCAACGTCCTGCAACAAACTTCCGCTATTTATGATCAGATCAACCAAACGCGAAATTCTCGCCTCAATATTGAACAAAATACGCTGAGTCTGAAAGAGCGGTTGGCTCAGGCAAAAAATCAGTTAGAAATAACGAAATCGAACTATGAGCGCGAGAAGAAGTTATACGAGCAAAATCTTATTGCCGAGCAGCAGTTTCTGGAAACGCAAGAGAACTATGAATATCAGCAGAAGCGGTACGATTTGATTTATGAATCCTTTAAGCAGGATTCTATAAAGTCGAGCCAACAGCTTCGCCAGATCGATCAATCGTTGGAGCGAATGTGGACGAGCTTGGAAGCGGTGCAAAATATTTTAGATCGTCTGGTGGTGACGGCTCCAATATCGGGACAACTATCTACCATTGAGCTTAACCCGGGGCAATCCATTACATCCAGCGAGCGAATTGGTCAGGTCGATATTTTAGATAACTATAAGGTTCGTGTACAAATAGATGAGTATTACCTTTCCAGGGTTACCCAGGGATTAAAAGGTACCTTCGATTACAACGGGCAGACCCATCAGCTGGAAATTGCCAAGGTATATCCGGTTGTAGAGAATGGCCAATTTAAGGTGGATATGGAATTTACCGGTGAGGTCCCCGAGGATCTTACTCGCGGACAGACGCTTCGTATTCAGCTTATGCTGGGCAAATCAGGATCTACATTAGTATTGGACAGAGGTGGATTTTATCAAAAAACCGGTGGTAATTGGATATATAAAATTACGGAAGATGGCGATAAAGCGGTGAAGCATGACATCCGGCTGGGACGACAGAATCCTAATTATTTTGAAGTACTTTCCGGACTTGATGAGGGAGATCGCGTGATAATTTCTGATTACGGTTCTTTTGGCGAAAATGAGGTTCTAAACATTGAGTAACCATGCTAATACTTGAAAACATTAATGCGTTAGACTATGATCAAGACAAATAATCTTAAAAAGGTATATACAACTGAGGAAGTTGAAACAACAGCTCTTAATGGCATTGATCTGGAAATAAAAGAAGGAGAGTTTTGTGCTATTATGGGTCCCTCGGGATGCGGAAAATCAACCCTGCTCAATATTTTGGGACTGCTCGATAATCCCACAGAAGGAACTTATCAATTTCTGGATTATGAAGTATCCGATAAATCGGAGCGCGAGCGAGCCCGGTTGCGTAAAGGGAATATCGGTTTTGTATTTCAGAGTTTTAATCTGATTGATGAGCTTACCGTTTTCGAAAATGTAGAGCTTCCACTGCTATATTTGGGGATGCCCGAAGATGAGCGCAAAGAAAAGGCAGAAGCTGCTATCGAGCGCATGAATATGATGCATCGCCGTAATCACTTTCCCCAGCAGCTTTCCGGTGGACAGCAGCAACGCGTAGCTATAGCTCGTGCTGTTGTGGCAAATGCCAAATTAATTCTTGCCGATGAGCCTACTGGGAATCTGGATTCTGACCACGGTAATGAAGTGATGAAATTATTGGCAGAGCTTAATGATCAGGGGACGACTATTGTAATGGTGACCCACTCACCACACGACGCCGGTTACGCAGAACGAACGATTAATTTGTTTGACGGACAAATAGTACAAGAGGAAGTCAAAGAAGAATTTCATGTGTAGAACACAATGATCCGGCAGTTGTATTTATCTCACAGTTGGAACCTTATGGTTATATTTATCCTTCAATAATTTGAGATATAAGTTTAGGAGTATAAACCAAATTATTGAGATTGTGAGAGTATCAGCAAGTTTTATCAAAGCTGCTGGATATAGCCTGTTTTTATTTTTTTTGATTGGTATTTTTAATGCTGATGCCCGGTCGATATCTTCGGCGGATTCTGTATCCCTTCAGCAAATCCAGCAAAGTGCTTCCTCCATTAACTCCGTTACCAGCCTGTTGATTCAGCAAAACGGCAAGCAGTTAGCCGAATTTTATTTTAACGGGATGGAAAAAGGTGAGCCGACGAATATCAAATCTGCATCAAAAAGCATTATTTCGCTGTTGGTGGGCATAGCCGTTGAGAATGGATATATAAAAACCGTCAACCAGCCGATAGAACCCTACTTCGAAGATTACTTTAATGCCAACCCCGATTCGATAAAAGAATCCATTACGATTAAAGATTTGCTAACGATGCGATCGGGACTTGAAACTACCAGTTTCCATAATTACGGGCGCTGGGTTATCAGTGATAACTGGATCAAATTCGCCTTGGATCAGCCCCTCGAAAAACAGCCCGGTGGTGATATGGCCTACAGCACCGGAACTTCGCATCTGTTATCGGTCATTATAAGCAAGGCCACAGGGATGAGCACCAGAGCTTTTGCCGAAGAATATCTGTTTCATCCGATGAATATAAAGTTGGGCGGATGGGATCGGGATCCACAGGGATATTATATGGGAGGTAATAATATGGCGCTGGCTCCTGATGATATGATCAAAATTGGGCAAATGTTGTTGAATAGAGGCCGCTACAATGGACAAAGAATTGTATCGAAAGATTGGATTGTTGATTCCTTTAAAACCTATACCCGCAGCAATTATAATCCATACGATTATGGCTATATGTGGTGGAATAAACCGGTTGGCAATTATAAAGTTTATTTTGCCTGGGGGTATGGCGGACAATATATATTTATAATTCCAAAACTTGACGCCACTATTGTGCTAACCGGCGCACTGGATAATGCCACGCAATCGCGCAGCTACAAAGAGCCGGTTTTTGACCTGCTTGACGAACAGATTATTCCCTATCTGAAATCTTCAAAATAATACTTCAATTGTTGTAATTCGGGGTTAATTTTGTAACAAATAGGGATGTTATCACTCTTCTATACTGTTGTTGAATGTATTCTTGAGAGACAATTGGGTTTTTGACACTAATAAGGGCTATGATTAAAAATTATTTGAAGGTTGCTCTTCGCAATTTGAGCAAGCGAAAAGGATTTACATTAATTAATGTATTGGGTTTGGCAATAGGCATTGCCAGCTGTTTACTTATTGCAGCTTATGTGCTGCATGAGCTTAGCTATGATCAGTTTCACAAAAAATCTGATCGCATATATCGTGTAACGCAAACAACGCAAACTTCTTCCAAGAGCGAATCCGGTGCAACAACTCCCTTTCCCGTAGGTCCCACATTACAGAATGACTTTTCGGGTCAGATTGAAAAAACAGTTCGCTTTTTTGATATGCAGGAAGAGGTACGAACTATTATAAATGCCCAGACCGAAGAATCATTCCGTGTTAACCATTTCTATGTAGTAGATTCTACTTTTTTTGATGTTTTTTCTGCTGATCTCGTCCGCGGAAATCCAGAAACAGCACTCGATGATCCGATGTCAGCGGTTATAACCGAAGAGCAGGCCCGCCGGTTTTTTGGGGATGAGAATCCCATCGGCAAACAGCTCACTTTTAAAGGGGTCGAAGACTTTACGGTAACCGGAGTGATGAGAGCCCTGCCTAAAACCTCTCACTTTCAAGTTGATATGCTGGTATCGTTTAATAGCTTGCCCGAGTTGTATGGATCTCGTGAATTTTTGGAGCGCTGGTTTTGGAATCCCTGCTGGACGTACGTGTTACTTAAAGACGGTGTTACCCCTCAAGAATTGGAGTCGCAATTTCCGCGTTTTGTAGATAAAAACTATGCCGATCGCGAAGAGGGAGAAACAATTACGTTGAACTTACAATCGCTCACCGATATCCACCTGTATTCCAATTTGGACCAGGAGATGGAAGCCAACGGTTCTATTTTTTATGTGTATCTGTTTACTGCCGTAGCTGTGCTGATCCTTATTATTGCAGCTATAAACTTTATGAATTTAAGTACTGCTCGTTCTACCGAAAGAGCCCGGGAAGTGGGTATGCGAAAGGTGCTTGGAGCACAACGAAAGCAGCTTTTTGGGCAATTTATGGGAGAGTCGATGCTAATGACAGGATTAGGCTTTTTGGCGGCACTCTTTTTGGTGTATCTGTCATTACCATGGTTTAATGAATTTTTGGGTGTTTCGTTTGGAGCCGAGGTCATAACGAACGGGAAAGTGGTTGGCGGGTTACTTGTTTTATTTATTGTGGTAGCATTACTCGCGGGCTTATATCCGGCGTTATATTTATCCGGGTTTAATCCTACATCCATTATGCATGGATCTAAGGGTACGCAAAGTGGTGTGGGAGAAAAGTTGTTGCGAAAGGGGTTGGTGGTATTTCAGTTCACCCTTTCCGTGGTTCTGATCATTGGTACCGTAATCGTCTACTTGCAGCTGCAGCACCTCCAGAATAAAGAAATGGGTTTTGACCAAGAGCAGGTGGTAGTGATGCCGATTACACAAACGCTCATTGCCTGGGAGTTTGATCAGTTTAAGGAAAAAGCACTTCAAAGTCCTCATATTAAGGACATTTCCGGAATGAGCAAGATATTGGGATCTGACAGTCAGTTCTTCTCAAAATATTCGCCTGCCAACCAGCCGGATGCGCCGCCTACCAATATGACGCTCCACGTAAAGCACGATTTCCTTGAAACGTACGGTATTAAATTGCTGGCCGGACGTAGTTTCTCCCGAGATTATCCCGCCGATGCGGAGAATTCCATTTTGATTAACAAGGCGATGTTAAATCAAATTGATGCTGAAACACCGCGGGATGCGTTGGGAACCCGATTTTATTTTACTACCGCTGAAAACGAGCGCGAACCTTTAGAAGTGATTGGCGTCGTTGATGACTTTAATTATACCTCCATTAAAAAAGAGATATCTCCGCTGGTTATTAACTTGGTGAAGGAAGGACGTCCAACTGTTAGAAATATTGAATTTGCTACCGCAAAATTAGCTGCGGGAAGCACACAAAATGGAATAGACGATCTCAGAAAGGTTTGGAAAGAAGTCAATCATATAGATCCGTTCACATACTTTTTTCAGGATGAAAAGCTGCAAGAAATTTATAAATCCGAAGCACAAATGAGCAGTGTCTCCGGCATTTTCACCCTGTTGTGTATTTTAGTGGCCTGCTTGGGACTTTTTGGACTTGCCTCGTATACAGCCTCTCGACGAACGAAAGAAATTGGAATCCGAAAAACACTGGGTGCAACTGTGCCCAATATCGTAGCGCTTTTGTCGAAAGATTATCTAAAGCTAATTGTGATTTCAAATATCATAGCCTGGCCGGTAATCTACTATTTGGCTGTGCAGTGGTTGCAGGATTTTCCCTACCGTATAGAACTGGGATGGAATATTGCAGCAATCTTTGTAATGGTGGGAATCATAACGCTTGTAATTGGACTGTTGACAGTAAGTTATCAATCTCTGAGAGCAGCTCTTATTAATCCTGTTGAAAGCATTCAGCAAGAGTAGTTTTAATCTTTTTTATGCCGGGATTTATGACCGGATACCTTATATACGCTTCGGTAGATATAGCTGTTCATAAATGAAAAGTGCCGAAAGTGCTAAAAATGCAGTATCGTCATCATACTCTGCATCACTACAAATATCCTGATAAAGCCTTTGGGGTATCTACAACGCTATGGGATCGCGTTTTTGGAACCATGCCGCCGGAAAAGTAAATTCAAAAGAACGGTGTTTGATATTGTTCCGTTAAAGAATATAGACGGTGTTAATGTTATACCTAAATTTTTCGCATGGGAATCCGAAAATATCATCTTGGCTGTACCGGTTGGAGTTTGAAAGATTGGGTCGGGAATTTTTTTACCGACGATGCCAAACCGGATGACTTTCTAAGGCAATATTCATCGGTTTTTAATGCCGTGGAGGGAAACACGACCTTTTACAATATTCCTTCAAAAGAGACCCTGATGAAATGGAAAAAGGCTACTCCTGACGGATTCAAATTCTGTTTTAAATTCCACCGATCAATTACTCACGAAAAACGTCTGAATGATGTTGAGGATGATATTCTAAGTTTTATAGAAACTTTTGATCCAATTTCCGATCGGCTGGGACCATTTCACATTCAGCTGCCTCCAAACTTTTCTCCGGATGAGTTTCTACGGCTGGAAAATATAGCCAGCCTTTTACCCAGTTCTTATCACTATGCGGTGGAAGTGCGTCACTCCGAGTTTTTTAATCACGGCCGACAGGAACATAGATTTAATCGTTTGCTTAAAAGCTACAGCATTGATCGCGTAATTTTTGATACGCGGAAACTGCATGCCATGAAATCCGAGGAATCCTCAGTGTTGGAGGCGAAGAAAAAGAAGCCGAACGTACCCGTACGATTTGATAATACAGCGGCTCGTCCCTTTGTACGTTTTGTGGGATCTAACGATCCTGTGGGCAATGAACCCTATTTAAAAGAATGGGCGATTGTGGTGGCCGACTGGATCAAGGAAGGGCTGCATCCCTACGTGTTTATCCATACGCCTGATAAAGTGAGTCAGCCTAAAAACGCCCGACGTTTTCATCAGTTATTGTCTGATTTAGTTGATATTGATCCCATGCCCGCCTGGCCTATCGATAGACAAAGTAAACAGATGAATCTATTTTAGAAATAGAACGCGGATAAAACAGATTTATCTGATTTTATTCTTATCTCGTGACGATGCTCTGCGTCGTTACGAAAAAAAATGTCTGGTTACGATGCAGAGCATTGTGACCAGATGGTTTAGTGTTTCTGAAGTGTTATGAGCAGGTGGCAAATATAGATCCACAAAAAAGCATTTTAATCCGTGATCACATGTCTCATCTGCGTAATATGTGTTCTATAGAAAAAGTGATAAATGCCCGCAATTTCCTTATCTTTACAGGCTTTTGAATATTCAACTCTGAGATCTTTTTCATGTCCAAGACCGATACCCAAACTAAACAGCAGCAAGAGATAATCGAAGAGGCCAAGCGCCGGCGTACATTTGCGATTATTTCTCACCCCGATGCGGGTAAAACAACGCTCACCGAGAAGCTGCTTCTATACGGCGGAGCGATACATGAAGCCGGTTCTATTCGCCAGCGTAAGGCTAACCGTTATGCGGCATCCGACTGGATGGCCATTGAGAAAGAGCGTGGTATTTCGGTGACTTCATCGGTACTGCGATTCGAAAAAGACGGCATCAAATTTAACCTTTTGGATACGCCGGGTCACAAAGATTTTTCCGAGGATACGCTGCGGACACTGGTTGCCGCTGATACGGCGCTGATGGTTATCGACGTTGCCAAAGGTGTTGAGGAGCAAACTGAAAAGCTTTTTGAAGTTTGTAAGATGCGTGAAATTCCTATCATAACCTTTGTAAATAAGTGCGACCGACCGGGATTGGAGCCGCTGGAAGTTATTAGCAATATTGAAAACCAGTTGGGTATTGAGCCTATTCCCGCTTCCTGGCCATTGGGATATGGACGAGATTTTCAAGGTATTTACGATTTGATTGGCAAGAAACTGCATCTGCAGAAAAAAGAAGAGCATGGAGCAAAGAAAGCCGAAACCGAATTGTACGATTTGGAAGAGGGAATTGAGGAAGCCCGCCTCTCTGATTTTGACAAGGAGAAGTTTCGTGAAGAGGTGATGCTGACCGAAGACATGATGGAGATGATGGACGATGAGGCTTTTGCCAATGGAAAGGCAACACCCGTATTTTTCGGATCGGCGCTTAATAACTTTGGGCTGGATGTGTTTTTGGATTACTTCTCAGAGCTGGCGAACCCTCCGCAGCCTTATCAGGATGAAAATGGTGAAAGTCGTGACATCGATCGCGGATTTTCAGGTTTTGTATTTAAGATGCAGGCCAATATGAATCCCGATCACCGAGATTGTGCGGCTTTTATTCGCATTACGTCCGGCAAGTTTGAGCGTGGACTCCAGGTGACGGAAAGCAATACAGGCAATAAAGTAAAAATGTCTACCCCGCATACGCTAATGGGCGATGAGCGGAATATTCTGGAAGAAGCCTATCCCGGAGATGTAGTGTCATTGTTTAATCCTGGTTCGTTTCGCATTGGGACAACCATTTACAGCGACGATCCCGTTAAGTTTGATGTAATTCCGCTCTTTACGCCAGAGCACTTTATGAAGGTTTCTACCAAGGATCCTTTTAAGCGAAAACAGTTGCGCGAGGGACTTAAGCAGCTGGCCGAAGAGGGGGTTGTGCACGTATTTGAGGTGCCCAACGGCGTTGGAAATGAGCTGCTGCTGGGAACGGTTGGCGCTTTGCAGTTTGATGTGGTTAAGCACCGTATGTCAACCGAGTATAATACCGAGCTGCATATGAATTCAGTTTCTTATCACGCGGCGCGCTGGCTGAGTAATAATCAGGAGGTTGCTGATAAACTGGAGAGCAGCTACTCGACTCATGTTACCACGGATATGGAAGGTAATCCAATTGTATTATTTGACAGTGGTTATGCGCTAAATCAGGCTGAAGAGAAAGTCGGGGCTGAAAATCTCTTCAAGTTCAAGCAAAGTTGATTCAATGAAGAATTAAAAATTAAGAATTAGGAATGGAAAGATGAGTTGCTTCCCAATTCCTAATTCTTCATTCTAAATTTTTAATTAAGATTATTTTCCGCCGTTAGCCTGCAGATCAGTAATACAAGCTTCATCGAGAGATGGAACTTCTCCACTCAAATTTTGAAAGATGTCACCTGTTCGGACTGAGGGAGCCATCAAACACTCCTCAGTTGTGCAATGTGCACTGCCATCCGTTTTATGATCAGATTGGGTGGGCGTGCCGTTTCCGACTAATCCCATGTTATGTCCAACTTCGTGGCGAAGGACGGTACTTTCGACTTGTTCTTGGCTTGGACTTGTAGGTCCTGAGCTACTTATATTATCGATTGTTTCTCCAAATAGGGTCATTGAGGTATTCCAATATGCGATCCCTAATACATTAGAGTTGTTGGAATACTCTCCATTCAACAACTAACAATAGTAGGCATGCAAGTGTATTTTCACCTGCTTCGGTATAATTATCACGCTCCTCTTCTTCAATACGTGGATGATCATTATTAGTTGAATAATGGACCGTCATTCCGAGCATGGAATTTCGATTGGGTATTGATAGTGATATTATTGCTTGTTAAGTCGCTCTTCCAAAAATGTTTGCAAGCTGTTTATTGCTTCCTGAGTTGGGGCATAGCCCTCCATGTAATCAATTTCTAATTCCAAGTTAGCATAGTCATCATCGGCAAGATATAGCTCTGCAGAATCGCCCGGGCCTTGTTGGCTGTTAAACTCTTCTTGGGGTGGAGGTATCGCCCGGATCAGTGCTGGAATCGGAACAGTTATTGACTAATACTGCCAGGGAAAAACAAAGTATAAAAAGAGATAACTTTTTAAATAATGTCATAAGAATTTCTGATTTATTTTTTCAATATTATAAAAGTGATAAAGGATAAGACATTGTCTAAGTACTCACATCTCACTACTATTTTCCGCCGTTGGCCTGTAAATCAGCGATGCAATTTTCATCAAGCGGAGTTATTTCTTCGTTACCTACCGTATTTCCAATAAGATCTGTTGTTTGTGTGGCATAGTACATCAGGCATTGATCATTATCACAGTGGTTGCCATGTTCCTGATCTCTGTGCGGTTCCTGCATCTCAGTGCCTGAGTTGGGAATATCGACTAATCCAAAGAGATGGCCAAATTCGTGTCGAAATGAAATGGCTTCTACGCGATAACGGGAGATCGAACCGGGTCCGCTGCTGGCCTCGTCGTAGGCCGGACCAAAAAACGCATTTGACGTATTGAAGTAAGCAATTCCCATTAGCTCACGTTCATTATATTCACCGTCGACAATCATAAAATAGGCGGCCAGCGTATCACCCTCTGAAAAGGTAGAGCGTTCTTGGGATTCGATATTTCGAACATCACTGGCACTGTAGGCATCTTGGTTGCGGGATTCAATTTGAGTCGGTTCCTTGATCGTAATTGAGTTCTTGTGTAAGCGTTGTTCAAAAAATGCTTTAAGGCTGTCAAGAGCTTCAGCGTTTGGTTCATAGCTAGGCATATAATCAACTTCAACAACCAGATGAGTGAAGTTGGAATCAGCCAGAAAGTCATTGGCCGAAGTTCCCGGATTTTGAACATGGGAATAGGATTGTTCAGGTTCTTTGTTTTCAGGTCCAGTTGAATCTAAACATGACTGAAAAATAAATGCGGAAAAATCGTTATAATGATCGCTGGCAAATATGGTCCGTATTTCTTCATATAAACTTGATTATTAACAGTTTGTGAGCATTTTATTTAAATGGATCTGACAAATAAAAGTTTCATTGGTAGATATGGATGATGCAGAACAAATAATTGATAGGTTGGATTTATCTCCCCATCCGGAAGGCGGGTACTATAGAGAGACCTACAAAAGTGATCAACAAGTAGGGATGTCGGATGAGTTGAAACGATCCGCAGGAACGGGAATTTATTTTTTACTACCCGAGGGTATATTATCTGATTGGCACCGTGTACGGTGGGATGAACTCTGGCATTTTTATGACGGTGATCTGTTGATGCTGGAAATAATTGATAAGAATGGCGAGCTAAAAAAGCTTAAATTGGGTAATAAATTTGCTGATGAAGTTGAATTTCAGCAGTTGGTGCCTCAAAACTGCTGGCAGCGTGCCTACAGCATGGGTAATTATTCGTTAGTGGGATGTACGGTAAGTCCCGGTTTTGAGTTTGAGGATTTTGAGATGATCGACCCTAAAAAGTTAGCTGAAAAATATCCGCACATCAGAGAGGAGGTTCTAACAAAACCGGTATAGACTCTTATTATTGATGAGCTTTTAATATCCCAAATAATTATGAAGCAAAACCTTATATCTCTCGTCTATAATTCTTAAATTAGAGCGCTTTTGTAAATGGCCGAATGATTGATTTCGCCAATTGCTGATAAAATAATTCAAAGCTTTCAAATCAATCATTCAACCATTTTTACATAATAAATAAATCAAGTAGTCCCATGGCAAAAGAATTTGATGTCTGCGTAATTGGATCGGGCCCCGGTGGATATGTGGCCGCGATTCGCGCTTCACAATTAGGATTTAACACAGCAATTATTGAAAAGCGTCACCTTGGCGGTGTTTGTTTGAATATTGGATGTATTCCCACTAAAGCGCTATTGCGCTCGGCAGAAGTGTATGAAAGTATTGAGCATGCCGGCGATTATGGCGTCAATGTGGATGGCTTTTCTGCTGACTTTGGCAGTATGATTGAGCGAAGCCGAAATGTAGCGAATAAGATGAGCAAAGGCGTGCAATTCTTGATGAAAGCTAACAAGATTGAGGTTTTTGAGGGTAAGGGTGTGTTTGCATCCAAAGAACAGGTAAACGTATTAAATGACGATGATGAGGTTCAGGATGAGATTAAGGCTGATAACTTTATCATCGCTACGGGGGCTAGTCCGCGTGAACTGCCGAACTTAGAGATCGACGGAGAAACAATTATTGGTTATGAGCAAGCCATGAAGCTCGAAGAGCAGCCCGACAAAATGGTAATTATTGGCGCCGGGGCCATCGGTGTTGAATTTGCGTACTTCTACAATACCATCGGAACTGATGTGACGATTGTAGAACTCCAAGACTCGCTGGTGCCTGTCGAGGATAAAGACATTGGGAAGGAGCTTGGTAAGATCTACAAGAAAAAGGGTATTGATATCCGAACCGGAAGTACCGTTGATAAAGTAGAAAAAGACGGTGACGGTGTTAAGGTGACGATCAAATCCGGTGATGATGAAGAAGTCGTCGATGCCGATGTGGTGCTTTCTGCTGTTGGCGTTGTTGGTAATGTGGAAGGCATTGGTCTTGATGAAATCGGCGTTGAGTACGAAAAAGGTGCTATTCAGGTTGATAAGGAAACCTATCAGACATCCGTCGAAAATATTTACGCTATCGGGGATGTAGCCGGCGGACCGTGGTTGGCGCACAAAGCTTCGCATGAAGGTATTGTTTGTGTGGAAAATATGGCCGGTGAAGATCCACAACTCATCAATTACAACAATATTCCGGGCTGTACATACTGTGAACCGCAGATTGCTTCAGTCGGATATACCGAGGAGCAGGCTAAAGAAGAAGGATACGATATTAAAGTGGGTAAATTTCCCTTTTCTGCCAGCGGTAAGGCCGCGGGACTTGGCCACGAAGAAGGTTTTGTAAAAGTTATTTTTGATGAGAAATATGGCGAATTTCTCGGTTGCCACATGATTGGCTCGCATGTGACGGAGCTGATCGCTGAAGTGGTTGTTGCCCGCGATCTCGAAACAACGGGACACGAAATTTTTAGTGCTGTGCATCCGCACCCAACAATGTCAGAAGCAGTAATGGAAGCTGCAGCCGAAGCATACGGCGTAGGTGTGCATTTGGGCAGCTAATGACTTTCGTTTTTGGCCCCTTCTAATTATGGGAGGATTTTAATTAAAAATTAGGAATGAAGAATTAGGAATGAAGTGGATCCTTATTCCTAATTCTAAATTTTTAATTCCTAATTACTCATTATGAAAACGGTAGAATTATACGACTTAGGTCATGCTCCCTACCGACCTGTGTGGGATTTGCAAACGTCTATTCAACAACGCTTGGTTGATGAAAAACTGAGCCGACGAAAAAAGCAGGAACTCTACAAGCCGGGTGACGAAAGTAATGATGTACTTCTCTTTGTAGAACATCCCCATGTGTATACGCTGGGCAAAAGTGGGGATAAGGGGCATTTGCTGAAGGGGATGGCTGAACTCTCAAATATCGATGCCGAATTCATAGAAATTGATCGCGGTGGAGACATCACCTATCATGGACCCGGACAAATTGTTGGTTATCCTATCTTGGATCTCGACCGTTATTTCACTGATATTCACAAGTATTTGCGCTCTCTCGAAGAAGTCATTATCCGAACCTGTTCTGAGTACGGGATAGAAGCGGGGCGTATTGAAGGATTAACCGGCGTCTGGGTGGGGGAACAGAAAATATGTGCCATGGGTATTCGTTGTAGCCGGTGGGTAACAATGCATGGTTTTGCCTTTAACGTGAACGTCGATCTTAGCTATTTTAATCATATAGTACCCTGTGGTATTACGGATAAAGAAGTGACGAGTCTTGAAGATTTGCTGGGGCACCGAGTTGATGAATCCCAAGTGAAAGAACATCTGAGATACTATTTCGAGGATGTATTTAATGTATCGATATCAAAGGTAGATTCCCTGCCTGAACTGGACGATCAATTTTCGTATCTTAAGAAATCTGGTAAAAAAGCAGCATCGCAATAACCTTTTTATTTTAGTTCCATGATTAAAGAACTCAATGTCGTAGATCGTAACGAAACCACTCAGCGTCGGCCGGATTGGCTGCGCGTGAAATTGCCATCTGGCGAAAAGTTTAAAGAGGTTTCGGAGACCGTACGGAATAAGTCGTTGAATACGGTTTGCTCGGAGGCTCGTTGCCCAAATATGGGAGAGTGCTGGGGCAACGGAACGGCTACTTTTATGATTTTGGGAGATGTTTGTACGCGATCATGTTCATTTTGTGCAGTTAAAACCGGTCGGCCGGTGCAGGGGTTAGATTGGGATGAGCCTCGGCGCGTAACCGAAGCAGCTAAAGAAATGGGGCTAAAGCACGTAGTGTTAACATCTGTAAATCGCGATGAGCGAGAGGATGGCGGGGCACCTATTTTTGCAGAGTGTCATCGACAGCTTCGTGAAGCGATCGATGGCGTGACGATTGAATCTCTCATTCCTGATTTTCGCGGTGTTTGGGAGGCCCTGCAAATTGTGATTGATACTCCGCCGGATGTGTTGAGTCATAACCTGGAAACAGTACCCGATCTGTATCGTACTATTCGACCCCAGGCTAAATATGAGCGTTCACTCGAATTATTACAGCGCGTCAAGGATCAAGGTATTCGTACAAAAACCGGCATTATGGTGGGCTTTGGTGAAAAGCGTGAACAGGTTATTGAGCTGATGAAAGACTGCGTGGATCACGAAGTTGATGTCCTTACCATCGGGCAGTATATGCAGCCTACCAAAATGCATCAGCCGGTGGAAGAGTGGGTGCATCCCGACCAATTTGCGGAGTATAAAGAAATTGGAGAAGAACTTGGTATTGAACATGTTGAAAGTGGTCCGCTGGTTCGCTCTTCATATCATGCCGAGAAGCATGTATAAGATTTTTTAGATTTGTCGGAGTATTAGCCTCGAAATTTACTTGTGATCTTTTATATTTCAACGGGATAGCATTTCTCACTTAATCAAAAAATATGATTGCACTTGGAGTTGTTTTATTATTGAGTTATATGGTGGGATCCATACCCTCATCAATATGGGTTGGAAAAATTGTCAAGGGAGTTGATATTCGTGATCACGGTAGTGGAAATGCCGGGGCCACCAATACCTTTCGATTATTAGGATGGCAGCCCGGAGTTGCAGTATTGGCAATCGACTTTTTTAAGGGTTTTGCCAGTTCATTATGGATAAGTCAGATTGCTTATCAAATTGGTGCGGGACCGGTTACATTATTCGAGTATTGGAGCCTTGACCCTTTCTTGAGTATTACCTGTGGTATTGCTGCAGTAGTGGGACACATGTTTCCGCTCTATGCTAATTTTGATGGTGGGAAAGGCATGGCTACAGCTGCCGGTATGCTTTGCGGTATTGAGCCGGTATCGGTGGGAATTGCAGCTGTTTTCTTCTTGATCGTATTGCTTACAAGTCGATTTGTCTCCCTTGCGTCATTAGTTGCCGCTTTTGTCTATCCGTTGGTTCTTGTGGTTCTTAGATATGGTTACAGCTGGGATATTGATGGAAGTATTCTCATTTTTGCCGGATTTATTGGATTGGCAATAATCATCAAGCATAAGGAAAATATTAAACGGCTTTTAAATGGAACAGAAAACAAAATAAGTTCTTTTAAACCTGCTGTTGGATGGCTCAATAAAGAAGAAAAACCGCAATCGGGTAGCTAATTATTGTGAAGAAAATAACCATTATTGGCGCCGGTAGTTTTGGAACAGCCTTGTCCATTGTATTAGCGCGGGCTGGAAATAAGGTTCAGCTTTGGGCGCGCGAAAAAGAAATAGCTTACAGTATTAATAAAAGGCATCGCAATCCCGAATATATTTCTGATGTAACGTTACCGGACTCCATAGAATGTTCAACTGATCTTGAGGAATGCTTTGATGATCCGGTGATGGTTGTTTTTGCAACACCATCACATGCCATGCGCAAAGTGGCTGCAAATATAAAACCACATCTTAACGGTGACGAAATGGTGGTAAGTGTTGCCAAAGGGATCGAAAATGACACCTTTATGACGATGTCTCAAGTATTGAGTGAAGTGCTTGAAGGAACCATTGTTGACGATCATATCGGGGTATTATCGGGGCCAAGCCATGCCGAAGAGGTCAGTAAGTTTAAACCTACAACGGTAGTTGCCAGTGCTAATTCCAAGCGCACCACACAAATTATACAGGAAACCTTTTTGACGCCGATGTTCCGGGTATATCTTAACTATGATATCATAGGCGTCGAGATTGGCGGAGCCGTAAAAAATATTATGGCGATTGCCGCCGGTATTGTGGATGGTGCTGAACTTGGGGATAATGCAAAAGCAGCACTTATGACACGCGGATTGCATGAAATGAAACGCCTGGGGATGCAGCTGGGGGCTTCGCAGGATACCTTTTCTGGGTTGGCCGGCATGGGCGATTTGATCGTAACGTGTACCAGTGAGCACAGTCGCAATCGTTTTGTAGGTTATAATATTGGTCAGGGCAAAAGTCTGGATGATATTATATCAAAAATGAATATGGTTGCTGAGGGAGTAAAAACAACGCGCTCAGTTTTTGATTGGAGCAATAAGCTTGGTATTGAAATGCCGATTACCGGGGCGATATATCGTGTACTTTTTGAGCAGGAAGATCCCAAGGATATGCTGTATGACTTAATGACCCGGAATCCAAAAGAGGAAATTGTGATTTAGGGTACAAAAAAGATAGAATGTTAAATTTCGGTAAGTTCATTTGAACTTAATATTTTGTACTTATCTTCGTTTGCACTAAAAAAGATCGAGTGGCTATGTATTCTCAAAATCACAGCACGGCCTCACTTTCTGAGATGGATTACCTCGACGTGAAGAATCTTGCTCAGACGGGGGAAGGAATGTACCTTGAATTTAAGCGAACGATTCCATCAGCCTATAAGATTGCACGAGAAATTGCCGCTTTTGCAAACACCAAAGGGGGAACCCTGCTTATTGGGGTGGATGATGACAAGTCTCTCGTAGGCGTAATGGGATATCAGGAAGAAGAATTTTTACTTGATAAAGCTGCCCAAAAGCTATGTGAGCCTGCTGTGGATATCAAAATTGAGATTGTGCACTTTGGCGATCGCGATCTTCTGGTTATTAAAGTTCCGGAAGTAATTAATAAACCGGTGTACGTAAAGGGGGATGATGAATGGGTCGTGTTTATGCGCGAGAAGGATCAGAATAGGGTGGCCAGTAAAGAACTTATTGAGATTATTAAGAAGCGAAATTCGGATAAAGGGGTAACTTTTGAGTATGGTCCCGTTGAGCAAAAATTGTTTCGTTACTTGAATGAATATGGCGAAATAACCGTTAAAAAATTTGCACAAATTGTTGATATCCCCCGGGAACGAGCTTCAACAACCTTGGTGAACTTGGTTGCAGCTGAAATATTAAATTTGAGCCGGAAGGATAACACAGATTATTTTACTTATTCACAGTAAAGCGAAGGTTAATTTTTAAGTATCACTACAATGCCTGCAGAAAAGGAAGACAATTTAGATAGTGTCATCGCTGATCTCGTTGATGATGATGAAGATGAGAGTACTGAACAGAATGGTACTTCTCCGTTAGAAGAAATGCAGGCTTCTGCCGAGGTAGAGTTCAGTGGTCCTGCCGTACAACTTACAGAGCGGGCTGCTGATCAGGTACGTCATATTCGGGAGGATGAAGATCTGGACGGTGATCTCTATTTGCGTGTTGCTGTAGAGGGCGGTGGTTGTTCGGGATTGAGTTACAAGCTTGGATTCGACTATGAATCTGAAGAGGACGAAGTGATTATCAGTCAGGGAATTAAGATTATCGTTGATCCCAAACACATGATGTATTTGAAAGGTATTACTGTGGATTATCCCGATGGATTGGATGCCCGGGGATTTACCTTTGATAATCCCAATGCCAGCGAAACCTGCGGTTGCGGCAGTTCTTTTGCGACATAGGTTTTTTCAGATTTACTAAACTTCAAAAGTTTAGTAAATCTATTGGATTAATCTTTTCGACCGTACCTTTTTATGATACTTAGCACTTCATCTACCGGCAGTTCCTCAACGGTATGTCCATCGCGGCCTGTCATCGTTTCGGCATGAAAGAGTGCGTTGATAATGGCTTCCTCAGTAGCTTCGTTAACTGCCATAAAAAGTGGAGACATTGCACTATTACGAAGTACATTTTGCTGTTTTAGATCTTGATCTGAACGATAGGAGATTCGAACGGATTTAGCTGTTGAGAAAGCAATTACATAGTCACCACTTCCGTTTGATGCTATACCACCTGTTTTTCCTAAGCCGAGCATTGCGCGTTTGGCCAGTCGTTTTAAATTGCGAGCATCAAGCGGAGCGTCAGTAGCAACAATAATCATGCAGGAACCGTCGGGTGTATCATTGAGTTCATCACTGAGATAATATTTGTCGAGTTCTTTCCCGACGGGAACGCCGGCAATTTGAAGCACACCTCCAAAATTTGTTTGTGCTAAAACACCGACCGAGTATCCTCCTAAATCTTTCGGAAGCTGGCGGGAAGAGGTGCCAATTCCGCCTTTAAAACCAAATGCAATAGTTCCTGTTCCGGCTCCCACATTGCCCTGCTCAACTTTTCCTGATTTTGCATTATTAATAGCATTGAGGACATCTTTTTTTGATACATGTCGTCCACGTATATCATTTAAATAGCCGTCGTTAGTTTCGCCCACAACGGGATTTACTGAATGGACATTCTCGTTTTCTGAAAAGCTGAATGTGTGATCAATTAAGGCATCAGCGGCCGTAGGAACGCTCAAAGTGTTGGTCAAAATGATAGGCGTTTCGAGATTTCCCAGTTCCTCGATCTGGGTAGAGCCCGCCAGTTTCCCGAACCCATTCCCTATATAAACAGCAGCCGGTACTTTATGCTG
The DNA here is from genome assembly GCF_034521915.1 of Fodinibius sp. GTDB lineage: Bacteria > Bacteroidota > Rhodothermia > Balneolales > Balneolaceae > Fodinibius. Next base: position 101,996 of record NZ_JAXHLU010000016.1, read on the forward strand.
AAAAATATTGCCGCCGTGTGGCAGAACGGCTGTCACTCCCGTGCGGATATTATTGCCCTTAATAATCGTTTGATGTCCTACTCTAACTCCTTGTACATCCGTGATCGCATTTAGTTCGCCCGGTTGCAAAACTCCGATTTCAACTCCATAATCACGAATATTTTGATCTTGTGCCATCAGGTTTAGGGGAGATAAAATGAGGAACAAAAAGAGTATGTTCAGAATTTTCATAAGGAAAAAATTATTTGCTTTAGATCCTATTTAAATTCGAGATAAGAGAGGTGAGTAGCAACAGTTAATTAAACTAAAAAGCCCTGCTAAATTTTCGAGGTTTAGCAGGGCTTAGAAAGAAGCAATATTAGAATTTAGAAAAGAATTTTTACGGAAAAGGTTTTTAGTTCATTTTAGCCTTGGTTTCCATCAACAGTTCTTCAATTTCGTCTTTTCTGATATTATAGTGCTCGTTACAATAGTGGCATACAAGTTCCTGTCCCTCGTCGCTAATTTCTTTCAGATCTTCGTAACCGAGCATAGCCAAGGCATCTTTAAAGCGTTTGCGAGTACAACGGCAGAAAAAGTCAACCGGTTGACGATCAAGCTCTTTTACCTCAATGGGATGCATTGCTTTTTCCATGATGTCATCAATATAGAGGTCATCGGCAAGCATTTGACTAATAGAATCGAATTGCAGCATTTTTTGCTGCAGCTGATCGATTACACCCTCCGGTGCGTCCGGCATGCGTTGGATCATCAATCCACCTGCTTCAGTGACTTCTCCATTTTCGTCAATACCAACATCCAGCAAAATGGCCGAGGGTATTTGTTCGGACTGTACCATATAGTAGGCCAGATCATCGGTGATGTTACCGTTGATGAGCTCAATACTGCTGTTTCGCGGTTCTGCTTCGTTATAGAGCGTTTTGCTAACAGTCATTACGCCCACACCTAATCCATCGCCAATGTCGGTATCGCCGTTATAATTAATTTCCGCCTGTGGATTTTGTACATATCCGCGAACTTCGCCGACGCGATTGGCTTCTGCAACAAGCAGTTTTACAGGACCTTGTCCCTCTACTCGCATTTTAATACGTTCTTCGCCTTTCAATTCTGAGGCCATAAGCATAGTGCCGGTAAGGGCGCGCCCGAGCAAAACGGTATTCAGCAAAGACAGTCCATGCTTTTTACGGGCTGCCTTAACTACATCTGTAGTTTTAACTACCGATATTTTAAGGGTTCCGTCTTTTGCGATGCCTTTTATAAGGCGATCTTTCTGTATAAAATCTTCTTTTGAAATCATAACCGTCTAAATTTTTTACCTGATTAATCAAGGTATAACAAAAAAGGCGGCTCAAAAATTTGAGCCGCCTCAATATACGATTTTAAATATTGGTTCTACAGGTTGGCATGTTTGTAAAGATCACCAATGTGACCTGTAAAATTACTCTGAGAGGTGTATATATTGTGAATTTGGCCCACATTGTCCATACGCTGTTCGGCAAGGATATTTGAGGCAGTAAAGGTAGGCGTATCATTTTCTTCAGAATAGTTGAGGATATCCAGGATGGTATCATAAATTTTTTCTGCCTGTCCCTGAGCTCGTTCCTCGTTGTATCCTTCCAGCTCGCTGGCAACATTAATAAGCCCACCGGCATTAATCACATAATCCGGCGCATACAGGATGCCTTTATCCAACAACATCTGCCCGTGCTTATCTTCCTCATCAAGTACGTTATTTGCACCTCCGGCAATAATATCGCAGTTGAATTGATCCATCGTATCGTCGTTAATAATACCGCCAAGAGCACAGGGACTAAAGATATCAACATCCAGTCCGTAAATATCGTCGGGATCAACAACTTCGGCACCAACTTTTTCGGCAAGATCATTTGCTTTGTCCTCATAAATATCACAAATGATTAGCTCAGCTCCTTCTTTTTCCAGAAATTCAGCAAGGTATGAGCTAACGTGACCGGCTCCCTGAATTGAAATGCGTTTGCCTTCCAAAGAATCAGATCCATAAGCCTTTTGGGCACAAGCTTTCATCCCTTGATAAACACCATAAGCGGTAACAGGTGAAGGGTCGCCGCTGCCGCCAATTGCTTTTGGTAAACCGGTTACATATTTGGTTTCCATACGAATCCATTCCATTGCTTGAACATCTGTCCCCACATCTTCGGCAGTAATATAACGTCCTCCGAGGCTGTCAACATAGCGACCAAAAGCACGAAACAGGGCTTCGCTTTTTTCTTTGCGTGGATCGCCAATAATTACAGCTTTACCGCCACCTAAGTTAAGACCCGAGATAGCCGCTTTGTAGGTCATCCCGCGAGAAAGACGAAGCACGTCACGAATGGCTTCCTGTTCATTATTATAGGGCCACATTCGTACGCCGCCCAATGCCGGTCCCAGGGTTGTATCGTGAACTGCTATAATAGCTTTGAGCCCCATCGTAGGTTCCGAGCACACAACGATTTGTTCGTGCTCGTAGCTCTGCAGTTTATCAAATAGAGGGAAATCCCCGCTTAGGTCGGTAGCTGTGTTTTTTTCTAACGTTGTTGATTCCATGGTTATATGGTTTAAATCATTAAAACTATTGTTCAAAAAATCAGTTATTTCTCAAAAACCCCCAATAGCACAAAATTTCTGTCTGTCGAATTACCACAGTGGATTATATGAAACAATGAAATCGAGATAGTCGGTTTAAACAAAGTATGGGAAGGTACAAAAAATGGCGCAAATTTAGTAGTATTTCGAGGTTGATTACTATATCCCGGTGTTACAATTAAGTTGGAATGTGTTTAGTTTTCATGATGAATTTTACTCCGGATATTGTATTTTAATTAATAATCATTGAGATCCCCTGCCTTTTATGGCCGGGCTGTATGGCTATCAGGTTTGACCGCCGGTACGCTGTTTATGACAAAAAAGAAAAAAACAGATAACTATGTCTTTTCGCTGGGTCTTTACTACGCCAGAGAACGAAGAAGCTGTATCCGATCTACAAGATCAGCTGGGAGTTCCTCCCAAAATAGCCCGCCTTCTTGCACTGCGGGGTATTGATACTTATGAGAAAGCCGAAGCATTTTTCCGTTCCGATTTGAGTCAGCTTCATGATCCTTTTTTAATGAAGGACATGGATAAAGCGACAAGCCGATTGGCGGAGGCGATTCGCAATGGAGAGCGAATCCTTATCTACGGGGATTACGATGTGGACGGCACCACTTCTACGGCTATTTTATATATTTTTCTTGAAGAATTTGGTGTTGATGTAGATTTCTATATCCCTCACCGGTTTAAGGAGGGATACGGCATTAATCAGGAGGGTATACAATACGCTATTGATACCAATACCGACTTGATCGTATCGGTGGATTGTGGAATTACCGCTGTTGAGGAGACGGAGCAGGCCAAAGAGCAGGGTATTGATGTCATTATTTGTGATCATCATAATGTGGGTGATGCCATTCCTGATGCGGTAGCGGTGCTCGACCCCAAACGCAGCGACTGTAACTATCCCTGTAAAGGGCTTTCGGGAGCGGGCGTTGGTTTTAAGCTGATCCAGGGCACCATAAAAAAACTTGGCTTGGCAGACAGTATCGCCTTTAAGCTATTGGATCTGGTGGCCATTTCTATTGCTTCGGATATCGTACCTATCGAAGATGAAAATCGAATTTTGATGCGCGAAGGGCTTAAGCGTATTAATTCTGAACCCCGAATAGGTATCAAGGCGTTGTTAGAGCTCATAAACTTAAGTGTTGGGTCTATAACAACGTCAAATATTGTGTTTTCTATCGGTCCCCGTATTAATGCGGCCGGACGCATGGGAGATGCCACAAAAGCCGTTAAGCTTCTTATTTCTGATACGCCTGCGGAAGCAAAATCCAGAGCCCATGAGCTGGAAAGCATTAATGTGGCGCGGCGTGATAAAGACTCGGAAACCATGGAGGAGGCTAAGGCCATGGTTGATAAAAATTATAACCTGGATAAAATTTCGTCGATGGTGTTGCATCATCCCGACTGGCACCTTGGCGTGATCGGTATTGTGGCCTCTCGGCTGGTAGATACCTATGGTCGCCCTGCCGTAATGTTGAGTACGGTGGATGGTAAAATTAAGGGATCGGCGCGAAGTATTGATGGCTTTAATATTTACGAAGCCTTTAAGGAATGTGAGGATTTACTCGAGCAGTTTGGCGGACATGAATATGCCGCAGGGTTAACGATCGCCAGCGAAAACCTCGAAGAATTTCGGCAACGTATTAATGATATTGCTGCTGAACGATTGTCTGATGAGGATTTTAAATCAGAATTGAAAATTGATTGTGAGCTCGATCTCAGTGATGTGAATATGCGTTTTTGGAAACTGTTAAGTCAGTTTGAGCCATTTGGTCCCGGCAATCTACGGCCCATTTTTGTAAGCCGTGATGTTGAAGTAGTAGGAGTGCCAACCATTGTGGGTAAGGGACATCTTAAGATGAAGGTCAAGCAAAACGGCTCCGGTGCGTTTGATGTAATCGGATTTAATATGCACGAATACCTGCCGGTAATTCGAAACGGAGATGATAATCAGCTAAATATTGCCTATTCGCTGGAGGAGAATGAATGGAACGGCCGGCGTACGCTGCAGATAAGATTGAGAGATGTTGAAGTAGAGTAAGATTCGATAGAAAATCCGGGATATCCTCTTTGTATAAAGTCCAAAAGATTTTATATTTGGCAACTCTTATTCGAGTTGGGACTGTAGCTCAGTAGGTAGAGCACGCGACTGAAAATCGCGGTGTCGGCGGTTCGATTCCGCCCGGTCCCACGCAAAGCCCTGTATTCCGATTTCGGGATGCAGGGCTTTTTGTTTTTACCCCCCTAAATCTTAAAGAAGGGCTATATTGGTAATGCAAGCTACTGTTTAAGGAAAGTTCTTCAAATAATTTTGATAAAGCTTCTTGGAACATTAGAATTTTTTAATTAAGTTATATTAAAGAAATTTAATATTCGTTAGAGCTTTCTTAAGCTCTTAAGGCTTAGTAATCAATATGAAAGACGGTAAAAAGGGTAAAGTACTAATAGTTGAAGATGATATGTTGCTTTCGATGGTGGAAGAGCGGCTTATCAAGCGATTGGGTTTTGAGGTGATTGGAAAAGTCACAAAAGGGAGTGATGCAATAGAAAAGCAAAAAGAGCTTAATCCCGATATTATTGTGATGGATATTTCTCTGAAGGGAGATATGGACGGTATTGAAGCAATGGAAGCTATTCGTGAAAAGTCGGATGTGCCCGTTATTTATTTATCCGGAAGCGGTGATCGTTATTCGTTGGAAAGAGCCAAGAAAACAGGTTTTGCCGATTTCTTAACAAAGCCTGTCACTGGCGGTGATTTAAAAGATCCACTCTATTCTGCGATGAATGCTCATAATGAAAAGTCTGAAAATAACAATGAGATATTAAAATCTGCTTAATCACCAATATTGACAAGTACTCTTCCTACTTGTTTTCCGTTTATAATCCGATCGATTTCATCATCCAATTCTTCTAACGAAACTTCTCTGGCTAGCCGTTCTATATTTTTTGGTTTCCAATCATTAGCCAATTTCCCCCACAATTTATTTCGCAATTCCATTTTGCAATTTCTACTGTCCATTCCCGCCAAATGAACTCCTCTCAAAATAAAGGGATAAACATTGGTATGAAGTTCATGTCCCAGTACATTGCCGCAGCAGGCCACGGTGCCATTATGTTGTGTTTGCCGCAATGTGGTGTCTAACATGATACCACCAACCGTATCGATAGCTCCGGCCCATTTGCTGCTCAAAAGGGGACGTGAAGACTCATCCTGCACTTCCTCGCGATGGATAACAGAGGCGGCACCCGTTTCGGTTAAAAACTCTTTTTGATTCATCTTTCCGGTGGCGGCCGTTACCTTGTATCCCAGCTTGGATAGAATGGCAATTGCCATAATGCCCACGCCTCCGGTAGCTCCGGTCACCAAGATATTACCACTGTCGGGATTAATATTATTGTGGCGAAGGTGATGGATACCGATTGCGGCTGTAAATCCCGCAGTACCTATCATCATACTTTCTCGCAGCGTTAGCTCCTTTGGAAGGGGGACTATCCAGTTTGCGGGCACACGAATGTATTGACCGAAACCGCCCGAAGTATTTTGGCCCAGATCGTATCCGGTTACAATTACTTTATCCTCGGTAGAAAATTGAGCATCGCTGCTTTCGACGACAACACCAGCAGCATCAATTCCCGGAATATGAGGATACTTTTTGGTAACGCCCTTGTTGCCGGTAGCCGAAAGCGCATCTTTATAATTTAGGGATGAATATTCGACTTCAATTAATACCTCATGGTCAGGTAGGTTGTCCTTGGGCCATTGTCTGACAGAGCGTTGAAATAAGCCATCAGACTTTTCTTCAACAACCAGTGCTTTAAATGTACTCATAAAAATTTAGTCAACTTTTTTAACCATTTTAGCTTTCCTTTGTAGGGCGGATACCTCAGTGGGATATCCAGCCAGTTGCTTTTCTTCATGATACTTTTGGGATGGGTAAAGGTATCAAAACTCGTTTTACCATGATACAGCCCGAAACCGCTATTGCCAATGCCACCAAAGGGGAGATTCGTATTTCCGAGGTGTGCGACAGTATCATTAATACATCCACCACCAAACTGCAGATTGCGAAAAACTTTTTTCTGATTGCTGTTATCAGTCGAGAAAAGGTAAAGTGCCAGTGGTTTCGATTTGTTCTGAAGTATTGAAATTATTTTATCCAAATCATCAAAAGATAGTATGGGAAGAATAGGACCAAAAATTTCTTCCTGCATGACAGGGTCATCCCAGGTGATTTCAGTCATAATCGTAGGCTCAATATATCGTGTACCAGGATCCGTATCGCCGCCGTAAAAAATGTTTTCAGACGTAATGAGGTTGGCAAGCCGATCGAAATGCTTGTCGTTAATGATGCGTGCATAATAATCACTCTGCTTGGGATCGTCCCCATAAAAAGAGCGAATTTCTTTCTGAATGAGATGGCAGAGCTCTGAATGCACAGAAGTATGAACATATACGTAATCGGGGCTTACGCAGGTTTGTCCGGCATTGATAAACTTGCCCCAGGTAATGCGTTTCGCCGCCAGTGATAAATCAGCGGATTGATCAACGATGGCAGGAGATTTTCCACCTAACTCGAGAGTGAGCGGAGTCAGTTGTTCAGCGGCAGATTTCATTATAATTTTGCCAACGTGGGTACTTCCGGTAAAGAAAATATAGTCCAATGGCTCAGAAAGGAGCGCTTGTGTTGTTTCTGCATCTCCCTCAACTACCTTAAAAAAACCGGGATCAAAGTTGCTGTTGATTAATTTTGCAAGAAGTTCCGAGGTATGCGGTGCGTTTTCAGAAGGTTTGAGAATGACGGTATTTCCGGCGGCAATAGCACCTAAAACAGGATTAAGAGCCAACTGAACAGGATAATTCCAGGGAGCAATTACAAGTGCAACCCCATACGGCTGAGGCTTGATATAGCTCTTTGAAGGAAAATTTATAAGAGAACTTTTAACCTTTTTTGTTTTCGCCCAGCCGTCAATATTTGACAGCAAATGATCGATTTCTTGATAGAGGACGAAGAGTTCTGTGGCATGAGATTCAAACGGAGGTTTTTGAAAATCCTGATCCAAAACTTCATAAATTTCATTTTCGTGTTCTTTTAAGATATTCTTCAATTTCCGTAGTTGTTCTTTGCGGAAAGAGATATCTAGTGTTTTTCCCGTATTGAAAAATTGTTTCTGCTTTTGAACTATGTCTTCCATTATGGGCAATGCTCTATTTATGTTCGTCCTTCAAAAGTATCCATGGAGTGATAAACTTGAAACAGGCGTCCGGCTACAAAGTCAAAAACTCTGGCGGGTAATACTCCCTTTAAGAAGGGTAAGATCTTAACCATAAAGGGCTCCCGAAGATGAATCTTATCCTTCTGTACGGCCTGAATAATCTTTTTAGCAATATCCTCTGCATCTAATAATGGGGTAAGCAGGGGTGGACTTACACCTTTAAAAAGACCGGTATTAATGTAACTGGGTTCTACCGTGGTAACATTAATATTGCTATGAGATTCGAGTTCTAATCGCAGCGATTCTGACCATCCAATAACACCCCATTTGCTGCCGGCATAGACCGACATTTTGGGATTGGCCATGCGTCCCGCTGCCGAAGCAATATTAACAATGTGCCCTTTTTCCAGATCAATCATTGTATCCAAAAAAGCTCGTGTGGTATGCATGGTGCCCAAGAGGTTAATTCGGATAAGGCGTTCGATATCAATACGACGGTGATCACTAAAATTGCCTCCGACTACGGTGCCGGCATTATTGATCAAAATATCAATATGGTGGTGATCTGCGAGGACTTGTTCGGCTGTCTGATAAACTTGGTCAGGATCAGCAATATCAACCCTGTAAGTAAAAAGGCGTTTGGTGGAGTAATCAGAAAGGGAGTCCAGGCAATTTGAAATATTATCTTCGCTTATATCCCAGATAATCAGTTTTTTTGCCTTACATTTTAAAGCCTCTCTACCCATGAGAAAGCCAATACCGCCGGCGCCGCCCGTAATTAAAATGTGTTTGTTTTTAAAAGTGCTCATAGACAAATTGTGTATTTGATAGAAGTATAGTTATAAATGTAAACGAAGGATAAAAAAATATTTGCCCTTGGAAGTTAACCTGATAAGTTATCAAACTTATGCCTGACCAAAGTTACGACAATTTACAAAATAGGATTGCGCAGTTAGAAAGCCGGGTAAAGGAGCTGGAGAAAGAGTTAAAACAAGCAGGGCAAGGCAAAATATCATCAAAAGAACAGAACGAACAGGCGGTTCAAGGGAGTAAGGATAGCAGCTGGGATGCGTTACAGTTCGGAGAAAAGTGGCTGAATAACATCGGCATTGCCTTATTGCTGATTGGTATTGTATTTCTTTTCAAGTATTCGATTGATCAGGGTTGGCTAATCCCCGAGGTGCGCAGTGCAGTGGGATTAATCTCCGGGATGCTACTTCTCGGATTTGGCCTTAGAATGGATGAGTCTTTAAATCCATTTCGGCAAATGATGATGGGAGCAGGAATAGCCGCTTTCTATATAACCGGTTTTGCAACATTTCAGCTCTTTACCTTTATGCCTTCCACCATTGTATGGGTGTTTATGATCTCGGTAACAATACTTTCGTTCTTGTTGTCGGTACAGCAAGATGAGGCAGTGCTTGCGGTTATTGGTACGATTGGCGCACTGGGTACGCCTTTTATGCTTTACTCGGGCGATGGAGATATTGTTGGCCTCATGGTTTACTTTGCTATGATTATCGGTCCCGCATCTGTTCTCTACATCAGAAAGGATTGGCAATCTCTGCTTTGGAGTATAGCGGTTGGTGGAATGTTGGTGCTTGCTGCTGCGGTAATCCCAAATCTTGTTAACACGGATGATATTACCTCTTTTGAGCGATGGATGATGTTTGGCGGGATACTAGTTTGGATGTTGGCAAGCTGGCTGGTTCCTGTTTTCAAAGTGATGGAGTACAGTCGCCTATCAAAAGTCGATGAGGTGCCAGGAAGTTCGGGTGAAGATATTGGGAGTTCGATCCATCTCATGGCGTTGGGAGTACCTGTAATAGGAGTGTTGTTAAGCGCAGGAGTTTGGGAATGGACGATGAATCAGGCCGGTATGGCATCGGTGGTTATGGCGGTTTTAGGGGGCGGCGGGTTATATCCGTTGTTTAAAAATCAGAAGCTGGCGGGGCTGGCTTCAACACATGCTTTCTTGGGTTTGGTACTGGCAACGGCAGGATTATTTCTGATATTGGAAGGAAATGTACTTTTTGCAGTATTAGTCGTCGAATTAATAGCTCTTCGCTATTTAGCATATGAAACAGGTGATAAGAAAATAAGTGTAGGATCACACCTATTATTTGGAATTACTGTGTGGTGGCTTATAAACCGCTTACAGTTCGGTGGAGAGGCTGTTCATTTGCTTAATCTTTCCACGTTGACAGGGCTAACACTTATTTTGGCAGGAGGGTTATGGATCCCACAATACCTCCGGAGGAAGGACAGTCAAAATATCTATCAGGTAGTATCACATCTGCTGTTGCTTTATTGGCTATATCAGAAATTGATTTCATTTGAAAACGGTCAGGCGTGGATCAGTGTTGTTTGGGGACTGTACGCAATTTTATTGATTGTATTGGGACTTATGCGTTTTGGAAAACATGTAAGAATGGCGGGTCTTCTTACTATGTTAGCAGTAGTAATTAAATTGTTTTTGGTTGATTTAGCCCAGCTGCAGGCCATATGGCGAATTCTTTTATTTATGGGATTTGGATCGGTGCTGCTGATTGTCGGTTATCTGATCCAATCAAAATTCTTGGAAACAGACCGTTGATTTCAGCTTAGCAATCATGAAAAAAAATAGTACTTTCAAGTCAATTAAGTTTTGTTTCTGTAATTAACTTAAATAGATAAAAAATGAAGAAGTTTTTAATAACAATGCTGCTGTTAGGTGCTTTTGTGGGATGTATGAAGTCCCCTATTGATCAGGTAGCTGAAACCATTACCGAGAAAAGTTTGATGAAGCCCATTACGAAACTTTCTTCGGATGAGTTTATGGGACGTGCGACGGGAACAATCGGTGAACTAAAAACAGTTGACTACTTAGTTAGTCAATTAGAAGAATACGGTTTGCAAGGTGGGGCAGAAGATAGCGGATTCGTGCAGGATGTGCCGCTTACTTGGTCAAAAGACGGGTCAGGATGCTCAGGTGCAGATCCGTAAAAATGGGAATGTAGTACATCAGTTTGATTACTATTCTGATTTTATGGCGTGGCCGTCTAACCTGGAAGAAGAGGTGTCTATCGATGATGCCGAATTGGTTTACGTGGGATATGGAATTCAGGCTCCCGAGGAAAATTGGGATGATTTTAAAGATACTGATGTAGCAGGCAAAATACTGGTCGTAAAGAATAATGATCCCAGCGACGATCCCGATTTGTTTGGCGGAGAAACCCGCCTGTATTATGGTCGTTATGATTACAAATATGAGAAGGCTCGTGAGCTGGGAGCTGCCGGTGTGTTGATTGTGCATACTACACCTTCTGCCGGATACGGATGGGAGGTTGTTGCCAACAGCTGGAGTCGCGAGCGGTTTTATCTCCGCAACAATGAGGCTATGGAAGATTCGCCTACAAAATTTAATGGGTGGTTAACCAAAGAAGCCAGCAGTAATTTATTTGAAAGTGCCGGATTGAATCTTGAAGATCAGCTTGAAGCAGCCGAAAACCGGGATTTTGAGCCGGTGCCTTTGGAAGGATTATCGCTGAGTTTGGATTTGGAAGCAGAGTATCGCCAGCAAGATGCCAAAAATGTACTTGGTGTAATTGAAGGCAGCAGCGAAAGATTGAAAGATGAATACTTAGTGTTTACCGCTCACCATGATCATCTTGGAGTAACAAGTCCGGTGGAGGGCGATTCGATCAATAACGGAGCTCTTGACAATGCGGCAGGTGTAAGTGCTGTGTTAAATATGGCTCGGGCATATAAAGAAATACAACCCCAGCTTAAGCGCAGCATACTGTTTTTATTTGTAGGAGCTGAAGAAGTTGGGTTGCTTGGATCGCAATACTGGGCCGAAAATCCTACGGTACATCCCGGAAAGGTGACCGCAAATATCAATCTGGACGGAATGAATGTCTATGGTAAGACAAAGGATTTGGTGCTTATTGGCTACGGCCGGAATAGTGTAAGCGATATGATTGAAAAGGTCGCCGAAGAGCGGGAAAGAGTGGTGAAGCCTGACCCCCACCCCGATCGCGGATATTTTTATCGTTCGGATCATTTTTCACTTGCCAAAAAAGGAATACCGGCTATATTTCCCAACCGGGGGACTGAGTTTCTAGATAAGCCGGAAGGCTACGCCGCTATGGTTGACAGTCTACAGGATGCGAATTACCATAACGTCAACGATGAGATAAATACGCATTGGGATCTCTCGGGAATGAAGGCAGATGTCCGCCTGTTTTTTGATGCAGGTTACCGTATTGCCAATGCCGAAGAGATGCAGACGTGGCGGCAGGGCAATGAGTTTAAGCAAATTCGGTTGGATATGATTGAGGACGCCTCATCAAATTAAAGTCGGATTATTTCGTTAGTGTTAAAACAAGATTAGATTTAAAATCAATTTTTAATGTATATCCCTAATCAGATGAAGAAAGTATCTATTACCTGTGTTCTAATTGTCGGATTAATTTTTGGGATGGGAGCGTGGAGTCAAACGACCGCCCAAGAAAGTTCGAGTGATGAGCCGATAACCATTGTCGAGTACAGCGATTATCAATGTCCGGCCTGTGCCTACTTTCATCCTATAGTTGAAAAGGTAAAAGAAAAATACGGGGACCAGGTAGATTTCAAGATGAAGTATTTTCCATTGAATTCACATCAATATGCGGCACTGGCGGCGCGGGCGGCACAAGCAGCTAAAAATCAGGGCAAGTTTTACGAGATGCACAGCCTTTTGTTTGAAAATCAGAACCGGTGGTCGAGCTCGGGAAGTCCCACTTCTATTTTTGTAAATTTTGCGAAGGAGCTGGAGTTGGATATCGACCAGTTTAAGAACGATCTCAATGCTGCCGAGACCCAGAAAATTGTGATGGAACAGCGACAGGAAGGCCGCAGTGCAGGCGTTAATGCTACGCCTACCTTTTTCATCGAAGGAGAGAAGGTTGATCCCCTTCCCCGAAATTTCCAGGAATTTGATCAGCTTGTACAACAGTACATTGGAGAGTAAAAGTTATAGCGTGCTGATACAATGATTTATGAATTTCTTGACAAAACGCCGGATTATCCCGATTCGGTATTTGTGGCACCCAGCGCTGATATTATCGGGGATGTTTCAATAGGAGAAGAAAGCAGTATCTGGTTCAATGTTACCATCCGCGGGGATGTAAACTGGATTAAGATCGGAGAGCGATCCAATATTCAGGATAATACCTGTATTCATGTGAGAAATCAGACCGGACCCACAAAGATCGGAAATGAAGTAACGGTCGGGCACAACGCAATGATCCACGGATGTACAATTCATGACCGAGTACTTATTGGTATTCATGCTACGGTACTTGATGAGGTAACGATAGAATCAGATGTAATTATTGCAGCAGGGAGCTTGGTCCCGCCTGGAAAGCGACTTGAATCGGGCTATTTATATATGGGCAGTCCTGCTGAAAAGAAGCGTAAGCTTACGGATGAGGAGATTGAATCCATCAAAGAGCACTCCGATAATTATGTAAAATATGCCCGCGCCTACATGCAGAAAGATACTTACGAGACTAATCCGTTTTATGATGATAAAAGTTAAAGGTTGAAGGTTATACGTTACAGGTTTAACGCAATCATCAACTTTCAACCAAACAAATTATGTCCGGAATCTACCTTCATATCCCTTTCTGTAAGCAGGCGTGCTCGTACTGCGATTTCTATTTCGTGACGAGAACATCGGAGCGAGAGCATTTTGTGCAGCGGTTGATTGAGGATATCGAAAGCTATCGGGATTCGAAGTTTACTGATGAAACGGTGGAGACGATCTATTTTGGGGGAGGGACGCCTTCATTGCTTGAACCTGCACAGTTAGAGCAAATTATGGAAGCGCTTTATGATATTTTTGATATTGACGCGCGTGAAATTACGCTGGAGATGAATCCCGATGACGTATCGGGCCAATTTCTGGCGGATTTGAAATCACTGGGTATCAGCCGGGCCAGCATGGGGGTGCAAAGTTTTGAGCCGGAGTTGTTGGAGTTTATGCATCGTGCTCATTCCAGCGAGGAGGCGTTGCAGTGTTTGGAACTGCTTAGTGCGTCCGATTTTGACTCATTTACTGTTGATCTTATATACGGGAATCCCGGTCAGTCTGTAGAGCAGCTCAAAAGCGATGTCAAAAAACTTCTTGCATTCGATCCCCCGCATATTTCGGCCTATTCCCTTACCATTGAACCGAAGACACGACTGGGTAAACAGGTTGAGCTGGGACGTATTGCTCCACCGGAAGATGACAAGGTTGCTAAACACTTTGATATTATTAACCAACTGTTTAGTAGTCACGGTATTGAGCGTTATGAGGTGAGTAATTACAGTATGCCGGGCAAAGAAGCTATCCACAATAGTAATTACTGGAAGCATGAAAACTACTTGGGATTGGGTCCGGGTGCGCATTCGTTTTGGTGGGATGATAGTGCTGAACGATGGGAAAATGAGGAGGATCTGAGAAAGTATTTGCGTGATGAAGATCAACCGGAAAGAGAAGTGCTTTCGCTAAAACAGTTGGCGGAGGAACGATTAATGATGGGACTACGCACAAGAAAGGGAGTGGGAATAGCAGAACTTTCTGAGCGATATGATTATGTACTGAGTAGTCGACAGCTGGATTATCTTGAAAACCGTGAGCAGGAGGACAAGCTAGAAGTTGACGAGAGAATTACCCTTACTGATGAAGGAATTAAAATTGCTGACGCGATAATTTTGGATTTAGTAACGTTGCATTAGATTGCTTATCTATAGCATGTGAATTAAATAATTACCAATCGAACAACAGGCTGATGAAAGTAAGTTTTAAAGCATTTATGCGGGAGATTATTGACTATGCAGGGCTGTTTCCGCCAGCTGATCTTTCTCTTGATACTTCCCTCCAAAAGTTTAGTAATTATCGGAAAAATGAGGACTCCTGGATGCTCTCGCGATATATTATTCCAGCCGGTCGACTTGCTGAGCTAAAGCCGTATGGCGAAACGCTTTTTGCAGAAGGTGAACCGTTCGCTTTTTCGATTTTGGGTAAAAGAACGGAAACGATATCTGATTACAAGGAGCATTTGCAAAATATTGTATCCTCACTGGAGCAGTTTCATGCTAACCATGGAGACAGAGTGACTACGGATGTAATGGAAATTAAACTTCCCCGAGAAGCTGTTTTTGCCAATGATGCTGATCTGCTTGTTGATCTTTATGAAGAGACAGCCCGTCGTTTTGGAGATGTTGCAGAATTTCCAGACGATATTTTCTTTGAAGGGATCTTTGATAAAAACTGGGAAAAGGAGATTGGGGTAGTTTTGGAATCCATGAATCATTATAACAATAACACCTCATCCGATAACGGAATTAAAGCCGGTTTTAAGTTGCGATGCGGTGGAGTAGAGGCTTCGATGGTTCCGTCGATTGAGCAGGTTGCTTTTACATTGAATAAGGTTCGCGAACAGAATTTGGCGTTAAAATGTACGGCAGGATTGCACCATCCTATTCGCCACTATGATCATTCAGTGAAAACGAAAATGCACGGCTTTTTTAATGTGTTTGGTGGAGCAATGCTCGGATATGCGCATGATTTTTCAACTGAGCAGATGATCGAAGTGCTAAAAGAAGAAGATACCGAACATTTTTCTTTTACTGATTCCGGTTTCCGATGGAAAGAGTATGAAGTATCAACAGAAGATATTGAAGAATTACGCGAAGTAGCACTAATTTCATTTGGCAGCTGCAGCTTCGACGAACCACGCGAAGACTTGCAGAAACTCGGGCTGTTGTAGTCAATATTACTGATTCACGAAGAAAATTTTTTAATACATTATTCTAAATTATTAATTCCTAATTCACACTATGCATCCAACAAACGATCCCAACTTAGAATCATTTATCGAGGTAGATTCCGATTCACATTTTCCTATCCAAAATTTGCCCTATGGAGTAGCCCGTTCAAAAGATGATGGTGAAGTATTTATTTGTACCGCCATCGGTGACTATGTAGTAAATCTGGCGGAGCTCGATGCCGCCGGTGTATTTGACGGACCGGAGCTGGATGGCAAGCCGGTGTTTCGTGAGCGGACGCTGAATAGTTTTATGGAGCTTGGTCGACCGGCATGGGCTGAGGCACGGTCGTATATCAGCACGTTACTGAGTGCCGATGAGCCGGCGCTGCGTGATAATAAACCGCTTCAGGAACGCGTACTTACTCCGATGGATGAGGTTGAGATGATGCTACCGGTAGATATTGGGGATTATACCGATTTTTACTCTTCCGAGCAGCACGCGACCAATGTGGGCAGTATGTTTCGTGATCCCGAAAATGCGCTGAAGCCCAACTGGAAACATCTGCCGGTTGGTTATCACGGACGTGCAAGTTCGGTAGTAATAAGCGGAACGGATCTGCACCGACCACAGGGACAGATTCTGCCACCCGACAGTGATGATACGCCCATTTTTAGTAAATGCAAGTTGTGTGATTTTGAGTTGGAGATGGGTTTTCTAACTGGACCTGGAAATGAGCTCGGGGATCCTATTTCAGTAACAGATGCCGAGGATCATATTTTTGGATTAATGCTGGTGAACGACTGGAGCGCGCGCGATATACAGAAATGGGAGTATCAGCCGCTGGGACCATTCTTGGCCAAAAACTGGGCGACTTCGGTTTCGCCGTGGATAGTTACGCTTGATGCGTTGGAGGCTTTTCGT
The DNA here is from genome assembly GCF_034521915.1 of Fodinibius sp. GTDB lineage: Bacteria > Bacteroidota > Rhodothermia > Balneolales > Balneolaceae > Fodinibius. The sequence goes on from NZ_JAXHLU010000016.1 coordinate 118,526, forward strand.
ACAGAGGGACCGGATCAAGATCCGGAGCCGTTGCCATATCTGCAATCCGAGGGAAAATGGACCTTTGATATTAACCTGGAGGTGTATCTGCAGGGCGAAAATATGGATGAGCCGCATAAGATATGTGCATCCAATGCCAAGAATCTGTATTGGAATGTGGCACAACAACTGGCCCATCAGACGATAACCGGATGTAATGTTCGTCCCGGTGATCTGTATGCCTCGGGTACTATCAGCGGAAAAGAGAAATCGTCGTATGGAAGTATGCTGGAGCTGAGCTGGAAGGGCACCGATCCCTTAGAATTTCCCAATGGTGAAACCCGCACTTTTCTTGAGGATGGCGATAAGGTGACGATGACCGGCTATGCCGAAACCGATGATTATAGAATCGGCTTTGGCGAAGTAACGGGAAAAATTTTGCCGGCCAAAGATCTAGATTAAGGATTGGTATCTATTTGGAGCCCACCTTCGAGGTGGACTCCAAATAGTTCTCATTTTACTAACGTCATTTTTTTTGTGGTAACTTTGCCATCCAATATAATTCGGTAAAAGTAGATCCCAGAAGCATAATTCCGGCTGTCAAAGGTTTCTTTGTAAATGCCTTCGGTTTGTGACTCATCAACGAGCGTGGCTACCTTGCGGCCAAGCACATCAAAAATTTCAAGTTGCACATCTTTCTGCTCAGTAATGCTATAGCGAATGGTGGTTTGCTCGTTAAATGGATTGGGATAATTCTGTTCTATTCGGGCCATTTGCGGATCAATGGATTGAATCTCCAAGGCATATTTTGTACGCTGTTGATACGATCCATTGGCTGTGATAATTCCGAGTTTTTTGATCTTATTCCATCGCCAGTCGGTTTCGGAATATACAGACTCTTGTTGTCCATTATATATGATGAGAGGCTCAACGCCTCCATCATTAAAAAAGGCCAGAACCCCCAATCCTGCGTTAGGGTCAAGTAGTTCTGATAAAGTAAATGCAATACTACCCGGGAATGGTGAGGGGGCGTTGTCAAAGTATTTTGATGAAAGTGCATTTAGGGTATCAGCGGGTTGTGATATATCTCCGGTAAAGCTCTTTGTGATGCTGGGCGTTGGATAAAAAGAGCGTTCCTCGAAGCCAAAGCTCGCGGTGGCATTGGTGCCGGAGGCATAGTGCCAAAGTTGTGATTCAATATAATTTCGATTGAAAGAATCGGGGCTGCCCAGCTGGGTTGTGATGGCATCGACCATAGAAATAAATGGATTATTCTTGATGGTTTCCCACACGTCGACCCAAAACTGGGAGCCGAATTTTTCTTCAAAGAAAAGGGCCCAGGTTATTTCGGCATATGAACCGGGATAAAATCCGCCTGAAGGATTATTAAAAATGGAGTTTTCGGAAGCAATATAGTTGTAGTAATCGTTGACGACATCGTAAACGACCTCTTCCATCAGGGTGGCATCCATCTCCAGCCAACGGCCTGTTTCGCCTTGCCATTCGTTGGCTTCATATTGGATGGCATGCTTAAACTCATGAGCAATCGTTACTTTAACAGCGCCAATTTGATCTCCGTCAGGATCATCATTGGGGGGAAATCCCTCGGCGAAATCATTTTCAATATCGATATAGGTAGAACCATCGCCCGGTGCTACCGTTCGACCATAAATATTTTCAAGATTTAGAATTTGTATATCGTAAGTTTGCCCTTGAGGAATGGGATCGGTGTAATCGAGTTGATTTACTTCGTGACGGTAGGATGAATCAGCTGCAGCAGCGACCTCTTCTACATAATCGGGAACGCCATCGCTGTCGGCATCTTCGAGAGGAACGGCATGCGAGCCAGATGTTTCGTAGTAGATGGTAAAATATCCATCCGGTGATTGATATGTTTCGGAAGCCTGTAATGCAGGATTATCCAGAAGTGTTTCTATTTGATTGACGGTGGATGAAGAAAGCTCTGATTTATGTCGATGGAGGTCAGAGGTAGCAGGGGTACCACATTTAAGCGGTTGGTCAATATCTTTGGCAGCATCATCAGACAGATTCCCCTTTGCCTTGGAAGGAAAAAACTTGTAAAGCACTTTTTGGTCCAGGGTTATATCACCCTGCTGAAAGGCATAATCAACCTTTTGGAAGAAATCGACCTTTTTGGGCGTGGGTCGCTCTTGTGATTTGGCAGTACTAATACCGAGAATTAATAAAAATAAGCTCAATAGAGAGAGCTGAAGTAAATACTTCATCAACGGAACAATATTTTAAGACAAATGAGGTTCATTTCTTGGAAAATTACCCTTATTTTTGGCATCTGCAAATATGGAAACCACTAAGACACTAAGTTCACATAGATAAGTTATATTTTTAGTGTTCTCAGTGGCTAAGTGGTAAAAATTTAAATATATCATGTACGAAGTAATACTCTATTACAAATTTACTCCTATTGAAGATCCCGAAACGTTTTGCGAGGAGCATAAACAATTTTGTAAGGATCTTGGAATTAAAGGGCGCATTTACATCAACGAAGAAGGCATCAACGGAACGGTGGGTGGCACGCCCGAACAGGTATCAAAATATAAAGAAGTGCTGACGAGCATTCCCGGTTTTGAGGACATCGATTTTAAGACTGATACCAGTGAGTATGTACCTTTTCCAAAGCTAAAATGTAAAACACGGGATGAGTTGGTGTCTATCCATAAAGAGGATGTTGATCCTGATGAGGGAGGGAAATACCTGGAGCCGCACGAGTGGAAAAAAGTACTCGAAAATGAAGACGAATACGTGCTTATTGACGTACGTAATGATTACGAATCAAAGATCGGTCATTTTGAAGGAGCGCTGACACCTCAGGTGGAAAACTTTTACGAGTTTCCAGAATGGCTTGAGCAGGTCGAAAAAGAGATCAGCAAGGATAAAAAAGTATTAATGTACTGCACCGGAGGCATCCGCTGCGAGAAGTTTTCGGTACTGATGAAAGAAAAGGGCTGGGATGATGTAAATCAGCTGAACGGCGGAATTTTACGATACGCCAAAGAAGAGGGCGGTGAACATTATAAAGGTAAATGCTTTGTGTTTGACGATCGCCTGGTGGTACCGGTAAATGAGGATAACCTGGAGCCAATAGCGCGCTGTGAGATCACCGGAAAGCCTGCCGATACCTACATTAACTGTGCGAATATGGAATGCAACAAGCTTTTTGTTTGCTCTGAAGAAGGCGCCCGAAAAATGGAGGGTTGCTGTAGCGAGGAGTGTCGCCAGAGCGAATACAAGCGACCTTTCGATCCCGAAAATGCCTTTCGCCCGTTTCGCAAGTGGTACAATTACTTTGACGAAGATTTTAAAGAGCGCCAGTTAGAAGAAGAGAAGTAGATAGTCTTTCTTTTAAAATTTCCAGCGCCAACGCCTGAAGATGAATCATCAGGCTATTTTACAAAACCATGAAGCTCACTGAAGTGAGCTTTTATAAAACCATCTTAGCCCACGGATTCATCCGTGGGTAAATATTTAAGACTTCATCCACAGAAAACTATTTCGTTGATGACCGTCGAAGGTACGCAAAAATGTCGTTTTTTCCTCATGGGAGGGATAAAGGTCGCTGACGCTTCATAGCACGGCCTTCGCAGCTAAGTGCTTCGGCGTAGTAGGCCTTTAGCGACGTAGCGGTGGGTTATTCCCATATAAAGCCATTTTTGCGTACCTTCGATTTCTGTTAAGATACTCCAATGTCTGTGCGTCGGGATTATTCATTCGGCTGGGCTTTTATTTGATGATTCCTCAAAAAATGCCTTGGCGACAGAGGCAAAATGGGAGGGGCGATCGAGGAAAGCATAATGTCCTGCATGATCCATAACGACCAGTGCCGCATGTTCTATTCCTTTTTCCATTCGTTTGGCCTGATAAAGCGGTGCGGCCTCATCATTTTCTCCCCATAATAATAGTACCTCATGCGGAATTTTGGGCAGACAGGATTCGAGGTATTCGGTAACTGTTTTAACAAAGGTTTCACGCATCACGCCGCTGAGCTTGCTGTAGTCACTGGAGCCCAGTGTTTTCCAGAGTGAGGTTTCTCTCAGCCAGCGAAGGGCTTTTTCACGTAGAGAAGAGGGTAATACCATAAAAGGAGCTTTAAGTAACTTGGCGGTATACTTTTTGAAATAATACTTCCAGCTCCGCTTCGGTTTCATGCCGGCCCCACCGGTGATAAGCACTTTGTCAATTTGTTGCTTGGCATTGGGACGTGCACAAAGCTTGAGGGCAATGCGTCCGCCAAATGAGTGGACAAGAAGATCAACAGAATCAAACTCTTGATCTGTAATGAATTTTTGGATCAAATCGGTGTAGTCATCTACCTCCCAGGGTTGATTTGGCACCGATGAATTACCGAAACCGGGCAGATCAAAAACATAGCAGTCGCGGATATCCGAAAGTTGCTTGGCCAGTGGCATCATTACCTGTTTGCTGCTGCCCCAGCCGTGTAAGATAATCAGCGGCTGTTTATTCTGAATACCTACCCGATTGTATGAAACAGATAGATTGTTATAGTGATATATCTTTGTTGATTCCATATATAGAAGCCAAACATCGAATTATTTTAGGCATCAAACAAGAACGATTTTGTAAGGATTGTTTAGCAAAAGGGTCATACTTATACGTGTACGCATAAATAATTGGGAGAGGGAAATCATGAAGAGACGAGTATTTTTTTGGTTGGAAAAATTGAAAATTGCGCCCGGCGAACGTAAGGCAATATCGGGATTGCTGGGTTTGCTTGTTGTGTTGGGAGGATTAAATTTGGCGCTGGCACCCTCGGTGCCATTTGAGGATGGAGACTATCTTGAACTTGAGCGACAATTTGCTGAACGCACAGCTATGCTCAAAGCCGAGGAAGAAAAGCTGATGGAACAGTATTATCCTGCTTCCGAAAAACAAATTGCCGGGGCCAGAATCGATACGGTATCGGATGATTCTACCTCAAGTGAAGGATCCGATGAGCCTGCGGCAAAAGTCGAGAAATCCGATCATAATGCAGATAAGGAGCGCATAAACGTTAATACAGCCAATATTGAAGCGTTGAAAGCGTTACCGGGTATTGGTTCAACGTATGCAAAACGGATTATTAAATACCGTAATGAAAATGGAGAATTTGAGTCATTTGAGGAACTCAAGAAAATTAAGGGAATAGCCCAAAAACGATTGGACAAATTGATGCCATTTATCAAACTTAAGGATTCAGAATAATGCAACCGAATCTTGATGGCAACACGTATTTTATGGGCGGATGATGAGATCGATCAGCTGAAGCCGCACATTATTTTTTTAGAGAATAAAGACTTTGAAGTTACCCCTGTAACCAACGGCGAAGATGCGATTACGCTGATCCGGGAACAACCTTTTGATATTGTTTTCCTGGATGAGCAGATGCCGGGCATGGATGGGCTGGCCACCTTAAATCGAATCAAAACCATTAAAGCGGGCTTGCCGGTGGTAATGATTACGAAGAGTGAGGAAGAGTCGATCATGGAGGATGCAATCGGCGGTAAAATTTCAGATTATCTGATTAAGCCGGTGAATCCCAACCAGATTGTGCTTACGGTCAAGCGTATTCTGGAGCGACGCCGTATTCGCAACGAAAAGTTTGCACAGTCGTATCTGCGTAATTTCAATGAAATATCCGGGCGAATTCATGAAGAGACCGGTTGGGAGGAATGGATTCAGATTTATAAGCAGCTTACACAATGGGATATCGATTTAGAGTCCGGCGATGAATCATTGCGTCAGGTGTTGGCTGACCAGTATCAGGAAGCCAACAAAATGTTTGGGCGATTTGTTGGACAGAATTATAAATCATGGCTCAGTCAATCCACGCCGCAGCGTCCGGCACTTTCTACGGATATTGTAGGAGAATATGTTTTGCCACATGTTAAAAATGGTCAGACTACGCTCTTTTTGGTGATCGATTGTATGCGCTATGATCAATGGCTGTTGTTCCAAAATTTGTTGAATGAAGATTATGCAATCGATACCGATTTCTATTATTCTATTCTTCCAACGGCAACCCCTTATTCGCGGAATGCAATTTTCTCGGGATTGTTTCCACTCGAAATTGAAGATGTATATCCCGATTTATGGAGTCAAGGTGAAGATGAGAGCTCTTTAAATAAGTTCGAGAAAGAATTGTTTATGAAGCAGCTAAGCCGAAAGGGGATTGATAAAAAAGTGAAGTATGAAAAGGTATTGCGAACGGATGAAGGGAGAGATGTTGCTGATAATATCCACAATTATTTACAGGTTCCGCTGAGTACATTTGTATATAATTTTGTAGATACACTGGTACATTCCCGGTCCGATTCGGATGTTTTGAAAGAAATAGCACCGGATGTACCTGCTTTCCGATCGTTGACTAAAACCTGGTTCCAGCATTCTACGCTGTATGAAATCTTTAAACTCTTGGCCGATGAAGAAGTTGTGATTGTGGTAACGAGCGATCACGGCGCGGTAAGGGCCCTTCGTGATACAAAGGTGTACGGTGATCGAGAAACATCTACGAGTCTGCGATACAAATACGGCCGAAATTTATCAGCTAATGATGATGCAGCCCTGTTTATTGAAGATCCTGCCGAATACAAATTGCCAACGCCGGGGCACGCCAATAACTATATTATTGCCAAAGAGGATTACTACTTTGTATATCCCACTAATTATCACCGTTATCAGAATCGCTATCGGGATTCCTTTTTGCACGGCGGAACGAGTATGGAAGAAATGATTTTGCCTATTTCCACGTTGCGCCCGAAGTCGAAGTTGTGATAGATTTCTCACCCAAGAGCTTGTATCTTCTTACTCTTTTTGGATTAATAGGTGTTTATGGAAAAGGAATTTACAACGTCATCTCCTGACGAAACTATTACCAGGGGAAAAGAATTTGTTGCTACTTTAGATATCGGTGATATTGTTTGCCTTCAGGGTGATCTTGGGGCTGGAAAAACGCACTTTGTAAAGGGAATGGCGGAAGGATTGGGGATTGACAGTAATGATGTTAGTTCACCTACTTTTACTCTCATTAATGAGTATCATGGTGATCAGTTGCTCTATCATTTTGATTGCTATCGGATGGAATCTCCTCGAGAGGCTCTTGAAATAGGAGCCGAAGAATATTTTTTCGGGGATGGAATTACCGTAATCGAATGGCCGGAGCGAATTGAATCACTCTTACCACCGGAGGCTATCTGGATTTCCATTGAAGCACCTGACAAGAATACCCGAAAATTTGTCATTAGAAAAAGGGAGTCGTAATCCCGTATATTGTGCGACCATGGCAACGAAAAAAAGACTTCCATATCGCTTAGATCGACTGCCGGTTATATATCCGTATAACCGACGAGCGGATAATAATATCCAGCTTGGAGATCTGGTTTACTATGGGCCGTGTCCCGAGTATTACGGGATTGGTGAAGTGGTTCGGTCGTTTGATAATTATTGTATTGTTGATTTTCGACGGACCGGCGAACTTAATATCGAGAAAGATGCTATGGCTATGAAATACTTGATTCCCATCCACAAATTAAATTTGGGGCATATCTTAAAAAGTACGTAATATATTCGAGAGGACTTTCAAAACCTTCCTGTCATCGCGAATGTAATGCGGCCTGCCTGCGCGGAGCCTTATATAAAATATGGACTATTATGTCATATTAGCTTCGGCATAGGCAGGCGATCCCCTTTTTACCAGTTTTGATCGAGAGATTGCTTCTAAGACTTGCAATGACAAGCTTGATTTTCTGAGTTTTGCAAAGGCCTCTACGAATCTGATACTATTACTCTGTTGCCGAATCGGGATTATTCAGCTTTATTTCAGCATCTCATCTTTTGCAAAATCGGTTTCTTCCAATAGATCTCCGTCTTTTTTCTTACCAAATATCCACAATATAATGCTCGCGGTCAGCCCCGGGTAAAATGGTTCGATTCCCAGATAAGTATAATTGTACATGCCTTCGCTGGTAATGGTGCCCAGAATAAGCCAGGATAATGATACGCCAATACTGCCAATCATAGTGGGGAGCACCCATTTTTTTCTGAGTGTGAAAAATCGAAGGTAGACGCCCATAATGGGGATCAGCAGGCCGGGAATCATTACTGAACCGATAACATACCACAAGTCAATAACACTGGGATAAATGATGATTAACAAGATCCCCAGCAAGGCAGCAGCAAGCGTGCTAATTCGAGTTAGCGTATTGTTTTGCGTATTTGGGAAAATCTTTACCAGCAGGTCGCGGCCAAGTGTTTGTCCGGATAAAAACAAATAACTGTCAAGTGTTGACATGATGGTAGCCAGCAGTGCTACAAAGAACAGGCCTTTCAATCCGATGGGTAAAATTTCGTTGGCCAGGTAGGGGTAAACCATGATGGGTTCAGCTAAGGAATCCCCCAAAATAGCAAAGCCGTACATTCCGCTAAAAACGGTCAGGAAGTCAAACACAGACCATAACAAGATGGAAATAAAAATTCCTTTTTTGGCGGTTTTGGGGGATTTTGCTGCCGCAGCGCGCTGATGAAAGCTGGGATCCACAAAAGTCCACAGGGCTATAAAAAACCAAACAAGAATATATTGGATGTCTTGGCCGCCGGTGATATCTCTGAAGTCGGGTGGTACAAAAGACCATAACGCTCCAAATCCTCCGAATTCCATTCCGGCAAAAATAATCAAAACCGTAAATCCACCGAACATCAGAGCAATTTGCAGCATATCGGTATGGACGACAGCATTAAATCCCCCAAAGATAACGTAAGCAACCGAAAATAGAGCTACGGCGCTGGCATACCACAGAAAGTGTCCGGCCCCTCCGGTAAGGTACTGAAAAATTAATCCGAGCATGAGAATGTAGGGAGCAGGACTTACGAGAATAAAAATAGGGATGGCAGAGAAGCGGCCGGCGGTATCTCCATAGAAATTACCAACGGCTTCGGGCAGTGAAAGGGCTTTATTCATGCGTATTTTTCCGGCAAGCAGCCAGGCAAAAAGAGCCGAAAAAACATAGAACGGAAATCCCAAAATAAGCCAGGTAGAGATCCCATTTTGATAGCTGTATTCGCCGATGCCAAGGATGCCTCCATACCACGTTGAGACCAGCGTGGCTACAAAAGCAGCCAGGCTCATTTTTCGGCCCGATAGTAAAAATGACTCCTCATCGGTTTCTTCCCAGTCGCGTTGCCAGGTCAGATAAACCAAGAGTGCAAAATAACTTAGAATCAGGCTCCAATCGAACAGCGTAAATTGTAGTTCAGTCAACGATCAATAATTTTTTTAAAAATGGGTGAAAGATATCTGAATAAGGGTAGGCGGTCAATTGTTATTATGTTTCACAAACATCAACAGGTCGCCCTTTTTATGAGTGATCTGCACGGGGTTTGCTACGACTTCATTGGAGGATCCGTCTCGCACCCCATTTTTAATAAATTCATTATCGAGCGGATATTTTAACCCTTGGGTGGTAATGCCGGTCACTTTTCCCGAAAGTGGAAATAGCGACAGCTGTGTTCCAATAGTAAAATTATCTGCAAAAGTTGGAGGTAGTAGTCTAGTCTCACCAAAATTATCAGCTATTCGAATTTGCTGGAATTGAGGAGAAAATTGTTTAAGAACGGATAAGTTTTTGAGTGTTTGATCAAGACGATGTCCGGTAGCACCTAAAATATAGATATGTGTCCCGTTCTCTTTCAGGGCATGCTGCAGGGCCTTTTCCAAATCGTTGTACTCCTGGTTTGGCCGAAAGATAACTTCGGATTTTTCCTTTTCTGATCCGTTATAGCTATCCAGATCTCCAATGATTACATCGGGTGTGGCACCCAGTTTCTGCGCTATATTGGCTCCCCCATCAGCGGCAATAAAGTAATCTGTTTTCGCTCGATATTTGTTAAATAATTGTTCTGATGGCGGACTGCCATTACAGAGAATTAAAATCGATTTCATGAAAAATGCCTTTAAATGATTTTAACGCTGATTTATACGTTATAATACAGTAAAAAGAAGTAAGATTTTACCGATAAAAAAATATTGCTTTCTTCAAAGCTATCTACCATTTTATTAAGCTTATTTTTCGCGCTATAAACAGCTATTATGTTTGAAGAACTCATCCAAAAACTGCAAGAATTCGACACCGTGGGTGTTTTTTCGCATATCCGTCCCGACGGTGACTGCATTGGTGCCCAAGTGGCGGCCTGCCTTTGGTTAGAAAAGAATGGAGTAAATGCTATTGGATTTAATGATGATGATGTTCCATTAAATTTGCAGTGGCTTGCCGATTTTTATCCCATCCAAAAGCCGAATGAAAAATTACTAAATAAATGTGATGCATTTTTAGTGTTGGACGGAAATTCTCCGAAGCGTTTTGGCAGTTATTCTGATTACATTCAGGACTATCCAAAGCCTTCGTTTATGGTCGATCATCATCCCGATCCCCATGATGGCTTTGACTTGAGTATCTCTGTTGAGGAGGCCTCATCAACATGTGAACTTATCTTTCACCTCTTTCTGCAAAATGATATCTCACAGGTAGATGAGAAGGTGGCGAAAGCACTTTATACCGGCATTTTGACGGATACCGGCTCGCTGCAATACGACAGCGTTACCCCCGAAACCATGAACATCGCTTCGGAATTATTACGGCTTGGTGAGTTTCGTCCCAATGAGGTGGCCGAAAGGGTGTTTTCCAACAAGAGTTTAAACCAGCTGCATTTGCTTAGCAAGGCGATGAGCACAATTGAGCTATTTGAGGACAATCAGATAGCCATTATGTACGTTACCAAAGAAATGCTGGAAGAAACCAATACTACCAACGACGATTGCGAAGGATTTGTAGCCTATCCGCTTAGCGTAACCGGTATAAAAGCCGCGATATTGTTTAAGGCATTGGGCGATGGCGTTAAAATGAGTCTTCGCTCAAAGAGCAATGATGTTGACGTTAATAAATGGGCACGCAAAGTAGGGGGCGGAGGTCATAAAAAGGCATCGGGTGCTTGGCATCCGGGACCGCTCGAAAAAGCGATCGAAGACTTGGTGGAGATTGGCGCAGAACAGCTTGTTAGCGTAGATAAGTCGTAACAAATTTGGTTCCATCTTAATGATTAAGCAATCCGTTTTAAGTATAGCGGTAATTCTGTCTGTTTTAGTGGCAGGATGTTTAGATAAACAACGTCATTCTCAGTCGAGCAGCAAATCTCAATCAACAGAAGCATTCGGAGCGAGCATTTCTGCCATTATCGGTGATTCTATGGCTACTGCTGAACCTGCCGTTCCTGTTCGTGATGAAAGCAGATATCAGCAGTCGATCGAAGATTCCCAAAATCCCAATGAGCAGATAAGTACCAGCCGCCAAACAGCTATCACCAGAGCAGTGAAGAAAGTAAGTCCGGCTGTAGTAAGTATTACTGTGACAGAAATGGTACAGGGCGGACGCCGATTAGAGTTTAGTGAATATTATAATCGATTTGTTCCGGTACCTATCGAGCGTGAGGTTAGTAGTATGGGGTCCGGATTTATTATTAGTTCGGATGGATTGGTGATTACCAATCAGCATGTGGCTAACCGGCAGGCCAAACGAGTGGTCGTTTCTCTGCCTGATGGTTCGCAATATGAGGCCAAAGTGCTTGGCGAAGATGAGCTTGCTGACTTGGCGTTACTAAAGATTCAATCCGAGAAATCCTTACCTACAATAGAATTTGGCAATTCTGACAGCGTGTTAGTTGGTGAATGGTCGCTGGCGGTAGGAAATCCGTTTGGGCTTTTTGAGTCGGCCAAACCATCGGTGACAGTAGGAGTGGTTAGTGCGGTAAATCGTGATTTTCGCCCCAATCCCAATGAACCGCGTGTATATATTGATATGATTCAAACCGATGCCGCTATTAACCGGGGCAATTCAGGGGGACCTTTGGTAGATAGTGAGGGGAAGGTAATTGGGGTAAATACCTTTATTTTTACGGGCGGTACCAGCGGTGGTAATGTGGGGCTCGGTTTCGCAATTCCCAGCAACCGGGTTCAAAAAATTATAAAGCAGCTTTCCACTGCCGGAGAGGTTACATTATCGTATGATCCCGGCTTTAGCACTGTTGAAATGACCCGTCAATTGGTGTTGAAATACAATTTGCCGGCAACACGCGGATTATTAGTAAATAGTGTAAATAAAGATGGTCCGGCGTTTGAGGCGGGAATTGTTCCGGGCGATATTATTTTGAAAATCGGGGATGAGCGAATACAAAGTAAAATGCATGCCCAAGCCCTTTTCAGGGAGTATCAAGAAGGGGATTCTATGCGGGTAGAATTATACCGCAAAGGAGATCGCTATGAAACGAAGATGTATCTGCGCAAAAAAGTGAAGGAATAAATGTTTTAATTATATTCAGCCCACCAATGAATTAGTGGGCTAAATATAATTTTGGGAAGCTCGCTTAAGCGAGCTTTTAACAATTAGAATCAGCCTGATGATTTATCTTCAGGCTAGTTGGCATAGCGATTTAAAACTCAACACTTGCTCTACCTGTGGCTGGTCTAAGAAAGGATATATCAATTCGATTTCAATAAGTTTATTATAGGTTAAGATGCGATTGACTCTTATTTTGATAAATTAATAGGCATTAAAAGTCAGTCTGCAGAACTCTGGTTGGGAGTTACCTGCGCATTCTAAAAATTGATTATTACTTCCTGTTCAAAAAATTTTCTACTCGCTCTTCGTGGAGATCGCTTTCCCAAAATTTTGCAAAGGAATCCAGTTCAGCTTCGATGGCTTTCCAACGCGCCTGGGTGATACGCATGGCGCCCTCTTTTAGATTTTTAATGAATGGGCGATCATTTTTCGTAAGATTTTGAGCTCGCTCCCAGATCTCATCTTGCCAGTCACTACTTTCTGTTATATGATCAATAAGATTGTGCCGGAGAGCAGTTTGGGACTCCACTACCTTTGCCTCGGCCAGCCAAAGCAGGGCGGTAGAACGGCCAATCTTTTCCACTAAACGAGTGAGCCCACCCCAGCCCGGCGGTAAATAGAATTTACCTTGTGTAAATCCAAAAGTGGCACCTGGGGCGGCCATTCGAAAGTCGAAAGCCAGCATCATTTCGCAGCCGCCTCCATAGGCTGCTCCGTTAATAGCGGCAATAGTCCAACAGGGCAGTTGTTCAATACGTTTTAAAATAGTAAGCATGCGCCGGGCCATTGGTTTTGCTTCCTCTGCTGTTTTGATGGTGTGGAACTCTTGCAGGTCGCCACCGGAGACAAAGGTTTTTTGGCCTGATCCCGATAAAATAAAACACCGAATGTTGGAATCCTGCTCGAGTTCGTCGAGCAGATTTTCAAGTTCATCCATGACTGCAAAGTTGATGGCATTGTGTGATTCGGGTCGATGGATAGTGGCTTGACAAATATGGTTTTTCTGTTCGACTTTTAGAACGCTCACTGTTAGTTTATGCTTTGTTTAAAATTAGGGACCAAACACGAATCTATATGTATCTTGTCAATAAAGAAAAGATAAATCGATCGCTTTCGGCAAAAATTGTTGATGCACGTGTAGCCCAGGTATTTAATACGTTTAAGGATGTGCTTGTAACGTCGTCATTTGGTACCACTTCGTCTGTACTGCTGCATTTGGTAAGCCGAATAAAGCCCGGTTGTCCTATCTACTTTATTGATACCGGGTACCATTTCGAGGAAACTATTGCTTACAAGGAGCGACTAATACGCCTGCTGGATTTAAATGTAATTGACCTTCGCCCCGACCCGGCCCAACATGCTCATACCTTTAAAGAGGAGCTTTGGGCAGATAATCCTGACAAGTGTTGCGATATTAACAAGGTTGAGCCACTGGATCGTGTTAAAGATAAATACAAGATTTGGATGTCCGGGCTCATCGGTTTTCAGAATCGTTACCGCAAGAGCTTGCCTATTATGGATGATGATAACGAGCTTATCAAGTTCTATCCGCTTATCGACTGGAATTCATCACTGGTGGAAGAATACATAGAAAGCCACGGCTTGCCAGAGCATCCCCTGAAAGAAAAGGGCTTTCATTCGGTTGGCTGTACCCACTGTACCTCTAAAGGCAAAGGTCGTAATGGCCGCTGGAATGATCTATCGAAAACCGAGTGTGGCTTGCATCGCTGATGGATTAGACATCCGGTTGCACATCTTCCACTTCGTAGTCAATTTCCTGTTTTTGGGAGTTTTTAAGTAGCCATTTCTGATATTCTTCGTTGCCTTCCTGCTCGGTTAGTTGCAGCGAAATAATGCAGGGACACTCGTAGCTGTGCAGATCTTTAACGCGTTTGGTAAGATCTCTCACGTTATGGTAAGGGGTTTTAGCGATCAGGATAGCTTCGGTATCTTCAACAATTTCTCCTTCCCAGCGGTAGATAGTTTCCATTCTGTCAATAATATTGACGCAAGCTGCCAGGTTTTCTTTTACAAGCTTTTTGCCAATGGATTTGGCTTCTTGTTTGTCTTTTGTAGTGATGTAAACCAGGCGAAGATTGTAAAACATGGGTATGGATCGTCAGGATTGGTGTTTAGGTGTACAATCGAAAAGTACAAAATTGAAGCTTTGAGTCATAGCTTCAACACTAAAAATTTGAGTATTATTAGTGTTGATATCAGAAGAAAAAAGCCATATTTTTCGAGACTCTCAAAATCTGGTAAATGTAAATATTTGCTGATTTATTGAGCACTTGCGAGAGTGGCGGAATTGGTAGACGCGCTAGATTTAGGATCTAGTGCCTTTAAGGCGTGGGGGTTCGAGTCCCCCCTCTCGTACTTACATTTTTTTCTCACTTTTTACCGTTCTAATAAAAATACTATTTGGAGTAGTCTTGTGGAAATAACAGTTAATGATATCACCGCTGTAGACAAAGAGCTAATTATTTCGGCTGATCGTGAAGATCTGGAGCCGAAGTTTAAAGAAGCATACAAAAAATATCGCGGACAGATTAACATGCCTGGCTTTCGTCCCGGTAAAGTACCTATCAAAATTGTTCGTAAGCGTTTTGGAGACGAAATTGAGCAAGAAGAGGTAAGTAAATATGTCCAGGAGGTTTTTGAAAATGAGGTAGTTCCTGAATATGAGCCGGTTGGCGAAAGCGAGATGCTGGAGCTAAACTGGGAAAATGATGAACTTGAGGCGAAATTTAAGATAGGAGCACGTCCGGAATTTGAGCTGACTGATCTCAGTGAAATTGAAGTGGATCGTCTTGTTCATGATGTTACAGATGAAGAAGTGGAAGAAGAGCTCGACCGACAGCTGAAGCAACAGGGTAACTGGGAAGAAGTTGAAGAAGAAATTACTGAAGATAATCGTGTTACCGTTGATGCTATCCCGTTGGAAGATGGAGAGCCCGATGAAGAGAATAAAACAGAAGAAACCATTGATCTGACGAAAGAAGAGTCAGAGCAGTTTCGCGATGATCTTCTAGGCCATGAAGTGGGCGATGAGGTTGATGTTGAAATTGGTCACGATGACCATACGCACAGCTTTAAGCTGATCGTTAAAAAGGTTGAAAAGCTTCATAAAGCTGATTTGACGGATGAGTTTGCCAAGCAGGCCTCAGATGGCGAAGCCAAGAATGTTGATGAATTTAAGAGCCTGATCAAAAGTAAGATTCAGAACTATTACGATCAGTCGGCGGATGACCTGTTTAAGAACGATATAATTGATTCGCTTGTTGATAAACATGACTTTGAGGTTCCTGAGGTGTTTAAGAAACAAGTGCAAAATCAATATGTTGAACGCGTTAAGCAGCAATCACAGGGACAGCTACCCCCTGATTTTGATGAGGAGGAGTATAAGGAAAATATGGAGGATCGCGCGATTCGCGATGCCAAGTGGTTTTTCCTTAATGAGGAGCTGCAAGAAAAATTTGACGATATCGAGATAAAACCCGAAGATATAGATCAGCACTTAGAGGCTGAAGCTTCGCGTTATGGTATTGAGGTTGATCAAATGCGAAATATGTTTGCACAGAATCCACAGCAGCTTGAAAGTTTGAGAAACAGTATACGCGAAGATAAAGTGTTTGATAGGTTGAAAGATGAGGTCAAAATCAAAGAGATTGATAAAGAAACCTATCAGGAAAAACACGACGAAGATATTGAGGCATAACGCCCATTACATTAGTTATTGAACAAAACTATTATTTCTGATCCACTTATGGAAAAGCAACCATTATACGAAATGCCAAACGATACAGGTAATACAGATCGAATCCAGAATAACAACCTGGTGCCGATGGTCGTCGAAAAGACGGAACGCGGTGAGCGTGCTTTTGATATCTATTCACGCCTGCTTAAAGATCGTATTATCTTTTTGGGTACACCTGTTAATGATGCGGTGGCAAGCTCTATTGTAGCACAGATGTTATTTCTTGAATCAGAAGATAACGAAAAGGATATCAACCTTTACATTAACAGCCCGGGAGGCGTTGTCTCTTCAGGTTTTGCTATCTATGATACAATGCAGTACGTTAAGTGTGATGTTTCTACTACCTGTGTAGGTATGGCGGCATCGATGGGAGCGCTACTGTTAGCGGGTGGAGCGGCAGGTAAACGGAATTTATTGCCTAACTCCCGTGTCATGATCCACCAGCCGTTGGGCGGTGTACGTGGACAGGCCAGTGATATTGAAATTGAAGCTCAAGAGATTTTGCGCATCAAAAAACTGATTAGCGAAGTTCTTGCTGAACACAGTGGTAAGGATGTTGATCAGGTTATGGAAGATACCGACCGTAATAAGTGGCTCGCGGCTGAAGAGGCCAAGGAATACGGGTTGGTTGATAATATTATGAAGCGTCATAAAGAAGAGTAATTTTTAAGACTTCAGTTAGAGGACAATGAGCGACCAAGAAAATAACAACGAAAAAACAATTCACTGTTCGTTTTGTGGACGATCAAGCCATGAAGTAAACAGCATGGTCGCCGGGCCTAACGACGTGTATATTTGCGATCGATGTGTGGCTGACGCTTCCGGAATTGTGAAAAGTGATCTGGCTTCCATGTCAGAAAAGCGGGAAAAGAACTATAAACCCATGTTGAAGCCTGCCGAGATAAAGTCCCGACTTGACGAGTATGTCATAGGTCAGGAAGGAGCTAAGAAAACCCTTTCGGTAGCGGTCTATAATCACTATAAGCGTATTAGTTCGGAATTAGAAGATGAGTTCGACGATACGGAAGTAGAAAAAAGTAATATTATTCTACTAGGTCCCACAGGTTGTGGGAAAACGCTCTTAGCCCGTACGATGGCTAATATTATTGATGTGCCTTTTACCATTGCGGATGCAACGGTATTAACTGAAGCTGGTTACGTGGGAGAGGATGTGGAAAGCATACTCTCAAGCTTATTGCAAGCATCAGATTATGATGTAGAGCAGGCCAAGCGCGGTATTGTCTATATTGATGAGGTTGACAAGGTAGCTCGCAAAAGTGACAATCCTTCTATCACGCGTGATGTTTCCGGTGAAGGAGTACAGCAGGCCTTGCTTAAGATTTTAGAGGGAACAGTTGCAAATATTCCGCCCAAGGGTGGACGTAAGCATCCCGAGCAGAGTTTTATTCAGGTTGATACCTCAAATATCCTGTTTATTTGCGGGGGCGCCTTTAGTGGATTGGAAGAGATTATCGCCAAGCGTCTGTCAGTAAGTTCCCTCGGATTCCATTCTGAAGAACAGGTAAGTTTCGACAAGGATGATCCCGATATTTTTACGCATGTTGAAGCACAAGATCTGCAGCGCTACGGTTTGATTCCAGAGTTGATCGGTCGTTTGCCTGTTATTTCAGGATTGCATCAGTTGGATGAGGATGCGATGATCAAAATTTTGGTCCAACCCAAAAATGCTCTTGTAAAACAGTATAAGAAACTTTTCCAGATGGAAGGAGTCGAGCTTGTGTTCGAAGAGGATGCGCTCGAGGTTATTGTTGAAAAAGCCATCAAACGAGGTACAGGTGCACGTGGACTGCGATCCATTATGGAGAAATCCATGCTGGATATTATGTATACTCTGCCATCTATGGATAATATTGAACGATGCGTAATTACTCGTGAGACGGTTCTGGATGAAGCGCCACCCGTTTACGAAAAGCGCAAAGCTTCTGCTTAGAAAATAGATCAGAATTATTTTGAAGGCATCATCGATTCGGTGATGCCTTTTTTATTTTGTAAAATATACCGGTATATCTTTTAGAGATTATATTTTATCCGCAATGGTATGAAAATTCAACTTACATCCAACAGAATAAATATTGTGTTAGTGGCATTTCTCATTCTGCTTGGGATTGGGTCGTTCGTTTATAATCAGTATTTGGTTAATAGAATTCTCACCCAGGAGCGGTCTGGGATAGAACTGTGGGCTAAAGCCATAGAATATGCCGGAAATCCCACCCAGGAAGAGATTAGCCAGAATTTGTTGGCTGCCTCCAATTACCTTAGAACCAATGCCAGTGCTGCAGTACCCGATAGTGTGATCAAAATGATTGAGGAGGCTGAAGCCGATCGTACCTCTCAAACTTTTGTTACTCAAGAGATTCTCCTTAATGAAGATCGTTTTCAAGTACCGCGTATTATTGTTAATGAGCACGGTGAAATCATGTTTGCCAATCATGTCGATGCACCGTTGAATCAGGAATTGATTGATCGATTTGCTGCGATTAATGACCCCATTAAAATTAAGTTGGGTAATGATCAGTATTCGCAAACACAGTATGTTTATTATGGTGAAAGTCCAACGGTACGTTATCTACGTTACTTTCCCTATATACAGTTGAGTTTATTGGCGGTATTGCTGGGTATTGGCTATGTCAGCTATCGGACGATTGCAAGGTCAGAGCAGTCTAATTTATGGGTGGGGATGACCAAAGAAGCTGCTCACCAATTGGGAACACCTTTATCCAGTTTGTATGGATGGGTTGAGCTGCTTCGAGAGGAGAAAGATGATGATTTTACGCGTCGTATCTGTAACGAGCTCGAAAATGATATCAGCCGGCTGCGGGGGGTGGCCAAGAGGTTTAATAAAATTGGCTCAGAGCCGGAGTTAAACGCTCAAAGATTGAAACCTATTTTGGAAGAGGTTATGGACTATATGGAACAGCGGTTGCCACAGCTGGGTAAAAATGTAGATGTATTGCGTCATATTGATTCCAATGTGCGTGCAAAGGTGAATCCGGATCTTTTCCAGTGGGCACTGGAAAACTTGATTAAAAATGCAATGGATGCAATTAAGTCGAACACTACAAAATCATACGTGTCAGTAAAGTTGGAACGAGTAGAGAATGAAGTAGTTATCGATATTACCGATTCGGGGGTAGGCATCGAAAAGAAATATCAAAGTGAGGTTTTTAAGCCGGGATACAGCACCAAGAAGCGTGGTTGGGGATTGGGACTAAGTCTGACAAAACGAATTATTGAGGAGTATCACAATGGGAAGCTGATTATCCATAAATCGGAGCTGGGTGAGGGAACAACCATGCGCATTGTACTCAAGGCTGTTGAAAAGCCGAAATCGGCAGAAGATATAACCAAAGCGGCAAAAGCGTAGCGAGCTACTACAAATACACTAATCCTCTTTGTAACCTCGCTTTTCGGCATATTCTTTGAGTTGGGCCTTTAATAGATTTCGCCCTCGATGTAGTCGTGACCGGATGGTGCCGATGGGTACATCCAGCATGTTGGCAATTTCTTCGTAGGTAAAGCCTTCTACATCACAAAGCAATACAACGGTGCGAAAATCTTCCGGGAGTTCCTCGAGAGCCTGAGAGATATCATCATCAACAAGCTCACGAAACATTTTGTCCTCAAGATCAGAAGTGTCCGTCCGATCGGCTCGAATGGTTTCGTAAAATTCCGAAACCTCATCATAATCAACCTGGTTGGGTTGTTTAGACTGTTTTCTGTAGTTATTGATATAAGAATTCTTGAGGATACGGAATAGCCATGCCTTGGCATTTGTGCCTTTCTCGTAGCTGCTGAAAAAGCGAAATGCCTTTACAATTGTGTCTTGCACAAGATCTTCGGCATCACTTGGGTCAGAAGTAAGGCGAAGGGCAAAGTTATACATAGCATCCAAATGAGGAACAATTTCTTCCTCGAAATCTTCCTGCTTTTGGATCTCCTCTTTTGTTAATTCAGCCATCCCGATAGCTTAACTGTTGGTTAAGTCAATAATGTTCAATTGATGTATAAAGTCAGTAATACCTAAGAGTAACACACTCAAATTAATAGCACTTTCCCTTAAATTGAAATATAACAAATCTAATGATATCAATTATGGGTTTAAAACGTAAATTGTTTTAACTGATATACCTCATAGTTAGTATAAATGTTCTGATGCATAATCATCCGTAACCCAATGATGTTTTTACTTTTTAATTTCTTACGTAATTAAGTCGTTAATAAACGATAATCATAACATCATAAATGGTGTGTGTCCACGCGGCCATGCCAAATCCACGCCATAGATAAATAGCGTTAAGTGCAAGACCAAACAAGAAACGAAATAAAAATGAACTAAATGTAAAGGGATCGCCAAAGGCGCCCACATAATGAACTAAACTAAAAATTACAGCGGCCAATAGTATAGCAGAGGCAAATGCTACCGATTGTTTGGCAAATACTTTTTTGAAAATAAAAAGCAGGGCCGATACTAAGATGACCCGAAAGAACAGTTCCTCATACAATCCTGCTCCCAGAGAAAGTGCCAGTTGCTGAAGGGTAGTTAAGCTTTCGATTGGTGATGTTTGAAGCATCTGCAACAATCCGCTGACCGTGGTATTAATTATAAGCGCCAGAAAAAAAGCATAGAACGAGGCTTCGATGAGCATAGTAAAAAAGTAGCTTAGCTTTAACGAAGATAACTTCTCTCGTTCACGGTAGAGAACAACGATGCCCAAAAGTGCCACTAAAATGAGAGTGATGGAGAGCACATCTCTTCCGATATATGAAAACAGCGTTTTAATCCATACATCAACAGAGATGCGGACTACCTGTTCTGAATCTGGCTGAGCCCAAAAAATGAGCACTTCATACAGCAATAACAGCGGAAGACTGATTAAGTAGCTGTACAGAAGGGTATGTGTAGACGAAAAATAATTTTTTATTGACTCTCGGATATTGCTCATTGATTTTGATAAATAGTCACAGTAGGTAGATTACTGCTAAAGTTTAGCGTTTGCCAAGCTGCGGATGAAAGCTTGAGGCCGTTGCCCGAATGCCGGTCATTGATGCGTACATATACACCCCTATTATTATCATTATTTTCAATATAGATAACGGATCCAAGCGAAATGTTAGAATGAGCTGCTGTCAAGTCATTTGGGTTATAGAGCTCGCCATTTGTAGTTGGATTTCCGCGCTCACTTTTACTGTATTGCGATACTGCGGTAGAACCCAAATCCTGTAGGCTGGAATTCGTTAAATAAGGATTTTTGTACGTTCTGGTAGGTGGAGCGAGGACGGTGATCTCACTTCCAACTTGGAAACGGTCTCTATCTATCGAGGGATTTAATGCACGAAATTCCTGCTCGTCCATGCGAAATTTGTTAAGCAGGTCTTGCAGCGATTTTGTTTCTTCTGCTATGGTATGAACCATAAACTTACCCTGAGGTGAAGATTTAATGTCCTCGTCCGCGACAGATGGCGGTGGGGCCGGTTTGCTGCGAACAGTAAGTTGTTGTCCTACTCTTATGGTATTGGAAGAGAGGTTATTAAGTGACTTTAGCTCTTCAACTGTCATATCATGTTCTTGTGCAATCTTATACAGCGAATCACCGCTTTTAACCGTATAATAGCTGTTGCGTTGCGTTTCTTTTTCTACCACCAGCGACTGCTGTTCCTGACTGTTAGTTTCGGAAGGATAGATGGTTAATTCTTGTCCCACCTGAAGATTATTAGAAGACAGGTTATTCCAGCTTTTAATTTCTGCAATGCTCACATTATACTGCTTGGAGATAGAAAAAAGGGTTTCTTGTCGCTGTACAGTATGCGTGATGGCAGAGTCTGATGAAGGGGGGCTAACGAGCAACGTTTGTCCGATCGAAAGCTCGTTGCCGCGCAAATTGTTCCATTCCCTGACTTGCTCCACTTCGATGTCATACTGCTGGGCAATGCTGAACAGCGTTTCGCCCTGCTTTACCGTGTGTGTTTTACTTTGGGCCAGGGTGAGCGTTGTAATCCCAAGTGACACAATGAAAAGAAGTACTAATATTTTATACGGTTTCATTATACTAATTAGCTCGAGCGTTCTTCCATTTCTGTTTCAAGTTGTTGCAGTGCTTCTTTTAATTCCTTTTCGGTACGTTGTTCATCCTGTTCATTAGCCACGGTTATCCCCTTTTGATATAAGGTTTGAGCGTCGTCCAGCCGATCTAGTGCCTCATATAATTTACCCAGATGATAATAAACCCCCACGTAGTCGGGATCACTCGACAAAATATCCTCAAACAAGATACGGGCGTTCTTAAACTCTCCTTCCTTACGGAATTCCAAGGCCAAGGCAAACTTCGAAAACGAGTCGCCGGGATTATGCTTAATCTGCCGAGCCAGCTGCTTGATTTTTGACTGTTGATCTGAACTCATAACGTATTACGGTAACGTTAAAGTTGTACGAGGTATTTTATGTTCCGGTAATAAGATACAGAAATTGATAAAGGTATGTGGTATTTACTTATTAGGTCAATTAATTTTGCTTCTGATACCTTTCTTCAATCTCCTCGATGGAATCGCCGCCAAATTTTTCTAAAAATGCGTTAGCGAGCACGGGTGCAATTACGCTTTCCATCACCACGATTGCTCGAGGAAGAGCACACACATCGGAACGCTCATAACGGGTGTCTTTCTTTTCTTTGGTTTTAATATCCACGGTATCAATAGGTGTAAGCATGGTGGGGATGGGTTTCATCACCCCGCGAATAATTAATGGCATGCCGGTGGTGACGCCACCTTCGAGACCGCCCATGCGGTTGCTTTTGCGTTTAAATGTGTCATCCTCATATTCAATTTCATCGTGCACTACTTGTCCATGCCGTCTCCCGGACTCAAATCCCTGCCCGATCTCTACGCCTTTCATAGCCTGAGTACCCATAATTGCCTGTGCAATCTGTCCTTCGAGCTTGCGATCCCAGTGTACAAAGCTACCCAATCCTTCCGGCAGGCCGGTAACAATTACTTCCCAGTGGCCGCCCAGCGAGCTCCCTTCTTTACGACGCTTTATGATTAGCTCTCTCATTTCTTGAGTAAGCTCTTCATCGAGGCAACGAACTGGGGATTCGTCAGATTTTTCAAAGATCGTTTCTGCACCTTTTTCGGCCAGCGGGTCAACAATTTCGCGTACGTCTTCCCAGGAATTTTCATAGCCTACGCTGCCGATGCGGGTAACATGTCCGCCGATCTCGATGCCAAAATGTTTGAGAAACTTTCGTGCTATGGTGCTGCAGGCCACGCGCATGGCGGTTTCACGGGCGCTGGAGCGTTCAATGGCGGGACGAATGTCATCATAGCGATATTTTTGCACGCCCGTTAAATCCGCATGGCCGGGACGAGGAACGGTAACTTTTTCGACATCTTCGCCGTCCCCTTCTTTGGCCAGTACTTTCGGCCAGTTGGAGTCGTCTTTTTCGTGAGCGCGGTTGGGCATCTGCATAGCAATGGGGGCACCGGTCGTTTTCCCAAATCGTACACCTGATGATATTTCAGCGTAGTCTTTTTCAAAAGCCATGCGTCCGCCGCGGCCATATCCTTTTTGGCGACGTACCAGGTGTTGGGCAATTTCATCTTCTGTGATAGGCAGTCCTGCTGGAACGCCTTCGACAATGCCAGTAAGTTGAGGTCCATGCGATTCGCCGGCCGTTAGATATCGTATCATTCTTGATTAAAACCTATAGGATTAGAATTTAGGTACTGAATAAAATCGTAGTTAGAAACTCGTTCATCAATACTTCGATGATCCTTACAAACTTCTTCTCGAAATGCTTCTATGTGATTAAAGTCACCAAGCAGAATAAGAGAATCCCCTTCACGGAGAGTATCATCTTTTCCGGGATTAAACTGTATTTCTTGTTCTTCTGATGGGTTTATAGCAATAATTATGACAGAATAGTTCTGTCTGATATTGGCTTCGGAAAGTGATTGATCTATAAGATCAGAGCCTTTTGATATTTTGACCTCATCGAAAATATAATCCTGCGCGGGTCCGCCGAGAATATTATCTAAAAATTGATCCACATTGGGCCGAAGAATAACATTAGCCATGCGGTCGGCTCCAATTTCGTAGGGCGAAACAACTTTGTTAGCCCCTGCACGAATAATTTTGCGGCGATTTTTATGTTCGTTGGTACGTGTCAGAATAAATAGATCAGGATTGAGATCGCGTGCAGTGAGGGTAACAAAAATATTATCCTGATCGCGTGTTAATGAACCAACAATTCCTTTAGCTTTTTTAATACCGGCTTTTTTCAGAATGTCTTCTTCTTGGGCATCACCCTCGATATATAAAAAATTACTTTCACGAAGTTCCTTAATAACTTCTTCATCGTTGTCGATGATTACTGTTGGCACACTAGCCTCATCTAAGACATGAGCAATACGTTGCCCAATACGACCGTAACCTGCAATAATGTAGTGATTTTCTAAGCTGTTTATTTGTTGTTGCATGGCTTTCGTTCTAAAAATTTCACTTTCAAATAAGAGTTTGGTGGTTTGGGTTGCGATGTAAGAAATAATACCGATCCCAAGAACAAAAATAGACATTGTGAAAATTCGTCCAACGGTTGAAAGCTCTGTCACTTCTGTAAATCCGATGGTGGTAATTGTAATAAAAGTCATATAAAGCCCATCAAACAATGAGATATCTTCAATAAAAAAATACCCGAGAGATCCAAGGCTAAACACAATCCCCAGCAAAGCTGTAGCTATGGCAATACGTTGGACAATAACATTGTAAGTGTGGTTGTTAAAAAGGTTAAGCATGAACCCTGATTTTGGCTAAATATGGATCCGTAATATATTTTAAAAATTAACGTCTATGAAATGACAACGACTAATAAATTTAATAGTTTCCATCGTTCTTTTAGCACAACTTGATTTATGGAAGCATTAGAAAAATTAGGAAAATACAGCCTGCTGTTATACAGGTCTCTGCGCTCATTATACGAGGTCGACACGTATAAGAAAAACCTTGTTAATGAGCTTTTAAAAATTGGTTACGAGTCGGTGCCAATCGTATTGTTGACGGGCGTTTTTACCGGCGCTGTAATGACGATCCAAACGGCTTATCAGCTTGAAATTGCGTTTGTTCCCATTTCGGTTATTGGTGCTATCACTTCTGAATCGCTGCTTATTGAGCTTGCAGCGGTGATAACGAGTTTGGTTTTGGCCGGTAAGGTGGGGGCTCGTATTGCTACTGAGTTGGGAACTATGCGTGTGAGCGAGCAGATTGACGCTCTGGAATCAATGGGATTTAACTCCGTTTCATTTTTGGTGTTGCCCCGTGTTCTTGCCGGACTCATTATGTTTCCTATGTTGTATATTTTTGCCAGTATCTCTGGAATAGTTGGCGGTATTGTGGCAGGAGCTATGTCTGGAGCTATTCCACCTGCCGAGTTTATACAGGGCGCACGAGAATTTTTCTATCCCTGGGATGTTACCTTCGGTATTCTTAAAGCCTTTGTGTTTGGATTTGTAATAACGTCCGTTTCGTGTTTCAAAGGATATTACGCATCCGGGGGTGCCGAAGGGGTGGGAAATAGTACTACAGAGGCTACAGTTTTAAGTTGTATTTATGTATTATTAGCCGACTTCGTACTGGCTGCAGTATTTTTATAAGTTTCGAAAAAGTAAGATGATAGAGATACGCAATCTTAAAAAAAGTTTTGGTGATCTTCTCGTTTGGGAAGATGTTTCGTTTGATATTGAGGATGGCGAAACAGTGGCCATTATCGGGCGCTCGGGTTGTGGAAAATCGGTGCTTGTCAAGCATTTAAATGCGTTGATGTATCCCGATTCAGGAGAGGTGATTATTGATGGAGATAATGTATTTGAGCTGGAGTATGTAGCTTTACGCAAAATGCGGCAGCGGTTTGGTGTTCTATTTCAGGGGTCGGCACTTTTTGACTCGCTCAATACCTTCGAAAATATTGCATTCCCGCTGCGTTACTTTACGAATATGTCCGAAGAGAGGATTACCAATAAAGTAGAAGAAGCACTTGACCTGGTAAATCTGGTAGGAACCGGAGAGAAATCACCTGCGGAATTGTCGGGAGGTATGCGTCGGCGTGTAGCTCTGGCCAGAGCAACTATTTTGGAGCCCGATTTTTTAATTTATGATGAGCCCACTTCGGGACTTGATCCCCATACCTCTTCAGAGATTAATAAGCTGATAATATCGATGGCTGAGAACTTAAATATTACCTCTATAGTTGTAACTCACGATATTCACAGTGTGCTGGAAATAGCTGAGAAGGTAGCGTTTCTCGAAAACCAAGGCCTTTGTTGGTATGGTACAGTTGAAGAAATGCGTAGAAGCGACAATGAGCAATTGATGGATTTTATTACTGCAAGCGAGTATCAAATAAGAAATTAACAGGAGTTATTTTGAAAATTAACAACGAATTAAAAGTAGCATTAACAATTTTAGCGGCCATTGTGCTGGGTTTTATCGGGTATCGTATGATGAGTGATCTGCCTGTATTTCGGCAGTCTCAGGTAATTCATTCCACTTTTGAGCGCACAGATGGGCTATCTCCCGGAAATTATATTTACGTCAACGGCGTAAAGGTAGGCTCGATTAAAAAGATGGAGCTGACCGAAGATGACAGTGTAACCGTGACGTTTAATATTGAACTGGGGATAGATATCCCCCGCAATTCGGTGGCCTTCCTGCAATCCTCAGGATTGTTGGATGAGAAAGCTATTATTATTGAGCGCGGTGACTCTTCCGAAATGCTTGAGTATGGAGATACGATAAGGGGAGAATACCGTGCCGGCATGATGGAGACTCTGAAAGATGAAGGACAGGAGCTCAGCGAAGATGTTTCCGAGTCTTTTGAAAAGTTAAATACCTTTCTTGCACAGCTTAATGAAGTGCTTGATGATGATGCCAAAGGGCAAATAGACAGCGTTTTCCAAAATCTTAACAATACCTCTGATGAAATCGCCACTATTTTTGATAACAAGCGCACTGAAATAGAGTCAAGTATCAGACATGCCGAACGCTTTTTGGCTAACGTGGATACAATAAGTACCGATAACAAGGCAAAAATTGATTCTGTCCTCACGGGCTTGGATAAATCTCTAAAAGAGCTTGAGACTCTCAGTAAAGATCTAAATAAAACGAACAGCGAGCTACAGGAAATTCTCACCAAAATTAATAATGGGGAAGGGAGTCTTGGCAAAATGGTTAATGACCCTGCGCTATATGATAATTTGGAAAGTATGACCCGGGAGATGGATTCTCTGATAAAAAATATCAATGAGAATCCACGCAAATACCTTAAGCATATGCGGCTTATCGAGGTATTTTAATATTTCCGGATTGTCGCTAAGCAATAATCTTTAACCAAACTATTTGTTAGTAATTTTCTGGGTTTGTCAGATTGCTCTTAGTACTGCCTTCTTGTATATTTGGAAGCTTGTAAACAGCAGAAAGAATGTCATTTTTGAACCAATTAAGACGTAGATAAGAGGATTTTATGGGTGTAATGGATAAAATGAGAAAGAGTACCGGAGTTATCCTCTGGATACTCATTTTCTCATTCGGAGTGTTATGGATGCTTGCTGATACGAACATGTTTGATGTTATTCAGCAAGGTCCGCGGACACTTGGATCGGTGAATGGTGAATCAATTTCGTTGGAAGAATACAATAACCGCCTGCAGTATTATACACAGCAGTACTCTCAGCAAACGGGTAATTCGATGACACCGGAAGTTCGTGCGCAATACGAACAACAGGCTTGGGACGATCTGGTGAATAGCAGGTTGCTGCAGGATAAAATGGATGATTTGGGCATCCATGTTACTGATCAGGAAGTAGTGAATATGATTACCGGTCCAAATCCCGATCCGCTTATTCGGCAGAACTTTTCCAATGAAGATGGTACTATTGATCGCGTAGCGCTGAAATCGTGGGTGGAAGCTCCGGAAAATAAGCAGCTGCTTATTTCTATCGAGCAGCAGATGCGTCAAAAACGACAGCAGCAAAAGATGAATAATTATCTGCAGTCGTCGATGGATGTGAGTGACTATGAGGTTGAACAGCAGTATATTCGTAATAATACGCGCGCAGATGTTTCTTTTGTGCGGTTCCCTTATGCTGATGTCAGTGATAGTGAGATTTCCGTATCAGAGGACGAATTGCGTGAGTACTACAATAATAATCAGGATGAATACAAGCGTAAGAAATCATACCGCATTTCGTATGTAAGTTTTGATAAAACGCCTACCAAGAAAGATACAGCTCGTACATTCGAGGAAATGAATCGCCTGAAGTCTGATTTTGCAACAGCGGAATCCGATTCACTCTTTTTTAATCGCTATCAGTCGTCTACGGCATATGAAGTTAAGGAAGTGGCAAAAGATGAAATTCGTGAACTCTTTCGCCCGGTATTAAATGTGGCAGAAGGAGAGGTTACAGATGTGATTCAGGATGGTGGTCGACTCTTCTTGCTTAAGAAGCTGGATGAAACTGCCAATGAGGTGACGTTTACGGTCTTTAGTCGTGATATTACTGCAGATCCCATTGCTACTATTGATGCCCGTGCCGAAACGGCCGATGACTTTAGCTTTTATGCCCAGGAAGATGGTTTTGAAGCAGAAGCGAAACGTCGTGATCTGGAGATCAAAGAAGGGTTTGCTACTAAAGGAAACAACTTTGTATCAGGTATTGGACAGAGTCAGCAGATCATGCGATTTTTGGATACGGCAAATGAAGGGCAAATATCTGATCCACTGGAGCTAAACGAGCAGTTTGTGGTTATTAAAGTAAATGAAATCACTGAAGCTGGAACGGAACCTTTCGAGGAAGTCAAAGACCAAATTGAAACGGTAGTAACTAATAATAAGCGAAAGCAACAGGTTCTTGCCAATGTTAAGGAGCTTATTGGTCAAAATAGCGATCTGGAAAGTATTGCAAAGGCAACTGGTAAAGAAGTAATGACTGTTGAATCTCTGACTAAAAGTGCTGCTACTATCGAAGGAGCAGGACGTGAACCCAAAGTAGTGGGAGCCATTTTTGGCTTGGATGAAGGTGAGCAATCTCCTCCCGTTGAAGGTACCTCAGCTGCCTTTGTTGTTCGCTTGGATAAATTGTATGAGGCAGATCTCGATAACCTCACAGCTGATGTGCGACAGCGTATTCGTCAACAATTGCGTCAGCAAAAAAGTCAAACATTTATGAATACCTGGATTGAGCAGCTTAGAGAAGAAGCGGATATTGAAGATAACCGAGCCCAATTACTACGCGGCTAAGTAGCAGAAAATTTAGTGAAACTTTCAGGGCAAGGAGAATTACTTCTTGCCCTTTTTTGTTTGATGATAGTTGACGTGGCGGCAATAGATTAGTGATATTATTATGAGCAAATCAGATCAAAAATGGATGCAATTAGCGCTCGAGATTGCTGAACGCGGTGCGGGTTATGTATCACCTAACCCTATGGTGGGATGCGTAATTGTATCGGCTGATGGCAAGAAAATTGGGCAGGGGTATCATGAGCACTATGGTCAGCCGCATGCCGAAAAAAATGCTGTGGATTCGGTTAATAATCCTGATTTGCTTAACGATGCTACGGTATATGTAACGCTGGAACCGTGTGCCCATCACGGGAATACGCCACCTTGCTGCGAACTGCTGGCTAACCTACCTATTAGCCGGGTAGTGGTAGCGATGGAGGATCCTACACCTAAAGTGGCCGGGAAAGGTATCCGGCATTTGCGCGACCATGACATTACGGTTGATGTGGGAGTTATGAAAGAGGAGGCCGAGCGACTGAATGAGTTTTTTCTGCATTATCAGACTCATAATCGTCCGTTTGTAACTCTCAAAATTGCACAAACGCTCGATGGATATATTGCTGCTCCCGACGGTGATTCGGAATGGATTAGCGGACCGGAATCCCGCGCTTTTGTTCACAAGTGGCGCAGCCAGTACGATGCGGTAATGGTGGGGCGTAATACGGCTTTACTTGATAATCCCCGGCTTACGGTGCGCCATGTTGAGGGGCGTCAACCCAAGCGCATTGTCATTGACGGTCCGTTGGAACTTCCGCGTGATTTGAATTTATTTACCGATCAGTATGAGGAAAAGACGATTGTGCTGACCCATAACAAAGAGAAATTTGAAAATGAAGCAGATCCAATGCTGAATATGTTGCAATCGGATTATTTTCGCGGACAAACCTTGCTGGTGGATAAAAAAGATGGTCATACTGATCTGGATAAAGCGATGCGTGAATTGGCACATCTGCCGGTGACCTCTATCTTGGTGGAAGCGGGACAGAACTTAGCTTCGGCTTTATTGCGTCAGCGACTAGTCGACAAAGTGGAGTGCTTCATTGCTCCCAAAATGTTGGGTGGTGGAACAAAATCTGTGATGGGAGTAGGCATTAATAGGATGTCGGAAATTATGGAATTCCGCGATGTTCAGTGGCGCCAGGTAGGTAAGGATCTGTTGTTTACCGGATATCTTTAAAAATGACTAGTAACTATTAAATCAAAGCAATAAACGTGTTTACAGGAATTATAAAATCTGTTGGTACCGTTACAAGTATTACATCCTTAGATGACGGTAAGGAAATTACTATCCGCAGTGATTTTGCTCATGAAGTGAGTATTGATCAGAGTATCAGTATTAATGGCGTTTGTCACACGGTTACGGGATGTGATGAGAATTCTTTTACCGTGCAAAGTGTAGCGGAGACGCTTCGCAAAACGAATATTGGTGGCTTGCAAAAAGATGATTCTGTGAACCTTGAGAGGTCGCTACGTCCCGATCAATTACTTGATGGACATATTGTTCAGGGACATGTAGATGCGACCGGCACCATCCAAAAGATAGAACAAGAGGGGACC
Source organism: Fodinibius sp. (assembly GCF_034521915.1). Taxonomy (GTDB): domain Bacteria; phylum Bacteroidota; class Rhodothermia; order Balneolales; family Balneolaceae; genus Fodinibius. The sequence continues at coordinate 149,584 of NZ_JAXHLU010000016.1, forward strand.
GATTGGTTATTTACGATTGAATATCCCCCAAAATACAGCAATTTAATTGTTGGTCGCGGCAGCATTGCTATTGATGGCATTAGTCTTACGGTGGCGAATGAGCAGGATAATACCTTTACGGTGGCGATTATTCCCTATACCTATGAGCATACCAATCTGAGTGCAAAAGAGATGGGAAACACGGTAAACCTGGAGTTTGATGTGCTGGGCAAATACGTGGTGAAGTATCTCGAAGGTAGGGAAGGGTGAATAAAAAGGATTGCGAAACTTTTAAGTATCGTAACGTTTTCTTTTAAAATCCACGTGGACGGCGCCCACTGTTGCTGGAAGAACGCTCGAGGTTATTAAGACCGGGCAGTTTCTGGAAGATGCTCTGCAGTCGTCCTGCATTTACGCGCAGTGAAAAGAAGTAGTACTGGTTATCTCCAAACGGATTCATTGTAAATGACAGATCCCAGCAGTGTAGGTTACGATTTAGCGAAAACTGGGAAGGGGTGAGCTCTTTTGCAACTAGATCATAACCAATTTGGGTGCGGAAATCCCATTTTGGAGTAAGTTTTAAGTTGATGTTCCGGGCGTTTATAGTTGCTGATTTGTTGTTATCTGCATTGGGGGCCGGATTTAAATTCCAGCGATAACTAAAATCAATAGAAAAAGAGAGCGGTGAATTAAAGCCTCTTACCGGTCGACTGTTAAAATGGGGATCAACGGGATGGAAGATGCTCTGGTTCAGCGGATTGTACTGCTGCGGATAATGTGGTTTGTCATTTGCTTGAAAGCCCCCTTCGCCCCACTTAACCGAGTAACTGGTACTGGTGGAAAATGATGTGAGCTCAAAAGGCTTGTTCTCTGTTTGAATTAAAAAGTCATCGACACGAGCCCCCTGCTCATTTCGATCATAAAAATTGAAGTTGGCATTGGCACGAATATTTAATCCCGGTAAAATTTTTGCTCTTATGCTTGTATTCAAATTGCTAAGCTTAAGACTGTCTGCGGCAAAATTATAGCTCGAGCTTAGGCTTAACTGATCAATAAGATTAATGATGTCTTCTTTTTTTTCACCGGTGGAATCGCGCTCCACTTTTTTAGCTTCAAAGGTGTTATTTAAGCTAAAATTGATAGATCGCTGCTCTCTTCCTGAGGGGCCTCTAAAAACCTCATTTTCAAAAATAGAGTAGCGCTGTGTTGGAGGTTCTTGACCCGGCGTAGCAGCAGTGTCAGTCTGTACAGTGCGATAGTAGCCCCATGATTCACTTTGAAAATTAGGGCTGTAGCTTAAAGAAATTGAGGGGGTAAGGACGTGACGAACACTCTGGAAGTTGCCAATGTTCAGGTTCATTAATCCATAAAGCTTAGTACTAAAATTTAGGCTTGTACTAAATTCCCGGGCTGAGGTAAATCCGCGCACTTGTTCCTCTTCTACGCGAACAGAGTCTGGATTAAATGTCTTTCGGGTTGAAGTGGGATACCAGTATTCGGTATAGTCACCGCTGGCACTAACATTTAAATATTGGCTGGGAATAAGCTGATTCATTCGCAGATCAACTTGCTGGCGAAATCCATATTTATAATGATCATTATTATCGGTGGCTTTGCGGTATTTGGCGGGATCGAGTAGGGCTTCGAACCAATTGACATTCGCAGAGTCACCGGCCGTTGGTCGGAATTCGAAATCAGAGCTAAAATTATTCTGATAGTTTATCGAGAGGCTTTCATACCATTTTGATTCTTGTCCGGTAGTTTGTTGATCGCCCGCAAATGGCGTAAATCGTTTGGGATTGAACGTTATTTCAGGTCCAGAAAGCCTGGTTACATTGGTGGCAAAATTTTGGTTATGCCGAATGGATGCATTGAAATTATAGTCGCCTTCAGGATGTCGATATCGGTAATTAAGATTTGAGCGGGTACTGGTTTCTGCTCGCTCATCCGGATCGTAAGAGTTACGCTGGAAGTAATCCTGTGTACGAAGATTGATATTTGCATCAATATTGGCATATGGAGAAAAATCCTGACTGTGGCTGATGCTCAGTGATTTTTGGACATTGGTGGTGAAATCGGGGTCAGTAGGTTCGAGTCCGCTATTTTCTCTCGAATATCCAATTTCGATGTTGCCGTTTAATTTATCCCGAATGCGGTAATTTGATCGAGCATTAAAGTAATATGAGCCGGATGTAAAAATATCGACGGAAGCCTGTCCTGTAAGATAATCGTTAAAGTATTGAAACCATCCGAAATTTTGCAGGCCTATACCGCGACTTTGTCGCTGTTGATAAGCATAGGTAGGTTCAAGCAGTCCCGATTGTTTTTTATCGAACTTACCGGGCAGATAACCAAACGGGAAAATGAGCGGATAGGGGATATCGAGAATATACAGCCGTGCTCGTTCAAAGAAAATTTCCTCTTCGTCCACTACTTTCATCTTAGCAGCTTTTATGTAATAGTGCGGGTGATCGAGCTGACAGGTAGAATAGATGGCATCTTCGAGATAAACAACATGGGGACTTTCATTTTTCACCTTTGTACCAATCAGGTTGCCATCCTGAACTCCAACTCGAGCTACCTCAAAACGTCCTTTTTCGGTTTTGTAATTAAAGTCTATCCTGTTGCTGCGAACGCGGTCGCCGTCGCGGATCAGGACGGGTTGTGAGAGCGTATCTTGTGGTGTTTGAGTGTTGGCACTTACCAAGCTGCTGTCGAGGTTCATAGCAACCTTGCCGGCTTTTAGTTCTCCAGAGCTGTGGACAACATTTGCTGAACCATACAGGGTGGCAATGCGCTGTTTTTCAAAGTCGAACGTCAGCGAATCGCTGGCTTGAAAATTAACCTGCCCTTCCTGTTCGGGTTGGCTTGCTGATTGCTGGCCTTGTTGTGCACCCGGCCGGCCTTCAGGAACCGTTTGTTCTTGCAGGGTATCCCGAACTGCTGTAGTGTCTTGTCCCAAAAGGGGTTGGGTGATTACCAAGAATAGAAACAGCATCAATCCAAAATAGCCGCAAAAATATTTAAACGATGTATTCATGCGATTGATGCCGGTAGTGCGTTAAACAGTGTTTGGATGTTAAGAAAAATGTAAGCTTATATAGTATAAGGCAGAAGTGAAAAGAAACGAAGTTTTACGAAAAGTACAGCTAATCAACTTCTTTAATCTTATAAACCGTTTCTCCTTCCTTCTTCATGCCATACTCTTCGCGGGCAATACGTTCCAGGAGAAAAGGATCGGTTTCAAGATTTTCGATTTTTTGCTTAAGAACCTCGGTTTCGCTTTTTAGCTGTTCCTTTTTTTCCTTAAGCTCGGCTTTCCGCTGGTTGAGTTCAATACGTGTCCAGATGCTATAGGTGTCGATAAAGGTAAACCATACCACAATAATACCAGCCAGAATAAGGGCAAGAAAAGATTTGCGCCACCGCAAGGGATTTAATAATTGGTAATTCATCAGCGAAGTTGCTTTAAGCAATAGTAATGGCGAACATTAGGGTCGAAAATACTACAAATTATAGATCAAACACAACCAAATGAAGGGCAGGCTTTTTCTATTGTATGGATTCTTATTTTTGTTGCCCTTCTATCTGCAGGCAAAAGTGGCCGTACAGGATACCAGCTCGACTGAGTGGATCAAAGCATACGTTAATCAACCTGCAGACTATTCCGTTGCATTGCCCGGGAACGAAATGGTCCGTTTACGAATATCGAGCAGCTCAAAAATATAAGGGGCATTGGTCCCAGGACTATGGATAAGCTGCGTCCCAATGTGGTTGTGGAGTAGAAATAACTGAGAAATGTGCTAAAATTTGTTTTATTAAAACGCAGTTTTGGATGAGTATTTACCTGCTGTAATGAGGTAGATCGTGATTTTAAGTTAATGAACTATGAATGAATCTATTGATGCCTTACGCTTGAATCTGGGTGAGGGCGGGCTGCTGGTGATGAATATATCGCTGGCTGTAATTATGTTTGGCGTGGCGCTGGAGTTGTCGATTACCGATTTCAAACGCGTTATTAAAGATCCCAAGTCTACCTTAGTAGGTATTTTGTCGCAGTTTTTATTGCTTCCGGCGATAACATTTTTGCTGGTGCTCTTTTTTGAGCCGCATCCGAGCATGGCACTGGGGATGTTTATGGTTGCAGCTTGTCCGGGTGGAAATGTATCCAACTTTTTTTCGTTACTGGCCAAAGGCAATGCAGCATTGTCGGTAAGCATGACGGCTATTGTAACCACTTCGGCCATTATTATGACTCCCTTTAATTTTACGCTCTGGGCCAGTTTATATGAACCCACGAGTATAATATTGAGAGACATCCATATAAATTTGTGGGAAGTTTTTAAGATAATCGGTTTAATATTGGGTATCCCGCTTATTTTGGGGATGAGTGTTCGCCATTACAGAGAAGAATTGGCCAAACGAATTTCAGGCTGGATTAAGGGTTTTGGAATCGTCTTTTTTGCAGGCTTTGTGCTTGTAGCCTTTGGTATGAATTTTGAAAATTTTCTGAGCTATGTGCATTTGGTTATTGGGCTCGTATTTTTTCACAATGCTTTTGCCCTTTCAGGTGGATATGCGCTGGCTTCTATATTTAATCTGCCCTATAAAGATCGAAAATCAATTGCTATTGAAACCGGTATCCAAAATTCCGGCCTGGGGCTACTGCTCATTTTCAACTTTTTTGAAGGATTGGGAGGTATGGCCCTTGTTGCCGCGTGGTGGGGTATTTGGCATATTATTACCGGTCTGGGCATCGGTTGGTACTGGTCTATAGGAAAATCAGCTTTACAACAAGTATTTAGCAATGCGTAAGAATTATCTCTGGTATCAATTTTTCAGGTATGGCATTATTCGTCCGGCGTTAAACCTTTTTTATTCCGATATAACGGTCATCGGAAGAGAGCATGTGCCGGAAAATAAACCGGTAATGTTTATAGCCAATCATCAGAATTCTTTTCTGGATGCGTTGCATATTGTTAACAATACGAGGCATTTTGTTCACTTTTTAACTCGCGCCGAGGCTTATGGCAATCCGATATTAGATCGTTTTTTCTATTCGCTGAACATGCTCCCGGTCTATCGTGCCCGAGATGGTTTCGGAACCATCAAACGTAATGAACAAATTTTTGAAGAGTGTTATGAGCGCCTTGCTCGGAATGATGCCCTGCTGGTGTTCGCTGAGGCAAGCCATGTTATGGAGCGGCGCATACGTCCGCTTAGTAAAGGATTTACCCGCATCGTTTTTGGTGTGGAGGAGAAATATAATTGGGATTTGGACCTGCAGATCGTACCTGTTGGCATCAGCTATGGAAAACACCGAAAGTCTCGGTCCCCTGTGCGCATAGAATTTGGAGAAGTGGTTCCGGCTTTGCAATACAAGAAGGAATATCGGGTGGATGAACGCGAGGCCGCCCACGCGTTAAAGATGGAGATTGCGGATCGTTTGAAAAATCTGACGCTGCATATCCCCAATAAGAAGCACTACGCTTTATATCAGCTAATGCTCGATGAGCTGGAGCCCAATCGTAAAGAGCTGCTGGAACCTGAGCTGGTTAATCGTCGCGCCACAGTCATTGCTGAGCATCTAAATGGTGAGCTGGTAGAGGAATCAGAGTTTTTGCTGGAAAAAGCCGATCAATATGATATTACTCTTCAGGAAGTAGCGAACCCTGTTTCGATTGGAATGAAGGATATTATATTGATTCCTCTTTATGCTTTTTCAATGCTTAACAATGCATTGCCTTATCAGCTTGTCAGGTGGTTGGTAAATAGCTATCTGGAGGACGAAGCCTTTGAGGCTTCCGTGAAATTTATAGTGGGATTATTATTGCCGTTCTATTACTTGGCTATTGCTCTCATCTTGTATTTAGTGGGATTGGACACGCCCTGGATAGTGGCATATGTTTTAGGAAGTCTCGTTACGGCTTCCTTATTTGTGCGGGGGAAAGATCTGCTGGTATCCAAATTGATTGATAAGAAAAAGCGGTCAACATTACTGGATAATGAAAAATTTGCCGAAAAGTTGAAAAAGTTTAAAAACCTGAGATCCGAATTGTTCGATCAACGGGAAGACTAAGTTTGTAGATTATCGTCCCTGTGTAAAAGCATTTTCAAAGTGTTTGATATCCGGAGCCTCATTATTTTTTTGGAGGATAGAAACGATATCAAAACGTACAGGCGCCCCATCCATCTTCCGCTCATAAATCCATGCCTCGGCCGCTTTATAGACATTCTGAATCTTTTCCTCATCCACAAACTCTTCCGGTTCGCCGAAGGTATTTGAGGAGCGCGTTTTAACTTCTGCGAAAACAATGCAGGTCTCATTATCATAAGCTACGATATCAACCTCGGCGCGCTCAAAATGGTAATTCCGTTCCAGAATAGTGTAACCTTTTGATTCAAGGTAGGCAGCAGCCAGTTCTTCGCCCTCATCGCCAATTTCTCTTGTCGTCTTTTTACTCATGATGTTGGGGTGGAGATGAAGAATCCGATTTTGATCCTGTTATGGTGTGTTTCATTTCAGCCAGTTTAACCAGATGCTTCAGGAACTTTAGGTTCTTCTTGTTGATGTATGGTAACAGTGCCTCCGTAAACCGTTCAAACATTTCCAGAAACTCGGTAAACTTTTCGATTCGTTTCTGAAAATCCTGTTCCTCCTCAGAGAGAGATTCTTTTTCTTCGAAAAGGTCGAGTGTTTTGTTCAGATTCTGTCGGATAGGCGCCACCTCGCGCTGTTGCCGCTCCCTGATAATAGTAGAAACAATATTCCAGACGTCTTTCTCGGCGGTGTAAAAATCCCTGCGACTTCCCTTGAAATGTTCCTTGTGAATTAGCTGCCACTGCAACAGGTTGCGCAGGTTCATGTTGGCATTGCCGCGTGAAATATCAAGCTGATCCATGATGGCATCCGTATCCAGCGGGTCAGACTCGGCATACAACAGGGCATGAATTTGAGCCATCGTTTTGTTGATACCCCAGGCCGATGCCATCTCCCCCCAAAGCAAAATAAATTGCTCTAATGCTTCTTCATGGGTTTGGGAGCGAGATTCATTCACACGCTTGGAATCTAAAGTTAATTAATTGGTATTAGTTTTGGAGGAACAAGCTCCACTAGCACAGCATGATGTGTTATTGGCTTGTGCTTTTTCTTTGGCACGCTTTTCCTTGCGGTCACTGTTTTTATAATCCGTAACATAAAAGCCGTCGCCTTTATATACAACGCCGCCACCGCCGGAAATTACGCGCTTTACTTTTTGTCCGGTTTCGGGGCATTCTTCGAGCGCGTCATCTTTAATGCTTTGCTTGATTTCAAAGGTAGTTCCGTCTTCTCGTTTGTACTTATATGTTGGCATAATTGATAATACTTTTTATTTGATTCTGATAGCAGTGAAGAATAGCATAAAATGTGCCAAAATGGTTTGTTGGTACAAATTTACAGTATGCTATGTTAATTCTTGCAGACCTGTTTGTAATCGCTTAATTGCTTCCTTGAGATCATCCATTGATGATGCATAACTGAGTCTCATGCCTTTGGGTTCCCCGAATGCATCGCCGGGTACGGCTGCCAGCCCGTGTTCCTCGATCAGATACATGCATAAATCGGTACTCGATTCAATGGTATTTCCGCTTGGTGATGTGGTTCCGAGATAATGTGAGATATCAGGGAATACATAAAAAGCACCGGAAGGTTTAAAGCATTTGAGTCCGTCGATATTTGATAATGCATCTACGATATAATCACGACGCTTTTTAAATGAGTTACGCATGTTTTTAACGGCCTCAAGATCACCGCGGTAGGCTGCTTCGCCCGCTTTTTGTGAAATGCTGGATGGAGCGGAGGTTTCCTGGCTCTGTATTTTAGCAACGGCATCGGCAAATGGTTTGGGCGCCGCGAGGTACCCGAGACGCCAGCCCGTCATCGCAAATCCCTTTGAAAACCCGTTAATGAGTACCGTGCGTTCTTTAAGTTCCGGTGCGATGTTTAGGATACTTACATGATCATTATCAAAAACAATGTATTCGTAAATTTCGTCCGAGATGATATTAACTTGGGGATGATCGGCCAGTACTTCCGCCAAAGCCTTAAGTTCATCGGCGCTGTAGCAGGTACCCGTTGGATTGGAGGGAGAACAGAGCATTATTGCTTTGGTGTTTTCAGTAATAGCGTTTTCAAGCTGCTCCGGAGTCATCCGGTAGTTATTTTCAAATGAAGTTCGCACCGTTACCGGCGTACCCCCCGCTATATTAACCATCTGTGGATAAGAAACCCAGTAGGGCGTAGGAATGATAACTTCATCGCCTTCGTCAACCATGGCCAGCATGCTAAAGCCTAGTGCCTGCTTGGCGCCGTTGGTACAGACGATCTGGGAAGGATCGTAATTAAGCTTATTGTCGCGCCTCAGTTTATCCGAAATACTTTGGCGCAGTTCGGGCGTACCGGTATTCATCGTATAGCCGTGAAAGCCGTCATTAATGGCTTTAATGGCCGCATCGCAAATATGACGGGGTGTTTTAAAATCGGGCTCACCGGCGCTTAGTGATACAACAGATTTACCCTGGCGGGTTAATTCTTTTGCTTTGGCAGAAATAGCCAGAGTTTCGGAGGGAGAAACAGCTTGCGCTCGTTTTGAGATCATAACGCTATCCAATCAGTTGCTTTAAATCAGTTTAAGAAAGTACTGAAAATAGAAAAAAGTCTGCTTTTATTCTAAGATTGCTTTGGGCGCAGATTAGAATTTAACTCTAAAAAACTTCTTGTAAGTTAAAAGCGCGTAGGATTCCTGTGGTTTTTAATCATACTGTTTGTTCGTACTCCTCAAATCTGTAGCTGTATGCTCCCCATAGCTCCAAGGAATTTACACTCTCAAAAACGAGGTGGTAAAGCTGAGAAGTACAACTTCTTCGCAGCTATGTAATAGAAAAAAGTGTGCTCTATTTCTATGTATTTATGAGATGGATATCCTGGAGGCAGTTAAACAGGTAGCAATTAATAGCCTGGAGGCCTTTGCAAAACCCGAAAATTAAGCTTGTCATTGCGAGCCTGAGAAGCCTGCCTGCGCGGAGCCTTCTATAAAATATGGCTTATGATGTTACAAAAGCTTCGGCATAGGCAGGCAATCTCCCGATCAAAGCTTCTAAAAGGAGATCGCTGCATTACATTCCCCGCATAGGCGGGACACGGCGCGATGACAGTATGGTTTTGCAAAGACCTCAGCCTGTTAATTCATGACCGGGGATAAATCAATCTGGATTACTTTTCTCTATCCTTGAACTTTTCGTGCAGAGCCTCTGCAACGTGGTTGGGCACAAAGGATGATAGATCACCACCCCAATATGCAATTTCCCTGACCAACGATGCCGATATAAAGGTAAGCTGCTCGTTGGGCATCAGAAAAACGGTATCAACTTCAGGAGCTAGTCGACGATTGGTGAGCGCCATGCGAAATTCATATTCAAAATCGGATACCTGTCGCACACCGCGTACCAAAGTTTGCGCATCGCGTTCCTTGGCAAAGTCGACCAGCAGGCCGGTGAACTGTTGAATCTCGACGCGATCAGCCCATGATTTGTCTGAAAGATATTCTTTAATGAGGGCTTCTCGTTCATCCCCTGAAAAGACGGTCTCTTTCTTGTTGTTTACGGCAATGGTAATGATGACCTTATCAAAGAGTTCGGTAGCGCGTTCAAGAATATCCAGATGTCCGTAGGTGATGGGGTCAAATGATCCGGGATAGAGTGCAAGCGTTTCCATAAATAGCAGGGTTTAAAATTCAATTCCAGGTTGATCGAGAAAAATACTTACATGGGTGCGTCCATATTCTTTGTAGTATGCGCAGTGCGGGTGATCGGTAAAATTGTGCCGCTTGTCGTGCTCAAGAATTAACCACCCACCTTCTGCCAGCCAACCGTCTGTGGTAATCGTTTTGATCATCTCGTGCATGTAGGCATAATCGTAGGGCGGATCAGAGAAAATGATATCATAGGGGAGGGACATACCCTCCAGAAATTTTTCTACCGGCGATGTGGCTGTCCTGATTTGATCACTAACATCAAATTCGCGTCCTACACTTTCGATATGCTTGATATTCCTGCGGTCGCTATCTACAAATAGTACTTTTGAGGCCCCTCGTGAAATAGCCTCAAATCCCAGATTGCCAGAACCGGCAAAAAGATCCAAAATATTGGTATTTCGGATATATTTTCGGGCATCAAGTATTGAGAAAAGCCCTTCTTTGGTGCGTGCTGCCGTGGGACGTACGTTTAATGTGTTTGGAATATTTATCTGTCGGCCTTTTAAGGTGCCGGTAATAATACGCATGTGCTGCTAATTCTGTTTTTAAAACCTTGTTTAGGTGCAAAAGTACAAAAAATAATACTGACAGAGATAATTGCCGTATAAAGATAGTTATTAATTGTAATCCAGAGCTAACATTATTGCCGGGAAAGCCGACTCGAGATTGAAGCCATAGGTTTGTTCGTCAGCTTCGATCTGTATTTTCTTCAGCGTGTCCATTTTTGTAATCGTTCCCGCGTCATCCCAAAAAGGTTCAAGAATCTCAATAACTTGAAAAGCATTTTCGCCATAGACGTAAATCTCTTCGTGCAGTCCACCCATCCAGCTAAGCTGCTGCGTATGTTGCAACCACAAATAGGGAAGGTCCTGAACTTCATCGTAGGTTATATATGTGGCACCGCGCAGCTTGCCGAGTATAAATGAAGCTATCGAAATGCAGTTTTGGTAACAGCAAATCGTCATAAATGATCCTCCCGGGTTTACATGCTGTATCCAGCGTAATCCTATTTCAAAATCACTGATCAAGTCGGTTGTGGAGGTGTTACCGGCTAATTTCTGAAATCCTTCGAGGGATTGATTATCGCGCAACAACAGAAATTTATAATCCTGATTGCTTAATGTGTACCAGGTGGGCTGTATGTTTTTGCGGTCGATCCCGCTCATCAAGATGTTGATATGCTTTTCGCGTTCATCGGAGTCGTCATAAACGATTTTGGGGACCGATGTCCAGCATTCTTGAGTAGGTAATGAAAGAATACGCAGATGCCGAATTTCGTATTCTTCCTTGAATTGATCTATGGTTTGTTTGATACCCCGAAAATGCTGCTCGGAATTACCAAGCAGCGTTTCGGTAATATCAAAATTAAAATCGTAGCATCCTATACGCGCCAGCTTTTGTGGACTTGTTGGATCGTTGACAGCATAAAAGAGCTGATTATTAAAAAAGCAAAGTCCTAAGCAAGGATGTTGTTCCTCCATCTTTCATTACTTCCAACTGGCAGCGTTAAGTTCGGTCGTGTTTTCAAGCGATCCGATACGATCTTCGGTGTCGGGATCTTCGAGCAGATAAATTTGGGGACGAAGGGTATCGTTGAGCGTATACTCAAACTTTTTATGGGGTGGACGCGGAGAGTAGATTAATGAGTCCGGTTTGTAACTCTTGTTTGGGTCTAATGGTGCAAAAAGAGAATCCCCTGCAGCAACCATGGCTGAATCTGTTTTTAACCATGTTACCAATGTATCAAGTCCACCCTCAGTTGGAGGAAAGTTATCCTTATCTTGCTCGTATTGGACCAAAGCATCGCGGACAAGTCCCATTTGATGACGTACTTTCTCAGTCATCTGTTCGCGTTCAATAACTTCTTGGTAGGGATCAACAATTGAATGATACAGCCAATAACCTAAGGCAAGGATGACAATTCCCAGTACAATACTTAATATTCTATTACGCTTTTCAATATCCATGTGCAGATACGTATATAATTAAAGTGGTTTTTGAAAATATGACTTTGAAAATACATGCCGACTTACTGATATGCAACTGCAAGTCTAAAATGGAAAGTTTTTTCTAATATTATTTTTCATGCCTAATGTATGTTCTTATGCACTATTTAATGGCTTTAGGTGAAAAACTTTTTCTATGAGATAAGAAGATAATCCTCGTCGCTTAAATTGCTGCAGATCTTCCAGCTTTGATTGTTCGTGTAAGCATTCAAGTTTAAACCGGTGGCCAAACAGCTTCTTTAGCTCTTTTTCGTCCACTGAAAAGGGCGGACCGTTCATCTCACTTTGATCATATTCAAAGGTCTGTATCAATATTTGGGTACTATAATTACAGAGTTCGATAATTTTTTCAGCATGGTATTGTCGTTTTTCAGCAGGCAAGGCTATGATAGAGGCTTTATCATAGATGAGATCCTGAGGCGGAATTTTGTCAGCCGGCAGCTTTGCGAAGTCTCCCTCCCATAACTCCATCGAATTGGAACGGTATATCATAAAGCCGTGACTGGTATCCTGAATAAATGATTCGTTGTGTTGTTGCATCACATCACGAAGTGCTTTTGAGGATACTTCAACGCCGATGACGGTATCGCATTGATCGGCAAGCCATTCCAGATCAAAGGATTTACCACAGAGTGGTACAAGAACCCGAGCATCCGAGTTCATGTTGAGATGACTCCAAAGGTGAGGAAGCGGCGGATAAACAGTATCCATATGCCAGCCGGTATTTCCTTTTCGCCATCGGCTTTTCCAGTAACTTATTTCCATGGATGTTCTTCAGTCTGATTTCTGTGTAAAAATAAAACAATTGTATGTTGATAAAATCTAATAATTGATTCAATAAATAAAGAAGGAAAATAACGAGTTTTACAAAATCGTAATTCTATTGTGATTAGGTTATATTTAGCCATTTCGAAAATGCCTGTGCTTTCAATTCAAACGCTAATGTAAACGACAAATTTCAGCAAGTCCGTTGAACCGGAAAGTTTTAAATCTGGCCATTCCTAATATTATAAGTAATCTTTCCGTGCCTCTGCTTGGAGCGGTTGATACGGCATTGGTAGGGCATCTCGAAGAAGCCTATTACCTTGGAGCTATTGCTGTAGGGAGCATGATTTTCAACTTCATCTTTTGGGGATTTGGGTTCCTGCGGATGGGAACAACCGGGCTTACGGCACAGGCTTTCGGAGAGAAAAATCAGACAGACAGCATCATGACGCTGGCACGGGCGTTAACGGTGGCCATTGTTTTTGGAATTTTAATTGTACTGCTGCAGGCATGGATTGCCGACCTCAGTTTTTGGCTCGTTGAAGCATCCCCTGAAGTAGAGCGGTATACCCGGCTCTATTTTGAGATACGAATCTTTACCGCTCCGGCAACGCTAAGTCTGTATGCGATCAACGGCTGGTTTCTGGGGATGCAGAACGCCCGCTATCCCATGATTGTCACTATCTTTTTGAACAGCATTAATATAGGACTCGATGTGCTGTTCGTTTATGGGTTGGGCATGACGGTAGATGGTGTTGCGCTGGGTACGCTCATTGCTCGTTATGCCGGGGTAACGCTGGCAGTAGTGCTGCTGATCTATAAATACAGAAAATGGCTGAGTGGCTATGTGCATGATCTCTTGCTTGAGCTGGAAGCTATTAAAAAATTCTTTTTGGTCAATCGTGATATTTTTATTCGAACCCTATGTCTCATTTTTACCTTTTCCTTTTTTACGGCAAAATCTGCCGAGTTTGGAAATGTAGTACTGGCAGCCAATTCTATACTGTTACAGCTCTGGATGCTTGTCTCGTACGGCATCGACGGATTTGCCTATGCCGCTGAAAGCTTGATAGGTCGGTATACAGGTTCCAATCAACAAAAGCGAGTGAAGCTGGCTGTAAAATATTGCTTTATTTGGGGGACGGGCATTGGCGTGGCGGCGTCGCTTGTATATGCTATTTTTGATGTGCGAATTCTTCAGATATTTACAAATCAGCAGGATGTCATCAATACGGCAATGGTTTATTTTCTGTGGACGATTGCCGGACCTACGGTGAGCAGTTTTTCATATATCTGGGATGGCATTTTTATTGGAGCCACGGCAACCGGTCCCATGCGCGACTCTATGATTATCGCGACGCTGATCGTCTTTCTGCCTACTTATGCTATTGGCGTACATTATGTTGGGAATCACGCGCTGTGGCTTGCAATGACGCTCTTTATGTTGGCTCGTGGTGCTACGCTCACCTATTTTGCTCCCAAGCATATACTTAAAATAAATTTGTTGTCGAAACAGTAATTTATAATAAATCCTCATGGTTTAGTTGAACCTGATGATCTATTTCTGAGTAAGGATTACTTGTCAAACCCTGAGGATTAATAATGAATATTTAAAGCACGGTTTTATGAAGACAATAATGCTAATGCGTCATGCGCAATCATCGCATGGAACCGGGAATCAGAAAGATTTTGATCGGCCACTCGCTGAACAGGGAAGTATTGATGCATCGCGGATGGGATTGTTCATCAGGAAAGTCGCTGTCCAGCCCGCATATATTGAGGGTTCTACCGCGAAGCGTGCACAAGAAACGATCGAGCTTATTATAAAAGCTGCTGATTTAACATCGGATATGGTGACCTGGAATGAAGATCTTTATTATGGCGGCGCGCGCGATTACCTCTCGGCAGTACAAAATGCTTCCGACGATACCGATAGAATTATGATTGTAGGGCATAATCCACTGCTTGAAGAAACGGTTTCGCTGCTTTGCAATGGTGAAGGAGAATATGTAGCAAGGATACCTTCGGGCGGACTGGTTTGTATTGAGCATCCGGCGATAAAATGGAAGCAGATAAAACCTGGTACGGCTCGTTTTCGGTGGATGATGGTTCCCGAACTTTTACAAAAAATGGATTAACGCTTATCCAATCACATCTTTGTAATCAGCCAGACGAGAACTTTTATCTTCCTCGTCAATAAGTTCTAAAATATGTGATACGGCCTCGTGTGGATCGCGATAAAAGTGGTCGGACCCCAGAAACTCTCTTAACCCTGATTTGTCAACTACGTCGCGGACCGGCCCTTTAAGTCCCGCAATATACAGTTCGATATCCCAGTTTTTAAGAGTACCCACCATCGATTTTATCTTGTCGATGGCTGTGGTATCTAATGAATTAATGGTGCTTCCATCAATAATAACATATCGCGTTGATTGATTGCGTTTACGGCTTTTTTCAATGATGTAATCCCTGAAGAAATCAGCATTAACAAATGAAAATGACGCATCCACCCGTAAGATCATAACCCCGTTAATAGGTTTAGCTTCTGGATTCCGGTCCAAATTTTTAAATAGTCGTGTACCTGGAATAATACCAAGCTCTGCTACATTGGGTCGGCTGTAGTGGTAGAACATGTAAATCATTGAAGCGATTACGCCTAACAAAATTCCTTCTTGTATGCCAATAAGAAGAGTACTTAGGGCAGTAAAAATGGCAATAAGTCCCTCACTGCGTTTGGTTTTGTATAAAAACTTGAATTCTCCAATGTCAATGAGGTTAAGGGCCGAAACAATAATGATGGCCGCGAGTATTGGCATGGGCAGGAAGTAGAAAATAGGTGTCAAAAACAGAAGGGTGGCGATGATGACGACAGAGGTTATAATATTGGCCAGTGGTGTTTGGACATTAGCCTGCTCGGATGCCGCCGATCGGGAAAAGCTGCCTGATACGGGAATGGATTTAAATAAGCTGCCCAAGAAGTTGGAGGCACCAAGGGCTACGAGCTCGTGATTAGCATCAATAATATAGTTATGGCGTTTGGCAAACGTTTGTCCCAGCGAAGCCACGCTCATAAACTGTACCAAAGCTAAAGTGAGTGCGGTGGGTAGTAATTCTCGCATGTTGTTAAAATTAATTTCCGGCAAAGCAAAAGATGGTAACCCGGATGGGATATCACTAACTAATTGAATACCTAATTTTTCGGCTCCAATTCCCCATGATAATACCAGGCTGCCAATAAGAATGATTACTGAAGATGGAAAAACAGGTTTAACATATCGCATGATAGCCAGTAGCAAAATAGCGCCACCACCCCACATAAATGTTTGCCAATGAATTTCGTCGAATTGCAGCAGCATTTCTTCTATGATAACGAAGACATATTGCGTTTGTGGAATATTGATACCTAATAAATTATTTACCTGACTAAATGCAATAATGATGGGAGCAGCAAGCGTAAAACCGGCTATTACAGGACGTGAAAATATGTTTAAAATTGATCCCAGCCGCATTGATCCCATTAATAGTTGCATACCCCCGGCCATCATCGTAAGTAGAATGGTAAGCGTGATATATCGATCGGTGTTGGGTTCGGCAAGAAGGCTAACGCCCGCGGCAACAATGAGCATATCGATGGCGACGGGGCCGATGGACAGGTTTTTAGATGTACCTAATAGCGGATAGATAAGCAGAGGGATGACGCCGGCATAAAGGCCGTAGATGGGAGGAACGCCCGCAATTACGGCGTAAGCCATGCCCTGTGGAATAAACATCACGCCGGTCGTTAGTCCGGCGGTAAGATCCCCGCCAAACTTATGGCTGTTATAATTGGGCAGCCACTCTGCAATTCTAAATGTTTTCCGTAGCCATTCTTCCATATATCAGTAAGATCCCAGTATCATAAATTGCCCCAAAGATAATAGTTTTGAAGTTTTTTTGTCTATTGAAATAAAAATTATGGCTCATAATATAGATGTTATAGTGGCCATATTATAGGAGCTAAGATAATTACTGTGATCCATAATACAATAGCCAGAGGAAATCCCACTCTGGTAAAATCAGTGAACTTATAGTTTCCGGGGCCATACACCATTAAATTGGTCTGGTAGCCAATAGGAGTCAAAAGTGCCATTGAAGATACCAAGGTAATACTTACGATAAATGCTCTGGGTTCTAATCCCTGCGATTGGGCTACAGATAGGGCAATGGGGAACATCAGGGCAATGGCACCATTGTTGGTGATGGTCTCGGTAAGTAATGCTGTTGCTAAAACAAGTCCGGCAAGTATAATTCTTGGACCGTAATCACTGGTTAAACTAAGTATGCCATTACCTATTAGCTCTGCAGTCCCGCTGACTTCCATCGCTTTTCCAAGCCCAAGTGCTGCCCCGATAACTATTAAAACCGTCCAGTCGATCGATTCTTTTGCATCCCCCGGATCAATAACATTAAAGGCCAGCAATACTGCTACTCCCAAGATGCCAGCTAACGCAATATGGAAAACACCGGCTGTAACTGATGCAATGACGCCAATAAGGACGAATACGGATATATATAGATCTTTTCCAACATCCTTATCTTTTTTTGGCTCGTCGTTAGGTGTAGGCAACTCTCCGCCAGCCTCACTTGTCAGGTAAAAATCTTGTGAGTCTTCATGGGCCTGTTGGAAACCGCGTTTAGTGTCTAACAGTAATACATCGCCCGGACGCAGAACAAATTCGCCGAGATTTTTCCGAATGCGTTTTTCACCTCTTCTAACACCGGTAACGGCGGCGCCAAAACGATCTAAAAGCTTTGCCTCTTCAACCGTAGATCCTACCAGTCGTGAACCTTCTTTGACAACTACTTGATGTAGTTCCCGGTCCTTTTTTTCGTCCCGCTTAATATCGCGCGGCGGTTTGAATGCAAGTCTCAGGCCAGGATAATCAGTAAGATCGGGAGATATTTCTGAAATTCCTTTTTTGGGAGCATAAAACAGGTGATCGCCTGATCGCAGCTTTTCATCCTTGGATACGGGAGCAATCTCATTGTCATGTCTATTAATACGTACAAGACGAAAGCCCGGGAATTGTTGTAAGTTTGCCTCTTCTATTGTTTTGCCAACGAGTGCAGCTTCTTCTGTTATCTCAAGTTCAACGAGCGATTTACGTTGTGTTTCCTCCTCATCACGAATATCACTGCGGTCTGGCGTTAATTTAGGACTAAAAATAATAATGTAAGTCAGACCAATGATAGCACAGGGAACCCCCAGCCAGGCTAATTCAAAAAATGAATAACCGGCCAAACCATTACTTTGTAGCAAACCGTGAGCAATAAGGTTTGTGCTGGTTCCAATTAATGTGCACATACCCCCTAAAATGGCTGCATAAGAAAGCGGCAGCAATAATTTTGATGATGATACATTGTATTTTCGTGCCCATCGACGGATAGCAGGGATTCCCA
Organism: Fodinibius sp.; assembly: GCF_034521915.1. Classification (GTDB taxonomy): domain Bacteria; phylum Bacteroidota; class Rhodothermia; order Balneolales; family Balneolaceae; genus Fodinibius. Next base: position 167,567 of record NZ_JAXHLU010000016.1, read on the forward strand.
TTGCAACAATAGGCGTGTTGTTTAGAAAACCGGAATAGATAGAAACGCCGGGACACATTCTTAGTAGTATTTTACGAATATTTTGGCTACCGCTTCCCAGTATATATTCGCTTGCTTTTTCAAGAGCTCCACTATTGCGCAATGCTGCGGCAATAACGTAAAGTGATCCCAGGGCTACAATAGTAGTATTTCCAAACTGATTGACGGCTTGATCGAGACTTATGACGCCTGCCGCGGTAACAATACCAACAGCAGTTAGAAGTATGGCGTCGGGACTCCAGATATCAAAGAATAGTGCCGTAAACGCTAAAACGATAACAGCAAGAGTTATTGCAATATCTATACCCATAAATAAATGAGATTTGTATAGTTAATACTCCTGATTTTCTGATACGCTGAATTGGATACTATCTGCCCGAAATTATCAATTTTTTAAACAAACTTGAGCCGTCGCAAAATTCCGAAATTCGGAAGATAATATGTGAATATCTATTGGGATGGGATGGAAAAATTTCGACATAAAAACTAATTTTTATCTGGTATCGGAGCACCTCTTTTTAATGTTAATTTTCATAAACTGGCCTTCGATTTGCGGGAGCAGATGAAATATAGAAAGGACCGGGGTTTTATCGGCAGAAGCCTGTTATCGTTTACTTGATGTACTATCAGCTGGAGATACTTGGATATTGGCAGGAGAGAAACATCATCCTAAAAGAAAGAGGAGTAGCAGATTGATAATTAGGCCCCTAATTTATTGAGGGCGCTTATGTTGGATAAAAAAGTGCATAGAATGAATTATGTGGATGAAGAATTACGAAGGTGCGTAGATTTTTTCTTACATTAAAGCGTTTTGAATGTTATTGATATTAAAATTGACTTAGATTTTCGATTATGAATTACAAGCACAAGTTTTTTTATCTCTGTAAAACCCCACTTAGCGCTGAAGGTCCCGATGATGTTGAGATAATTGACCGGGCCGAAAGCAGTGATGAGTTTCCTGAGCTTTTTAAGGAATATGAGGAGCTGCGTTCGCATGCGTTTAATGAAGATAAGCTTTACAGTATTATTCGTGCGGATGATGTGTTTGAGATCTTGCGAACGGGTACGGAACGGGAGGCCAAGGAGATGGCTTTTGACAAGGCCCAGCAAGAGATTGTCACAAATCTGCAGCACCGGGTAATGCAGAAGGATGATAAAGAGGCTAAAGCTATTCTTAAGGAAGTGCATGATGTTGAATCGTAAGTGATTTGATATTACCTGCAGTTTCGGACCCGGTTTGTGATGGCAAAAAAACGACCTTTCTATATTGTTAAGCAGGATAAAGATATTTTTGTCGTCGACAAGCCGGCGGGATTGCTTGCGGTACCTATCCCCGATAGTAACGTCAAGAATTTATACGATCTTGTTGCGGATCACCTTGCCAAGCACGGTGTACGTGTGGGCGTGGTGCATCGTATTGATCGTTATACCAGCGGGCTGATGGTGTTTGCTAAAAATGAGCGCGCTTATAATGATCTTGTTGAAAAATTTCGCAATCATGAGCCCAAACGGACCTATCTGGCAATGGTGCGTGGTATCGTAGAACAGGACGAGGGCGTCCTGGAGCATTATCTGAAGCTTATTAAAGAGGGGTTTCGCAATATTGTGGTTGATTCCGAAGAGGAGGGTGCTACCCCGGCGCGTTTGTCATACAAGGTAAAAGAACGATTTTTAGAAAATACGCTGGTGGAAGTGCAGCTGGATACAGGGATTAAAAAATCAGATCCGCGTACAGTTTGAGCATATTGGTCACCAGCTGGTAGGCGATCAGCATTACGCGCCCGAAGAAGAGGGAGAACCGCTGATTAATCGTCAGGCGCTTGCACGCTTATCGATTGGCATTTAAGCATCCCCGTCATGGAAAAGAGGTACAATTTGAGGCCAAGATTCCTGCCGATATGATGCGTCTGATAGATCGATTTCGATGGAAAAAAGAAGCACAATCCGGTTGAGTTTCTTGGTCGGAATGGAACCGTTGTTATGCTTTAACTTTATAATAATATCTTATTAGAAAATATATACTTATCAACGAATACTACTTATTATGAAAACAGACGTTACTAAAATTATTGGATCGATTCTCCTTTTTGGTCTTTTCTTTTTTATCGGGATGTCGGTGCAGGCCCAGGATCAATCCTCATCTGATTTTGAGCAGTTTAAGGATCAGTTTAAAAAAGAATATTTCTCAGTTGGAGGGTTGCTCCAGGCTGTAGGTGACTACCAGTTTGAGCGGTTAGGTGGATCAAATGGGTTTTCGGTGGGCAATGCACGTTTGCAAGTATATGGAGAGTTTGACAATAAATTTGGTTACCAGCTGCAGACGAATTTTGTGAGTAGCACTGCTTTGCTTGATGTGAATATGTATTATAATCTGACGCCAAATTTTTCAGTAAAGGCGGGATTATTTAAAGCTCCCTTTAGTTACGAGTATTTAACGGGAGCGGCAACCATTGATTTCGTTAATCGGTCATCGGTAGTTAACCAGTTGGCTCCAAAGCGACAGGTGGGGCTTCAAATGCAGGGTGATATGGCAGATGGAAGGTTTAGATATACTGCTGGGATGTTTAACGGTAACGGCTTTGGAGCGAATGCCAACGACGATGACAAGTTTCTATATACAGCCAGGATAGAAGCGAATTCGGGTATAGGTGGTAGTTCGGATAGCAAATTTATGATGGGACTAAATGCCTCGTATGAGCAGAGCGAAAGTGCTACAACCGGGGCGGGATTATTATCGCAGGTTGAGGGTGAACAGCTGTTGCTTGGTGCTGATACGCGTATTAGCTATAAAGGGATGATGTTGGCCGGAGAATTTATTTATTCAACGATTAATGCTGATGCCGGTACGGAATATAATCCCTTCGGGTACTATTTGACAGGCGGCTACTTTGTAATGCCGAAGACGCAACTGCTTGCCCGCTGGGATTACTTTGATGGGGATTTTATCGGAAACAGCTCTGAGTCCGTTTTAGGAGGAATTAATATTTTTCCATCGGACTTTTCTGAAATACAGCTTAACTATATTTATCCACTCGAAGACGGCGTTGATTTCTCCCGGATTCTGTTAAATCTGCAAATCAATTTCTGATAGTTTTTTTCTGCAATTCCTAATCTATCAGGGATTATCTATATTGGTTATAAGTACCTTCTATTGGTTTCTTGGAATGATTAACTTCATTTTACTGTATTGATAGTGTGATATAACAAACAACAGAAAACCATGTTCTTACAGGATATAAAAGAGTTCTTCTGCGAACTTTTAAAAGAATTTTTTAAGAGTAAAAATGAACATTATTACTGTAGCATAAACTGCAAATGTAGAAATCAATAGAATTAAAAAGTATTTAGGTGTTTAGTTATGAGTACCATGACAAAGGGAGATAAAACGATGGAAATCAATATTGGGATAAGCGAAGAAAATCGTAAAGAGATAGCCGATGCTCTTTCCAGGGTGTTGGCGGATTCATACATGTTGTATTTGAAAACACATAATTATCATTGGAATGTAACGGGTGAGCTGTTCCATTCGCTGCACGAACAGTTTGAAGAGCAGTATACTGAACTTGCCGAGGCTATTGATGAAATTGCCGAACGTATACGTGCGCTTGGTTATCGAGCTCCCGGTACTTTTCAAGAATTCAATGAATTAACTTCTGTTGATGAACAGCAAGATGAGCCGGAAGCGATGGAGATGGTTCGGCGTTTAGCTGTAGGTAATGAACAGGTTTTGCGTACAGCCCGACAGGCACTTGAACCTGCTAACGAGGCTGAGGATGAAGCAACGATTGATCTGTTAACGGAACGGTTGAAAGTACATTCTAAAACGGCTTGGATGTTGCGCAGCCATTTGGAATAACTGGTATAAAATAAATCAAACAAAAAACACAATTATTATGGCTAAGCGAGAGGAATACATCGATAAGTTGGAAAAACAATTACGCGAGTGGAATACGCAGATTGACGAGCTCCAGAAGCGAGTTAACAAGGAGTCTCAGGATCTGAAAGCTAAACTCGAAGAGCGAATGGATGATCTGAAAGAAAATCGTGCTCAACTACGAAAAAAGCTGGATAAAATTAAAGACTCGGGTGATGATGTTTTTGAGGAAATAAAAGCGGATAGCGAAAAGCTTTGGAAAGATGTTAAGAAAGGCTTTTCAGAGATTCGTGAAATAGTAAATGAATAATACTAGATATTATTAATATACTGTAAGGCAGTCCACTAGGGCTGCCTTCTTTTTTTTATTAATCTAAAATTATTGATATAGAAAACATGGAAAACTTTAGTTCATTTCAAGAGGAGTTAATGCCGTATTTGGTTGAATATGGCCTTGAGTTAATTGGTGCCGTAGCAATACTGATAGTTGGTTTGGTTGTTGCAAAATGGGTAGGGAAACGCGTTGAAAGACAGATGGATAAGTCGGAACGTTTTGATCCCACAATAACTCCCATTTTTGTTAAGGCAACTAAGATTCTCGTTATTGCGGTGACAATACTGGCGGTATTGAACAAGTTTGGCGTTGAAACTGCCAGCTTGATTGCCGTTCTGGGTACTATTGGTTTAGCCATTGGTTTGGCCCTGCAGGGGACACTCAGCAATATTGCATCAGGAATGATGCTCTTGATATTGCGTCCGTTTAATGTGGGAGATGCGGTTGATATTGGCAGTACCTCGGGTGTGGTAGATGAGATAGGACTCTTTGTTACCGAGATGCATACTTTTGATAACATTGCGATTACGATGCCCAATTCTAAAGTATGGGGCACGGAAATCAAAAATTACTCGAGTAATGATAAACGGCGCGTTGATATGGAATTCGGTATTGCCTACGATGATGATATGGACAAGGCAATGAATATTGTGAGTGAAGTACTTTCTGCCGATGACCGTGTGCTCGATGAGCCGGAGCCGCTTATTGCCGTTAGTAATTTGGGCGATAGCGCAGTGGGTATTCGGGTACGTCCATGGACCGAAACAGCAAATGCTTGGCCACTCCGATATGCGCTTACGAAACGCATTAAAGAGCGATTTGACGAAGAAGATATCTCTTTCCCATTTCCGCAGCGCGATATTCATCTTTTCAAGGAAAATGGATAAAGCCTTTAGTAAAATTCAGAAACTATCTCGGAGCCGGCTTATAAATGAGGTCGGCTCTTTTAAATTTATGGATGTTTTGGTATCCCAGATGGATTGTAATAAGTTCCACAGAAATATTATCTTACTTACTTAGACTCTTGAGGAGCTAAGAGTTTAGAAGTGAAATTTTGAATTACCAAGCGTTATAATAGAGGTACCTGTGAATACTGCTATGGAAGAAAATAAGGAAACATCCCAACATGTGTATGAGGATGAATACGTAATTTTAACTGAAAACAATGAGCTTTTTCTGAAAGGGGACGAGCCAGAAGATCGCAAGAAACTTTGTGAAGTAAGTCCCGATGATCTTGAGAATAAGCTTTCGGAGTTCAGGGATGCTTTTTCTAAGCTCCAGTCGAAGGTTGAAGAAACGCTTGCCGGAGATGTTACGCTCGAGGATTTATCAGCACTTGAAGATGAGATTGACAGCAGTAAGGCCATAGGAGATTACAGTGCCTTGAAAGAGCAGATCGAAGAGAAAAAGTCAAGTATGGCTGACGGTGAAACCGAAGATGCATCTACTAAAAAAGAGAAAGCAGAAGAATCTGAAGAAGTAATAGAAGAGGAAACTGATGCGAAGGAAGTCGAAGCTGAAGTAGAGCAGGATGATGGATCTCCTGCGCCAGAGGCTTCGGAGACTAAAACAGAAGAAGTTGAAGCACAAGAAGAAAAAGCAGATGAAGAAGTAGAGGTAGTTGCTGACGAGGAGACAGAAGAAGTCGTAGCTGAGGTTGAGCAGGACGAAGAAAGCACTACTGAAAGTGAGGCTGAGGAACAGCAAGAAGTAGTTTCCGAAGATGAGGCTGAAGAAGAATCAGATGAAGAAAGTCCGCTGGATTATTATAAAGAAATTGTAAGTAAGGCACAGGAGTTGGCCAAGCAGAATGATTGGTCATATGTTTCGGTGGAGCTGGATAATTTAAGTCACCGATGGGCGGAAGGTCCCGATGCGGATGATGATGAGCAGGTGAAAAAGCTCTACAAAAAGTTTAGTGATATTGTTGATGATTTTGAGGAGCGTAAAGAGCAGCATTATGCTGAGCTCGAAAAGAAAAAGCAGGAAAATCTCGAAACAAAGAAAGAGCTCCTTAAGGAATTTGAAGGTATCGTATCTAATGAAACCTGGACGGCAACTCGTCGGGTAAATCAGATGAAAGGGCAATGGAAAAGTACAGGTCCGCTGCCCAATGGAAAAGGAGAGGAGCTTGATAAACGTTTTGAGGAACTGCTTGATATTTTTAATGACCATAAGGTCGACCGACTGGTTCAGAAGCGTCAGAAAGAGGAAGATAACCTGATGCTTAAATTGACGGTTCTTGAAAAGATGGAGAATGTCGCTGAGTCGATGACCCATGAGACGGAAAATTGGGATGAGATTGAGGAAAAGTTTGAAGATCTGACCAAGCAGTGGAAGAAGATAGGTCGTGTTCCAAAAGAAAAGTCAAATGAAGTTTGGGATCGGTACAAAAGTGCACAGGATGAGTATTACGATCGGAAGTATAAATATGATCCCGATCACCAGAGCAAAGTAGACAAGTTTACTCATAAGAAGGAAAAAATTATTGAAGAAGCTGAAGCGTTGCTGGAGGAAGATGATCTGGCGACGGCTGCCCGAAAAATTAATAAGCTCCACCGGCGGTGGAAGAAAGTGGGTAACTTGCCGCAGCGGGCAGAGGATAAACTTTGGTCGCGCTTTAAGTCGGCTACGGATGCATTTAATGAGCGCAAGGCGAATAATCAGGATAAAATTCGTGAGCAGGAAGAAGAGCATTATCAGCAGAAGCTGGAGCTTATTGACAAGGCCAATGAAGTAAAGCATACTGATGATTTTGAGAAAGGCCATTCGCAGATGCAGAATTTTATGGATCGGTGGAAGAAAATTGGTCCGGTGCCGCGTGATAAGTCAGAGAAAATATGGAAACAGTTTAAGGGGGCGATGGATGAGTTTTATGATCGCCGCCGCGAGCACTTCAAAGAGGTAAAAGAGGAGCGCAAAGAAAATCTGGAAAAGAAAAAAGAAATTCTTGAAAAACTTCGCGAGCTGGGCAAGCATGATGATCCTATTGAGGCCGTAGAAATTGCCAAGGGATTGCAGGAAGAGTTTAAAAATGCAGGCTATGTCCCCATTAAGCACAAGAACAAGATGTGGAAAGAGTATCGGGAGGCTTGTGATGTAATTTACGATCGCATGCGTGCAGCAAAATCGGGGGATAAATTTGATCAAGAGTTGGCTAAGGCGGATTTAGATCCCGAAGACAGGAGCAAAATCCAAAAGCTGCGCAAAGAGTATAACAAGGTAAAAAAAGAAGCCAAGCAGTTAGAAAAAGAAGTTCTGCAGTACAAAGAGAAAAAAACCTATTTTAAACCCTCCAGCGGTGGAAATAGTTTGCTCGATGAAGTCGAAAATAGAATTGACAAGGTTGAGCAAAAGTTGGAGGGCAAGCAGGAAAAGATGGAATCGATTACGGAAAAGATGGATCAGATTCGCAAAGAATCAGGTGATTAATTACATATTTGTTTTCCTGATTCGGTCTGTTATTTATTAAAAAATTAGTACGTCTGCCGCTATATGGGGGATACAGCGGAAAAGCTGAAATAAAACTGAATAATCTACAGCGGTTAAAAGTTCAAAAAATGATACGATTTGATGGGCAATGCTAAGCAAGAGATAACGGTCACTTTTTGGGGCGTCCGTGGGTCTACTCCTTGTGCTAATAAAAAAAATATGGAGTATGGCGGAAATACCTCTTGCGTAGAAATTGATGTGCCCGGGACAGAGGAGATGTTAATTCTGGACAGCGGAACGGGTATACGCAATCTTGGAAATAAAATTATAGACGAGCCTGGTCAAATAAGGGGCCGTATTTTTATTACACACCCGCATTGGGATCACATTCAGGGATTTCCCTTCTTTAAGCCTATTTACGGATCCACAAATCATTTTGCTATTCATATGCCCGACCAGGGCGAAGAGGGAGACTGCAAAGATATTTTGGATGGACATCTAACAAAAACCTTCTTCCCGGTAACCCTGGATATGATCGATGCCAATCTGGAGTATGTAACACAGCCTCAGCAGCGGACAGATTATCAGCATTATGAAATAGAGTTTATACTGGCGAACCATACCGTAGAAACTGCTGTGTATAAAATACATGTCGGCGATAAACAGATCGTTTACTGTCCGGATAATGAGTTAGGAGCTTTAGATGAGGAGATTTCGACCTTTCAAACTCGTATGAAAGAGTTTGTACAAGGCGCAGACTTGCTTATTCATGACGGGCAGTATAATCGCAAAACGTACGAGTCGAAACGTGGATGGGGACATTCGGCCTGGGAACATGTAGTTAACTTTGCAAAAGTGACAGAAGTAAAGCGCCTGTTTATTACTCATCATGATCCGGACTCCGACGATGAAAAACTTCTGGCGCTGGATGAATACCTGAGAGTGGAATACGGAGAGTTATTTAAAGAGGTGGGGTTGGCCCAGGAAGGCAAGAAAATATTGCTTTAACCCATTAAAAAAAGGATGCCTGCATATACAAGCATCCCTTTTGATTAATGATTCACTAATATTTAAAAGTAAAAGCGAGCACCCAGCGTACCATCAATATCAAAATCGGTTGATGGGGCAAGGTTCTAGTATTGGCGCTGCTTCTATGAATAGGCCTACAGGCGCATCCTCAAACAAGGTAATTTATACCTACAGGCACTCTGGCGCCAATGTAGGAATCATCGTCTCCGAGTACCAAGCGACCGCCTATACCGTAATAAAGGGGAAGACTGCCTTCGTCCACTTCACTGAACACATTGTAGTTGTGCCATAAATAGTCGGCTTGCAAAGTAATGGCATCGTATCTTCCAAACGACCAGGCAACGCCCACGTCAATAGCATTCCCATTACCGGTCCATGATTTTGCTGTTAATCCCGTAGGTTCGCCCACCATAAAACCAACGCCAAGATCTTTACTAGCATCCTGTGCATTACTAATAGTATTTAGTGATAATGTTAGAAAAACTGTTAACAATATGACGGATAGTAGCTTTTTCATAGATGAATTAATTATTTGAGATTTTTTCAAGGTACTTTTAACAGTATTTAAAATGAAAATAAGTCAGAAAGTTCCGAGAAAAAGTTCTCCCTAAAAGATTCAACTTATGAACGAATGAAGAAAAAGAATTTAAAATAAGCTTATGGCTACATACTGCTCCGGATGTGATAACATAATAGCTGTAACTCGATTGATTGAAAATTATTTACGCACAATACTGAATAACAAAAATCTGGAAGGGATTTAGATATTACTTTTAAATAGTTTCAGGCTATTTTTGCATTCAATAAAAAAGGAAGAGTTAACATTATGCTAATCTTAGGATCGTTATACTCAGATTCATGAAAGCAAAGTACAATAAGTTGCTTAAGTTTTTTTATATTAAGCACCGCTTGAGGACCCTCTTAGGTCAGTTGGCTTAAACGTTCTCATCGGGTTTATTCTACTTTGCTTAAATGCTCATACGGGCACAAGCTTAATCACTAATCTAAACGAACATATCTATCGATTATGAAACGATACACAAGTATACTTTTTGCTTTGTTGATGTTTCCGATGGTAGCACTATCACAACATGCTATCACTGGGACCGTCACTGAAGCAGATAATGGTGACCCTCTCGCGGGTGCCAATGTCGTCATTGTAGGAACCACAACGGGTGCATCTGCCGATGCCGATGGTTACTACGAAATTGAAGATCTTGAAAATGGAACCTACACAGTACGCGTTACAATGGTTGGATTTGCTGCTAAGCAAAAGGATGTAACTATTAATGGGTCTGATGTAGAACTTAATTTCGAAATGGAATTTGCAAGTCAGTCTTTACAGGCGCTTGAAATATTTGCTTCACGTTCAGATCAGAAAACACCTGTTGCTTATGCTGAGATAAGTGAAGACGAGATTGAAAATCGACTCGGATCGCGCGATTTGCCTTTGGTTCTTAATACCACCCCGTCGGTTTATTCTACCAACCAGGGCGGTGGATCTGGAGATGCTCGAATTAATGTTCGTGGGTTTTCCCAGCGAAATGTAGCAGTAATGATTAACGGTGTCCCCGTTAATGACATGGAGAATGGCTGGGTATATTGGTCTAATTGGGATGGTATTGGAGATGTTGCTCAATCTATGCAGATACAGCGTGGGATGAGCAATGTAAATCTTGCAGTTCCGTCCGTTGGTGGAACGATAAATGTATTGACAAATCCGGCTAAAAATGAAGCAGGTGGTAAGTTTAAGCAAGAAATTGGAAATGCTGGTTTTCGCAAAACCACTATGGTGTTAAACACTGGCTTGATTAACGATAAGTTTGCTTTTAGCGCTGTAGGTGCACGTAAAACTGGAAATGGTATCGCAGAGGGTACCTGGACAGACGCGTGGTCCTACTATTTGGGGGCTTCTTACAAGGTTAATGAAAACAATCGTCTTGATTTGTTTGCATTGGGTGCTCCACAGCGCCACGGGCAGCGACAATATCGCCAAAACATTGGTACGTTTAGTCACGAATATGCACGTGATCTTAACTCTTATGATACAGCGGCATTTGACAGTTACCATGAGAAAGGATTCTTGTTTAATCAAAATGTCTCTGGTGTAAGTAGCAGTTATGATGGTAAACAATATGTTGGTGATGGTTGGATTGGTACTTCAGTTCGGGACCGATATTCTCCCAATTTTATCAACTCTGAAGAAAACTTTTTCCACAAGCCGCAGGTTAACCTTAACTGGTATTCTCAGCTATCTGAGAACGTTAGCTTAACCAACGTGGCATATTATTCCGGCGGTAGCGGTGGTGGAACCGGTACGCTCGGTGATGTGTATCGCAAAGATGCGAATGGTCAAACAGATATTAACCAGCCATTCTATTATGGACCAAATCCATGGCTTTTTGACTGGGATGCTTCTATTGCGGCAAACTCTTCAACGGCCGATTCAGTAATGTACCAAGGCGATTGGATTCAAAAAGATGATTACGAGTCCATTGGTATTATGCGAAGCAGTAGAAATGACCAATGGACTATTGGCGATATTTTAAAAGTCGATATTGATCTTGGTGACCTACAGATAGGAGGCGGTCTGGATTGGAGAACCGCTGAAATTGAGCACTATCGTGAAGTGCGTGACTTGCTTGGCGGTGACTTTTATGTTGATAATGGAAATGACTTTAATCCCAATCGTCGTGTTGGTCTTGGTGATAAGGTTGACTATAACTTCACCAATACTGTTGACTGGATTGGTGGCTACTTGCAGGGTGAGATCCAGAAAGAGAAATATAGCGCGTATGCTACCATTGGCTTGACCAATATTAAGTATACTCACGAAAATCACTTTGTTGAAGATCCACAAAATCCGGGGCAGAAGCTTGAAAGAGAATCTCCTAATATCCAAGGGTATCAAGCTAAGTTAGGCGGTTTATATTCCTTGTCTAGTGCTCTGGATGCATTTGGAAACTTCGGTATTATCTCGAAGGTACCTATTTTTGATAGTGTTATTGATGACCGATCAGGAGCTATTAACGATGATCCTGTAAACGAGAAATACTACTTCTATGAGGTTGGATTGCGTTATTCCAAGCAGAAGTATGCTGTAAATCTCAACTACTACTTAACAGATCGAAAAGATCGTTCTTACTCTACCGGTTATACACAGCAGGATGGAACTGAGGGTCTGCTCAACGTTCAAGGTGTAGATCAGCGTCACACAGGTATTGAACTAGAAACTTCTTTCAAACCTAACTCTTATCTCCGTCTTGATATAAATGGTTCTTACAATATGTGGGAATATGGAAGTGATGTAACAGCCCGTTACTTAGCGGATTATACCCAAGATCAGTATCAAGAATTGAACCTTTCTATCGATGGGTTGAAAGTAGGTAATGCTCCACAGAAACAGTTGTCTTATGTATTGTCTGTTGATCCAACCGACAATTTTCATGTACAGATTGTTGGTAAATCATTCTTCGATCACTATAGCGACTTTAGTCCTTTTGATCGTACGTTTGATCCTGATCAACCATCAACGGCAGATCGTCAGCAACCGTGGAAAGCGCCTAATTACACAGTTTTCGATGCGCACGTTCAGTATCAATTTACTGATTTGTTTGAGGGGGCAAATGTTGAGCTTTTCTTAAACCTTTATAATGCATTGGATGCTACATATATCCAAGACTCTTTGGATAATAGTCCTTACAATGCATTCGATAGTGATCACGATGCTGATGATGCAGAAGTCTTCTTTGGACTTCCTCGTAGATTTAATACAGGGATTTCCGTAAACTTCTAAGTCAGTATTTTAAGCACACATTTCCAAAAGGGCAGTCCATTCGGGCTGCCCTTTTTTTATTTTAAATCATTTCAGAAAACAGGGCTGTAATGCCTTAAATATTACGTTATCTTTGTGTCTTATTGACTTTGCAGAATTAACATATTCATGAACCTTGTTACGCCATTTATGAAACGAGGAGCTTTTACAATTTTATTTTTGATAGTATTTATTGGTTTTATTGGATGCAGTAACCAACAGCAACCTAATCCCCAAAAGACACTGTTAATTTCCTTTGATGGTTTTGGTCATAATTATTTAGAAAAAACGGCAACTCCCCATTTTGATTCACTCGTTGCAGAGGGCGTTCAGGCCGAAGGTTTGATTCCTGTTTTTCCAAGCAAAACGTTTCCCAATCACTATGCTATAGCAACGGGGCTGTATCCCGAAAATACCGGCTTTGTGAATAATACGATGTACGATCCCAAGTGGGATGAGTGGTATCGTATTAGTGATCGTGAGGCTGTGGAAGATGGTAAGTGGTATGGCGGAGAACCGATCTGGAATACGCTTGAAAAGCAGGGTATAAAAACCGGAACCATGTTTTGGGTAGGGTCCGAGGCCGATATACAGGGAATGCGTCCCACGCACTGGAAAACCTATGACGATGATATGCCCGGTAAGGCGCGTATCGATACAGTCATGAAGTGGATGACTGATTCTGGCAATCAGACTGTTGATTTTGCAACGCTGTATTACAGTGATGTGGACAGCAAGGGACATCGCTACGGTACGGAATCCGATTCTGTAAAGCAGGCTATCGAACGGGCTGACCGGCTGATGGGCTATCTTAAAGAACAGATGAAAGCCAATAACCTGTGGTCGAATACGAATATTATTATTGTGTCCGATCACGGCATGGTTGACTTGTCCGCCGATAAGCTTATCCGTCTCGATAAAATTATTGATATGGATGACACCAAACGAGTAATTTGGGGACCTATGACCGGAATTCAGCCCAAGGAGGGCGAAGAAGAGGAGATTTATCAGGCGTTAAAATCTGCCGAAGAAAACTATCGGGTATATAAAAAAGAGGATCTGCCCAAACGGTATCATCTTAAAAATCATCGCCGTGTAGAAGATATTATAATGGTGGCGGATTTGGGGTACACAATTTTGGATGAAGATTACCAGGATGATTTTATAGAATCACTGCCACGTGCTACCCATGGTTACGACAACAATCAAAAAGCAATGCAGGCTTTCTTTATTGCTCACGGACCGGCGTTTAAAAAGGGAGAACAGGTTGGGACTTTTCAGAATATCCACATTTATGAATTGATAAACCACCTGATGGATACCGAGCCAGCTCCCAACGACGGTTCGCTGGATAGCGTACGGGTGTTGTTAAATTAGTAACCATCTTATTAGATGCCTCATCGGATGGCTGATTTTGCCATCCGGTGAATATTAACTCATTCCTGTCCTCTCCCTAAATTTAGGGAGAGGGACTCAAGAAATAACTTTGTTGTGCTCTCATCTGTCCGTAATTTTTTGTAGTGTTAGTTTTATTAAAGGAGTTTCTTCCCCTGCTCGGAGGGGAAGAACAAAGCCTGTCCCGACACATCGGGGATGGGGTCAGAAAAACTCTTAAGATAGATTTTATGCCAACGAGTCTTTCTCCCTATAAGTAGGGAGAAAACAAAAGAGGGTCAATGGCTGGACTTTGATGATGGACTGCAAGGATAAATTCAGAGCGTTTCTAAATTAAAGTTCGTAGATATAAAACGTTGCATCTATCCGCAGAAGCCGTGATATTTAGTCCAATTTGTAAACATCAAAGAATTTTTCATTTTCAATGGCATATGTAGTAACAGAACCATGCATCAATTGTAAATACACCAATTGCGCGGCGGTTTGTCCGGTTGATGCCTTTCGGGAAGGGCCTAATTTTCTAACTATCGACCCGCTTGAATGTATTGATTGTGATGCTTGCGTAGCAGAATGTCCTGTTGAAGCTATTTATCCCGATGACGAAGTGCCCATGGAGTGGGAGCACTATATTGATCTAAACGAACGATTGGCCGATGAATGGGCTGATCATGTTATCAATCAGACGAAAGAAGATTTTCCAGATGCCGATGAGTGGGCAGAAGTGGAAGATAAGCGCGAACATCTTCAGGAAAGCTGGGATTAATTTGTTTTCGTGATTAGGTGATTAAGAAATTGAGGGAATAACCTAATCACTTAGTCACCGAATAACATCTATAAGTTTAATGAATGAGAACAGTTCAAAGAAACAAAGCCTTTCCAGTCGAGATAAGAAACTCGACCTTGCCTCTCCCAAAATAATGGGAATTCTCAATGCTACGCCCGATTCCTTTTCCGACGGTGGTAACTTTAATGAAGTGGATGCAGCGCTGGGCCGTATTGGACTCATGATTTCCCAGGGTGCTCATATCATAGACGTAGGCGGAGAATCAACCCGGCCGGGCTCCGAACCCGTCACGGAACAGGAAGAACTCGATCGCGTGTTGCCGATCCTCAAAAAAGCTATCTCACAATTTCCCGACACCTTTTTTTCGATTGATACCACCAAATATCGCGTGGCCGAAGAAGCGCTTAAACTCGGCACTCATTTTGTTAACGATGTAAGCGGACTCCAAAAAGAGCCTCGTTTTGTGGATTTATGCGTGCAGTATAATGCAGGGTATGTGATGATGCATTCGCAGGGTAATCCCAAAACAATGCAGAAAGATCCAACCTATGATAACGTGATCGCTGATATAAAGCAGTTTCTAAAAGTCCGGCTTGATGAGGCCAAAGAGAAGGGATTAAAAAATATTATCATTGATCCCGGTATTGGTTTTGGAAAAACGCTGGAGCACAACCTGAAACTAATTGCTTATCTTAAGGAATTTCAGGATTTGGGATGTCCCATTTTAGTAGGGGCGTCACGCAAATCAATGATCGGCCAGATTCTAAACGATCGCTCCGTTGATGATCGTCTTACAGGTACCATAGCCGTCCATTATCATGCTTTGATTAACGGCGCCAATATCATTCGCGTACACGACGTCAAAGAAGCACACGATTCGCTACAGGTATTTAATGCTATTTCGTCAAAGATGTAGGTTATAGATAGAGTCTACTCTGTAACGACCCTACTCTGTAAAAAGGTGGAGTCCATTTATAAATGGACTCCACCTAGTGATATCTACATACAAAACTTCGCCAAATAATACTTATATTCCGCTAAACAACATCCAGAAAAACGAGGTACACCGTTGATTCCCATTGGCTTCCTTGAATTTGGCATCCGGGACTTTGTCGAAGTCCTGATTATTACCATGGTGCTGTTCTACCTGTACCGGTGGATCCGCGGCACATTTGCCATTCAGGCCGCTGTAGGTCTTGTTTTTATCATTATAATAAATGCGGCCGTTAGCGCACTGGGGCTCACCACCATCAACTTTATACTCCGCGGTATTTTGGATGTAGGTATCTTGGCAGTATTTATCATTTTTCAGCCCGAAATACGCAAGCTGCTCTATAGCCTGGGACACAATACGAATCTCGACCGCTTTTTCGTGCGCTCCAATCCCAATACCATTATTGATGAAGTAGTCGATGCCGTTCGTGACATGTCCCACACCAAAACCGGGGCGTTAATTGTATTTGCGCGCACTTCAACGCTGCAAGACTTGGTCGACGTTGGGGTAAAACTGGATGCAAAAGTTAACAGCGAGCTATTAAAAACAATATTTAACAAACACACGCCGCTGCACGACGGGGCTATAGTAATCCGCAATAATCGAATTGTAGCCGCCAGTTGCTATTTGCCCATCTCACAAAACCAGAACATTTCATCCGTTTTTGGGACACGCCACCGGGCAGCAGTAGGTATTACCGAAACCAACAACGTATTTGTGGTAGTGGTATCCGAAGAAACAGGACGTATTTCTATAGCTAAAAATGGATCGCTTACCAGCGGATTGACGATCCAGAAACTCCGCAGTGAAATGCAGGACGCACTCGGGGAACAGGAGATAGATGAGGATGATGTAGCTTTTTCATCTGCGCAAAGCGAACTGAAGATTAGTTAGTAGCTTCTACTGCTATAACAATTCTGCATATTCTTCGTAAGGTTGTTTTCAACTTTAACAAAAGTTTCTCTATATGAAATATTCTGTCTCGATTATAATTACCGTGCTGTTATTGGCCGGAGCACTGACCGTAGAAGCCCAAAATAAAGAATATAAGTTAGATCAGGATTATGGTATCGCTGCGGACGGTACGGTCTTTTTGGATAGCGATGATGCTGAAGTTAGTATAGTTGCCAGTGATCGATTTGATGTCAATGTTAATGTTTACCATCGTATTGATGTAGATGGAATAGAGTGGGGATCTGCCGATGAGTTCAAGATGAATGTAAAACAACGCGATGGCGATCTTTACATTAAAGAAGCCGAGCGCAATAATAGTGGTTTTCGCATTGGAAGTATTGAGAGGGAATACCGAATTACTCTTAAAGTTCCCCGAATGGTATCGATAGATGTAAAAGGGGACGATGGAAGCTATGAAATATCCGATGTTGGAGGAGCAATCAATATGGTTGCGGATGATTCTGATGTCAGCATAAAAAACGCTACCGGAGAAGACTTTTCATTTGAGATTGATGATGGGGCTATTAGGATGGATAAAGGACAAGGTAAACTTGCGGTTACACTTGATGATGGAGAGTTTCGAGTGGATAACGGACGATTTAGGGAAATTGATGTTAGTGGAGATGATGCAAACCTTTATTTTGCTACTGAATTATTCGATGATGGAAAATACTACTTTAATATAGATGACAGTGATTTGGAACTGGATATTTCAGGTGGCGGTGGCAGCATTGATATAGCTCATGATGACACTGACATCGAAACCTTTGGTGCGTTCTCCCAAGTAAGAGATGAAGAGGGAAGTACTGTTTATAATTTGAATGGGGGAAGTGCCAGCGTAGAGATTGACAGTGAAGACGGAGATATCGTATTACGATATTAGGAATAACAGTTTGATGTTATACAGAATTGCCTGGCACTAATCTCATATTGGTATCGGGCAATTCTATTTTTTAATCTCCCTGAAGTATAGTTCGAGCAGCTTTTGAGCAGCTTTAAAAGAACTCATTTCTCCATTTAATACCTGCTGTTCAATTTGCTCCTGCTTCTTTTTTACGGCGGGACTGTCATAAAAATGCTCCGTCAGTCGATTGGTAATGGTATCGTACATCCAGTGTTTGGCCTGGCGATTTCGGTTCTCTTCGAAATAGCTATTTTCTTTTGTTTGCTGTATGTATTCCTGGATAATTTCCCAGATTTCAGGAATTCCCTTGCCGGTTAATGCCGAACAGGTAGTGACCTTGGGAGTCCATCCCGATTTTGTTTCTGGATACAGATGCAGTGCATTTTTGTATTCTCGTACCGCCTGACTGACCGCCTTTTCACTGGCTTCGTCAACTTTGTTGATTGCAATAGTGTCAGCCATCTCCATGATACCACGCTTGATTCCCTGCAGTTCATCGCCGGCCCCGGCCAGCATCAATAGCAGAAAGAAATCGACCATGGAGTGCACGGCCGTTTCCGATTGTCCAACGCCTACGGTTTCGATAAAAATAGTATCGTATCCTGCGGCTTCGCACAGGTAAATAGTTTCACGCGTTTTGCGTGCTACTCCTCCCAGGGAGCCGCCGGTGGGAGAGGGACGAATAAACGCACTGTCATTATTGGCCAGCGTTTCCATGCGCGTTTTATCACCGAGGATACTTCCTTTGGTGCGGGTACTGCTGGGATCGATGGCTAACACCGCCAATTTATTCCCTTGGTCAATGATGTGGTTGCCTAACGACTCAATAAATGTGCTTTTGCCTACACCGGGTACGCCGGTAATTCCTATACGTATGGAGTTACCTGTGTCCGGTAAGCATTGCTCGATAATATCCTGGGCAAGTTCACGGTGCTCGGCCTTGGTGCTCTCTATGAGCGTGATAGCACGGCTTAGAATGGTTCGATTACCCGACTTGATGCCATTGACATACTCCTCCAGCGAAAGCGAAGAACGGCTATTTTTAAAACGTTCCAATCCCTTCGTGTTGATAGCGCTGTTTTGCTCAACGCCCTCACTTACCGAAAGGGAAGAATCGTTATTTTGGTTGTTGGACACTTGAAGATAATTTTTTTACACCCCTCCCTCCGAAAATATTCGGAGGGGCTCCCCTTGAGGGGAGAAGAAGTTCATCCCTCCTTGAGGAGGGTGCTCCGATTGATTTTTATCGGAGACGGGAGGTGTAAATCTTAGTTAGCATTAAGTTTAATCCAATTTTCAATAGTATGAATAACAGAATTAATATCTTGTTTTATTTCTTTATTATCGAATCTAAGAAAGTGAACATTATAAGATTCTATCTCTTTCTGTCGAGTTAAATCATTTACACTTGTTTCGGGATGCTCATGAGCACCACCATCAACTTCAATAGCTAACTTCAGTTCGTGGCAATAAAAATCAACGATATATTCAAGCATGGGAACTTGTCGATGGAATTGATAGCCTAAGCTTTTTCTCCGGATTTTCTGCCACAAAAGAACTTCGGCGTGTGTCATATTTTTACGGAGATTTCTTGCCAGTTCTTTCAGCTCAGGATTATATGGTATTATTTTGTTTTTGGTCATATGTCGAATATAGTTACACCCATCCCTTCGACATAACGTCATGTCGAATTACTTCCCTCAAGGGAAGATGAGATTAATCCCTCCTTGAGGAGGGTGCCTGAATTCCATAGAGTTTTGGAATTCGGGCGGGAGGTGTTTGAATTATTTTTTTGCATCAATAAGTATCTCCAAAATTTGCTGGGCGGCCAGTGAGATCACAGTACCGGGACCAAAAATACCGACCACGCCTTTGTCATAAAGAAATTCAT
Source organism: Fodinibius sp. (assembly GCF_034521915.1). Taxonomy (GTDB): domain Bacteria; phylum Bacteroidota; class Rhodothermia; order Balneolales; family Balneolaceae; genus Fodinibius. The sequence continues at coordinate 187,011 of NZ_JAXHLU010000016.1, forward strand.
AATCCTGTTCGGGTACTACGCCGCCGACGATTACCATAATGTCATCACGGCCCAATTCTTCAAGTTCATCAAGCACTTGTGGCACCAGTGTTTTGTGTCCACCGGCCAGACTTGAAACGCCCAAAATATGGACATCATTTTCAGCAGCCTGACGCGCGGCTTCTTCTGGTGTCTGAAAGAGCGGACCAATATCCACATCAAAGCCCAGATCGGCAAAGCTGGTTGATATTACTTTTGCTCCGCGATCGTGGCCGTCCTGACCCATTTTTGCTACCATGATACGGGGACGTCGTCCAGCAAGCTCGGCAAACTCATTCGCCAACTGTTGAGCCTTTTCAAACTTTTCGTCCTTATCTATCTCTGAAGAATACACACCTGATATTGATCTAACGGTTGCCGTATAACGTCCGAATTCTTTTTCCATAGCGTCGGAGATTTCACCCAGTGTTGCTCGCTTGCGAGCCGCTTTAACCGCCATATCGAGCAGATTTCCATCCCCCGATTCTGCCACTTTTGTAATAGCGTCAAGCGCTGCTTGTACCTCTTCTTCGTTACGTTCTGCTCGCAGCTTCTCAAGTCGGTCTAACTGTGTTTTTCGGACTTTCTCATTATCAACTTCAAGAATGTCAATCGGCTCTTCTTTGTCAAGCTGATATTTGTTAACGCCAACGATGGTTTCTTTTCCGGAGTCGATACGCGCCTGTTTTTTTGCGGCAGCTTCCTCAATACGCATTTTGGGGACTCCCGTTTCTATGGCTTTAGCCATGCCACCTAGTTCTTCCACTTCTTCTATGAGTTCCCAGGCACGCCGCGCGATACGATCTGTGAGATATTCTACATAATATGAACCAGCCCAGGGATCAACGGCTTTAGTAATATGTGTTTCTTCTTGTAGATATGTTTGTGTGTTGCGGGCAATGCGGGAAGAGAAGTCTGACGGTAAGGCAATAGCTTCGTCGAGCGCATTCGTATGCATCGATTGGGTGTGGCCAAGTGCGGCGGCCATTGCTTCGATGGTGGTTCGCGCCACATTGTTATAGGGATCTTGCTTGGTGAGACTCCATCCGGATGTTTGGCTGTGCGTCCGCAGTGACATCGACTTGGAATTTTTAGGTTCAAACTGCTTGACCATCTTGGCCCAGAGCATACGAGCGGCACGCATTTTGGCGATCTCCATAAAGTGATTCATTCCAATTGCCCAGAAAAACGAAATCCGAGGTGCAAATTCATCGACGTCAAGTCCGGCTTCGATGCCGGTGCGCAGATATTCGAGTCCGTCGGCCAGGGTATAAGCCAGCTCGATATCACAGGTAGCGCCAGCCTCTTGCATATGATATCCCGAAACAGAAATAGAATTAAACTTGGGCATATGTTGTGAAGTATACTCAAAAATATCCCCTACAATACGCATAGATGGCTTTGGTGGATAGATGTACGTATTGCGCACCATAAATTCTTTGAGGATGTCGTTTTGGATGGTACCCGCCATCTTTTCTTTGGATACCCCCTGCTCTTCGGCTGTAACAATATAAAAGGCCATAGTCGGAATGACGGCTCCGTTCATGGTCATGGATACCGAAACCTGATCTAATGGAATCTGATCAAATAGTACCTTCATATCCAGGATGGAATCAATAGCTACGCCCGCTTTTCCAACATCGCCGGAAACGCGTGGATGATCGGAATCGTAGCCCCGGTGTGTAGCTAAATCAAAGGCGACAGATAGGCCTTTTTGTCCCTGTGCCAGGGCTTTGCGATAAAATTTGTTGGATTCTTCAGCGGTTGAGAATCCGGCATATTGGCGGATAGTCCACGGACGAAAAGTGTACATGGTTGAATACGGTCCACGCAAGTAGGGCGGTATCCCTGCGGCATAATCGAGATGCTCGAAATTTTCTATATCTGATTGATCAAACTGTGGCTTTACTGGAATCTGCTCAGCGGTGTTCCATGGTTCTTTGCTTTTTGCTTCGTGATCAGCAGAAATTGAAGGGTCAAATGGGATGTCAGAAAAATCAGGTCTCATAATTCAATTAGGAATTAAGAATGAAAAATTAAAAATGGGTGACCTATATTTAATTTTTCATTTTTCATTTAAAATTATTCCAAGTTTAACTTGAAAGCGAGTAAGTGTTTTCAGTACGTTGCATTTCGAATAAATAAACTCATCAACCCCGCATTCTTTGTAGGTTTCCACATCCTCTTCGGGATATCCGGCAAGTACTAAGATCGGTGGATTCTCCAGATTTGAAACTCCATCTGCTATAGCCGGGACAAGCTCTTTGTATTCTTTATCTGAGCTGCAAATTACAGCAATGTCAGGTTGTTGATCTTTAATTGCATTAATGGCTTCATCCGCATCACCAAATCCAATGGGATCTTCGATATGATAACCGGCACAACCGAAAAAGTTGGCTGAAAAGCTTGCACGTCCCTTGCGCCATTTCTTGTTGCCCAGCGGTAAATTTAAAACCTTGGGTGTTGATTGATGTCTTTCGGTAGCCAGACGCAGTTCTTCAAATGCTTGGGGACCTCGATAAGGAGTAACAGTTCGGTATTGTTGTCTTCCGAAATCAAATAGTTTATCGATTACATCAGCAATGTTAGCTTCCTGCGAAAATGCTTCGGATAAATATTCTACAAGGTTTTCAGCATTACTTTCAATACTTATTTCTTCTGATTCGCGCAGGGCTGCCGTTTGTTTCGATTCTCCAATATCATCGCTCATATTTTCATCAGCGTTGGTGTACTGGTTCGTACCCACAAATGTTCGTCCTCTTTTAGCGATAGCCTGATCGCGCTGTTGCTGTGATTGCTGGATAGCTGATTGCACGGTCCCATTTTCGATGGCTTTAAACAGGCCGCCTTCTGCTTCAACATCCTGAAAAATATCCCAGGCTCTTTCAGCAATTTTGTCGGTTAATTTTTCGATGTAATACGATCCGGCAGCCGGATCTTTAACTTTATTGAAATAGGCTTCTTCGCTTAGAATGAGCTGCTGATTGCGGGCAATGCGCTCTGAAAAGTCGTTGGGCTGACGGAAGTGTTCGTCAAATGGTAATACTGTTAAAGAATCACATCCCGCAATAGCGCCGGCCATACTTTCGGTGGATGTACGCAGCATATTGGTATATGGATCGTAGAGCGTTTTATTCCATCGAGAGGTTTCTCCATGCAAATAAGCAGCATTCTTTTGCGGATCTATGTCATAAGCTTCAATCAGATTTTTCCAAAGAAGTCGAGCAGCGCGGAATTTGGCAATTTCCAGAAAGTAGTTTGAGCCGATTGAGAAGCTAAACGACAATGCCTGCGCGGCATGATTAATATTATTGTCGGTCAGTATTGCCAAGTACTCTGATGCGGAAGCCATTGCATATCCTAATTCCTGCACGATGGTAGCACCACTGTTGTGATAAAATCGCCCGTCGATACTCAGTGGCCGAACGGTTGGCAAATTATCCGCTGAAAATTGTGCGATATGATAGATATCACGCTCAATATCTTTTTGGGCTTTTGAGTATTGACCGTGTTGAAGCAGATAGATAAATGGATCGTAGCTAAAAGTTGTCCGGATCTTTTGGGGATCGAGATTTTGGGTTTGAATTTCATCCCAAAGCATAGCCAGCAGGGCGGGTGAAGCCAAGCCTGCATCAAAATGCAGGGGCGTGTTTTCTAAAGAAATTTTACTTAATACTGTTGAGAAATCTGATTGGTTTTGAATAGGTAACCCCTGAATATCGCCACCGAGCATTCCTTCTGTACGGCGCACGGTTATTTGAAACTGTAAGGCATCTGCTCCGCGATCGAGTGCATTTTGGGCCGCTCCATTGGCTTTGGAGATGTCATTCTCAAAAATGGGTTCCCGTATTTCCCAGCTGTTGGCCTCGGTGTTGGTATACGATTTTGGAATTGGAGCTGAACGGTTGAGTTCGGATAAATCCTCACGCCTGTAAAACGGCAGCGTTTCAATGCCTTCGTCGGTTTCCCACCGAAGCTTTTCTTTATAGTTAGCTCCCTTTAAATCTTTCTTAATGACTTCTTCCCATTCCTCAGTTGAAACGGGAGGAAATTCTTCAAAAAGCGATTGTTTGGTAGAATCGGAGTTGCTCATAATATGAATTTCGTCTTGGTTATAGCTCTTGAAAATAATGAGCTTGTAGTTACTTTACTAATATGCTAAAGGAATGTAACCGGTTTCAACTTCGGGCCGAAATTTTAACTACGAATCGCTATATTAAGACCTAAAATTTGAACTCAATTGAATATAAAGAATCTATTTTCATGGAAAATGTAGACCAACAGATGCCCGCGTTGACCCAGCTAACTGAAGATGAGAAAATGTTGCAGGATGCGGCCCGAGATTTTGCTGAGAGTGCGATTAAGCCCAAAGTACACGAGATGGATGAAAAGGCTAAGCTGGATCCTGACCTAGTGCAGCAGTTCTTTGATATGGGATTGATGGGAATAGAAATTCCTGAGAGTTACAGCGGGGGCGGTGGATCGTTTTTCATGTCGATTGTAGCAATTGAGCAAATTTCTCGCGTAGATGCTTCGGCGGGCGTTTTTATGGATGTACAGAATACGTTGGTTAACAATGCTTTTCTAAACTTTGGAGGTGATGACATTAAAGAACGTTACCTGCCACAACTGGCCAATGAAAAGGTTGGTGCTTATTGTTTGTCGGAGGCCGGTTCGGGCAGTGATGCGTTTGCACTGAAGACTTCGGCCAAAGAGGCCGGCGATCATTATGTATTAAATGGCTCTAAAATGTGGATTACCAATGCCAATGAGGCAGATATCTTTTTGGTGTTTGCTACGATAAATCCCGATGCGGGATATAAGGGTATTACGGCATTTGTTGTTGAACGGGATTTTGAAGGCTTTTCGGTATCCAAGAAAGAAAATAAATTGGGAATTCGAGCGAGCTCTACATGCGAGATTCTGCTAGAAGATTGCAAGGTTCCTAAAGAAAATGTGTTGGGTGAAGTTGGAAAAGGTTATAAAGTGGCAATGGAAACGCTTAACGAGGGACGGATTGGCATTGGAGCGCAGATGATAGGTATTGCACAGGGGGCACTTGATGCTACGCTGGAGTATACTCAGGAGCGCGAACAGTTTGGCCAGGCAATTTCGGATTTTCAGGGAGTACAGTTTCAGCTGGCTAAGATGGCAACAGATATTGAAACGGCGCGATTGCTGGTTTATAATGCTGCAAGAATGAAAGAAAATGGCAACAATTTTCTTAAGGAGGCAGCTATGGCAAAGTACCATTCTTCCGAAGTCGCAGAAAATGTAACCTCTCAAGCTGTTGATCTGTTTGGTGGATATGGCTATGTAAAAGAGTACCCTGTAGAAAAATATTACCGTGATGCGAAAATTGGAAAGATTTATGAGGGTACATCCAATATGCAGTTGAACACCATTGCTAAACTTTTGCTGAAGTAATGATAAGATTTGGATAAATCAGAAAAAACCTTGGGTGCAATTTGCTTCCTAAGGTTTTTTTATGATCATGGGTAAAGTCAATTTATTTAATGTTAAAGCACTTTTTAGCAAAACTTCTTTAAGAAAAATGGGATTTGTCGGAATGATTGGGATTTGTATTGTTGTTGAAGAGAAGTATTAAGGCAAGGTTGGCATATAAATCGACCATTATCATCTATTAAAAACGGATTAAGCAAACTGTTAATATGGAATCACCAGATATTAATGCACTGAAAAAATGGTGCAAAGATGAAGAATCGTTTAAAAAGGTTAAATCATTTGTAGAAAACATTGTCGAGGAAGGCAAGGAGTTGGAAAAAAGATTGAATCTACTTGAATCGGCAATAAGAAGTGATTACGATTCCATATTAATTACCGAACTTACTCTCGAAAAGCCCGGACCAAGAATTGTATATGTAAATGACGGATTTTGCGAAATGACGGGCTATTCCAAGGAGGAAGTTATTGGGAAGACTCCACGTATTCTTCAGGGGCCAAAAACCGACCGAGATGTGTTGGATAAATTGAAGCGCCGATTAAAAGAAGGGCGATCCTTTTTTGGTCAGGCTGTTAATTATCGTAAAGATGGTTCGGAATTTATAAACCAGTGGGATATTCATCCGCTGACTGATAAAGAGGGCAATGTAACGCACTGGGTTTCTTATCAGCACGATATAACGGAGCGCAAGCGTGCCGAGGAGCAACTTGTTGATCAAAAAGTAGAGTTTGATGGATTGCGCGAGGAATCTAAGCGCACGGTTGTTGATGTTGATGTGCAGGGTAATATTGTGATGGCGAATAAGGCGTTTCGCGAACTTGTCGGCTATGGAAAGGATGAACTAAAACAGATTAAGATCTGGGATCTGTTTCCTGATAAATATATGAGCTCAATAAAAGGTCGTTTTGATAAAGAAGATGAGGATGTGTATTTCAACGATGAGGAGTTTAAAGGTATTATAAATCACAAAAATGGGTTTCCCGTTCAGGTTAAAGGAACGACGTCCATTTTAGACCTTAAAGATCAAAAATTGATTCGCGCCGAGATCGAAAATATTTCCCTTAAAAAGCGAATTATGGATACGCTAAAAGAGCGAAACAAGGATTTTGGTCGGGTCGTGCGCAGAGCCTCAGAATTTTCCTATAAAGTTGAGCTTAAAGATGACGAACCTGTCTTTAAGTCCGTGTCGAAAGAATTTCCGGAGATAACAGGTCTATCAGCTGATGCTGTTATTGGAAAGGCCGATGCCGGTATATTTATTCATGATGACGATCTCGAGAAATTTAATGCACATCTGCAAAAAGTTTTTGAGGGAAAGGATTCTACCTGTGAATATCGTATCAAAAATAAAAACGGGGAATTCGTCAAAGTCTTGGATTATGGCAAGCCCGAATGGGATCAGGAGAATAAAATTGTGGTAACTGTTTGCTGTGCCGTTTCGGTTGACCCGGCCTATGAGAAGTCAAAAGTGTGACCTTATATTCTCTAAAGTTATTTGTATTTTACTAGTGTCGCAGATAACCCAAAAAACCAAATAATGGCTGATATTCACGAAATACAACGGCAAATCATCAAAGAGTTTAAAGCCTTAGGCGATTGGACCGAACGGTATAAGCATATCATAAAGCAGGGCCAAAATTTAGATCCGTTGGATGAAGAGCATAAGGCTGAAGAGAATTTAGTGCGTGGATGTCAATCCCAGGTTTGGCTGCACACACATCTTGAGGAGGGCAAGGTTATTTTTGAGGCTGATAGTGATGCTGCAATTACAAAAGGTCTCGTTGCGCTGATGGTTCGCTTTTATTCCGGGCAGTCACCCGAAACCATTATAAATACTGATCCTACCTTTATTAAGAAGATTGGTATGGAACAACATTTATCGCCGACTCGATCAAATGGCTTGGCCTCGATGGTTAAGCAGATGAAAATTTATGCCATGGCTTATAAAACCAAGTTGCAAAAAGAGCAGGCCAAGGCTTAAACCCCACCTTTTATTAGTTTCTTTTAATATCATTCGATAGCTATTTTCGTTTTATTATAATTTAGTATTGTTTTATTAAAATATTATAAATAGCTGTTATATCGAATGTATTCATTATCGAGCATTAAAAAGTTTGCTTTTGCCAAGGATCTGGTGCAAAACAAGATTGAGCAGATTCATAGAACTGGCATTATAGTAATGCACCATGTGTCGTTTTCGCTGGCGGCAGTAGCCCTTCTATTCCTTATCGCCTTCCGTCTGAACGAATCCATTTCGCTGTCGTGGTTTTTTATGAGCATTAGCGTGGCTTTTGTGCTAATTCCTGTTTTGGCCCGAAAAGGCTTTGAAAATACGGCCAAATTTCTTCTCTTAGCTTATATAAATGTTTCTATTCTAATTCTGAGTTCAGTATTTGGAAAAGAAATGTTGATACAGGCTTTTTATCTTCCTGCCTGTGGTTTAGCTATTCTGTTATTCGATAAAGATCACCAGCAATTGCGTAATATAGGGATAGGTATGGCTGTGGTATGCTATATTGTGCTCGATTATGTGATTTTTGATCGGATCTACCTTACTGCCGATGAAGGAGTGATTGTAAAGTGGAGCATTCTGGGGGCGGCATTTATAACTACTTGGCTTACGTTTAACAAATTTTCGGAATCAAAAGAGTTGGCTGAGGAGGAAACACAAAAACTGCTTAAAAAAACACAGTCTCTTAATAAAGAGCTGTTAGAAAAGAAGCAGCAGCTGGAAAAAAATGTTAAACAGCTTGAAAAAGCGAAACAAAAAGCGGAGGATGCATCGAAGGCAAAGTCTGAGTTTCTGTCAACAATGAGTCACGAAATCCGCACTCCTATGAATGCGATTATTGGGATGACTAATTTGTTAGCAAAAGACAATCCGCGAGAAGACCAGGTTGAGCAGCTTGAGATCCTCGATTTTTCGTCTAAAACCTTGCTTTCGCTTATTAATGATGTTCTCGACTTTTCAAAGATTGAATCAGGAAAAATCGAATTTGAAAACGTAGCGTTTAATTTAGAGAATTTGTTAAACGGGGTATTAGAAAGTTTCCGTTTTACGGCCGAAAAGAAAGATGTACCGCTGTACCTGGATTTTGATGAAGACTTGCCGGAAATGATTGCCGGAGACCCAAATAGGTTGACACAAATTTTGAATAATCTTGTCAGTAATGCAGTTAAATTTACTGAAGAAGGAAGTGTCGGGATTATTGTAGAACTAAAAGAGCGCAACGATGACCAATTAAAAATTCTGTTTTCCATCACCGATACCGGTATTGGAATTTCGAAAGATAAACAAAAGGAGATTTTCAAAAGTTTTACCCAAGAGCAAAGTGAAACTTCGCGCGTTTTTGGTGGTACAGGGCTTGGACTAACTATCAGCAAAAAATTGGTTGATTTACAAGATGGTACCATCGATTTGGAAAGTGAAAAAGGGGAAGGCAGTACGTTTTATGTTGAACTACCCTTTAAAACAAAAGAACATGCCGATGAACAGCGGTCCAGCTTGCGTAAGCATGAAAAAGAAACACCCGAGTCGCTACGGGGAACAAAGGTATTGTTGGTTGAAGATAATGCTATCAACCAAAAAGTAATGATCCGATTCTTGGAAAAGTGGGATATAGAGGTCGTACTTGCTGAAGATGGGAGCAAGGCCGTTGAAAAGATGAAAGAAATTTCGTCTATCAACTTAGTGTTGATGGATCTTCAAATGCCAGAAATGGATGGTTATGAGGCAACGCGGAAAATTCGAGAGCTGGAAAATAAGTATAAATCTAACGTCCCCATTATTGCTCTTACGGCAGCGGCTTTAAAAGAGGTTAAGGAAAAAGTATTTGCCTCTGGGATGAATGATTATTTAACAAAACCTTTCAATCCTCCGGAACTCCAGAAAAAGCTGGAATTCTATATTTTAGATAAAACGTAGTAGATTAACCTTTTAGCGTAAATCCTACTTTTATAACAACCTGCCATTGTGCAACGGTGCCATCTTTAATAGAGCCTCGTGTTTCAATAACTTCAAACCATCCCATCTCGTCTACTGTTTGTGAAGCTTTTTCGATGGCATTTTCAACAGCAGCTTCCTGCGATTTATCAGAAGTGCCTGTTAACTCAATCTTCTTATAGGTATGATTTTTCATAGATATAGAATTTTGTAGCGGTTGATTAGTTCTAATATAACGGGAACTCTCTGCAATAAAAAAGCGCTACCGGTAAGGCAGCGCTTTAAAAAAAATGATATTTATAAGATATATATTATATGGGAATCACCTCTTGTGCTTGAAGTCCTTTTTCGCCTTCTGCAACAGTGAATTCCACTTCTTGGCCTTCTTCTAATTTTTTATAGCCTTCCATTTCAATTTCACTGAAATGAACGAAGATGTCTTCGCCTTCTTCTCTTGTTATGAATCCATAACCTTTGCCATTATGGAACCATTTAACCGTTCCTACTTCACGTTCTGCCATGATAAATCTCCGAAAATTTTTACTTCTTGTGCTACTTAAATGTTAAATAACGCCTTGCTAACGCATTAAATGGCGCTTAAGAGACTAAGTATAGTATATTTTTTGGGGATTACCTACTATATGTAAAATTTATCATCTGATTTTTTTGATATTTTAATAAATCATTTTAGAAGACCGGAATTTATACAAATATGTCAGAACAACAACGATTATTTGAGCACTATAATCCCATAGAAAAAAGGCTGGAAAAATCATTTTTTGAGGAGCTACCCACAGAGCCCGGCGTGTATAAAATGTATGGCCGATCGGGGGATTTGCTGTATGTCGGAAAGGCAAAGGATCTCAGGAATCGATTGTTTACTTATCGTCGTGCTAAGATGGGTACAGACTCACGAAAAACAATTCGCTTAATACGAATGACCCATAAAATAAATATCCATATTTGTGACTCAGAAAAGGAGGCACTGTTGCTGGAAAATGAACTTATCCGTAAACATCAGCCCGAATTTAATTACGCCAAAAAGAAGCCGGAAACGTATTACTTTATCGGGATAAATCGAGACGACAAAAGTATTGGTTTCAGCCTTCAGATGAATCAACCCCAAACGGAATTTGTGTTCGGGGCTTTCAAGGGACATCGGCTGGTACGTAAATCGATGGGTGGCATCCTACGAATACTCTATATTTTAGAACATGATGTTTCATCAGTATTTCATTTACCCAGCATATTGACTCGGAAACTTACGCCTATGGAGTACGATTTACCGATTGATAGGGAAGGGGAAATTATGAATAATACGTGGGATAACCTGCTGCAATTCTTAAGAGGGCAAAGCACATTCTTTATTGATCGTGTTATAGAATTATGCAAAGATCGTGGATTATTGGAATCGTTTGCTGGTTCTATGATACTGGACGATTTGGAATCGCTAAAATGGTTTTATGAGCGGTGCTCATCACGGAACTACCAAATATACAAGCAGTTGGAGTTGGATTCGCCTTTAATCTCCCAAGAAAAGTTGGATGACTATTTAATTGAATGGGTATTTGAGCGAGATGAGAATGATTAGTCGAAGATAGGCGGCTCTAAAAGTAAAAGCGTGAATAACGCGAGTCGGTCTAATGTTTGTTCCAGAAATATTTTTTCGTGATAGGCGTGTGCTCCTTCGCCAACGGCTCCCAGTCCGTCGATAGTGGGCGAATGTAAATTAGTGAAATTGCCGTCGGAGGCTCCGCCAGACATTCCATCCTTTAATTCCAAACCGAGCTCTTGACCTAGTTTTTGAGTAACCTCCCAGAGCTTTTCGTTGGATTTATTTTTTTCCAGCGGCGGGCGATTAATATCCCCGGTAACTGATAACTTAATACCATCAATTTCGGGTTGAAGGTTGTATATTTGCTCTTTTATTCGTTCCCCGTCTTCTTGTGTGGGTACTCGTACATCAACAACGGCTTTACTTTTTGCTGCCACAACATTCGAGCGTTCTCCACCTTCTATTGTTCCAACATTGACGGTAATACCATTGGCCGGGTCGTTTAAACGATAGAGTTGTTGCACAATGTGGGAGAGCCCTAAAATAGCACTTACTCCTTCTTCCGGATCCAGTCCTGCATGGGAAGGTTTCCCGTCAATAGTGACTTCAAAACCCCCAACCCCTTTTCGCTGTGTTTTAATTTTACCATCGGTGCCTAATGAGGGTTCGAGGACAAACGTTCGTTCTGCTTTTTTTGCTTCTTCAATAATTAACTCTTTTGATTCGTCACTCCCCATTTCTTCATCCGAATTAATTAAAAAAATAGGTGGTACTGAAAGATCAAGATCCAATTGTCGAATGATCTGTATGCTCATAACCATCATCGCAAGTCCAGCTTTCATGTCATAAATACCGGGTCCAGATCCCTCATTGCCGTCAATGGAAAAAGGCATATCATTGAGGGTTCCTATATCCCAAACAGTATCAGAATGACCAACTATTAACTGGGAAGGCTTGTTCGAATTAAAGTTTTTAGGGATACATAAAAGTTGACCTGCCGTTTTATCACCCTCGTAATGGGTTGCAGAGAAATCGAGATTTGTAAATTGTTCTGATAATATATCCCACAAGGGACCGAATGTTTCAGGCGCATCAGAAGGGGTTTCAATTTCAACCAGTGATTGGAGAACGGAACGGAAATCTGCTTTGTGCTCGCTAATATACTTACGTATCAGTCGGGCTCGATCATTCATGTTTTAACGCTTAAATTCTTTTGGAAATGGAAATACGTTACTTTCTTTGATGACGCTAAATCGATTGGGGTGCAAGTAGGCCAGTAAAGGATGGTCGTAGATGAGTTGTCCCTCATCAACGCCATTGCCCACTTTTCGGCTCATCTTTTTATGAACTCGTGCAGCTATAATTTCGCCGACAACCATTTCCCATTCGCCAAATTTTCCAAGCGTTTCTGTGAACTTGCATTCTAACTGAAAGTATGAGCCTTCTAAAAAATAACCTTCAATATCTTGAGCAGGAGTCGTTGGAATTTTGTCCAGCACCGGTTTTGAATCATCTTCTTCGCGCTGCGTGGCGGCAAGGCTCGAAACCGTAAGCTGATCGGGTGTTGGATAGCTTACGGTAAATACTTTTTCTCGCTGTATGTTCCGATAGGTTTTTTTACGGGGCGTGCCCATAAAACCAAAATGATTGCTGAAACCCAGCGGCATAGCCATGTGTTTGGGAGCAAAGTTGTAGTGGCCGTCCTCTTCTTTACTGCCAATAACAAGTAACGAATGTACGGTATAGCAGCGGTTCCATACATCTTGTTCAACATCAAGTTCGACCATATCGGATTCCTGTTCTTCACTCATAATGATTCCTCATTTGGATTTATAATATTGGGTTGCCAGCTGTCTGAAAGTTCGAGAATGTCCAGCATTTCGAAAAATACTTCGGGAGGATTTTTAAGCTGTAAATTGCGTCCATTTTGTTGCCACTCATAGAGAAAAATGATGCCTTCGGTGTCGATATAATTGCAGTCGGATAAGTCAATATCGAGGGTTTCGATTTCTTCACTGGTATGGGTTGTGATTATATTTTTTACCCAGAGATTAAAGCCGCTTCTAATTTTGACGGTTAGAGTAGCGTTTTCTCTATGAATTTTTGGAATACTCATTGGTGATAAAAGATTTTATTTGTTGTCCAAAATCAGAATGAACATCCACAAGGTCAAAATCGAAGGACGTACATATTTTCTGTAATCGCAGGTAATCTGCATCCTGATGAAAATAGGGAGCCAGTCCGCAGTAAATGAATCCAAGACCTTCGAGCTCTTTAAGTTGTAAGGGAGTGGCTTCGTTTTCTAGCGGTAAATCCAAATAGATAGCATTGGGATTTTCCTGCTCGAGCAGACTATTTAGCATTTCTCGGAGCACTGACTTAAAATCAGGTCCATATTTGTTAACAATTATATCCGAGGTTGAATCCGAATAATTAATTTCAAGATCAGCATCGGACTTCTCAGCTAACTTGTAGCCATTAGATTTTTTGGGTGTTATTGAAATGCCCAACCGTTGATAAGTTTCAGTGAGTATCTGGTGGTACTTTGCAGGCAGGTATACATCCTTGGGATCATTTTCTTGAAGGGGTAATACGTCAATGACAACAGAAACCGGTTGTGGATATTCCTCGTCAAATCCTTTAAATACGACATTGTTAGTTTCCAGAAGCATGAGCCCTGTGGAGGTAAACCCAAACTTTTGATTCACGCGCTGACTTACCGGATGGATCGTAACGGCTTTACCGTAAAGGGCTTCCAGGTTATGCTCGCGCCCAACTTTGATAAGCTGTTCCATCATATTGCTCATAATTCCCTGTTTCCGATAATCGGGAGATACAACTGCTTCACCTACTTCAGCAATATTGGAATCCTCTTTGGGTAGGATCGCAAAATATCCCAGCGCCTCCCCTTCATCGCTTCGCGTAATAACGCCCAGTTTTTCTTTGCCGGTAAGTGTTTTTTCAATTTTTTTGGGAAAATAGAGATCTTCTTTAGTGTATGAATATTCATATGTTCTGTAGATCAACTTGGCAATATCTTCAGCATCAGCGGGAGTTATTTGGCTAATAGAATAAGAAACCTTAGTAGGCTCTTTTTCTGGTTCCTTGGGTTTGAGCGATCGTGAAAGCTCAATGAGTTCATCAATATCATGGATATTAACTTCTTTTCGGAGTCGAAACTCCTTCCCTTCTTTTCCCTTGTTAATAAACAAGAAATCATCGGTGAATCTCCGTATGATGCGTAATCCCGCCCCTTCAAAATCACCATTATTAAGGGCATTTTCAGGGTTGTAACGATGCTTGTCAGGATCAAAAGGCTCTCCTGCTTCACTGGCAATGAGCTCAATGTCAGAAAGCGTTTGACGGAAGGTAAGATCTACAAATTTATTTTCACTTTGCGGAAAGGCAAAAAGAATAATATCGGTAACCAGCTCGCTAACGGCAGTCGTAAATTTGCTGGCTTCCTGCTCCGAAAGTCCACAGTTTAAACACCAGCTATAGGCAAAATTACAAACCGGATTGATAGCTTGTTCATCCGCAGGTATGTGAATTTGTAAATCCATGAGGATCGAAATTTATGTTCGGCCTATTTATAATAGCTTATAATTAATGTAGCACTTCTCCAATAACAATGCCTCTGATGATTAAATAAATTCCGAAAGCGACCGCAAGATACGGGATCCAATTGTTTATGCGTTGACGCCATTTTATAGTAATAAAGCTTGGTGCCAATGCCATTGTCATCATTGCCGGGATGGTTCCCAGCCCAAATAGTGCCATAAATATACCGCTTTGCAAGATTGATCCTGTTGTGACGGCTCCGGCCAACCCTACATATACAAAACCACATGGCAATAGACCGTTTAATAAACCAATGATGAGTAATGTGCCCATTCCCTGCTTTTTAAATTGCCTGCGGATTCTTTGTTCAACTTTACTATAAAATTTGTTCAGGCCCAGTTTTTCTTTCCACTGTTCTGATGGTCTAATCTGAAAAAAGGCACCCACAATAATGAGTACCCCTAAAAAGATTGATAATGACTGTTGCAAACCGGCTATATTTGCGCTGTGGCCAACTAATCCGAATAATAAACCAAGCAGGCTGTATGTGATAACCCGACCCATATTATAGAGCAGGCGTCCCCCTATCAAGCGGAGGGGAAAATCATTTTTACCGGGTAGGGCCAACGCAATGGGACCGCACATGCCAATACAATGGAAACTACCGAAAAAGCCAATTGCCAAGGCAGACCAAATTTCCATATAGTTTACTTTAAATCTTTTATTAAGTCTGAGACAGTTCTCAGATATATCATTTATTAAACTATTTTAAACCTTTAACATTGATTATGGATACGTAGTTTTGCTTTTTATTTAAGCTGTTTTTTAATGTCTTAATGATGTATTTTTTTACTGATTTTTATGGCAGGTTACTTAAAGGGGATCTGTGAAAGTTATTTTATAGTAGATTTTTTTTAGAAACAATGTTGATTAGTCTGAGCTTAAAGAAAATGGTTAGCTCACGTTTTTTCTAACAGGGGACTTAGGGACTACTAAATCCAATCTTTTATATATGTTATTATCAAATGCTTGTGTATATGGTTTAAGAGCTTCTGTTTATTTAGCTGCAGTTTCGGATGACTCTTATGTATCTATCAAAAAAATTAGCAGCGATCTCGATATTTCACATCACTTTTTAACTAAAGTACTGCAGCAACTTACAAGTGCAGACTTAATGGAGTCGATGAAGGGACCAAAGGGGGGAGTGCGGCTGGTAAACTCTACTGAAAATATTTCTTTGCTCGAAATTGTTGCGGCAATCGATGGGATGGATATTTTAACCGAGTGTGCGTTGGGCCTGCCCGGCTGCGGAACCGAAAAACCATGTCCGATCCACGATAAGTGGGCTGATACGCGGGATGAAATTCGAAAAATGCTATCCAATACATCACTGCAAGATCTGGTTGATGAAGGTAAGTCTGGTAATCTGCGAATAACAGCAGATGGGAATTTTAAATGGGTGTAACTAGATATTATATGGGGTAACAAGTATTCGAAATACTTCGCACATCTTCATATTCCATTCAAAGAAACGGGTTACTATTTGACCTTTAATTGTTTTACCCACTTCTAGTTTACCCATATGATTTTTATTGATAACGAAGGTATTACTGATCCACATGTAAATTTGGCTCTTGAGGAGTATGCGCTTCGGAATTTCGATTACGATCACGATTATCTGTTATTCTACATAAACGAGCCCTCAATTATTATTGGCCGAAACCAGAACACGCTCGAGGAGATCAATCACGAATACGTGGAGGAAAAAGGAATTCACGTGGTTCGGCGTATCTCAGGAGGCGGAGCCGTATATCACGATACCGGAAACCTCAACTTCAGTTTTATTACGGATTACGATAAAAAGAGTCTTAACAACTTTGAGAAATTTACGGCCCCGATCGTGCGCGTCCTCAATAAAATGGGAGTGAATGCTGAGCTTAGCGGGCGTAATGACCTGCAGGTTGACGACCGCAAGATATCCGGCAACGCCCAATTTTCGAGCGTAGATCGTATGTTTAGTCACGGTACCCTGCTCTTTGACAGTGATCTGGATGAGGTGACAAATGCACTGGATGTTAAGATGAGCAAAATCGAATCGAAGGGACATAAATCAGTCCGCAGCCGCGTGGCAAATATCAGTGAATTTATGGACGAAGCAATAGAAACAGCTACGTTTCGACAAAAAGTTGCTGGAAGGATTGTATGAGGATCGGGATCAGTTTAAGACGTATCATCTGACGGAAGCCGAATGGAAAGAAGTGCATAATCTCAAGGATGAGAAGTATGGCCAGTGGGACTGGAATTTCGGAAAGTCTCCTGATTTCAATATACAGCGAACACGGCGATTTGATGCCGGTGAAATTGATCTGCGACTGGATGTTGCTAATGGGCACATCGACAATATTAAGATTTACGGTGACTTTTTTGGCAATGAGCCGGTTGAGCAGCTCGAAAATTACTTACAGGGCGCGCGGTATGATCGGACAGAAATTGAAAACCAGATCGAACTCATAAATATAGAACAGTATTTCGGAGCGGTACCCAAACCCGAATTTATTGAACTGGTGTATGGCGCGGATGAATAATTAAATTTTAGATCGCATGGAATCTATTTTTAAGGAACTAACCGTTGTTGAAATTGCCAGCGTTCTTGCCGGTCCCGCGGTTGGAAATTTCTTCTCTGAGCTTGGGGCAAATGTCATCAAGGTTGAGAACAAAAGAAGCGGCGGAGATGTGACCCGTCAATGGCGACAGCCGGGTGAATCATCCAAAGGACCGTCGGCCTACTTTTCTTCGGTCAATTGGAATAAGGATTCTCTGTTATTAGATCTCGGAGATACGGATGATAAGCAAAAGGTCAAAGAGCTGATCGAAAAAGCAGATATTGTGATCACTAATTTTAAAAAAGGTGATGACAAAAAGTTTGGGCTGACCTTTGATGATCTGAAGGCAATAAATCCGACCATAATACAGGGACATATTTCCGGGTTTGGGACTGAAAGCGATCGCCTTGCCTACGACCTGATCCTGCAAGCCGAAACGGGTTTTATGTCAATGAACGGTCAACCGGATAGCCCGCCCACGAAGTTGCCACTGGCCCTGATTGATGTGCTGGCAGCGCACCAGCTGAAAGAGGGGATTTTGTGTGCACTTCTGAAGCAAAAAGAAAATCCGAATCAAGCTTTTCGCGTGGATGTAAGTTTGTATGATAGCGCTATTTCATCTCTAATCAACCAGGCAACCAACTGGCTTATGAACGGAAACGTGCCTCAGCGAATTGGATCGCTGCATCCCAATATAGCGCCGTATGGTGAGCTCTTTGAAACTGCAGATGATCGAATGGTAACGCTGGCTATTGGAAGTGATCGCCAGTTTAGCGATCTTTGCAAAATATTAGAGAGCGAAGAGTTGGCCGAGCGGCCTGAGTATCAGCATAATGAAGCAAGAGTTGAGAACCGCCAAGA
Organism: Fodinibius sp.; assembly: GCF_034521915.1. Lineage (GTDB taxonomy): Bacteria > Bacteroidota > Rhodothermia > Balneolales > Balneolaceae > Fodinibius. The sequence continues at coordinate 205,016 of NZ_JAXHLU010000016.1, forward strand.
GTTATCAGATATCCTGAAAGAACATATTGGGAAATTTGAGGCCGATCTGTTTTTAGAAAAATGCCACAATAGTTTTGTGCCCGCTGCAGAAATTAAGAATCTGCAACAAGTTTTTGAATCTGAAAAAGCACAACGGTTATTATTGACGGAGGAGAAGGAGGGACGTCAAACTATACGACCAAAAACGACCGTATTTAATATCCGCCCGTAGGGTATTCAAAGAGTTATTGATATCCTAAAAGCTGGACACTTATTTAGGATAGTTCACTCTTTTATTCGTTATATTATAGTTACTCCTTAATTCATGTGCAGCGAATTATGAAAACGTCAACCGATTTATCATCTCTTACATCTGCTCTGGAAGAAAATATGGATCTGCGGGATTTGGGCATAACCAAGCATTTTAAATCCGGCGATACGATTGTAAGTGAAGATGTACCGGTGCGATCCATCCCCATTGTTACAGCTGGGAGTGTAAAGGTGATGCAATCTGACGATACTTACAAGGAGATGGTATTATATTACTTGCAGCCGGGTGAGACATGCATCATGTCATTTTTGGCCGGATTGTATCACGATACCAGCAAGGTTAAGGCCGTTGCCGAAGAGGAGTCAGAGGTGCTTTTTATTCCTATTGATAAAATTCACGAACTGATTCGTGAGCATCCCGAATGGCTGAACTATATTTTCCAGATTTATCACAAGCGGTTTGAGGAACTGTTGGAAGTTGTGGATGCCGTGGCGTTTAAAAAGATGGATGAGCGCCTTCTGCAGTTTTTGCAGAAACGATCCGAGGTGATAGAAACGGATACGCTCACGATGACACATGACCAGCTTGCTCAAGAGCTGGGAACGGCGCGCGAAGTGATATCTCGACTGCTGAAAAAGATGGAGGCTGAAGGGCTTGTCGAACTGGGAAGAAATAAGATTACCCTTGTGTGACTAATGTCACTGACATTGATTTAAAAGAGCTCTATTATAGCGTTCAAATTGAAAAACAGAAGGTTAATGACTAACAATAAGATGAAACAAACGTTATTAAATAACTGGCATCCCATGCGCTGGATTGCTCTTGGCGTTGGGGTGTTATTTGTAGGCATGGGCGCCTGGCATGCCGATATGGTATCGGTGTTTCTGGGCGGATTTTTCTTGTTCCAGGCAGTAACGAATACCGGGTGCCTGTGTGGGAATTGTGCAGTACCTGCCCAGGCAACAACCGAATCCGGTGATAGCAATGTAGATGATATTGAATTCACAGAAATTAAAGAAGATTGATATGGCTGAGACGACGAAAAAGAAAACGACTTTCAATGATATTATTAACGGAGAAAAGCCGGTGCTGGTAGATTTTTATACCGACTGGTGCGGTCCGTGCAAAATGATGGGGCCCATTTTGAAGGATTTGAAAAAGCGAATGGGTGATGCCATCAACATTATAAAAGTGGATGCAGAAAAGAATGCAGATGCTGCTATTAAGTATAACGTTCGCGGTGTACCGACGCTTATTCTTTTTAAAGATGGACAGATTCTGTGGCAACAGTCCGGAGTAGTGCAGGCTAAGCAACTGGAGCAGATTATTAATCAAAAAATCGGACAGTAAAATGAGTGACAAAAAACACGAATACCAGGTAGATTTAGACTGGAAAGAGGATCGCGTTGGTACGCTGAGTTCCCCTGAACTTGATGACAAGATTGAAGTGGCGACTCCGCCTCCGTTTGATGGTGGCGTAGAGGGTATCTGGTCGCCTGAACATCTATTTGTATCCTCAGTGAGCAGTTGTTTTATGACCACTTTTGTGGCTATTGCCGATTATTCAAAACTGAAGTTTGAAAATCTGTCAGTGAAAGCCACCGGAAAACTCGATAAAGAAGATGGTAAATTTGTGGTTTCAGAAATTACCCTGAATCCTGAGCTTACCATAGCCGAGGAAAAGTTTTCTGACAAAGCCAAGCGCATTATGGAAAAGGCTGAGGAGGCCTGTCTGATTACCCGTTCCATCAAAACAAAGATTCATTTTGAACCGAAGGTGACCATTGCGGCACTTAATTGAGATTTGAGCAATAAATTTTAAATAAAATAGCAGAGATACATTCTATTTAACCTAAGAACACATAATTATGAGTGATTTAAATCAAATCGGCTTGGATAAAGCTAAATCAAAAGAGTTGGCAGAAAAACTGAATGAGCTTTTGGCAAACTATTCAGTATTCTACCAAAATACGCGCGGATATCATTGGAATATTAAGGGTGATGATTTTTTCGAACTTCATGTGAAGTTTGAAGAATTATATAACGATTTATTGGTAAAAATTGATGAGGTGGCGGAGCGTATTTTAACGCTGAATCATTCTCCCAATCACCGTTATTCCGGGTATATCGAGCAAGTCTGAAATTGCAGAAAGCAATCACGTATCAGACGGTAAAACGGCGGTACATGAAATTTTAAATGCCTTTAAATCGATTATCACGCTGCAGCGTGAAATTTTGGAGCTCTCTGATGAAGCCGGTGATGAGGGAACCAACGCCTTGATGAGTGATTACATCCGTGAGCAGGAAAAAGAAGTGTGGATGTATTCTTCTTATGTTGATGAAAAATAATTGATGGAACGCGTATAGATCTAAAGGCCTTTATGATTATTCATAGAGGCCTTTTTTTGATGGTATTCTATAAACAATTCCTACAATATTAAATCACTCTTATTATGTCCTATTATTATAGCAAAACTTTGGATACCTCTTTTGAAGATGCAATAGAAAAAACGACTGCTGCTTTAAAGGAGGAGGGATTTGGCGTTCTTACCGAAATTGATATAAAGGCAACGCTTAAAAAGAAGCTGGATGTCGATTTTAAAAAGTATCAGATTCTGGGGGCCTGTAATCCGCCGTTGGCTCACAAAGCGCTAACGGCCGAAGATCATATTGGATTAATGCTGCCCTGCAATGTCATTGTACAGGAGCATGAAAACGGAGAGGTTGAAGTTTCTGCCGTCGATCCTGTTGCGTCTATGCAGGCTATCGAAAATGACGAGCTCGGAGACGTTGCGCAAAAAGTTCAAGGATTACTCAAAAAGGTGATTGATAACCTTTAGAGTATTTAAAAAAGATTTATCGTGAACTTGCTGTGTTTCGACTATTCGGGATTTCAGGATCTAAGATTGCAGCTATGTAAAACTAAGGAGCTTTATACACTACCGAGTTGATGTTCATTCCTGCGCCTACGGATGATAAAACGATAGCATCCCCGGATTGTATTTGATGCCCGTCCATCTGTCCGCGCAAAATAAGATCAAGTAAGGTGGGCACCGTGGCAACCGAGGTATTTCCAAGCCATGAGATAGTCATGGGCATGATGTTCTCAGGGACACTCTCCTTGCCGTACAGCTTTCCCAACCGTTGTAAAATGGCATCATCCATTTTAGCGTTGGCCTGGTGGATAAGCACTTTGTGAACATCTTCAAAATTGAGGTCGGCTTTTTCCAGGCTCGTCTTCACAAGATCGGGCACATTGGTTAGCGCATATTGATACAGTTTACGTCCGTCCATATGCATGTAGAGAGGAGCCTTTGCTGACTCGGGATCGAAGGGAGGTTCCATCCGCAAAAAGTAGGCTTCTTCTTTAGCGTCGGTTCGTGCGGCATGACTCAATATTCCAATATCTTCGTTCGTTTTTTTGGATTCCAAAACAGTAGCTCCGGCTCCGTCGGCATATATCATGCTATCCCGGTCATTGGGGTCACAGATGCGCGAAAGTGTTTCGGCACCGATAACCAGGCAGCTCGAAGCGTCTCCGCTCTGCAGATAGTAGTTCGACTGGATGATTCCCTGCGTCCAGCCCGGACATCCAAAAGGAAGATCGTAGGCTACACAGTTCGGATTTTCGATCTCCAGTTTTTGTTTTACCCGCGAAGCCAGGCTGGGCACCATATCTGAAGCTGGGATATCGGCACGGACATCACCAAAATTGTGACCTACAATAATGTAGTCCAGTTCTTCGTAATCAAGGCCGGCATCATTGAGCGCTTTTTCCCCGGCCTCTGCCGCCATATCAGAAGCAAGGACATCATCAGCCGCATAACGACGTTCTTTAATCCCGGTGATCTCCTCGAATTTCTGAATGATCTCCTCATTGGTTTTATCGAAGGGAGATCCGTCAGCATTTAGAAAGTTGCGATCCAAAAAGTCAGAATTGGAAACTTTATTGGGTGGAATATAGGAGCCTGTTCCAGTAATTATTGATCGGTATGATTGAGCCATAATATTGGATCATTATGATGTAAAAAGCAGATAAATGCCCTTCAGTTTTTGTAATCTACAATAGTGCTTCTAATTCATTTGAACTGCAAAAATAACACTAAACTTATTAAATTGTAATTATAGTAAACAATTAAATACATAATAGTCTTTTTTAATTAGTGATCTTCATATCGGGTACATATTAAAGTGGTTATTTGCAGCAGTTTTTTGAGATGAATGAATACCCTTTTATCATTGTGAGCCAACTGTTTATCGATGATTGTTATGAACAAAATTCAGCCTTAATTTTTAAAAATTATTAATTGATTAAAGTCCCCACTTATGTCGTATAAAGACAAGTATACCACCGCCGAAGAAGCCGTAAAACTTATTAATTCAGGAGATCGTGTGTTCATTCACAGCGTAGCTGCCGCTCCCCAGCCGTTGATTAATGCTATGACGGCTCGGGCCCCAGAGCTCGAAGATATCGAGATTGTTCACTTGCATACTGAGGGTGAAGCTCCCTATGTAAAACCTGAATACAGTGATACCTTTCATACCGATGCCCTGTTTGTTGGGGCTAATGTGCGTAAGGCGGTTAACGAAGGTAGTGCCGATTATCTGCCCATTTTCTTGAGTGAAGTGCCCGGCCTGTTTCGCAAAAAAATTATGCCCATCGATATGGCGCTGGTTCAGGTTTCTCCACCTGATAAGCACGGCTATTGCTCGCTGGGTGTTTCTGTGGATGCTTCTCGTGCTGCCCTGCAAGAGGCCAAGCGAGCTATTGCGTTGGTGAATCCCAATATGCCGCGCACGCATGGTGATGGCATTTTTCACGCCAGCCGCTTTAATGCACTAGTAGAATCAGAAGAGCCGCTGCACGAGCATACCATTGCTGAACCTACCCAAGTAGAAAAGAAAATCGGTCAAAATTGTGCTGAGCTCGTTGAAGACGGGGCTACCCTGCAAATGGGAATTGGAGCCATTCCCAATGCTGTACTCGATGCATTGGATGGACATAAAGATTTGGGAATTCATACCGAGATGTTTTCAGATGGCGTAATGGATCTTGTTGAAAAAGGCGTGATTAATGGCAAGGAAAAAGCTACCCATCCCGAAAAAATAGTGGCCAGTTTTGTGATGGGCAGCCGCGACTTATACGACTTTGTGGATGACAATCCCATGATTGCCATGCTGGATGTAGCTTATGTTAACGATACGGCCGTTATTCGACGAAATCCGAAAGTGACTGCCATCAATAGTGCGGTGGAAGTTGATATTACCGGACAGGTTTGTGCGGATTCGATCGGGACCTATCACTATTCAGGGGTTGGTGGACAGATGGATTTTATTCGGGGGGCATCACTCAGTGAAGGTGGAAAGCCTATTATAGCGCTGCCATCTACCACCAGTCGGGGTGAAAGTAAAATTGTGCCGCATCTAAAACAGGGAGCCGGCGTTGTTACTACGAGAGCCCACGTCCATTATGTAGTAACTGAATATGGGGTTGCCAACCTTTACGGCAAAAATCTGCGCGATCGTGCAAAGGCGCTTATAGGTATTGCACATCCCGATCATCGCGAAGAACTGAATAAAGCCGTTCGGGAGCGTTTTAAGCACGTGTAATCTCGGTTTCCAGAAAATTCCGGAATAGAATAGTATTAAGCTCCATCTATGCTTATTTCACTATAAAGCTATTTGACAACATACCATGTATTGAATTGGAGAAGTATATTACTACTGAATAGGCAGCTTAAAATAAAAGATCGCTCCTGAATCCGGACGATTCTTTGCGTGAATTTCCTGGTTATGCAGCTCCAGAATCTTTTTTGCAATAGCCAATCCAAGTCCCGTTCCTCCATCACTTTTGGAACGGCTTTTTTCTGCCCGATAAAAGCGGTCAAAGATATGGGGCAGATCCTCCTCTTCAATTCCTGAACCATTATCTTTAACAGAAATGAAAATATGTTCCTCATTTGGATTGAGCTCAACTTCAACGCTCCCTCCCTCAGGCGTGTACTGAATGGCATTTTCAATTAAATTACTCAGTGCCCTTTCGATCAGGGCAATATCTGCCACGACGAGTGGTAATGACGAAGGGGCCTCTACTTTTATATTGGCATTCTTTTGTTCAGCCTTCTGTTCAAACTTCAGAGCTATATCTTGTACCAGATCAGCGATTGAAAATGGTTCAAAGTTGGGGTCAACTTGTTTGGTATCAAGCTTTGAAAGCTCGAAAAGTTCTTTAACCAACTCCCTCAGCATTGAAGTATTTTTCAATATTATTTCTAAATACTTCTTCCTCTCTTCATTGTCGAGCTCTGAATCCTTCAGTAAAATCGTCTCAACATAGCCCTGTATGGAAGCCAGCGGACTTCGCAAATCGTGCGAAATATTGGCAATAAGTTCACGCCGCAGCTTATCGGTCTTTTTCAGTTCTTTTACGTTTTCCTGTATGGTATCGGCCATGTTGTTAAAACTCATTGCTAAGCGCCCAATTTCATCATCGCTTTGCACCGGTACCCGGGGTTTCAAATTGCCCCGATCGAACTGTCCAATGATTCGGGTCATTTTCCTGAGCCGTTTTGTCATAAAGGCAAAGAGGATCAGTCCCAAAACAGCGGTTACTAACAATATTATCCCAAAAACTTGTAAACTCGTCCGTAAGAAATAACTGTTCTCGAGCATACTCAGCGCTGAATCGTATTTTTCCCCGCCCAGTATCACATAAATGTATCCCTGCCCCAAAGATCCGATATCTATAGTGGCGGCGGAAAACGGCTTTTGACTGTCGGGATTTCTTGGATCTTCGCCCAATATGAGATGGTCATAATCCTGAGTAAGGAATTTCTTTACAGGCTCCAGCTCAACAGAATCTTGTTTGATTTCTTTATCAGGCCCAATAAAATAGGCCAGAATTTCTCCATTATTATTCAGGAGATATATCTCGATTCTTGGGTTAACGACCATCATATCATGGATGGATTGCTTTATGCTATCGATTGCCAGGCTATCTTCAAGGTGAGGTTCGAACTCGTAAGCCATATTTCGCGCCAGATCCAGGTTAAGTTTCTGATCGGCCTGACGAACAAATTGCATGGACGAATTGTAGGTAATAGCAACCTGGGCTATTCCCAAAGCAGTTAGCAACAGTAAAAAAACTAACGATAGTTTTCCGTAAAATGAGGTGAAGATCTTTTTCATCTGCTTAGTTCTCCTTTCTCGGCAAAGCGGTATCCCACTCCCCAAACCGTTTTTAAATATTCTGGTTCAGACGGATTTTCTTCAATTTTATTTCTCAGTCGGTTAATATGCGAGTTGACCGTATGATCATATCCATCAAATTGGTATCCCCAAATTTCTGTTAATAGTTCTTCGCGTGAAAATACCTTGCCGGGATTACTCGCGAAGAGCTGCAGAAGATCAAACTCTTTGGGTGTAACTGATATTGAATCACCGTCAACTATAACTTTCTTTTTGTCAAAATTGATCACCATGTCACCAATTTCTATTTGATCCCGGCCCTCCGTTTGGGATGAGCTTTCTTTGTCGATGGCAACTCTGCGTATATTAGCTTTGATGCGGGCAAGCAACTCACGAATGCTGAAAGGCTTTGTCAAATAATCATCGGCCCCAAGTTCCAGGCCCAACACTTTGTCAAACTCCTCTGATTTGGCCGTAAGCATTAAAATTGGGGTTTGGTTTCCCTCAGATCGCAACGTTTTACAAACTTCAATACCATCAATTTCCGGTAACATCAGATCCAGAATGATCAAATCGTAATCACCGGATCGAGCTTTCTGTAATCCCACTTTCCCGTCCAGTGCCTTGTCGAGCGTGAAGCTCGATTCATCCAAATTGATTTCAACGAGATCAATGATCTCTGAATCGTCCTCGATAATAAGAATGTTATCTTTTCCCATAGGAATTAACTAATAACGATTGGATAGAAAACAAAATTTAACTTCAAAGTTCATTAAAGAAAAATAAAGCCACCTCTCACATATCGAGAGGTGGCAAATTACAACCATTACATCTTTTACTGCGATCGTGTTGGAGTAATGGTTATCTGAATTACTTCGCTATTATCCGGATAATCAAAATCATTTGTCAATGCATTTTCAATCCGGGTTACCGTTTCTTCTTCATCGGGGCCCACGTCAAGAGCGGTAGCGCCCTGTCGTGGCTTTTGATTAATGACCGACGCCCGGTTCTTCATCAGTCTCCGTTCCGGCATCCCAAAGCATAATTCGGTCCGTAATATCACCGCTGACAGGGTTTCCATTCTCGTCAAACAGTGCTATTCCTTCCGAGTCAAAGGAAAAAAAGAGATCGTTCGACTGCACAAACATCGAGAAAAGGGACAAGTCTATCGCCGGGACTTGCGGTAATTTCAAACTCAACGCTTTCTCCCTGACCTTCGGCTGCAGGTTCTAATGCAGGTACATTGCCATTAGCATTTACTTCCGTACCAACGATGCTTACCGCATCTTCGGCTTCGAGCATATCAACTAAGCCCATTTCAGGGGGCAGATCCATATCGCCCAGCATACCTGCAGGAAATCCATCCTCAGCAACAATCGAAACACCACTGGGTGCATCCTCTCCTTCCATAAACGGCTCAAATCCCTGATCATGAACGGCATAAACAGGTGGAGACAAGGGAACCGTCAATCCTTTGTGATCAGCAATATTATCTGCCAGGCCTTCTTCTTCGGAAGGTGGAAGATCCTGGTCGCCTATCATATCAGCCGGAAAACCATCTTCGGCTATCCATTCCAGGCCTCTGCTGGCTGATTCGCCTTCCATGAAAAGAGCAAACGGCATGGCATCTTCATGAACGGCCCAGGCGAATGGGAGATAGCGGTACAGGTTTGCTGCCTTCGGAGGTCTCCAGGGTCATAGTATCCGAAACATTGGTAACATGTACCGTAAATTGACTCTCACCATCGTGTTCTATGGTGACTTCAATAACTTCTGACTTGTCAGGATAGGTATATCCCCCGGGACCCTGCTGCCCATTATCGATTCGGACAATATTGCCGTTCTCATCTTCGCCGGTATTCGGTCCGTTTTGTTTCGGTTTTTGATTTGGTCCCACACCCGGTTCTTCATTGATTTCAGTGCCTGCATCATACAGGTACAACTGATCCGTCACATTTCCGGTAACGGGATTGCCTTGATCATCGTACAGATCCAAACCTTCCGGCGGAAAAGCATAATACAGATCATTAGACTGCACAAACATCGAAGCGAAATTTAAACGCATTCCGCTCCCGCCTATCGGAGGCAAAGTGCTTGAAGGTGCTGTAAAAGAAAATGATGCAGTCTCACCCGGAAATATGGCCGGTCCTTCGTCAGGCCCACCCGGCGAAACGGTAACTCCGCTTTTGAGCACAGGACTCGGAACATTTACGTTTTGTACTTCAACAGAAAATGTCGTTTCCATTTCTTGCGGACCCGAGCTGTCATCAGAGCAACCCATCGTTATACCAATGGATATCGCAATTACAAAAAATAGTGTAGTGCTGAGATGTAATTTATTCATATCAGTTTTAGTTTGTTTGGGTTTAGTGAATTAGCACTTATAAGGGTATGCACTCAGCACCGAAATAAAATCACAAAAGTGTAACGATTGGCTAACAAAAGACTTACGAATAATTGCATCCGGCTTTAGATATAACCAAAGCCCTTTAACAAAAGAATGATCTGATTGTGAATCCCAAATGTGAAAATTGTTCGATCCTTCTAAAGGGGCCAACGCAGAGTATTGGGCCGAGATAAATTGGTTAAGAAGTGAGGCATCTCGTCGTTACCTCCTCGGAGTTGACTTGTTGATGGGAAAGGCACCGCCGCGGAGCAACAGTGTCATACTGAGCGAAGTGCTCCGAATCCAAGGGCGCAGGAGTACGGAGTTGAATATATTTCCTGCCACTGGAATCGCGTAGGGTCTAAAAGATTATCACTCAATCCTACGCGAGTAATTTCAGGGAGATGGATTTGACTTCATTTGCTACGCTCATTCCATCTCCCGAAAGCTTTTGGAATCAGGATCTCGCAGGGACAAGAAACGTTGAGCAAGACTCTTGCCAGATCAACGATATAGTCCTTACGAGATCCCGGATCGGAGTCCGGGATGACATGACAGGTATTTCTTGGTTTTTGCCATCTAACCCAACCGCTAAACCCGTTATGAATAGTTTGTGGATACGCTAAATAATCGAGGCCTTTGCAAAACCCTCAAAATTTAGCTTGTCATTGCGAGCCTGAGAAGCAATCTCCCGATCAAAGCTTCTTAAAGGAGATCGCCACATTACATTCGCGATGACAGAATGGTTTTGCAAAGCCTTCTATTAATCAGGGATTGACAGACTCTTTTAGCATATGGGAAAACTCTTTACGGAATTTCTTAAGCTTTGGGGCAATGACCACTTGGCAGTATCCGGCATTGGGATTATTTTCGTAGTAATTCTGGTGGTAGTTTTCTGCTTTCGAATAGTTGCTGAGCGGTTCGATTTCCGTAACAATAGGATCTTCCCAAAGATCTGACTCATCAGTCTCTTTCAGCGATCGTTCGGCAATTTCTTTCTGCTTCTCATTGTGATAGAAGATGACCGACCGGTATTGTGGTCCCACATCCGGTCCCTGGCGATTTTTTGTGGTGGGATTATGCGTGTGCCAGAGAACAGTCAAAAGCTGGTCATAGCTGATGACAGAGGGATCAAACGTTATGCGGGTCACCTCGGCATGGCCGGTGTTGCCATTAACGACCTCTCTATAACTCGGGTCTTCTACATGCCCGCCTGCGTATCCCGCCTCAACAGATTTGACGCCCTTTAACTCTTCGAATATTGCTTCAACACACCAAAAACATCCTGCGCCAAAGGTAGCTTGTTCCAAGTTTTGGTTTTCTATTTGCACCTCATCTTTGGATGATTTCTGATCACCTGAGGTAGAAGTTGTTATCGCTGTGATACTTATAAATAAAACACCGGTCAATAAAATTGTGGTCAGCTTACTCATTGTTGTACCTCACTTTGGTTTTCCAAATTAGCATTCTTTTCAAACTGGAGGGCGGTTGAATTCATACAATATCGTAATCCCGTTGGTTCAGGCCCATCCTCGAATACATGTCCAATATGGGAACCACATCTGGCACAGACGATTTCCGTACGGGTCATGAAGTAGGAGTTGTCTTCCCGTTCTTCCACAACCTTTTCATGAATAGGTTTCCAAAAGCTGGGCCACCCGGTACCAGATTTATACTTTGTATCGGAATGAAAAAGCGGCAGCCCACATGCTTGGCAATAATATATTCCTTCCTCCTTGTTATCCCAGTACTCATTGGTGTAGGGTATTTCCGTTCCTCTATTTCGGAGAATCCTAAATTCGGAGTTGGTAAGTTGTTCCCTCCATTCCTCTTCGGTTTTGGTGATTTTCTCGATTTCGAAATCAATAGTATCAGCCGATACACTTTTTATAATTTGCTGAGAAAGGGCGGAAGAATGTATTGCTGCATGCCTGGACGCATCAGAAAACTCCTTCGATCCGCAAGATTGTAATACCAAGGCCGGGATTAGTAACACCAAAAAGATATTATAAGGCGCGTGTTTTTTAGCGTGATCCATAAAGTTATTCGTTTATTAAATTTGAAGTCGAACCATTATATAAATATTGGCGTGCAAAAAAGTATCACAGATTTATAACATTTTATTGTAGAATCTATCACACTGAGAAGGTAATAACGGAAAAAGCAGCGGAATAGGATTGGGACTAATATTTGCAGAGCTAAGATTAACTTATATAGGTCGATATACGTTCCATTCGATCGGTATCCACAAGTTAAGTGGGTATTTATCAGTTTGTTAGGCTTTCAACAAAAAGTAGAGAATGGATTAATAAGGTTAATCATGCCGCTAAGTTGAGTTTTAGTGGATCTTTGGGAAGAAATCGTTAAAGTGGGAAGGGCTTATTTTATTCCCTCGTGCTGCTTCGGCGGGATTTCCCTCGACTCTCCGTTGAAATTTTTCTATTTGTATACTCTCCTTATCTTTTAGTATATACTTATTTCAACCATGTACTTAAAGCAAAACAAAAATAAATAAACAAACGTAACTATGGATGAAAGCACAGTTAGTCTCTTCAATCAAATGAAAGAAGAGTGGGAAAAGTTAGAAGAAAACCACGAAGACTTCGATCAAAAGGATAATAAAGCTGCTGGTCGCAGAGCCAGAAAAGCTGCCAATAACTTGAAGAAGTTGTTGACTCCCTACAAGAAAGCTTCTGTAGACGAAGCCAAAGAAATGTAGGAAAAAGATCGAGTAAGTGTTAGATAAGGGTACGGATTATTCCGTACCCTTTTTCTATATACTCCCGTTCCTAAAATGATTTTATTTTGTGAATACTCAATAGGCTCTGCATTATTCCCCTGCTGAGATAGCAGAGTGTTGGGAGGTGGTAACAAATAGGATGTCGTTAGGTGGCTTTGTCAAATCTTATCGTTTAAAATATCGGAGCTGCTAAAAATTGTTATCCCATTTAATGCTGATGTTGTTAACGTAACAACTTATCAGCCAGTGATTTAACGGAAAAGCAACTACGGTTTTACCCGATTCAGCTTTAATTGAATTATATTAGTGCTTCTAAAAACAATTTTAAAGTCAAATGCCCCCTCCTTAAATCAGGGGGCATTTACAACCAACTCAATTAATAATAGGGTAGTTATATTTAGTTTTCGCTTTGCTCTGGTTCTTTTCCATTCTGGCCTTGTCTTTCTCCCATCTCGCGATCCAGTAAGTACATTCCAGAACCGTCTTCTCCAACTAATTTTAGTTTATCAATAATATCTTGCACCATCTCTTCTTCCTCTACCTGTTCATCAATAAACCAAAGTAATAAACTTTCGAGCGGATAATCGTCTTCCTCTCTGGCAAGCTTATACATCTTGTGGATACGTTTCGTAATATGCTGCTCCTGTTCAAGAGCCAATTCGAACGCTTTCCGCGGAGAATCAAATTGCGCTTTTGGTTTTTCAATATCTTGTAATATTGGACGCCCCTCTCTTTGAATTAGGTGATTATAGAACTTCATGGCATGTTCTATTTCCTCTTGCCACTGGGCTTTCAACCAGCTTGCAAAGCCACTAAGGTTTTTCTCTTCAAACCACGCCGACATTGCCAGATAAGCATACGCCGACTGAAACTCTTCTTGAATCTGATTGTTTATTTCTTCTTCTATATTTGGCTTAATCATAGTATCAAGTATTTAATTTCAATTATTGGCTGATTTTTTTATCCATTACCAACATACCATTATGCTACTAAATTGTCCCATATATACTTATTATTAAATACATTGTGCAACTCTATTGAAAAGGGCATGTTTAATCTCAGGCATTTTTAATGCCTAGTTCTACTTCCAGTTCAGCCACCTAATCCACCTTTAGACAACTCTTCTTGGTTTGATCGTTATTTCGAATTGAATCCTTGCAGTTCATCCTTTCTATTTCAAAATTGGTTTCGGGCTAATTTTTGTGGTAACAGGTGACCACAGTAAACCGAAATCTAAATTTTACGACAATGGAATACGATAAAGACAAAGTTGACGAGGTGGTACTGGCGCTTCTGTGGCTTACCATGTTTGAAGACAAATTTGGCACCCGAGCTTGGAAAGGGCACAGCTGGGAGCATCTGGATCGACTATATGAAAAGGGCTTTATTGACAATCCTAAATCGAAGGCCAAGTCTGTGGTGATCACCGAAGAAGGTGAAAAGAAATCGCAAGAGTTATTTGAAAAATATTTTGCCCTTTAGTATCCAATACGTGGATAGACAATTTATGGGCAAATGCCAGCTTCATTGAGTATTGGTCTTAGTTTTTCAGGAGAACCCAAAATTCAGCGGATATACCAAGCCATGGATTATCTGAATAATCGCTTTTGGTTAAATACCATTGACCATGGTATGGTTCAATTTAAAGTGAAGAGTCTTAAAAAAATGTGACTTTAGAGGGATAAAGTGATATTGGTATTAATCTTTCGGGTTTTAATATGTATTAATATTAAACTATCGGGTTTTAATAATTAATTTCTGTCTTAAAAAGGCAGGCGTAACCGAATACCTTCCTGATCAGCTTCGGTTGGATCCATAAAGGCATTGGTGGCTTCCATCTGAGCTCGGGCCTCATCGTACTTATCCCAACTGATAGCCTGCACATACTTTTGACCAAAATCCAAGGTACGAATCAGGGGATCGGATTGATGATTATGAGTTAATGCTTTTAATGCAGCCAGATAATTATTGCGGTACACCGTAGGGATGATAATTTTTTGTTGATCGGCGGCCACAAGTTCGGCATTCATCATGATGCGAGCTATACGACCATTGCCGTCCGTGAACGGATGCACTTCACTAACCAGGAACATCATAAATACCGCTTTCTGGAACGGATATTCCAAGCCACGGTAAATTTCGAATCCGCGTTCCAGGGTAGCCATGACTAGATCGGGTTGTACAAACTGGGTGCTACCTGCCACATTTATCTTGGACTTAAATTCACCCGGTTTTTTGTCTTTCCGTAGAGCCATTACGGTAGAATGTCGATTCTTTAACGAGGTAATAAAACCCTCGAAGTCTTCGGTTGTTTTGGCCATTTCTGAGTAGTTGGAAACGATCCGAAAGGTCCCCATCACATCATGGGCGTCTTCGGGACGTTCAGCTGGTATCGCATTGTTAAAAACAATATCTGCAGCCTCATCTACTTCAAATTCCGTTCCCTCGATAAAATTGGAAAAATAGGCCTCAAAGAAGGAAAGATTTACTCGTTCGTCCTGAGAAAGGTTGGTCGCAGAGCGAGTGTGGGGAGCAAAATCCGACAGGTCTTCAAAAAGTTTGAGGAATAGATCTACGCGATCGGGATCATACGGTTTTTGAGATTTCTGGGCTTTACCGACATCTGATTTAATGGTGGAATCGCGTGTGCCCTGTAGGCTGCCAATGAGATCGTCCAGCTTTTCATATTCTTCTTGCATATCCAGTTGCCCGGCTATTTCCCGGGCTCGATCGCGAATACTGTTGACATGGTCGGCCCCGCGAACCCGGAAAAGTTTGTCTAGGCGTTCTTCCATCTCTTCTTGCCGAAGAGTCCTTGGAATGGAACCTTTACGAGCTCGGGAAGGACGCATGTTTTCAAGGTAGGCTCTGGGTTCCGAGCTAATATGGAGGCTATTAATAAAAGGTCGGTCACTTTCCAGTGGCTCATGTCCTTTTCGCGGGTTGAAAATTACCCCAGGAATTTCTGTTATACGCTTTTTGGATGAAATGATAAATACCGATCCATCCTCTGCCGGTTTGTTTTCCAATGCCGTCCGGTCGGCAATGAGCGCATCGGAATAGTATTCGGATAGCAGGTCAACCCAATGCCGTTTGACAATAATTTCGGGATCATCAGTCAGGTTCTTTGTGTATAGGCGGGACCCAAGTTTTTTAAGCTACCTTTTTGAGGCAATGTATTAAACTTTCGGGATTTAGTATGGGTAGGGGGTAGGATAGAGTTGTAAACTTACGCAGCTAAAAATGTATAAACAGATGGGCTAAAGTTAAACTTTAATTTAAAAAGGAATCTATGAAATACGAGTGTTTAAAAGCTTCGGTAAAATTCAACAATATGGTTGGGGTCAAATGGATAGTAATATGCCAATGATCTTAGCACAAATTAAGCCCCGTTAGTCAGCTAAAAATAAGAGGGGTACGCCTCTAAAACTGATACCAGAGTAAGTATTAGTCTTAAGAGAGTAGAAATATTTGTAAACAGAAAAGCCCGTAACTCTTTGTGAGTCAAGTGCTTGGTAGGTAGTACGCCTGAGAGGATTCGAACCCCTAACCTCCTGATCCGTAATTAGTCACTTATAAAAAATTAACAAAATGCGGATGTATAAAATGCTGTTATTACATTATAAAGGGCGATTTTTTGTTTATTCAGTTTTTCCTACCTTGTGAAATATCCTCTGAAAGCCGTTTTGACTTGCCCAGAGAGTTCCCAGAGATAATACACCTGAGTTCTGCTCAGGTGGTCGAACCAAACAGACAACAATGCCAAAAAAGAAACTGACTAAGCGATTTATTGACAGTATTGGGAAACCTAATAAGCCCAAATCATATAGTGATAAAGGGGAGAAGGGTCTAATCCTTCGAGTCACTAAGACAGGGACTAAAACTTTTTCCTATCGGTATTATCAGGATGGTAATCAAAAAAGATATACTATAGGGCGGTACCCTTCTGTTTCTTTGGAAGATGCAAGAGAACAAGTCCAGCGTATGAAGGTCAACCTGTTGGATGGTGATGATCCTCAAGCAGATCGAAAAGAGAAACGTGATTCTGCCAAGTTTAGAGAGCTAGCTGATGATTTTAAAACCAAGCATCTAAGAATGCTTCGGGAGTCAACAAGAGTTGAATACGAGAGAATTATTGATGTAGAGTTAGTCCCAGAGTTAGGCTCCTATAGCGTGGATCAAATCGGTAAGACTCACATCCTTAGAGTTCTAGATGATAAGGCTTACAATGACAATTCTCCTACAATGGCTAACTACATCAGAAGAGTCCTCAGTAGTATCTATGCTTTTGGCGTGAAAAATGATTATGTGGACAGCAATCCAGTGGAGAAGAGCAGCCCTTATAAGACTGTTTCTAAGCAGCCAAACACCTTCTATAGTGAGGAAGATATTAAGGAGCTTTGGAAATTCTTTGGTGAGCAGAATCAGCCAATGGGAGAGCTGCTGAAAATGTTGCTACTTACAGGGCAGCGAAAAACTGAGACGGCTAACATGAGATGGACAGATATCAAGCGTGATGTCTGGACAATCCCTGGAGAGCTTGCTAAAAATGGTGAGCCACATGAAGTCCCTCTTGGAAAGATTGCTCAGGGTATTATTGAGGATCTTAAACCTTACAGTGGTGACAGTGATTATGTTTTTCTTTCCCCACGCAATGATAGCGCTCCTTTAAAGTCCACGAAAAACGCTGCCATACGAGCTAGAAAACAGACAGAAGTTTCTGATTTTAAGGTTCATAATCTTCGTAGAACTGTAGCTACTCACATGGCTAAGATGGGGATTGATAGGAATACAGTAGGGAGGGTTTTAAACCATAAACAGTCTAGCGGTGATGATCTTATCACTGCTCTTTATGATAGGCACTCCTACCTGGAGCAGAAAGAAAAAGCTCTGCAGAAATGGGAGGTCAAGCTTTACAAAATAATGGGAGCTAGCAGTGCTCAGCTAATGATGTTAGGGTATGATGGGTGATTAGGTCTGTGTTTGATCACGCTAAGGGCAGGGGCCAATTAGGTCTCTGCCCTTTTTCTATTCTGACTCATCACTCCATTTACGTGGTGTATAATCAATGCTTGTCTTTCTGTTAGGATGTTCTTCAAGATCAATAGGTGAGAAATCAAACATATGCTCCTGGTTGGGATTTAGGTCAATCTCATTTTGTTTACCACTGGTAGTATAGGCAATAATTTCAGTGATGCGTTTTAAGTAGTTTGAGGTTTTCCAATTTTTCCTCTTGGCTCTCTCAGCAACCAACTTCAAGTGATGGGTTAGTTTGTTATAGTCAACGCTCTTACGTGGCTTATTTTTCTTTACGTAAACCCTGAGTTGTTGATGAAAAGAGTCCAAGAAATCAGCCCGCTTCTTACAATCCAAGTAGATCTTTTTTATGTCTTTTCTTTGTTGCTCATACATGGTATTAGCATAGTAGGAAAAATAGGAGAGAGAAGCTATTTAGTAGTCTCTAAAATAGCTGGCCTCATATTTATTTTGTCCACATTTACAATACTTCCCTCAGTAAAAAGCCTTCCTATATATACCAATATGACTAATCTTTACTTCAACATATCGGATTGATTACGGTTGCAGCATAATGGCAGCTAAGTACAGATGGATTTGCCTAGAAAAGCTATTCTCGACTACGTTCATGATTTGTGAGCCATGAACGTATAAGGGCTTCAAGCCAAGGATCAGACAATGGATAATCCTTTTCAATAGTGGTATGTTCCTAGCATAACTAAAAAACATATAAAGTATGATCCATTATTTTCGAGGGCAGTATATTTCATTTGAAGAGGGGAAGAGAATTTACGATTCCCAACCAAGCTTAAGAGAATTTTCTTTTGTTGAAGAATTAACGTTTGAAGATTGGAAGGAGAAAAATATTCCGCCCCCTCCCGCTTTTTATTGGAAGAAAATTCGAAATTATTTTGTTGTCGGTTTGGAGTGGTATGAGTATTGGGCGGGAATATTTTTTGACACTTCCTACGACCCGCCATTAATGAGTAAGGAAGAGTACAAAAAAGTAAAGGAGGCAAAAGAAAGGGTTTACCGATTAGGTATAGAGATGATGGTAGACTCAAAGATTCTAAAAATGAAAGAAGAGATGGAAGGGCTCCCGATTGAAGAAAAAGAAGTATTTTTGGAGCTTGAAATAAGTTCAATTAATGAAAGCTTCCCTAAGGAACTTCTTAGAAAGGTATATAAAGGAGATTTATCCATTAGGGAAGTTACTCCATCCGATTATAGAATAGTCCATAATTTTTATGAAAGATTTGAAAAGGGAAAAGATATTTTAATTAGTGAAATCACTTATCCCGATACAGGAAAAACTGAGTCAAGAGATTTAATATATTTTGATGACCTCTTTGCAGCTCACGTAGGTTATGGTTACCTGAAGAAATTAAAGAAACTTAAAAAAGAGATTGAGACCCATAGTGAAAAAGTATCGAATGAGGCTAAAAATTCTGAACTTTCTGAGGAAGAGCGTTATAAAATAATCTTGAATGCTCCAGAAGGAATAAAAGCTGGAAAAATGGCTTTTATGCATTACTTAAAAAGAAACAATGAGAAAGTGAGAACTTGGGGGGATGCACTAAATATTGCAAACGAATTTTATTTGAAATACAAAGGTAAAAAGTTGTACAAAAGTGAGAATAGTTTTTTTGTAAGCCATTCAACCTTCCAAAAAACTGAAGACGGGCAACATAAGCTTAATAAAATACTTAACCGAGTTAAGTAGAAGCTTAAGCCATTCTACAAACATATTACGGGTGCATTAAAACGATAAACAAACCGCATCCGTAATGAAAAAATCAATTATTCGTACCAACCCGACAAGAATTCAAGAAGATTCTATCAGAGACGGTAGGATTCATTCT
The DNA here is from genome assembly GCF_034521915.1 of Fodinibius sp. Taxonomy (GTDB): domain Bacteria; phylum Bacteroidota; class Rhodothermia; order Balneolales; family Balneolaceae; genus Fodinibius. Next base: position 224,458 of record NZ_JAXHLU010000016.1, read on the forward strand.
TGACAAATGCATCCCTAAGATAATCCGGCGGACAAACCGCAAGGAATATTTCCTAGCAGCCCAGTTAGCGGGCTGCCCCCATCACATATTACAAATTCTTCGATCCGACTTTCTACTCCCAGGAAGGCCGAAAGGTTTTCTATCGGACCGAGGACGTCGAAAAATTTATGGAAGAGAGACGTATCTCCTCTCATAAATAGCCCTCTCATCATATCAATAACAAATCACAAAACAATATTAATTATGAATGACAATACTAGTACATCAAAAAACTCTATTGAACAACAGATAAACATGCTATCCCACTGGCAAATTCGGCTCTGTGAGTCTTTGGACCAGGTGAAAGGAAAAGAGCTCAAGCAGGTGCTTCGATTCGCTAGATGGTACATAAGAGAAAGACTTATGGAGCTAATAGAAAAAGCAAATTGTGAGATGAAAAAAGCTACAAGTGATGAATTCTACACAGCCTTGTATGTCACTTATGAAAGTGAAATCAATGAATGCCAACAGGCTCTTGACGGCAACGAAAAGGTCTGGGACGCAACGGGAGAATTGTTGCCTAAAGAGCAGCTGGAGGGACGTATAGAAGCCTTCGAGCCTTTAATGCAAGAATGTGCCATGCAACTGTGTGAACAGTGCCAAGAGCACAAATAATTAAAACGGAGGGGGCTTAATTTTCCCTTCCTCCTTAAACAAACATTCAAAAAATAATATCAATATTATGAAGAAATCTAATCTTACAGAAGAGTGGGAAATATATTTCGACGAACTGGGAATCTCATTCTTATCTGAGGAAGAGGTAACTATTGCCAATGGTGAAACTTATAGGCCAACATTCTATTTGCCTGAATACCAATGCTTTGCTCAGGTAAATGATGGACCTTTTGATAAGTCTGACTTTGAGAATATCCGACACCTAGTAAAAGATACCAACATACCTTTAGTACTCTTAAATAAGGACCCAAAGCTTAGCAGCTACCAAATGATAGTTGCAGACGAAAACGGCCCAAATGGGATTCGCTTCGAGGACATAAACCTTTGCAACCACCCACATCGTCCCGAAAAAGATGAATTCGTCAAGAATGTTTTCTTAGAAAACGAGGAAATGTTTAAAGAGGTTGGTCTAAATAGTGTTATTTCGGCGGTTAAAAAGGCAAAGGGAACATCGGAAGAAAGTAGTCCTCTCGAAAAGCAATGGATGATATATTTTGATGAGCTCAACATAGATAATCAGCCTAGAAAACGGGTAAATCTTAAGGATGGTACACAGCATACCTTTTCATTCTATTTGCCCGAACTTGAGTGTTTGGTTGAGGTAGTTGGACCGCCAATAACAAACTCCCATTATAATAAACTTTTGCAAGCTGTTGTTGAGACAGAGACGCCGGTTGTATTCATCGAAGGCTCTCCAAATTTCAGGTTTTATGAAATGATAATCCCACAGGGAGGAGAGGATTATGATGTAAAAGCAATAAATATAATACAAGAGGGCAAGAAGTTTGTTGAACTTGAAGTGCCGATGGATACCAAAGGCGAATTTAAAAGCGAAGGATTCTCGGAAGCAATAACAGCGATAGAAAAAAGCCAATATTTAACATAGAGAGTCCACCAGTTAATACGCACACTGGATAGTATACCAGCGGGATTCAAAATAAGTATCCACTAAGTACCTGAATTCCGCTGGTCATATCCAACAGATAACAACAACGATAACTTAAATCAAAGAAGATGAATAAAGAAAACACTAAATCCATTCAACCACCATTCATTATGGAGGAAGAGATAAGTATGAATAAAGCTGACCTTACAGATAGTATAACTCTGGATGAAGCTGTTGAGAATAACGACGTAGAAACATTAGAATTTTTTCTCACAACTAAATCCAATTTACTTCAAAGCTATGGTATCCTTGAAGGTCTAAACACCTATGTTGCAATAGAGGAGGAAGAGAATAGAAAAACAAGTTCTATCTACAGATATAGGGTAAGTTTCTTTTTAAAAGAGGTACTCAAAAGGTGTGAAGAAGAGGAGATCGACATCTCTCATGATGTAAAGAGAAAAGCTAATTTCGCATTAATACGAGCAAGTCTGGGTGAAATAGAGGAAATACAGCATATTATTGCCAATGATTTGGAATATGATCATATCCATCCTGATATCCCCAAAGAGGTTATTTCTCTCCCCAAATTGCTCAGGATCATTGAAGGTGATGCTAAAATGCAATTGGAGGAATTGCTAGCAACCCTGTAAAAGTAAAATAATGGACCTGCCTGACGAATAGGCGGGTCCATTTTAATTTAATTTTAAATGAAAATCTTTTTATGAAGAAAGAACACCCAAATAAGGATAATACCGTAATAACCTTTACGGCATTAGAGTACGAGTCCGGAAGAGACGAGAAGCTTGCCGATCTTATCGGTGAGCATAATCCTCCCACGGAAGAGGTTCAGATTTCACTTAAACTTGAAGAGGTAAAGGAGTATAAGCAGTCCAAGTTTAAAGGATTGACAGAACTAGTAACCGAAGGGGGAGATACCTACATCATTGATGAAGAATGGGCCCAATTTGATTGGCGATATAAGTATGAAACAGGCCAGCATCCCGAGGAAACATGGAAAGTTCATAGATCTCTCAATGGACTAGTTAAAATTCGAACCTATCACAACTAAACTCCATCGTTTTTGGCTCACTTCCTTCTGGGAGGTGGGCCTTTTTTATTTAAACCTGCTATAGGAAGCTTTAAAAGGCTATTTGAAAATAAAATTTGGAATTGGTTTAAATTTTTACCTTCTTGTCTACTACTGTGACGATAACAGCCCTCCTGACAACTTTTTTCTGAAAACTCCTTTCTCGACAACAGTCCCTACAGACAACTAAATTATATAATTCAACCACTAATTTAGTTACAATGACCGTACACGAATACAAAGATATAGACGCTACACTTTACGACATCGACATTATAATTGAAGAGCTTCCAGAGTATTTAGATGCTCAGATAGAAAAAGTAGAGTGGGCTATCAGCGAAATCAACAAACTAAGCAGGGCTACAACTTGCCCTGATGAGCTTCAGTTAATTGAGAGGAAATCTCAATTTAAAAAGGCACTCAAAAGACTAAAAGCTGCAAAATAAAATAACCTTTAAAAGCCTGCCTGGATACTCCAGGTGGGCTTTTTCTATGGGTTCAGATCTATTCCGAGTTGGAGGTTGTTTGTTACCTCAACTTCAGTGTCACCTACACCATATGCTTTAACGTCTTGGTTGTTATAACCTCCATTTGGATATTCCCATACATTAATATCCAAAGTGAACTCACCTCCGTTATCAAATGCATAAGTATTGTTGACATTATGTCTTGATTCAGTTCCCATGCTTCTTTCATCAGTTTCTACAACCTCAAAGTAGAGATCCTCAGCATTGATTGTAGCCTCTTCTCCAGTGTCTTTGTTTTTTATAGTGATGCTTCCTGATTTGGTTACGTGTCCCATGTTGAATGGTTTTAAATTGTTTGTAGTTTGAATTAATAAAACAAGAGGATGGAGGAAACACAAAAAGGCATTGAAAAAAGATGGTCTTATGACTATTTAATATTTCAGAATTCACAGTGGAAAATAAGCTAAATCATACATGAGTAGGAAATATTACGCTTCAAGAAAAGGAAATAATTCATTGTCAAACATTGATCTCTATGAGAGGTTTGTAGATACCTTTAATTATTTCAAAAGGGATGATTATTTTATTGAATATTTAGGAGTTACTCCTAATAACATTTCAGAAAAAGCAAAATATCTCTCTAGCATCTCATTAAATAATCAGATTTTTCCTGTTGAAGAATGGAGCAGGAAAATGAAATTAAATGAGGATTTAATACTAAGTTGTATTGAGTTTCTATATGACAATATATCTAAACCAGGTGAACCTATAACAGAGACTATGGGTTTTTCGGAATACGTGGTGGATTATAGGAGTTATAATCAAAAGGCAGCACAAGAGGTTTTTCGAGAAAAAGTTAACATATTTTTAGCTGATTATGCTGAAGGATATGAGTTAAATGAAGAGGGTGAGATTGTAGAGATAGGTGGTGAAGGGCTAAGGCATATTCTTAATGCTGAGATACCAGAATATGATTTTGATAATGTAGATCTTAGGGTAAAAGAAGCTATCCATATCTGGAAAAGTAGAAATGCCGATATTTCAGACAAGAAGGAGGCCATTAATAAATTAGCAGATGTTTTTGAGTGGTTAAAAAAGAACGATGAGTTAGATAAAGTCCTAAATAATAAGGATGAAAATGCCCTCTTTCATATAGTAAATAAATTTGCTATTAGACATCACAATCCAGACCAAAAGGATAATTATGATGAAAATATATGGTACTCATGGATGTTTCACTTTTATCTAGCATCATATCATGCAGCAATTAGACTTTTAAAAAGAGAAGAGGAAGAAATTTGAAGAAAAATAAAATTAGGCTTGAAATTCTCAGTTTAAAAAAGCACTCAGAAGACTAAAAACTGCAAAATAAGGTAGAAATCACCAGATATTTTTAATAGAATATAGGTGGATTGGGCAATATTTTACGTCATTCATTATTGTGCCCTGTCCAACAACCTAAGACCGATAACAGGAAACAGAAAAACTCACAACTCCTTAGGTGTGTTTTTTGTAGCTTCGAGCTTATTCCCACCGCACAACTTCCCAACAAGAAAACTGGTAACGAACTAAATGCGCTTTCTGCTGTTCAAGTAGGAAGCGTATTTAATTCCTTCCTAAAGAACCGAAAACCATTCTTACAATAAACAACACTATCCAGGACAAAAAGCCTAGGATAGGTAATGGGTCTCTAAACCGCTGCCTTACATAATTTAAGAGGTGATGAGTTTACTAAAAAAAAAGAGATTGCCAAGGATACATCTCCCTAATAGACAACTAACTCACAGAAAAACGAGAAACCAAGCACTTCAGACCATAGTAGGAGATCAATTCCTGGCTAAAAGTCTAAAGAAGATGTTTGCGGTGGTGCCCAAAACTTGAACAACAGGCAAGTACATAAAAACGGAGGCCACTCCCACAACAGCGCACTGATCCTTGAGCGGGTACTGAAAACTGAATTAGAAAACAGACAAGCACTTTAATTTCTAATTCAGCAGTATAGTAATGCAACATTTAGTAACAGTAGATAGAAAGCCATTAAAAGAGAAGCCAGAAGGTAGAGAAGTTGGTTACATCAAGAGCCGCTTTGAAGAAGGAGAAGTTAATTCAGTTAGGGACTTCATTGATGTAATCGCTGAAGGTAGAAGCTGGGCACCTCCCATCTTTGAGAATAACCATCCTAAGAATGAGAACTTCATCTCGCAAAGCGTGTTTGCACTTGACTTCGATAGTGGTGTAGATCCACAGGAGGTTATTGATAAGCTTAGAGCTTATTCTATAGAACCCAACGCATATTACAATACATTTTCCCATACAGAGGAGACTCCTAAGTTCAGGTTAATTCTATTCTTGGATCGGAAGATTACAGATCGCCAGGAGCGTGATTGGTTTCAAAAGTCCTTGTTGAAAATGTTTGAAGAGACCGTTGATATGAGTACTGGGGATGCTGCTCGTTTTTATTTCGGCGGAAATGGTGATGGATTTGTCCTCTCAGAAGAGCTTATCTCAGCATATGACCTGGGCATGGTTCTCAAGTCAGATATTGTGCAAGGTGGTAAACAGTTTAGAAGGATTGGAAACAGCCCAGACGTAAAGGGCGGATATAATGTGTATGATGAGATGTGTTTAGACGAGCCTTCTATCTTAAATATAATAGGTAACACGAGTAAACACATTGATAGTTTAAAGAAACGTAAACAATACTGGGAGAAGTTGAAGAGCTATAAGACTACTGAAATCGACTGGCAGGCTCTACAGGACAAGGTGCAGATTTTTGGGGACTTCATGAACAGTGAAGAGCGGTTAAAGTTCGCATCTCTTAAGGGCCTCGTATTAAATATGGTCTGGATGAAGGGAGGAAAGCGAATTTATGAGAATCGGTTGAAGGAATTCAACGAAAACCATCCAAATTACAGTAGTGACGAGTTATATGCACATGACGGTAGACATGAGTTGGCAAGAGTCCTAACAAGAGAAAATAAAAGCCTGGAGACCTACTACTCCCCAATGAAGTTGGAAAACTTCAGCCCTTATGAGGAGGATCATAAATACAGAACGCTTTATGAGGCTGACAGAGAGTTTATTGATGGGGTAGAAATCACTGAGCCTATTAACAGAATGACACTGCCCAAAGCAGAACAGTTGTTCCGATATCAGTTCGAAAAATGCCTTTCTGAGCATGACCAGGACATACATATCTTCTTGTGCCACACCGCATTAGGTAAGACTGAACACATTAAAGATGCAGGACCAAACACGCTGCTCGCATTTCCGACTCATGACCTAAAAGAGGAAGTCATGGACAGAAGAAATGACTACACCTCAGCTATAACTACTCCAAAATTGCCAACTTTCGAAAGTGAGCAGTTAAATCAGAAGCTGAGCAGATTATATGAATTAGGTTTTAGAGGCCTTGCATATAAGAAAATTGTACAAGTAGCACATCAGATTACCAGTGACAGCTACTGTATGTATGATCGCAACCTAGCAGCAAAATATCTGAAAAGGCAAAAAGAGGTTCATGTCACTGATAAAACGATTATGAGTACCCACGATTGGGCCATTCACTCAGGTGGAAATCTCGAGCAGGTAGATCAGATCGTTTACGATGAAGATCCAATGGAGTCCTTAGCTTGTGTGGAGAGCATAAAAATATCCGATTTGATTAAAATGGCTAACCAGACTGGTGAAGGGATGTTCAGGCATAGTGATACAGATTTGCTGGACGTAGTGAATTACCTAATGAGTGAGGTAGAAGAGGGGGAGATTACACAGCTTCCATCCAGGTTTGATTTGGACTTGAAAGACAAAGCAACCAGTTATAGTAGTATGGAAGGACTCTCAAGTAACATTGTCGAATTTTTTAAATCTGATTTTATTTTCCGAGACGAAAAAGATCATGCTGATACAGTGCATTTTATCAACACCTCCTTTTTTCCTGATGATAAGAAAATTATAGTATTATCTGCCAGTGCTAACGTCCCATTTTATGAAGAGATGTACGGCAAAAACAGGGTAAAGACGTATGACATCTCTAACATTCACCAAAAAGGAGAAGTCCATCAACACCTCAACAAGAGCTTCAGTAGAACCTCTCTGAAGGCCTCTCTTTCGGAGGCTAACGAGCTAACTGCTGATAAGCCTACCATCACCTTCATGACAATGAAGGATAAAATAAAAACTGCTGTTGATGATGTATATTTCGGGAATTGCTCAGGGTACGATCACTATTCGAATACCAGTCTCAATATTTTGGGAACCAACCACAAATCGAATGTCCTGTATTACCTACTTGGAGCAGTTCTGGGGATTCCTGTGAAACATGAGAAGGATAGGGAATTTGGAAAGGCTTCTGTAGAATACAATGGCCTTAGATTTACCTTCTCAACGTTCAAACACAACGAGCGATTATCGCAGCTACAGCTCGCTATCATTCATGGGGAGAGCGTTCAGGCTGTAGGAAGAGCTAGAACTCTTCGATATGACTGTAGAGTAGATCTGTATTCAAACCTACCTTTAAGACAAGCAGCACCTAATTATCACTTTTAAACACCAAAAATTAATTTTCAAGAGAGTCATGCCCATACCAGGCTATGGCTCTTTTTAGTTAGAGCCTTAAAAAGCAAAATAAAGCCTCCAAATACGCTAAATCCCAATAGTTTAACTGTAGTGCCTGTTAAAGCCCAATAGTTTAACAATATACTGGAAAACAGTTAAATAAAGCGATATATTTAGAGCGTTATAAAACTTCAGCTTTACAGCTGAGTTCTATATATTAGCCTGAAGGGGCCTATGTCTGTTCTGCAGTTATGCTTAGCTTCAGGTTAGAGCACAGTTTGGCAGGGACGAGCGTTCCTGCTTGTGTCTGATGCTCTAGTTGTCCGTTTTCAGGTGCAATTCCTGTTTTCGGTTTTATGTTGTGGTGAAATTCCACAGTTTATCTATGCCTCCTGGACTTCGGTTCAGGGGGCTTTTTTATTGGCTATCAAATCAGCTCATAGTAAAAAAGTATCTGTAGTATAATCCCAATAGTAATCACTATTAAGGAAATAAGACTCCAGTTCAACCCTAAATCCTGCTTATTAGAGTTAGCCATTTTAGCTATATCAGTATTAATCTCAGGCTTCTCTTGTTCACCGAATCCCATCTGTCTTCTGAGCGTTTTTATCTCTTCAATTAATTTTTCTCTATCAGGCATAAAATCCCCTTTTTCAGATTAAAATATATTCTACTAAGAAGATAATAATAAGGGGTGTTTGTACTCAATACCTGTTTCTTCTCAAGACCAATAAAATGCCGTTAAAAGCTTTTAATAGGTGATATTAGATCAGTTTTATTGGATATCAACCCTCTTTTTGAATATATTATAGGTGTGGTTAGGGGCTTTAAAATATAGAGAGGCAGGGCCAGCGCGAAGGCCGAACATAAAATTCCTAGATTATATAATGAGCCCACCGCAAAGCAAAAAATAAATTACAACGTAATGATCATTACTATGTCGTGAATTAAAAAAGCGAAATACACAAGCATTAAACGTATCTACAACGATAACGAGGACCTGTTTTTAGCCTACCTCTGATACTACGATGGTAGCTTTACCTACTGCAGGGAGCTCCAAGAGTGAATGAAAAACGACGACCGGCTGGAGTGGGCGGATTCGGTCAAGGAGTTTAAGCAACGAATGGCGCATGATTCGGTCTATGAGGATCGACATTTCCGTAAAGTAGATGCCGCCTATGAGCACTTTTTGGAGCGGATCAATGAAGCGGGCGTTACGCTGCCAGCAAGCGTGGAAGATATTCCATAGTGGCTACTGTGAAACCTACTATTGGTCAAGTTGCCCAACAAAGCCACATAAAAGCCCTAAGGCATTGCGCTTTGGGGCTTTTTTAATAAAGGGGGGATGGGTAAGTTAATCGAGATCTTCCGGATTCTCACAGGAACACCCCTATGCTTGCAAAACCAGGGTCCGCAAGCGATGTTGATTTGAAATTCGATCTCCCAGAAAAGCATACCCCTGCTATATACAGCTACCCCCTGGGTGTGAAAGGCGGATTTTTATTTTTAGGTAATTTTCAAAACGCCCAATATAGAACTTGAAGGCTGTTCCTGAATTGAGTGATTATTATTTTCGAATCAATGTTCGATAAAACCGCTCCCAATCCCTTTCACGTCGGTTTTTTTAAAGGTTAACTCAAACCGGGTCCCATTTTCATTAGAAAAAGCAATCTCTCCCTCTAATTGCTGGTTAAGTTGGTTAATTAAGGTCATTCCAGTGGATGAATACTCTTCTTGCACAAAATCATCTGGTAATCCTACGCCATTATCTATGACCTCGACCCAAACCTGGTCATTATTCTCTTGCAGCTTAACTGCAATTTCACCCTCTTGCCGGCCTTTAAAAGCGTGTTTGTAGGCATTGGTCACAACCTCGTTAACCAATAGAGCGCACGGAATGCCCTGGTTAATATTCATGGGGATGTCATCCGCTTCTACAGTGACCGTAATTTGCTTGCTACTGCTATATATATCCTCAATGTTTTGGACCAGCTGTTTTATATTTTCCCCAAAGCTTAAATGAGAAAGGCTTTCTGAACTGTACAACAATTCATGGATGGTAGCTATGGTCTGTATTCGCTGCTGAGCAGTTCTAAGCAAATCCTGCAACGTACTATTATCAGTATCCATGACCTGCAACTCCATCATGCTCGTAATAATGGCTAAGTTATTTTTCACCCGGTGATGAATTTCGGCCAAGAGCGTTTCCTTTTCTTCGAGCGACTGCTCCAGCTGCTGTTGGGAGGCAATCTGTTCACTAAAATCCATCGCTTCCACAAAAATCCCATAGACGTCCCCTTTATCATCAAAGAGTGGTTCATATAGTAAATTAAATATGTATTCTTGTTGTGCGTCCTCTTTATTGTTCTTATCAATAAATATTCGCTCGCTACGACCAAAATACGGCTCTCCGGTATCATATACCTGTTTTAGTATATCGATATAGCCCTGATCTTCGACTTCGGGGATAACCTCATCAACACACTTCCCTACAATATCCTCTTGTCCCACTACTTGCTCATACGCTTTGTTGGCAATAACAAATTTCATTTCTCGCCCTTCCAACAGACATTTAGGAGTCGGGGCTTTTTCAAACATCTTCTTAAGCTTGTCTCGATCGCCTTCGGCTTTCTTGCGTCGGGTTTGCTCTTTTTCGAGCAACGTGCTCAGCTGATTCTGGAGTTCCATTTGTTTCGTGATATCCACTCCGATACCAACAATGTAGGTTTGGTTATCTTGTTCCAACTTTTCTCCATTAAATCGATACGTGGCCGTATTCCCGCCAGCTGTATTTAAGGTCATCTCAAATGAGCTATGTCCTTGGTCAAGAATTTTTTGGATCTCTTCAGGGACTTGTTCTTTGTCGGATTCATGGACAAATTTTACAGCGAGCTGCCCTTTTATTTTTTCAGCAGGGAAACCTAATATCTCCGTCAAATGCTCGTTGATCACCCCTATTTTGCCCTCTTGATCTAATACAAAAAAGACCCCGGGCAAACTGCTAAGTAATACTTTTGTAAATTCTTGTTCATCCCGCAGGGCTTGCTGCTGTTCTTTTCGATCACTGATATCCCGAAATATTAAGCATGATCGCTTCTCACCGGCATAATTCTTAAACACCGTTGACGTTACTTCAACGGGTATCTTTTGGCCTTCTTTATGAATAAAGGTAAGCTCACCAGCGTAATTTCCCGTTTCTATCCGTTCTTTTAAGGCCTTTTCTAATTTTTCATCCTTGGCTACCAGACCTTCGCGCCCCCGCCTGGTGATCTCCTTCTCGGTCATGCCCAACATGTCACAGGCCGCGTAGTTCGCCTGCAGGATTTCCCCGTTGGAATTTGTCAGCATCATCCCCTCCATACTATGCTTAAAGGGTATTCTATTGCTTAGCTGGGTGTCCAGCTCCTCCGTAAGATCTTTAAACATGGCCAACTGATAGGTTCGGTTCACCCCCTCAACGGTCACCGGATTGGTGATGACATACGCATATGTAAATTCGCCGGTCTTTTTTTGATGTTTCCACAGCCCTTCATCACTGACCATTTTATTATCCATCTGGGCTAGGTGTTTTTTCAGTTTGGGAACTTCTTCCTCCGGGCGCAGGTCAAATAAGGTGAGGGAGAGCATCGACTCGCTTGCATACCCACTTAGCGCAATCATCGACTGATTGACATCCTTAATCGAATAGTCCTCCGGATCGTAAATCCACATGGGGATGGGGTTATCGCGAAAAAACTGGTCAAAATTTTTTATTTGCATAACATGCTTCCCTCCTCTCTAATATAATTTGTTACATAATTCACAACATAGGTAAGAAAAGCAAAAAATAGGCTAAAATGTTTATTATTTTTATACCCTATGGCAATTACTGGATTAATCGCCGCCCATTTCTCGCACAGGAATATATCGTTTAGATTTTGGATCAGGAGTTGACATTCAAAAAAAGCATCCCCCAGAGTGCGAGCCTCAGAATTTTATCTTTTTAGATTTTTTATTGCCGCATAGAGCTAAAAATTATCCTGTCACTACTGGTGAAGGCTTGTTATACTCAGGACTCAATAGCCACCAGCAAATAATATCATTGTAATGAACACGTGGTTTGTATATATGATCCGCTGCACCGACGGTAGCTTGTATACCGGCAGCACAAACCATGTGATCAGGCGGTGGGATCAGCATAGGCAGGGCACAAAGGTGCAAAATACCTACGAGCCCATGATCCGGATGAATTAGTATTTGTCGAGGAACATCCTGACCGCTCAAAGGCTTGCAAGAATGAATATTAGATCAAACAGTACTCCAAGCAGGAAAAGGAAGCCCTGATTACTGGATCTTGCTAGTCATACAATTTGCGATACAACCAGTAGGTCTGCAGTAGTTCCAATGCCTCCGGATGCAATAGTAAATACGTCCATAAGGCCATAGCCTGCTCCTCGGATAGTCGGCCCTGAAGATAAAGGGTAATTTGCTTGATAATCATAGTATGATCACCCCTAAATGCTGTTCATAAGTAAGACCGCCAGGACGCCCAATCCTTACAGAAATTTTGTATCATAATATCTGATTGTAACAACAGGTATAATCTATTAACCAACAAAAAACTATGTGTGGACGCTATACACTTACTGAAAGTGACGAAGAATTGGAAGCATGGTTTGATGCGGTCATGGACGAAGGTGAGGGATATGGACCTAATTACAATGTAGCCCCGACTCACAACATGCCAGTTGTAGGACAGAATCGCGAAGGCCAGCGAACGATCCAACAGTTTCGGTGGGGCTTACTGCCATTCTGGGCGAAAGAGAAAAAGGTTGGCTACAGCATGATTAACGCCCGGGCCGAATCCGTCGACACCAAGAAATCATTCAAGCGGTCATTCGAAAAATACCGTTGCCTGGTCCCGGCCAGCGGATTCTACGAGTGGAAAGGGGAGAAGGGCAATAAGACGCCTTACTATATTCACCCGACCCATGAACCGATGTTCGCTTTTGCAGGAATCTACAACGTGTGGGAGTCGCCCGGGGGCGAAAAAATACCGACCTACAGCATTATTACGACCGATGCCAACGAGAAGATGAGCGACCTCCACGACCGCATGCCAGCTATGCTACTGAAAGAAGAGTGGGTCGAGTGGCTGGATCCCGAAAACCACAATACGAACGCATTAAAAGAATTGCTTAACCCATTTCCGGATGATGCCATTGACTTTTATCCTGTAGACAAAGCCGTTAACAACGTGCGGAATAATTCTGAGGAGTTGCTTGAGAGATCTACAGAAAACTGACCTAATAAAAATAGAACCGGACGCCTAATACAGATAATACGCTAAATTATTGTACTGCAAGATTCTTGCTAGCCTTTTAGGGACTTAATGCCTACAATATTGAACAATGAAAACTAGGTTATACAGGATAAGATTTAGATAAATGCCTCAAAAAACAGTAAATCTTGATCAAATACAGCCAAATCTTTCTATCAATTTAGTTTATCTTGCAAAATATAAAGATGGAACTTCTTTAAATTATTTGCAGTCTATTCGTTCAGGAACTTATGAAATTGTTTCTAAAGAAAATCCTGAGGATAATTTATTTGCTCAATCTTACAATAATAATCTTCCTCATGCTACTAAATCCTTGGCTCAAAATTTAGAAGAATACAAATTTGATATAATATTGCGTCCTCCATCTAGCAGAGAAGATGCAAAACCTTATTTAGAAAAAATCAAGGAAATTCGGCCTGATATTAAAGAGATCTCAGATTGCATTAATCGAACTAAAGGCTCAAAATCAGGAGTTGGTAATACTTTTAAGCAGTACAGGAAATCGCTCTCTTATTCATGTGAATCAACACCTAATGGATCAATAAAGCTTTTAATCGTTGATGATGTTTTTAATTCTGGACGTACGGTTTCCTCGATCTTAGACTTATTAATTAATGAGAGTTTTTCTTTAGATGGAGTAACCGTTGCATGCCCATTGTTGATTGAGGATTCTTCTGTATAAGCCGCACATTATACTCGGACAGCCTAGCTATCTCTTTGACTCCCTTTCATTTATTAGTTAATCTCTTAATTTAAAAGTAATTCAATATTCCAGCGTGTGTCGGTTACGTGTAATATGATTTACCTTTTACCGAAGATCTATTTCCAACAGTAATCAATATTTCTCAATTTCTTAGTTTGCAAATAAATTTATTCAATAATGCTCAGATATTGATCACCAAAGTTAGTTCAATATATGAATATCAAGTAGATAAGATTGTAGACATAAATAAAAAGCTTCTGCATCTAAATAATATACCTGAAGATTCCAAGCTACTTCGAATATATTTTGATGTTTCATATCGCTATGATAATAAAGTTAGTAATTTGTTAAAATCTTGGTTAATGGATATGCGGAGATGCTATGTCAAGATGAGAAATAATTGCGAGGTCAAGATCGTAAAAGACGGAAATAAGAAAAATGAGCTATTTAAAAAAGTTGATTCAGTTCCAAAACATAATCCCTCATATATCCAAATAGAATCGAAAAAAAGGTGGGGTGGAGATCAAAAAATATATAAAGTTGAAGTGCCTGACGGTAGAAAAGTAATTATTAATCACCCCCGATTAGATGGGTTGGCAAAAAATATAATACGAATGGTTTCAACTATAAATTATATCCAAAGAAATCCTAGTTCAGTAATCCTTATAGATTGGCCGGGACATAGATATAGGTACCAGTCAATTGATGAAAGAGTCGATTATTATACTGCAAAATTTACCAAAGATATTGATAGTTTTTTAGAAAGTATTAGAAATAATTATGTGCCAGATAAAGCTCGTATAATTGAATCTTACTAAAACCCTAACAAGGGCTTTGAGCCAATTGATAAGTCAATCACCGTCTCTTTGCCACCCTTCCAGTTATTAGTTAATCTATCATTTTAAAACTAATTCAACATTCTGGTGCCTGCCGGTTATGTGCAATATCGTTATACAGCTCAATAAACTCGAATCATCAATATTTAAATATGGATTATTCCGATTTTTTATCAAACGAACCTTTCTTAGATGAGTTTCCCAGACAAATCGTCGTTATTAAGTCTAAAGATGGAAGCGAGAATGTCTTACATCTTAACAACCAGCGATTAACTGGACTAAATTTAGAGGACGCTAATAGTCAAATTCGCAAAATAATTAATAGCTATTTTGAGTCGAATGATGAAACAGTTAAAGCAAAAATATTTACACTGAAAAATGGAGATGAGAAACAATTAGTAGGTACTATATTTAATTCTAAAAAGTAATATTTAATAAGGGGAAATTTATGACAACCGTAACCTATACTGCAGGCTGCAGGGATTGCCTACAAGCTGAAAATCAATCAATAAATATTCCTGATTACAGACCGGAAGATTTATTGCAAGATACTGAATATAACGCAATGGGCGCGATCAATTTTCAGCGAGACGAAAATAATATAAAATGTAGTTTCTGTGGTTCAACCAATGTAGAGCCTTTTGATATTAAAGTTGGAAACCAACTAATTTTTGAAGCAAGCTCAGTAGCTAATCAAGCCAAAAATAACGATGACTTTATGCTTGAGTGTGAGCTCAAGAAAGAAAATGGAAATATAAAGTTTAGAGCTGGTGGTGTTGGAGACCACAGCAATCTTTTTTTAAAAGAAGGTTACAATACAATTTTGAATCGTGTTCGTTTTAACTCAAAATCGACCTTTAATCCTAAACAAAATGGATATTTTTATGCAGCAATAACATCACCGAAAAATATTACCGACAGGTATGATATCAGTTTTGAAACTATGAGATACTTAGGGCTTTCAAAAGGTGAAGTCTATGATGGAATAATGGAAAAGGCAACCAAATATGGAGTAGAAATGGATGACAAACTTTTTAAATAAAATTATAAAGAATAAAAATTGAGGTCGCTGTATAACACGCGCATTAAGTGTGACGTGCCTCGCCATTTTCCACCGGTTTTATTTGATCAGTTTCCATAGTACATTTTAAAACAATTTCAGCACTGTTTTGCACGCACCTTATGCGCCAGGTCGTTATAGGGCTTTGAATAAACCTTAAAAGATGAAGAACTTCATAGGTTCAAAAAAATAATACTCATACTTAAAATTTATTCGCCATAGCTTGCTTTCTATTAAGTAAATGAATCTAATTACCCCTAATTCTTTTAAATAAATTATGGATGAAATTACAAAAGTACTTAACAAAGGCATTGAAGCAAAGAGAGAAGGGAACTACAGTCGTGCCTTAGAATACTATTCAAAAGCTCAAGAAATTGACCCTCTTGATTCAAGGAGTTATGGAAACAGTATGAAAGTTCTAATTGGTACTGGAAATTATGAACTAGCGTTTAGAAACTTATTGGTATTATGTCACTTCAACATCATTCAACGCTTGTATAATCAGGACCCAATGGCGGAACAAGTCTTCTTAAAAAATCTTTTTAGATTTCAATGGTCATCAAATACAGTAACAGATACCCAAATTAAATTAACAGATAGTCAAATATATGAACCTACTCTCGTTTTTGTAGGATTAAAAAAGAATGATTCACTTAAAGACTTAATATTTCGTGCAGACAATTTAACTTTTTATATGGGGCACTGCTATGTTGGTGATTTAAATGCTAATAATGACTCAATTCTTGAACAGTTTGGTAAAAATAGTGAGTCCTTTAAAAATATGAATAAATCTGTACTGGGTAAGCCATCGGGAAGTGACTTTAGGGATTCATCGAAAGAAGGTTACTTTTTAAGTATTGGATTTATTTATGCGCATCTCAATATTAACTTCTCATTAAAATCAGAAGAAGAAATTGTTCAATATTATCTGAATCCTGAGAATAAAATCAGAAAGGATATTTGGAATTACAGGCAATTTATTGACTCATAAAGTCTTCTTAATTTAATTTGAAAACATGATATCCATTTACCAATCTTACTGTTTTTAATATTGAAATGAAATTACTTTCTCTACAAAATATTTCCGTTAATAGTACAGAAAACCCTGAACTCTACGAACTAGGGCAGGAACATGAAACAATTATGACAGAATTTAACGAGTTAAATGAAATTATATATGAAGAAAATCCCCCTTCAAACCCTGGAAAAGGAGAATCAAAAAAATACAACTCTTTAGGAAAAAAGGCCGATAAACTTCAAATACGTATGCTTGAATGGGAGATGGAAG
This sequence comes from Fodinibius sp., assembly GCF_034521915.1. Taxonomy (GTDB): domain Bacteria; phylum Bacteroidota; class Rhodothermia; order Balneolales; family Balneolaceae; genus Fodinibius. The sequence continues at coordinate 241,376 of NZ_JAXHLU010000016.1, forward strand.
CAAGAGATTTCATCTTTAACCCAAAATTTCGTGCCACTTCAGAAAAAGAAATTTCTGACAGTGAACGTCGTAAAATTTTAGATCAATATATACGAAGTTTGACTATTGCAAGGCAAGACATGGCTCAAGCCCGACAAACTTTGTCAAGCAATCACGATCATTTGGTACAAACAGCAAAGGTGAATTCAAGTATGGCACTTGCAAAAAGTTCACATAAAACTGGAAAGAGAAGCTATATTTGGGCAATTATAGGAGTCATTTTAGCTGTTGTTTCAATTGTCTTATCAATTATATTCTACTTCAACTAAGAACTATCATATTACCAGTGCATAAGCGGGACGTTATAGGGATTTTACCTAACTATTAATTATTGCACGAATAAAAATTTAACTAATTATGACTAGTAATGAATCGAATTCCGATTTACAACCTAAGCAACTTAGCATAGAAGAACTTCGTGAATTACTTTCAAGAGTCAAGAATAAGGAGGATAATGGTAAAAAGTTGAGAGAAGGACAGTCTATATTATTTGATACTCCAGGTGATCATATTGAACAAGCAGACAAGCTAATAAAAGATGGCATCAGAAAATATAAATCTGGTAATGTGCAGGGAGCTTATGCCGATTTTGAACAATCGTTAAAAGTTTGTACTACTGCTGATGGTTATTATAATCGGGGAGTAGTAGCACTTGATTTCGAAAATTTTAGTCGGGCTATATCTGATTTTACGGCTGCCATTATTTTTGATCCAGAGTATGCAAATGCATATAACAATAGGGCAATATCAATTATGGGTGCACTGTTAGGAGAAAACAATACTGTTCATCCGTCAGAAGTTAAAGACATAGTAAAGTTCGCAAAAAATGATTTTCAACGAGCTGTAAACCTTGGAAATTCTCAAGCAGGATCTCACCTAAATCGAGTTAAAAGAAATTTTAATGTTTAAAAAGGAGCAGCAATTTATTTTAATATTGCGGTGAGAATGTTCTAAACAATGGCGATAAACGATTAATAAAAAACATGAATTATTCAGACGAATTTGTCCATAATTGGAAGAGAGCATTTACTGTGAGTGAGGAAATTAGGGATGCCAAAAATATTCAAAAAATAGAAAAACTTTTTAAATCATATCCTATTCATCCTCTAACATTATATAGTAGGCTTGATTTGGGTTTAGCATTTAAAGACGAGTTTGTCATAAATGACTCAATGGAGAAAGTCCTGCAGTTCATCAATACTCCTTTTCCTAATATTTACTTTGATTCACCATGTAATGATCCGATAGGTCAAATAATGCTAAAACCCTTAATTGAATATCCATTGGAAGTTGCACCCACTAATGATCCAAATATATTAAAGTACTTAAATTGGATCTTAGTAGGATATGCATATTTATTTAAAAGTTTTAAGGATCAAGGTATTGCAGCATATGATTCATTAAGAACTATGGGGATAGCTATAGAACAAAATAGTGATGATTTTGCATTTATCATTTTCGGTGGGCATTTAAATAGATCAAATTATGCACTAGACTACACAAAATTTCTTGTTTTCTGTCTTTCCAATTCTGGGCTTGGATTTCAAAAGCACGGGAATAATATGGATGAGTTTCAAAACTTGACAAGCGAGGCAAAAAGATATTCTAGTTGGTTGCAATCGAAAGAACCTTCAAAAGACTGGGCGGACTTTATTGACGAAGGGCAGGAAATCGCATCCTTTTTATATGAATCAGTTATTAATGATATAGAATCTGGTAAAATATCATTGGATAACCTTCAACCGATAGAAGTATAGAAAGTAAAAGTTTGACTATTTATCACTCAAAAGGAAGAATTGAAAAATGTGTTATGCATTGGCATGATCGCATATTGATATTGAGTATTTACCGTAATTTCCTAAAAAAGTTAAACAAAATGCACAAAAAATATCACATCGGTATTTTCCATAGTTTTTCTGACTTGTTAAGCTATTTAGACGATAGGCTTATTTTTATAGGTAATAATCATAGAAATGCGTGTGTGCAGATTATACATGATGATGGCAAAACTGAGCTGAAAACAAAAGAATTTTTGACGAATAATAACTATGGCTTAAAAGAAAAAACAAATCTTCAATTAGAAATTTTATTCTCAAATACTAATAACAAATGGAATTCAAATAATTTTGATGTTTTCTTTGTAAACACAAAGTATAATGCAGAAAATATCCCATCCATAATTGAAGATGTAAATAGCGATGACGTTGCCTTTACCAAAAAATCTTTCCATTTCCTCAATTCTGATTCATACTTTGATTATTATTATAAGTGGAGAAATAAAGGAAAGGTAGAAACTAGTGGTAACCCAAGTGAGCCGTGTAAAATGATAAATAAAAACGCGAAGCCATTTTAATTAGACGTGTAGCTCTTTTCAAAAATTCGTAGCGCCCTATAACCCGCATTAAGCGGACGCACCTCGCCTATTCTTTGCCAACTTTTGGCTTTTTCCCTGTCTGTTCATTACTTAACTAGTCAACCTTTTTAAGGTACCTTATACGCAATGGCGTTAACTGTAATGATTTGAGACTTAAATTTAAGCTATTGTATGCCACTTTTTCTTCGGAGAGAATCAATTAGGATGCTCGAATCAAGTCTTGATGCTTTACATACAGCTGCAAATAGACTGTCAAGATCAAAACGATATGAGATAAGGGAAAAAAGTTCCGAAAATGCTATTTCTATTGGCTTAATCGGTGTTTCAGCAGAACTTGCAATGGCTGCATGTTTAATCCATGCTCATGGTTTATCAATACAAAAAAGAGAGTCTGGTAATTTTAAAAGTTTTCCTGAAATCTTATCAGACTTTAGAAAACTTGTAAGTGAGGCGAGGCCAATTTCTGATTTTTTAGTTGAAGGGGTTAGTAACCCATCCTTACATAGACAAGAACTAGAAAATAGAACCTCCAATTTTGGAATTCTATCAACCGCAAGAGCAGGTGGATTACATGCTGGAAAAGGACCTAATACTGAAGCGGCAATTTATGAAGCTAATGAAATAGCTGATTTCCTAACGTGCCTTTCTAAATCTGATAAAATTAAGCCCTACTTAAATCAAATCCCAGACCTAACTTCACAAAAGAAAGATAGAACTCTAATTTTAGAGGATGTTACTAAAAAAATAAAGGGTATGTCTGGGTCAGATAAAGAATCTGCAATTTCTTCAGTATTTTTAGTTTTGCCTGATATTCCTGACAAAAATCCAGATTGGATTGATCTATTTGAAAAAGTTACGATTGCACCTAAATCACGAGATGTTACATATTTACTTGATGTTTTGGATTCTGCT
>NZ_JAXHLU010000017.1:0-260014 GCF_034521915.1 Fodinibius sp.
CGCGCCGGACACCGTGGCGGCCGCCGTCGCCGCCCATCATCTCGAGATCAACCGCAACGACCTGCTGGTGGGCGGCGTGCGCCCGCACCTGTATTGCCTGCCGGTGGCCAAACGCGAGCAGCACCGGCAGGCGCTGCGCCGGGCCGCCACGTCGGGCAGCGCGAAGTTCTTTCTCGGCAGCAGACACCGCCCCGGACGCGCGCTCGACAAGGAAGCCCGCCTGCGGCTGCGCCCGGCATCTTCAGCGCCCCGGTGGCGCTGGAGAGCTACGCCGCCACCTTCGAGGCGGAAGGCGCGCTGCAACAGCTCGAGGCCTTCGCCTCCATCAACGGGCCGCGCTTCTGACGATCTGCCCGTGAACGAGGACACAGTGACCCTGCAGCGCCGGGAGCAGACCGTGCCCGATATCTGCGGCATGGGCGAGACGGCGGTGGTGCCGTTTCGCGCGGGCGAGACTCTGGCCTGGCGGCTGGCAGACTGATCGTGCCGGCGGTACGCCGCTCGCCCCAGGCGTTCTACTCCAGGCCCTTCACCATCGCTATGCTCGCCTGCGACCCCGCGAAGCGATGCTGCGCCAGGGCCTGGTATTCCTCGGAGTCGTACCACGCGCGCAAGCTGTTTTCATCGGGAAACTCGAGCAGCACGGTGCGGGTCCAGGGCCACTCGCCCTCGAGCACTGTCGGCGCCTCGTCCACGGCGAGCAGCGTGCCCTGGTATTTCGAGAAGATGTCCATGAACCCCTCTTCGTAGCGCTGGTGCCGGTCTCGATCATGGATCTCTGAAGTCACAGCGCTGCGCGCGTCCAGTCACTACGTCTGTGCCGGTGTCCGGTAATAGCAGGATGCACCGTGACTGCGTGGCGACGGTACAAATAGTGCTGCCGGTCATGCTCAGAATCCATGGTGGCCAGGTCAAAAGCAAATCCATGAGCATCAAAGGTGCAGTTGCCGGTTGCAGACCAGAACGCGGAGAATAGTCGTGTAAAGTATATGTGTAACTGTAGCGATGATGACGAGTATGGCCAGAGTGGAACTGGTGATGCGTGACCAGGATCGTGAGCGGTACGTGCATCAGGCACGCCGTGAAGGCCTGTCCTTGAGCGCGTGGCTTCGCGCCGCAGCGGAGGACCGGTTGAAACGCCAGGCACAAGCCGGGAAATTCGAATCGGTGGAAGACCTGCAGGCATTCTTCGTCGCCTGCGATACCCGAGCTGGGGACGGTGAGGAACCGGATTGGGCGGAGCATCGTTCGGTGATCGAAGCCGCACGGCGACGGGGTGCATCAGAGACTTGATTCTGGAAGCGGTGGCAGTCGACCCGTCTCGCCTACCCCGTATTCCGCAATCCGCTGGCAATCCCCGCCATGGTCACCTGCAGCGCCTGCTCCACCGCCTCCCGGTGACTGGGTCTCGCGTGGCCAGCGGGCCGGGCGCGTCCCGCCTGCAGCAGGTGCAGCGGATCCAGCAGCAAGGCGTCACGCACGTACAGCGATTCCGCCAGCTCCGGGTCGTTGGCCAGCAGGTTGCGCGGAACCGGTGGTGCGTAGCAGGTCGTCGGTGAGGCCGGCCAGGCGATTGCACAGGCCGTCGACAATGTGCTGCTGCTCGTCGTCCGTGAGTCGTTCGGCGTAGTAGCGCGCCAGGGTCGCGTCGGCCTTGGCCAGCACCATCTCCAGCATGTCGGTCTGCATGCGGTAGAACGGCCACTCCAGCATGTCGCCGAGCACCGGCCCTTCGCCGCGTTCCAGGGCCTCGTGCAGGGCGGTGTCGGTGCCGCAGCCACGCCGGCAGCATCAGCCGCACCTGGGTCCAGGCGAACACCCACGGAATGGCGCGCAGGCTGTCGATTCCGGCGCTGGGCTTGCGCCGCGCCGGGCGGCTGCCGAGTGCCAGGATGCCCAGCTCCTGTTCCGGGGTGAGGGAGCGGAACAGCTCGACGAAGCGTTCGTCCTCGCGGACTACTGCGCGGTAGGAGGCGAGCGCGGTGCTGGGACATGCCGGCAATGCTGTCGCGCCAGGCCTGGGTGGGCGCCGGCGGCGGTTTCAGGGTGGCTTCCAGCGTGGCGCTCAGGTAACGGCGCAGGGTCTGCACGGCCAGGCTCGGCAGGCCCAGCTTCCAGCGGATCATTTCGCCCTGTTCCGTCACCCGCAGCGATCCGGCCACGGAGCCCGGCGGCTGGGAGAGAATGGCCGCCTGCGCCGGGCCGCCGCCGCGGCACCCACGGCTCCGCCGCGGCCGTGGAGCAGCGCCAGCCGCACGCCGTACCGCTCGGCCACGGCCACCAGCCGGTCCTGGGCCCGGTACTGGGCCCAGGCGGCGGCGAACTGACCGGCGTCCTTGGCGGAATCCGAAGAGCCGATCATCACCTGCCAGGTAGCCGCCGGCGTAGCCGTGGATACCAGGGCAGGGACAGCAGGGCGTCGACGCTGGCGGCGGCGCCCTCGAGGTCGGCCAGGGTTTCGAACAGTAGGCACCACGGGCAGATCGCGCTCCAGGCCGCATTCGCGCAGCAGCAGGATCACCGCCAGCACGTCGCTGGGCGCGGCGGCCATGGATATGACGTACTGGGCGATTCCGGCGCCGTCACCGTGGGCGATGGTCCGGCAGGTGGCGAGGACTTCCTCGCTTTCGGCGCTCAGCGGCCAGCGGGCCGGGGAACAGGGGCGGCGTTCCAGTTCGGTGAGCAGGAACCTGCTCGCCGCTCCGGCTCCGGCCAGTCGGCGTAGCTGGCGTCGTCGCGCAGAATGTTCAGATAGCGGGTCAGGCTCGTCGAGCACGGCGGCGTGGCGTTCGGCGTCCTGGCGGATGTCCAGGCGCCACCAGGTGCGCGCCGAAGGCGGCCACGCGGGCGCGGGGTATCCAGCAGCGGGCCGTTGGCGACGGTCGCCATGCCGGCATCCACCAGCGAGCGGTGGCACGGTGCCAGGGGCTCGAACAGCTCGCCGCTGGTCAGATAGACGGCATCCGCCTCGCCGGGCGGGTCGGGATGCAGGGCGGCGGCCCACTCCGGGCGCGCAGCAAGCCGGTCGCGCACCTGCTCGAGCAGGGCGCGGGTCGGGTTCGCCCGGTCTCGCCCACCCGCTCGGCCAGCTCGGCGCTGCAGCGGCGCATGGACGGGGACGACCGCAGGGCTTCCACGTCGCGCAGGAACAGATCCGCCGCCATCCAGCGCCCGAGCATCAGCACTTCCCGGGTCACCGCGGCGGTGACGTTGGGGTTGCCGTCGCGGTCGCCGCCCATCCAGGTGGCGAAACGTACCGGCGCGGCATCCAGGGCCAGGGGGTCCAGGCCCCGTTCCGCGAGGGCATATGCATCGACCTCGCGCGTCAGCGCCGGCAGCGCGTCCCGCAGAGATACTACTCCACCACCGGCGAATCCCCAGCGCGCTTCGTCCTGGGGGCTCGGCCGGGTCTGGCGGCATTTCGGTTCGGTGCGCCAGGCCTCGGCGATCAATCGCGCAAGGTCGCGTTCCGTGTATCGCCGCCGGCGCCTTCCTGGTCGCGGGTGGCCAGGCGCGCGCTGCGGCGATGGCGTGGCATGTCCTGGATCAGCGCGCGCCGCAGCACTTCGGTGGGGTGGGCGGTGAGCACCAGCTCGATGTCGAGGTCCGCCAGGGTCTCCGCCAGGCGCGCGTGGTCGGGCAGCGACAGCAGCACCGTGCGGTCGCGGTGCGGCCGGGTCAGATGGTGCTGCTCGGCGATGTTGGCGAGATTGAGGAACTGGTTGAAGGCCCGCGCCACGTCGGCCATGTCGTCGGCGGGGACGTCGGCGAGGTACGGCGCTCAACCGTTCCCAGTCGGCGGCGTCGCCGTTGCGCGCGTCTTTGGCCAGCGCGCGGATGGTCTCGATGCGTTCCAGGAATGCCTCGCCGCGGGCGTCGGCGATGACCCGGCCGAGGATGTGGCCGAGCTCGCGGACGTCGTCACGCAGCCGCGGCGCTTCCAGGTGCCGGAGCTTGCTGGCCGGGTTGTCCGGGCTCCGCGCTCATGGCTGGAAGCATACGGCGGGCGGCGGCAGGGCGCTGACGCGGGCGGCGGGCTGCCCTGCTCGGGGGCGTGTAGGTGAAGCGCTGGCCGCCCGCGCTCGCTTCCAGCATCAGCCCGCCGGTGGTGATGATGAACGCGGCCATACTCCTTCGTAGCAGCCGCCGGCGAAGCCTGGCCGCCATTGCGGCCGCCGCCGGCGCCGGCCCCGGCGCCCTGGGCTGCGCGCGCCGGCCTGGGCGCTGGCCGTGATCACGGTGGCGTTCATCTGGCCGCTGAACTCGAAGCCGCCGGCCGCTGAATTCCTCGAACGCGCGCCGGTCCTGGAAAAAGATGATCTGTGAATGGGCCTGAGCGCCTGCCTGAAAGCCGACGGTGAGTTGCGTCAAGGTGGCTCACTCCACGGCCTGCCGTCGACATAGACCGCGGCCGGTGCCGCGTCTCCGCCGACGACGAACCCGGCCTTGGCGACGCGGGGGAAGATGGCGTAGCCGTACGAATCGTCGAAGAACCTGCGCGCTGGCCCCGGCATCGCGGAAGCGGTCGGCTGCTTCGGAAAACGCGTCTGCCTGGGCGGTTCGGGCGATCAGCAGCAGAATGGCGGCGGTGGCCGTTCGAATGGTGGCGGATGCTCCGTGGGTTGCTCGGCCTACTGGCGGATTGCTCGGGCGGCATCATGCTGCTGTCCATTGTTCGGCGATAACCGCCTGTCGGACAGGAACAGGCGGATGCGGCGGCGCCCCGCGCCCTACGGCCGGAACTGCAGGGCCCGCGGGCCCAGCTGTCCCGGTCGGCGTGCCACGATCCGGTAGGCGGTGGCCACCCACTTCGCGAACCAGCCGACGTGTATCCCGCGGGTCGATCCATCTCTTCCATCTGAAACTTCGATAGCGGGCCGGTGGGGCCGCGCGCACTCTCGATCCGGGCCATGGGCCTCGGCGCGCAGCGACTCCGGGTCTTCGGCTTCGGCAAGCTGGCGTTTGTAGGCTGCCTGGACGCACGCCTTCCGGCGGTATGGCCGCCCGCGTCGGCCGCGGGCCAGACCACCCGCACCGACGGCGCCGCCCGCGGCGGTGTGCGTAGTTGTTGCCGGCTGACGCCGAAGCTGCGCCGCATGATCACGGTGAAAATGGGCACTGCGGTATCTTGGGCGAAGGCGATCATCCACTGGCCGCCGGCGCGGATGGTGCCGGCCTGTTCGTGCTCGACGCCTACGGCGAAGCCGGGGTTGTCCACCAGGTTCAACAGCGGGATGTGGAACAGGTCGCACAGGTCGAGGTGCCGGGTGAGCTTCCTGCCAGCCATCCGCGGTGAGCGCACCGCCGTTGGGGTGACGGGAATCCGAGGCGATCACGCCCAGGGTGTGGCCGTTCATGCGCACGAAGCCGGTGATCTGGTCCGTCCCCCACAGGGGTCCGATCTCGAAGAACGAATCGGTATCGGCCATCAGCCTGATCGCGCGGCGCATGTCGAAGGTGGTGGTGCGTTTACGCCGGAATGCAGGGTGAACAGTTCTTCCTCGCGGCGGCCGAACGGATCACGGGCCCGGCGTTCCGGCGAGTCGCCGGGGTCCGACGGCAGCACCGGCGGCGCTTCCTCGGTAGACGGAGCCCGGCAGGTAGGACAGAAAGCGCCGGGCACTGGGCGAGGGCATCGGCTTCGGTATCCGCCGGATTGTCCACCGAGCCGCTGGCGGCAACTGGACGCGCCAGTCACCCAGGTCTTCTTCGCTGATGTCGTAGCCCATGGCGTGGCGGACCACCGGCGGGCGGGCCGCGAACAGCTTGCGCGATGTCGCGGACCATCACCGAGAAGTGGCCGAGCACGGCCTACGGCGGCGCCGATGCCTACCACGCTGCCGAGCAGCAGGTTTACCACCGGTACGTGGTGGCGAGTTGTTGCTGCGTATTGGGTGCTGCCCAGGTGCCCGGGCAGGAACGGTCTCCGCCCGTACCCGCCACCCGCGGGCGTCCGGCGGCGACGTGGCCGCTCGACTCCTGAGCGCGGCTGGCCCCTTCCCGCTGGCCGAGGCACCCCACTGGCGGCCACGCTGCCGCCGCCCGACGGAGCCGTCCAGCAGCCGCAGGGACGGTACTTCCATCTGCACGGAGAGTTCTTCCAGATAGCGGCTCTTCTGGCCCGATGGCACCGTCGGCATGGCCGCCCCGCGGGAGGTGAAGTGCCGTCGGCGCAGTACGACGGCCATGCGGCCGTCGATGGTGCGCCAGCCGCCCACGTGATTGGCGGGGGTGAAGGCCGCCACCCGGCCGTCTGCGTCATGGGAGGCGAAGCCCGCGGATGCTGCCCGCTTCGCGGAACGACCCGGCGTCGAGCACGGCGTCGATGCGCTCCCGGCAGGTGAGTTTGCCGCGGTCGCGCTGGCGGACCACGCCGGGTTCGGTCGAGCCGGCGGCCAGGCGTTCGTGGGCCAGCCGCTGGAGGGTGTGGACTTCATCGAGCACATCGGCCCAGGTGTCCTGCGCCGGGCGTTCGGCGGAGGATCGGGCCTGGCCGTCGGCGGCGGGCGTGATCAGGGCGATGACCTGACCCGCGGAGACATGGGCGCCCGGTTCCAGGGGCAGCATCGCGGCGATCTCGCCCCCGGAGTGCTCGGCGTTGATGACCGTTTCCATTTCATGGCACTGATGATTACCGGGTCGCCGGCGTTGACCTGGTCGCCCGGGCTACGCAGAGCTCTATGACATGACCATCCATCGGAGCGCATATGGGCTGCTGGTTTTCTCGGGAGCAGGCTGGAGGTCGCCGAACTGCAGGACAGGACTCCGCCCGCCCCGCGGTGTCCGCGAGAGCCAGGAGTTCCAATGCCCGGCCGTTCGCTGTCGGCGCGTTCTGCAGGGGCATCGCCGGCTTCGTCGAGCAGGTCGACGCGGGCGTCACCGTCGCGCACGGCTGGATGGTCGAGGATGGCGCGCAGCTCGGCCAGGTTGCGGGCAGCCCGGCGATGTGGAACTCGTCCAGAGCCCGCAGCGTCCGGTCGAGGGCGCCGTGGTAGGCGGTCTGCATGGCGTCGGCAGCCGCCGGGCCCAGGGCGCTGGACGTGCCGATGACTTTGGCCAGCAGCGGGTCGAACTGAGGCGGGGGCGTATAGCCCGGATAGCCGCAGGCGTCGACGCGATGGCCGGACGGCTCGTAACCGCTCGACAACCCGCGCCCCGGCCACCACCCTGGCTGCACGGCGAAACGCCGCGGCGCGGCTATGGCGTCCTGATCGGCCAGGCCGAGATCGGCGAGGCCTGGCACCGCAGCGATGCGCAGTCGCGCTTCCACCAGATCCACGCCCATGACCTGCTCGTGATCGTGTGCTCCACCTGATGCGCGGATTGCACTCGATGAAGAAGTGCTCGCCGCTTTCCGGCTCGACAAGAAATTCAACGGTGCCGGCGTTGACCAGAGCGGGCCTCGCGGACCAGGGCCACGGCATCGTCCAGAAGGCGCCGGCGCAGCGTCTCGGCAGGTTCGGCGCCGGGCGATTTCCAGGACTTCCGGCGACGCTGTTGCACGGAGCAGTCGCGTTCGAACAGGTGCACCACATTACCCGACGCATCCGCCAGCACCTGCACTTCGATGTGCGGGACGGGTCAGCAGCCGTTCGAGGAACAACGCTCCATCCGCCAAGGCGGCGGCTGCTTCACTGCGGCAGCGGGCGAAGGCATCGGTCATCTCGTCACCGCCGGACACCCGGCGCATGCCGCGCCCGCCGCCCCCGGCCGCTGCTTTCAGCATCACCGGATAGCCGATCTCGTCGGCCAGGGCCATGGCCTTCCGGCGAGTCGAGGGGTTCCCTGCTGCCCGGATCACCGGAATGGCCAGCGTATTGCGCCAGACCGCGGGCGCGCGCATTGTCGCCGAACAGGGCGAGCACTGCCGGCGGCGGGCCGACCAAGGTGAGGCCGGCGGCTGCACAGCGCTCGGCGAAAGCCGCGTTCTCGGCGAGAAAGCCGTAACCCGGGCGGCACGCAATCGCAGCCGCTGGCCTGGGCCGCCGCGACAATGGCGGCGGCGTCCAGATAGGCGCGCACCGGGTCGCCGTCTGCGGCGATTTCCCGGGCATTGTCGGCTATGCGCGTGTGCAGAGCAGCGCGTCGGCAGCGGCAAAGATTTGCCGCTCTCATGATGATTTTTGTGGATGATAAAGCTGCCCAGGAGCTGAATGATCCAGATGCTGTTGTGCCTGCAGAATGACTGGTTGCCTTACTCGATGGTGTTAGTGGATAAGAAAATGCGTTATTTATCGGAGTTACGTAACGAGATTTAAAGTATCATTTTATCTGGTTTCGTTCCTCTTGTGCGGAATCAATATTAAGCAGTGGCAGGGCAGCGGGGAGAAGAACTAAATCTACTATCTGTAATTTCTTGTCTCTATCCGTAGCTCTGCTGCGGATTGTTTATCCTTTATCTATTCAATTTAGCTAAAATAAACACCCGGCACTTTAAAAGTGCCGGGTGTTTTGATTCTATTATTCTTTAAAATCTAAGCTTTTCCATCCAATGTCTGGGTTTGCCCTCGTATCCAGATTGATAAAGGAATATTAAATCCTACCGATGCCTCGGTAGTCTAATCAAGATTAAAGCTCACTTTGAGTGAGCTTAGTAAATCATAGCCTGATGATTCATTTGGCAATCAGTTTAAATATCATTCTAAAAATAAATGTCCTCCACTTTAAAAGTGAGGGACATTTCTTATAAGTCTATTCCAGCTCCAGTATAAGCACCGAACGCGCAGGAATCTCTAAATTATCCAGCGAGTAGGTTTTGCCGGTAATAATATCAGTTCCTTCAGAAAAGCCATCTAACCGCTCGTAATAATAATCAGTATTTAACAACATAGCCTCTTCGTTTTTATTGAAGGCTACCATCACCGATTTTTCTTCATTATAACGGAAATACACGTAAATACCGTCATGTTTGGGCGCGTAATGAATAAGCTCACCTGTATGAATAACGGGATTATCTTTCCGCCAGTTGACCAGCTTTTTTACAAATGATTGAGCTTCTTTCTGTTTGTCAGAAAGCCCTTCACCGGTAAAGCCATTCTTGGTATCACTTTCCCAACCGCCCGGAAAGTCTTCGCGGATCTGCCCGTGATCATGTTCCTTTTCGTTACTCATTAACAACTCTGTCCCATAATAAAATTGGGGGATGCCGCGCATCGTCATAATGTATGCCAGGCCCATTTTATAGAGATCTAAGTCTTCATTAACCTGTCGATAGAAGCGATCCATGTCGTGGTTTTCGGCAAAAATGACGAGGTTATATGGATCGGGATAGGCATAATCGAAGGTGAGCGTTTCATAGACATCAATAAAGCCTTGATCCCAGCTTTCTTCTGCTGTCAATGACTCTATAAGAGAGGTTTGTAATGGGAAGTCCATCAGGCTGGGCAGACAAGAGCTAAAGTTGTTAGGTTTGTCGCTGCCTCGCTGCCATTTAGAAAGAACAAGCGGATCAACGCCCCATTCCTCACCTACAATATTAAAATTCGGATACTCTTCCATAATGCGACACGTCCACTCAGCCATGAACTCTTGTCCTGCATAGGGATGAGTATCATGCCGAATGCCTCTAAGTCCGGCATATTCAATCCACCAGAGACTGTTGTAAATCAGGTAATCAGCCAGCAGGGGATTGTCTTGATTCAAATCAGGCATTGATTTCACAAACCATCCGTCCGTCATTATTTTTTTGTCAATTTCAGCAGCGTAGGGATCATGCAGGGTCGTACGCCTGTGATTGGTTTGCTGATATTCATCGGGATAATGTACCCAGTCGTCGGTCGGCAGGTCATTCATCCACCAGTGGTTAGAGCCTGAATGGTTCATAATCATGTCCATGATCAGCTTTATCCCTCGCTTTTCGGCCTCCTTGCTCAGTTTTTTATAGAGCTCATTACTTCCAAATCTTGGATCTACTTTATAGTAATCTGTAGTGGCATATCCATGGTAGGAAGAACTCTTCATAGCATTTTCAAGTACCGGATTCAGCCAGATAGCCGTAAAACCCATCTCTTCGATATAATCCAGATGATCAATGATACCTTGAATATCACCGCCGTGACGCCCGTAGTCGTCATCTCTGTCGAGGCTATCAACATATCCTGCTACGCTGTCGTTATCGGGATTTCCGTTGGCAAAGCGATCAGGCGTAATCAGGTACATGACGTCAGAAGAGTTAAAGCCTTCTCGCTGGGCAGAATTCTTTTCCCGCTCTTTGAGCTCGTAGGAATAACTTAATTCCTGCTTGCCATCTTTTGATAAGGTAATATCAAACTGACCGGGATTAGTATCTTTGGAGATATTCAGGTAGACAAAAAGGTAGTTATCGTTTTCTACTTTTTGGATGCGTTTAATAGAGACGCCCTCATAGTCTACGCCAGGAGAGAGGTCGCCAATATTTTGGCCGTACATCATAAGTTGCAGCTCGGGATTTTCCATCCCAACCCACCAGTGGAGGGGTTCCACGCGTTCAATGGCATAATTTTGGGCGCTAACGGATCCAAAAAGAAAGAGCGAGAAGATAAAGGAAATAAATAACGATCGAATATTAGTCTTCATAATAATGCCAGATAAAATGATGGTCAATTTTTTTAGTGATAAAAACTACAATCGCTTTATATTCAATTTTTAAAAGAGAAATAGAGAGTGTTAACAATCTAAGTTAAGTACATAATTAACTAGGTCGGTCGGGTGGATCCGAAAAAGGAGTGATCTCCAATTGAGATGACGTACTGCTTTCATTGTTATTTTCATCAACGGCGGTAAGGCGATAGTAGTAGGTGGTTCCGTTTTCCAAATCGGTATCAGTAAAATTAGCATTCTGTATCAGATTTGATCCGTTGACGGGGTCCATACCCGAGATACTTGAGATGTTGCTGGTAGAACGATATAGATGATAGCCTGCCAGGTCATCTTCACTGTTGGCATCCCAGGTAAGCACTACTTCCTGGTCTCCGGAAGTTCCATCGAGATTCGACGGAGCCGCAGGAGCTTCATTATTGCCGTTTCCGCCATTGCCCGGGCCGGTCGATGAACCGCCACAGGATGTGAGCACCAAGAAGCCAAAGAGTATTAAAACAATTGATGGTATTAGAAATGTCCGTTTCATAAAATTCCTGGTTATTTGATTAACGTCATCTTTTGGATAAACCGTTGGTTTCCAATCTCAAAAACAGCAAAATACAATCCGCTGGCGCGCTGACTCCCATCAAACGTAACGGTATGTACACCGGCTTGACGGGTTTCATTATTGATTAACGTGCTGACCCGCTGGCCCAGAACATTAAATACCTGCACTTGTACCTCGGTTTGTTCCGGCAGCGAAAACCGCAGGGTAGTAGACGGATTAAACGGGTTGGGATAGTTAGGATTTATTGATATCTCCTTGGGAAGAAGTTCTTCTTGCTGTTCGTTGATGTAACGGGTATCCCCGATTACCAGCAACATAGAGGTTTTTTCTTTGTCGGGGATAATGGTTATTTCATTTTCATTACTCAGATCGTATTTACGACCGGATTCCGTATTTAACAATGCCATTTGTATGCCGGGATTATTGTCCCATCCCTTAGCGCTTATTGAAACCGGTTCTTTGGGCGTGGCCAATAAAATAACTTCCAATCGGTGTTCTTCCTTGTTTTGATTTCGGAAAACATGCGCTAATGAGCTGGTCCGTGACGACTTTTGTTTGTTATTATCGGCAGCAAACCGCAGTGATGTGCCTTCAAACCTCGAGGGTGGAGCTACTACATCAGCAGGCGGTTCTTCGGAGTCAACAAATGTCAAACTGCTTGACGATGTTTTCTCACCATCCTTTTGGGTAATGAGTTGAACTTCGTTTTGTTTAGCCTCTGTTTTGTTCTTGGATGAAGTTTCCTCGTATGGTATCAGCAGTTCATTTAATCCCTGATCATTTAAGAAGTAAAAAGCTTCTCCGGAACGAGCCGATATAAAGTCGGCAGCTTCGCTGTAGGATCCGTCAAATCTCCATAGAGGCTGCAGGTTACCGCCGTTTGCTGCCGATACTTGACTCCATGCCACATCGGTATGCAGGGGATTTGAAATAATATTCCACCCGTCGTGCAGCGGTATGGAAGCCTGATTATTCTCATTTAACTCTACAGTAGGGACGGTCTGATCGTAAGTGAAATCTTCTTTGCTGGTGACCCAGAAACCGTTACCGGAATTCATATTGAATGTAGAACTGCCATCATATTTAACCCAGTAGTTTTCTTGCTGACCATTATCCCAGTATGCTTGCCAGTCAACACTTGGGTCGCCATTTAATACATCTACAAGGGGTTCAACAGTTTGGCCGGGCAGGGCAATCAATCGGTAATCCTGAGGTGAAGAAGCGGCATCGAACGATTGCGAAATGTCCAGGTTTATCTGCGTGGGAACAAACCTAAGCAGATCCTCAGTAGGAGCTTGAAACTTCTGGGTGGTGTAAATATGAAATTCGCCGGCACTCATGGCAATCGTTGTATCGGTGTTGTTTACCGACAGCGTATCACCGGAAAAGAAATCATACCAATCGCCGCTTTGTGTAAACTGCGGCTGCATCTCAGTATCAGTAACGCCAAAGTTACCGGCTATACTTACTTCTAAATTCGGATGGCTGATTGTTATACGTTTTGTGGTTCCATTTACATCCATGGTAACATTGGAGGTTTCAGAAGTAAATGCTTCGTGCGAATTGCGAAGCCGGATAAGTGCTTTATAGGTATCGTAAAGTTTTTTACGATTCTCATCCTGGTAATATTCCCAGCGAATTGGTTTTTCACCCGTACGACCGCTTTGATTGATATCAACCTCGTAACCCAACTCACCAAATTGCCAGAGCATTTTAGGGCCTGGTACGGTGAAAAAGAAAGCAGAAGAGAGTTTAATGCGATTCAGAGCGGTATTTAATTCAGTAATATCATAGGAGCCGCTACTGTTACTATTGCCAAAATTAAGGTTTTCGTACATAATACGCTGCTCATCATGGCTCTCCATATATCCCACTAAATGAGCATTATTCCAGCTTCTATTTTCATGATAAATCCCCGAGAAATTACTTTCACTCTGATATCCCATAGAGGCTTGTTTGTAACTGTGATGCATATTGCCCCAGGTCATCATTCCGTAATTAGATAACTCTTGCTCTTCCTGATTTTCAGCAAAATGTTCCAGTATTACATATGCAGAATCGTCAGTCGCCCAAATTTTGTCGGCCATGCGTTTTAGTATTTGAACTCTGGAAGCATCATACTGTCCCCAAGCACCTACGTTACCCAGCGTATTGTTTTGGGTAAAACCTTTAGAGAGATCAAAACGGAAGCCATCGAAGTTAAATTCTTCAAGCCAGAACCTATTTACCCGATCAACAAAGTATTTCGTAGCCTGACTTTCGTGATTAAAATCGTAGCCAACATTAAAGTCATGCTTTGGTTCTCGATTGAGATAGGGATTTTGGGCTGTTGGTTTACCATAGTCCCCATCATTCCACAGTCTGGCAAGGGGAGAGGGGCCCCAGGCGTGATTGAGCACCATATCAAGTATAACGGCCATGCCACGGCTGTGGGCTTCATCAATCAGCCTTTTGAGATCCTCAGCCGGTCCGTAATATTTATCGGTAGCCAGATGAAAAGTGGGATTATAGCCCCAGCTGCTGTTTGCATCAAACTCCATGATAGGCATCAGTTCTATAGCATTCACGCCAAGTTGCTGTAGATAATCCAGGGAGTCAGTTACCGTCTTAAAGTCGTGGTTTGCAACAAAATCACGAACCAAGAGCTCGTACACTACCAGGTTTTCTTTGTCAGGGCGATCGTAGTTATTGTGTTGCCAGTTGTAGTCCTGCTTACCGGGCTGCAGTACGCCTACAATTTTGTCAGTTTTTCCCTCGGGATAGGGATTAAGATTGGGATAGGTTTCTGAGCTGATGTATTGATCGTTGAAGGGATCAAGAATCTTCTCAGAGTAGGGATCAGCCACACGAATTTCTCCATCCACGAAATACTGAAAGCCGTATTCTTTATTGGGATCGGGTATATCAAATTCAATCCAGAAGTAGCTGCTGTCGGCATTGACCTCCTCCTTATTCATAAAATAATTAGGATCAATTTCCCAATTCGTAAAATCTCCGATTACGTAGACAAATTCTTTATTGGGAGCAAAGAGCGAAAGCCGGACCGTATTGTCATCCACATAAGTGATACCATCTTGCAAACCCTGCGGACGTGCTTGCTGGGTGACTTCAGGGTTCACAACCAATTGCTGTGATACTTGGTCGGTATTTGTGCCGTCTGTGCCTTCAAGCCTGACTTCATAGTTGCCTGCATTTTGAGCGTTATAATTGTATTGCAGGCATTGTCTATTAGAACTTGTTGCTACCTGCTGATCTGTCTGATATAAAGGGTAAGTTGCTCGTTACCGGTATTTGTTGATGCCGTACCCTCAATGGTAATCGTACTGTCTTGTGATATAAAAGCGGGATCATCCGAGGGGGCCGTAATACTTACGTTAAATTCGTTTTGATAGACTTCGGCAAAGATATCTTCGCCGCCTGTCGGCTTTGCCTTCTCGTGATCCGTCAGCTGCTTCGAAACACAAACGCCATTTGTCTCGATCGTTTCGTCCCTCAGGGCACAGCCATAATATTCACGGATAGAAGGGGTTATCTCGAGAGTATAAAGATTCGGATTATCAGCATCGCGTTCCATTTTCGCTTTGGGAATATTTTCGTCCCATTCAGCCACTACATATTTCCAATCAGAGCTACTGGTGCTTTGATCAGTAATAACACCGGTATGAGCATAGACGTCCCCGGTATAGCCTTCCAATCCTCCGGTACCTTCGGTAGCGTCAAACGTAATAGTTACCGATTCGCCCGGGAGCGGAAATTCGGGATCCGTTGTAATGACTTGTGCCTGGGCGGTGATAAATAATCCCAGTAAAAACAGGAGTGTAGTGGAAATGCGCCGCATAAGAGAGACCATTAATTAATAAAAAGCCCACCCATCAATAGGATGAGTGGACTTTTTATCTGAAGGTTAATGAAAATATTGCATTAGTTCTGAATGATGGTGTAAGTGTATGGTGAACTGTTTAGATCAAGCTCAATAGTGTAATTGCCAGCAGAACCGATGGGAATTACTGTCTGAACCGCCAGCATTTTCAAGTAGTTCGTCAATCTGTCACCGTTGATCACCAATAGATTTATAGTTCCAAGCGTCATTAGGCCCGGAATTTGATTGTCGCCAGAACGGACAAGCATCATGTTGATAATCGACCATAACCTCTCGTATGCGTTCTGGATCGTATGTCATTAGTACTTGCATCAGAATCCCAGCCGTTTGATGTAGCAGAACCGATAAGACCCCACTGAGTATCGGTTACAGAATAAGCCATGCTATTGATGTCTACATTTATTTTATAGTATCCAGAATTAGAGGCTACGATATTACTACCCGGGGCTTCAAGTTCATCCTTGCTGTCGCCATCTTGGTATCCGCCAGTTGGTCGTCCATGTTATCGCCATCTAGCTAGTGAACTTGAATTGGTTACGTCGGAAGCTAGCCATGTAAACATAACCTTCATAAACATCTTGACCACTTACTGTAGTGAGGGCAGGAGCATCGCCTGGTGTCCAGTTACTGCCATAGCCACTTGCTGACTGATAACCACCCGGTACGTAAATAGTAGGGCAGTATTGGCAGACGGAATACGCCTGAATTTCCAGAGTAATTGGATCTGAGACTTGTTGACCCACAGAATCAGAAAGTGTAGCAATAACCCGGAAGTCAAGGCTTAATGGTTCCCCAAATGGATAACCCGCGCCTAACAATGTACTGTTCATTTCACCAACGGTGAGGGAAAATGAAGTTCTCGATGTGTTAGCTATTTGAACAGGATCTTCAAAGTTATGCCCAGTCGAGTCCATATGTATCTTAAATGATGGAGCTGATTTGAAGCCATAGTCCGGCTTGCTCCACTCTATCGTTATCAAGGTATCATTGGCATTTTCTTCCGTAAGTGTATAACTCTGTCCGGATTCCGGAGTTGTAATAGAAGGAGAGCCGGGATTTGTAGTATTTGCAACCGGACCAAGTTCACTCTTATCACAGGAGTTAACCACAAAGATAGCCAATAGTGCTATTGATAGTATACTTAGTTTCTTCATGATAATTCACTTTTTAGATTTAAAATCATTTTAACAGACTGGTTAGTATCCTGGGTTCTGTTCGAGGTTCAGGTTAGAGTTCACATCCGAAGCATGGAATTGGGAAAATCTCAGTATTTTTCATCGGTTCCGGCTCCTGCTTGGATCCTTGCCTTTCCATAGCCCAGACATAATCATCACCGGTGTACTGGCCAAACCTTCTCAGATCAGTTCTGCGATGCGCTTCCCAGTGGAGTTCTCTAGCGCGCTCGTCAAGAATGAAATCGAGCGTTAACTCACTGGAGCTGATGTTTGCTATGTCTGAACCATAGGAACGTTCTCTAAGGTCGTTGACTAAAGTCAAAGCTTTGTTTTCATCTCCGGAATTCCCGCGAAGGGTAGCTTCGGCATACATTAAGTAGACATCAGCTAGACGGAACATGGGGAAGTCGATATCAACAAAGGTCAAGTCAGATCCTGTCTGACCATTTTTGGTTATATTTTTCCATTTGCTGAGCGCATACCCATTGGTAAATTCAGCTAATTCTTTAACAGATGGAATTTCTTTTTCCTGGCCATCGGTGTATAATGAATTCTGCTTGTTCGCTATTTCAACCTCATAGGTCAAATCGTTGAGATTAACGGTGACTTTATGAAGACCGGGTTTTTGTGCTACTAAGTTATCACCGCCTAATTCAAGTGTTCCGTCGCCTTCATTGTCTCCCCAGTTTTCTGTCCAGTCATTAGGATCCTGATTAGCCTTAAATTTAAATTCAACTCCTGCACTGTTCACATAAAAGTAACCAGTATAGATGTCATCATTGTTATCAGAAACCAAGGGTGGAGCATCAGCAGGGCTCCAGTCGTTAGTATAACCACTGCCTGATTGGTAACCGCCGGGTATATATATTTCATCATCCCCATCAGGATTTTCAGTCATGTATCCATTGAAGCGGTCGCCGTTGTCAAGCTTATCAGCGAATTGCGGTGTAACACGGTGACCGGCCCAAGCGGCATCAAGTCCAAAGTTTTGGATGTTCATGCTACCGCCTACTGCTGCATGTGCAATAAAGGTCGTGCCGCCGAACGTTTGCGTATTTACACCATCAAAGGGGATGGCAAAGATTACGCCATTAGCTTCATGGTTATCTGCGCGAAACAGATTTCCATAGTCACTTTCCAATGTATACCCTCCTTGATCGATAACGTTATTTGCGTAGGTTACAGCATCATCATACCGGGCTTCGTCGATATAGACTTCCGCATTTAGGTATAATTTTGACAGAACTGTCCACGCAGCTGCTTTATCGGCACGGCCATAATCGTTTTGTTGAGGGTCCGGCAATAGTTGTGTGGCGGGATTTTCTCCGTCCCCAACAACCGCTTTAAGTTCGCTTTCTATGAAGTTAAAGAGCTCTTGGGCTCCGATGGGTTCCGGTTGAAAGGCCCCAACAGGATCATCTTCTGTAACAAAGGGGACCCCACCGCCAAACATATCAAGCGCGTGCCAGTAGCTGAGAGCTCGTAAGAAGCGAGCCTCTGCAAGATACTGCTGAACTTGCTGATTGTCATTGCCTTTTGCGTTACGAATAAACTCGTTAGCCAGAGAAATTTGATAGTAAATGCGACTGTAAAGACCCATTACAAAATCATTGGAGGCTGTCCATCCTTGATAATTATAGGAGGGAAGGCCGGGGTCATTCCATCCGACAACGGCTTCGTCCGTTGGAATTTCCTGGGCTACCCAGAGCTGACGAAGATAGCTTGAGAAGCCTTCGTCAATGCCCTGAATATCGGGATCACCAGCGGGGCCTTGCTGCCCCGTAGTGGCAAAACCTGCATACAACTTAGCCAGTACCTGACGGTACTTATCGGGCCCGGTATATACTGATTCTGATGTTTCAACATCGTCATCAATCGGACTAGTATTGAGATCGTCCGTACACGAAGTAGCAGTAACAGCCATCAAGGCAATCAGTGCTACCGAAACTATTTTAAATTTTGTGTTAAACATAATGGTCGGTTTTTAAAATATTTCAATTAAAAATTCAGGCTAAGGCCGAGAATAAAGGTACGAGGCCGTGGATATACGTTGTTATCAATACCACTGAACACCTCGGGATCAAGCCCGCTGTAATTGCTTATCACAAAAGCGTTTTGCACCGTTCCGGATACACGCATTGATTTAACCTGTTCAAAAATAGAACCAAAGCTATATCCTATTGTGATATTATCCATGCGCAGGAATGATGCATTCTCTACATAATGGTCAGACTGATATTGTGCGTTGCTAAAGCCCATAGTATTAATGTCCGTAAGGGCATTATTTAAATATCCCTGGCTGTTGAACATAAATTCATACACCGTGTGATTAGACGCTACGTTATTGTATACATAGTTGCCGACATTCGCTCGGGCAGAGAATGATGCATCCCAATTTTTGTATTCAAACTTGGATGACAATCCAAAGGTGAAATCGGGAGCGGGATCTTCATATCGGTATTTGTCATCTGCCGTAATTTGTCCGTCTTCATTACGATCAACATAAACACCGTCTAAAGGATTTCCGTTTTCATCATATACCTGCTCATAGACGTAGAACGAACTTCTTGGGTGGCCTACACTGTGAATCTGAATAGTATTGCCAACTCCGCCGGAAATTCCTCCGGTTTCTACACCAATGTAATCTTCTGATTGTACGTTTGTAAGCTTGGTAATTTCATTTACGTTATGAGTAGCGTTAAATCCTATTTCAAGATATGAATCTTCCGTAGAAATAACTCTACCCGTAACGTTTAGCTCAAGCCCTTGTACTTCCAGCGTACCAATATTTGATAGAATCCGGTTGGTAAAGTTAGTGCCGGCGGGTACGGGAATTACGTTCAGAAGATCATCGGTTCTGCGATGATAAGCTTCAACAGAACCAAACAATCGGTCATTGAAGAATCCGTAATCAAAGGCGATATTATAAGTGGTCGTTTCTTCCCACTTCAGGTTGGCATTATATCCCTCAGGTCGAAGTGTGGTTACAAATTCATTACCGAATAGGTAACGGGCCGTGGGTTGACTCGCGGTATATCGTGCCAGGTAGGGATAATCACCCTGACCAATTCGCTGCTGACCGGTTATACCGTAACCCAAACGTAACTTCAGCTCGTTGAGATCCTCAAAACCATCCATAAAGGGTTCTTCATGGATTTTCCATGCTAGAGCAGCGGAAGGGAAGAGTCCCCAGCGCTCATCTTCTGCAAAGCGAGAAGTTCCATCCTGACGCAGTGTACCTGTAAATAAGTACTTGTCATTGAAGGTATAGTTAACCCGACCAAAGAATGAAACGATGTAATGCTCAGTTTTAAAGTCGGTATCCTGATCAACAACCAAGGTATCAGAGGTATTAAAGTTCGTTACGAAGTTGGAACTTTCCTCATAATGGTGTTCCCAGGAGTAACCAGCTGTTGCATCTAACTTGCTGTTAATAGACTCTAAATCTTTTTTGTAATTCAGATAGAAGTCGAGGGTTTCATTCTCTTTCCGCTGATCATAAGATGTTCTGGTACCATTGGGTTGTCCTTGACCTACATATGCATAGGCAGCTTGGTCTGTCACGATATAATTACCGTCAGCTACATCAGAATAATCAAAACTCGTGTTTAATGTCGCTACCAGATTTTCTTCGAATGGAAGGGTATAATCAATTTTGGCACTACCAATTGTTCGATAAACAGTTGATTCATCCTGGGTTTGCTCCAGCATTGCCAATGGGTTGGATGGTGCTATCGAAATGGGATTGCCATTCTGATCAGTCCATGCGAAATAATTACCAAAGTCATTTTCTGCTGTTACTGGTTTAGTTGGATCAAAAGTAATGGCTGATCCAATAGCTCCGCGGTTTGCAAATCGGTTAGCGACACGAGATCCTTTTAAGTTAAGATCAACTTTCAGATCGTTATCCAGGAACGAGGGATTAACAGCAATCGATCCGGTTAAGCGATCCATGTTAGAAGTTTTAAGGATACCGTTATTGCCGTTAAATCCTAATGAGACTCGATAAGGAACTTCACTAACAGCACCAGAAAAACTTAGGTTATGTTCCTGGCTGATGGCATCCTCATAAATTTGACTCTGCCAGTCGGTATTTGCTTCTCCAAGTAATTGTACGGCTGAAGGGTTCAAATTTTGTTCAACAGTTGTGCTAAACTCATCAGCCGAGAGAATATCTAACTCTTTTGATTTTGTTTGATACGAAAGATTGCCGGTATAACTGGCTTCAAAACCACGTTCTACACTTCCCCGTTTCGTGGTAATAAGTACCACTCCATTAGAAGCACGCGAACCATAAATAGCCGTTGCAGAAGCATCTTTCAGAATTGAGATCGACTTAATGTCATTGGGATTAATCGTATTGAGTGGGTTTCTCATTCCTGAAATACCTCCACCATCCAGCGGAACCCCATCAATTACAAAGAGGGGATCGTTGCTGGCCGAGAGAGAAGAACCTCCGCGAATTCGTATTGTAGCACCGCTACCGGGCGCACCGTCATTTGATGTTACAGTGACACCGGCCGCCTTACCCTGAAATAGTTCTTCGGGAGAAGTAATAGCACCTTCATTAAAATCTTCAGAATTTATGGATGTAACTGATCCGGTATTGTCGTCGACATCCTGCGTTCCGTAACCGATAACAACAACATCATCGAGTTGTTGCACATCGGGTGAAAGGGCAACATCAATAGTTGTTCGACCATTGATTGGGACTTCTTGCTTCACGAATCCTACAAAAGAATAAACCAGCGTATCTTGCAACGATGGTACATTTAAAGTATAGGTTCCGTTTGCATTGGTAGCAGTTCCGCGTTCGGGCATATTTTTAACAGTAATGTTAACACCCGGCAGGGTTTCTCCTGATTGAGCGTCTGTTACCGTTCCCGATACAGAAGTCTGTGCTAACCCGGGAAGCGAGAGCCCCAGAATCAGACACGACGTAATTAGTAGCTTTTTGATTGGTATCATAGAGATTGGTTTAGATTATTGTGGATAAGTCTTGAACATACTCTTTAATAGAGGATAAAATGTGTTGACCATTGTTAATTAAAACTATAGATGAAAGCGCTTACATGCCGAATAAAAAAATTTAATTTTCAATAGGATATGTAAGCGCTTTCATATCTCCTGATATCTAACAATTTATAAGGAGAGATTCAAGTAAATACGTACTCAATCGGTAAATTTTTTATACTTTAAACAAGTCGTTTACCTTGAGAAGGTTCGTGATAAAAAATATGTCCCTTTTTAATGAAATGATTCTGCTTGTTCTTGGGTTCTTAATTGTTCAGAATTATAAAACTATTTATGAGGTCGATGGAAAAACTACGAAATACTGTTCACACGTTAGGCGATTTAAAGGAATCAGGCTGGGAGTCCATTTCGGTTAAGGAAGAAATACGACAAAACTTGATCGAGAAAATAAAATCAGGGGAAACACTTTTTCCCGATATCATGGGATATGACAAGTCCGTTATCCCACAGCTGCAGCATGCGCTGTTGGCAAAGCACGACATTATATTGCTGGGATTACGGGGACAGGCGAAGACTAAAATACTGCGCCAGCTGACTTCTTTTCTGGATGAGTACATACCCATTATCGAGGGATCGGAGATCAATGACGATCCATTTAATCCGATATCTAAGCAAGCCAGGGAGCTGGTAGAAGAAAAAGGAGACGATACGCCCATTCGCTGGATCCATCGCAGTGAGCGATATGGCGAAAAACTGGCGACGCCCGATACCGCCGTGGCCGATCTGATCGGTGATATTGACCCCATTAAGGCAGCGGCCGAAAAGTTGACATTGGCTGATGAAAACGTCATAAATTTTGGGCTGGTACCACGCACGAATCGTGGAATTTTTGCTATCAATGAGCTGCCAGATCTACAGCCGCGCATTCAGGTGGCACTCCTTAATATTATGCAGGAACGTGATATACAGATTCGAGGCTTTAACATTCGTATTCCACTGGATGTTCTGATGGTGTTTTCTGCCAATCCCGAGGATTATACTAACCGCGGAAGTATTATTACGCCACTGAAAGATCGTATCGATTCTCAGATTTTAACGCATTATCCCCAAGAGCTGGAAACGGGAATGAAAATTACCCAGCAGGAAGCCTGGATTTCGCGCGATGGAGCTGTGGACGTGACGATTCCGCCGTTGATCAAGGAATTGTTGGAACAGATTGCTTTTGAAGCGAGGGAATCAGAATATATCGATCAAAAGAGCGGTGTGTCTACCCGGATGACAATCACAGCAATGGAGCAGCTTATTTCTGCAGCTGAACGGCGGGCACTGGTGAATAATGAGTCGGAAACGGTGGCACGTATCACGGATGTATTTCATATCGTACCTGCATTGACCGGCAAGCTTGAATTGGTTTACGAAGGTGAGCAGGAGGGAGCTTTGAATGTGGCAAAGCATATCATTGGTAAAGCGATTAAGAAAACATTTGCTCGGTACTTTCCCGATCCCGCCGAACAGAAAAAAAGTGATAATAATATATATCAACCGGTGCTCGATTGGTTTGCCGATGGGCATAGCCTAAACATTAGTGATAACATGAGTCGAAAAGAGTATGAATCATTGCTTGATGATGTCGATGGGCTCTCATCATTGGTAGAGGAAAACTCGTTGATCGACAAGGACAACGATCAGTATGTACTTATGGATTTTGTTATTGAGGCACTACACCAGCATTCGATGATAGGTAAAGAGGATCTGGATAATGCTCGCAGCTATTCCGATATGCTGGGTAGCATGCTCGGATCTATTGATGATCTGGATGATTTTGAGGATTTTGAACAGTGATTATGATTGCAAGTAGGCTGCTAAGACCTTATATTTACCGACCGAATTAAGCAATAAAGAAATTATATAGTCCCATGAAAGAAGGAATTCACCCAGAGTACAAAGAGATTACGGTTGTGATGAGCGATGGTACTGAATTTAAAACCCGTAGTACGATAGATACCGAAGACGGTGTGTATCGCAGCGAGGTTGATTCGAAGAACCATCCTTTCTATACCGGCAACATGAACTTCCAGAAGAAAGCCGGTCGTATCGATCGCTTTAAGAAGCGTTACGGCAAGCAAGACGATTAACGTTTGGAAGCTCAAGGAATTTAGGGATGCATTTCATAAGGAGATGCATCCCTTTTTTATTTGATTATTCTTTTAACGCATGACTTCTTTTTATGAACGTTATTAAATATACCGTAGGACCATTTGCTGAAAACACCTACCTGATTACTGAGGGGGAACAGGCCCTGATTATAGATCCCGGTTTTTTGGAGGATTCGGAATATCAAAAATTAAAAAACACTATTGATGATCGTGATTTAGATCTATTTGCTGTAGTATTAACACATGCTCATGTAGACCATGTGTTGGGTTTGCAAAGAGTAGTCGATGATTTTGATCTTCCTGTTTATTTAAGCGAAAAGGATCGATATCTGTGGAATAACTTTGGTTCGCAGGCAGCCATGTTTGGATTTAGCTCCGATGGTTTTTCTTTTGATCCTGATATTTTACCAATTACAGACGAGTGGAACATTGGGAACTTTTCTTTTGATGTAAGATACACGCCCGGCCATGCTCCTGATCACGTTTCACTTTACAGTAAATCCGACGGCATTGTTATTGCCGGCGATGCGCTTTTTAGAGAGGGTATAGGTCGTACTGATCTTTATAAAGGAGATTTTAAGGTGTTAGAACGATCTATACGAGAGCAGCTGTATTCTCTGCCGGATGGTACGGTGGTGTATCCGGGTCATGGAGAAAAAACAACGATTGGGCATGAGAAAAAGGCCAATCCTTTCGTAACAGGATAGAGGTGAGGTGTTATTCTTCCTCGTTGTTGTCTTGCTCTTTTGTGTTTTTGAGCCGGATAATCTCTTCCTGATATTGTTCTCTTTGCTCGGGTTTCAATTCTTTGAGTCGTTCATAGGTACGGATAGCAGCATCGATCTTGCCCTGCCGTTCATGGATTTGGGCTAGCGTTACCGAGACAATATCATCAACATCATCAGCTGAGATCTTCTTATTTTTCTTATCCTTTGATTCTTCTTTCTCGTCCGGTCGTATCCGCTTTGATTCAACCGAAGCGAGTTTTTGAATGAGCGAATCCAAATTTAAAACAGGGCCCGGTTCATCTATTGATTGGCTATTTTTTTTGGATGATACCGTTTCAGCATCAGGTGTCCACGCTTCAAAGGTATTGGGATGACTCAGATAATAATGTAGTTTTTCGAAAAAGGGGCTTCCGGGAGCGAATATGCGAGCTTTTACGGCTTCTTCAACAGCCTGCTCGTTCATATCCTCTAAGTGATAAAACCATGCCAGCAAAAAATGTCCAACGGCATCAGGACCTCTTTTCTTGAGCTGCTTTTTTAATCGTTTCGTAGCTTCGATGGGCTCCTTGTCAAAATGTTCGGCATAAGAAGCCAGCGACTTTGGAATTTTAAACGGTAACTGAGGCATTTGTTAAATTTTACTGATTCCCAACCAATTTTTTTACGCCTATTATATAAATAGATTTGTGCTGCTCATCAAAATATTCTTCCACATTACCAACCACTTACGGCATCATTAAACATATTGTCAGCTATTTGATTGAGGGCTTCTACGGCAGCGTTTGTTTCTCCTTCAATAGGATTTTCGTTGGTATCATAGGTGTCTGATCCACGGAACGTACTGCTCCATTCGGCTTGCTCCTTATCGGTATATTGAAAGGTAGCCCGCACAGATATACTTACTTCGTTTAAACTGCTCTGGCCTTCGCCGGTTACACTAAAAGGTTCATTGGCATAGCTGATAATAGATCCTTCCAATACGGCATCAGCGCCATCTCGGGAATTCGAAAGCTGCAGTCTTGTTTGATTGATAAATCGATTAACCAAAGCGGTATTCAGCTGATCACTCAGATTGCCCGTGCCGCCCGAAGATTGATCAGCAAAGAAGGGTATATAGACAGAGTTTACATCATCAGGTATAGAAGTTCCCGTAAAGCTATATCGAAAACAGCCGCTTAGAACAAAAGCGATGAGTAGTACAGCAAGAAGTCCCCGTTTTTTATTGCAGATCATATTGGTCCAGCTTACGGTAAAGGGTTCGTTCGCTTACGCCCAGCGCTTCGGATGCCTTGCGGCGATTACCGTCAAATTTTCTTAGGGCTTGTTCAATTAAAAATTGCTCTGCTTTTTCTATTGAGGGAACTTCATCTTCATTAAAAAACTGATAAAATAAGTTGTCTTCGTCAGATTCCTCTTCCGAAATATCGGCTTCGGCAAAAGATTCAACGCCGCCAATCTCCTCATCTGCAGCGTCGCCGATATCTACATCCATTTCAACATCACCCATATTACCTTGGTTAAACTCATCTTGGATATTTTGGGGCAGAGCCTTCATATTTTTTTGCGAAAATGTTGAATAAAGGAAGGTTCCCAGCATCTTTTTCAGGTCGCCAATATCACTTTGAAGCTCTACAAGGGCCCGGTAAATAAGTCGCTGATCGTCATTTCCGAAGGCTCCGTTTGATCCTTCCTGGGAATCTTTACCAGCAAGAACCGGGAGGTTGTCGGCCGAGCCTTCGTGTTGTCGTCCTTTGAGATACTTCTGTAATTTTTCGGTATCGATAAATTGAGATTTTTCAAGCACTACCAGCTGCTCGGCCACATTGCGAAGCTCACGGACGTTACCGGGCCAGCGGTACGATATTAAAAGCTCTTTGGCATCATCCGAAAAGCCCTTGAATACCGAATCGTACTTAGCAGAAAATTCGGTAACAAACTTTCTAAAAATGGGGATAATATCATCGGGTCGCTCGCGGAGCGGGGGAAGTTTTACTTTAACGGTATCGAGACGGTAGTAGAGATCTTCGCGAAAATCATTATCCTGAACCAGCTGCCATAAATCCTTATTGGTAGCAGCTAACACCCGTACATCAGTTTTGCGAAAGCTGCTTGATCCAACTCGAAAGTATTCTCCTGTTTCGAGTACCCGGAGTAATTTTACCTGGATGTTAGGAGGAGTATCGCCAATTTCATCCAGAAAAATAGTCCCGCCGTTTGCTTTCTCAAAATATCCTTCGCGCGCTTCATGAGCTCCAGTAAAAGCACCTTTTTCGTGTCCAAAAAGCTCACTTTCAATAATGCCTTCGGGAATGGCCCCGCAGTTGACGATAACCATATTGTTTTTGCTGCGGTGACTTATTTCGTGAATGGCTTTGGCCGTCACATCTTTACCAACGCCACTTTCACCTTCTAACAGCACGGTAATATCGGTGTCGGCTACCTGTATAACTTTGTCGATAACCTGCTTAAGCGCAGCAGATTCTCCAATAAGTCCAAATCGTTCTTGAAATGCTTCACGATCCATAGGGGAGAAGCTCGTTTAAAAAGTATTTGTTTTAAAAAAACAATTTTGTTTTAGTAAAGGTAATAATTACTGCTTTAGATACATAAAGATTCCACAGCAATATAACAACGAGAGCTGCTTTAAAAGCGTTTCTCAGGAACTATCTGTTGACTGTTTATAAATGGACTGATTGAATAAAATAATTCAGTCAAGAAATTTATGCAGCTACTGTTTCCCGGCTAAACTCCTGAATACTGCTTTTTTTAATGAAGTCACCCATCAACGTAGCTGATGTGCAGTCCGATATTGTAACCTCAACATAATCACCTTTTTCAATGTGATCAGGTCGATCAAAAACGACCATTTTATTGGTATCTGTTCGTCCGCAAAGCTGTTCGTCGGATCGCTTGCTAGTGCCTTCAACAAGCACAAGATGTCGTCTGCCAATTTCTTTTTTGTTCAGCTCCTCCTGAATGTTCATCTGCTGTTCGATAATCTCAGAGAGGCGGCGTTTTTTGACTTCTTCAGGAACGTCGTCTTCATACTTTCTTTGTGCCAGGGTACGTCCGCGTTCGGAGTAGGCAAACATGTAGGCCAGATCGTATTTTACCTCGGCCATCAGCGACATGGTATCTTCGTGCTCTTCTTCGGTTTCTCCGCAAAAACCGGTAATAATATCCGTGGATAAAGTGACGCCCGGAATGATATCACGCATTTTTTCAACAAGATCTAAATACTGCTCACGAGTGTAGGGGCGTCGCATCCGTTCCAGCACATCATTGTTTCCGGATTGTGCCGGAATGTGGATATAGTTGCAAAGATTTGGCTGTTCGGCAATAATTTCGAGCAGTTCTTCGGGAAAGTCCTTCGGGTGTGGTGAGGAGAAGCGAATTCTCATCTCCGGATCAACTTGACTGGCTTTATACATCAAGTCAGCAAACGAGTTATCACCATCGTCGTAGGAGTTTACGTTTTGACCCAGCAGAGTTACTTCTTTATATCCTTGATCGCTAAGCTCCTGCAATTCTTCGATAATACTTTCAGCCGTGCGGCTTCGTTCACGTCCACGCGTAAACGGTACCACGCAAAAGGCACACATATTATCGCAACCCCTCATAATAGTAACAAATGCGCTGACACCGTTGTCATTGCGACGAACGGGTTTAATGTCGGCGTAGGTTTCTTCAAGCGAAAGAATAGTGTTTGCGGCCTTTTGTCCGTCCTCAACATCAGAGAGTAGCTTCGGCAAATCGCGATAGGCATCTGGACCCACAACGAGATCAACGAGCTCTTCCTTCTCCATTATTTTTTCGCGGATGCGTTCGGCCATACAGCCCAGTACGCCCACCGTCATTTCACGATCTTTCCGTTCTCTTTTGAGGGCTTTAAATTCTTTAAGGCGATTCCAGACGCGTTCTTCGGCATTTTCGCGAATAGAACAGGTGTTGATAAAAATGATTTCGGCATTGTCGGGCTCGTCAACCGGCTGCATGCCTTCCTCCATCAAAATGGAATTGACGATCTCGGTATCAGATACGTTCATCTGACAGCCGTATGTCTCGATATAAAAGTTGCGTTGATCCACTGTAAGGGGCTGTTTTATTCCTGATTATTTAGACTGATAAATATAAGAATAGATTCGCTCTTTATGAAAGTTTTGAAATGATAATATCTTAAGTCCCCGGCACTTTATAAGTGCCGGGGACTTAACAGCTTATATTGTAACCAGATGTAAATAGAAGAGGAAAAGGTTTACCAAGTTTAGAAAATTAGGTAAACCTTAGAATCAGTTCGGCCAGGTTTCGGGGGTTTTGCGCCATTCGGCCAAGGTTTCCAGATCCGATTCGTTTACGTAATCGTTTTTGCTTGCTACATCAATAAGTGTAGCATAATCGGTGAGCGTAAACATGGGTACGCCGACTTTCTTGAATCGCTTGTTGGCTTTGTCAAATCCGTAGGTGAAAATACTCAGCACGGCTTCAATTTCGGCGCCGATAAACTGCAGAGCTTCTACAACGGAGATTGCTGATCCACCGGTAGAGATTAAATCTTCGATGACGATCGTTGTTTCTTCTTTTTGGATCCCGCCCTCGATCTGGTTACCTAGTCCATATGCTTTGGCCTTGGCGCGGACGTATGACATAGGTTTGTCCATGTTTTCGGCTACCCAAGCAGCATGCGGAATACCTGCCGTGGCTGTTCCCGTGATAACTTCTACATCGGGATATTTCTGGGAAATAAATTCGACCAATTTTTTTGCAATCTTTTTGCGGATTTTAGGATATCGCATTGTCAGACGGTTATCGCAATAGATGGGCGAATTCCATCCCGATGACCACGTAAAGGGATCGTTGGGGCGGAGGATAACCGCGTTAATGTCGAGTAAATCAAGTGCAATTTCTTTGGCAAATGTTTGATCAATAATCATATACAAGTATTAATAGTTCGCGTGCTAATCAACGTTAATAATAACGAAAAGACTTTACCGATTGATTAGTATATTATTAAATAATTTCTAAAATATATAAAAGTCCCTGCATACATATCAGTGCATAAACTCCGGCCAGTAGGTCATCAACAAGAATGCCCCAACCGCCGGGAATTTCTTGCAATTTGTTGACGCCAAGTGGCTTCTGAATGTCAAAAAAGCGAAAGAAGATAAATCCAACGAGCAGTAAAAGTAAATCTTGTGAAAGAATTCCGCTAAAGGGAACAGCGATAAAGGTCATAGCCTGACCGGCAAACTCGTCCATCACCAGGGGAGAGGGATCGCCCCCCCATTCTTCTTCGCACTCTTCGGATACCCAAACAGTAATATAGGAAAATAGTATTGTCAACAGAGCCATTCCGTACCACGGGCTATATAATCCCACAAAATAGATGGGGAAAAGTGCGAAAAAGCTACCCCATGTACCCGGGGCGTTTGGTAAAAATCCGGCGTTAAAGAAACTACCGAGTATCGGTTTTAGTTTTGGCATCTTTCTGTAGTGAAAATATTTTTCTGTTAATAAAAGCATATTCTATTCCCGAATAAACGGTGATGGCCACGATGATCATCATCAGCCAGCCTAAAATTCCTGATTGCAGGAGCTGTACACAGTAACTGCTGAGCCACACATCCGTTTCGATAAAAACGCCCACCATAAGTACTATATAAAGGAAAAACATCTGGCTTAAGGTTTTTGCCTTAGCCGTAAGGCGGGTATCCATCGTAATGTTGCGGTAATCAGCCAACATGCGCATACCGGTGACAAATATATCCCTGAAAACAATAACTCCAATAGCCCACCAGGGAAATTGGGCAGTATCAATAAAGGGCAAACAGATAAACCCTGCAAAGGTCAAAAACTTGTCGGCCAGGGGATCTAAAAATACTCCGTATTCAGTTTCAGCACTGTACATGCGGGCGATATACCCGTCAAAAAAATCGGTGACCACGGCTACGGCAAAAATACCTACACTTAGGGCACGCCACACCACTTCATCCTGCACATACAGGATTAAGAAGATGGGAGCCAAAATAATACGGATAGTACTCAATATGTTGGGTATTTGACGCACGGCTCAAAGATAGTAATTGTTATAGAGAATTAAATCTTTTTTGTGACACAATAATTAGCTTCGAAAAGCTGCCAGAGTTTAATATTTTGATCAACGATTTTTGCTCAACATAAAATATCGATGCTATATGCAATGCCGGATAATATCTATAGGAAATGAATTACTTATCGGTGATACGGTAAATACTAATGCCAGCTGGCTGGGCGATGTGCTTACCGAGGCGGGAGTTGATGTGACCCATATTTATACGATTGGCGATGATCTGGATACGATGAAGGATATTTTATCGGAGGCATTATCGTCAACCGACCTTATTATTACAACCGGTGGACTTGGTCCCACCCACGACGATATTACGAAACGGGCCGTGACCGAGCTTTTTGATTGTGAACTGGTTCTAGAAGATTCTGTACTGGAGTTCATTAAAAAGGTGTTTAAGAAGCGCAACATCCCATTTAGTAAGTCGAATTATCACCAAGCCGAAGTACCTGATTGCTGTGAAGTGCTTTTTAATACACAAGGAACGGCTCCGGGCATGTGGTTCGATCGCGATTCGGTGAATCTGGCGGTGCTGCCTGGCGTACCCCACGAAATGAAACACCTGATGAATGAAAAGGTAATACCAAAGGTGAGGAGCATTAATGGGGATACGGAATTTCGTCGTTCACACTATATTACCACGGCCGGGATTGGCGAAAGTACGCTCAGCGATAAGGTCGTGGGTCCGCTTGGGGATGTATTACCCGATCATGTTAGCGTAGCCTATCTGCCGAGTACACAGGGGACCAAGATCCGAATAAGTGCTTACGGCAATTCGGATAGAGAAATTGATGAGCGAATAGATCCTGTTCGAAATCATATCATGCAGAAAGCCGGAAAATACATAATTGGTGAGGGCAAAGATCTTAATCTGGCGAAAGCGGTTGGCAAATTATTAGCCTCAAAAGGGATATCATTAAGTGTTGCGGAGAGTTGTACCGGTGGTTACCTGGGAAATGCTATTACGGACGTACCGGGCAGCAGTCGATATATGATGGGAGGTGTTATTGCTTATGCGAACGAGGTAAAAGTAGACCATCTTGGGGTTTCGGCGGATGATCTAAATCGGCAGGGCGCCGTAAGCAGACCGGTGGCACTGCAGATGGCAAAAGGCGTTGCGGAAAGGTTGGGGGCCGATATCGGTATTTCTACAACTGGTATTGCCGGACCGGGCGGTGGCACGGAAGAAAAGCCGGTAGGAACGGTTTGGATTGGATACTGGAGTCGTGATGAACATTTTGCTGTTAAAGCTCGCTTTACGAATGATCGACTGATCAATAAAGAGCGTTCGGCGGCCGTTGCTTTAGAAATAGTCAGACGATCGATCATGGGAATAGAAGGAATGCCATACGGGCTCAAAAAATATCCGGCTTGAAATTATTACGCACCACATACATGCTTTTGATATTGCTTACGGCTTGTCTTTCAACAGCCGTGGCCCAAGTCGATTCTACCACTGTCGACTCGGTAGCATTGGATTCTGCTGCAACGGATACGCTCTTTTTATATCCGCCGGAATTTCCTGCGGTAAATATTGATACTGTTACTTTTGATACTGCGGTAACAGATACGCTTTTTCGTTTTCCGTTGAATATAGCAGCCCTGCAGGATACCCCCGATCAACCTGCATCACAAGAAGAGGAAAAAGAACTTTTCAAGGTGAATCCTTGGGAATTTCATGCGCCGCTGGGAGCCAAACGCACGGCTACCGACAGTACCCTGCGGTGGCAGAATTGGCCGGACTGGACCTATAAACTTAATCAAGAGCCGGGTGTTATCAGCTACCGGCTGGGGACAAATATTCGATCTAATGCCGTACAGCGCAATGCGCACGAACCGCGTCACCAGCAGTTGTATTGGGAGGATATATCGTTAAATGATCCTGTTTCGGGAATTGTTAACTGGGAGCTTATTCCCGAAAATAAGATAGCTGATTTTTATTCTGATGATTTGGGTACCGTGCACGAGTCAAGATTTTATCATCACCAGTATTATATAAATAAGCCGCTTTCCAGGCTGATCTACAGCGAGAGTAAGTTCAATTATCGCAACCTGGAGTTTGAGGTGAGTCACAATTTATCGCAGCGGACAAATGTGGAATTAAGCTACTGGGATCGGCGTTCCGGGGGAGAATATAGCAACTCCGAAATTACCGGACGTCAAATTTACCTGAAGGCCAGTCATCATTTAGACCAAAACAAATACCTGAAACTTAACTACATCACCAATAATTACGATATCGGTCAGCCTTTTGGATACAATATGTCGGATATGCGGACCTTTAATTTTGATCGCTACTCGGCTTCAGCGGTTCAGAATTCAGCTATAACTAATCAGAAAAACAATATACTTACGTTAAATTATTATCAGCGTAATTCCGACAGCACTCAAACAGAAGATAATTTCAGGGCGGGACTTTTTCACCGAAGCGATGAACGCCTTTTAACATTTCCGGGTGACAGTACCGGATATAGCCTAACAACAGTTGGCCTTAATGCACGGAAGTGGTGGCAATGGGGCGGTCTGCAGCTCGAGGCCGGAGCCAAGGCCGATTATTCCATTAATCAAACGCCGGAAAATAGAAGTTTTGCCGCTGATAATTGGGCTACGGCTAAAGCGGATGGAAGTTTGTTATTAGATTTTATTCCGGTTATCGATTTAATGGGTGATGCTGAAGTGCAAATGCGCTCCGATGGATTCCAGTCGTACCAGGTAAATGCTGAAGCAGAAATTCCCATCGGTGGATTTTTGCTCAAGGCAGGAGCATCCTCAGGCACTATTATGCCCACACCGCAGCAATTGTATTGGAATTCCGATCAGTTTCAGGGTAATCCCGATCTTGAAAATGAAAAATTACAGGATATACGGGGAACACTGAGCTATCATTTTACTCCCGATACCAAGATTGGCATTCGGGGACAGCACAAAGAGGTTACTGACGGCGTTATGATGGCAGATAGTCTTTTTGCCAATGTAGATAATTATGCTTCACAATCAGCTACGGCCTTTTTTGAATGGGATTTGACGCACTTTGAATTTGAAGGATCGGCCGTTTTTCATCGCTTTACGGATAGTTATTTATCGCCATCCGGTACTATCCCTATGTCTTCGCAAGAGCGGATTTGGTTGAAAGGAAGCGCCTACTGGAAAGGCTATCTATTTGATCGGGCTACTTATGTAAAAGCGGGGGTTTCGGGGATGGCCGCACCGTTTCGCTATCAAGCCGACCATTATTATCCTGAATTAAATTACTGGCAGTCGATAAGTGACGATCAGCAATTGCCGATGTTCAACAGGCTGGATGTCAATATTTCGGCCCGTGTGCGTTCTATTATGTTTATTTTACGGTGGGAAAATGTGCTTGACGATGTTAGTCAACTCGGCTACTTTGAGACTGCTCGTTATCCCATGTCGCAACGCCGATTTATATTTAGCGTGCGAGCACTTTTTAGAAATTAAAATATCATTGATTGATGAGTTTAGGTTACGTCGTTAAAGAAGGTTTGGCCGGAATTAGCCGGGCAAAACTTGCAGCATTTACTTCAATATTCTCACTTTTTATTGCGGTATTGCTGTTGGGTTTACTTGCTCGCTTGGGTTACAATGGCTACGAAGTGGCACAATCGCTAAAAAAGTCGATAGATGTAGAAGTGTTCTTGATGGATTTGGATGAGCGGACCACAGATAAGTTGTCTGAGCGTTTGAAGGGGGAAGAGCTTGTTCAGGAAGTGACGTATATTTCCAAAGACAGTGCGGCCGCTGTTTTTGAAGAAGAGTTTGGCTCAGCAGGGAGTTCGCTGGCAGATCTCAAATTCTTGCCTGCTTCTTTTAAATTGAGTATTGATCCTAATGCTCAAATTTCACAGGTCGATTCGCTGGTTAATCAGATTCAATCCTATAGCGGGGTGGATGAGGTGCGTTTTAATCAAAAGCTGCTGAAGCGTATAGAATCTAATTTCCAAACGGCAGCCATGGTTGGCGGGGGACTGGGGATTCTTATTTTGCTGGCTTCAATGATTTTAGTCTTCAACACTATCCGGCTAACAATTTATGCCAAGCGCGATCTTATTCGGGCGATGAAACTTGTGGGGGCTACCAATGGATTTATTCGTCGTCCATTTGTTGTTGAGGGTATTATTCAGGGCTTAATTGCCGGCCTACTGTCGGTAGGCGTTATGTATGTTGGATTTCACTACTTACTCCCGGAGTATCTCCCGCAGTTGGGCATCTTGGAATGGCCTTTTGGACGCTGGTACTACCTCAGTGGGGCAATGTTGCTGTTGGCGATGTTTATGGGATTCTGGGGCAGCCAGTGGGCAGCACGAAGATTTATTAAAGAAACCTCTATTTCGGAGTAACTAATTCTATTGCTTTGCTAATTTTACCTCTCTTTACAGCTCATGCTTGCTCAGGAGTATAGCTTCTTCGCAACCTGAGAGAGTGCAACTCCATCGCCACTAAAAACCGTGGCTCTTATAATGATACGTTCAATCGGTAAGAATATATACGTTCCGCAGCGGAGCTACGGAACGAGATGTGAGTGCTGGATCTACTGTAGCTCAAAAACGTTGAATACTACGCCACTCAGATTTCGAGATAGAGCTTAAGGTGTAAAATCTGAGTAATCAGTAAAATCTGTGTTCTACTTCCGCTTGTCTTTTATATAAACTGCTTTTGATTGTCCCTCACCGGTAGAGCGCTCCTCAATCTGAAAGAGTTTGGTCGCCTCCACAAGGTTACTGAGCTTTCGGTATCCATAATTTCGGGGATCAAATTCCGGAGATTGTTTGGCAATATAGCTGCCAGCCTGACCCAAGTGCGCCCAGCCGCTTTCATCAGAGGAAGCCTCAATGGCGTTACGCAACAGGTTGACAAGTTTAGTGTCTTGTTTTAGTTCATTGGTCGACATGCGTTGTATAGAAGAATCCTCATCAGTTTCTTCCTCACTGCGAAGTACTTCGGTATAAATAAATTTATCGCAAGCCGCCACAAAGGGATCCGGGGTTTTTTGCTCTCCAAATCCATATACATACAAACCAGCTTCGCGGATGCGGGCTGCTAACTTGGTGAAGTCACTATCACTCGAAACAATGCAAAAACCATCGAACTGATCGGTGTAGAGCAAGTCCATGGCATCGATGATCATAGCGCTGTCAGTCGCATTTTTACCGGTCGTGTAGCCAAATTGTTGGATAGGTTGAATGGAATGATCAAGCAGATGATCTTTCCATCCGCGTAGTTTAGTGGAAGTCCAGTCGCCGTAAATGCGTTTAACATTGGCCGTGCCATATTTTGCAATTTCTGCCAGTAAGCCTTCGATAATTGAGGGCTGAGCGTTATCGGCATCAATTAAAACAGCTAATTTATGTGATGTTTTCTGATCCATAGGGGTTGCTATATTCAATTAAAATCATGTGGACTTTAAATTACGATTTTAATTCTTAACTCCAAGAGAGGCTGCATGGGGTTTTGGCGGGCACCATTACCAATGGTGGTGCACCGAAGGGTAATGATATTAAGCACAGTGGATAAAGCTAATTTTAGATAAAAGTGCCTTTTTAAACAGTCAGGAGGGGAGGGTAAGCAAATCCTTAATATTGAGTTAACAAAAGAATCAAAATTTTAAAATACCTTTATACATAAAATTTCAGCACGCATAATCACATAAACGGTCAATTCAAAAAAAACGAGATAATGGTTAAAAAAATATTTGCTCTTATATTATTCAGCGGCATGTTCCTATACTCCTGTGGATCGGGGGGACCGGCTAATGAAATACAAATCGATGGTTCCAGTACTGTTTTTCCATTAACTGAAGCCGTTGCCGAAGAGTATAGAAGTGAGGCTCCTAACGTTCGTGTTACTGTAGGACGATCCGGAACCGGTGGTGGATTTCAAAAGTTTATCCGTGGTGATATTGATATCAATAACGCCTCTCGAGAAATTCAGGAAAGTGAAGCTAAAGTAGCCGAGAAAAATGGGATAGAATATCTTGAATTGTCCGTTGCCTATGACGGCTTGTCGGTGGTTGTACATCCCGATAACGACTGGGTTGATTATCTTACCGTAGAGGAACTAAAGAAGATTTGGGAGCCCGAAGCACAAGGTGAGATAATGAACTGGAATGACGTGCGTGAAGAATGGCCCGATCGTCCACTCAACTTATACGGCGCCGGTACAGCATCTGGCACATTTGATTACTTTACCGAGGCCATCGTAGGCGAAAGTGGAGCAAGCCGCGGTGACTTTACGGCCAGCGAAGACGATAATGTACTTGTTCAGGGCGTAAGTACTGATCAAAATGCACTGGGCTTTTTTGGACTTGCCTACTATGAAGAAAATAGTGATAAACTAAAGCTTGTACCTGTTAAAGATGGGGACAAAGAACCTGTTACCCCAACTATTGAAGCGGTAGCCAATAATAGATATACCCCACTATCCCGTCCGCTTTTTATTTATGTAACGAAAGAGGCTGCACAACGACCTGCTACTCAAGACTTTGTCAAATTTTACCTGGAGACCGCTCCCAAGGTAACTAAACAGGTTGGTTATGTGGCTATGCCCGATTCTGTCTATCAAGTGCAGAAAAATAAATTTGAGGCCTTTTACGCCCAGCCAGATACTGCAACTTCTTCTGCAGAATAAAATAATCAGCTGCTGCCGTATATTCGGCGGCAGTTTTTTATTAACAGATTTATGCAGGTATGAGAACTAAAGAAAAAATTATAGAGAAAGTTCTGGCGGCGTGTGCTCTCATCACGATACTTACGACTATCGGAATTATTCTAATTCTCGCGGTTGAAGCCTTCAGTTTTTTTCAGGAAGTATCGTTTGTAGAATTTTTTACTTCAACACAATGGACGCCGCTTTTTACGCAAAAAAGCTATGGTATACTTCCACTTCTTTCGGGTACCGCATTAACAACGTTGATAGCCATTACAGTGGCGTTGCCCGTAGGTATTATTGTGGCCGTTTATCTTAACGAATACGCGAACGAAAAACTGAGGCGTGTTTTAAAGCCATTGTTAGAAGTTTTGGCTGTTGTACCAACAGTTGTTTATGGCTTCTTTGCACTGATGATTGTGACACCTTTTTTAAAGATGTTTATTCCTAATTTGGCAGGCTTTAATGCTCTTTCTCCCGGCATTGTTATAGGAATTATGATTATTCCGTTTGTCTCTTCTCTTAGCGAGGATGCGTTGAGTTCGGTACCTGATTCGCTTCGCCAGGCCTCATTTGGTATGGGATCTACCAAGTTCCAGACTGCCTTTCGGGTGATGGTTCCGGCGGCATCTTCCGGAATTATTGTGTCGGCTATTTTGGCATTATCGCGAGCCGTAGGAGAAACAATGATTGTAGCTATTGCTGCAGGTATGCAGCCCCGCTTTACATTTGATCCGACAGTTCCCATCCAGACCATTACCTCATATATTGTTCAGGTTAGCATGGGCGATGTCCCGCATGGATCCATCGCTTACCAAACGATTTTTGCCGCAGGTATTACACTTTTTGTGTTCACTTTTATCCTGAACAACATCAGCTATTGGATTAAATCGAGATATCAGGAAAAATATGAATAACGCTCAAAAAAGCAGATTACTTGATAAAGGATTTAGATACTTTGGAATCGGTGTAACGGTTTCATGTGTGTTGGTATTAGCGATATTTATAGGATTTGTCATCTATATGGGGCTTGACCGACTCAGCTGGGAGTTTTTGATAAATCTGCCATCTCGTTTTGCTGAACAGTCCGGTATTTACACGGCTTGGATTGGAACGGTTTGGGTGCTGGTATTTACCACCCTGATATCATTTCCGCTGGGTGTTGGGGCTGGAATCTACCTGGAAGAATACGGTAAAAAAAATAAGCTGGCTACCTTATTGGAAATCAATATTGCCAACTTGGCCGGCGTACCTTCTGTCATATATGGTCTGTTGGGTCTGGAAGTATTTGTTCGTATGATGAAGATGGGTAATAGTATTTTAGCCGGTTCGCTGACGTTAGCTCTGCTTATTTTACCAATCATTATTGTGTCTACACGAGAGGCACTTAGTGCGGTACCCAGTACTGTTCGTGATGCATCGAATGCACTGGGAGCCTCAAAGTGGCAGACCATTTGGAACCAGGTATTGCCTGCTTCGTTCGGAGGAATACTAACGGGGGTTATTTTGGCTTTGTCCAGGGCAGTAGGCGAAACAGCCCCGCTTATAATAGTTGGGGCATTAGCTTATGTACCCTTTGCACCATCGGGTCCGTTGGATGAGTTTACCGTACTTCCAATTCAGATTTTTAACTGGGTAA
Organism: Fodinibius sp.; assembly: GCF_034521915.1. GTDB lineage: Bacteria > Bacteroidota > Rhodothermia > Balneolales > Balneolaceae > Fodinibius. Next base: position 38,444 of record NZ_JAXHLU010000017.1, read on the forward strand.
CGCGTCCACAGCACGAATTTTTAATTAATGCCGCTGCTGCTATTATCGTATTATTATTAATTACCTTTGTCATGAATGGCATTGCAGTATATCTGCGTAACAAATGGCAGCGAAAAATAAATTGGTAAGCAACATTTTTTTAATCAGGTTATCATAACCATGGAATCAGAGACAACACAGAGTTCGAAACCGAAGACAACAAAAGTTGAAACGAAGCCAAAGCTTAATTCCAAGAATCAATCATATAAGTTACAGGCTAAAAATGTGGATGTCTTCTATGATGATTTCCAAGCTATTGAAAATATCAGTTTGAATATTATAGAACAATCCATCACTGCTTTTATTGGTCCCTCGGGATGTGGTAAATCAACGTTTTTGCGGCTGTTTAATAGGATGAATGATTATATTGATGGGTTTCATATGAATGGTGATATATATTTGGATAACAAAGATATATATGATTCATCTATAAATGTTGAAGAGCTTCGAAAATTGGTTGGAATGGTTTTCCAAAAGCCAAATCCTTTTCCAAAATCTATTTATGAAAATGTAGCCTATGGACTCCGTATTCAGGGTATAAAGGATGAAGAATTTATTGAGAATCGCGTCATCGAATCCCTAAAACAGGCCACGCTGTATAGCGAGATAGAAGGTAAGCTGGATAAACAGGCGCTGACATTATCCGGTGGACAGCAGCAGCGATTATGTATTGCACGGGCTTTGGCGGTAAAACCCTCGGTAATACTGATGGACGAGCCTACTTCGGCGCTTGATCCTATATCATCGGGTAAAATTGAGGACTTGATTCACGAGTTAAAGAAAGAATTTACCATTGTTATTGTAACCCATAACATGCAGCAGGCAGCGCGCGTCAGTGATAATACCGCTTTCTTGTATATGGGAAAATTGATAGAATATGGGGATACACAAAAAATATTTACCAACCCGGAAAAAGATCGCACACAAAATTATATTACGGGTCGATTTGGATAAAAATTCATCAGCTTGTAAACGACTAAAAGATATTTAAAATGGCACCACAATACTTAGACAGCGAACTTAAATTATTAAAGGATAATGTGTTAGAGCTGATGTTTTTGGTTAAAAATCAGCTCGAAAAGGGACAGAAAGCTCTCCAGGAATTTGACGAGGAGCTGGCTCACGAAATTATGGCCAACGAAAAGAGGGTAGATAGTCTGGAGCTAACTATCGATCGGGATTGTGAGAATTTGTTAGCTCTTCACAATCCTGTGGCTGTTGACCTGCGTTTTGTGATGGCAGCCTTTAAAATTAATTCTGATTTAGAACGCATCGGCGACCACGCTAATAGTATTGCCAAATACATTGTAGATATCGGTCATAAAATTGATGATAAAACCGTTAAGGCAATGCGCCTGGAGGAGATGTATGATACATCCAACAAAATGGTCAGCAATATTTTCAATGCGTTCATTACCGAGGATACCGACTTGGCCCGTAAGGTGTTTCGGCTGGATGAAACCCTTAATCAAATTAATCGGGAGGTGTCTGGATCTACGGCTGAACTTATTGAACAGGATGTAAGCCAGACCAAAAATTACCTATACCTCTTTTCTATTGTCAGAAAACTGGAACGGGTGGGAGATCTTTCCAAAAATATTGCAGAAGAGCTCATCTTTTTTATTGAAGCAAAGGTGCTTAAGCATAAGAAGATGAAATCAAAAAATAACAACGGCAATAATTCTGAGAATTTGTAGGTTTTTATTTTTATTGGGATGATTTCTACTAACGGACTCAAAAGTGATCAACGTCCGATAGTAGTGACTTAGCAAAAACGATCAGCACACAAAATATATTTCAATGAAGCGTATTATACTGTATGCCATACTATGGCTATGCCTGTATACTACATCTGCATTTGCCCAGGTTTCGGTAGGGGATCAGGGTGAATTCAGCGGCCTTGTTTACAGTGACTATTACTGGATGGCCCAGCATCATAACGATGATATCGAGGGTAAAAATGGTTTTTGGTTTCGCCGGATTTACGCGACCTATGAACATGGATTAAGCAATGGATTTTCTACTCGTCTGCGACTCGAAATGAATTCGTCAGGAGATTTTCAGTCCGACTCAGAAATGATACCCAACGTAAAAGATGCGTATTTGAAATGGCAGAACGAAAATCACCAGTTTTTAGTGGGCATTTCAGGATCACCACTTTTTGGCACAACTGAGGATGTCTGGAGCTATCGTTCTATACAAAAAGCTCCTCAGGATTTATATGATTTTGGGAGTTCCCGTGATTTTGGCCTTTCATTTAAAGGAGAGTTCGGGAATAATGAAGCCTTTAACTATCATCTGTTTTTAGGTAATGGAAATAGCAACAAGCCAGAAATTGACAAGGGTAAAAAGGTGAGTTTGGCGCTCTCCTATAACTTTACCGGCAATATAGTAATCGAAGGCTATGGGGATTATCACAGCCGCACGAACAACCCCGATAGTTATACCGCACAAATATTTGGTGGATATAAATCCGAACAATTGAATGCAGGATTACTTTATTCATCACAATATCGAGAGTCTGAACTGGGCAACCCGTCGCAAGATCTGGATTTGGTTTCTGTTTTTACCAACTTCACAATCAATGAAGATATAAGTGGATATATCCGGGCTGATCATCTTTTTGACGGATATCCCAATGGGGGTGATAATTCATATATTCCCTTTGCAGAGAATGTGGAGTCTACTTTTATAGTAGGGGGATTGGATATTAGCCTATCCGATCAGGTTCACCTGATGCCAAATATTGAGAGTATTATCTACGGTGAAAATTTGCAGGAGAACATACCTGACACTGATATTATTCCGCGCCTAACTTTATTTTATGAGTTTTAATTATTGCGGATAATCTCTTGTAATAAATCTTATTGGTGTTACAGTTAACATTAAAGAGTAATCCTGATTACATTAGCTGTGCATCCAAATCCCAATAAAACAGATATACTGTGAGCTCTGAAGTAACGCTAAAACATATTGCCGAGGCTTTGGGGGTTTCGGCTATGACGGTTTCCCGGGCGTTAAACGACCGCGACAATGTAGATAAAGAGACCAAGAAGCGCATTCGCAATAAAGCGCAAAGCATGGGCTATACGCCTAACCGGGTAGCTAAAAGCCTGGTATCGCGAAAAACACACACTATAGGGGTCGTTATACCCGAAATTACGCACGCTTTTTTTCCCGAAGTAGTGCGGGGTATTGAGGAGGTGGCTTATAAATCTGATTATCAACTTTTTCTTACTAACGCCAACGAGCAATTTGAACGTGAAAAAGAGGCTATTGAAACGCTTCGAGCACAGCGCGTGGATGGTATATTAGTATCTTCATCTCTTACTCGCGAAGATTACGCTTTTTATGAAAGTATTATAGAGGGTGGGGCAAAGGTTGTCTTTTTTGACCGTTGTATAGAGGATATCGGAGCCAGCTGTGTTAGCGTAAATGACCGGGAGAGTTCACAGAAAATAACCGAGCATCTCATACTTGAGCATCAATACAGTAAGATTGCCCATCTGAGCGGTCCGCAAAAAGTATCGATTGGACGAGAACGCCTGCAGGGATTTTTGGATGCCATGAATGCACAAGATATTCCCATTAATGAAGATTGGATTGTTCAGGCCGGTTTCCGTGAAGATACCGGATACGAGGCTATGTGGAGTCTTTTGCAAAATAATGCCGGGAATTTACCTCAAGCCGTAGTGGCTGTAAATGATCCAACCGCTATTGGAGCTATCGATGCCATCCGGGATTTTGGGTTATCTATCCCCGAAGATATTGCCATCGTTGGTTTTACGGACGACATCCGCTCACCGCTTTTGGATCCGCCGCTAACCACCATCCACCAATCGGCCTACGAAATAGGAGAGGAGGCGGCAAAAAAACTGATACAAACGATTGAAGAAGAGGATACTGAGATCGAAAAAATTGAGGTGCCGACTACGCTCCAAATTCGATCATCGTGTGGATGCAGTTATGACTAAGTCCTGCCGGATAAGTTTAATTTAAGTCCAAGCTAAAAATAATTTGATTCACTCGAACATACTCCTATATTTTTAACTGAATATGTTATCGTTAACATATAAGATTTCCAACTTCCTGTGATTGGTTTCATTTAATTGAAATAGTGCTATGCTTCGAAGTTATGTACTTATTGGGTTTTTAAGTTTGATAGTGATCAGTTGCGGAAGTGACTCTACCATAAATAAGGGTAGTGGGGACGATGATAACGGTTCGAATAAACCGCCTGAGGAAACAACCGGTGATTTTGTGATGGGGGCTGACTTGTCGTATGTCAATCAAATTTTGGATCATGGAGGCACCTACCGGGATTCAAGTGAAGTAGAAAATCCCTATAAATTATTCAGTGAATATGGGACTGACGTGGCCCGATTTCGTCTTTGGCATGATCCGGAATGGACGGCTACGGTGTATGAAGGAGAAAATAATCCTATGTATAACGACCTTGCGGATGTTACCGAGGCCATCAGTCGGGCCAAGGAACATGGTATGGCCATTAACCTCGATATCCATTATTCCGATACCTGGGCCGATCCCAGTCAACAAAAAATTCCCGAGGCATGGCGCAATATAACCAGTCTGGATGCCCTTAAAGATGCCGTGTACAATTATACCCGAGAAACTCTTGAGCATCTTGATGAGCAGGGATTAATGCCTGAATACGTGCAGATTGGCAATGAAACGAATTGCGGACTGATGTACAGTAATGCACCGCAGAATTTTCCGAGGCTCAATGTCTGTGATGGTAATAATTGGGCGAATGCCGGAGAATTGATCAATAGCGGCATTGAGGCCGTCCGGGATGTGGCTTCCAATTCAGATGTGGATACAAAAATCATTTTGCATATCGCTCAACCTGAAAACGTATCCTGGTGGTTCGATAATATGACGACGACAGGCAATGTTACTGATTTTGATATTATTGGATTCTCCTATTACACACCGTGGTCCAAGGTGCCGCTGGAACAAATTAGCGATCATGTTTCTGATTTTAGCGATGCTTTTGACAAAGAAGTGATGGTTGTCGAGGCAGCCTATCCGTGGACGATGGACTATGCCGATGATTATAATAACAAATTTGGCCAAGATGCCCTTGTCAGTGGATATCCGGCCACCAAAGAAGGGCAGCGCGATTTTATGATTGATCTCACTAAAGAAATTATGGATGGCGGCGGAACTGGTCTCATGTACTGGGAGCCGGCTTGGATTACCTCAAATATGAAAACCCAGTGGGGAACAGGTTCAGCTTGGGAAAATAATACGTTCTTTGATTTTGAAGGCAATGTCCACTCGGGCATCGAATATATGCAGCATGAATATGAACGCAATTAATGGTTTAATGATCTCAACAATATTAAAGAGGTGCTTCGTATTTCTCATTCCGTTGTTTCTTCTTATTGGGTGTGGACTCGAAAAAAACTCATCAGAATTTACGGATAATACCACGCTCAATTTTAATGCTGATTGGCAGTTTGTCCGCGATGTGGATACGACCGTTACTGATGACTTTTTCAGCAAACAGAGCGAACTGGAATGGGAAGATGTCGCGCTGCCGCATACGGCACATATCGAGCCGTTGGTTATTGAAGATCAGCAGTGGCAGGGAACAGCTTTCTATCGCAAATTTTTTGAGGTCGCATCCAAAAACAGCGACAAAAGAATTGCTATAAAGTTTGGTGCGGCTATGCACGAAGCCGATGTGTATCTCAATGGCGAAAAGCTGTCCAAGCATAAAGGTGGTTATCTGCCATTTGTAGTGGATATTACCGATGAGGTAAAGTTTGATCAGGAAAATGTGGTGCTGGTGAAGCTTAATAACGAAGATAATCCGACCATTCCGCCCGGGAAGCCCATTGAAAATCTGGATTTCAATTATTTTAGCGGGCTCTATCGTAACGCATACTTGTTGGTTGATGATAAGCTTCATATCTCTGATCCCATTGCTGCTGATCGCGTGGCCGGTGGAGGGCTGTTGGTACGCAGTTCGGAGGTGACAGATAAGTCGGCGACCGTTCACGTTCAAACTGATCTGCTTAATTCCGGCGATCAACCGCAGTCAGGAGTGGTGAGAACGGTACTGCGTGATGAACAGGGCAAGGTAATTGGAGAGAAACAGACTACCGCTAAACAAATTGCCGTAGGGGACTTTATGGAAATTGAGCAGAAATTTATGGTTTCCAATCCCAACTTATGGTCACCTGATAATCCATATCTGTATACCGTCACGGTAGCGCTTGAAAAAGAGGGAGAAGTGGTTGATACCAAGCAAGAGAATATCGGCATTCGCACCTTCCATTTTAATGATGAAGGGCAGTTTGTACTCAATGGAGAGGTACTGCAACTAAGAGGCACTAATCGCCATCAATCTTATCCATATATCGGCTATGCGCTTTCGGATAATGCCCAGTACCGTGATGCCTACAAGATAAAACAGGCAGGCTTTAATTTTATCCGCACGGCTCATTACCCACCGTCGCCTGCTTTTTTGGATGCTGCCGACGAGCTGGGACTACTGTTTATGAATGCCATTCCCGGCTGGCAGTTTTTTGGGGATCAGGAGTTCCGGCAGCTGGCCTATCGCGATATCCGTGATATGATTCGACGCGACCGCAATCATCCCAGCATTGTGCTTTGGGAGGCCTCACTGAACGAATCTGACATGACGAAGTCGTTCATGGATAGTGCGCATGCCATTGTTCACGAAGAACTGCCTTTCGAAAATACGTATTCTTCGGGGTGGATAGATTATGCCTACGACGTGTTTATTCCGGCACGTCAACACGCTGATCCGCCCGAATACTGGAATAATTATGAAACTGATAAACCCTATTTAATTGCTGAATATGGCGACTGGGAATACTATGCACATAACGCCGGGTTTAATCAGGATGAATTTGAGGATCTTAACGGAAGAAGCCCGGAATTCGCGTCAGCTTCGCGGCGACGGACAAAAACGATTGGCCCAGCAAGCACTCAATTTTCAGGAAGCACATAACAGTAATCGAAAGGGCAACTCTTTTGGGGATGCCAACTGGGTGATGTTTGATTATAACCGCGGGTATGCCGATAACCTGGAAGCTTCGGGTATTCGCGATATATTCCGCATTCCTAAATTTTCCTATTACTTCTATCGTAGTCAGGCCGGACCTAATTTAGAGCTCGGCGCCAAGTTTGGAAAGCCAATGATTTACATAGCCAATTATTGGTCGGATGGAGATTTTACGACTGCCAAAGTATACAGTAATACCGAAGAAGTAGAGCTGTTTTTGAATGGAGAATCATTAGGACGTCAACTGCCCGACAGTAATCGCGTTTCCAGTCATTTGAATCATCCGCCGTTCAATTATCATATTGACGAATTTGAACCGGGAACGCTTCGGGCTGTCGGCTATATCGATGGGGAAGAGGTTGTCGAACATATCCAAACCACGCCGGATAAACCCTCTGCTATTGACTTGGAAGTAGATTTTAGCAACAAACCGCTCGAAGCCGGACAAAAAGATGTAGTGTTTGTGTATGCTTCAGTGGTGGATGAAAACGGAACTGTGGTTCCCGATGCCGAACATGAGATCCGTTTTGAAATTGAGGGTAATGCAGAGCTGATTGGGCAGAATCCCATCAGTGCCGAAGCGGGCGTTGCTACTATTTTATTGCGAGCTGGAAATGAGAAAGGTTCCGTATCCATTACCGCAATAAATAATGAATTAGAACAGGCAACTAAGGAAATTAAAATAGAATGATTATTTAGTAGCCTATTTAACTCAGTGTCACCCTGAATTTATTTCAGGGTCTATTACAACAGATGCTGAAACAAGTTCAGCATGACATGATGGGCTTTAATTAAAAGATGATTCAATCCTCCTGTCCTCCTTCTCCAAGGAGGAACTTATGTTATAAGGGATATCCCTCTTGGAGAAGAGGGACTAAGGGAGATTGATGATAATATGGATGACAAATAGCTACTAAATACAGATTATTATGAAAAATCAATTCATCGTTTCATTTTTGTTATTAATTGTATTCATCTCCTCAATTCAGCTATTATTTGCACAAGACTCTACTGAAGCCGAAGGCACCGTTGATATCACCTATGCCGTAGGTGCTGATATGTCATTTTTGAAAAGTGCCGAAGAGAATGGCAAAGAGTTCAAGGACAATGGCGAAGTTAAACCGGGTCTGGATATTTTTCGAGACCACGGCTACAACTGGATACGCCTGCGCCTGTTTCATTCTCCTGATGAGCTTCCCAATGATTTGGAATATACGATCGAATTAGCACAAGAAGCTGAAAAACGAGGATATAAATTCCTGCTGGACTACCATTATGCCGATAGCTGGGCCGATCCAGGAAAACAGCCTATTCCTGCCGCCTGGAAAGGATTGTCGGTAGATGTATTGGCCGATTCTGTCTATCAGTACACAAAAAATACGATTGAAGCCTTTCGGGAAGCTGGAGTGATGCCGGAGATGGTGCAGATCGGCAATGAAACCCGAAATGGCATGCTTTGGCCCACCGGTAAACTTCCCGAAAATTGGGACAATTTTGCCAAGCTGGTGAAAGCCGGAGTGGATGGTGTGGATGCCGGACGAGGTCAGGCCGCACGTCCGCTGATTATGATCCATTACGACCAGGGCGCCGATGCTGATGGGACAAAAAAGTATTACGACAAATTCAATTCTTACAACATTCCCTATGATATTATCGGGTTGTCGTACTATCCCTGGTGGCACGGAAATCTGTTAGAGTTTCGCGAAAACCTGCTATCGCTCGTCAATAATTTCACCAAGGACATCATTTTGGTAGAAACGGCTTATCACTGGCAGCCATCGGAGTATGAGGATACCATTGCACCATATCCCGAAACGCCCGAGGGACAACGCGAGTTTTTGGAATCCGTTAATGAAACGCTGCTTAATATCTCATCCCCAAAAATAAAAGGCATTTTTTGGTGGGAGCCGGCCGTACAAGGTGGCTTAGGGGCACGGAGTTTCTTCGATGAAGAGGGTAACGCCTTACCAGTGATGGATGTATTCAATAAATATCGTTTGGGACAAAAGGAGGAAGAGGGAATTCCGGATTGAAGCATTATTTAAACCCGTCAATATATTAATTGAAGGTTCGAATTCTTATGGATCCAGATATTATAAATGTGGAACAGCAGGAACTGGAAGCCTTGCCGGTTATTGAGCTCGAAAATGATGAGTTAAGGATTGCTATTGTCCCCGATTTGGGTGGTAAAATGATCAGCCTTGAGAGTAAGCAGAGGGGCACACAGTTTTTAAAAGAACCTGCCGAAGATTTTCATATTTATTCACAACCTGATTATGGAGAGGATTTTTTACCTCCCTATGCTGCCGGATTTGATGAATGTTTTCCAAATGTTTCTCCTTCGAAATATGAGTTCAAAGGAGAGGTGCTTGAACTTCCTGATCATGGCGAACTTTGGACAAAATCCTGGAAATATAAAGAAGGCGAGAATTCTATCTCGTTATGGACACATGGGGAGCAGTTAAATTATCGTTTTGCAAAACATATCGAACTTGAGGGTCCAACTATTCAAATCACGTATGAACTCGAGAGCCTGGAAGAAGTGCCATTTGAGTATATTTGGTCTGCCCATCCCTTGCTGAATATTGCAGAAGGCGACCAGCTGTTACTTCCAGGTCAGATATCTGAAGTGGTATTAAATTGGGCATCAGATCCGAATGTCGGTGATTTGGGAGATCGGCTGGCATGGCCAGAAATACTTGGGAATAATTCAAATATTGATTTTAATTACGTACAGAATAAATCAATGGAATTTGCGGTCAAGTTATTTTCTGACCGTTTGACAAATGGCATCGCCGGATTGTATAAACAACAAACTGACGAAACACTCTTGTTTTCATTCGACACAGAACAGGTTCCTTTTTTAGGACTTTGGCTTTGCTATGGAGGATGGCCGGCCGATACCAAAGAGAAAGAGTATACATTGGCTTTAGAACCCTGTAATGCTCGTCCCGATTCACTTGTTGAGGCATGTAAGTGGGGTGACCAACAGCAAATATCTCCCTTGAGCATCAAGTGTTGGGAAGTGAAAATATCTGTTGCTAATGGTAAAAAACATCTTTAAACGTTTAAACTTATAGTACAATTTTATGGAGTTTTCTTTAATAGATACGATTGTTTTCTGTGCCTATGCCTTAATGATTGTAGCGCTAGGGCTATGGGTCTCGCGTGAGGAAAAGGGACATCAAAAAACGGCAGAGGACTATTTTTTGGCCGGTAAATCACTGCCTTGGTGGGCTATTGGAGCTTCCCTTATTGCCGCTAATATTTCGGCCGAGCAAATTATCGGAATGTCCGGTTCAGGTTTTGCGGTGGGATTGGCTATTGCTTCGTACGAATGGATGGCCGCGGTTACACTTATTATCGTAGGAAAATATCTGCTTCCCATCTTTATCGAAAAGGAAATTTTTACCATTCCGGAATTTGTAGAAAAACGTTTTAACACGACACTTAAAACGATTTTAGCTGTCTTTTGGATTGCGCTATTTGTCTTTGTAAATCTTACCACTGTACTTTATTTGGGGGCATTAGCTCTTGATACTATCATGGGTACGGGCAATGGCGATCTGATGATATACGCTCTTATCGGTTTGTCGGCTATTGCTGCTGCGTACTCCTTGTATGGCGGACTTGCGGCTGTTGCCTGGACTGATGTGTTGCAGGTTGGGTTGCTGGTTTTGGGCGGCTTAGTAGTAACATTTGCCGGGCTTTATAATCTCACACCCGACGGAGGCATTTTTAACGGCATAGCTCATCTGTATGAGGTGGCAGGCGATAAATTTGATATGATTCTTGATCAATCGAATCCTGAATTTAGTAACCTCCCGGGTATTGCGGTACTAATAGGAGGAATGTGGGTTGCCAATTTATATTACTGGGGATTCAACCAGTATATTATACAACGTACATTGGCTGCAAAGTCATTAAAAGAATCCCAAAAGGGAATTATTTTTGCCGGCTTTTTGAAACTTGTTATTCCACTGATTGTCGTTATCCCGGGCATTATTGTGTACGTTCTGTTTACTCAGCCTGAGGGGACTACCCAAATTTCGGGGGTTGTGGATGTCTTCACCAAGGCAGACGGAAGTATTCAATATGATAATGCTTATCCATGGCTGATGAAGGTTTTTCTGTCGCCCGGATTTTTGGGATTAGTGGTTGCAGCTCTTGCCGCAGCTATTGTTTCGTCTATGGCTTCGATGCTTAATTCAGTGGCGACGATCTTTACGATGGATATTTATATTCCGTATTTCAATCCAGATGCCACAGATAAACAGACGGTAAATATGGGGCGAATTTCGGCTTCTGTAGCACTTGTAACAGCCATTATAGTTGCACCGCAACTTGATAATGTACCCCAGGTTTTTCAGTACATCCAAGAGTACACCGGAATGGTAAGCCCGGGAATATTGGCAGTATTTTTAATGGGACTGTTCTGGAAGAAAACGACGTCCAAAGGTGCCATCTACGGGGTACTTTCTTCAATTGTAATTGCGGTATTTTTGAAGACCCCGGCTGTACAGCTTCCGTTTTTGGATCAGATGCTGTACACACTCATCCTTACTATTGTCATTATTATGGGCGTCAGCTTGACGACGAATCCGCATGATGAAGATCCCAAAGCTATTCACACGACCTCTGAGATGTTTAAAACCAGTCCGGCTTTTAATATTGGAGCGTATGTTATTCTGGTAATTGTAGCGGTATTGTATGCCGTATTCTGGTAAGCATAATGCTAACGTTTAAATTATTGGTTGATGGAACAATTGATTCAACAGATTAAAAAGGAGTTTCAACATCGTTTTGGCGACAGTTATAAGCTGATAAAATCGCCTGGACGTGTGAATTTAATTGGCGAACATACCGATTATAACGATGGATTTGTACTTCCCGCCGCGATAGATAAAGGAATTGTTTTGGCGATAAATCCCAATAATACGAATACCTGTCGTTTTTATGCCGTTGATAAAAAGGAATCGTTTGAAACTGAAATTTCCGGTAATCTCAAAAAAAGTGACCAGGGGTGGCCCAACTATTTACTGGGCGTGGTCGATCAGCTCCGAAAGCATGGTTTTGAGGTTGACGGATTTGATTGTGTATTTGGTGGTAACGTGCCCATTGGAGCGGGCATGTCGTCGTCGGCAGCGTTAGAATGTGGGGTACTTTTTGGATTGGCTGAGCTCAACGGTTGGGATATTCCACCTGTAGAGATGGCGAAGATTGCCCAAAAGGCAGAAAACGAATTTGTAGGCGTACAGTGTGGTATCATGGATCAGTTTGCCAGTTTAAATGGTAAAGAAGGATATGCTCTGAAACTGGATTGTCGCAGCCTTGATTATGAATACTTTCCTTTCAACCGGGATGATATCCAGATAGTTTTGTGTGATACGCAGGTGCGTCGGGAGTTGGCTTCATCAGAATATAATATGCGCCGGGAGCAGTGCGAGCAGGGCGTGGAAATTTTGCAGCAGTGGAATCCCGAAATTGAGAGCCTTCGAGATGTTGAACTGACCCTGCTATTTCAGCATGAACAAGATATGGATCCGACTATTTTTAAGCGATGTAAATATGTGGTTGAAGAAAACAAACGGGTTATCCAGGCTTGTAATGACTTGCACCAAGGTGCGATGGATTCATTTGGACAACGTATGTACCAGTCGCATGCCGGTCTTCGCCATGAATATGAGGTGAGCTGTGAGGAGCTGGATGTACTGGTTAATATCGCCCGCAACCTAGAAGGGGTATTTGGCGCGCGCATGATGGGTGGCGGATTTGGCGGTTGTACTATCAATGTAGTCCAGGAAGATCATGTTGATTCTTTTACGAATCAGATCAAAGAAAAATATGAGAAGCAGATGGATAAGGAGATAAAAGTATATCGAACGAAAGTATCTTCCGGTACGCATTTAATATCCAGCTAGAATGTAATTTCGTCTTAATTAACATTAAATAGATAAGTCTATGTCACTTGATCTCGATAATCATTCGCATCGTCGCTGGAATCCATTAACCGGGGAATGGGTGCAAGTATCTCCTCACCGTGCCAAGCGACCTTGGCAGGGACAAGAGGAAGAAACACCGGGCGATGAAAAACCTGAATATGATCCCGAATGTTATTTGTGTCCTGGGAATGATCGCGCGGGGGATGCCAGTAATCCGGAGTATGAATCGACCTTTGTATTTACGAATGATTTTAGTGCGTTAAAGCCTGATGTGCCATCTGAAGTGATTAACACAGATGACCTGTTGGTGGCAAAGGGAGAAAAGGGCATCTGTCGTGTGATTTGCTTTTCGCCCCGACACGACTTAACGCTGCCCGAGATGGAGTTATCCCAAATTCGAGATGTGGTTGATTTATGGGTTGACGAATACACGCAGCTGGGCAATCGGGACTATATCAACTACGTGCAAATTTTTGAAAACAAGGGTGAAATTATGGGATGCAGCAACCCGCACCCACACGGACAGATCTGGGCGCAAGATACTATTCCTGATGAACCTGCCAAGGAACTGGCTCGACAAACCGAGTATTACAAAAAACATGGGAATACGTTGCTCTCTGATTATTTAGATCTGGAAATGAAGCTTGATGAGCGTGTGGTAGTATCTAACGAGCATTTTGCAGTGCTGGTCCCGTACTGGGCCTTCTGGCCGTTTGAGACGTTGTTAATTAGCCGCACTCCATTTGGTCGGTTTACAGATATGACCGAAAGTGAGAAGGATGCGTTAGCTGATATTGTAAAACAGATAACGGTAAAATATGACAATATTTTTGAGGTATCGTTTCCATACTCGGCCGGATTTCATCCCGCCCCAACGGATGGAGAAGAGCATCCCGAATGGCATTTTCATATGCATTTTTATCCACCGTTATTGCGTTCAGCAACTGTTAAAAAGTTTCGGGTGGGATATGAAATGCTTGGAACCCCTCAGCGCGATATAACCCCTGAAGCCAGTGCTGAACTCATTAAGGAGCTATCTGGTGTACACTATAAAAGGCGATAAATCGCTTGGTAATAAAGTTTAATTAGATTAATCAGTTTTACTTCTATAAGGCTTTGCAAAACCATTCTGTCATCGCGAATGTAATGTGGCGATCTCCTTTTAGAATCTTTAATCGGGAGATTGCCTGCCTATGCCGAAGCTTTTTTACACAGGTGCCATATACAGAAAGGCTCCGCGCAGGCAGGCTTCTCAGGCTCGCAATGACAAGCTAAATTTTGAGGGTTTTGCAAAGGCCTCTTCTATTCTAATAGTTCTTCCGGTTGCCAAGGCTCATTACGATTTTGATAGGTATTGGAAATTTTGATCACATCATCCTGAGTTATTTGCGAATAATCACCATTACTCCTATCCCGCAGATAATTGATTATGGCTGCTATTTCTGCCGTGCTGAGTCGGGCCTTAAATGAGGGCATACTACCATTATAGGTATTTCCATTTACTTGAATCTCTCCGCTCAATCCATCTCTGATTATTCGTACAGGAACTGATTTATCTCCTGTTATCCATTTTGAATTTAGAAGTGGAGGAAAGGCAATGCCCAACCCTTGGGCATTTTGGCCATGACAAGAAGCACAATTTTGAGTGTAAAGGTTAGCTCCATTTAGGAGGGAAGGATCTGCATTTTCATTTATAGGTTCATTTGAGGATTGATTGTTTTCCGGAACCATGTTCTTCATCTTGCCGTATCCGTCACCCATTTGTCGATGTTGCCTTGCTCTTTCAGGATGATTCATCTGCTCATGTCGGCGGGCCATCTGTTGATGCATGCTCTGCATTTGACTATACCATTCTTGGCTCATTCTATTTTGCATATGTCTACGCATCTGTCGGCGCTTTTTCATTTGTTTGTCCCCCTGGTTCATACCCATGCCTTTTTTTCTTTGGCCGGACATCATGTGTTTGTGATTTTCAGCCATTTGTTGATGCATCTTTTGCATCTGCAAGTAGAGCGTTTTCATTTCATCTGGCATTGAAGCAGAATCCTGTTTGAATTTCTCAAGCGTAGTTTTATAGGATTTCTGCATTGATTCAAAGCTAGATTGCATCTGTCGATGTTGGGATTTGCTCATCTGGGAAGAGTCGCCCATCTGACATCCTGATAGCGAAACAAATACTAAGAGAAGAAGGATTCTGAAAAACATAACCAGTAATTTCATAAATAGGTAATTATCACAATTCGAATACTTCGTTTAATAAAATACAGGAAGCAGTGTGAATCATAAATATACTTCATCTTTTATAAAATATTAGGTCTAAATTAATGGTTAAAGAAGGTTGTCATCAAAGGTAAAAGATGTGTATATTTAGCGCTCTCGAATTGATGTAATGCCCATTAATTTTGGGTGCTTAGCTCAGTTGGTTTAGAGCGCTACCCCGACACGGTAGAGGTCACTGGTTCGAATCCAGTAGCACCCACATACAGCTAAAGCCTGTTGCCCAATTGGGTATAACAGGCTTTTTCATTTTGACGCGAAAACGGTAATAGAAAGAAATGGCTCAACGCAGAGAAGCACGAGAAGCAGTTTTACAGGCCCTTTACGCTAATGAAATTGGAAAAGGAAGATGGGAGGATATTATCAAATCGGTGATAAAACCGAGGCTGTCGAATGATACCGAGATATTTAAATTTGCCGAACGATTGTTTCTTAAAATTGTAAATAATCAAGAACAGATAGACGAAATTATCCAGGAGCACTTAAATAACTGGCGATTGGGTCGGCTTAATACGATTGATCGGTTGTTGTTGCGTATAGCTATTACTGAGTTCCTTTATTATGAGCAGATTCCGACCAAGGTATCAATAAATGAGGCTATTGAAATTGCTAAGAAGTATTCGACAAAGAAATCCGGTAATTTTATTAACGGTATTTTAGATTCTGCACTCGAACAACTCAATAAAGATGGCCGTATCAATAAAAAGGGACGTGGACTTATTGAAACCTCATATAAATCATAAGGATTTACTATTGTGAGTGAACAGAAATATATAGCGGTTGGTGATATTCATGGTTGTTTCCATTCGATGAAAGCACTCCTGGAAAAATTGGAGCCTTTCTATGACCGGCAGTTCGTTTTTGTCGGAGATTATATAGATCGGGGTCCCGGTTCCAAACAGATCATTGATTATCTGTTGGAATTTAAGGAAAGAGTAGACTGTGTTTTTTTACGGGGTAATCATGAACAGATGTTATTGGATGCTATCCATCACAATAAAAAGGACTTATGGTTAATGAATGGGGGCAGGGCAACTATTGAGTCTTATGAGCCAGAACGGGGCGAAATAAAACTTCCTGATAGCCATATGGAATTTTATGAAAACACACGCTTGTATTACGATACGGAAAAATACTTTTTTGTCCATGCCGGACTTTCACCCGCGAGAACGATAGCCGATAGTATAAAAGATGAGAATGAAGTACAGGAATTTTTGTGGGAACGCTCCCATCTAAATGCTTTTGAAACTCCCTGGGAAAAGACGGTGGTATTTGGACATACGCCCAGACCGAAGCCCATCCAAAAAGAGAATATGATTGGAATTGATACCGGCTGTGTTTTTGACAGAGTGGGATATGGAAAATTAACAGCTGTGAAGTTGCCCGAAGAAGAATTTCTGCAACAAACAGCAATCGACTGAATTTTTGCTAACTAATTTGATTAATATTTTTAAGTTTTTGTAATACATGAGTTTACGATGTGGAATTGTAGGACTTCCTAATGTAGGGAAGTCTACTTTATTTAATGCTTTAAGTGATGCCGGTGCCGATGCGGCAAATTTTCCTTTTTGTACTATTGATCCCAATATAGGCGTGGTGCCCGTTCCCGATGAACGGCTTGATACGTTGTATGATATTGTGGGATCAGAAGAAAAAATTCCCACCAGTGTAGAATTTGTTGATATCGCCGGACTGGTGAAGGGGGCATCAGAAGGGAAGGGGAAAGGGAATGCTTTTCTATCCCATATACGCGAAGTGGATTTGATCGTGCATGTTGTCCGCTGTTTTGATGATGAAAATGTGGTTCATGTGGAGGGAGATGTAAATCCAAAGCGTGATATTCACATTATTGAGGATGAGCTTATCTTGAAAGATTTGGAAACGGTTGAGAAGCGCTATGAGAAACTAAAAAAAGAAGCCAAAAGTGGAGAAAAAGAAACGCTGGAAAAGTTAGATGTTGTAGAACGTCTGAAGGAACATCTTGAATTAGGCAATGCTGCCCGTGCATTCGACGCCGATGAAGAGGAGCGCAAAGCTTACCGAGAACTATTTCTGCTTTCCGATAAACCGGTGCTTTATGCCTGCAATGTTTCAGAAGAAGATCTCGATGACGGAAACGAATGGGTAGAAGAGGTTAAAGAAATTGCTTCCCGTTTTGATGATGAAGTTGTAACCTTCTGTGCAAAAATAGAGGAGGAAATTGCAGAACTCGACGAAGAGGAGCGGCAGATGTTTTTGGATGAACTTGGAGTAGAAAGTGCCGGATTGGAGCGCTTGATTCGTGCCGCTTATAAAGAGTTGGGACTAATTACTTATTTCACCACGGGTCCTAAAGAAACACGAGCCTGGACCGTGCGAAAAGGAGCCAAAGCACCCGAAGCGGCAGGCGTAATTCACAGTGATTTCGAACGTGGATTTATCCGTGCTGAAACTGTTAGTTATGAGACCTACAAAGAGCTCGGTTCAGAAAAGGCTATTAAAAATGCCGGAGAAATGCGTCAGGAGGGAAAAGATTACATTGTCCAGGATGGAGATGTAATGCTTTTCCGCTTTAATGTCTGACGCTGAATAAATTAACTGCCATAAGCTAATTTATAAATCATATTGGGGAAATTTCCGAAGAAATCGGTCCGATGATTGTAGCCATTATTCTTTTGTATCATCCGAACAGCAACTATATTTTTTAGGATAAATCACTAAATATTGTCCACCGTCCCCGGCCGCCTTATAGCCAATAATAGGTCCACTTATTGATTTATCATAGGGAGCAATACTTTGCCCTAATGTAGCTTTTCTAAAACGGGCCAGTTGTTTTCTGTTATCAAATTGACCCATGATAGCATCTACTACACTGCCTTGGCTGTCGTATTCTCCTTTAATGGAGTGGCTTATATTCCTTCTCAACGACCTGTCCCAATGCAAAAGAAGGCAATACACAGAACAGTACAAATTTTCATTAAAGTAAGCTTTCTCATAATGTGAACGCATTTTATTATAAATAGCGTCTTGATTACGAGTGGAGAAAGCCTCTGTTGCACGGTAATTTTTGATAATGTGTCCAGTCGTTAATAGCTATGATAAGATGAGATATAAAGTTTTATTCTGAAGTGGAAATTGCAGATAATGAGATAAAAAATGAACAGAAGAGGGGCATTCAGACAAAACTATTCAAGAAAAGATGAATGTTCAGATCTATTGTTAATCCTGTTTAGCAGCAGTCGTATCAGTTTCGACGAACGAGAATGTTGCCGTATCGGCAGGCACATCAGAAGGTTCTATTCTATCGTGAACTACCCAGGCATTGGGGTAACGCTTTTTGATCAGGCGGGAAAATTTATTGGCTTGTTCTCTAATTTGAAAATCGCCTACATGTACTTTGAAATGCGGTTGCCGGAATGATACATATGCATCTGCTTCATAACCGGCAATGGTAGAATCAGACCACATGCGAAACGAATTAGCAACCGAATCGGCCTGTTCAACATTGCGGGTAGAAAGAATCTGTATTCGATAACCATCATATGGATTTCGATTGACCTGCTCTCCGGCCGAATCAGCCTTCAGATAGATATCGGGGATATCCTGTTTTTGGGATAGATATACGTCACTCAGGCTACTCCGGGTTTCATCAAGTACTACTAAAAATTCAGATAATGGCTCGTCACGGTCAGTGCCCGTGGGATCTTCCTGCTCCGGAGTTGTTTGCTCCGTTGTTTTACAGCTGATGATTCCAAAAACCAACAGGATAACAAAAGAAAATGAAATGTAGCGAGAAAAATGCTTCATAAATTTATAGACCAACAGGATGCCAGGTAGTTTTCGTTTCTTGGAAATCAGTAATGTAATAAGGGGATTGCGCTTCTTCTGACAGCCAATCCTCAACGGGTTTACGTCGGACCCGCTTAAGGTTTAAAGTGGCATTTTCATCAATTTGTTTCCGTTGATCTTGCTCAATATCCGGATCTGTATAAAAGAATGCATTCACATCTTTATGGGTGGTCATATGTTCTAAAAGTTCATCTTTAAATCCAGTTAAAATATTGACCACTCCGCCGGGGACGTCCGAAGAATTAAGCACTTCTGCAAAACTAATAGCGCTTAACGGATACTTTTCGGATGCCAGTATAATACAGGTATTGCCACCTACAATCACTGGAGCCATCACGGAAACCAATCCTAAAAGAGGACGTTCTTCAGGTGCCCAAATATTAACTACTCCCATCGGTTCGGGCATGGAAAAGTTGAAATGGGAACTGGAAACAGGATTTATGGTTCCAAACACCTGCTGGTATTTATCCGACCATCCAGCATAGTAGATTAGACGATCGATAGAAGCTTCAACTTCAGCCTTTGCCTTTTTTGTTTTGTATCCAATTGTTTCAAGTTCTTCAACAAATTGAGCTTTTCGCGTTTCAAGCATTTCGGCAATACGATATAAAATTTGTCCCCGGTTATAGGCTGTTCGTCCATTCCATCCAGGTTGGGCTTCACGTGCCGCAACAACAGCATCTCTCAGATCTTTCCGAGAACATTGGCAAGCATTGGCTAAAATATTGTCATCGCCGTCGTATACTTTGTAATAGCGTCCGGATTCTGTCCGTGGAAAATTTCCACCAACATATGTTTTATAGGTTTTCAAAACTTCAATTCTATCTGACATAATTATAAATTTTGAAAGAACACGGATTCAGCTGATACAATTGCTCTCCACAGGTTAATCTGTTAAGTCCGTGTTATTCATGTTCAATTAAAAATTTCTATTTCAAATTTACATATGGATACAACCCGTGCAGTCCGCCTTCACGGCCTTCACCGCTTTCCTTGTAGCCGCCAAACGGAGAAGTTGGATCAAATTTGTTATATGTATTTGACCAAACCACACCGTTACGAATTTTACTGCCGGTTTTAAAGATCTTGGATCCTTTGTCTGTCCATACCCCGCCCGCTAATCCATAGGGCGTATTGTTTGCTTTTTCGATTCCTTCCTCGGCCGTACGAAATGTTTGGATAGTTAATACCGGTCCAAAAATTTCTTCCTGTACAATGCGATTCGACTGTCCAACATTGGTAAACAGGGTAGGGCGGCAGAAATAACCTGTTTCGGGAATTTGGCAAGAACTTTGATACATCTCGGCCCCTTCGTTAACCCCAATTTCGAGATACTCATTGATTTTGTTGTATTGCTGCTCCGAATTAATGGCACCGACGTCGGTATTTTTATCAAGCGGATCACCAACGATCAGCGTTTCCATACGATCGCGAAGTTTTTGAATTACTGTATCGGCAACGCCTTCTTGAACAAACAGGCGCGAACCGGCACAGCAAACATGCCCTTGGTTAAAGAATATTGCGTTGACAATACCTTCAACAGCTTGATCCAGAGGAGCATCCTCAAAAATGATGTTCGGTCCCTTACCGCCAAGTTCCAGCGTATAGCGTTTGTCCGTTCCTGCCAACGACTTTTTGATGATCTTTCCAACTTCGGTGGATCCCGTAAAAGCAATTTTGTCGATATCATCGTGATTAACGATCGCAGATCCCGTTTGTCCAGCACCGGTAACAATATTAACCACACCATCGGGTAGGCCGGCATCCTTACAGAGCTCTGCAAATTTGAGTGCTGTAAGCGATGTGGTCTCTGCCGGCTTAAGGACCACTGTATTGCCCGTTGCAAGGGCAGGAGCAATTTTCCAGGCCAGCATCAGCAAGGGAAAATTCCAGGGAATAATCTGTCCGGCTACTCCAAGCGGCTCGGCCTTTTTACCGGGAAATGCATAGTCAAGCTTGTCAGCCCAGCCAGCGTAGTAAAAGAAATGAGCAGCAGCGAGTGGAACGTCAACATCACGCGATTCCCGAATTGGCTTACCGCCATCCATACTTTCGAGTATGGCAAATTCACGAGCGCGTTCCTGAATAAGTCGGGCTATTCGGAATATATATTTTCCGCGTTCTTTTGCTTCCAGCGTAGACCAGCTTTTATCAAAAGCCTTGCGCGCTGCTTTTACCGCCTTGTCAATATCCTGCTGGGTAGCTTCGGCAAAAGAGGTCAGTTTTTCTTCTGTTGCTGGATTCAAGGAATCAAAATAGCGACCCTTTTCGGGAGCAACGAACTCCCCGTCAATAAATAGATCATACTGATCTTTATACTCAACATGATCGGCACTTTGAGGAGCATCATCATACTCCCAAAAGCCATCAAAATTCAGCTTTGAACTTGGAGATGTAGGTTTAAATGGCTTTTCTTCAACAGCTTCAGCTTGTTTAGAGTCTTCAGACATAACGATAAAATCTATAAAGTTAATTAATCATTTCGAATATCAGGAGCACATTTGAGGATCAGATGATGGCTATATTTAATCGTTTGAAAAATATTCAACACCCTGGTAAACGCCGGTTTGCTGTTTTACAATCTGCATCAAAAGGTCATTGGTAAGTGAACTGGCGCCAAAGCGAAAGTATTTGGGCGTTAACCAATCGGTGCCCAGCGTTTCCTTAACAAGCACTAAATACTGAATGGCTTGTTTTGCTTTGCGAATCCCGCCCGCCGGTTTCATTCCCACCATGCGGCCGGTATCATAAAAGTAGTCGCGAATTGCTTCCAACATTACTAATGTTACCGGCTGTGTAGCAGCAGGTTTTATCTTTCCGGTGGATGTTTTGATAAAATCAGCCCCGGCGTGCATGGCCAGATCGCTTGCTTTTCGAACGTTTTCATAGGTTTGCAGTTCGCCGGTCTCCAAGATCACTTTAAGGTGAGCATCTCCACAGGCTTCTTTAACAGCGACAATCTCATCGTAAACATAACTGTAGTTGCCTTTCAGAAATTCACCGCGGGATATCACCATATCTACCTCATCAGCGCCATCTTCGACGACTTGTTTCGTTTCTTCAAGTTTGGCGTCGAGCGTAGTCATTCCGCTGGGAAAAGCCGTAGCTACACTGGCAATATTAATATCTGTGCCGCGCAATGCTTTTTTTGCTACTGGTACCATATTGGGATACACACAAACAGCAGCTACGGTAGGTAGATCCGGAAGTGCAGCATGAGGTTCCTTAGCCTTTTGACAGAGCTGAATAACCTTACCCGGGGTATCCATACCCTCCAGCGTGGTGAGGTCGATCATGCTTAGAGCCAGCTTAAGGGCCTGTATCTTAGATTCCTTTTTGATACTTCTGGAATTGAGCCGTGCTACCCGTTCTTCAACACCAACTTCATCGATGGGTACCGTTTTTGTGACTTCAGAAATCTTCAAAATAAAATTGTTCTTTGTTAATACTGACAAGCGTCAAGCGTTGTGTAAAAATGTACTATTACATCCTTTTGAAGGTAAGAATAGATTGTAATTCCCCCAAAATATAACGACTAATTAATCGAGGTAATGAATTTCTGGAGCTTCACAAGTTGTAGGATATTTCCTTATACCATGGTAGAATAGAATTTCGTATGCTAAAAGTTGTAAACCTAAAAAAGGGGAGGTCAATTGAATGAGATAGAGAGCTATGAGAAGTCATTAATTAACATGTCGCCCAAAATATGGGCAACATTTCTTATGGACAATGCTTTTGTATCGGGAAATAAAATTAATGTTGAGTTGGCAGAGACATTTTCCCGAGTAGGTACTTTGATGGACTTTAAACACTTTGTCTGCATCGATCATGTAGAAGCACCTGAGGGTTCAGCGGATGCTTTTTTAACGTACTGTGGAGTGTTGGGCTACGGGGTATATTTGTCGAAATATTACGATCAGGGATTACTTGAACAGCTTCGAATAAAGGCCAATGATCCCAGATTAACTGTTCGGCAAGCAGTGATTAAAGCCTTGCAATATATCGGAAGGAAAAATTTTCGGCGGCTTTTTAAATATATGGATGAGTGGAAAAATGGAACTCCTTTGGAACAGCGAGCCTGTCTGGCTGCTGTTTGTTCTTCAGGTATCATGAAAGATCAGGAGGCTATGCTTGAGGCACTGGAATTGTTGGAATGGGTTACGGCCACGTTTATAGAGGATATTAATTGGGATCAAAATTATAAATTATTGCAAGATGAGGTCGCTCGATGCTGGTCTGTTTTGGTAGCTGAAAATCCCACAAAGGGAAAACAGAGGATGGAGCGGTGGATGAAAGAACGGCATCCTTTGGTAAGTAGCATTATGAAAAAAGTTTACTAAAAGATTCATTACAGGCTCTTGAGCAAGGGTGGGCAACAAGGTGGTTACATAAGCTTCGACATTCTGATAATGGTTAATCCCACAATAGTAATAGATCAAATAACTACAAATGACGTTTGTTTTCGAGGAATTTGAGATTTATACTGCTAATAGTTGACTAATTTATTGGAGGTTTAGAGAGAGTTAAGCTTCAGAGTTTAGGGAGATGCTTTGAAGTGGTGCGTCCGGGAGATGGGATAACCCCCATCTCCTTTTTTTATGTCTTAATTTTTTTGTGTTTGAGAGGCATATATTTCTTTAGCCACTTACGGATAATATTTGCTACTTCTTCTTGTTTTCCGGCTTATTCAAACAAGTGAGAAGCTCTTGGGATGATACTTATCTGTTATACCTCTCTATATGAAAAATTTTATCGAATGCGGTTAAATTTTTTGTAGAACATATAATTCATTTTTTTGCAGAATGATCAAGATTATGTAAGAAATACCCTGTAAGGATTTTTGGTGAATTTTTAATTTGAGACCGATGTATAGATGTAAGGGATATACCTACATCTTGTAGGGGATCTTTTATTATTTTTCTTGTATTAACTGATTAGTATAGTAAATTAAAATTTTATTCAGCTGTTATAGTCATATATTGAATTTAACAATTGTAATGAAGTTGTAAGGGTAAATTTCGTGTGAATAAGGAGTATTATCCTTTAAAAGGGAGTAAAAATGATGCAGAAGCAAATAACTAAAATTCCTGATTCTCGCCAGATACTTGAGCACATAAATCAGGGTATTATCACTATGGATTTAGAAGGGATCGTAACCTTTTGGAATAGTGCCTGTGAAGACATATTTGGCTATTCGAGCGAAGAAATGATTACCCAGCCGTTGAGTAAAATATATCCTTCTATAGCAGAAGAACGATATTATCAGGATATCAAAAAGCTGAAATCGGGAGAAGAAGTTCAGGGACAGTGGAAAAGCATTACTAAAAAGGGAGAAATTATCTGGCTTGATGTACATGCCAGGCCGCTGATGGATAATGATGGAAATCCCGAGGCTATTATTGCTTCAGCACACGATATTGGAGAATTGAAACGAGTTGAAAGGGAACTGGAAGAAAATAAGGCTCTGGCGCAGGCAATTTTGGAAACAACAGTGGATGGGATTATTACTACTGATGTTGAAGGTCAGATTTTGAATGTTAACCATTCTGCTTCTCGCATGTTTGGATATAGTGAGGAAGAAATTACTGGTAAAAATGTGAATATACTTATACCAGAACCTCACAATTTGGAGGATAATTATGTGAATCGGTATTCTGAGACGGTCGAAAAAAATGAAATCGGACATCACATAGAAATGGTGGGCCGGCGTAAAGATGGTTCAACATTTCCATTGGAGCTATCGGTTAGTGAAGTTGAATGGGAGGGAAGGCGTCTATTTACAGGGGTAATCAATGATATTAGTGAACGTAGGCGCCTTGAGCGGGAGATATTACATATTTCGGAGGAGGAGCGCAGAACCCTGGGACAAGATCTTCATGACGGGCTCGGGCAAATGTTGACGGGTATACACCTGATTAGCAAAAATTTAGCTCAGAAGTTAGAGTCCAATGGGATATCTGGTTCTGATGAAGTCCGGGAAATATCTGATCTGATAAAAGAAGCTGATGAGTATGCGAAGGCATTAGCGCATGGATTAGTTCATGTTGATTTTAAAGAAGAGGGGCTCAACGCCGCTTTGGATCAGTTGGCCCTTAGAGTTGAAAAACTTTTTAATATAAATTGTTCAATAAATAATAAGGATAATATAAGTCTGCATAATAATATGCAGGGCATGCATTTATATAGAATAGTTCAGGAATCAATTAGTAATGCCGTAAAACATGGAAAAGCGAGCAATATTACCATTGATCTAAAAACTGATAATGGTTCTTTGAAGCTTACGGTAAAAGATGATGGTATTGGATTTACAGAGTCTCAAAAGCTGAAAAAGAAAACTGGAATGGGAATAAATATTATGCGTTATCGTGCCAGTATTTTATCGGGACGTATTGAAATTTTCGAAACCGAAGACACGCAAACAAAAGTCGTATGTACTATTCCATATAACAATTAAAAACATGGTAAATACTCATGTCTAATAGTTTTAAAAAGAGTATCGTTTTAGTTGATGATCATCCATTAATGCGTAAGGGGCTTGCTCTTACCCTTGATTCTGATCCTGCATTTGAGGTGATTGAGCAACTTGACCGTGGCGAAGAACTTATTCAGCGGTTGGATGATCTCAATCCCGATCTAATTATTGTAGATGTATCGCTTCCGGGCATGAGCGGCCTTGAGCTGGTGAAGCATATAATATCTCAAAAAGAAAATCAGAAAATACTGGTCGTCTCACGACATGATGAGTCGCTTTATGCCGAAAGGGTTATTCGGGCCGGAGCTAAGGGATACGTTATGAAACTGGAAGCCAGTGAGGTGTTACTTAAGGCCGTCAGGAAGGTCTTTAAGGGCGGCATCTATGTGAGTGAAGAGGTGAGCGAACGGTTACTGTTGGGAATGGCACGCGGCCAAAAAGAGGTGATGGAATCGCCGATTGAGAAACTCAGTGATCGGGAATTAGAGGTTTTTGAATTGACCGGTAAAGGGAATACTACGCGCGATATCGCTGAAAAACTTCATCTCTCTGTTAAGACTATAGAATCATATCGTGCCCGGATTAAAAATAAACTTAACCTGGAGAATGCCACTGAATTGATGGTCCATGCTGTTAAATGGGTAGAAACCGAACATTCGGATATTTATTAGCGGAACGTTTTGATGAGAGGCAGTTGTAATAAACATTTGCTAACCACTCGCTCCCATCTTATACAGATCAGGTTTTTAATGTAGGGATATTACCCATTGCTAAATCTCCTTTGCACTTACAATGCTATCATACAACCTATTGCACATCTACTGTCTAACATGGTTTATGTTCAATTTCATTGGTCTTTTACCCAAAAGACAACAACATAAATCATAAAAGGAAGGATAGGAGTTATTATGAAACAACTAACCAGATATCAACCATCGACTGCCCCGGTAAGCAATTTGCGAAGAGAAATGGATCGCATTTTTAATGAACTTATTCCCTTCAGCTGGAGGCTGGATGAAACTGAAACAGGGATGACTACCTGGGCGCCAACCACCGACATGTTTGAAACCGACGGAGAATATATTGTGGAAGTTGAGTTACCAGGACTTTCCAAAAAAGACATCCAGATCAATTGCCAGGATAATGTTTTATCTATCGAAGGAGAACGTAAACACAGTCATAAGGAAGAACGCCCGGGATATTTGCGGAGTGAGCGCTCATTCGGGGCTTTTAAACGCTCAATAATTTTACCGGCTTCAATTGTTGAGGACAAGGTAAAAGCTTCGTTTAAAGAGGGAATTTTGAGAGTGACTGTCCCTAAAGCTGAAAAAAGCAAACGAAAAGAAGTACCAATTGACTAATCACATTCATCAAATAGATTGACTTGAAGGGCTGCGCCACAAAGCGCGGCCTTTTTTATTGGTTTTATAATTATATTGCTAAAAGCAGGCCGAATAAGTTGATGATAGTTTTGTAGATACTATTCTTTGACTCCTGAAAGGAAAATAAAAAGAGTAGTACAAATTGATTAAACAACTGAGAGTACTAAAAATATAGACGGTATATCATGGATGAGAGCATTGGCACAGAAGAGTATCGGGGTATAAAAGATCCGTGGTATAATTTGGCGGCTGAAGAGGTTTGTGAGAACCTCAATACGTCGCAGCAGCGGGGATTGAACTACGCTGAAGCTAATGAGCGTCTGTCATATTGGGGACCTAATAAAATTGAAGCTGAAGAAGGATTAACCCCATGGCAGATTGTGCTTCATCAGTTTAAAGATCCGCTCATTTATATTTTATTAGCAGCTTCTTTCGTAACGCTTATTTTGCAGGATTATCTTGATTCAGCCGTGATTATGGCGGTTGTATTGCTCAATGCAATAATTGGATATATTCAGGAAATAAAGGCCCAAAGTGCCATTCAGGCCCTCGCTAAATTAAGTGCTCCAAGAGCTCATGTCATACGCGATGGACGGGAGATGGAAATCGCCAGCAGTGCATTGGTTCCCGGTGATATCGTATTGTTAAGTTCGGGGGGGCGCATTGCGGCCGACATGCGGCTGATATCCGCCAAAGGGTTAGAAGTAGATGAGTCCGCTCTTACCGGTGAATCAGCAGTTATTCGAAAAACAAGTGATCGTTTGGGGGAAGATTCGCTGTTGCCGGCGGATCAAAAAAATATGGTTTTTGCGGGTACCATTGTAGCCAAAGGGCGGGCAAAGGCCGTCGTTGTCCGTACGGGGGGCGCAACAGAGCTGGGCAAAATTGCCACTTCCGTTCAAGATATCGGAAATGTCAAGACCCCTCTGCAAGAGAAGGTAGACGAGCTTGGACATTACATAGGTTATCTTATTATCGGCTTTGCAGTACTTATTGCAGTTATTGGGATTATTAATGAGATGAGTCCCAACGAAGTATTTATCACGGTCGTGGCTATGGCCGTATCAGCAATTCCAGAAGGGTTGCCCGTGGTTCTTACGGTAACTTTGGCTATTGGCGTAAGCAGGATGGCGAATAGAAATGCGATTATTCGGTCGCTCCCCGCAGTGGAGACGCTGGGCAGTACCACTGTAATTGGTTCCGATAAAACAGGGACACTTACAAAAAATCAGATGACGGTGCGACAAATTTGGGCTGACAACCAATATTTTACCACCGGTGAAACGGGGTATCAGCTAAAGGGAAGGATACTCAAAAACGGCGAATCGACTTCAATAAATCAAGAAAGTGGTCTCTATAAAACATTAGCAACCGGCACCTTGGCAAATGAAGCTGATGTAAGTACGCTTGAATCCGGTGAGCCGCAAGGCGACCCTACAGAAATTGCGCTCCATGTATCGGCTTATAAAGGTGGATTACGCCTGTCTGATATTCGATTATCGATGCAAGAGATTGATATACTACCTTTTGAGCCGGAAAGGCAATTTATGAGTACCTTAAATAAAAGTGGAGATGAGCGGTTCATTTTTATCAAGGGAGCTCCCGAGAAGGTATTAGATAAATGTTCCAAGCAGCTGGTAAACGGGCAAATTGTGGCGATTGATCGATCCAAAATACGTTCAGCAGCCAAAGAAATGGCCGCGCAGGGATTACGTGTATTGGCTATGGCCTATAAAAAAAGCAGCTCTGATATGTTTTTTGAGGATTCGTTCAGTAATGACGAATTTATTTTGGCTGGTTTACAGGGAATGGAAGACCCCATTCGTCCGGAAGTGAAAGAGGCCGTACAAATTGCCTATAAGGCCGGGATAAGAGTGGTAATGATTACCGGAGATCACGTAGATACTGCCGTGGCCATCGGACGCCAGTTGGGTATTGATACTGACGAACAGGGCGCATTGGAAGGGAAGGCCTTGGATCTGCTTTCAGATGAAGAACTTGATATAAAGCTAATGAATATCAATATATTTGCCCGGGTAACGCCGGAACATAAATTCCGCATTGTGGAACGCTTGAAAGCTCTTGATCATGTGGTAGCCGTTACAGGCGATGGTGTTAACGATGCTCCCGCATTGCGAGCGGCCCACCTTGGCGTAGCGATGGGGAAAGGAGGGACTGATGTGGCACGAGAAGCCTCGGATATGGTACTCTCTGATGATAACTTTGCCACCATTACAGCAGCTATTGAAGAGGGACGCATTGTCTTTTCAAACATCCGTAAAGTAACTTTTTTCCTGCTTTCAACGGCTGTTGGTGAATTGATCGTCATTTTTGTTGCCATACTGATGAACTGGCCATTGCCTTTTATTGCCGTTCAAATTTTATGGATTAACCTGGTAACCAATGGTTTGCAGGATATCGCACTAGCTTTTGAGCCCGGTGAACCGGGAATACTAAAACGAAAACCACGTGCTTCCGGCGAAGGTATTTTAACTGGCAGACTGATTGAGCGGCTGGGAGGCGTGGGCATTGTATTAGCTGTTGGAACGCTGTACATGTTTTGGCACACGATGGAGCAAACAAATAATTTGGATATGGCTCGTACCGTGGCAATGACCCAGATGGTCGTTTTCCAGTTTTTCCATGTCTTAAATTGTCGATCGTTGGATCGGAGCCTCTTTAAGATTAATTTCTTCTCTAATAAGTTTTTATTTGTCAGCCTGTTAATGGCTTTATTAGCGCATATTTCGTTGCTCTATGTCGATTTTATGCAAACAATTTTTCGAACTGTTCCACTTACAATCGATCAATGGATTATGATATTTGGTGTCGGTTCTTTAGTGATATTGGGCGGTGAACTCGACAAAATAGTGAACCACTGGCGTAAGCGTTTTATTGGCTGATATTTTGCCCTTTGTAGGGGAAAAGCTGACAGTGAAGTGGGGTATTACCTGTAGTAAGCCATTGTCGTTTTTTTATAAATATCTGTGAACCAAATATGTACAGAGGGCCGTTATGAAATCCAAAAAAATCAGTAAGCGTCAGTGGCAAAAGTATTTTGATACATTTTCATTAAAATACTTAAAAGATGAACAGCCTGAATATATTGAGATCCAAGTACTTTCAGAGGATATAGGAGCGCAGCATGAGATTAATTGGACGCCTCTGAAAGGCATCACTTACGATCCCAAAAGTGATATCCTTGAAATACAGATCGATAAATTGGATCATCTGATTTCCCAGCCAAAAGAGATTTTCGTAAACGAAGAGGAAAATAGTTGGCTTAACGGGATGATGGTTGTTCGTCGTGATGGTGAGAAAAGTATTGTCGACATCAGATAAACAGAAATATCAAAAGGGACAGAAATCATCAAAAGTGCGGCTAATAATACACGTATTTTGTTTTGGATTGTCCGGATTAATATCGCCCGGTTATGGCTTCAGAAACACAAGTCCACTTTAATAAACAATACCTTGAAGAGGAGATACGCCAACTTGCTAAGTTGCAAGAGTTTACACTTGATTCCATGCCGATGGAGTCTATTGATAAAACGTTGGCATCGGCCAAAAAGACTCTCACTAAAACTTATACGGTATTAGCGCGGGCGGCTAAGCTCAATCGGGAGTTGAGTTCGGCCGGGGAATGGCTTATTGACAATTTCTACATTATTCAAGAGCAGATTGTACAGCTGCAGGCAGACTTGCCTAAATCATACTATGAAAAGTTGCCTAGGCTTACGCAAGGAGAATTCAAAGGCTATCCAAGAACTTACGAGATTATACAGCTGCTGGCATCGATCAGCGATAATATTATCGACCAAGAGAATACCACTATTGCCATTAGGGCCTATCAGGAAGTAGATATTTTAAATTTGGCAGAAATGTGGTCGGTACCGTTAATGAATCGATTAGCCCTTATTGTACGGTTGGCCCAGCGTAGTGAAAAGCTTCTCAGAGATCGGAAGATTCAGGATGAAATTGATGCGCTGCTCAATGATAAAATATCTGGTAATATCGATGAGCCCGGATTTCTGCTTCGGAAGCTGTCCGAAATTGTTGAACAGAAGGACGACTCAATACGCTATTTGGTAATTTTAGCACAGCGCCTGCAGTCGCGTGGTATGTTTACCGAAAGTGAACGCCGCTGGTTCGATTATAAACTCTCGCGCTGGGAAACCAATTTAGAGGAACAGCTCCGAGCCCGAATTCAGCAAACATCGCGGCTGCATTTGAGTATCCAAAATGCGATATCATCACTGCGAGAAGTTTCAGAGACCGACTGGTCACTTTTTGTAGAAAGCTGTTCGGTTGTAGAGCGTATTTTGCGACTGGATCCCGCTAATATGTATCCTCGCATGGATTTTAGCACGCGCGACCGGTACCGAAAAATAATTGAGAAGCTTAGTGCTCATTCAACATATAACGAGCAGGAGGTAGCTGAGCAGGCTTTGATGATGGCCGAAAGCGCTGCCCAGAACGGTACAATTCAACGCAGTAAAAAAATGCATATTGGCTACTATCTTATCGATGATGGTTATGCTGCCCTGTGTCAAAAGCTTGCGTATCAAAAGCCGCTTGATGAACGTTTGCGACAACTAGCCAATGAGTATCCTGCAATCTATTTTTCCTTTATTGGGATTCATTTTGTCATTCTTATTGCCATAGTTGGACTGGTTACAAACTTATTAGTTCGAGAAAGCTGGATGATTATCCTCACGCTGATCATATCCTGGCTACCAGCTCTGGATTTATCCATTGTTTCCACCAATCGATTGCTTTCTTTTCTAATTCCACCCCGCATTTTACCCAAACTCAAATTTGATGGGGCTATTCCCGATGAATATCGTACTGTAGTGATTGTTCCCACTATGTTGTCGTCGCCTTCCGATGTAGAAGCACAATTTGAACTGCTTGAAATCCGTGCCCTGGCGAATTCCAATGAATCGCTGCAGTTTGCAATTGTTTCGGATTTCCTAGATGCCGAGACTGAAACCAGAGAAAGCGATGATGCCATTATGGAAGCTGCCCGACAGCAGATTAATCGACTGAATGTTCAATATCATAGTAAGTATGGCGACAAGTTTCTGTTTTTTCACCGAAAGCGATTGTGGAATAACGCGGAACAGAAGTGGATGGGATGGGAGCGAAAACGAGGAAAAATCGAGGAATTTAACCAACTGTTAAAAAATAAGGATGCCCAAACGAGCTTTATAGAAATACCGGAAGACTTTTTGGTATCGGTTCAAAAGTTCCCTATTAAATTTGTAATTACGCTCGATGCCGATACCAAACTGCCGCCGGGAAGCGCTCAGATGCTTATTGGGGCTGCCGCACACCCGCTCAATCGAGCAGAGATTGATTCTGAGAAAAATATCGTTACGAAAGGTTATGGGATATTTCAGCCGCGGATATCTATTCCACCAAAGTCGGCCAATAAAACCATGTTTGCGAAAATCTATTCTGGCAACGTTGGCCTTGATCCCTATACTACCGCCGTCTCCGATATCTATCAGGATCTTTTTGGGGAAGCGGTTTTTACCGGCAAAGGGCTTTACGATTTGGATGCCTTTGATTCAGTGGTTGGGAATCGCTTTCCAGAGAACCAAATATTATCGCACGACTTGTTGGAGAGTACATACCTGCGGGCGGCTTTACTGACGGATATAGAACTTTTTGATGATTATCCCACAACGTATGTGAGTTTTTCAAAGCGGCTTCACCGGTGGATTCGCGGTGATTGGCAGATTTTGTCTTGGTTATTTAACAGAGTGCCTAAAGGTGGTACCGAGAAGGAGCGTAATCCCATAAACAGTATTTCAAGGTGGAAAATATTTGATAATCTACGTCGATCAATAAATCCCGCTGCACTGTTATTGTTCTTGTTAGCCGGATGGATTTTTCTGCCCGGATCAGCATTGATATGGACGGCTGCTGTATTTGGTATAATGGCATTTCCCATTTATTCCAGTTTCTCAACCGATATTTTTCGACGGCCACAGCGGGTAGGGTGGCGCCTGTACCTTGATAAAATCCGCGTTGATATTAAGATGAATACCATACAAGCCGTGACGAGCTTTTTAAACCTTCCACATCAGGCTTTTATCTCTTTGGATGCTATCTACAGAACACTTTATCGGCTGTTCGTATCTGAAAAGCACTTACTTGAATGGACTACGGCTACTCAGGTCGAAAAACAGCATTCCGATGGATCAATGTGGGATTATTGGCAAAAGATGATGTCGAATGTTATTTGGAGCGGACTTTGTCTAACACTGGTAAGTGTTTTTAGTACTTCCGTTTTATTTATTGCCGTTCCTATTTGTTTGGGATGGCTCTTGGCTCCTTATGGAATGTACTTGTTGGGTCGTCCGCTTAAAACTGAAAAACGAGAGCTATCACAGAAACAGTATCTAGAGCTGCGCCAATATGCACGCAGAACATGGCATTTCTTTGAGCAGTACGTTAATGAAGAACATTCTTGGCTCCCCCCTGATAACGTACAGGAAGAACCGTATATCGGAGCTGTAGGGCGCACATCTCCCACAAATATGGGCTTGGCACTTACGGCTGTATATTCGGCCTTTGAGATGGGGTATCTCACACTTTCTGAATTGGTAACACAGCTCGATAACATGCTTTCTTCGATGAGTAAACTCGAGCGATATCGAGGGCATTTCTATAATTGGTACAGCACGAAATTAGGAGCTGTATTAAATCCAAATTATGTATCCACCGTCGATTCAGGAAATTTGGCGGCATCACTGCTGGTAATTGAGCAGGCTTTATATCAACTGGATAAACAACCTTGTCCTAATCCGGCCTTTTGGACTGGCTTACAAGATACTATTCGTGTTTTGGATGATCTGTTCGGGGAGTATAAAAAGAGTGCTGATTACAAAAGTTTGGTTGACGAAGTAATTACTATTACGAAGCAAATGAGTGGTAAAATTCCTCAAGTTCCCCCGGAACCCCTCAAAAAATGGAAAGAGATTTTATTGGAGTTACGAGAGGATGCCCAAAAATTAGATAAGCTTTCTGCCGGTGTTTTGGAGTATTCGTTGGAAGATCAGCAAAGCCATGAGTTGAGTGACTGGCTTCAACGACCGTTGATCCAGATCCAGGGACAACTGGATGAGATTGAGGAATTAAAGGGTAACAATAGTAAACCATCAGAAAACAGAGAAACGTTTAATAACACTGCGTATGCTGATCTTCTTATAAAGGCTGCTCAGTTAAGTTCAAGCTGTCGCCAGATGGTTCAGGAGATGGATTTTTCGCTGGTTTACGATTCCGATCGTGAGCTATTCAGCATTGGATATAATGTGGATCGGGCCAATCAAGATAACAGTCATTATGATCTTTTGGCCAGTGAGGCTCGGCTGGCATCGTTTATTGCGATAGCGAAGGGCGAAGTACCGCCGGAGCATTGGTTTCGTCTAAGCCGCCGACTAACAAGTATCGAGCGCAATGAAATTCTACTTTCGTGGGGCGGCACGATGTTTGAATACCTGATGCCGTTACTGTTTATGTCCAAATTTGAAAATACACTGCTTAGCAACACCTATGAAAATGTGGTTCTATGGCAGCGAAATTATGGATTACTGCGGAACAAGCCCTGGGGTTTTTCTGAAAGTGGATACAACGTGCGAAATCTTGAATTGCACTATCAATACCGGGGCTTTGGTGTGCCGGGATTGGGGCTACGGCGGGGACTGGCCGAAGATTATGTAGTGGCACCTTATGCCGGGATGCTGGCGTTGATGGTAGACTCAAGGCATGCGCTTAGTAATCTGCAAAAATTGCGGGACGAGGGCGCTTATGGGGCGAGTGGTTTTTATGAAGCAGTAGATTATACACCGCGACACCTCGCTGAAAATAACGGCATTAACAGTGCTGTTGTAAAAATGTATATGGCACATCATCAGGGCATGAGTTTATTGGCCCTTCTGAATGTGTTGGATAACAATCGCATACAGCAATTATTCCATGATCATCCCTTGGTTCGGTCCTGTGAATTACTTTTACAAGAGCGCATTCCAAGAGGAATTCCTATTAAAGAGCCGCGTCCCATTGACGTAGAGCTTGAGCCGGCCGAAGAGGAGCGAGCACAAAATGTAGTTGATCATGCAGGTATGGAAGATTTAGACGATACCCCGCCTCGAACCCATATCCTTTCAAACGGACATTATTCGACGTTGATTAGCCATTCAGGAACCGGTTATTCTTATTCTGATGATCTCATGCTTACCCGATGGCGTTCAGATACGGTAACTGATCATTACGGCATATTTTTCTACATCCGTGATTTGGAAAGTGGCAATTACTGGTCAGCAGGCCATCAACCGGTAAAGCGCAAGGCTGATCGTTATGATACTTGGTATCATGCCGGGAAGGTACAGATTGCTCGGGTAGACGACTGGATTGAAACATTTATGGAGATCTGCGTTTCGCCGGAAGATAATATTGAGCTACGAAAAATTACGTTGACCAACTATTCCGAACGTCAGCGGAAGATTGAGATTACCAGTTATGCCGAAGTCGTTTTAAATACCCAGCAAGCCGACCGGGCCCATCCCGCATTTTCAAACTTATTTGTTCAAACGGAGTACCTGCAGGAACATCACTCGATATTGGCAAAAAGACGTCCCCGCGCAGAAGATGAAGATCCCATTTGGCTGGTTCATACGATCGCCAGTGATGATGCTGACAGTTATGCCGATGAATTGCAGATTGAAACAGATCGTGAGCACTTTATCGGGCGTAACCGGTCGATGCAGGCACCCCGAGCGATGGACAACGGAGCTCGACTTAGTGGTAGGGTTGGGAATGTAAAAGATCCAATAGTAAGCATTCGAAGGGTAATAACACTCAAACCCGGTGAAAACAAGAATATCACTTTCGGATTGGGGAGAGTCGCCAATCGTGACGAGGCGGTATCTATGAGTGACCGATATGACAACCTTTATGCTACGGATCGTGTTTTTGAACTTGCTTCTATCTACGGCAATGTTGAACTGGAGCATGTGGGACTGAGCGGTGAGCAAGCCCAGTACATTCAACACCTCACAAGTTATCTTGTGTATAACTGTGAAGCTTTGCGTGCTGATGAAAATACGTTAATACAAAATCGGAAAACGCAATCGGGTCTCTGGGCACACGGAATATCAGGCGATGTGCCTATTTTGGTATATCACATCGATGATAAAAAGTATATGCGTGAGGTGACGCTATTACTTAAAGCACATCATTTTTGGCGTCAACGCGGTTTAAAGGTTGATTTAGTTTTTATGAATGATCATCCGCCGTCGTATATAAACGAGCTCCAGGAATTGATACAACAGCAGCTGCAGCAAACTACCGACCATCATACACAGCGAGACAAGGGAGGGGTATTTATCCTCCGCAGTGATGAGTTAAGCCGAGAAGATAATATCCTTATCAATACAGTAGCTCATGTGGTTCTTACCGGAAAACTGCCCAACCTTGCACAGTTGAAAGAGCAGGAGCAAGTAGAAATTCCTGATAATCAGGGATCAACTTATAATCCAGTGGAATATCTCCATGCTAAAAACCAAGCCGAAAATATTGGCGATAATTTACGGTTTTATAATGGATATGGCGGATTTTCTGCCAACGGTCATGAATATGTTATTACGCTCCGCACCGATCCGGATACCCAAAAGTTACTCTTTCCTCCGGCTCCATGGATCAATGTTATAGCAAACCCGAACTTTGGCTTTTTAACGACTGAAAAAGGATCTTCATACAGCTGGAGTAAAAACAGCAGAGAGAATAAGCTTACTCCGTGGTCGAATGATACGGTGTTGGATCCATCGGGAGAGGCTATTTATATACGTGATGAGGACGAAAAGCTATTTTGGTCACCCATGCCGCAACCGGTACCGGGTAGTGCGGAATATGAAATAAGGCACGGTCACGGGTATTCTACCTATAGAAGTACTACCATGAATATAGGGCAAGAAGTAATTGCGTGGGTAGATAAAGATGATCCGATAAAATTCGTAAAGCTCAGATTGTCTAATGAAGGTTTAATGGACAAAAAGTTAACGTTGTTTGGATATACCGATTGGGTTTTAGGAGTATTCAGGGAGAATTCTGCGCGTCAGATTGTAACATCAGTTGATGAAAATATACAAGCTATTTTTGCACGCAATCACTACAATAATGAATTTGCGGGACGGGTTGCTTTCTCAGGATTTGTTACAGAAAAGGATCTCAATTCAGTTTTCTATTCCTCCGATCGGCAATCATTTATTGGCCGTAATCGGAATCTGCAAAGCCCAAAGGCGGTAAAGGATGGTGCTGCCTTAAATGGGCGTTTTGGGATGAGGTTTGAATCGTGTGCTGCACACCAGTTTTCATTAGAATTAAAATCAGGCGAATCAGCCGAAATCTATTTCTATTTAGGTGAAGTACAAGATCAAAAGGAAGGGCGCACGCTAATCAGCAAGTATCAGAATCCTGAGGCTATTCAGCAGTCACTCGGTGATGTTAAAGCATTTTGGCGGAAGAAACTGGGCGGTATCAGGGTTAAGACACCGGAGCCGGAATTAAATTTTTTAATGAATGGCTGGTTGCAATATCAGAATATCGCCTGCCGAATGTGGGGGCGAACCGGATTCTACCAGGCGGGCGGAGCATTCGGATTTCGGGATCAGTTGCAGGATGCTACGGCAGCCTGTTATTTGGATCCGGAACTTACCCGTAAACAAATTCTGTTGCATGCTGAACATCAGTTTGAGGAGGGGGATGTACTGCATTGGTGGCATCCGCCGACCGACCGAGGTATTCGTTCTCTTATTACGGATGATCTGCTTTGGCTGCCATATACAACGGCTTTTTACATCAATAGTACCGGAGATAACACTATTCTGGATGAGCAGATTACGTTTTTAAAAGCACGTCAACTGTATGAAGGAGAGCATGAGGCCTATTTACAGCCGGAGGTATCCCAACAACGGGCATCTTTATATGAACACTGCTGCAGGGCTATTGATCGCTCACTCACGAAAGGGGCCCATGGATTGCCATTAATAGGCGGAGGAGACTGGAATGATGGGATGAATAAGGTAGGTGTTGATGGTAAAGGAGAAAGTATCTGGCTGGGATTTTTCCTCTATACAATTTTAGATGATTTTATTCCGATCGTTAAGAAATTTGATGACAGGGACCGACTTGACCAATACCGCACGCATAAAAAAGAGCTAAAAAAGCATCTCAATAAAGAGGGATGGGATGGTGAGTGGTATCGGCGGGCTTACTACGATGATGGTACCCCTTTGGGATCATCTCAAAACGACGAGTGCCGTATAGATGCTATTGCACAGGCTTGGTCGGTAATTTCTGGAGCCGGAACGCCTTCCAAAACGGAAAAGGCACTGCTTGCTGCGGAACGGCACCTGGTATCAATGCAAGATGGAATCATTAGGTTGCTTACTCCTGCTTTTGATCATACCGAGAAAAACCCAGGTTATATTAAAGGATATATTCCGGGTGTTCGCGAGAATGGTGGTCAATATACCCATGCTGCACTGTGGTTGGTTAAAGCGTTTGCAGAGGCGGGGGAAACGGAAAAAGCTATTTCATATATGAAGATGCTTTTACCTGTTAATCATGCTATAAATAATAAAGATGTAGAACGCTATCATGTTGAACCTTATGCGGTTGCAGCTGATATATATGGAGAAGATCCACTGGTGGGAATGGGGGGCTGGACCTGGTACACCGGCTCGGCGGGATGGATGTATCGTGTTGTTCTGGAGTCAATATTGGGCATAACTATTGTTGATGGTAACAAGCTTCATGTTAGGCCTACTGTCATATCCTCATGGAAAAAGTACGAGTGCTGGATAAGGAATAAGGGACGTGATATTGTGTTGCATATCGAGGTATTGAATCCCAATAAATTATCCAAGGGAACTATTACTGCATCGCTTAACGGTTCCTCTATTGCCGTAAATAATGATGTGGTAATATCTTCGATTCCTGATAGCAAAGGAGACCATCTGTTAAGAATTGTTATTGAGGAGTAGGTATTTCTGGATTGATAGTGTAGTAGAAATTCTTACATCTATAATATAGTAGCTCGTACATTTAGTCGGTGAATACTTGTATATATTCATTTTCATGGAATTCCAATTTGACTGCCCCAAAATTTAACTCATCATGGACACCATAAATATTCTGATTATTGAAAAAGATATTCTCGTTAGAAGGGCAATAACCAATATTTTACAACAGCAGAAACAATCCCGCGTCTATTGGTTACATGATGAGTTTGACAATGTAGAAACTGTTATTCGTAATAAAGAACCTGACGTTGTACTATTAAATATCGAAAATATTGAGGGAGAAGGGTTAGATATTTTGCAGAAAATACGGTCAACTTTTAGCGAATTACCGGTTGTTGTTATAAGTCCTCGCAGTAAAGAGGGGGCAAAGGCGGCAATAACAGCACTACGATTGGGTGCTATCGATTTTATTACCAGGCCAGAATCAAAGAATCTGATTTTATTTGCTGAGCGGCATCTTAAAAAGAGATTGGAGCCTTTAGTTAAAGCTATCGGCAAGATGAGAGAGCAGAAAAATGTGGATAAGATTATGCTCGAAGCGTTGACTCAGCCCCAGAAAAGTTTTGGGGACCTTATTCCAGATATTAAAGATCAACAGCCGATTGAAATGGTGGTGATTGGTGGATGTACAGGAGGGGTACAGGCACTGTTTTCAATTTTAAGCAAGTTGCCAAGAGATTTAGGAATACCTGTGGTAATTGTACAGCATCTGCCGAGAACTTATACCGAGTATTTAGCTACTTCTTTGGATGCTTTTTGCAAGATATCTGTCCGTGAAGTGCAGAATGGAGATAAACTTGAGGCTGGTTCTGTTTATATTGCTCCCGGTGGTTATCAGTGTGAAATTTCTCAGTCCGCCTCAGATATTGTGGCCTCAGTGCATCGCGGTCCACGCGAAAATAACATGCGCCCTTCTATTGATGTATTATTCCGTTCTGCAGCTAAAATATACGGCAGTAAAACCCTCGGAGTTTTGCTTAGTGGTTGTGGTTGTGATGGGTTGAGAGGTGCTGAAGAAATCAAGGAACACTCCGGGCAAATTATTGTTCAAGATCCCCGATCTTCTATTGCTGCTGACCTACCATTAGCAGCTATTTCGCGAGGGCTTACCAAAACATATTGTACCCCGCAAGATATTGCGCAGCAAATAACTAAGCACTCAATGTTTATGGGTAGTGATTATTATCAAACTCAGGAAAAAGATCTAATAAATACCAATTTTTTATTTTAGATTGTCCATAGATACATCATACAGAATATGATATTATTCATCTATGGACCGATCAGCAGAAACCAATCCTTTCTTTGAAAAACAACCTTGGGCACTGGACATATCCGGTGTTCTTGGAACATTAGAAGTTGATGCCGAACAAGGGCTTTCATCTGAACAGGTGGAACGGCGTCAACAAAAGTATGGCCCCAACCAGCTTCGAAGACACAAAAAGCGGGGGGTAGCAGAAATTCTGATTGATCAGCTTAAGAGTATTATAATTGTACTTTTGGCAGCGGCGGCACTGTTCGCATTTTGGTTGGGGGAATATGTAGATGGTTGGGCCATTATAGCAGTTATCGTTATTAATACGGGAATTGGATTTTTTACCGAGCTGCGTGCCGTGCGTTCCATGGAAGCGCTTTTTAAGCTGGGAAAAGTAAGTACTAGAGTCCGCCGAGAGGGTAAAATTGTGGAAATTGACGCCGAAGAGTTGGTGCCGGGCGATGTTGTTATCATTGAGGGCGGTGATATTATTACCGCTGATCTGCGTATTCTCCAACAATCCAAGTTACAGGCTGATGAGTCAGCGTTAACGGGAGAAAGTTTACCGGTCTCAAAACAGGCTGATGCGGTTGCTGATGATACGGTGTTGGCTGAGCGGAGTAGTATGCTTTACAAAGGCACGTCAATAACGCGCGGGGCCGGTGAGGCAGTCGTAATAACAACCGGATTGGATACCGAGTTGGGAGCAATCTCATCGCTCGTTGAGGAAGCGGAACAAGAGCAAACACCTCTCGAAGAACGGCTCGATAGGCTTGGCTATCGGCTAATTGGTGTAACACTACTTATTGCTGCTTTCGTCGTAGGATCAGGTATTTGGGCGGGTAAAGAGTTGTATCTCATGGTTGAAACGGGCATTGCCCTTGCAGTAGCGGCGATTCCCGAGGGTTTGCCCATTGTAGCCACTATAGCCCTGGCGAAGGGAATTCGGCTAATGGCCAAGAAAAACGCCTTGGTCAACCGACTCTCATCTGTAGAAACATTAGGAGCGACCGGTGTTATCTGCACGGATAAAACCGGAACATTGACAGAAAATAAAATGACGGCCACCGGTATCTATCTGTCAGGAGATCGGGACATGTCCTTGTCAGAGCAAGCACTAATGGACAACAGTGATTTAAGGCTGGCTTTGGAGGTGGGCGTTCTTTGCAATAACGCATCGCTGCATGATAATGAAAAGGGCGGAACGGGTGATCCGCTGGAGATTGCATTGCTTGAAGCCGCTAAAAAGGCAAAAATAGATATTGAAGAACTCTCATCTCAATATCCAGAAGTGCGGGAGGAAGCCTTTGATGCTGATGTAAAGATGATGGCTACTTGGAATAAACAGGAAAATGGAGGGTACCGGGTAAATGTGAAAGGAGCACCGGAGGCAGTTTTGGAAGCTTGTAGCACAGTTATAGCAGATGGTGAAGTGCAGCCGTTACAAAAAGAGGAGCGCCAACAATGGGATGAACTTAACCTTAAATTGGGTCAGGAAGGGCTGCGCATGCTGGCATTGGCATTTAAAGGAGCTGAAACGAAGGAAGGTAATCCCTACGAAGAGTTAACGCTCGTGGGCTTTGTTGCACTGAGCGATCCACCTCGAAGTGATGTTAAACCTGCTATTTTGCGATGCCAACAGGCAGGTATTCGCGTAGTGATGATAACGGGTGACCAAAAAGCTACAGCCGAATCTATTGCCGAGGCAGTAGGAATTGATTTAGATAATCGGGAAGCAATACATGGTAAAGATTTGCCGGATATCGCTGAGCTGAATATCGAGAGTAGCGAAGCGGATCGTATTTATCATACATCGGTCTTTTCACGGGTGAGTCCCAATCAAAAATTGGATCTTATCGAGCTCTTTCAAAAGAAAGGGCAGATTGTAGCGATGACGGGTGATGGCGTAAATGATGCTCCTGCTCTTAAAAAGGCCGATATTGGTATTGCTATGGGACAGCGAGGTACCCAGGTTGCCCAAGAGGCCTCCGACATGGTACTTACTGATGATGCTTTTTCAACTATTGTGAGTGCAATAGAACAGGGCCGTGTAATTTTCAATAATATACGCCGGTTTATTTATTATCTGATG
Source organism: Fodinibius sp. (assembly GCF_034521915.1). Classification (GTDB taxonomy): domain Bacteria; phylum Bacteroidota; class Rhodothermia; order Balneolales; family Balneolaceae; genus Fodinibius. The sequence goes on from NZ_JAXHLU010000017.1 coordinate 80,883, forward strand.
TCGTGCAATGTAAGCGAAGTGATGGTGGTTGCCATGGCAACTATAATTGGAACAGTCTTGCCTATCTTGCCGCTACAGATTCTCTTTCTAAATTTGGTTACGGATGTTTTTCCGGCCTTGGCGCTGGGCGTTGGTGAGGGAGAAGAAGGGATTATGCAAAAGCCGCCGCGGAACCCTGAAAAGTCTATACTGGGCAGAAGTGAATGGGTGGGAATCGCCGGTTATGCATTTATTATTACGTTATCAGTATTAGGATCACTCTTTATTGGGATGGAATATCTGCTTTTAACGGCAGATAAAGCTGTAACCCTTTCGTTCTTAACGCTTGCTTTTGCCCAGTTATGGCATGTGTTTAACATGCGAAGCAGTGATTCTAGTTTTTGGGATAATACGATAACGACAAATAACTATGTGTGGGGAGCACTGCTGTTATGTACCGGGTTGTTATTTATGGCGGTTTACGTACCGATTTTTAGTGAGGTTCTAAAAGTTACGCCTCCTACATTTACCGGATGGATTGTAGTTTTTGTTATGAGTGGAATTCCGATTTTGGTTGGACAACTGTGGAAAGCTTATGGACCGGAATTAAAATTCATCAATCAATAAAAAAAGCCAACAGTTTCCTTATGTCGGATTATCCGAATTAAGTATAGAGGTATAATCTCAGCCTTGATTTCTCAAAGCACCCTCAACTGCTGGCTTTATTATCAGTATTGATATACCGATAAATATTAGACCGTTGCACACAACTTGAAATGCCTGATTTAGGCCAATTCCAGAAGAAGTCTCCGGTCATTATTTTGGACTTACCTTGATGTTATGCCGTAGCATTCACAAGGCTGTGCAATTTCAAAATGTCAAACTCTCTCGCTTTAGTCTGTTATTAATATAATATAGCACAACACGGATGTCTGTAGGTAGAACCTTGTATCGCGTGTAGAACTTTGCACTACGCCTAACATCTTTTAGTAATACCAAATTGAGGTAGTATCCTGTATGATTACATCTATAAATTTATTAGAAGATAATTTTAATCCGTTAATGCTTAGTGTTTTAATAAAAATAAATATAATTAATATGGGTTTTTATTTAATTTCAATTATCCAATAATTAAAACTTACGGGGATACAATTATGGATTTTTCAAGTATTAATATTTTTGCAGTACTGGTAGCAACACTTTCTACTTTCTTAGTGGGATGGCTTTGGTATGGCCCTCTTTTTGGCAAGGCGTGGATGAATGCTGTGGGGTTAACAGAAGAGCAAATTCAGCAGGGAAATATGGTAAAAGTATTTGGTTTCGCTTTTATTTTTGAGCTGATTATGGCGTTTAACCTTGCAGTTTTCCTGACTGGATCGCCCGAGGCTGCTGAGATGATGAATGCTCAAATGGGAGCCTTTTATGGGTTTTTAGCTGGGTTTGGATGGGTATTCTTTGCTTTGGCGGTTAATAGCTTATATGAGCAAAAATCATGGAAGTATATTTTTATAAACGGTGGCTATTGGACAGTGGCCTTTACCATCATGGGATTAATTTTGGGTGCTTGGAAGTAATTGTACTAACCATATTCTCGGGGATTATCCCTGAGAATATGTTCTTTATTTGAATTTGCCTGACTTTTTAAATTATTTCCCACTCTTTTAAAATAGCATTACAAATAATCAATACATTCAATGAAATACATCGGAGCCCATGTAAGCGCTGCCGGCGGGGTCGAAAATGTACCCAAAAGAGCTTATGAAATCGGAGCCAAAGCCTTTGCACTATTTACTAAGAATCAACGCCGATGGGAGGGACCGCCGCTTACCAAAGAAAATATTGACGGCTTTAAGAAAAATTGTGAAGAGCTGGGCTATTCCATGGATATTGTAATGCCGCATGACAGCTATCTTATTAACCTCGGACATCCTGAACAAAAACAGCTTGAGAAATCACGCAATGCCTTTCTCGATGAAATACAGCGCTGTGAGCAATTGGGTATTAAACTGTTGAATTTCCATCCCGGTAATCATCTAAACAAAATTAGTGTGAAAGAATGTCTAGTTCGCAATGCTGAATCGTTGAATTGGGCACTGGATAAAACTAACGGGGTTACTGCAGTTATCGAAAATACGGCTGGACAGGGTACCAGCGTGGGATATAAATTTGAGTATCTGGCTCAAATTATTGACGGTGTTGCTGATAAAAGCAGGATAGGTGTATGTATCGATACCTGTCATGCTTTTGCAGCCGGTTATGATTTATCTACCGAAGATGGATTTGAGGCTATGTGCAAGGAGTTTGATGAAACGGTGGGATTCGAATATCTGAAGGGCGTTCATCTTAATGATTCTAAAAAAGAACTTGGCAGCCGGGTTGATCGGCACGATAATATTGGAGAGGGAAAAATTGGATTCAAGGGTTTTGAGCTGTTAATGAAGGATGAGCGCTTTGATGATATCCCGATGATTCTGGAAACACCCAATACCGATCGCTGGCCGGAGGAAATTAAGCTGCTTTATGAACTCGCTGGAAAGTCCTAATTTGAATTCAATCGTCAACTTGAGATAAGGCTAATTTGTAGTATTGCTGGTTTTAAACATAAGATCTACAACAATCATATGAGGTAATGTAAGAGCGCTGATTAAAATGAATAGTAGTGCCAGCATTTGCTCTTCTGATCCAAATGCTTGATTTAGTTCGTACAATATCCAAAGTCCCGCAATACTGATAATCGTGAATAACCAGGAGTCTTTTGCAAATTGTAGCGGTCCCCAGTATTTATTCTGTTTTGAAAAAAAGTCTTTTAATTCCTTAACATGTCCGAGGGAATGCCAGAATCCAAAATAAATGGTAAAAGCGATTATTGGTTCTGCAAACCAAAATAAAGCACTAATGAGAGTAGCATCTCCAAGAAGATACCAACTATTAGTGTCTAAATTTTCTCTGAATGTGAAAGTAGCTATTGCCAATAAAAGGAAATGTTGAGCCGTGGTTACTGCAACTATCTCATAACTGTATTGATCGATTAAAGAGCCAGCTGTAATTTCGATATTCATGATGCTTTCCATTATTGGAAACGAAACCGATGGGGTGACAAAAATAACAAGTCCCATAATCATAAAACCGCGAGAAATATACAGACCATTTTTTATCGCAGCTGGCATATTGAGATGAATAAAGTCTGCCTGACCGAAGTGGTAAATTGTACACAGTAAGAATAATATAAATCCTGTAATGGGGCTTAGATACCAGATAACACCCATTAACAGCATTAGCGTGAGATAAGGCAGGTAAAATTTTAATTGGTCAGATATCCGATTGGATAAATCATACATTTTTCCGCTAATGATATGATCTACCGCCCCATGTGGAATGCCAACTAAAAGCATGACCGTTGCGAAGATGTAATACTTTGAGGCTTCTGCTATATCTGGCCTTAAGATAGAGATCAGTATTGCAATTAAAGATACTGATACCGTAACATTGTCCAATGGGAGTGACCGGTGTTTCATAAGACATTAATAAAATCGCCTCCGCAGTTTTGCGGAGGCGAAATAAATGTGACCAGCTTTAGTTAGTTTTGCTTATCAAGCATATGCTTCTTCAACGGAATAACCTTCGGCCAGTGATTTTTCACGAGCGATAGCATATATCATTACCCCGTAACCTGCTTTGGCAAGTACATCAGCAATGGTATATCCAACTTGAATTGTTACAAGAGAACTTGATCCGGTAAGACCAAAAAATGGGGCCATATAAACTATCGGATAAAAACCCCAAGTGAATATAAGTAGCAACCGAATGTTACGGAATAAAACTCGCACGCGTTCTGGTTGTCCTTCCATTGCCGATCCTAATTCACCAAACAGTATATAAAGGATATAAACAAATGGAATTGTACTTAACAGACCCCAAAAGCCGCGCTCAGAAAACATACTGTCAGCAGAAAGTAATTCACCGGGATAACCGAGTGCAATCATAAAAACAGCAGCTATAACTAACTTGGTTAGCATTGAACTACTTTTGGAGCGCGATAAGTCAAGTACCAATACCAATTCTACCAACAATAGTGGAACAGTTAGTAACCAATCTACATAACGGTAAGCATCATTAAATGGCTCACCACTACTGAGATATTCTGTTCCGGCTGAGGAAAGCTCAAATGCCCCCGTCCAGCTACCGATAATACGGAAATAGTGATATGCTGCAATACCTACTACCAATGTCGATATTACTAATGATATCCGATATTTGGGAGATACCCGGTCTCGAGCAAGAATAAAAAATACCCCGGCAGCCAACATAGCTGCAATTGAAAAGGATAACATATTATATACGAGTGAATATTCACCAAGTGATAGTGATGTTATATCCATAATTGCCTTATTTAATTAGGAATTTATATTTAAAACTATAGGATAGTTCGTAATCTTACCTCTAAACTTTAGAAATATTACCTGCGTTCCAATTTTCAGATATTTTTGAAAATAATTCCGGGAATTAAGAAATGCGGAATTATTTATCCCCGAAATTCTTTTTGGGTATGAAATCTAACAAACTTACAATTGTGAAATTAGGACATGATTTCTATGCTTATTTAAACCGCGAAGAAAGCAAAGCGTATGTCGAAAAACTATTCATTTACCTGGCGTTCTCTCTTTTTTTAATACATCTGCTCGTCATTTTTATCGCGGATAGCTCTGTCATATCATCCGTTATACTTAAAAATGTAAATACCAATTATTTATCTGCTTTATATACCCCTTTTAGTATCATCCTGGTTTATGAAGTGTATTTTATGATATTAGCACTTCCTCTTTCTTTTACTGAGTCAATCAAAAAGCAATATGAAATCATTTCACTAATTATTATCCGTCGGGTATTTAAGGATTTATCTGACTTTTCAGGATTTTCAGAGGTTTGGGATCAAACAGATCAATTTTTAGATATTATTTTTGATCTATGCGGCGGATTGATACTCTTTTTGTTGGTGGGAGTTTTTTATCATGCATCCAAAAATCGAAGAGGGGCCAGCAGTTCAACTAAATTGAATAAATTTATTAGGTTCAAAGAGTTTATTGCTTTAATCCTTGCGGTCTTATTGATTTTTTTGGCTGCTTTTGCATTTGGAGAGTGGGTAAACGAAGTGATTTTATCAACGTACTCGGTAGTGGACTATGACCTCGAATTAGAGTCTCTGTTTTTTGATGACCTTTTCACGGTTATGATTTTTACTGATGTCCTTATTTTTATAGCATCCTTTCTATACTCAAAACGCTATGAAGTCTTAATAAGAAATGCGGGTTTTATTGTCTCTACTATACTTATTCGTATTTCATTGACGGTAAAAAACGAATATGGAGTTTTAGTTGCTATTGGGGCGGTTCTTACCGGAATTGCTGTTCAGTTGATTTACCGTTACTTCTCTTGGCTCGATATTAATGATGAAGACAGGATTTACCCAACGCAGTAATAAATATAAATTAGTTTAAACGATTTTATTCCAATTTACATTGAAGTAGGAGAAATTAGATTTTTTACTTTATGGAGACACTGGTATTTGCAGCAGGACTTTTAGTTAGCTTATTATTTTCAGTAGGGTATGTCTTATACAAAAAAGAGTTAATATCCCAGCGTGAACGTGATAGAAAGAAAAAATCTAATAACGAATATCGTACTAACGAAGAGTTTATTTCTTATCCTTAAGATTAAATTAATAATTACATAACAACCAATGAATATGTTAAGAAAATCAGATTACTTTATTCTTGCTTCCGTCTTTATCTCCTTTTTACTCTCCATTTATCTCTGGTTTACCGGACATAAGGATGCAGGGCTTTTCGTGGGTATTTGGGTTCCTTCGATTTTAAGTTTAGGCGTTTATTTGAAAACAATCTCAAAGGGTGGACAACATGGGTGAAGTAAATATTTTTGCGATCGGTGTTATAGTAACTTTTTTGTTTGCCATAGGTGTATTTTACACCATCAGTGAGTTCAAGGAAATGTATAGTGGCAAGGAACAAGGAGTGAGAAGAGATTCTAACTTTAAAATAAAATCAAAAAAGCAGAAGAAATAGCTACTCCGCAATTTTTCCGAGACGCATAAACACCGGAAAGGAGACTTCTAAACTCTCTTGGCTTCCTAACTTTTGCTGGAGGTGTTTTATCGTTTTATCAACGGGATTTTTATCCAGCTCCGACTTCATTTTTTGAACGGCCGACCATGAGTTGAAATAGCCTTCCAGGTGATCGAGCGACCATTGATAGGTAATCTCAAAATCAGGAGCGGAAATTTCATTAAAAGGGAAGGGGATATTTTTATAATGCTCATCCAGATATCTTCTATTTTCATTAAAATACTGTCGAAAAGCCTCTTCGTACAGTTCATCAATGATGGGATTAACCGTCTTGGAAACGCGAACCATACCGTAGCCAACTACAGCCAGTAAGGCATTTTTTCGAGCAGTTCTGCGTACTTCATCGTAAAAACGGTCGAAGTTGAGCCAGTGAACAGCCTGGGCTATAGTAATCAGATTGAAAGTGTTACTGGGTAATCCAGAATGTTCTGCCGGCGTATTCAGATAGGTGATATTGGATTTTTGAGGTGCATAGCTGAGTTGTTCCTCGCTGATATCGTTGGCAAAAACTTGATCAAAATGATTAGCCAAATATCCGGCTATCTGACCTGATCCCGTAGCGCAATCCCAGGCTGTTTTCTTCTCATCTAGATGCTCAAAAATAAAGCTATACAGCTCTTCTGGATAGTCAGGACGGTATTTCGAGTACAGATCTGCTTGTTTGGAAAATCGCTTTTCTGAACTTGACATGTTAATACGTTTGAGTGTCTTTGTACATCTTTTCTCCGGCCGGGATCCCTATCGGTAATTTATTTTGGGAAGGAGGAAGCGGGCAGGTGGCAAAGTCAGTAAATACGCAGGGCGGATTGTATGCTTTATTGAAGTCGATATAGGTAGTGTTATTCTCATTGGGTGTTGGAATATAGATATATCGACCGCCTCCATAAGTGGATTCTCCGTTGGTTTTATCCCCAAAAATGATGAAAAACTTATCGTCTTTTTCGGGATGATTTAACGGTGCCAGGCTATACTTTTCACCTTTAAAGGAAAATTCAAGCATACCGTGCAGCGTATCCTGCATACCTTCATTTAAGATATCGGGGACGGTAATCGGTTTGGGGCTTTTAAAAGGTTTGAACTTCGCTTTTATCTTCCACTTTTGGTCGATTGGAAAGCGTTCTATGCCATCAAAAGCGGCCAGGTTTGGATGCTGCTCATCCACAAGACGGATGTAGTAATCCCCTCTTCTTTCAAGGAGATACCAGACTAACGATCCGTGTTTTAATACGGTGCCAGATCTTGCATTTCCGGGAATCATAGTAACTTTGGAGACTGTATCCTGCTTATGTGTGACCACTACATCGTCATCTACCTGAACGGTAACGGTTGTATCTTCTTTATTGATTGTCCCAATTGTAGGAGCAGCCATAGGGGGAAATATGAGGTCGTTTGTAGAATCGGAGCCGAAGCTATGTTGACCTTCTTCCAGCTCATATAATCCCGCCAGCTTAAGCCAGTCTTCCGGACCCAAAAGGTTGTTAATGCGAAGTTGATGCCAGTCGTTTATTTCTTTGGCATAATCAGCCTCGGTTTGTTTCTGCTTGGAACTACAGCTAATAATTGCCATAGATAGAATAAAAATTGCAATGCCGGATACCGTAAAATGTTGCCAGTTAATCATGATTGAAATAGTCTGATAAAATGACTTCAACTTTTAAACAGAAATGATAAATACTGCGTTTATAGATAAGGGTATTTATTGCAGTTAATTTAATGATAAGTCAAGATCTACCTGCTCATGTTTTTGATAAAATAGGGGAATAAAAAGAGCCATCAGGTAACATAGAATACCAATTACAATAAAAGCAATGCCAAAGGTAAAATCGTATTCCAGCCCATTCATCCGAACCAGTAAGTTATACCAGTCATGCGATTCCTTTCCCAAACCGCCGATGAGAGGTAATTGTCGGGCACTACCATCTGCGGCATAGGTAGCTACATCCAGCCAGCTAAAACCGACTAATAAATAGGAAAATTGTAGTCCAACATATTTTCGATTGATCCAGCAGTAGCCGAGAATACCCAAGGGAAGTAAGATTTGAAGGAGTGATCCGCCGAGAATCGTTAGAAAACGAAAGCCAAGCAGCCCGAAAAAAGTGTGCCCGGCTTCATGGACGATTAATAAAAAGGTATCAACAAACAGATAGACAATATCGAGGGGAAAGGGATAGCTATAATTCACTGCAAAGAAGATGTTGTAATTCAGAGCCCAATAAATCTGATGCAGGGAGTAGAGCATAAATGGCAGCATCAGCAGGGAAGCCCACCATTTTTTCAAAAAAGCAATAGCTTGTTCTTTTATTTGGTCGGAGTTCATTATCGGTTAAATATTTCGCTGAATGTTTTGTTTCCCCTTTATAAAATATTCCCAGACGATTGTTTTTTTGAGCATTACAGCTGGATTTTCCTCGATCTCCCGTTGCTTTTGCAGAAGGCGACGCTTTTGATAGGTATTATGGAATCCTTTCCAGAAATCACGATGAGCACGATAAATTGCTTTCAATGATTCCAAATCTCCGTCTGAAAGCGTTTTAAATGCTGCCGCTATATCGAGGAAATATCGACCGATAAATTGCCGGGTAATAGAACGGGCACTACTGTTTTTCCAGATCATCCTGAGGTTATTACGGTAATTGTAGTACAGCTTTCGGGGAGAGTCCATGGGCAGCGATCCACCTCCCAAGTGATAAACAGTGCTCTCGGGACAATAGCGAACGCGGTATCCCATATTCCAAAGACGCCAGCAGAGGTCGATTTCCTCCATATGAAATTCAAAATCCTCATCGAATGGACCAATCTCCTCAAAAAGCTCCTTGCGAACGGCCAAAGCTGCTCCGCTGGCCCAGAAGATATCTGATTCATCATCGTACTGCCCCTGATCTTTTTCCAGCGTATCGAAAATACGTCCGCGACAAAAAGGATAACCAAACGTATCTAAAAATCCACCGGCCGCTCCGGCATATTCAAAATAGGAGGGATCTTCATCCCAAAGCATTTTTGGTTGTACCGCGGCAATATCATCATTTTTTTGAAAACAGGCTGCAAGTTCGTCAAGCCAATCGGGTTCAACCCGGACATCATTATTGAGGAAAATAAGGACATCACCTTTGGCATGGGGTACAGCTCTGTTATTTCCACCGCAGTATCCATAATTTTTATCGAATTCTGCGATCTTTACATCAGGATAATTGTCTCTTATCCATTGTTTAGATCCATCCGTAGAGGCATTATCAGCTAAAATAATTTCGTAATGGGGGTATTCAGTAGCAGCAACGCTCGGAAAATATGTTTTAAGATGATGCAACGCATTCCACGATACAATAATGATGCTGAAAAAGGGCATATTTGATTTTGAATGACCAATAAATTGTTTTTCTTAATGTTTTCCTGCAATCATAAAATAGTAACATACGTTATTGCAGAGCTGAAGATGATAAAGAATCGACTATGATCAAAGTTGGATTAATTGCAGATACCCATTCATATCTTGACCCCCAGGTTCTGGAGTATTTTGAAGACCGGGACGAAATTTGGCACGCGGGTGACTTTGGAACCATTGAAATTGCCGATACCCTGAGCGATATAGCTCCGCTAACCGGAGTTTATGGCAATATTGACGGGCAGGATATACGCCAAGAATATCCCCTACATCAGCGATTTACGCGCGATGGTATTAATTTTTGGATGACCCATATCGGAGGTACATTGGGGCGGTATTGCATTCCGATCCGGGATGAGATAGAAAAAAATCCTCCGGATGTTTTTATCTGCGGACACTCGCATATTCTGAAAATTGGACGAGATCAGGAGAAAGACAGAATGCTTTTCATTAATCCAGGTGCTGCAGGACGATACGGCTTTCAGGTGTATAGAACTTGTGTTCGTTTTTCTATTGATGGGGGCAAAATCCAAGATGTTGAAGTGATTAATCTTGGTAAAAAGGGAGAAGGGTAGAACTATTCTTCAAATCTGTTAATCAGTTCTACGGCATGAAAAGCCGAAAGCGTGACCAGTGGTATTCCACCGCCGGGATGCGTGCTACCGCCTACCAAATACAATCCCTTTACCGATCTACTTTTATTTTTGGGACGCATAAAAGCAGCCAGCTTGCTGTTTGATGAAGTACCGTAAATACTTCCTTTGTTACTCCGATATTTTTGGTAAAAATCTCTGGGAGTAATGGTATTTGAATATTGGATATGATCGCGAAGGTCGGTTAATCCGTGTTCTTGAAGTTTGCGGATGATCAATTCTTTGCACCAACTTTCCTCGCTTGACCAATCTACATTATCAGATAGATAAGGTGCGTTTACTAAAATAAACAGGTTGGAACCTCCTTCAGGAGCGTGTTCAGGATTTGTATAAGACGTATTGGCGATGTAGATAGTTGGATCTTCGGGCATTACCTTATCCTCAAAAATCTGCTTAAACTCCCGCTGGTAATCCTCCGAAAAGAAAATGTTGTGATGAGTCAGTGCATTATACGATTTATCAATGCCCAGCATAAGAACAAAGCCGGAGCAAGAAGGTTCTACATTGGCAACTTTCTTTCTTTTCAAGAATGAAACATCTTCTTTGTTTACCATATTAAGATAGGTTTCCGAGGCATCTGAATTGGAAACCACGATATCAGCAGTATGAAACTCTCCCGCAGTATCAGTGATACCTGTAATTCTATTATCAGCGGTATTTATTTTAGCTATTTCGGTATCATAATGGATGTTTACGCCCTTGCTCTCTGCAAGTGTTGTAAGGGCTTTAATAAGAGTGTACATGCCTCCATTGAGATAATATCCGCCCAGGGAAAGCTCAACGTATGGAATTATATTGAGTGTGGCTGGAGCTTGATAAGGTGAAGAGCCATTATAAGTGGTAAACCGCTTAAAAAACTGTTGCAGTTCCTCTGATTCGAATTCTTTATCTATACGGCCGGATACGGTTTGAAAGGCGTCAATTTTAAAGAAATCTATAAAGTTGAGATTACCCAGATCCGAAAGTCCGTACAGGGGATTATACAGAAAAGCATCTTTTGTGCGTTCGAAAAGCTGTTCAGCGTATGATATAAATTGTTTGTATGCCTGCACATCATTGGGGGCAAATTCTTGAATTTGAGCAGTGTTTAAGCATGTATCCTGATAACAATCGAACTGTATGCCATTGGGATAAAAATACCGGCAAATAGGGTCTACCGGTTTAATATCGAGATAATCACTCATTTTTGTATCACAATACTCAAACAGCTTTTCGAGGATAAATGGCATGGTGAGCAAGGAGGGACCGGTATCGAAGCGGTATCCATCAATTGAGACTTCATTAATTTTTCCGCCCGGTGAACTGTTCTTTTCTAATATTGTTACATCATGACCTTTATGAGCCAACAGGCAAGAGGCCGCAAGTCCACCGAGGCCAGCGCCAATGATTTTAATATCCATATCGCTTGATTATAAGAATTCTAAGAGCAATTGTAACCATGCATTTTAATTCTTTATAGCGCTGGAGGAGTTTTAACAATCTTTCACGTATTAATAAAGATGAATATTTGTATCTGAAAAATTGAAAACTATCTTATGGACTAATGAATTCTCAATCTGTACTAAAAATAATCTGATATGCAACGCACCACTAATATCGATACCTATTATTCAATACTGATATTCGTTTTCATATTTATGGGAATTGCTGATTCTGTGAAAGGGCAGTCAGTGAAGGCACCAGCAGATACTGCAATTACAACGCAGCACGAACAAACTATAAACGGGCAGAATGTTAATTATACAGCTACAGTTGGAAATCAGCCGGTGTGGAATGATGATGGCAAACCTATTGCCACACTTTTCTATACCTATTATCAACGAACGGATGTGGATGATGACGAACGTCGTCCGCTTGTCATTTCCTTTAATGGTGGACCGGGTTCAGCCTCGGTTTGGATGCATATTGGATATACAGGTCCCAAGAAAGTAAAAATTAGTGATGAGGGATTTCCCGTGCAGCCTTATGGGGTAGAGAATAATCCGCATTCTATACTGGATGTAGCCGATATTTTATATGTGAATCCTGTAAATACGGGTTTTTCACGTATCTTGGATGATGACGTTGATCGGGAAAAGTTTTTTGGAGTAAATACAGATATTGGATATCTGGCAGACTGGATTGACACCTTTATCTCACGAAATGATCGGTGGAAGTCGCCGAAATTTTTAATTGGGGAAAGTTATGGAACCACGCGTGTTTCCGGTTTAGCTAATGAGCTGCAATCATCGCAGTGGATGTTTCTAAACGGAGTAATCTTGGTTTCACCTACAGGTTTGGGCATTGACCGCGATGGTCCGGTTGATGATGCGCTGACCCTGCCATATTTTACAGCAACCGCTTGGTATCACAATGCATTGCCGGATAAACTACAGCAGCAGGACTTAGACGAGATATTACCCAAAGTAGAAAATTACACCGTTGATACGTATATCCCGGCGCTTACTCGTGGCGGAACGTTAAGCGATTCTTTAAAACAGCGCATAGCTGAGAAAGTATCTTATTATTCCGGAATTGCTGAGGAAAAGATTCTGGATCGAAACCTGCGGATGTCTACTTCGTTTTTCTGGAAAGAGTTACTGCGCGATGAGAAAGAGCTTACCGTAGGTCGTCTGGATTCACGCTATAGGGGACAGGATCGCGAAAATGCAGGTAACCGATATGATTATGATCCGGCTTTAACCGCTTGGAATCATGCTTTTACGCCTGCTATTAATGATTATTTGCGTAACAGTTTGGGATATAATACCGATCTACAATACTGGATGTTTGGTCCGGTTCATCCCTGGAATCGCGACAATAATCGAACTGGTGAAAATCTGCGGTCGGCCATGGCTGAAAATCCATATCTCAATGTTTTGGTACAGTCGGGTTATTTTGATGGCGGTACACCGTATTTTCATGCAAAGTATACCATATGGAATATGGATCCCAGTGGTAAGTTGCAAGATCGTATATTATTTAAAGGATACCGCAGCGGACACATGATGTACTTGCGAAAAGAGGATCTGCGTACTTCTAATGAAGATATCCGTCAGTTTATTCGTCAGTCTATTCCAGAAGAGGGCATGCCGGCCAAATACTAAATCATATAAGCTACAAAAACCCGTAACGTTTTGATAACGTTGCGGGTTTTCTTAATTATGGGAAATAATGCAGGTAAAAATACTAACATTCCGGAAATATCATCATGATTTCTCTTAAATATATAACAATAGCAATTCTTTTAATTTTGATAAGTATGGGATGTTCTTCGACTACAGCATCTTCGGAGTATTATCTTTTTGTCGGAACCTATACGGATGAGGCCAGCGACGGAATTTACCTGTATAAATTTAATGCTGAGGACGGAAGCGTTGATTCATTGGGTGTAGCCGGCGGCGTGGAAAATCCATCTTATCTGACTCTTTCTTCCGATTATTCTAATTTGTATGCCGTGAATGAGAGGGCCGATTCTTCAGAAGCCTCTGTGAGTGCTTTTGCTTTTGATAGTGAAGCTGAAAAGCTCACGTTTATCAATAAGCAGTCGAGTATGGGCGGTGCTCCCTGCTATGTGAGTATTGATTACAGCGGACAGGCAGTTTTTGTTGGAAACTATCTTGGTGGATCGGTGTCGATGTTTCCGGTTCGTGAAGACGGTTCTCTCGGCAAAGCCAGTGTAACCATTCAGCATGAGGGAAGCAGCGTAAATAAAGATCGCCAGCAAAGTCCGCATGTTCATTGCACCTATCTGTCCCCAGATAATAAATACCTGCTGGTTAATGATCTCGGAACTGACAAAGTGTATGGCTATGCATTTGATAACCAAAGCTTGAATTTACAGAAAAACCCCTCTTTTACGTACCAGGCTGTAGCAGGGGCGGGACCGCGCCACCTTACTTTTCATCCCAGTGGAACGTTTGCTTATCTCATAAATGAGCTTAATGGCACTATTGTGACTTTTAAATATCAAGCTGATTCGCTACAGAAGTCACAAACCATTAGTACACTGCCCGAAAATTATGATGGAGCGATTTCGGGAGCTGATATTCATGTATCCCCCGATGGGCGATTTCTCTACGCCTCGAATAGGGAGGATCTGAATAATATCGTCACATACGCTATTGACCCAAAGGATGGTACGCTAGAGAAAGTTGGCTCGTATTCATCCGGTGGGGTACATCCACGAAATTTTGCGATTGATCCAACGGGAAATTATTTATTGGCAGCGAATCGAAATACAGACAACATTGTAATCTTTGAGCGAAATAAAGAAAATGGGGCACTTTCTGCAACCGGCAACGAGATCGAGGTATCACAACCGGTGTGCCTGAAATTAATACCGACAGATTAGAACGCTGTCAACTGCGTTTGTTATCCTCTCAACCTGAGTTTTGCTACCGTTTCAATATGGTAGGTCTGGGGAAACATGTCGACTGGTTGAACTTCTTGGATATCGTATACTTTATTGAGCTCTTTTAAATCACGAGCCATTGTTGAGCTATTACAGCTTACGTACACCAGCTTAGGGACTTTCAGTTCCTTGAGTCGCTCAACTACGTCGGGGTGCATTCCGGCCCGTGGGGGATCGGTGATCAGGCAATCTGGTTCACCGTATTCATCGGTAACCTCCTCGGTAAATACATCTTTCATATCACCTTCAATAAATGAGACATTGGTAACCTCGTTTTCCCGGGCATTTTTCCTGGCATTATTAATAGTTACCTCTTCTAATTCAATGCCAACAATCTTCTTACAGTATTCACTTAAAAAAAGACTAAGGGTTCCAACACCACAATAAAGATCATATAGAATGTCGTCTTTATTTAGATCTGCAAATGATTTAGCAACTTCATAAAGCTGTTCAGCCTGGGCAGTATTCGTTTGAAAAAAAGCATTGGCATCAATAGTAAAATGGTAGGGACCAATATGATCGGTGATGTAGCCCGGACCATAAAGGACTTTCTCATATCGTCCTTCGGCCGTAGGAGATCGCGTATCATTTATATTATTGATAATTGTAGTAATATCCGGAAACTCGTCGATTAATGCATTCGCAAGTGCTTCAACCACATCCTGATCATCCTTGTAGGTAACTATATTCACCATCAGATCATCGGTATAATGGGCCTTCCGAATAATAAGATTTCGCATAAATCCTTCATGATCTATGCGATTATAAGGGGCAATATCGTGTTCAATACACCAGGTACGAACGAAATTTAGGATTTTAAATGAAATAGGATCTTGCAGATGACATTCATTTAAGTTTAGAATCTTATCAAAACGTCCGGGCGCGTGTAATCCCGCTGCAAAACAGCGGTCACTCACAAATTCATCGCGGTTGATTTCTTCTTGACTTAACCACCGTTTATGACCCATCGAATATTCCATCTTGTTGCGATAGTAAAACTTTTGGTCACAAGCAATTGTAGAGTTTACCTCAATATTTGTTAAGTCACCAATGCGATGCATATGATCTTCAACCTGGTCGCGCTTAAATTTCAGCTGCTTTTCATAGGATACATGCTGCCAGTTGCATCCGCCACAGTTTTTAGCATGCTGACATTTTGGTTCAATACGATCGGGACCGGCTTCGATAACCTCAAGAAGTTTGGCCTCTCGGTAACTCTTTTTCTTTTTGATAATACGTGCTTTTACGCGGTCACCGGGAGCAGTATTTGGTACAAAAATTGCTAATCCATCAATTTTGCCAATTCCTTTGCCTTTATAAGCCGCCGAATCGATCGTAAGCTCTACGTCATCCCCTTTTTTTATAGCCATTTTCTACCACTAAAATATTTAAAAAATTAATTTTCCTCTTTTTGGGGTTCCATATAAGTCTGGAATTGCAATGAGAAGGCACGTTCAGCTGAACTTGCCTTTTTAAGCTCTTTAGTCGTGATCTCGAGCTGCTTCATTGCAATCATTGCAAGTGTTTCCATAAACTTAACGGCAATGGTGGGATGTCGTTTTTTGAGTGTTTCAAAATCCGGTTTGAAGAATCCAAGAAGGGTACAATCTGTAAGACATTTGGCACTTGAAATGCGACGCAGTTCATAACCAATAGAAAGGGCTCCAAAGCTTTCAGGAGATTCAATTACATAGCTATGTGTTTCTTCATCCTGGGTACCTGGTTCAGGTTCAACAATAAGCTCTACTTTACCATCCTCAACAAAGTACATGCCGGTACCGGGATCACCCTGATAATAAATATATTCGTTTTCTTTGTATTGTCTTCGGTGACAATATTGCAAAAACTCCGAACGCTCAAGCATGGTCAAGTTTTTTAAAAAACGAGATTTGAAAACAAGATCACTCTTATTTTTCATATTGTTGAATTGCTTGGAACCAAACATGCCTTAAGAATTTATTTATAGATTTAATCCATCCATAATCTACTAAGCTATATGGATGGTAACAATTGATTATTGCTAAAAAGAATGACCGATGCCAAAGGTTAAATAAGGACTTCTATCTTCGAACCATCCGCGTTGTAGATCGTGGATCCGAAATGCAAAATCAAGTCGAATAATTACGTATTCCCAGTCCAGTCGCAATCCCAATCCAGATCCAACAGCTATTTGGTTGTAAAAGTTATTGAACTTGAATTTACCGTTATCAACAAGTTCTTGAAGGTCATTATCAGATGTATTCTGGCCATTAGTGTTTGAGGACGAAGACGGTAACTTTGTACGAGGACCATACCATACATTGCCGGCATCAGTAAACCAGGCTACAATCCAATCAGCAGATAAAAAATTTCCTATAATCTGTTGTCGTAGCTCTATCTGCGAAAGCAATTTTATTTGCCCTCCATTAATGGTTACATCATCCAGGGAGATACTGCCTGGCCCCAAGCTGTAAATATCCCATCCTCTAATGTCGTTAGCACCGCCGGCATAAAAACGCTGATTTAGTGGAACGGAAGTACTTTCGCCATAGGGTAGGGCTACTCCCAAAAATCCCCGGTATCCTAATACTGCATTATTGGATAATGGAATATATCGTCGGTAGTCAGCTGTTCCTTTAACGAACCTGCTATATGCCAAACTGTTTTGGCTACCGGGGAAAATAGCCGGTAAATTTCCCTCGAGGGTATCTGGGGTTACAACTAAGCGATCTGTCAGATAGGGAATATTACCTCCCGAAGCAATGGAATATTCGCTAAAATAGCCGTGGTCCCTTTTTATTAAATCGGTTCTTTGACTACGAAATGTATATCTGAGAATTGATGAAACCTGGGGGCGAAAATCCTCTTCAATTTGTCGGAGCTGAAAAGAATCTTTCCCAAAACGATTGCGAAGTGCTTCACGAAATTCCGGTGAAGGGTCGGTATCAAGGAGATCAAGTTCGATAAGATCTAAAAAGCTGGAATAACGCTGGTTATGTTGTACCTCGTAACGAAGATTAAATCTGATGTCAGAGTTGATATCGAAAAGCAGTTGATCGGAGCGTGTAAAGGAAAGTGAATACCTGGTACGTCCGTTTGAGAAGAATAAATTATCATCAAGGGAAGAAAAAGGGAAAATTAATCGGGGTAGCGAATATTCTATACGGGTTTCAAAACTTTGAAAAAATCGACCATCAAATGACTGTGAGCTGGAATCAGCTTCAGAAGCAATATCACGGACGGTTTCTGATCGTACGTATTCGAAGCTGCCATTAACGCCTATTTGAAAGTTTTCAGCTTTGCCAAATAAGTTGTTATTGGTGTATGTTACGCCAGCCCCTGAACCAAATCCATATCGCCTCATTCCAAATAAATTTAAGTTTATCGAATGTTTGGGAAGGGTTTGTAGTGAAAACATTACCGGTATTTCCTTTTTGGAGTAGTCGGGCAACGAACCGTCTTTACTTAATCCAAACTGACGTATATTGAGCATCCCCAGATTCTGAAACTCATTAACCGTTCGTATATAAAGGGATTGGTTAAATATATCACCAGGCTTGAATAATACCTGATTGGTTAATAGCTCGAATTTTGTTTGGGTAGATTCTCCCTTTTTAAGAAAAATGGATTTGTTATTGATGGTAAAAGGAGATTGCCGAAGGGTATCAGTTTGATTGTAACGCAGAGAGTCGCCAGGACCACTAAGACTAATATATAGATCACCAAATCTATACTTTTTTCCTGGATTGATGGTAAAGAGGGCATCAAGCTGGTTGGGTTTGGTTGTATCTCTTTTAACCAGCAAATTTACCGAATCACGCTGAACGGCAGCATATCCATTATTTTTTAGAAAGTTGATAAGTCTGTTACGCTCCACATTAAGCTGATTCTCGGAATACTGCTCATTAACGGTAAATGTTGAGTCGTTTAATTGCTTGGCGGTCAGAGGGCTTTTATTCAGAAACCGGTTTATCTTTTCAGGTTCCTTGAATTCGGGAAGCCCGGTGTAGGCTAATGTTTTAATAGTAAAGGCTGGTCCTTCGTCAATAAGGAAAGAAACTTCAACTCTGTCTTCCTTAAACTCAACGATATTAGTATCTACCGAAGCCTCCAAGAAGCCTATCGTTTTATAATATTGTTTGATGCGCTCAATATCGTTGGCTACGGTCGCCCGATTCAGATAAGAAGGGGGTTCTCCCCAACTATTTGTGAGTTGCCAAATGAAATACCAGGGCGTAAAACGTGGTATTCCCAGAAATTCCCGGTTTGTTTGTGTTCGGATTAATGTTTCAAGCGTATTGCCTTTTACATTATCGTTACCGACAAAACGAACAATACGGACAACTTTATCGGTAGTATCGCTTTCAATAGCCAGATTCTGAGATACACCTCTATCTACACAGATCAGTAAAAAACCGCTGAGCAGTAATGAGCTTATCAGAGCGCGAGAGAAAAAAACTTTCAAGAAATTTTGGACTTATATTATTCAAAAAAAACGGCTGCATGATAAAATCATGCAACCGCAAAAATAGGTTCTTTTCAGATCAACTTCTTTTAAACATCGTCGTAATCGAAGCCTTCGTCATCTTCTTTGTGGAAGAAATCTTCCTTTCCGATATAGTCGGGCCAGATATCTTCTATGCCTTCATATACTACATCTTCTCCTTGTTCAATTTCTTCGAGTTCATATAAATTATCGAGTACCTGCTGAGGACTCCCATTACGTTCGGCCCACTCAATGAGCTCATCTCGCGTTGCGGGAAAAGGTGCCTCATCTAAAACGGCTGCTAATTCAACAGTCCAAATCATAAAATGTATTTCAGTTTTGTTATTTTAAAGTTCAAGTAAAATCTTATCTACCTATAAAAAGGTTCGACACATTAAATTCAAGTCAATTTTTAAGGAAAATGCAATTATTTTTTCCTTTTTATGACTCAAAGGTCTAATAAATTATTGTTATCTTCCTTAGTTATAATTGTAAACTAAAAACAAAGGAAATTATTATGGGAAGTTTCGGCGGAATGGAGGTTTTGATTATCGGTTTGGCAATACTTCTTTTCTTTGGCGCTAAACGAATTCCCGAACTAGCCCGGGGACTTGGGCAGGGGATGAAGGAATTCAAAAAAGCGTCTAATGAAATAAAAAGAGAACTGGAAGAGGGCCAAGAAGAAGGTATGGATTCTAATTCCAACTCTGAAGAGAAGACACAAAAAAAGCAGCAAGATTAACTAAATCCATTCTAATCCATTGAGTTTTACAAGTTTCAGCCAGATTCAACAGTCAATTCAGACTGGTGATCTTTCACTTTCTGATATTGTACAGTCGTATATTGATAATATTGAACAGAATAATGATGAGATTAATGCAGTAATCGGCATCGACAAGGAGGAAGCCCTAGAAAGAGCAGATGAGATACAGCAACGTATTGATAATGGCTCAGCCGGCAAATTAGCGGGTATGGTTATCGGTGTTAAGGATCTGATCAGCGAAAAGGGTAAACAACTAACGTGTGCCTCAAACATACTTTCCGATTTTGAAAGCGTTTACGATGCTACGGTTATAAAACGATTGCGAAATGAAGATGCTATTCTATTGGGACGCTTGAATATGGATGAGTTCGCCATGGGGTCATCTACGGAAAACTCTACTTATGGTCCTGTAAAAAATCCTATTGATACTTCCAAGGTTCCGGGTGGTTCTTCCGGGGGGAGCGCAGCAGCCGTTGCGGCCGAATTTTGTACAGCTTCGCTCGGTTCCGATACCGGAGGATCAGTCCGTCAACCGGCTTCCTATTGTGGCGTTGTAGGACTAAAACCGACCTACGGACGAGTGTCGCGCTATGGATTGGTTGCTTTTGCTTCTTCATTTGATTGTATTGGACCGCTTACAAATTCTGTTGATGATGCTGCGCGGATCCTTGAAATCATTGCCGGACCTGACCCCAATGATAATACCTCTTCAAGCCGAACGGTACCTAACTATACGAAGTTTACTGAAAATTTGGAATCCAATATCAAGATTGGAGTTCCGGAAGAGTATTTTGGTGAGGGATTGGATGATGAGATCCGGAAAGGGATTAAAAATAAACTCAGTGAGCTCGAAGAATCCGGTGCCGAGCTGGTTCCCATCCATCTTCCGCACATGAAATATAGCATTGCCACGTATTATATTTTGGCTACCGCCGAAGCTTCAAGCAATTTAGCACGGTACGACGGTATTCGATATGGGCACCGTGCTGATATTGAAGATGTGGAACAGGATCTTAAAGAAGAACAAGAGATTTTAGAAGAGCAGATTAAGCAGGCTCAAGGAGAAGAAAAGCAAGCTTTGGTTGATCAACTTAATGAAATGGATTCTTCGCTGATCAGATTATACAAGAAAAGTCGTACAGAGGGATTTGGCCCAGAAGTTAAGCGTAGAATTATGCTGGGTACCTATGTGCTCAGTGCCGGTTATTATGATGAGTATTATGCCAAGGCTCAAAAAGTGCGCCGATTGATCAAGCAGGACTTTACCGAGGCCTTTGAGGAAGTTGATGTCATCGTATCACCAACAGCACCTACTACAGCCTTTGATTTGGGTTCTAACCAAGATAACCCGGTGCAGATGTATCTCAACGATATTTATACGACTTCGGCTAATCTGGCGGGTATTTGCGGCATTAATGTTCCGGCGGGCACGCACACCAATGGTCTGCCTTACGGTATGCAGTTAATGGCAGATGCCTTTGAAGAGGGTAAACTGTTTAATGCGGCCAAGCTGGTTGAACGGTTGGATTAATTTCTAAATATATTCTTATGCAAAATCGGATCGAGGGCAAATGGACATTTATCACGGGAGCTACGGCCGGGATAGGGAAAGCTATCGCGAAAATATTTGCTGAGTCGGGCAGTAACCTTGTGTTAAACGGGCGTCGTAAAAATCGTCTTGAGGAGTTAAAACAGGAGTTGGAAAAGCATCATAATATTGAAGTTGCTTTGGCTCCGTTTGACGTGAGAGACCGTAAAGCAGCACAACAGTTTCTAAATGGTTTCTCAGAGCCTATCGATATTTTGGTAAATAATGCAGGACTTGCTAAAGGTGTGGATGCTGTTTTTGATGCCGATCACGAAGACTGGGATACGATGGTTGACACTAATATCAAAGGGGTTCTAAATATGACCCGCTTGATAACACCACAGATGAAAGAGCGCAATCGCGGTCATATTATAAATATCGGATCTATTGCGGGACACGAGAGCTATCCGGGCGGATCGGTATACTGTGCTACCAAGCATGCTGTTAAGGGATTTACAGAATCCACTAAAAAAGATCTGCATGGCACGAAGGTACGCGTAAGTATGGTATCACCGGGTTTGGTGGAAACAGAATTTAGCGAGGTTCGTTTTAAGGGCGATAAAGATCGAGCCGATGAAGTCTATGAGGATATGAAGCCGTTAGTAGCTGAAGACATCGCTGAAATTGTCCATTTTATAGCTAATCGACCGCCTCATGTAAACATTATGGATACGATTGTTTTCCCCGTTGCTCAATCATCTTCAATGATGGTACATCGAGATAATGAGTAGTTTTCGATTTTTATTATTTATTCTTGGGGTTACATTTATCATCATTTCATGTAGTAGTGGAGGGGAAGATCGATTAAATTTTGAAGAGCAAGGACGTGAAGTTCCGCAATTTAATGCCGATAGCGCCTATCATTTCATTGAACGTCAGGTAGAATTTGGGCCACGGAACCCCAACTCAAAAGGACATCAACAGGCCAAAGAATATTTTTTAAATACGTTACAACAATATGCCGGCCAGCGATTTGTGTATTCTCAGGATTTTACTGCTAAGGGATACAATGGCGATACGCTGGCGCTTTCAAATATTATTGCTTCTTTTAATCCACAAAGCAGTGATCGAATTATGCTTTGTGCCCACTGGGATACGCGTCCCCGTGCCGATAAAGACTCTGCCAACCAAGACAAACCCATACTTAGGAGCCGATGACGGTGCCAGTGGGGTTGGAGTGCTATTGGAATTTGCCCGTCTGTTTAAAAAAAATCCTCCACCCATTGGCGTCGATATAGTGTTATTTGACGGTGAGGATTATGGTAAGGAGGGTGATTTATCTAAATATTTTTTGGGATCACGCCATTGGGCCAAGAATCCACCCGTTGAAGGATATTCACCAAGATTTAGCATTTTGTTGGATATGGTAGGAGGGCGAAATGCCCGGTTTCCCAAGGAAGGATATTCGATGCAGTTTGCCCCGGCACTGGTAAATGAAGTCTGGTCTATTGCTAAAGGGGAAGGCTTTGATGAGCTTTTCATACAAGAGATGGGAAATAAAATTTCTGATGATCATGTCGTAATTAATCGTATTCTCGGTATTCCGACTATTGATATTATTCGTCATAATCCGAACTCAAAAAACTCACAATTCGCTCCTTATTGGCATACTCATGATGATGACTTATCTATTATCAGTAAAAAAACATTGGATGGAGTAGGCCAAACCTTGCTGCAGTTAATATATAATCGAGTAAATGTATCGGAGTAGTTTTTATAGTAATCTCATGATATGAAGTATTTAAAACTGATTATACAAATTGCTGATAAGTATCAAGAGCCCCTGATTGCCGAGCTTTTCGATATGGGTTTTGATGGATTTGAGCAGCGTGATAATCAGGTTATCACCTATATCCAGAAAGAACTTTTTGGGATTAGTGACCGAGAGCGCATAGATACGTTACTTGCTGCTTATCCGGGCGATGGTTTTATCGAAACCGAAGAAGTGGTAGCTGACCAAAATTGGAATCAGCAGTGGGAGGAGACGATAAGGGCACAAACGGTCGGCGATTTTTTTATTAAGCCTACATGGTCACAAGAAGCCGTGCCTCAAGATAAAATTCTGCTCGAGATTGATCCCAAAATGTCATTTGGTACGGGATATCACGAAACAACACGGTTGATGTTAAAATTGCTACCCGATGTTATCACCAAAAATGATTTTGTAATTGACGCGGGGACTGGAACAGGAATTCTGTCTATTGCAGCCATTAAACTTGGCGCCCGCCATGTTTTTGCTTTCGATATTGATGAGTGGAGTATATCGAACACAAAAGAAAATATTTTATTGAATGACGTAGAAAAAAATATTGATATAGAGAAGGGGTCATCAGAAGTTCTATCAGAGCAAGATAAAGTTGATGTGGTTTTAGTAAATATTGAACGAAATACCATTCTTGAAATTTTTTCCGATCTGGATGATGTTCTTAAAAAGGGAGGATCGATGGTGCTTTCGGGTCTGCTTGAGAAGGATAAATCATCTATTTTATCTATTCTGGATCAAAAGTATCAAATTGTAGATGTCCCCCAAGAAAACGAATGGATCGCTATTCAAGCTAAAAAGACGGTATCGTGAAAGCCTCAATAGATATCGGTACTAACACGGTTCTGCTTTTAGTTGCAGAAGTTGGTGAAAACAATCTTAAAATTATTGAAGAACAACAGCGCGTTCCGCGTTTGGGAGCCGGTGTAGACGACAGCAAAGAGCTTTCAAACGAAGCGATGCAACGGGTAATAGAATCACTGAAGGACTTACAGGAGATAGTTAATGAAAACTATCCTGGAGTGAGTGATATTTTTGTTACTGCAACCAGTGCAGTCCGTGACGCTAATAACCGGGCTTTTTTTATTGATTTGGTAGAGCAGGAAACGGGGTTGCAAATCGAGGTATTAAGCGGAGTGGAAGAGGCGGAATATACGTTTTTGGGGGCGCAAAGCGTCTTGGATAACGTTGACGGCCCACAGATGATTATTGATATTGGCGGTGGAAGTACTGAAATAGCTTATGGAGAGAATGATTTACAAGATCGCTATTCTTATGATATGGGGTGCGTTCGTTTCACTGAGCGATTCTTGAAAAGTGATCCTCCGGCAGATTTTCAAATGCAACAATGCAGGAATGAGATTAAAAGAGTTTTAGCGGAGCACGAATTCAATGTGACAGATCAGACAACACTGATTGGTGTAGCAGGAACGGTAACTTCGCTGGCCTTTATTGATTTGGAATTATGTTCTTATGAGGCTGGAGTATTGTCGGGACACATCATTACAAAGAAAAAGCTTGAAGAGTATATTATACAATTCAGCGACTATACATCGGACGCCTTGGAACAAGAATATCCAGTCGTGATGAAAGGGAGAGCAGATATTTTCTTAGCGGGACTGCTAATATTGGATGAATTTATGAATGAGTATAACTTTGGAGAGCTTATAACATCAACGGGTGGTATACGACATGGTACTATCCTAGTGAATAAGGGTAAATAAAAAATGGATGGCATCTCTTAAATGCTGAGACACCATCCATTAATATATCAATTAGACTTATTATAAGGCAAATCGAACACCGGCTGCAAAAACTAATTGATCTGCGTCTCCCCCTAATCCTCCAAACTTTAATTCACTAAATAAGTTGGCGAAATCAAGAGCATATTCAATTCCTGCCCCTAAATTAAGCCCAAACTCAGATTCAGAATCGGATCCGCCAAAGGTACCAAAGCCCGGAACGGTTTGTTGAGGAGTGTCAACAGTGACAATACCAATATTGATTCCAGCCAAGCCGTAAGCCATAAGCTCATCTTCGCTGTAGAATATGTAATTACCATTAATGTTGATTCCAATCAAAGAAACATCAACGTCTCCTTCCGATTTTGGAAAGAAATAGGTAAAATCAGCAGTAGCACGGAATTCTTCATTAATAGTATACAAGCCTTCGAATCTTAATCCCAAATCATTATCCAGATCATCAAATTCGAATACGCCTGTACCAAATACCAAGCCGACACCTATTTTTAGATCTTGTGCTTGTGTTTGATTACTGTATAACAAAAACAGACCCGTAACTATCATTAATACATTAATTGTTCTCTTCATAGCATTTTTATTTAATTATTGTTTAAAATCCCCAATTAAAGAGTAGCTTTGGGAATACTCTCTATATCTTTAATTACATAATATCGCAAATAATATGTAATTAACTACTAAAAAGTGGATACATTTATGAATTTCCTAAAAAAATTAACAAAAACGAAAAAGTGAATTGAGTGGGAATAAAGCGACACTTTTACTAAGTTTGAACCCAAATTAAATAAAGTAAATATTTTCCTGTCATAAGTGGGAATGTCTGAATCAAACGCTTCGAACAAACAATCATCTGATTCGCCTCGAGAAAATGCATCCGAAAGCAGTCTTGAGGATGATGTGCTTGTCAAAAAAGCAAAAGGGGGAGACGAAAAAGCCTATAAGAAGCTTGTTGACAAGTACGAGCGTGCTCTCTATTTCCACATCCTGAAGATGGTTAAAGATCGCGAACAGGTCGAAGATCTGGTACAAGAGGCGTTTGTTAAGGCATTTGATAACTTAAATACCTACAGTACCAATTACGCTTTTTCAACGTGGTTATACCGTATTGCCACCAATAATACCATTGACTATTTGCGCAAGAAAAAATTAAAGACACTCTCCATTGATAAGCCAATGAACACCAAGGATGGAGAGATGGAGATGCAACTGCCCGATGAGTCGGCCAGTACCGATCGGGACATCATCAAAAAACAGCGTAAAGAGATCGTACAAAATGCTATTGATGATCTTCCCAAAAAGTATCGAAAAGTGATAGAGTTACGGCATATGGAAGAGAAGAGCTATAAAGAGATATCGGATATTCTTGATAAGCCGTTGGGTACCGTGAAAGCGCATATTTTTAGAGCGCGTGAACTACTTTACAAAGCTCTTAAAGATAAGCGACATCGCTTCTGAAATCTTTACTTTTCTTGTTGAAGGCTTTGTGCTGCCGCTGCTACGTTATCTTTGTATTTCTCAAATTTTGCACGTCTTATTGCACTTCCTTCAAAAAGAGCATCGTATTGAGGGATGTCCAGCTCTTTCCAATAATTGATGTTATGATCTAATATCTTTTCTCTGGGAAACAAGTCTTCCATCTCACCATATGTGGCATCACGATTCCAGGGACAAACATCCTGACAGATATCACAGCCAAACATCCATCCGGCCAGGTCATCACGGTGTTCTTCGGGTATTTCTTCTTTTAATTCGATTGTTAGATAGGAGATACACTTGGTGGCATCAACTCTGTAGGGTTCATAAATGGCGTTAGTGGGGCAGGCATCAATACAGCGGGTACAACTGCCGCAGTGGTCGGTTACGGGCGTATCATAATTAAATTCTGCATCCACAATCATTTCGCCAATAAAAAAGAAAGACCCAAGATTCTTATTCAGGATATTCGAATTTTTACCCATCCATCCGAGTCCTGATTTTACCGCCCAAGCCTTGTCTAAAACAGGAGCGGAATCCACAAAAACACGTCCTTCTAGTCCGCCCAGTAGTTCTCTGGTTTGGGCAAAAAGTTTCTTCAACTTTTTCTTATACACTTTGTGATAGTCACGCCCCTGGGCATATTTGGCAATCTTGGGCTTATTATCCTGTTGCATTTGGCGTTCATGGTCGGGATGAAAATAGCTGCCAACAACTGAGACTACAGATTTTGACCCGGGAACAAGCTTTGTGGGATCTACTCGCTTGTCAAAGTGATTTTCCATCCAGCCCATGGTTCCGTGGCGGTCTTGGTTCAGCCACTCTCGCAGACGGCGTTCTTCTTTTTCGAGCCTACCTGCTTTAGCAAATCCGCAAGCGTTAAAACCTAATCGAAGGGCATATTCACGTACTTTTTGTGTGCGCTCACGGAGGTTCATTTCAGCAAAAAAGTTTAGTGCAGTTAATTTGCTGAAAGGTAACGTATTTACAAAGAAATGTTTAACAATTTTACCGTTGGCGAATAGTAATTTCGGACTTTCATTTCTTTAAGATTAACATGGTTCGTTTTTGAAAGTTCTATCGAAGGAATGGCTAATTGTGAATGGCCTTTCGAAAAATTCAGTAATGCAGATGATTGGTTAGTTCTCTTTTTAATACTCATACTATTAGCGATCATACCTCCAATAATTGTAGATGATAATGCGATACCAACACTTACCGCACTTGAAAAGTCACTGTCGAAGGCGTTTTCTGCTAAGAGGGATCCACTAACACCAATGCCGGTACCCACAATATTGCCTAAGAGGATATACCCAAATGAAGCATTATAAGGACCAGAGTTGGCTGCGATATATATCCCAGAAGATGTACCAATAAGATACCCTACAGCAGTTCCTAAGAAAAGTCCGGGCAGGGAGCTATAATCGTCTTCAAAACCGCTTGCAGCATAACCGGTAAATCCACCAACAAAAATGCCTCCAGCACCAAATAATGCTCCTGACCCAAATTGAAGGCCTAATTTAGACGCAGAAGGATTGTATTCGGTTGAAGCATTGCTTTGTAAAGCTATTGCTTCTGATTGCAGATGGGAGTCCTTCGTAAGTGTTGTGTTGTGCTGATGCCTGAGAAACACAGAGAAATATTATTGAGCTTATGAAAATCGTAACTTTTATAGATTTCATAAATAAATTGAACCTAATGAAAATCCAATGTTATGCTATAATCTACGCTAAACTAAAAACCAACAGCTTTAATAATTAATATCTAAGTTTTATAATCAATTGCCGAGCCGTTATTATAGCTTCTTTGTTGCTATGTCTGTGATCTTTCCTTTTTCCAGTTTTAATGTCCGATAGGGATATTGTTTAACAGTGTCGTAGTCATGAGTTACCATAAGTACAGCCATACCCCTGTTATTAATCTGTTTGAGGAGCTCTATAATGGATGCTGAGGCTTCGGGATCAAGATTCCCTGTAGGTTCATCGGCCAGCATAATACGCGGCTCATTAGCCAAGGCTCGGGCGATAACGACCCGCTGTTTTTCACCACCCGATAGGTCATTAGGCATATTTTTTCGCTTGTGACTTAATCCAACCATTCCCAGCACTTCGAGCACCCGCTGTTTAATATAGCTTTTCTTTTCACCGGTTACCTGTAGCGAAAAAGCTACGTTGTCATATACAGATCGATCCGGAAGAAGTTGAAAATCTTGGAATACGATACCAAGTCTGCGTCGTAAATAGGGTACTTTTTTATCGGGTAGGGAATTGACATCCATATCAGCAACCCGAACGTTGCCGGAATCGGGGAGCAGATCTCGATAAATGAGTCGCAGAAAAGAACTTTTACCGGCTCCGGTTTGACCGATTAAATAGGTAAACTCACCGTTTTCAAGCGAAAAGTTAATATTGTCGAGCACCGGCTGGTGATCGTAAGATACTGTTACGTTCGAAAATTCAATTACTGATTGCTGGGACATTGTAATACCATTGTGATTCGTAAACTATGGTCATCGGCTTCCTCAAAGTCGAAACCACTGTATTTTGCTCGTATGTTATACGCTGTTTGATCGATAATATCAAGCATTTCTTGCAGGGTATAGATCCTTTGCTGATGAACTTCGCTGAATTCCTGCACAACGGTTTCTTGGTCGTCAGCAAGTTTTTCTATTCGAAAAGTATTTTCATGCAGCTGGTTTTCGGCATCGTAACTGCTTTTCCGAAAGTAGCGGTAGTTATCATCGGTATAACCCTCTTCGTTATTTAGATATTCAATAGCTTGTATTGAATTTTTGGGGGTTGTAAAATCAAAAATAAGTAGCCCGCCGGGATTGAGTACTGTGGTTGTCTCATTCAGAAATCTAAGTACTTCATCACCACTTTGAAGATAGTTGATACTGTCAAAAACGCTAAATGCTGCATCAAAAGTACGATCTAGCTGTAGATCTAAGAAATCCATAACCTTAAAATCGACATTACAGCGCATTGCTTTATTTTTCTCACGAGCTTTTAGAATCATCTGTAATGATTTGTCGGTTCCTACCACGTTGTAGCACTCCAGCTCATCCAGAAAAAGGGAAACAGAACCTGTACCGCAGGCCAACTCCAGAATATCTACGGGATTTGGATGATGTTCGAGCATGATGGCATCGATAAAATCTGCCCACAATTCATAATCGACATCCTCCATAACGGAATCATATATATCAGCCAGCTTGGAGTATTCCGGATGTTGTTCGGTGTTATGGGTGCTCATTCTTTGGCTACTCGTTTATTTCGATGTTCAATAAGTTCTGAAGCAAGCTTAAAGGCTTCTTTAAATGATGAAGGATTTGCCTTGTTTTTGCCTGCAATATCGAACGCTGTGCCGTGATCCGGTGATGTGCGAATGATCGGAAGTCCGGCGGTAAAATTAACCCCACTGCCAAAAGAAAGGGTCTTAAATGGAATTAGTCCCTGATCATGATACATGGCTACAATGCCGTCGTACTGCTCATATTTTTTATTCCCGAAAAACCCATCGGCAGGATGAGGACCCGATACCTTTAACCCTTCAGATTGGATATCTTCAATAGCTGGTTTGATTATATTTTGTTCTTCGGTGCCGATGATGCCGCCGTCGCCGGCATGAGGATTGAGACCGAGCACTGCTATATCGGGCGATGAAATGTTGAAATCATTTCGTAAAGCTTTGTGCATTACCCTGATATATTTTTTAATAGAATTGGCTGATAGGGTAGAAGCAATATCGGAAAGAGGGATGTGTCCGGTCACAAGTCCTACTCGTAAGTTCTTGTACACCAACATCATCATAAAATCAGAAGTATCCGTCTTTTCAGCCAGAAATTCGGTATGTCCCGGAATATGGTATCCTGCTAAATTTACGGCTTCTTTTGATATGGGAGCAGTGACCAGGGCATCAGCTTGGTTCGACTTACAGAGCGAGATGCCTTTTTCGACTGCCAGCATAGCACATTTCC
This sequence comes from Fodinibius sp., assembly GCF_034521915.1. Classification (GTDB taxonomy): domain Bacteria; phylum Bacteroidota; class Rhodothermia; order Balneolales; family Balneolaceae; genus Fodinibius. Next base: position 111,217 of record NZ_JAXHLU010000017.1, read on the forward strand.
CTGATTGTTTAGAAATTTCGCCAGGGGTAACTGATATGGCTTCATCGGTAAAGGTTTGAAGCAGGTTAATCTGCTGTTCGGCAATTTCATCAATGGATTCTGCATAATGGTAATCCATTGACTTAGAGAGATTCCTGAGCCAGAACTTAAATGCTTTTTCTGAACTCAGAATAATGGGCGTGATGTCTTCTAATGAGAGGTCCCGCAACGATTTTATGACGACTTCAGGCCCAATCCCATTTATGTCTCCAATGCTTATGGCAATGCGTTTCTGCATAAGATTGTTTTGCGCAATTATCTAGATTGATTTGAAACAAGTTTAAAATCTCCAAAGCCTGTTGTGGCCTTAAAAATAAATTGCCTATCAGGATAGGTCCATATTTCTGTTGTGGCGCCATCTTTGGGAAATTTACGGTTAACATCTTTGGGCGGACCATATTTTATATACACTTCACCTCGATCGCTATTGTATCCAACGGTGTTTTCGGTAGTGAAATTATTATAGGCATAATCGATTCGTTGATAATATTCGGCCATCAGTTCATTAAACTCGGTATCGGGGGTGGGATCACGGTCTTTCCAGAACGACCGAAACTTTTTCTCCCGTTCTGCGGGGGTTCCGCTGTCGATTTTTCTAATAGTTTCCTTGTCGGCAATAAAACGAAGCATCTCTATGGAAACATCTAAATTTAACAGACTGGTAGGCATATCTTTCCACTGTGAGCGAAAGTTACCCCTGGCGACAATATTCCCGGCACTATTTTTTATCGTAAGCTGATATAAGGAATTTTCGAATTCGCTGTTTGGTACATTAATGGTAGCATAGGTGTAGCCCTTATCTGTTATGTTGAGACTTAAATAGGGTTTTCCTTCTTTATTCAGCAATTGGGGACGGACATCCGTTTTAATATTTTCTCCTGTTAGCTTCTTTGAAAATACGTTGTTTTGTTTGGTCGTATCTTCTTGTAAGGTACTCAGTTTAACGATATCCATTGTATACGTTTCGTCTTCCTGATACTGTGGAAGATAGGCAATGGCATAAAAATCTTTGGCATATTCAACAGTATTTCCAGTTGCATTGAGGATAAAACGGGAAGATTCAGACTTTTTAGTAACTGTTGGACTAACCAGAACATTCCCTGTCTGTTTTTCACCGTAGGAGTTTATGTTGATTTTTTGCGTCCGGGAAATTCGACTATCAGTCTGGTCTCCGCGCTTCATTTGCAGTACATAGTTATAGGAACCGGGATTAAGATTTACTTTGATAAAACCGCTTAAAAACTGGTCATCAGACTGACTGCTTTTATAATCTTTTGCATAAGCAGTATCTGCCCAGAAGGCACGTCCGGCGGGTTCCAGCCCCGCAAGGGAAATATCTTCTTTATCTCTCTTATCAATATTTGCTTCCTCTGCTTTAAAAACTTCCAGCATCAGATCCATAGAGCTGAAATATTTGTTGTCTGATGTGCGATCCCGGTTTTTCTTAAAAGGCAGCGAGCTGTAGGGCACATGGAAGATGACCACAAATTGTACAGCTCCGTTATCATCATTTCCTGGCAGGGTGAAGTAGTCAAATGATGCCTGCTGCTGTTGCTGACGCATGGCCAGATCTTGATAACTGACATTTCGTTGCCCGTAAAGCTCAGAAAACGATGTAATTGAGAATATTATAACTAATAGGGCGACCAGATACTTTTTAGAGTTTTTCACAAGCTGATAATTTTTATGGATTTAATCTCAAAAAGGAAACTAAAGAACTTTTGGTGGAATATATAGAATCAATACTTTCGAGATTGCTAAATTTCGTTATTTTTGAAACGCTTCACTGAATCCAACTATTATCCAAAATAATAAATCACATCTATGAGTTCCCAAGATTCAAATGGTTCATCTCCACAAGATTTGAAATCACTTATTCAAGAGATCAATAAAACTGAGGAGGAGATTAAAAAGGGCGGGGGAGAAAAGCGAATTAAAAAACAGCATAATAAGGGGAAGCTAACCGCACGAGAACGTATCGATATGTTGATCGATGACGATACGCGCCTTTATGAGCTGGGGTTGTGGGCCGGTTACGAGATGTACGAAGATGAGGGCGGATGTCCTTCTGGCGGTGTTGTGACGGGGATTGGAACAGTATCAGGACGTGATTGTGTGATTGTAGCCAATGATGCTACGGTGAAAGCGGGAGCATGGTTTCCCATCACCGCAAAAAAGAATTTGCGGGCTCAGGAAATAGCGCTGGAGAATAAACTGCCCATTCTTTATCTGGTGGATTCCGCCGGTGTATACTTGCCCATGCAGGATGAGATTTTTCCCGATAAAGAGCATTTTGGGCGAATTTTTCGAAATAATGCTCGATTAAGTGCTGAAGGCATTCCACAGATAGCAGCTATTATGGGTAGTTGTGTAGCCGGTGGAGCATATCTTCCTATTATGAGTGATGAAGCCCTTATCGTTGATGGAACCGGCAGTGTCTTTTTGGCGGGCAGTTATCTGGTGAAAGCAGCCATCGGCGAAGAGGTGGATAATGAGACCTTGGGCGGGGCAACTACACATACAGAAATTAGCGGTGTAACGGATTATAAGATGGAAGATGATGAGGAATGTCTTTCGACGGTGCGAGACCTTGTTGATAAGCTTGGTCCCTTTGATAAAGCTGGATTTAACCGAAAGGATCCTGTAGAACCGGCTCGGGATGTAACTGAAATATTTGATGTCTTCCCGGATGATCGCACCAAACCCTACGATATGAATAAAGTTCTGGAATGTATTGTTGATAAAGATTCCTTTACCGAATTCAAGAAAGGGTATGGACAAACATTGATTACCGGTTTTGCCCGTGTTGACGGCTGGAGCGTGGGAATTGTTGCGAACCAGCGCAAGGTAACACGTACAAAAAAAGGCGAAATGCAGGTTGGCGGCGTTATTTATTCTGATTCCGCTGATAAAGCAGCCCGGTTTATCATGAATTGTAATCAAAAGAAAATCCCGATTGTCTTTTTACAGGATGTCTCCGGATTTATGATCGGCAAGCGTGCAGAGCACGGCGGCATCATAAAAGATGGTGCCAAAATGGTGAATGCCGTATCCAACAGCACGGTACCGAAAATTACTATTGTAGTTGGCAACAGTTATGGTGCGGGCAACTACGCTATGTGTGGTCGTGCCTATGATCCGCGCTTTATGTATGCCTGGCCTTCGGCGCAGATTGCGGTTATGGGAGGGACGCAAGCCGCTAAAGTGTTGACCCAAATTCGTGTTTCAACCCTTGAAAAGAAGGGCAAGGAGATCACCGAAGAGGAGGAACAAGAAATCATGAAAGAGATCAGTGAGCGCTATGAGGAGCAGACTGATGTCCGTTATGCAGCTGCTCGCCTTTGGGTTGATGGTATCATTAATCCCATGGAGACTCGTGACCGTATTTCACATGCTATAAAATGTGCAAACCATAATCCCGATATCGAAGAGTTTAAAACCGGTGTAATGCAGGTGTAAGATAGCTGCACTTAATTAATCTCTATTTTCGGTATTATTTCGAAAATCGTAATGACGGGTTTTATAGTGAAGCCCAAGAACCTTTAGTATTTATAAATTAAAATAGATCTCTAATTAATCGCTTCATATACAAGTACAAAAATTATGGACGAGATGCCATATTTCTAAATGTAGCTAAGGTTAGTTGTCCTTTAAGTTTTTTTATCATCAATGAAGAATACGCAAAAAATTTCCAATAACTTTTTGGTTTACAGTACAGGCATCATTTCAATACTCATATATATTTTTGGGATTTTTGCTATAGTTAATGTAGTTAAAGAAGCTAGCCAAGTGGGTGTTATAGAAGCTATTTTGGCAAATGTTATTTCAACTGTTTTAGGAATAATCTGTCTTTTTCTCGCAATGCCTAGTTATAAATTGACGAAGTCACTAAAAATCTTAGAGATAACAGATTATGAAAACGGAACTGCTTTTCTTTGTCTTTATTCCCCCCTTTTTGCAGATGATATGCCACAAGCAGACAGTAAAATAACCATCAAAAAAATTACAGAGATTAACCAGAATAGCTATTTCAACAGGTTAGTGGAACTGCGATTTGAGGAAAATGGTACTGAAAGAATTATAAAGAGTTTTATTAGCCCCAAATCAATAGGAAGATTAAAAAACACCTGATATGCAGATAAAGTGGTGGGACTTGCCTTACCACTGGCTGACGTTAGTAATACTTACCGCCCGTAAGCAATAACTTTTAACGGATCAGTTTTGGATGCAATACGAGCCGGAAGCCAAGAGGCAACAGCACAGAGAAAGAGGGTGATACCGGTAACCAGCACAAAGTCGAGCATGTGCGGTTCAACGGGAGCATAGGCCATATAATAATTTTGTTCGGAAAGCGGGATAATGTGATAGGTCGACTGCAGCCATGCAAAGGCCAGTGAAAGGGAGATTCCGATTAACAGACCAACTACAGCGACGAATAAACCCTCCAGCAAAAAGACACCGCGAATACTTTTATCACTGGCACCAATGGTTTTTAGGATACCGATATCGCGTGTTCTTTCGAGCACCATCATTAAAACCGTACCGATCAAATTAAAAGCAGCTACAATAATCATTACGGCAATGACAAAGGGGATGGTCTGTTCCTGTAGGTCTACCCATGCAAATATATTGCTGTAGCGCTCGTATATTGTTTCTGAGAAATAGGGATAACTGAGTTCGCCATCCAGTTTTTTACCAAGAGATTCTATTTGAGACTTATTTTTGAGGCGAATCTCTATGGCCGAGGCTTCTTCAGGTGATTTCAGAAAAAACTTCTGTACATAAGGTCTGGACGCTAGTGCCAGGACATCATCGAATTGACCTATGCCAGTTTGATAGATTCCTGATAGCCGAAACTGTTCAATCTCGGGGGAGCTTAAGGGGGAGGGGAGACCATCAACGGAGAAAGCGGTGAGAGTAGAATTTATATCTGCATTAAGTGTTTGCGCCAATTTTGAGCCAACTACGATTCCGGGAAGACCGGAACTATCTGTGCTAAGATCGTAAGTGCCTTTTGTTATATAATTTTTGATATCCGTAACGTCTCCTTGTTGGTCTACCCCTTTTAAAAGGGTGCCTGTGACGCCATCAGCACCCTGAATCATGGTTTGACCGGTGACGACAGCTTGTGCTTCGCTTATCTCTGGATAGGTATCGAGTTCTTTCAGAAGGGTATCAGCCCGTTCTATGGGTCTATCTCCAAACGAGGTTACGGTTACGTGAGGGGCGAAACCAAGAACTTTATTATCGATAACGGATTTAAATCCGTGAACAACCGACAATGCAATAAGCAGCCCGGCCGAACCAACAGCTACGCCGGTAATAGCCATCACTTTAATAAAGGATAGAAAACGGGATCCTTTCCGTTTACCTTTGAAATATCGTTTGGCTAAATACCACTCGAAGTTCATAGTATTGAATTAAATATTGCCATCTCGAACCTCAGTGATAGATCTCTAAATGATATAAAAGAAGACAAAGATTTCTCACTGCGTTCGAAATGACTTTAGAGAATGTGTTTACTTCTCGGGTTTCATCTGTGGGAAGAACAACACGTCACGGATGGAATCCGAATCCGTCATAATCATTGACAAGCGGTCGATACCGATACCAAGCCCTGCAGTAGGAGGCATGCCGTATTCAAGTGCCTGCAAGAAGTCCTCATCGATAGTCATTGCTTCTTCATCACCTTCAGCACGTAGCCGTGCCTGCTCTTCGAAGCGTTCACGCTGATCTACCGGATCATTAAGCTCAGAGAATGCATTAGCAATTTCTTTGCCATTACAGATGCATTCGAATCGTTCAACAAGTCCTTCTTTTTCGCGGTGCTTCTTGGCAAGTGGACTCATTTCAATGGGATAATCTGTAATAAATGTAGGCTGAATAAGCTTCGGCTCGACATACTCTCCAAAGATTTCATCAATAATTTTACCTTTTCCAAAACTCTCTTCCAATTCCACATCTAACTCTTTGGCGATTCTTTTTAAATCACCTAAGTCACTGCGGTACAAATTTTTACCTGTTTCATTTTCAATAGCTTCAAACATTGGAATGCGTGGCCAGGGAGCAGAAAAGTCGATCTCGTTATCGCCAACTGTAACGGTAGTTGATCCATGAAGTGCTTTTGCTACTGATTCTATCATATTCTCCACAAACTCCATCATCCAGTTGTAGTCTTTGTAGGCTACATACAGCTCGACCTGGGTGAATTCCGGATTGTGAAAACGGGAAAGTCCCTCGTTACGGAAGTCTTTTGAAAATTCGTAGACGCCATCGTATCCGCCCACAATAAGTCGCTTTAGATACAACTCGTTGGCAATTCGCAAGTACAGTTTCATATCCAATGCATTGTGATGCGTTACAAAAGGCTCTGCCGAAGCACCGCCGTAAATAGGCTGCAGAATAGGCGTTTCAACCTCCATATATCCCTTGCCGTTCATATAGTCACGCATTGCCTGGACCATATCGGTTCGCTGTTGAAATACCTCGCGTACTTCAGGATTTACAATCAGATCGAGATAACGTTGGCGGTAGCGCTGTTCTTTATCCGTAAATGCGTCGTAGACCTTCGTTTCGCCGTCTTCTTCAACTTCTTTGGGGAGTGGAATAGGGCGGAGGGTTTTGCTGAGCAACGTAAACTCTTTAGCATAGACCGTTGTTTCGCCGGTACCGGTTTTAAATACATGTCCCTTTATACCTACGATATCTCCAATGTCAGTCAGTCGTTTAAATACTTCATTGTACTTTTCCTTGCCAACATCATTCTTGCGGATATATACCTGTATTTGCCCTTCAGAGTCCTGCAGATTAAAGAACGTAGATCCGCCCATAATACGTCGCGTCATCACACGTCCGGCAACAGCAACTTTCTCAACGTCTTCTTCATCTTCGTCGTCCTGTTTAATGAGCTCTGGATGATCTAAAATCTGTTTACTCTTATGGGTCACCTCAAAATCATAAGGATAAGGATCGTAACCCATCTCTCGGAGTTCCTGTAATTTTTCCAGACGTATTTTGTGTTGTTCGCTTACTGAGGACTCAGTATTGCTCATGAGAAAGTCGTGTTTTGTTTCGTTTTTACTATGGTTTATTAAGTCGCTAAAAATAAAGAATTCATGGCAAAAGTGTGATTTTTTTCTCAGCCACAATTTATCGTTTTACAAGCGCATAATTGTACTGTTACAACATTCTTTTAAGTCAATTTTATTATATATAGAAATTTTAAATACTATCTATACTTCTTAAAAGTTGGATTATTGTTTCTCAACTATTTTCTTCTCATGGATATGCTTTTGATTGTGAAACTTTTTTATTGCTATTAGAGGAAGGCGTTTTTTCTATGAATACACAGAAATTTTGTGCAATAGATAACAGGCTATTGAATGTTTAGATGCATATAAAAGTCGTGTTAAGAATGTTATCTTCTTGATTTGCATTTTTTACAAGAGCCCTTTAATATTATTAAAATCATTTTATAGTTATCTAAATCATAGTGAGCAAAGTGTTATTCGAAAATAGGGTAATAGTAGGGGTTATTTATTATTCGATCCTTTGAATAGACAGACGTAGATTACAATTCAATAATCTGCATTAAAATACCTTTAAATAGTAGCATTTTGTTCATTAAATAATAATTTTGTCACATCTCAATCTGATAGAAGTAATCGATCACAAAGAGATCGAATTGGAGAGTAAAAATTTTAAATATGGGAGAAGTTATGAATAAGCGTTTGTTTCATTCGCTGACTCAACAACTCAAATACGAGGTTTTTTTCGTAACCGATGTTGGTGAGCCGTATTATGATGCCCCTAATGAATTAGAAATCGTTGAATTTAGCTATAAGGGGCAACAATGCGAGTTGATTCTTAATGGCTCGATTAAGCTTAAAACACAGCAAAACGATCAAGATATTGAATCGTACCAAGAATTGTTGCAAGGGCTTATGCGATCCTCACGATAAGGACTTACTTATATAACCAGCTACGGTTATAAAGATTTATATACGTTTTTCAGTTTTCGATCACGTCCCGGTAAGCTACGAAGAGAGAAGTCATATATCAGAATACTATCCCTTTAGTTAATTTCCCCTTTTATAGGTACTTGTATAACAATCTGCACATCTATCATTAAGCACTAATATATCATTTTTATTCAGTTCCACCCATTGATCAGGAATATGTGGGCTATTTCCTGTATTGTATTCTATCATTATTTTGTCGCTTTCCTTGGAAAGGGAATATTGTCCGGATGTTACCAGAGTATCTGCTCGGAAAAATGAAAATTCATCATCCCTGCCAAAATGAAGTTGTTGTTTCGAATACCCGGGGGAATCCGGTGTTATTGTATGGCCTGCAAAACCGCCCGTTGACTTAATCCATTCCCATTCTCCAACGATTGTTGACTTGTTTGAATCACTGCCTACTATTGAACAGGAGGTAACAGTCAATAGAAAGGCAAGGAGCATGATGATGTTTAATTTCATAATACTTCAACTTTATTATTAATGAACTAATATATCGAATAACTTTATAACAATAGCAACTATGCATAAATACAATTTCAAAACTATTTAAGTGGTAAAAAGTGGTAATAGGTATTTACTTTAGTACAATTTACAGTTTCAGATGAGCAGAAAATTAAAGATTTTCTGTTGTTTTAAATGAATAACAGAGTCCGATGAATAATCCGTTCTTAGAAATCAAAAAGCTGTTGCCGTTTGAGATAGCACTATCTCTATCAGAGATAGTTTCAGTTTCTTCTGAAGCTATCGAACAGCTCAGCGATAAGGAAAAAAGCGAACTTGAGCAATGTAAAAGCCTTAGGCGTCAGAGCGAGTTTGTAACCTCCCGGATTACCTTAAAAGAAATAGCAGGGCGAATAGGAGCTGGACAGGATTTGGAAATTCTGAAGGATGAACTCGGACAACCTTACGGAAAAAACAACTCTCACAAATTCTTTGTCAGCATTGCCCATACGAATAATTTTGTGTTTTGTGGATTAGCCTCTAAGCATCCTTTCGGTGTTGATTTAGAACCGGTTGACCGAACGGTTTCCGATAAACTTGAGCAGCGGATTACTCATCCCAAAGAAACCGAGATTCTCAATGAAATTTCGCTTATTCGTTTGTGGACCATCAAAGAAGCCTATATAAAACTTCGGGGACAGGGATTGCGCATGAATATGAATGAGGTGCAGATAAAGCGAGAATCCGACTGGATATTTGTCAAAATAAATAATGACAAAAGAGCTAAAATTTGTAGTTTTCGATTGAAAAATAACTGGTTAGCTATCGCATATTATCATTAACTAAAATTTAGCAGAACCGATTTATGAATATTACTTCGTATTCCCGCCAACAGATTCAGGAAGGACTTGATAAAGCACGGGAGCGCCATGAAGGAGTCAATGATCATATTCGTTTACTTTTTACACCTGAGGAGATTAACGAAGATAATTTTGAGCGGGCATGCGACATTTACAGTCGGTTAGATATGTCGAATTATGATACAGTAGTTATCGTAGAGTCATACGACGAGAAGTTGGATAAAAAGCTCCCAATGGCATCCAATTCTTTCTTTGAAACACCGCTGGGCAAAGTGCCGGTCAATGACTATATGCGCAATGAGTTTTGTGATGAGGATGACGACTTCTTTATACACGATGAGGCTTTTACAAAAAATATCAGTCTCTTCCAGCAGCTGATGTTTTTACAGACGCTTTCAGATGATTTTAAAGCCCTTAGCGTACAAATTGCTGATCCCGATCCCGCTATTGTAAAAGAAATAGGATACGTGCTTGAAGAGGTGCTAGTATCGCGAAGTGCACTGCTGATATTTTGTTGTGACCTCAACAATGATCGTAAAAGTGAATTCGAAAAGATCGTCAAGATGGTGGAATCCCAAAATGAGTCAGGACTTATGAATTATTTAAATAGCGGAGATTCGCATATTGAGGGTACTACATCATTTATCGCTGGAATAATTGTTGCCAATAAATGGAAACTAGACCTTCATTTTCTGAGAGGCAAGTACGAAGATTACAGTGGCAGCCTGTTAACCGGATATGCCGATCATCAAAAGGTAATCTTCTCATAAATTTATTATGCCAACGCCTGAGATTACAATAATTGGTGTAGGCAGATTGGGCAATTCTTTGGCGAGGGCATTGGCAGCAGAAATCCCCATCAAGAGTATCTTTAACCGATCTAGTTATAAAGCCCGGAATGTTGCAGATGAACTTGATATAAGCATATCAGGGGCTTTTCCATCAGACGAGTCTGAGTTAGGCAATCTTATATTTATTACGGTTTCAGATTCGGTCATTAAAGATATTGCTCAACGGCTGGCTGCTATTTCAGAAGATTACAAGAATAAAATAATTGTACACTGTTCGGGAAACGAACCGGCAAGTCTTCTTAACGGTTTAAAGTCGAAAGGAGGGATCATTGCTTCTTTCCATCCGTTACAGACCTTTACGCAACAATCGGGACCTTCGGATTTTGAGGATATTTATTTTAGTCTTCAGGGTGATAAATCTGCCTTTTCTCATCTTCAACAGATTGCCAAAAAACTTGGGGCCAATACGTTAGAAGTTACTGAAGAACAAAAATCTCATTTACACCTCGCAGCCGTTATGGCATCTAATTATTTGAATACGCTGTTGGATGCTGCAGTAGAATCTACTTCTGTAAGTAAACTTACTCCGAAAGAAGCAAAAAAAGCGTTAATGCCGCTGATAAAGACGACGCTTCAAAATATTGAGAGTCAATCTTTTGAAGAGGCTCTGAGCGGCCCAATTAAACGTGGAGATATATCAACAGTAAAACAGCATCTGGATTTACTGAAAGATCGTCCGGAGCTGTTAGCATTATACCAAATATTAGGACAGAGGACTGTTAAGATTGCAAGTGAATCACAGCGGATTGACCAAGATACTGCTAAAGAATTGTATAAGATTTTGAAATAATATGCTATGGATGATTATTACCAGCGCGTTTACAGGGTTGTAGAGCAAATTCCCGCCGGCAGGGTGACTACCTATGGCGCTATTGCTCGCTTCTTGGGTATTACTTCCGGTGCGCGGATGGTGGGTTATGCATTGAATAAAGCGGCAGAAACGAACATTCCTGCTCACCGTGTTGTTAACAGAAATGGGGAGCTAACGGGACGCGCATATTTCCCCGATGACACTATGCGAGAGCGCTTAAAACAGGAAGAAGTTACATTTATTGACGAATACCAAGTGGATCTTGAGCGGCATTTATGGGATCCTAATGAAGAAATGGAATAACTAATAATATGATGAAATCCAGATACATAATACTTTTTCTCTGCTTAATATTGGGTGCAGCTTCTTTTGTAAATGAATCGGTGGCACAGAATCCATCAGATAAGTCATTACTGAAGAATGCATCAGGTGATGAAATACAAAAGGTTATAAATTCTTATAAAGGGGATAAGGCAGTATTGGTAAATGTTTGGGCGACTTGGTGTGCTCCTTGTATCGAAGAATTTCCTTATATAGTAGAACTACAGCAGAAATATGAGGATGAGCTACAGGTTGTTTTTGTTTCGGCTGATTTTCCGGGTCAACGTGATAAAGCCCTGGAGTTTCTGCAAGAGCATAATGTAGATTGGACTACCTATTTTAAAACCGGTAAAGATCAGCCCTTTATCGAGGCATTATCGGACGACTGGAGTGGAGCACTGCCTTTTACGAAAGTTTTGAATAAGGAAGGGGAAGTTGTTGCTAGGTGGGAACAAGGTGCCGAATACGATAAATTTGAACGTTACATTAAAAAAGCAATAAATGATTGAATAACATGAATTTACTTAAATAAATTTATGTGTTTATTATACTTTTTGCTGTTGGATTACTGGCATTTTTGCCAGTAGAAGATAAGCTTGCCGACCGATTGGAGATTGGTGACAAAGCCTCGTTTACAGATGTTAAAGTAACGGACGTATCGGGAGAAGTATTGACGCTTGAAAAAGTTGCCGGTGAAAATGGTTTGCTTGTTAATTTTTCGTGTAATACCTGTCCGTGGGTAGAGGCCTGGGAAGACCGATATAATCCTATTTCCAAGATGGCCAAAGAGAATGAGATTGGTGTTATTATGTTGAATCCAAACGCTTCTATTCGTGATGACGGGGAATCAATGGAAGATATACAAGCTCGGGCAAAATCAAGTAATTACGATTTCTATTATGCTCTTGATGAGCAGGCGAAGCTGGCCAAAGCTTTTGGTGCAACCCGTACACCTGACATATTTCTCTTTAACAGCGATATGGAGCTGGTTTATTCCGGAGCCATTGATGATAATGCCAAATCAGCGGAGGAAGTTGATCAGCCGTACCTAAAAAATGCAATACAAAACTTGGTGGCAGGTAATGAGATTAATCCCAACACCATTAAGTCACTGGGATGTACGATAAAGTGGCCGAAGTAATTCCTAATTGTCTCAATATTTCCTTATTTTTGGAGGCTTGTCAGAAACGACAAGCCTTTTCTTTTGGAACTAATGAACAAACAGCAAATGCCCACTTGGACGTTACATACAGAGTTTAAATTTGATGCTGCCCACTTAATTGAGGGATATGATGGCAAATGCGGTCGCATGCATGGGCACAGTTATAAGGTACATATCTCCGCAAAATCGCATAAACTGAATCCATCGAAGTATCTCGATACCGATGATATGGTCTGTGATTTTAGGGAATTAAAGTGGGCTTCTAAAGGATCTGAAAAGGGCGGGCTGGATCATTCGGTCCTTAACGAGGAGTTACCGGTGAATCCCACAGCAGAACGTATCGCAGAATTTATTTATAAGGAGACCCAGCAGCGTATTCCCGAAGATATTGAATTAAATGTTACTGTTTGGGAAACAGAAAGCAGTTGGGTGGAATACACAGAGGACAATGTTTAACGAATTTGATCAGGAAAAATTGGAAGGACTTATCGATCAGGATGAAATGCGGTCGGTAAAATATCCGATCGTGGAAGATTTCTATACGATCCAGGGCGAAGGAGCCCACAGCGGACGTCCGGCGTATTTTATTCGTACTGCCGGATGTGACGTCAATTGTTGGTGGTGTGACGTTAAAGAAAGCTGGGATGAGGAGGAGCATCCCCCAAAGACTGTTGAAAAGATTGTGCAGGGCGCCAAAGACAGCGGCGCTGAATTCGCTGTTATCACCGGTGGAGAACCGCTTTTGCACGATCTTGATCCTCTTACCTTTCAATTAAAACAGGCTGGAATTCAAGTGCATATCGAAACAAGCGGTTCATCACCCATTTCAGGATACCTAGACTGGATTACCCTTTCGCCCAAGCGTTTCAAAGAGCCGCTTGATGATATCTTTCCTTACGTAGATGAACTGAAAGTTGTTGTATTAACCAATAAAGATCTGGAATGGGCGGAGAAAAATGCGACCAAATGTCCAAATAGTACACAGCTTTTACTACAACCTGAATGGGAAAAGGAGGGAGCCGTAAATTTAATTATCGATTACGTAAAGGAAAATCCGCAGTGGGGCGTCAGCCTGCAGACGCATAAGTTTATGGGTGTTCGATAGTGGATAACCAACGTGAACACTCAGTGATCATCACCGGTGCCAGTCGTGGTATTGGCCGACGCATTGCCCAGGCTTTTGCCCGTGAAACCGATTATGCTCTTCTTCTTATCGCCAGAACAAAATCCGATCTAAAAGACACGAAGACGCTTTGTGGCAATATTGGTGATAACAAGATTGCTATTATTCCATGTGATGCCGCTAAGCCAGAGAGTGTAGAGAAACTAAAACTCCCAAAAGATTTTCCCACACCTAAAATAATTGTGAATAACGCGGGATCATTCTTGTTAAAAAAGTTAGAGAAAACCAGTTTCGAAGAATTTGATCAGCAGATAAAAGCAAACTTATACTCGGCTGTAAATATCACGCAGCGTTTTTTGGATGACTTAAAAAGTAAATCTAACTCATTAATCGTTAATATCTGCTCAGCCGGAGCTGTAGAGGGACTTAAAGACAGTGGAGCTTATTCGGCTTCGAAACATGCCTTATTGGGATATACGCGCTCACTACGTCAAGAACTGATGGAAACGGAGGTAGGAGTAACGGCTATTAATTTGGGCCAAACGCAATCTACATCCTGGGAGGGATCTCTTATTGATCGGGATCTATTAATCGATCCCAATGACGTAGCAAAAATTATTCTAAGCTTAACGCAGCTCTCATCACGTACGGTTGTCGAGGAAATACTCGTTAAGCCACAACATGGACGTGTACCGCCTATGTAAAAAAGGGACGCAATTAATGCGCCCCCGGTTTATACACTAATGATAAGCTTTAATTAGCTTATAAAGCATCTTAAGGCTGTGACCGTTGAGCTACTCCACTGTCATATGCAGCATTTTTAACCTCTTCTGATACTTTGCGTACTACTTCTTTGTTAAAGACACTGGGCACAATGTATTCTTCGCTAAGCCCTTCATGATCAATACATTCCGCTATGGCATGGGCAGCCGCCAGTTTCATTTCTTCATTGATGTCGGTAGCACGTGCATCTAAAGCACCGCGGAATAATCCCGGGAATGCCAAGACATTGTTAATTTGATTTGGATAATCACTTCGTCCCGTTGCAATAATTCGGGCAATTCCCTGTATTTCTTCGGGCATGATTTCAGGAACCGGATTCGCAAGTGCAAAAACGATAGGATCGTCAGCCATCTGTTCGATTGCTTCAAGAGGAACAGTACCCGGTCCGCTAACTCCAATAAGGAGGTCAGCATCTTCGGTAGCATCCAACAGGGAGCCGGACAGGTTTTCCGGGTTGGTATTTTCAGCTACCCATTGTTTGCTGGAATTGAGCTCATCGAGCTTATCCCGGTTGATAATACCGCTTCTATCGCAGCAAAGTATTTCTTTTGCACCCGCCTCTAAAAGTATTTTAGTGATAGCTACACCGGCTGCACCGACACCAACAATTACTACACGAAGATCAGACAGATCTTTACCAACAACTTTTAGGGCGTTAATGGTAGCAGCCAACGCAACAACGGCCGTTCCGTGCTGATCATCATGGAAAACAGGTATGTCTAGCTCTTCTTTAAGCTTTTCTTCAATTTCAAAGCAGCGCGGTGCCCCTATATCTTCAAGGTTAATTCCGCCGAATCCGGGTGACATCCATTTAACAGCATTAACGATTTCATCAACCTCTTGAGTCTGCAGACAGATGGGATAGGCGTCCACATCCGCAAATTCTTTAAACAGCATAGCCTTGCCTTCCATCACCGGCATGGCTGCCTCAGGACCAATATCTCCCAAGCCTAACACGGCAGATCCATCGCTGACAACCGCTACAGAATTTTCTTTGATCGTCAGGGAGTAAACTTTCTCTTTATCTTTTGCGATAGCTTCACAAACACGCCCCACACCAGGAGTATAGGCCATTGAAAGGGAATCACGGGTATCGACAGGGACTTTGTTTTCTATTCGGATTTTACCTCCGAGATGAAGCAGAAATACACGGTCGGATACATTTCTGACTTTCACGCCATCAATTGCTTTAACAGCTTTAACAATAGCCTTGGAGTGTTCCTCATCGCGGGCACTTACGGTTAAATCCCGAATTTTATATTCTCCTTCAACTTCAACGACATCAACCGCCCCGGGATCTGCTTTATGATCTGCAATTTTACTTAAAATCTTGGCCAGCATACCTGGTTTATTTTTGATATATAAACGCATGGTAAAACTATAGCTGACACTTGGTTGTACTTCACTCATTGGATGTTTCTTTTCCGTTTTAAATAGGTTCTAAACTCTAAATTTGAAACAGCAAAGTTACAATCCTTATTACTGTGCAACAAATTCTATTCTATGGATTTTATACACTGCATGTAAAATGCTGAGAAATATTTAATAAATCAGGCAGATAACATATTGTTCCCAATAGTAAACGGACAATAGCTGCCGCAACAAAAATTACTATCCTTGGTTATTATCTGCTTTACATCTTTTTTCCTTTCTCAACTTTCAAATAACATACATAATGATATATTCAGATTGGTTTTAATTTACACTTAAACAAACCTTTATGAAGAAAACAGCTCATATTACTGTTCTTTGTTTTGCTTTCTTGCTGATGTTAGTATCGCAGGGATGGTCGCAGTCGTCACCGGCTGAGGCATTTAAGAATGTAACCATTCATACTGCTGATGGAAATACGATCAAAAGTGGGACCATCGTTTGGAGAAATGGTATCATTACCGACGTCGGTAAAAATATAACTATTCCCTTTGATGCCTACGTTCGTGATGGCGGAGATAGCCTGCATGTATATCCTGGATTTATTGACGGACATGCACTTTGGGGAAGCCCCGATCTGGAGGAGAATGTAGAAACACCCGAAGAACCCGGGAATCCCAGTTATAGTCGTGCGGGAATTCAACCCGAACGACAACCTTCGGAGCTATTACAATCGGGCAGCAAATCTCTTGCTGATGCTCCTAAAAAAGGGTTTACAACAGCCGCATTGGGATTAAAGGGACAAATGCTTCCCGGTCAGGTTGAACTATTTTTCATCAATGGAAAAGAGACTGAGAATTTACTTTTAAAACAGGGCTTGGGCATGACGGCCCAGTTTGAGGAAGCACAGGGGCAAGCATATCCTTCAACGACAATGGGCATAATGAGTCAGTTTCGACAACTGTTTAACGATGCTAAAGCCTTAAAGCAACAAGAGCATTATTTTGCTTCTGTTTCGTCGAATTATCCTGCTCCTAAGCAGAATAAGGTGCTGGAAGCACTGTACCCGGTAATGGATCAACAGCAGCCGTTCTATTTTGTGGTGGATACCAAGGAAAATATTGAGCGTGTATTTGAGCTGCAGGATGAGCTTGGATTTAACTTAGTTATTGTATCTGGGAAAGAAGCATATAAGAAAGCCGATGAGCTAAAACAGCGTGAGATCCCCGTGTTGGCAAGTATCGATCTGCCCGAAGAGCCCAAGTGGCGATCTGAAGAAGAGGAGGAAGATCAGCCGGAAATTACCGAGGAAATGCGCATCTTCAGAGATAAACAGGAAGCCGCCTACAAAGCAGATATTAAGAATATTGCAAAACTTATCGATAGCGGAGTAAAAGTTGGATTTGCTTCGAACGGACTGGAACTTGATGATATCAGTAAAAATCTGACGGTTTTAAAAGAGGAAGGGAATCTTAAAGATGAAGATATATTGCGAATGTTAACGCAATCGACGGCCGATATACTAGGATACAGTAACCAGCTTGGAAATATTGAGGAAGGCCGTATCGCCAGCTTTACCGTATTTAACAAACCATTTATGGAAGAAAAGGCTCAGGCACTTTACTCCATTACGGATGGAAATCTTACTGAATTTGAACAAGAATCTTCCGAGGAATAGTCTATGAAGAAGTTACTTATATTAATACTGACATTTGGTTTTACGTTAACAAGTTTTGCACAGCAGAAGGGCTCGGTGCTTATCAAGGATGCTACATTGGTGACCATCACCAACGGTAATATGTCTAATACCGATCTTTTAATTGAGGATGGCATTATTACTGAAATAGGAGAGGATATTTCTGCTCCCCGTGGGGTAGAAACTGTTGATGCTTCCGGAAAATACGTAATGCCGGGTATCATCGATGCCCACTCACATATTGCAGGAGTGGATATCAATGAATGGACCAATCCTGTAACGGCCGAGGTTTCGATGGAAGAGTCAATCAATCCCAATGATATTAACATCTATTGGGCACTGGCCGGCGGTGTTACATCTATTCATTTAATGCATGGATCTGCCAATGTAATAGGCGGTCAAAATGAAACGCTCAAACTTCGCTATGGCACAAGTATGGATGAGATGCGATTTGAGGGAGCACCTCGAACGATTAAATTTGCGCTCGGGGAAAATCCAACTCGCGTACATGGACAGGGATTTGACGTACAGCCGCGAACCCGTATGGGCGTAGAACAGGTTATTCGCGATCATTTTGATGCAGCGATTGACTACCAGCGGAATCGCCGGAAATATTTAGATGCTAAGCAAGATTACGAAAATGGGAATCGCTCTACACCACCCGTTCCGGTTGCCAAAAATGAGCGGCTCGAAGTCTTAGCAGATATTTTAGAAGGGGAGGTGCTTGTCCATACCCACTCTTACAGAGCGGATGAAATTACTATGCTGATGCGTGTTTTCAATGATTACGGTATTGAGGACTATACGTTCCAGCACGCCAATGAGGCGTTCAAGGTAGCACCGGAACTCAAGAAAAACGGAGCTTATACGTCTGTATTTGCCGACTGGTGGGCATACAAATTTGAGGTCTATTACTCAACGGCTTACAACGCTTCTATCCTGAATGCCAACGGTATTAAGAATAGTATTAACTCCGACAGCGGAGAATTGATCCGTCACTTAAATCACGAAGCCTCCAAAGCTGTTCATTACGGCAATACATCCAAACAGGATGCCCTAAAGATGATTACGATTAATCCGGCCACCCAATTAGGGATCGACGAAAAGGTGGGCAGCCTTGAGGTAGGCAAGCATGGAGATATTGCGATTTGGGACGGCCATCCATTGAGCATCTACAGTAAAACATTAAAAACATATATAGACGGCAAAAAATATTTTGACCGCGCTGAAGATGCAGATGATATGCGCTTGAAAGTGGATGCTGAACAGGATTTCGATGAGGCCTCAGGACGATGGTACAACGAAAACGGCCGCCATTCGGAGACGTGCCTGAGAGGAGCAGAAATCCGTTTTAGCAAGCAAGGCATCAAACTTCAAGAGAATTAATTTAAATAATGAAATACACAGAAATTATTATGACGTATTTGAAAAGCACATTATCAGCTTGTCTCTTGGTTCTCTTTTTTGGCATGAGCGCTGAAGCTCAAATTACTGAAAAGGCTGAATTCGGGAAGTTTGCTATTACTAATGCCACCATTTATACCGTCACTAATGGCGTGATCGAAAATGGGACAGTGTTAATAAAAAATGAGAATATTATCGAGGTCGGGACTAATGTCAACATACCTTCAGAGTATGAGCAGATAGACGCTTCCGGCAAGCATGTGTATCCCGGATTTTTTGATGCGGGCACGCAGCTCGGTCTGCAAGAAATAGGTGCTGTAGCCGTAACCAATGATCAGGCAGAACTTGGCGATTTCAACCCTCATGTACGGGCATTCACTGCTATTAATCCAAGCAGCGTGAATATTCCCGTAACTCGGGTCAATGGGGTAACGCATGTTACCTCAATGCCTGTTTCAGGACGATTGGCAGGCAAGGCCACACTCATAGATCTATATGGTTACTCTCCAGATTCTATGGCCGTTAAACCCAATGCAGGTATTCATTTAAACTGGCCGACATCCAAAAAAGGAGGCTGGTGGGATGACCGAACAGATGAGGAGGTTGAAAAGGAATATAAGAAAGACCTAAAGGAGCTTAACGAATTTATTTCCCGGGCTCAATTCTATGATAAAATGATGACCGATTTTGAAAATAATCCAAATAACAAACAGCAGCCTGATATGGACAAAAAGATGCAGGCTATGCGAGAGGTTGTAAAAGGAGAGATACCGGTTATCGTTTCGGTTGATGCTAAAAGTGATATCCTGGATGTTATTGATTGGATCGAGAATTATCCAGATATGCAGTTTGTATTGGCGGGAGTAAGAGATGGCTGGCGTGTGGCTGATGAAATTGCAGAGGCCGGACTCCCATGCCTGGTTTCTACGCTCTACACTCCGGAACGTGATTATGATAACTACCAGCGTCCTTATCAGAATCCCGGCAAATTACACGCTGCGGGAGTTAAAGTAGCTATTGCTACCGGAGAGGTCGAAAATGTGCGCAACGCCCCATACCATGCGGGTTTTGCAGCCAGTTACGGACTTGGGAAGAAAGAAGCGTTGAAAGCTATTACCATCAATGCTGCTGAAATTTTTGGAGTAAGTGATAAGCTTGGCAGTATCGAAGAGGGGAAGCAGGCGAATCTGTTTATAGCTGACGGTGATCCTTTTGAGCCGATGAATCATATTACGGATGTTTTTATTCGTGGCAATAAAATCCCGATGGTGAGTCGACATATACAGCTCTATCAGCAGTATTTAGATAGGGGAGCAAAAACCAACTAATATATTTTATCCAGCTTAATTTTTGAGGTGCGGCATGAATAGTGTCGCACCTTTTTTATTTTAAGAATGATTTATTAAGTCATATCAATAAAATACATCTAACGTTATGATTTCTGAGTCCTATAAGGCGGCAGTTATACAGATGAACAGCCAAACGGATTTGCAAGCCAATTTAGATTCGGCCTATCTATACATTGAGGAATCCGCTGAAAAGGGAGCTAAAGTCGTGGGGCTGCCCGAGAATTTCTCTTTTTTGGGTGGACTGTCGATGCGGATGAAAAAAGCAGATAAAATTGCTGAAAAAGTGCCTAAGTTTCTTGCTGAGACTGCTAAAGAGTTTGAGATATACCTTATGGGCGGGAGCTATCCCGTACCGGCCGGAAATGGAAAAGTCTACAATCATTCTCCGCTTTATACACCTAAGGGTAATGAGAAACAAAGTTATAATAAAATCCATCTATTTGATGTGGATCTGGATGACGATGAGTCATACCGAGAGTCAGATTATGTACAGGCTGGTGATCCAGAGGCGGTTATCTATGAGAGTGATCAAATAGGGAATTGGGGACTCTCAGTCTGTTATGACTTGCGTTTCCCGGAGTTCTATCGAAATCTGGTTGATAATGGTGCCGAGATATTGTCCATTCCTTCTGCATTCACGTATACAACGGGACAAGATCACTGGCGTCCGTTGTTGAGAGCTCGGGCTATCGAGAATACGAGCTATGTTTTTGCTCCGGCACAAACCGGCCTGCATGGTAAAAACAGGAAGACATGGGGCCATGCAATGATTATCGATCCATGGGGCCGCGTTATGGCAGATGCCGGACAAGAACCCGGTATTGCTATTGCAGAGATAGATCCACATACCATCAAGCAGGTGCGTAGTCAGATTCCTTCCCTCAACCATCGCAGAATGTAAACTTAATCACCTTACTAATCCGCAGCATACTGGTATAGCAGCTGATCCAAAAGCAAGAGCAAAATTGAGAGAGTTGACAGTACGAGAACACTCAATAGTGGCTCCCATATCACAAATCCACCGATAACACCTAATACTGCCCCCAAATACTGAATATAACGTAGTTGTTCATTTGTTGCCGACCGGATAATATTCGAGATATGCTGCTCATCGTAACTCCGTAGATTTTCTTCCACCAGGGCATGTACATTTAGCTGATTAATAAGCTTGTAAAGTAATGTTGTGACGATATCCTCGATAGTATCACTGTTCTCATCAATTTTTCGGGGGAGCTGATCCAGTAAATCATCCAGCTTATCGAGTCCGCTTTCTACCGACGTGGGAATTTGTACCAACGCCTCCTCGATAATCGCCTGCATTTCCTGTCCCTTCACAAAGGTGTATGTTTTGAGCGCGATTTTTTCAAATGATTTATTATGCAGCGCTTCTTCAATTTGAGTAAGAATGCGTTTGGCAAGGGCTGCTCTTATTTCAGGATCAGCAATCATTTCATCAACATATTGTACTACCCACTGTTTAATATCTCTTCTGAACTCGGGATCATCGATGATACTTTTGATATATCTAGTTGAAAGTTCGCGGTAACGTCCAATGATATTCGATTCCGTTATCTTCTTCTTGATGATTTCGGGATTGATCAAATCCTTTGAAACAGTCTGCGCCAGACGGTAAGCAATACGATTTTTCTGTGCAGGAATAAGTCCATGACCCAAAATGGGACGCTTTTCGGCCGGCTTAAAAAGCATGGTAATGGCAAGCCAGTTTGTTAAAAACCCAATTAAACCACTGACGCTGAGTATCTTCAGGATTCCCTCGAATTGGAGTGTACGCGCCCAAACGGTACCGGATATTCCATCAAAATCCCAGAAAAAAGAGATCCCAAAAAGCAGCACCAATAAATAGGGCATGACAGAAAGTACCGATATAAATGTATTGCTGTAGAGCTGTTTGCGTGCTGGTTGTTGCTGGGGTTGACTCCCTGTTTTAGTGAGATCTTCAATTCGGGTATATCGACCTACTATCTCCCATAAATGTCGGGCATGTTCTCGCGTCTTGTTTTTAGCAGTATCAAGCGCGCCGTCGGATTTATTATCGGGAAGGTGTTCTACACTCATTACTGTTGCAATTTATTAAACTGATGACGGAAAGCTGTACGTAAATATGGGTAAGTAGTTTAGGATCTGCAAAAAGAACTCTATGGTTACCCTTTATCAGCCATATTAAGATAGGATTCTTCCTTCTGGGTCATCTGCTCTTTTTCCTCTTTGGATTGATCTTCGTAACCTGTCAAATGTAAAAGACCATGAATATAAATCCGTAAAAACTCCCTTTCTTTTGATTCGTTAAACTCTTGTGCTTGTTCCACGATTCGAGGAGCACAACAGAACATCGTGCCTTCAATATCTTGATTAAGGTCAGAGTCGTCATATCGAAAGGTGATGATATCTGTTACATAATCCCGATCAAGGTGCTCGCTGTTAATCTCAACAATCTTATCTTCATCAACATAGACAACCTCAACAAAGTTAAAGCTGCATTCTTCCTTGTCAGCAAGTTGTTTTGCTACTGCTTCACAAAAAGATTGCTCGAGAGGAATGGAAAGATTCGTCTGGTTAAAGATTTGTATATCAGGGAGTTCATCAGCCATTGATATTAATCTTCATCAAACGAGAAGTCATCCATATCAACTGATTCGGTAAGAGAAAGGGCAATGGCGCACATCATCAGATCTTCTGGGAGCTGGGTAAAATCACTGTTTAAAATAGTTTCGCTTACGTTGGCATACAAGCTGCAACCAGCGCCGGTTTCTACTATAAGTCCCGATGTCCGCTCATTTTGACGCCCGAAGAAGGTCACTTGCTGTAGCATATCGCTGGCAATAAAGGCCGTACAGTTGTGCAGCTGCAAAAATGTATTCTGTGCGTATACAGAAACCATATTTGAGTTTTCGCCTTTAACCTCAAGGCCAAGATGTATCTCCAAAGCGAGACGCCGTTGTTCCTCTTCATTGGTTACTTCAAAGCGAAACACATCATTACCAAGCGGCTTGGCCTTAGTTTCCAAGACATTAGCAATAGCATCAATATTTTCTTTTGTAAATTGATGAACCATTAGTTTGCAATATTATGCAATCATTATGTTTTGATTCAATGGAATATACTATTCACAGCTCTAAATTAGAAATTTTGACTGTGTCGTTCATATCATAAGTTAGAACTTTTTACAACTGAAACCTATCGAATTGTTTTTTGTTTTCTTCTTTTGTAGCGGGAACTGAAATACGATTGCCAGTAATTTCATTTACGCGATCATGCAGAGCCTTCGCTTTCTCATCATTACCATTCATGAAATAAATACGTTGTATAATGGTGAGATGACTAACAGATCTTGAAATTTCACGTGCTATTTGTTGACGTTCAGAGCTAATGCTCTGCATACGCTGTTTTAAGCGACGC
Organism: Fodinibius sp.; assembly: GCF_034521915.1. GTDB lineage: Bacteria > Bacteroidota > Rhodothermia > Balneolales > Balneolaceae > Fodinibius. Next base: position 134,869 of record NZ_JAXHLU010000017.1, read on the forward strand.
TGAGCTTCCATATTGGCATTATTACGAGCCTGTTTGGCTTCTTGGTTAAGTTGTGATAGTTCACCTTGAATTTTATCGTACTCAGCAATGCTGCTTTCAAGATTTTTCAATACCCTTTCTTCCAGCTGTTGTGCTAACTCGACTGCATTCTGGGTGTCACCAACATCCGCATAACTATATGCATATAGTATTGTAGAATTGATATTATTATCGTTGATGTTAAAGGGCAGTTTTTCTTCACCCCATTCCAGCCAGTAGCTGGCGCTGTCGGGCATACCCATTTCGTTGTATTTATTGGCAAGCTCGGTAATGCTGAAGCGATAATTGCCCAACATACGACGAATATTTTCATCAAAGTAATTGTCGGGTTCATTCCATTTTCTAAACTGGAAGTTTGAGAGACGCTTGGCATGAATACTTGCATCCATCCAGCCATAACCCTGCGATTGTCTACGTTGGGGTACAACACGGAATGCTTTTCCTTCGAAACGGAAATAGGGCTGCAGGTTCATCTGACTCTGAGTAGAAACCGTGTTTGCAAAATAAACCGGACGTAACCAATCATTATTTCGAAGAATATTTAAAATAACCTCATCCTGTACTTGGGTATAATATCGTCGATTACCCTGGCGATCTTGTCCGGCTGAACGTCCCTCGTAATACCAAGCCACTTCGCTATCCAGAGAGTCTATAGGGATTTGGAAATGTATTTTTGATAAATCAAAGCCAAGATTTTTACTGGTATCAACCTCAATGGCTTGCTTGTAATTTTTCATGCTGCTAAAGGCATTTTTCAGCATGTTTTTTTCAACGGGTATTCTAAGCGTATCTGGATTATGCATAGAGAGTCCGCTGGTCAGCTGTTCAACTTTCTCATCATCAAAAGAAATAGGGAGGGGAGCGGACTCATGAGACCACTGATCTCTCAGCTGCTTGATATACCAATCCGTATTAAGCAAACTTAGGCAAACAATACGAACATCCGTTCGAATACCTTCAACTTCCTGTAAGTACCAGAGGGGGAAAGTATCGTTGTCACCGTTGGTAAAGAGTATAGCGTTGGGTGCTGTTGAGTTTAACAGGTTGTACGCATAATCAGGAGCAACATATCGTTCACCGCGATCGTGATCATGGAAATTTTCCATGCCCATCCATACCGGAGCGGCTATAAAAAGTATCCCCAGAATAGCATAGGAAGCGATTTTATTAGAGATCAAATAATCCTTAACTAATTCTACTAATCCTATGCCACCCATGCCAATCCATATAGCAAAAGCAAAAAATGACCCCACGTAGGCGTAGTCTCGCTCGCGCGGCTGCATAGGAGTTTGATTAAGGTAAAAGATGATGGCCAGTCCGGTAAAGACAAATAATGCCAGTACAGATAGGGCTCGTTTCCAGTCATTTTGGAAGTGGAATAGCATTCCGAAAAGCCCGATCAAAAATGGTATATAGAAGTAACTGTTGTGGGCGGGATTTTCTTCATGTTCGGTATCGGTAAAGCCGGCCTGCCATCCTGCATCCTGTATATCGGCATCGCGACCAATAAAATTCCAGGCAAAATATCGCCAGTACATGTGATTTACCTGATACCGTAAAAAGAAATCCCAGTCACTTGAATATTGCGCATACTGTTGCATATGCTGAGGATTCGAAGAATAACGCCTGGGGAAGAAGGTTTCCTCATCACGATTAAGCGTTCCCTGACTGTTATCGTAGGTATTACCGGTTAACAGTGGTGTCTGCCCATATTGTTCACGTTCCAGGTAATCTATAAAAGCTTCTACGGTTTCCGGATCATTTTCGTCAATGGGAGGATCGGCGATAGAACGGATAAAAATAAGCGAATAGGAGGAATAGCCGATCAAAATCATCGTATAACAAAGTAATACGATATTTGCTATGCGATATCCATTCTTATGGGTGTAGTAGAGTCCGAAACTCATTGCTATTACAACAAGAATAATAAAGCCCAATGGACCAATGAGTCCATAACTGGCATTGGTGATCCATTCCAATAGACTTGGAATTCCCTGAATAGTCCCCGGATAAACCAATAAAAAGGCACCTGCAGAAATAGCCATGAGCACGCCAAACGATTGGTAGCTAAATTCATATTTTTTGAAATAGATAATCAGGGCAACAAAAAACAGGGCAAGGAGGTTAAGCAGGTGAACTCCCAACGCAATACCAAAAAGATAGGCGATCAGGATAAGCCAACGTTCATTGTAAGGTTTGTCGTGATGTTCAGCCCAAACCAGCGCCAGCCACACAACCATGGCCGTAAACAGAATTGATAGGGCATAGACCTCAGCTTCAACAGCGCTAAACCAAAACGTATCAGTAACAGCAAAAGTAGCGGCTCCGAGAAGCGCTCCGCCATACATACCAATTTTATCGATGGTTAGCATCTTATCGGGAGCGCCTTTCCACTCTCTCACCAATCGCACGACAATTAGGTATAACAGCATAACGGTAAGAGCGGAACTTAAAACGCTAATAAAGTTTATGCTGGCAGCGACATAAGCAGTGGGCATAAACATGGAAAAGATGCGACCCAATAAAGAATAAAATGGAGCTCCCGGAGGATGATTTACCTGCAGGCCATGACCAACGGCAATAAATTCGCCAGCGTCCCAAAAGCTGGCCGTAGGAGCCATGGTAATGAAATATAAAATGAGAGAGGCAAAAAACGTGATTAAAGCTAACGTACGGTTGGTCGTCTTATGATTCGAAAACATTCGTACCTAATACCTTAAAATGCTGTTTAAAATGGATTTCTTTAGCAGGCAATAATAGTCATAGGTGTGATAGAATCAAAATGATAATAACCCCTCTTTGACTGCTAAATAAGAATTTTTAACGGCTATTTATTGGCAATATTCTTTAAAAGTAGTAACGATGTTAAGAGTGGGTTGCCACTTCGCAAAAAAATCATTAAAAATAGAAGCGAGAAAATTTGAACCTTACAAAAGATGAGGAATACGCTTTATGAGCGGTAAAAATGGATCAGGGGATCTCTTTTCGACGAAATTAGGACTTATTCTAAGTGTACTTGGTATTGCCGTTGGGACGGGAAATATTTGGAGATTTCCCCGTATTGCCGCACAGAATGGCGGACAGGAGGGAGCCGGTGCTTTTCTTATCGCTTGGATCACTTGCCTTTTTCTGTTTTCGATTCCATTAATTATAGCCGAATACGGTATTGGGCGACATGGGCGAAAGGGCGTCATTGGTTCGTTTATTAATCTTGTCGGGAAAAAATATGCCTGGATGGGAAGCTTTATTGGCTTTGTAGCCACAGCAATTATGTTTTACTACAGTGTGGTGGCAGGTTGGTGCCTCTATTATTTGATAGAATCCATATTTTCGAGTTTGCCGGCCAGTATGGGACAGGCCGAAACTATTTGGTATGGATTCCAGGGTTCGATGTGGCCTTCTGTTTTTCATGCAATAATGATTGGACTCGGTGGCCTCATTGTGGTTAAGGGTATTTCATCCATCGAGCGGATCAATAAGGTGCTCATTCCATCGCTGCTGCTGGTTGTGGTAATTTCGTTAATACGAGCGGTAACGCTTCCCGGTAGTTTTCAGGGTATCGAATATCTTTTTACCCCTGATTGGTCCACCTTGACTCAGCCCAGCTTGTGGCTCGAAGCTCTCACTCAAAATGCCTGGGATACCGGGGCCGCATGGGGACTGATACTCACTTATGGCGCTTATATGCGTAAAAAGGATGATATTACTATCAGTGCTTTTCAAACAGGTATTGGTAACAATATTGTATCGCTGCTGGCCGCAATGACGATCTTTGCCACGGTATTTGGAACACTTGGAAGTAGTATGGGCAATGGGGAGATCCTGAATATTATGAAAACATCGGGTCCGGCTTCTACAGGGCTAACTTTCATGTGGATGCCTCAGCTTTTCAACGAGATGGCCGGCGGAAAAATATTTGCCATACTTTTCTTTTTGGGATTAACGTTTGCTGCTTTCAGCTCGCTCATCTCAATGATTGAATTAGCCAGCCGTGTGTTTGTGGATATGGGATTCCCCCGAAAAAATGCCACTATTGCCATTTGTGTAACCGGTTTTCTGTTAGGGATGCCTTCGGCAATTTCAACAGATATTCTTGCCAATCAGGATTTTGTGTGGGCGGTAGGACTAATGGTTTCCGGAGCTTTCATGTCGTTTGCCATCATCAAGTTTGATCCTGATAAGTTCCGGTCAACCATTGTAAATACCGGAACCCAAAGATTTGACTTAGGCAAATGGTGGACAGTTATCATCAAATATGTAGTGCCGGTAGAAGTTATTTCTCTGCTCATATGGTGGATATACCTCAGTATCACATCCTACGCCCCAGACAGCTGGTATAATCCGCTAAGCGCATTTTCTGTGGCAACTATAGCCGTGCAGTGGGGCATAGCGATGGGATTATTGTACTTCTACAACGATAGAATTGCTGACAAGACGGTACAAGGATCTGACTAAAACTAATTACTTGGAATCTATTTTCTTGTCGATTGATTTTAGAGAATCTCTGATCTCTTTGAGGACTGCCAACGTAGATTCGTCTGTTTCGCTGGTAGAAGATGAATATTTGTTGTCCGTCACTTTATCGCGTTGCTCTAAAACCTTGCTTCGAAAGTCAGAAGCATCCCTTATGCCAATAAGTGTTAGATCGGCTTGACCATGACCGCTACTACCGGCCGTTTCAACTTTAAGGATACTTAATCCGAAATATTTCAGCAGGGGACCTTCTTTAAACGTGAGATCTTGAATTTTATCCAGTGGGATAGTGCGCTCTACATGAAATAATATACCTTTTTCAAAACGAAGCGCTCGGGTAGTTAATTCTGCACTTAAGCGATCAAAGTATTTGTTGATCAAAATAGGTGCTATAATCAGGTAAATAGGAAGCAAAACAATTCCTACTATGGTAATGATTGAAAATAGGATCCCATAGATTAGTAAATATCTTTTTATTCGAGGATTGAATTCCGCCTTCCGTAATACTTTTGTTTTAGCTCTCATAATTAGATTTTTATTGACGTTTTATAATAATATCCTGTTAAGAAGGTATCCGATAATCGCTTTTAAAACAATTCTATACCCAGTGTTGCCCCAATCCAAAAGACATATTGGCGTCCCTTAGCATTGATATCGAACAATCGATAGGGCGCATAATCATCGCTTTCTTCTAAACTGGAGATAAGCATATTTACGGTAGGACCTCCATAAAATTTGAAATCTTCATTTACCTCTTTTGAGAAGAGAAGACGGTATTTAAACATTGAATTTACGTCTTTTGTCCAACCACCCTCGTTGATTTTGAAGTAGGAGAAATCAGAATAAAGGTCGTATTTTTCATATTCGTGTAATCGTCCGATGCTCCATCCAATTTGCCAAACATCCCGTTTCAGCAGCGGATTAAATCCAACAGAAAGCATATTATAAACCTGTTCTGTTCCCAGCTTAATCCCAACATTTGTAAAACCGGTTTCGGTAGTCCATAAATCAAGGTTCTTTCTGCCATTCCTATAGTAGCTTATAAGTCCGACTGGTAGACCCTCAAACTCATTTGCATAATTTACCAATCCCGCCTGTATACCTTGTCCTTCGTCCACAATATTTGCAATGCCCAGCTGAATACCCTGAAATTTTTGGCTGATATTTACTGAGCTCAGGCTTATTCCCTGAAAGGATTTTGAATAGTTCAATCCTGCCGATGTAATAATGCCCTGCATATCCTCTTGCGCAATATTAGCAAATCCACTTAGCAGTAATCCTTGAATATTACCACCTGAAATATTGCCGACACCCGAGACTAAAAGTCCCTGTATGTCATTTTTTGCAATATTAAATACGCCGGCTGATTGTAAGCCCTGAATATCACCTCCCGACAAGTTGAAAATTCCACTCATTTGCAGGCCCTGAATATCAGATGAGGCCCAGTTGCCAATACCCGCAATTTGTATTCCCTGCATGCTGTTGCCGCTATAATTTCCTATGCCCGCAAATTGTAGCCCTAACGTATGTTCTCCCGAGTAATTTGCAATACCGGCTAATTGAACACCAGAGGCATAATATTTATTGGCATTCATGAGCGTACCAAATTCAAAACCTTCGTGAAGTGCACCGTGATAGCCTCCCAATAAGTTAAAGGAGTATTTAGAGGCATAATCAACGGCATCAATCCCATTCGAGCTTAAGCCGGGAACGAGGGTAACCCGGTAGGTACGATACTCGAGTCCATAATTTTTCCATTCATGAGCTGTGTTGTCTTGGGCTTGAATTGACAGAGGAGAAAACAGTAAAAAGGTGAATAATACAATAATTAGTAATTTAATCCTGTACATAAGTATCTAACAATAGGAAATTTTTTGGTTGGATTTTTCACAGGGTAATGTACGAGACCAAGCCAAAATTGTTATAGGAAAACTACTAATGGAAGAATTTTTATTGCAGATCAAAAAATAGTAAAGCCGCTATAAAAAATATTAGAATCTACACCGGGATTGATTTCGCCCAGCTGGCCGTTAGACATGTGGTGGTACTTATATCCAATTGTAAGAGAGACGTTATCAAATACCATCACTTCCACTCCCGTGCCCAATTCGAGCGTGAGATTAAACTGAACACCGCGACTATCAGGGAAGGGCTTTTTAAAATACATAAACCCTGTAGAGGACTTAAAAAAGGGTTGTATAATATTATGTTGATTTAAATTGATTTGAAATCCCAGGGGGGTAATTCCAAATCCGCTGTAGGAACCCGCTTGATATCTATTTGTATTGGAGAGAGTGTAATTTGCCGCTAAATTAGTTTCAGCTGTGTATTCGAGCAGATGCTTGTTGTTATATGTTACAAGCTTTCGGTTGTATCGGATGGTATAAATGCTAAGCGTTGCTTTAGGAATTTTGCCCCAGAATCCCTTGGTAGAAGCAAAAGAATAGCCGATAATAAAATTCATTTCATGGATATCGGTATTTTTCTCATTTACCCATGTAAGCCGATCGGTAAAATTAGAATCGGATTTTTTATTATAGGTATTGGTCGCAGATTGTCCCAACCCTATACTATATATTGATAAAACGATTAAAAAAGTTATTAATACCTGCTTAGTCATCCGTATAAAATGCTACAGTTAAAGTTATAGATATAATACTTAAAATATTTATGGATTATTTTCCTCTGCTTCAACAAACACACGTTTAACCAGAGGATACTCTTTTTTGATCCGGGAGGTTAGTGTTGAGATATTTTCTTCCACATTCGATACATTCATTTTGTCTTTTAAATTTACGCTCAGATTTAGGAGGATGTAATTTGGTCCCATATGCATAGTCAATACTTCATTAACACCATCTATGAAGTTATAGTCTTTTGTTAGATTCCTGATACCTGTTACTATTTGAGGGTCCGCACTTTCGCCGATAAGCAGTCCCTTCGTCTCATAAGCGAGCCATGCCGCTGTAACTCCCAAAATTAATCCGATCACAATAGAGGCGATTCCATCAAAAATATGGAGTCCGGTATATTGACCTAAAGCTATCCCTATAAACGCAACAATTAATCCCAACATAGCTGCTGAGTCTTCAAATAGTACGACAAATAACGTCGGATTTTTCTCTTTTCGTATGGCCTCGTAATATCCGCGTTCACCGCGAGCCTTATTAAATTCTATCCAGGCAAAATACCAGGCAAAACCTTCAAATATCATCGCTAAACCTAAAACAATATAATTTATAAAGGGATTTTGAACAGGGTGAGGATCCATCAGGCTGTGAATACCTTCATAAATAGAAATACCGGCTCCTACGGCAAAAATCATAATAGCAACGATAAAGCTCCAGAAATAAATTTCTTTACCATGCCCAAAGGGATAATCTTTATCCGCAGGTTTTTTTGATTTTTTCAACCCCAACAAAAGCAATAGCTGATTCCCGGTATCAACAGTAGAGTGTATTCCCTCCGACATCATTGCTGAACTACCTGTTATGACTGAAGCTATAAATTTAGTTATTGCGATGAGTCCATTTCCAATTAATGCAGCATAAATGACTTTCTTTGATGATGCGGCCATAGCAAAGAGGAATTATTTTCTATGAATGATTTAATTTTATTAGTCCAATTATAGGTAAATAAATTGTGTTCCTAAAAGTGGATGTAATGAGTTTTTTACTCGTATAGCAGTAAAAAAATGTAAGGATTACATTTCTCTGGGGTCTTACTAATAAAAGCAATAAGAAGAAGGAGAGACCATGGGAAAATCGGTACTGCTTAGTAAGATTCGTACAGAGATTCGAAGACGGGGTATGAGCTATCGCACCGAGCAAACTTATATCGGATGGATTACCCGATTTATTTATTATCACAATTTAGAACATCCCAAAAATATGGGGGAGAAAGAGGTGGTGGAATTTTTAAACCATCTTGTTACGAACAGAGGTGCTCCAGATTCTATCCAAAACCAAGCCCGTCAAGCCATCCAATTTTTGTATCGCCATATTATTGAGAAACCATTACCCTCATTAACGGGAATTATACAAGGCGAGACTCCATATATTTGTCGCGCCCGAAATAGCAATCGAAAACAGCAGATTTCGGCACCATAATTTAGAACTGTCCGTTCCCTTCTGAACGACGTTCTTGGAAGAATTGCTTTAGAATCCACTCACAGTCTTCTTCCATAAATCCATGAATTACATCAACTTGGTGATTTAGCTTGTTACTTGATGCAAGATTATAGACACTGCCACAGCTTCCTGCTTTAGCGTCCAGCGCACCAATCACTACTTGATCAATTTTGGACCAAACAAGTGCACCGGCACACATAGGGCAGGGTTCAAGGGTTACATATAGTGTACAATCCTGGAGATATTTTTGTCCAAGGGTTGAACAAGCCGCAGAGATAGCCAGCATTTCGGCATGTGCGGTAGGGTCGTTTAACCGTTCTGTTTGATTATATCCCTTCCCAATAATATGGTTGTTTTTCACCACAACGGCACCAACCGGCACTTCTTTTTCCTCATAAGCCTGTTCAGCCAAGAAAAAGGCCTGTTGCATAAATCGTAGATGTTTTTGAGTACCGGAAATATCAGAGTTCATTTAATTTGCTTCCTTGGGGGTCAAATAGGTATTATCAGCATGATAATTTTAAACAGAAAATACGGCAAATGGACGGTGTTAAACAACAAATAATTGCATTATTAAAAGAGAATATCCGTAATATTCCAGACTTTCCTAAACTCGGTATTCAGTTTAAAGATATTACTCCGCTGCTACAAAACCCCGATACGCTGGAACTTACTTCCCAAATTTTGGCTCGTCCATTTCGTCATATGGATATCGACTATGTGGTGGGATTGGAATCACGTGGCTTCTTGTTCGGGACCAATCTTGCTCAAGATCTGCATGCCGGCTTTATTCCTATCCGTAAGCCGGGGAAACTGCCTGCCGATACCATATCAGCAACGTATGCGCTCGAATACGGTGAAGATACTATAGAAATGCATGATGATGCATTTTCGGAGGGAGATCGTATTCTTATCCACGATGATTTAATAGCCACAGGCGGGTCGGCTAAGGCTGCTACCCAGTTAGTTGAAGAGCTTGGAGGTCACGTTGTGGGCTATTCGTTCATTATTGAGTTGGAAGCTTTGCAGGGATGTGATCAACTTTCTGATGATATCCCAAAAGATATTCTTATCTCTTTATAAAAGTTCTTACCTCTTACTTTCGGAGCATTTCTTCAAGCTTTTCACCAATTTATATTGATAGATTCCCATTCTAGAACTGGGACAATTCTTTTAAGGAACATTTGTATGTGATGCGCTCTATAAGTAATTGAACAGCAAAATAATAGGTCAATTATATAAATAAATAGGGTAAACGATATCATGAAGATATTCATACAAACGGTTACGATGATATCTGTGGTTGCAGCGGTACTTCTGACGGGCTGCAAGCAATCAATGGTTATCAGTGAGGTAGACTATTCGCAATCAATTGAGTCGGTACTGCAACCTGATGAGAACGGCACTGTTGAAGATATCAAGCATGGATTAACATTTAATATCAAGCCCATTCAATATGCAGAGACTCAAGATACTTCTTCTGTAACTACTAAGCAGGTAAGATATATCCGCGGGCAAGAGGGGTACTACTATATAACTGCTCCCAGTTATAAAAATGTATACGTTATGGCCCCTGAGAAAGGGAAATTAGTTTTGAAAGAAACTTTGAAGGTGTCAGATGAAGGTATCGAAAAACCCGCATTTAACCAGCGAATGACACACATCCAACTGTTGAATCGATCAACAGGAGAGGTATGGAAGGTCAATGCAGAAAGTATTGTAAAGGAAGAATCACAAATGGCACAAGGTGAGGTGAACTAATTATGAAATTTCGAATAACAATATTATTAACGATTGTGATCGGACTTTTTTCCTCAACGCTTTATGCTCAGGAAGTACAGTCGGATTACGAGATACAACAAACATTTAAGGAGCAATATGCGAATTACGAACAGAAGGTAGAGAACGTATCATCACCCGATAGCGCAGAAAGTTTGATTGAATCTATTAAGCAATTTGATCAAAATTACAGTAAGCATAAAGAGTTACTTAATAAGGCTTTATATCCGGATACGTATGAAGAGCAAATTGAAAATTTAAAGAAGTCATCTATTCGTACGCTTAATAAGGTTGAGACTATCACGGAGCAGCAAAAGCAGCTTAATAAGCTTGAGAATCAGCTCGCGTCCTATGAACAGGATTTAAGTCAGCTCGATCAACAGACTGATTCTCTTAAAACAGCTATTCGCCAGTCTACTGAAAGTGAAAAAGAGCTGTCAAATATGGTACGCGAGTATCGCCAAAGCTTAGAAAAGCGCGATGAGCTTATTTTAACATTTATCGATTCCATGGTTGTAACCTATCAGAATATGGATTTGGATGCCTTTCAAGAGATCGAGAATTACGACCAAAGATCACGTATTAAGACCAATGACGCACTTAAATTGATACACGATATTTCGGAAGAGAATATTAAGATATTACAGCGCAATGCCTCAAATTTACAGCTGGATGATTATATGCGTATGGCTGAGGTAAACTACCAGTTTCAAACGATGTGGAATAAACTCGGCGATAAGATCCATGAAGTTTATGAAGGCGATAATGCTGATATGCTGGCTGAAAATATTAATTCAAATTTGAATGAATGGAATAATCTTTTACAAACTAATACTGTTAAAGCTGTGAAGGAGTATTTTGCGCAACAAGGCATTGAAGCCGATACTTTTGAATCGGCTGAGGAACTTAATGGTGCTTTACATTCATATCTGGACAAAAAAATAAAGGAGAGTAAAGATAATCGTTCTGAGGAAAATTATAGCGATCTTCAAAAATTTAAGGATTTTTGGGATCGTGTAGAAGTGCAGTGGACGAGCAATTTGGCTCATGCCAATGTGCTAAGCAGGGAACAAACCTCAGAACTTAATCAGAAAGTAGATGAATGGACCCAGATTGCACAACCTCGGTCTAACAATATTCTTGTGTATCTGCTTGGCGGTAGCGTATTACTGGCTGTAGCATTAGGTGTTATGTTAATTCGCCAGAAGAAAAATAGTGGTTCTGCCTGATAATTTTAAGAGTTAATTTCTATTTAAATTCAAGGTCCCGTTTTATTGAGCGGGACCTTTTTTATTTTGATTACCGATTGGTTTCATCCCAGCCTCATCTTCATTCAGCATCTTTTATAATTTCATTGCTGGTCATGATAGATTAATTGTTCTTAGCATTGAGGCGTGCCTTTTTCACACTGTCAATTTGTGAAGGACTTAATGAGTCATCAAAATTATAGAGCGCATTTTCCCAAGACCCATATACCGGATTAGGCAACACGTACCATAACTTTCCCCACTTGTCCCGATTATTTTCAACAAGCTGTGCACGTTTCTTTTGAGAGATATTTTTAGCCGACACGAAATCATTTAGATCATCTCCAAATAACATAATAATACGATGATTTTGTGCAACATAAGCACGACGTTCTGTTTTTGCTGAGGTCCAATTTTTACGCTCATTATTGCTTAGAATACGGTCTTCATTCTTAGCAAGTGGAAACCCAAGCTCTTTTAGGTTTTGGCGGGTTCCTTCTTCCACTTCGGCTTCTCGATTCGTTAGATAAAAAACAGCTACCCCTTTATTGGCCGCTTGCTGAGTAAATTGAACAGCTCCGGGAACAGGATTTGCCTTTGCCTCCGTTACCCAATCATTCCATTGCTGAAGATTAAAACTGCTATTCTGCTTAATCATCCTAGCTTGGAACGGGGAATTATCCAAGACTGTCTCATCCACATCTAAAACTACCGCAGGAGGGAGGTTTCCTATATCTTGATCTTCTTGATTGGGATAGGCCGTCCAGTAGGAATCCTCTATGGCTATTCCCAAATTTGAAAGCGCTGTATTATAAACTGATGTAGTAAGTGCCTTATATTCAGCAGCATTTTGTGCCCAGAGAGTGGCCGAAGTAGTTGGATGTTGAAGGGGGGAAGAGCTACTGCAAGAGCTAAAAAGAAGTCCGATAAACAAAAAGCTAAAGGGAATAATATTTTGAGATATACGAGACATAAACAGTTGGTGATTGATGTTAAATTTAACAGCTGTAAGGTATTAAAAAGTGCCGAATTTAGAAGAAATGAATTTGGAAGTTCATAGATGATACAAAGCTGAATAACTTGTATACTTGAGTGGGTTCATCAACAATTAACGTGATTGTAAAATGGCTGCTAAAAAAAGGAAACTTAATATCATTGGCAGATTAGAAACAATCAATTTTCCCGAATGGGATTTATATGGGATTGATGCAAAAATTGATACCGGAGCTTATACTTCCAGTTTGCATTGCCATCATATAAAGCCAATTCAAAAGGATGAAGGGGAATATGTACGATTCAACTTGTTGGATCCGTCACATGAAACCTATAATGACAAACTCTTTGAACTGCCTATACACCGGAAAAAAGTGGTCAAGAGTTCTAATGGATCCAGGGAAGAGCGTTTTGTCGTAAAGACAAAGGTCCAACTTTCTGATAGACTTTTGACGGCTGAATTGTCCCTTACGGATCGTTCTGAGATGCGTTATCCCGTCTTGGTTGGACGAAAGTTAATTAATGGACGATTTCTCGTTGATGTATCCCAAAAATATGTATCGAAAAATGAAATTAAAGAACAGACATAACTAATTATACATGCACATAGTCGTTTTATCCCGAAATTCTAAACTTTATTCCACTTCTCGGCTTACCGAAGCTATTGAAGAGGCCGGTCATGAAGCTACGGTTTTAGATCATCTTAAATGTGATATTGTAAGTGAAAAAGATAATCCATGCATTTACTATCGCGGAACCAAAGTTACCGGCGTTGATGCTGTAATACCCCGTATTGGGGCATCCGTAACTTTTTATGGTTCAGCGGTTGTACGCCAGTTTGAGATGATGAAAGTATTTACGGCCGTTGAATCACAAGCGCTTGTACGATCGCGAGATAAACTGCGAAGTCTGCAAATTATGGCTAGGGCCGGGGTAGGAATGCCAAAAACGGTGTTTACAAATTATTCTACTGAGGTGCGAAAAATTATTGAATCCGTCGGCGGTGCTCCGCTGATCGTAAAATTACTGGAAGGTACACAGGGCGTTGGGGTTGTCTTGGCACCGACTTTTAAAGCAGCCGAGTCGATCATTCAAGCATTTCATAGTATGAAAGCCCGAGTGATTGTTCAGGAATTTATTGAAGAGGCTAAAGGTGAAGACATCAGGGCGTTTATTGTGGATGGTAAAGTTGTTGGAGCTATGAAGCGAACAGGGGTTGAAGGCGAGTTTCGATCTAATATCCACCGCGGGGGTAGCGGAGAGTTAGTTAAGTTAACCAAAGAAGAACGTCGTGCCGCGCTGGTTGCTGCTCGTGCGATGGGATTATCGGTTGCAGGGGTAGACATGCTACAGTCCGAACGAGGTCCTCTGGTGCTGGAAGTAAACTCTTCACCGGGATTGGAGGGCATTGAGTCAGCAACGGGTAAAGATATTGCCGGACGTATTATCTCATTTGTTGAGCGCAGGACTACCGAAGTAAAAAATAATCCCCGGAAGAGTCAGAATTTGACCAGGAATGCCTGAGACGATAACGATTAACAATTACGAGATTGAGCCGGGGGAAGAAAAAGAAATTCAGCTGAATATTGCCCGGCTGCCAACCTATACCAATATTGATCTACCGGTACATGTCTTCCGTTCTGAAGAGGAGGGACCTACATTGCTTCTCACCGGAGGGCTACACGGCGATGAGTTAAATGGTATAGAAATTATCCGCCGGATGGTTGCCAAAGATCTGCTTATTCCCAAGAAGGGGAGTGTGATTGCACTACCTTTGGTAAATGTATATGGATTTATACAAAATGTACGAGGATTGCCTGATGGTAAAGATATTAATCGCAGCTTTCCGGGAGTAAAAGGGGGATCGTTGGCACGTTTGTTAGCTCATACGTTAATGAACGAGATTGTACCACAAATTGATTATGGAATCGATTTTCATACCGGTGGATCAGCACGATCCAATTATCCACAAGTTCGATGTACATTAGATGTTGAAAAGAATAAGGAACTTGGAGAAGCTTTTGGAGCTCCATTTATGGTTCATTCCTCGCTTATTGAAAAGTCTTTCCGAAAAGCAGCTCACAAAAAGGGAAAGCATATTTTAGTTTACGAGGCTGGCGAATCCACTCGCTTTTATGAGTTTGGTATTCAGGAAGGTATTAATGGCACACTACGCCTTATGAAGTATCTTGGGATGAAAGATGAAGCTCCCAAACCTATTCAAGAAACCAAGATATATCGTAAGACCACGTGGGTCAGGGCTAAATATGCCGGTTTATTTCGACCAAAAATTGAACTTGGTGATAAGGTAAAAAAGCGTCAGGTGTTAGGGTATGTAAATGATCCGTACGGTAATGAACAGTTTAAATTCACATGCCCGCATGATGGACAGGTAATCGGTTTAAATTATGCTCCTGTGGTTCATAAGGGTGACGCATTATTACATTTAGCTTACAAATAAATTTAAAATTAGTTTAATCATATTATGCGCGACGATCTTTTATTTCATATAACCACTAAAGACGATTGGGAAAAGTTTAATAATGGGGGGAAATATGAGCCGGAATCCTTTGATAGCCAAGGTTTTATTCATTGTTCAACAGGAGAACAGGTAGAAGCTACAGCAAACAAAATTTTTGGAGATAAAGATGAGATTCTTCTGCTTGTGATTGATGCAACCACCCTTTATGACGATATCAAATATGAAAAGGGGGAAGATACCGACAAAAAATTCCCACATCTCTATAGTCCGCTTAGTACTAATGCTATCATAGATAAAATTACTATAAAGGCTGAAGACGATGGTAAGTTTAATATTGAATTTACCACAAATTAATATTAATAATGTTAGACCGGGCGATAACACATATAACAGAAATTGCGCAAATTCCTTCTTTTAGTTCCTACGAAGAACGACTCCATCCATATATATGTCAGGTATTTGATGAAATTCAGGCTCGGGAAATTGATGTCAAAGGCAATAACTTAATTTATAAAGTTGGTGATAATTCCAATTTACCGACGGTGGCATTAACGGCCCATCTCGATAAAATAAATCATTATGGCACTGATTACCCCGATCCATTGCCCGTAGATATCATTGATGATCAAATTGAAGGGGCTATGGACGATAGTGCCGGGTTGGGAATAGTAGTCACATTGGCTGAAATGACAAAAAGCCGTCAATGGCCAAATATGCTTTTTTTCTTTTCTGAAATGGAAGAGAAGAAAGGGCTTAAAGAGCATCCTGAACTACTTAGGAATAACGGCAAAGGGTATACAAATGGGATGGGGGCCCGACGTATAGCTCAGCAATGCATAGCCCAAAATACCATGCCAGACCAAGTTATTACCCTGGATACAACCCCGCTATTTAAAGGAGAGAAAGGCGTAGCGCTATATGCCAATCACTGGGAATTAAATGATCTTGATCCCAATAAAAAGCTTATCGAAAGGACAAAAAAAGCGGTGAATCAATTTTTGGCTATAGATTCTGATATCAAAGTAGATAACAATACCAATGATTATCTTCATTATGGAGAAGTGTTTAACCAAAAAGATGATCATCAAACGATTTCAGTAGCATTGGAGCCTTCTATTTATCCATATCATCAAAAAGGGGAACGAGTATTTATCGATGATATTCGACGCTGTATAACGATATTGGAATCTTACTTAAATGATTCCATCTCGTGAAACGGTATGCCTTTTTATACAATCCTGCAGCCCAAGGTGGAAAGTCGGGAGTGAAATTGGAACGTTTGCGGGAGTTCATTTCTGAATTTGAAGATGCCTGTCTATTTCACTCTCAGGATATTGGTGATATTACCGACTTTATAGAGCAAAATTTTGATGAATTTGACGTATTTGTAGCTTGTGGCGGTGATGGAACAGTTCGTGAGGTTGCCGCTACTCTTATCAATACTCATAAACAGATGGGGATAATTCCTCTTGGTACGGGCAATGATCTCTGTAAAACGCTCAATATTCCAGTAAAGTTAGAGCAATCATTTTCTGTGTTAAAACAAGAAAATGCTGTTTCGATAGATGTGGGACAATGCAATAACTTTATCTTCTTGAATTCATTGGGATTTGGGTTCGACGGGCTTACAAACCGCTACGCACTACAGCTGAAGCATTTACATCCCTTTTTAACGTATGCTATATCGGCATTAAAAGCAGTAATAAATCACACCTCATTTGAAGTAACCATTATAAAAAAGG
The DNA here is from genome assembly GCF_034521915.1 of Fodinibius sp. GTDB lineage: Bacteria > Bacteroidota > Rhodothermia > Balneolales > Balneolaceae > Fodinibius. The sequence continues at coordinate 151,754 of NZ_JAXHLU010000017.1, forward strand.
AAAATATTTCTAAAGAACATGCCATTATGTTTTCACTAGCAAATGGAAGGGTAGAAGGTGGTTCTTTCTGGATTGCACCCAATGCATCGATTACAGATGGAAAATTGAATGCCATTTTGATAAAACCGATAGCTAAATGGATAATTCCTGTATTGTTACCACTTTTTTTATTTAAAAAATCACATCTAATTCCACAAGTAAAATCAGCAAAAATTGAGAAACTTTCCCTGAATTTTAATGGCGATGTGGATATTCATGCTGATGGTGAAGTAATTGAAAATAGATCAAACAAATTTATTATTTCCTTGGAAGCCAATGCCTTAGAAGTGATATGCCCCCCTACAATTATCTAATCAATAACACCTTCAATAATGTGGATAACCCCATTGCTTGCCTTGATATTAGACACACTTATTTTGTTCGATTCAATAGCCAGGTTATTGCCACTTTTATTTTGAATAGAAATTGTTTGGCCGCTCAAACAAGTAATATCAGACATTGCCCGCAAACTGCGCTCAGTAGCCATCCCGGTTAAAATATGATTTAACAAAAGGTTTGAATCTGATTTTTGACCCATACTTAGCTCATCAAAAGCTGCATTAGTGGGTGCAAATACGGTAAAAGGACCTGATTGATTTAAACGTTCATTAATACCGGCATTTTTCAGAGCCTGCGCAAACTGCGTTGTTTGATTGTTTGATCTTAATTTATCTAAAATAGACTGGGCCTGTACCTCAGGAAAAGTAATTAAAAAAGAAAGTACTAAAGATAATCCAAGTATTTTTTTAGAAAACTTCATATTCAGATTTATAAAATAATTGTAAAGTAAACTTGATGAATGCAGGTAAATATTTTTAAGAACCTTCCGTATTATAATGTGTTTTTTTTGAGATCCAAATATTAATCCCGCAGATAATATCCCAATCTATTTGTAGTACCGAATTATAAATTTTCGTTTCCAATCCACTTCATTGATACAAAATAAGTAATAATCGGTGATTTTAACTCTAATAGACATACAAAACCATTATAAAACTATTTAAGCCGCTTAGAACGCAAATTTGATTAATAGTGCTGTTTGTAGCCTTATAGCGGGTATTTGAAGGGGAATTGACAGAAAATGAACTTGATTTGAAAGAGAGAATATGAATTTAGAGAAGATTCTCAGAGATTGATGATTTTTTAGAACAGATTTGTAAATCCCTTTAAAGAAGTATCAGAAAAAGAAATATATAAATAATTATAGTTAAACAATTCGACATGAGGTGTTTGTGAATAGGTTAGCTGCAGTTTTTACTTATTATGAGGCATTTTTTTTGATTAGTAATCAATTATTTAATGGTGGAAGTTTACTAATGTAAACATCCAACAATATAAAATATGAATAAAAGCAAGCTGGGTATGACAATGTTCCAAGATCTATATAGAAATACCTCTTGAAGTTAATAACCATATATATGTCGTATAATTTATATTATGTAAAGTAGAGATAATTATGATACTTATTACCTCTCTGCATTGTTAATTAATTTATAGTGTAAAAATTCTGCTGATTACTCAATTAAGATCTGTAAGTGTTTCTTGGATGGCTTTAAAATCTGGTAGTTCACCAGAATCTTCTAATATCTCTCGGAATCTTATGGTACCCTGCTTATCAATTACAAAGGATGCTCGCTTGGAAACTCCTTTCATTCCATAATAATCATCATATAACACATTATACTTTGCTGAAACTTTTTTATTAAAATCACTAAGCAAAGTAAAGTTTATGTTTTCACTTTTTTTAAATTCTCGAAGGCAAAAGAAACTGTCTATACTTAACCCAATGACTTTGGCTTCCAGCGAATCATACAACTTCATGTTATCTCTTGCAGTGCATAGCTCATTGGTACAAGTGCTGGAAAATGCAAGCGGAAAAAATAAAAGGACTACATTAGCTTGTCCCTGAAAATCAGAAAGTGTTACAGTCTTTCCTTTCGTATTTTGTAACGTAAAATCGGGAGCCTTAGAATCAATTTTTAGTGTCATAACAGGTTAAATCGTATTTACATCAATTTCTTTTTCTGTCTGTTGATACCCAAATATACTTAAGGTCATAGCAAAACCTACCAGTAACTTCCATATCCATTGAAAGGAATCCTGTATTTCTGATACGCCCCAATAAAGGATATATGAAATCAGAAAAAGAATTACCCCACCCAGAATAAATGCGTATTTGGTACGACGATAGGTATAAACTGAATACATTAAGAGTGCTACAATGATTGCTCCACCCTGGTAAATTATTATCAGCCATGTTTTAATGGCGTATGTGTCCTGAACCAGTATATAAGAGATGATAATTAAAAGTGGTAACGCCGTATATATCATCGGGAACTGAGCAAATACAGGTTTTGATTCCCGGATGAATATTGCCAATGAGCTAAGCACAAATGACAAACTAATTACATGGCCCCATTCAACAATAAATTCAGAAGCAGAAGTTACGTTAGAATCCACCATCAAATAGTCCAAAAAGACAGAGAATTGCATTACTGTAAATATAGCAGCTGCAATTGTAAGACCAAGAAATTTAAGTCGTCCCCTTTTATTTGTAAGACTAAAAAATTTAGCAGCAACATAACCACTAACACAGATGAGTAATAATGTTGCCCAAATCATAAGGGTTTTTATCAATCTTAATTTTCAGTGGGATGTTGATCTTGCCGTTGTGAGCGACGTTGTTCGATATCACGCTGCTGCTTCTTTTCCTGATTATAAACCCTCACTTGATCGGCAATATCCTTCAATACGCCCCTTTCAAAGCGAATCATTTCTTGCATAAAGTCGAATAGCGTAAGCTGCATGTCATTTCTATAAACCACTGTTTCCCAATCAATTAGTGGTACATTCTTAATAGCATTTACGAGCCCTGCCCTGTGCTTAGCTATTTTTTTAAGGATCTTGTGTACATCCTCTAATTTTTCCTCATCTTTTTCAAAATCTTCTTTGAAATGGGTGAAGTTGTCGAGGTGAGTAGGACGAGGATCTTCAATAGCTTCTTCCATGATAGGCCGATAATAGGAAAGCTGAGCGTGATCAATAAGCAACAACATTTCTGCTATCGATCGTCCTTCAGGAGGAGTTTTAGCGTAAGGAACGTCATCAATAACGTATTGCATAGCTTCCGCCTCATCCTGTAAATATGAGGCATCATCAACCAAGCGATCAAGTTCTTCCTGTGAGATTTCCCGATCAGTCATAATTTGACTATCTCACCCATTCAGATTCGGGCTCTACATCGTCATTATGACGTTGCTGTTCAAGCATTTCAACAAGAGAAAGCCCGGAATGAAATTCTTGATCCCGGTCGCGGACCGAGTGAATATTATTTTCTTCCTGAAAATCCCAGAACTGACCAAATTGTCGGTTTTTGTATTCACGAAGAAACTCTAAACGCTCCTGGAGGTCTTCCTTGGGAACCAATAGTCGCTGTTTATCATATATAGCCTCTTCCCTAGACTCAAATACGATATCATAGTCTTTACTCATCACAATTGCCTCTTCCGGACAAACTTCTTCACAATATCCACAGTAAATGCACCGCAGCATATTGATTTCGAAAAAGTCAGGATACCGTTCTTTGGGATCATCAGAATCCTCATTAGCCTGCATGCTAATGGCAAGCGGCGGACAGGCTCGTGCACATAAACCACAGGCAACACAACGTTCTTTGCCATTATCCTCAACCAACACCGGACGTCCTCTAAATATAGATGGGGGCTCCCACTTTTCTTCGGGATACTGTAGCGTTACACTGGGCTGGAACATCTGCTTAAGTGTATACCATAACGCTTTAAATATTTCGGGCAGATATAAATTTTCCAGAAAAGAAAAAGAGCGCTCTCTGTCAAACTGTTCATTAAGCGCGTTTGCTCTGGGTTGTTCTAAATTTTGTGGTGTTGGCATGAGTATGCAATTAAAAATTGGTTGTTGCTCAACGTAATATCGCTGGAAAAATAACTGATTCAATGATTCACTTCAAAAGGAATATCAATTATTTCTGAACAAATCTCATTGTAATAGGAACACCGGTAAATTGATATTCGTCCCGGAGTCTATTTTCTATAAAACGACGATAACTGGCCGGTAGTTCCTCAGGCTTATTCATGAAAAACTTAAACACAGGTGGATTCGATTTTACCTGGGTCCCATATTTAATTTTTAGTTTAACTCCCCGCCGAACAGGTAATGATTTTTCTTTTAAGATGCGTTCGATAAAATCGTTCAATTCTGAAGTTTTTATCGTCTTTTTCCGTTCCTGTAATACCTTGTCAGCAACATCTATGACCTTGTGGATACGTTTTCTGTGTATTGCTGAAATAGAAACAATGGGGATATATTTCATCATCGGTACCCGACTGTACACGTACTCCTCAAACTCCTTGTGGACATTAGTATCCTTATCTGGCACTAGATCCCATTTATTAAGTACAATTACAATACCCTTGTTATATTTTGCAGCATCCCGCAGAATGCGTTTATCCTGCTCCTCAAAGCCACGCATGGCATCGAGCATAATTAAAGCTACATCACATTCTTTGAGAGCCCGGTCGGTTCTGACTGTGCTGTAAAACTCTACATTCTCTTTAACCTTAGCTTTCTTTCTAAGTCCAGCGGTATCGACGAGAATATATTCTTTTTCGTTATAAATAAGTTTACTGTTGATGGAATCGCGCGTCGTCCCGGGAATATCAGTCACAATACATCGTTCATCATCTAACAGTGCATTAATAAAGCTGCTTTTACCCACATTCGGGCGCCCTACCACGGTTAATTTTGGAACGGATGTTTCCGGTTCGTTCTTTTCCTCAGGTAATAATTTTACAACTTCATCGAGCAAATCACCGGTTCCCCTCCCGCTTAATGCTGATATAGGATATAATTGATCAAATCCCAGGGAGTAAAATTCGGTAGCGTTTAGTTCACGCTCCTCATTATCAGCTTTATTGGCCACCAGCAATACGGGTTTTTCTTCTTGCCTAAGCAGTTGAGCAACCGATTGATCGAGACTGGTAATACCGGCTTCGGTATCGACGACAAACAGGATAAGATCAGATTCTTCGATGGCTATATGAATTTGTTCTCGGATGCCCTGGATCATTACATCCGTTTCATTAGGCAAATATCCACCGGTATCAATAACATTAAATTCACGCCCATTCCAGAACGATTCTCCGTAATGCCGGTCACGGGTAACACCATATTGATCATCAACAATGGCTTTTCGGCTGCCAATAAGTCGATTAAAGATAGTAGATTTGCCTACATTAGGCCGCCCTACGATTGAAACTACAGGGAGCATGTGGTATTTATTATTTATATTTTATTTTCAATGACAAGCCACAAAAATAAGGAATTTAACTGTTAAAGTAGAGTATAAACTCAATGCTTGAAACCTTTTATAATAGCTTCGGATTTCTTGGTTCTATCACGGTAGCGTTTACTATTTTTCTTGCATTTATTTTTTGGATGGCCGGCATAGCGGGTCTTTCTCAGCTGCCGGAATCACGAAAAAAAAACGTAAAGCTTATCTGTTCGATATTTTTTCCGCCCTACCCTATCATCTGGGTTTTTGTTGATATGTATCGTCAGAGCCAGCTTATGAAGGAAAAAGAAGTTAAATAACAATGGCTTCTGAAAAATCATTTTCCCGAAAACGGCAGACCGATATCTTTTTAGGAAGCCTTCGGGGTAAGAATAGAACAATTCCCATCTCTTTTGATAAACTTCACGATGTTGCTAAACAGAAGATGTCGAAAGAGGCCTATGCCTATATTGCCGGTTCAGCTGGACGTGAAATCACTAAGAAATCCAACTGCACCGATTTCAACCAGTGGAAAATTACACCGAGCATGCTCAACGATGTTTCAGAATGTAGTACGGACATCTCTCTTTTTGGGCACCGTTATCCTGTACCCTTTTTATTGGCACCAATTGGCGTCTTGGATATGGCTCACCCCGATGCAGACTTGGCTGTAGCTAAAGCATCTGCTGCTGAAAATGTACCTTTTATATTTTCCAGCCAGGCTTCGGTTGATATGGAAACCTGCAGCTCGGTTATGGGTGATTCTCCTCGATGGTTTCAGTTGTACTGGAGTACATCCGATGATCTTGTTGAAAGTTTTGTGCGTCGTGCAGAATCGTGCGGATGCGAAGCCATCGTACTCACCCTTGATACGACCATGCTGGGATGGCGTCCCCGCGATCTTGATCTCGATTACCTACCCTTTTTACGTGGACGCGGAATTGCACAATATACCAGCGACCCGGTATTTCGTAAATTGATGAAAACATCGCTTGGAGATGCTGATGAGCCGCCCAAACTCACCTGGAATTCGATCAAGGCCCTTATCAAGATGGCAAAGAATTATCCCGGTGGATTTTGGAGCAATTTGCTATCGAAAGATCCCCGAAGAGCTGTAAAAACGTTTATTGAGTGCTACTCACGTCCCTCGTTAACATGGGATGATCTCTCTTTTTTGCGGTCACTTACTGATTTACCAATCCTTTTAAAAGGCATTTTAAATCCCAATGATGCCCGTAAAGCTATTGAGAGAAACATGGATGGAATTATTGTATCAAACCACGGAGGGCGGCAGGTTGATGGAGCCGTAAGTGCTGTTGAAGTATTACCGAATATTGTAAAAGAGGTAAATGGTGATATTCCCATATTAATGGACAGCGGAATAAGATCAGGCAGTGATATGTTCAAGGCCATCGCCTTAGGAGCTGATGCCGTATTGTTAGGAAGACCTTATTCATATGCCCTTGCGATTGCCGGTAAACAAGGCGTGCAAGAAGTAATCCAAAACTACCGGGCAGAATTTGAATTAACGATGGCATTATCGGGCTATAAAAATATATGCGAAGTTAAAAGGGACAGTTTGTTTAAATTTTAATAATTGACCAATAAATACTCTACAAATACTATTTGAAATGTTTAATAACGTTGTTTTTTGGCAAACTACTTCACTGCTGGTTCTTTCGAACATATTCATGACTTTTGCATGGTATGGTCACCTTCAGAATCTATCGGATAAAAGATGGTTCATTGCCGCTATCATTAGCTGGATGATAGCCCTATTTGAATATCTTTTACAAGTGCCCGCTAACCGTATTGGCTTTACACAATTTGATCTTGCAGAACTTAAGATATTACAAGAGGTAATTACGCTTTGTGTGTTTGTGCCTTTCGCCATTTTTTATATGAAAGAACCCATAAATCTTGATTACCTTTGGGCTGGTTTATGTTTGGTTGGAGCTGTTTATTTCATCTTTAGATCGTAAGAATTTCATCTTTTTATTTTTACCCTTACAAAGATATATTCCATGCTTTAACGGGGCATCCAGAATTATTTATAATGCAAAATATTTATGCTTAACGAACCGTCATTTGTACCACAAAAAGTTGGCTGGATTGAAGTTATATGTGGAGGGATGTTCAGTGGTAAAACTGAAGAGCTGATCAGACGCGCAAAACGTGCCCATATTGCTAATCAAAAAGTGGTGGTAGTAAAACCCAAAGTTGATGACCGCTATGATGAGGAGGACGTAGTTTCGCACAATAAAAATGTATTACCCGGATTAGTAGTTGATACAGCTGATCAAATTATACTGTTGACTGGCGAAGCTGAAGTCGTTTGTATTGATGAAGCACAGTTTTTTGACAAACAATTAATGAATGTCACCAACACACTGGCAAATGATGGCAAAAGAGTGATTGTGGCCGGTCTTGACATGGATTTTGAGGGACGACCATTTGAACCTATGCCCCAGATGTTGGCCATCGCAGAATATGTTACCAAACTCCATGCTGTTTGTGCAGAAAGCGGATCGATGGCCCATTATTCACAACGGGTCGTAGAAAGCAAGGATCGGGTACTTGTTGGGGAAACAGATGCCTATGAACCTCGTGCCAGACATTGTTATCGCCCTCCTGTTGACAAACGAAGAGGAAAACCCATTCAGCCTATCGAAAAACAAGATAATATGAAAGAAGAAAACGAATCATGATTGACATATTTCGTGGTATGATCGGAATGGCGGTTATTGTCGGCATTTCAATATTATTTAGTAATAACAAAAAACAAATTAATTGGCGCCTTGTTGGTACTGGCTTGGGAATACAGTTTGTTTTGGCTGTATTTATTCTGAAAGGTCGACAAATGTCCGAATATTGGGCACCACTGGGTTGGCCAAAAGAATTCTTCAGCTGGGTTTCATCCTTCTTTGTCATCGTATTAGACTTTACGACTGAAGGGGCTAAGTTTATTTTTGGCGATTTGGCAAAAAGTCCCGGCATGGAAGGCAGTATGGGTAACTTTTTTGCTTTTCAGGTGTTGCCAACTATCATCTTTTTTGCTTCACTGACTGCTATATTATACCACTATGGAATTTTGCAGCGTATTGTAAAATTCATGGCTAAAGGAATGCAGAAACTAATGGGAACATCAGGAGCTGAATCATTGGCAGTTATATCAAATATCTTTGTAGGCCAGACCGAATCTCCCCTGGTAATAGAACCTTATATAAAAAAGCTGACCAAGTCTGAGCTGCTTGCTGTAATGACCGGCGGTATGGCCACTATTGCAGGTGGAGTTATGGCCGCATATGTGCAGATGTTAGGTAACTCCTACGCCCAGGCACATGATGTAGCATTAGATGTCGGTCGCCTTATGTTTGCCGAACAACTGCTTGGGGCAAGTTTGATGGCCGCACCCGCTGCCCTTGTTATTGCCAAAATCATGTATCCCGAAGTGGATGAGCCGGTTACCAAAGGCGAAGTCAAGATGAGTGTTGAAAAAACAGATGCCAATGGGATTGATGCTGCTGCCACAGGTGCTGCTACGGGGCTAAAATTAGCTGCAAATGTTGGTGCTATGCTATTGGCATTTATAGCGTTACTGGCTATGGGAAATTATTTTCTGGAAAGCTTTGGAAGTTTTACCGGTATTAATGCTATGATTACCGATGGCAAGTTAACAATTGAAAGAGTCCTTGGCTGGATTATCGCTCCCATTGCGTTTGTTGTGGGAGTGCCGTGGGAAGATGCGATTAATATGGGATCATTACTGGGTACAAAAGTAGTTTTAAACGAATTTGTTGCTTACTTACAGTTGTCAGATATGGTAAGCGCATCCGAAATTGGTGATAAGACAATTAGAATGGCTACATTTGCGCTTTGTGGATTTGCGAACTTTTCCTCTATCGCTATTCAAATCGGAGGAATTGGTGGTTTAGCTCCAAGTAGAAAGTCTGAGCTTGCAGAGTTTGGTCTTAAAGCTGTATTGGCCGGTACGCTTGCGAATTTAATGACGGCAACAATTGCCGGAATGTTATTCTAACAGATTATGGGATCACTCAAATCATATAAATTTTATTTTCTCATTGTTATCGGGATAATATTATCCTTTACCTCCTGTCAGCAAAAGGCTCATCAAAAACCAGAAGATACACTTGCACGAGTTGGAAGCGAATATTTAACGGTTGATCAGGCAGTTAATGATATTCCTGAAGCTGTTTTGTCCGAGGATAGTGTTAGGTCGTTAACACAATACCGTGATAACTGGATTCGTCAACAACTGTTGGTGCAGGAAGCGAGGCGGCTTGGCTTAGAACAGAAACCGAAAATTCAACAAAAAATTGAACAGGCCAGACAAGAAATTCTACGTCAGGCACTCAAAGATTATGTATTGGCTTCAAGTGAAAAAGATTTGAAGATAACAGATGAGGAAGCCCGAACTTATTACCAGGCTAATAAAGAACAATTTGTGCTCGAAGAGGATTTTGTAAAGTTTCGTCATATGCGTACAAAAACGATTAAGCAGGCTCGTAACGCCCGACAAGATTTGTTAGATGGCGTCCCCTGGCCCGAAGTTGCCCGGACTTATGCCATCAATCCTTCAACTGTTATCAGTGAATCTGATCAATACTGGCCGATCTCGATGGCGGCAAAGGATATTGATATTATGAATAGATATTTGAAGGTCATCGGGCAAAGTGAAATTTCACCTATTCAACGGGTGAATGGCGTTTATCACTTTGTTCAACTAATTGAAACCCGATCAGAGGGCGATCATCCCAACTTGGAATGGCTTATAGAACAGATTAAAGATTGGATGACTTTAAATAATCGACAACGAAATTTCAGTTCCTTTGTTAAGAATCTTTATCTTAAGGCAGAATCGAATAATGAAGTAGAGACTTTTAACGTTTTACCTACTAAATCTAATCAAAATTCAACGATTGACGATACCCTTGAAAACAACTCAACGAATGAATAAAGCATATTTACTGCTATTTTTTGTAGTTTCATTAATTTTAACTCCCCTCTTTTCACAAGCACAAAACCAGTCATCTAACAAAAAATTAGATCAGATTGTTGCTGTTGTAAATGATCATATTATCCTTAAATCGGATGTTGATCAGGAAGTACAGCAATATATGATGCAGCTTCAGCGACAACAAAATCAACAGATTTCGTTTAGCAAAGAGATATGGTACACGGTGTTAGAAAATATTATTGACCGCCATGTAATGCTTGATCAGGCCAAGCGTGATTCTATCACCGTTTCCGATGAAAGAGTTGATCAGCAAATTAATCAGCAAATAAATTCTTACGTTGATCAAGTGGGAAGCGAAAAAGCCTTGGAAGAGCAAATGGGAGAAAGTATTGTTCAAATTAGGGCTGATTTGCGTGATAATTACCGAGAACAGATGGTTGTGCAGCAGTTTCAGCAGCAAAAGCGTAGTAATGTTTCCATAACCCGACCGGAGGTTGAAGAGTATTTTAATAAAATTCCGCAGGATTCACTGCCGATGATTCCTGAGCAAGTAGCTGTATCACAAATAGTTTCTGTTCCTCCTCCCTTAGTAGATGCCAAGTCCGAAGCTCGAAAACTGGCAGAACAATTACGTGATTCGGTTCTTAATCATGGTAAAACAATTGAAGAAATGGCGAAAAAATACAGTGACGGACCTTCTGCTTCGTCGGGTGGAGATCTTCCGATGATGTCTATGGATGATTTTGTAGCAGAGTACTCAGCTGCAGCCTCAGCACTTGAACCGGGTGATATTTCCAACGTTGTAGAAACGAGCTTTGGTTTTCATGTTATACGCCTTAACAAGCGTCAGGGCGACCAAATTGACACCAACCATATCCTTATCGAAGTTGATGATAAGAGTTATGATGATGAGGCCGCCAAAGAGGAATTGAGGCAAATCCGGGATTCTGTGCTTACCAATGAAGATATTACCTTTGCCGAGATGGCCAGGCGTCACTCCGATGACCCTAATACGGCTCCTCAGGGTGGTCGTGTATTAAATCCTCAATCCGGTGAACGACTTATAGCCCTTGAACAACTCGACCCTGCCCTTTATCGTATCGTACTTTTGCTGGATGAAGTCGGTGATATTTCAGAGCCAAAATCGTTTACGATGGGCCAAGAAAATGACTCACAGCGTGCTTTTCGCATTGTTCGGCTGGATAGGAGAATTGAAGAACACAGAGCAAACTTAAAACAGGATTATACCCGCATAAAACAAGCTGCACTCCAAGAAAAGCAGGTAAAATATATGAACAATCTGTTAGAGAATTTGCGCGAAGATATGTATGTGGAATACAAAATTACGATTCCTGAGCGCTACAAAAATATCAATTATTAAAAGATATGAGTACAATACCTGAGGAATCGGTTGAGGCAGTAGACTTTTTCCAGGAGTCTTTTGAAAAAATTCGAAAAGAAGTAGGAAAAATTATAGTTGGTCAGAAAGAAATTCTTGATCAGCTTCTTATTTGCCTGTTTTCCCGGGGACATTGTGTGCTTATTGGTGTTCCGGGCCTTGCCAAAACGCTTCTTATTCGAACGGTATCAAAAACCCTGAATCTCAGATTTAGCCGCATTCAATTTACGCCTGATCTTATGCCTGGCGATATTACAGGGACCGAAGTTATTGAAGATGATCGGGAAACGGGAAAAAAGAGCTTCAAATTCGTAAAGGGTCCTATCTTTGCAAATATTGTACTGGCTGATGAGATTAATCGTACTCCGCCCAAAACGCAGGCCGCTCTCCTCGAAGGGATGCAGGAGTTTCATATCACTACCGCGGGACACACCTATCCCCTTGAGCCGCCGTTCTTTGTATTGGCTACACAAAATCCTATTGAACAGGAAGGAACTTATCCCTTGCCGGAAGCTCAGCTTGATCGATTTATGTTTAACCTGTGGCTCGACTATCCCTCTCTTGATGAGGAACAGGATATCGTAAGCCAAACTACTTCTCTTGGTGAGGCTGAAATCAATGCGGTATTAAATGCTGAACAAATCGTTGAGCTGCAAAACTTAGTTCGTAAAGTGCCTGTTCCGGATGGAGTATTGAAATCAGCCGTTGAACTTGTAACTAAAAGTCGTCCGCAATCCGAAATTGCTCCGGAATTTATCCAAAAATATATGAGTTGGGGAGCCGGTCCTCGTGCTTCTCAGTATTTGGTATTGGGAGGCAAAGCTCGCGCGCTTTCGCGGGGAAGATATAACGTTTCGGAGGATGATATCAGAGCTCTTGCAAAACCGGTATTACGCCACCGGATTGTCAACAATTATGCAGCAGAAGCAGAGGGATTAACTGCCGACAAGCTGATTGAAATGCTGCTCGACGAAATGTAAATACCATCATCGTGGACTTTATCTTTCAAGGATTCCAGGCTTCTCTTCCCTTTTGGGTTTACATGCTGATTTTTATCTGCACTTTTCTCATTGCCTGGTGGTCATATTCCAATGTAAAAAAGATTGGCCGCTTTTATTATTACACACTCATTTCTCTGCGAAGCTGTGTCTTTTTTATCTTACTACTGCTTCTAATAAATCCATTTATAAAAACAGAAGACACTTATTACGAACCCGCCAATGTTTTAGTATTGCTTGATAATTCTGCAAGTACACAAATCGAGAAAAATATATATCAAGGCAGCGAAAGTTATACTAATCTTTTACAGAAACTTGGTTTTACCGATGATACCAATGTCAATTATCAGTTTTACAAAATAGGGAGTCAGGTAGAACAAACGGAAATTGACAGTCTTACTTTTGATGCAGATCAAACCAATCTATCACTGGGTTTTGAAACAATCAGGGCTAACCAAAACGATGCAAATGCGGCTGTTTTTATAAGTGATGGGATTTATACTACTGGAAAAAACCCTATATATGAGACCTCAAATATTGACATTCCTGTTTTTTCAATTGGGTTAGGAGATACGACATTTCAAAAAGATATTTTTGTTTCATCCATCTCAACGAATTCTAGCGGTTATCTTAACAGTACACAGGGTGTAACGACAACGATAAACAGTAAGGGCTTTAAAGGAAGCTCAATACCCGTTCACTTAAAAAAGGGTAATGAAATACTTTCCGAAAAGTTGATTGTTCCGGAAATAAGAAACAGCAGTCAAGAAGTAAGTTTTGATCTTCTGCTTGAACAGGAAGGCCTGCAGCAATACGAAATACATGTTCCCTCACTCAGCAATGAATGGACTTCAGCTAATAATACGCAACGATTTACGGTAGACGTTCAGGATGCGAAACAGCAAATACTATCACTTGCTTTGGAGATACATCCGGATGTGCGATTTATTCGATCACTCTTATCAACAGATGAAAATACGGAACTTATAAATCGAACATGGCTTAACGGTGATAATTTTATGGAAGGAGATTTTACTTCTGTAACTGACTCGCTGGATCTTGCCATTATCCACGGTTACCCAAGCACAGGATTACCTACAAAGATAAAAGAGCAGTTAAAAATGATTGTTGATGAAACTCCCTTGCTTGTAATAGCCTCCCCCCGGTTTAATCCACAGCAGTTTGAGCAGGATGTCAGTGAACTCCCTGTTGATATCACAGGTAACTTGAATTACGGGCAAATTGCTCTTAGTCCAGTACCCAAAAAATCGGGGCATCCCATTACAGAACTGCCAGCCGTTACTTATGATCAACTCCCGTATTTAGTGGGACCCATAGAAAATATTAGCACTTCAAGCTACGCAGATATGCTGTTTAGCAGTAATTATCGAGGAGAGCTCATCCAAAAGCCGGTAGTGGTTACTCATGAATTGGGGAATAAACGTCACCTATTTGTGACTGCTTACAACTGGTATCGATTTCAGCAGGATCAAAACCCCGAAGTCCAAGCTTTTGTAAAACAGTTGTGGCAAAACATTATAAGTTGGACGGCCACCGATCCGGATAACAAACTGCTCGATGTTCAACCCCAGCAAAACTCTTTTTCGGGTTCCGAACCGATTATTATTGAGGCCTATCTGAAAAATGAACGAGGGCAAAACGAGTCAGAAGCAAATATAACGATCTCTATCAGTTCTGATACCTTAGACGATCGAATGTATTCCATGGAGTACAGGGATAACGGGAACTACCGCTTATCCGTACCTCCTTTGCCCCAAGGAATTTATTCTTACGAAGCAACAGCTCAGAAAGGCGAGCGAACGATGGATACAGACCGAGGAGAGTTTTCGGTAAGTGCCTCCAATGCAGAATACATTGATATCAACAAAAATGAACAGCTGTTGCAGCAAATAGCCGAAAATACAGGCGGAGAATATGTGTCTTTTGATTCTCTGAATGGATTTTGGAATCAGTTAGAAGAAAAAAGACTCTTAGAACGTCAAGAGCAAATTGAGACGAATTTCTTTTATTTATATCAGCATATCGGCTGGTTTATTATCGTAATAATTCTTTTAAGCAGTGAATGGATACTGCGAAAATACTTATCACTGCCGTAGCTATTTAATTAGGTTACGGCGGTTTCATTTAACTTGATTGTTCCCTCTTGTGTATCCATTTCAACAGGCACACCAACTGGTAAGGTAAGCATATTATCGATATGACCAATCATGGCTCCCGAAAACGCCGGAATACCAAGTGGCTTGATATGATCATCGAAAACCTGTCTGAGAGTCAAACTTTTAGAGCTCGACATTTCGCAAGAAATACATTGTCCAAAAATAAATCCTGAAATCTTCTCCAGGACACCATTCAATTTTAGTTGCGTTAACATTCGATCGAGGCGATATACGTCTTCTCCGATATCTTCCAAAAAGAGTATACCGTTATCCCAATTAGGCAGATAGTCAGATCCCATCATAGCCGATAACACGCTTAAATTTCCGCCCAGAAGCGTTCCTGTTGCTTTACCCGGGGTAATTACTTCTAAGTCATCACAATCTTCGCAGATATCCTTGTCGGGGATATTAAATAATTTTCGTTTGCCTGTTAAGACTTCTTTGAAATGTTGTTTTGTGTAGTCCGTCCATTCCGATTTTCCCACCGGACCGTGAAAGGTTATGAGACCAGTTTTAGCAAAAATAGATAATAGCAGAGTTGTGATATCACTATAACCGACAAGAATTTTGGGATTGTTTCGAATAATATCAAAATCTATGAGTGGTAAAATACGATTGCAGCCCCACCCGCCTCGAAATGGCATGATGGCGTCCACAGAATCATCTGCGAACATCGCATTAAGGTCGGCCGCCCGCTCTGCATCCGTTCCCGCTAAATAGCCATATTGGTTGCGAGCATTATGCCCTTCCTTCACCTTGTAGTCCAGTTTCTGAACCTGTTCAATAATCTCATCATACTTGTCTGCATCGGGTAAAATAAATCCCGGACTAATGAGCCCAATGGTATCACCCTGCTGTAGTCTTTTTGGCTTGATTATACTTTTGTGTTGGGAGTAATCACCGGTATTTGCCAAAAGTGATCCCAATCCTCCTGCCGATAAAAGCTTTAAAAATCCCTTTCTATTCATCATTACTTTCCCTGTAAAGTTGTTCGTTTTCAATAATACCTTTTACGGATGAAGGAACCAGGCCGGAAATATCATCCCCGTTGGCGACCGCATCCCTGATCGTTGTTGAAGAAATCTTGATGGGATCATGATCAACATAATGAACATGATCCTTAAGAAAATTATCGATTTTATTGTTATCTGTCGAGGGACGCTGCGCTACCAGAAGATCGGTGTGGTCAAGGATCTTGCTCCAGTTTTTCCATTGTTTAAAATCCCGCAGCGAATCGCCTCCAATACACAAATAAAAGGTATTATCTGGATATTGATCTTTTAGATATTCAAGAGTTTGAATGGTATAAGATGGTTGAGGCAACTGCTTTTCAATGTCACTGACATTTACGTTATCAAAATCTTTAAAAGCTGCTTGCAGCATTTCCAGCCGCAATTGATAATCGGCCTGTGCCCGATCTATTTTATGAGGTGGGTCGGGCGTCAAAAGTATCCAGAGCTCATCAAGTAAATCTGATTCTAAAAAAGATTCTGCAATGGATAAATGTCCATTGTGAACGGGATCGAAGCTACCCCCTAATAACCCGATGCTGGTTTGCTGGGATGACATTAATTGGTATTGGGGTTATTATCAACATCAGCCTGAATATTCTCCTCATCTTCTTCAACAACAGGTACATCATCAGGGAGTTCTGCCAATGCAGAGCGGGATTCGTCAACAAGTTCTTCTGCCTCTTGACGGTACTCTCCATTAGGGAAAAGTTGTATAAATTTTTCATATGCCTCTACCGCTTTTTGATAGCGTTCACGTTGCTTCGAGAGTACACTGCGATCAGCATAAATATTGTAGGTTTTTATTTTATCAACCAAAGCACGTTGTGCCCACTTTGTTTCAGGATACTTGTCAATAGTTAAATCATAGTAAATAATAGCCGCCTCATATCGATCCGTACGCAAATATAAATCGGCAGAGTGATATAACTTTTTGGCAAGCTTCGTCCTCATTTCAGAAATGTATTGACCAACTTCATCAGCTTTTTCTGAATTTGGGAACCGCGAATTGTACAGTTGAAATTTTTCTATCGCCGTACGTGTATACTCTTGGTCAAGCTTATAACGAGGACTTAATTTGTAGTAACAGTAAGCCTCCTTGAATTGAGCTTCTTGTCGCCTCTCTACCCGGGGAAAAAGTGAAATAAAACGCTCGTACTCCGAAGCTGCTAAAAGGTATCGTCCATCCTTAAAGTAAGATTCTGCCAGGTAAAACTGGGCATCCTGACCATATTCAGTGCCTCGAGCAATTTGTACAACCGTTTCAAAAGCTTCGGAAGCTTCTGTATAGTCTTCCTTTTCATAAAATGCCATGGCCTTGTCAAAAGCTACCTCAAGGGAGTCCCCTCTTTGTATTAAATCACTATTTTTACAGGATGCAAATACAAATACAGCAAGAAACAGACAGGAAAGTTTAAATGTTATAGTAAAAAACTTATGCATTATTTTTATTTCTGATTTAATATTCACGAGATATCAAGTGATTAAAAAAGTTTATAATTTCTTTTTTGTACTCCGAATCGTCAAACTGTTCAAGATGGTCCATCGCTTCTTCATAATGATATTGAACGGCATTTTTAGTGTCTTCAATGATATTTAAATCTCGATACATTTCAATAACCGTATCGATATCCGAAGCACTGCTTTTATCATTCGCCAGTATCTTTTGTAACTGTTTTTGCTGCTTATTATTACATCGCTCTAAGGCAAGCAGGGTCAAATATGTTTTCTTGCCTTCAACAATATCCCCACCCCTCTTTTTACCAAACTTTTCGGGGTCGGCAATAGCATCCAGTAAATCATCCTGAATTTGGAAGGCAATTCCGGCCTTTTTTCCTACAAAGCGTAATTCATCAATAGTAGCCTCATCTGTTTCCGCAACAGCTCCTCCTATTGCCAGTGCTCCACTGATTAGAGCAGCAGTTTTACCCTCTATCATTTTGATGTATTCTTCAATACATACATCAGTTTGGCTTTCGAACATAAGATCATAAGCCTGACCTTCACAAACTGTTTCAGCACTATTTAAAAAAATATCGAGGATCGTTTTATATTGATTTTTACTATAAAAATCCGAGTCCCCGTAATACTGCAACTGTTTAAAAGCCTTGGCATACATGGCGTCACCGGATAAAATGGCCGTATTTGAATTCCACTTTTTAAACACACTGGCTTTTCCCCTTCTTGTGTCAGCCCTATCCATAATATCATCGTGTAACAATGTAAAATTATGGAGCAGTTCGATCGATAGCGCTGCCGGCAATGCTTCTTCAACTTTTCCGCCACACATGCCACAACCCACCAATGTTAAGTACGGTCGAACACGCTTCCCGGCTAATTCTAACGTATAGCGCACGGGATCATAGAGTAATGATGGTTCTTCGGGCAGATTCAGTTCTGCCAGCTTTTCATCTATGAGGTCAGAAAGTTTTTGCTGTCGTTCTGTAATTTTCAAATTCTTTCAGACTGTATTTGTAAAAGGCCAAATATAAGTAATTTACAACAACATATTGTTGCTGTTATTGCTTCAATTTTAAGTGCCCGGGAGCTAATTCAGAAGGTGTTTTACATCCCAGTAACGTAAGAATAGTGACCAGCTGGTTGTACCATTTTTGATATAACTGTTCCAATCCATCGTATCCATTTTCAACAACAGCTTTAATTACAGGCTGGGCGGAAGCCGCAAAATCTGCTCCCAAACAAAATGATTTGGCAATATCATGACTCGACCTAATTCCACCCGAGGCAATAAGTTCAAAATCATACTCTTCCTTAAGATCAGCTAACTGTGTGACGCACTCCAGGGTTGGCATTCCCCAGTTATTGAAATCATTATCAGGATTTTTATTAGATGTGCGCTCGTTCTCAACTTTTGCCCAGCTGGTACCCCCTGCCCCGGAAACGTCAATAACCTTAACTCCTGTATCTAACAATCGTTTACCAACCTCCGCTGAGATTCCAGCTCCGGTTTCTTTTACAATGACGGGAAGTGAAGTATCCTTGCAAAGCTGTGCTATGCCTTTTTCTATACCCTTAAAGTTACGATCTCCTTCGGGTTGCATAAGTTCCTGAAGCGGATTGAGGTGAACAATCACTGCATCAGCTTCAATAGAATCAATGAGCAAATTTAGTTTCTCTTTTGATAATCCTCCTACTAATTGTGCGCCACCGATATTCGAGGCTATAAAAGCGTTTGGTGCTTTTTCTCTTACAATAGAAAACGAAGAAGTAGTCTCGGGATCTTCGAGCATTACACGCTGACTTCCCACGCCAAATGGTATATTATGCTCCTCACAAAACTCTGCAATAATAGCGTTCACAGCGCCGGCATCCGTATATCCTCCGGTCATTGAAGATATAAACAATGGAAATGAAAAAGTTCTACCAAGCAAACTAACATCCGTTGATACTTCATCAACATTGATTTCGGGTAATGCGTTATGAACAAAATAAAATTGTTCAAATCCGGATGGAATTTGATAATCTACCTCACCTGAGGTTGTTAAATCTACATGATCTTTTTTTCGGTCTTTTATGCTCATAGCTAAATCATATAGCTTCCGCCATTAATATGGAAGGTCGAACCCGTCATATGCGGAACTTTACCACTTGCAAGAAAAGCAACCAGCTCCCCTACTTCATCCGGAGATGTTATCTCATCAAAAGCCATACCCTCTGTTAAATAATCTTCGCCATAAACCTCAATAGAATCCATAGCCATATCAGTTTTGATAAAGCCCGGTGCGATGGAGTATGCGGAAATGTCGTGTTCACCAAAATCTCGGGCTACACTTTTAGTAAATGCCACAAGTCCGCCCTTGGAGGCCGCATAAGCCGAATATTCCTGCGTATCACCCCGATAAGCGGCCCGGGAAGATATGTTTATAAGATATCCCCCCTCCTCTTTCACCCAGCGATTTAATGCCCATTTAGAAAGCAAAGCAGGAGCACGAAGATTTACCTGCAAGGTTTGATCCCATTTTTCGAGCCAGGATTCATCTTCATCTTCAAAGCCGGATTCCATAAAAACACCGGCATTATTAATAAGCACATTGGGAACTTCTTCACTATCAAATATGGGCTTTAGCTTTGACTCAACTGCCACGGAATCGGCCAAATCAACATAGAGACCTTCAAAGTCATCATTTTGAGAAAATTCTTTGGGAAATTCGGAAGAGCGTGCGGTACCTATTACTTTAAAATCCTCCTTCAAAAGTGATTTTGTTATGCTCTTTCCAATACCACGAGAAGCGCCGGTGACTAATGCGTACACAATAATATCAGTTCGTTATTATTCGTTTTCTGAGAAGGTAAGAATCGGATTGAGGGCATCCAAAGATTTGAGAAATTTCTATGCTCTATAAACCGGCACGTTAGAGCATGCCTCACCGTACATTAATTTTTTGACATATGGTACCAGCTTTTGGGTAGCGTAAAGATAAACACTTTCGGGTACGGGCTTTTCTTTACTCGAACATCCCTTGAGTATTACAAATTTGTTTTCATAACTGCTCCAGTCAACCTCATCCAATTTACGTCGGTAGAGTTCGAAGAGTATGTCCTCTTTTTGACCTTTAAATACTTCTTTGGCATGTCCGGTAAGATATTGTCCCACAAGCATATAGGCCCACTTAGATATAATAGCATCAGTTGAGCAATAAACAGCCACGTACTGCCCTTCAAATTGACTCCAATCGAAGTCTTCAAGCTGACTTCTAAATTCCTGCTCTTTCAGGATCATTCCCTTAAAAAGGAATTGTTTTAGATCAAGTTCGGCCTTGGGAGTATTATCAAAATACTTCTGGAGATCAATGGTAATAAGCTTATCAGACTGTTTTACCTTGTTGACAATTTCGCCTTTGGTATCAGTAGTCATAGTTTAAATTGAGAACGATTCTCCGCACGAGCATGTGCGATTTGCATTCGGATTATGAAAATGAAAACCTTCTCCGTTTAAACCATCCGTATAATCAAGTTCCGTTCCGGAAAGGTATAAAAAGCTTCGCATATCAACGACCAACTGTATGCCTTTATCTTCAAACTGTTGATCCTCTTCATCACCGGTTTCGGGATTGGAATCAAACTCCAGATCATAGGTTAGGCCGGAACATCCACCACTTACAACACCCACGCGCAGCATAGCATCATCAGCAATTTTCTGCTCTTCGCGAATCTGCTTTGATACGTTGTGCTGCACGTTCTGTAATTGAAATGGACATAATGCTACTCTATTTATACAGAGACTACCTGAATTTCAGGATCTACGCGTTTAACCATACTTTCAATAGCGTAAAGTGTACCACTTGTTGCTGTTGGACACGTTCCACAAGCACCCTGGTAGTGAACTTTGAGCCGATTACCGTCTAATCCTAAGATCTTCAATCCGCCTCCATCAGCTAAAAGATATGGCCGTACCTGTTCATCTAACATCTGATTGATCTCCTGTAAACGAGGATCATCGGTTTCCTGAACTTCTTTAGTGGCATGGACTTCCTCATCTTCCACAGCATCCGATTGAGGAGTAGCCTCACGAATAGGCGGAGCCAATTGCCGGAGGAGTTCAGACCATACGGCATCACCGTCTTGCGTCACCGTCACGTATTTATCTACATAATAGACATTAATAACGTGATCAATGGAGAACAGTGCTGATGCAAGTTCATTATCCTCCGCTTCAGAAGCGTTTTCAAAAGATTTTGTAACTCCGTTGGTTAAAGATTCTCCCAATACAAATCGCATAGCATCGGGATTGGGCGTACGTTCAATTTCTTTAATTTTAGGCATAATGGTTTAATCTAATAGCTTTTGTTGACTCACTATTTAGAACGAATATAAATATAAAATAATTCAATTCACAGCTTCAAGTTGAAGCTAATTGAACATTGAAATAGCTTTTCGAATTCCCTCTGTAAGGCGATCAATGTCTTCTTTGGTATTGTAGAACGAAAGTGAAGCTCGAGCCGTTGCGGATACATTGAACCGCCGCATAGTAGGCTGTGCACAGTGATGACCGGTGCGGATTGCGATGCCCTGCTGATCCAATATAGTTCCGATATCGGTGGCGTGTATATCTTCATGGACAAAAGATAATACCGAAGCTTTTTCTTTGGCTGTGCCAATAATGCGAATACCATCGATACTTTGCAGCTGTTCGGTGCCGTATTTCAATAACTCTTGCTCATACTGAGCAATATTTTTCATTCCGATCTCATTCAGAAATGAAATAGTTTCTCCAAAACCAATACTCGCTGCTATGGGCGGCGTTCCGGCTTCGAATTTGTGGGGTAAAATATTATAAGTGGTTTCCTCAAAGGAGACTTTGTCAATCATATCTCCACCACCTCGATATGGAGGCATCTCATCGAGATACTTCTTTTTGCCATAGAGTATACCAAATCCTGTAGGACCACACATTTTATGGGCCGAAAAGGCATAGAAGTCTGCATTCAGATCCTGAACATCGACAGGTGTATGTGGTACTGCTTGTGCCCCATCAATTAAAACAGGAATATCATATTCGTGGGCAGCAGTAATTATCTTTTTAACAGGATGTACGGTCCCCAGTGCATTGGAGACGTGCCCGACGGCAACGATGGCCGTATTATTGTTAAGTAAATTAAGATATTCATCCCAGATAATATCGCCGTTATCGTCAACAGGAATTACGCGAATTTCAGCACCCAACCTATCAGCAACCATCTGCCAAGGGACGATATTAGCATGATGCTCAATTTCAGAGAGAAGAATTTCATCTCCCTCATTAATAAACCGATCACCAAAGCTGTTTGCTACCAGGTTTATGGAATCAGTGGTACCGGTCGTGAAAATAATTTCATCCTTATGCTCGGCATTGATGAACTGCTGCACTTTTTCTCGTGTCAATTCATAATCATCAGTAGCCTTTTGGCTGAGCGTATGGATTCCGCGATGAACATTAGCGTGCTCATTGCGGTGGTACGCATGGATGCGATCTGCAACACGAGCAGGCATTTGACTGGAAGCTGCATTATCTAAATAAACCAAAGGCTGTCCCTTTACCTGCTGGGTAAGTACAGGAAATTGTTCTCGAATGCGGTCAAAATCCACATCCACTTTTGATTTTGTTGCAGCTTCAGCCATAAATAATTTTTAAACGGTTAACTTTGAATCAAGTTGATTCTCTGTAAATCGATGTACTTCATCTACAAGCAGATCTTGAACCGAATCTACCGTAATATTTTCGATCGTTTCAAGCGCAAAGGCGTAAATAAGCATTTCGCGAGCTTGCTGTTCGTTAAGGCCGCGACTCATTAGGTAGAAAAGTTCGTCCTGCTCTAACTGTCCCACGGTAGCACCGTGCGTACAGACCACATCATCGGCAAAAATCTCGAGCTGCGGCTTGGTGTTTACCAACCCTTTGCGAGAGAGCAGCAGATTTCGGTTTTCCTGAAACGAGTCAATCTTTTGGGCATCCTTTCGCACAAAAATCTTTCCGTTGAAGACTGAATGCGCATTACCGTTAATGACACATTTGTGCAGCTGGTGACTTTCGCAGTGCGAATATCTATGATCCATGACAGAGTGTGTATCAGAAACCTGGTCTCCGTCGATAAGTACGAGACCGTCGACAGTGAATTCAACTTCTTCATCGCGCTGAGAAATACGTGGTTCGTTGCGTGAGAGCTTGGCGCCAAGAGTAATAGTATACGACTCGTAATTAGCGTGGTGATGTACAAAGGCTGCCGTGCGTGCAACATGAATTGCTTCACGACTATCGCGCTGAATCTTGGTATGTTTGACATAGGACTCTTCCTCAGCATTGATCTCAACAACCGGAAGATTGAAATACTTGTTATCGCCTAATCCTATATGATCTTCAACTACCGTAACTTCAGACTTCTTATCAGCAATAACCACACTGCGTGAAGTAGTAAAGTACTTAGTGTCGGCATCGGTTTGAACAAATAATAAGTGCAATGGCACGTCAACGGTGAGACCCTCCGGTACATACACAAACACGCCATCCTTTAAGAAGGCTTTGTTAAAAGATGAGAATACATCTTTTTCGAAATTGTTCTCAACGTATTTGTTGAGGTGTTCTTTAAGAAGGTTATTATCCTCTTCAGCAAGCTTGGCTATATTGCCGATTAGTACTTCATCGGGAATATCTCCGGTGGAAGAATGTTCTGCAGAAAAGGAACCATTGACAAATGTCAGTCGAGCCCCTTTACTCTCCGGGAGATAGTGTTCGCTTATATCCGGAACTTTAACATCCAGATCGGAAGCCAACTCATAAGAATCCTTATAAAGATCCCGTAGGCTGATAAACTTCCAGTCCTCAAGCTTTTTAGTCGGAAATGGAATATTGCGAACTTCCTCTGCCCCTTTGAGGCGAACCTCATCCAAAAATTTGGATTTTCCGTTCAGTGAACCTTGAAAGTTAAGTAAGTCTTGTAAAAAAGTGTGCTCTTTTTGTTTTTTCACTTTACCCATTTGATTATAACAATTCTTCGTTTACAGTACTGATGCGTCTTCGCTCAACCAATCGTATCCTTGGTCTTCAAGCTTTATAGCAAGGTCTTTGTCACCAGACTTAGCAATCTTGCCGTCAATCATTACGTGTACATGATCGGGTTGCACATAATCCAGAATACGTTGGTAGTGTGTTACTAATACTACAGCATTATCTTCACCGGACAACTCATTGATGCCATTAGCAACAATCTTTAGCGCATCAATATCCAAACCGGAATCGGTTTCGTCCAGGAAGGACAACTTAGGTCGCAATACTGCCATCTGGAAGATCTCGTTTCGCTTCTTCTCACCGCCGCTGAATCCGGCGTTGACGCTGCGATCGAGGAATTCTTCTTTCATATCAACGAGTTTTAGCTGCTCACGAGCATGATCCTCAAATTGCAGAGGATCGAGCTCTTCGCGTCCCCGTTCCTGAGCAATTGTATTATACGCCTGTCGAAGCAGGTTCTTATTGGTTACTCCGGGAACTTCAACGGGATATTGGAAAGCAAGGAAAATGCCCAGGTGAGCACGTTCATCGGCTTCAAGCTCAAGAATACTTTCGCCATTAAACAGAATATCGCCCTGAGTAACCTCATAGGCTTCGTGTCCTGCCACAACTTTTGAAAGCGTACTCTTTCCACTTCCGTTGGGACCCATGATCGCATGGATCTCTCCTTCATTGATTGTCAAGTTAACTCCTTTAAGGATCTTCTCTGATGGATCCTCTTCTACGCAAACGTGTAAATCTTTAATTTCTAACACTTTAACTTATTCCTCTAATATTTTTGATTAAAAAGTTTTCCTGATCTGTTATCCTACGCTGCCTTCGAGCTTAATGCCGAGCAATTTGTCAGCTTCAACGGCAAACTCCATCGGCAGCTCTTGTAGTACTTCTTTGGCAAAACCATTAACAATGAGTGAAATAGCATCATCCTCATCCATTCCGCGCTGCTGTAGATAAAAGATCTGCTCTTCACCAACACGGCTGGTAGATGCCTCATGTTCAACCTTGGCAGTCGGATTCGCCGACTCAATATATGGGAAGGTATGAGCTCCACAAGTTTGACCGATCAGCATGGAGTCACAAACCGAATAATTCTGTGCACCGTCAGCACGCGGACTAATTTTTACCAATCCGCGATAACTGTTATTGGATTCACCAGCAGAAATACCTTTAGAAATGATAGTACTCTTGGTGTTTTTACCAACGTGAATCATTTTTGTACCGGTATCAGCCTGTTGACGCTGATTCGTTACCGCTACGGAGTAAAACTCACCTACCGAATTGTCTCCTGCCAGTATTACACTTGGATACTTCCAGGTAATGGCCGAACCGGTTTCGACCTGTGTCCAGGAGATCTTTGAATTGTCTCCACGGCAGTGTCCACGCTTGGTAACAAAATTATAAATACCGCCCTGCCCTTTTTCATCACCGGAATACCAGTTCTGAATGGTAGAATATTTAATTTCGGCATCTTCAAGAGCAACCAGCTCAACAACCGCTGCATGTAGTTGAGTTTCTTGATATTGCGGTGCCGTACAGCCCTCGAGATAACTTACATGGCTGTTATCTTCACAGATGATAAGCGTACGTTCAAATTGTCCCGATTGCATATTATTAATGCGGAAATACGTAGAAAGCTCCATCGGGCAGACCGTATCTTCAGGGACATAGACAAATGATCCGTCTGAAAATACTGCTGAATTCAATGCAGCATAGAAATTATCACCCTTAGGTACTACTGAACCCAAATATTTTTTTACAATTTCGGGATGGTCTTGGATAGCTTCTGAAATAGAACAGAAAATAACGCCTGCTTCAGCAAGCTTTTCTTTGAATGTGGTAAAAATGGATTCACTATCAAAAACCGCATCCACAGCAATGCCCTGCAGCTGCTTCTGCTCTTGAAGAGGAATCCCCAATTTTTCATAGGTTTCCAAAATCTGGGGGTCGATGTCATCCAGGCTTTCGGGCTTTTTGCCGTCTTTCTTCTTGGTAGAAGAATAATATTGGATATTATCAAAATCAGGAGTTTCGTGTTCAATATTTTGCCAGTCAGGCTCTTCCATCTGCTTCCATTTTTCAAAAGCTTCAAGACGGAATTCCAAGACCCATTCCGGCTCATCCTTGCGACGAGAAATCTCTCGGATGATATCTTCATTAATGCCAGTGGGAAAGTCTTCATATTCCACATCAGTGGTAAAACCATACTTATACTCACCACCTACCATGGATTCTAGGGCTTCAGTTTCACTCATAAGAAATTATTACGGTAAATTTTACGATTTCAGCAGTTTATTTAATAAACAGTATTCGGTGATACGGCGTTCGAAACTGGATTTAGATTAATTCTAATTTAATCCATTCGAACCATTAATAGATATTACTTTCACAGAGCCTCAAATATAAGGATTATTGGCTCTAACTTAAACATATTTCGAGCACTTTTATTTCTTACACCAACTTGATTCTCAGCTTTCTTAAGATCGTGTAGAATTTATTTTGTTACCAATTGAAAATTGCTATACCTATGATAAGTACCATTTATAAAACTGCTTGTTGCCAAGCTTTACTTACAACGTTTTATTATGCCATTAATATAGCTACACAAGCCGCATTAACAATATCCTGCCAGCTGCATCCCCTAGAGAGATCCATCATGGGTTTGGAAAGTCCCTGCAGAATTGGTCCGGTAGCAGATGCTCCCGCCAGACGTTCCGTAATTTTATAGGCAATATTTCCAGCATCGAGGTTGGGGAAAATTAGCACATTGGCCTGCCCTTTTAATGGAGAATCAGGGGCCTTGCGTTGCGCCACTTCCGGGACAAAGGCAGCATCAAATTGAAGTTCTCCATCAACTTGCAGATCCGGATCTTTTTGTCTGACAATTTTTGTGGCTTCTACCACTAATGCTGTTCGCTCATGTTCTGCACTCCCCTTGGTAGAAAAAGAAAGCATGGCTACTCTGGGTGTTACTTGTGTCAATAACTGATGTGTTCGAGCCGATTCAATGGCTATATCGGCAAGCTGTTCTGCATCAGGATATGGGACTACTCCGCAATCGGCATACGTCAGCGGCGGCTGATTTTTAAGTGCCATTAAAAAAGTACTGGATACCGTATTATTTCCCTTACGAATTCCAATACTGTGAATAGCTGCCCTTATTACTTCGCCTGTAGTAGCGATAGATCCGGCCACACATCCATCGGCAGCTCCCGTTGCTACTAATGTGGCTCCCAGATATAGAGGATCTTCCAGCATTGCTGCGGCTTCTTCTCGGGTAATGCCCTTGTGTTTTCTTCTGTCGTATAAATGATCTATTAGAGCCTCCCAATTTTCGGGCTTATTAATAAAGTAGTCTGACAATTCTTTGGCTATTCTTTTCCCTTCTTTGTTATCTGACGATATGATTTCTTCTCTGTTGCCCAAGAGTTTTACATCGCAAATGTTCTCTTTAACCAAATACGAAGCTGCCTGCAGCACTCTTGCATCCCATGCTTCGGGAAAGACGATGGTTTTATGCTGTTTAGAAGCTCGTTCACGTATTTGTTGAATAATTTCTACATCCATGGTGTCAGTATTACATCAAAAGTATAATTGCAATAACGGCCGTTGCTATGCCGACCCATTGTTTTGTTGAAACACTATCATTCCAAATAATTAAACCCAGAAACGTGCCTCCCAACACATTAAGAATGTTAACAACAGGATAAGCTATAGAACCACTGATGCCGCCCAGTGCATAAATTAAAAAGATTGATGAATATAAATTAGGAATTCCGATAGCTGCCCCCAATAATGCTTCTTTTTTGGTAATAAGCGGCCCCTTTCGAATGAGTGCTATAATTAATCCAATAATAAAAGCTCCTAAAAAGACCAATCCCATAAAGGTAAGCTCATTGAGATTAGTACTAAATTCCTCTTCATATATTTTGAGGGAAGCATCCGCAAAGCCGGATAATACGAAGATTAATATTAACAACCAGGATGCACTTACTGAGCCAATTTTAATGTTGTTCTTTTTGGGAATAAGCAACAACATAGCTCCAAAAACACCAAGAATACCCGCAATTTTAAGTCCGTTCAAGTACTCGGCATACCAATAGATCGATATTACGACGGGTATCAGCAAAGACAATCGCATAGCAGCAATGGTAATCCCCACTCCATTTGTGTGAACCGATTTACTGTATGCTACAAAATTACCAATAAAAAAGGCCCCAACGATAATACAGAACAATATGAGAATAGTTGATTGGCTCACAAAAGATGATGTCATACTACCATCGAATCCTACAAACAAGGCAAAAACTGCCGCTACTATATAATTAACCGTGAGCGTATTGAGGGTACGCAGATTTTTTGTTTCAGTAACTTTTAGCAGGTGGGCAATAGTGAGAGAGCATACCGAACTTAAAACCAGGAATACGTACGCCATTATTGTCCGGCTAAATTCAGTTGCGTATTGCCGAGCAGCAATGGATTCTGCGGTCGATCAAAAAGCCTTCGAGAAGTGTAAGACACATTGCGCTCAAGATATTGATAGATATCCGAAAGTACCGTTCTACGTTCTTGAAGCGCTTTAGCAAAAAAGTATGGGAAAATATGATGCTTTTTATCCTCTCTATCACCTGACATGTATAAACGGGATGGATTATTTAACTGTGATCCCATAAGAACCGAACTGTTGGAATTTTTTGACAGTAACGGCGAAACATTGCTTTCGATTATATCCCGCATTTCGTTTTCAGAGAACGATTTTTCACTACTTTCTCTTGCAAAATCTATATCACTTAATACCACTGTTTTTTGGGATGAAATATCACCAATTCGACTAAATATATCTGATACTGCTATTGTGGAATCTGATTGAGTATTGGAGGATACCGTTAAAAACTGCAACTTTCGCTGTTCTTTATCTATAGCACCATATCCGCTAACGTATACAAACAGCTCGGTACTATCATTAGCTGTTGACCGCAATGTAGAAAGTAGTGTATTAAGGCTGTCACTGTTACTTATATCTGCCAGTTGATAGATATTTTCTTCAGAATAACCCAATGCATTTTGAAGATAGGTATGTATCAAGCGCCCGTCGCGTAGTGCATAATTACGTTCTCCGAGCGTATCAGCATAGTTTTGGTTTATTACCAATAGTGCCTTGGCATTGGGATTTTGATCACGAAGCATTGGAATATTACTTTCGACATCAATTTCACCGAAAGGAACCCTGGGAACGGTCACAACCTGATCCTCGACCTCATAGTCTTCCGACCGCCATATAATACTGGCATCCGATTTTTTAATATACGTTTCAGATATCCCGTACATCACCTGATACCAGTCATCGTTAATACTGCTAATTTTAAGCTGGCTTCCCTCAACAAGATCTGCAAGTACATTGTCGGCATTCTCCTGCGGGCTATTGCGCAATGCTGTAATTTGCTCGTTAATGACAGCATAAGGTTGTAAAACGGAATCTATGGCATAATTATAACGATACAGCGAGTCGGCAAATAGCACTTCAACCGTAGTATTTCCAACATTTTGGCCCGACAGTTTTAAATTATTCAGCACATTCCCAATTGGAATATTAAGCACTCCATTAGTAATATCCTGGTTGCTATCCTCAAAAATAATTAGATCGTTATATAGCATATAAACCGATGCAGAAGTATCAACTTTGGCATCGGCTTTTACGGTATCAACTTCTACCGTAGTACCGGTAGTTCTCTTGTAACGCTCCTCTCCCGTCGGACGTGGTTCGCCCACAGGTTTCATATTTAGGAACCCTGATGCAAGCATTAAAGCACTTATCCCATTTAGGGTCCACCTTTTTGCTGATGAGGAATGCTTGCCAAAATCAGCAATATTTGCCAGGTAAAATGCCATTGCTGCGCCACCAACACCCAATGCCATTACCCCTGGCCGCAATCTATAATCCTGGATATTGCGCTGCATTAATACGCGCTGTGTATATTCATATTCAACTTCGGAGAAAAGTGCTAACGACAAGACCGGATTATCGGGCGTTACCTTTTCAGTTTGCTGTAGAAAGTAATTTTCCTCCACTATCTCAAAGTCAGAACGGTCAATGGATTCCTTTTCTTTGACAGTCCAGCGAGCACTGGTACAGGATCCCAAAAAGGAAAGCAAAATTGATGCTAATAATATGTAGTGTAACTTTTTCAACAATTATTACAGTGATATTGTAGCTCCTATGCCGAATACCTGCCGAAATTTAAATGCATTTTCGGTCCCCGGATGGGAAAGCCAAAAAGGCATATCGTAACGCAAAACTAAGCCTCGTGATTTTCCAAGATAATCAGGAATATCAATTGACAATAAAAAACCGAGTCCTGCATCAGACAACAGATTGTTTTCCTCAATACTCGTTAGCCCAAGTGATGTTCCCGAATCCCAAAATAAATATGATCGAAGATCAACCAGGCCACCAATCACGGGAATATCTTTCAGTCCGTTATCTAACGGATTAGGATAATCAAATTCAAGATTAAGGGCTGAAATCGATGTGTAAAACGGTACATTCCCATTATTCAATGATTGAATATCGTTCTTTAGATATCCTCTTAAACCCGGCCCACCTGTGACCTGAATATTTCCAATTTGCATCCATGAAGGTGGAATAGTACCCCGTGCTCTGGTAAGTCCGCTCTCCATCCAGTATCGGGGAGATCGAAAACTATGAGTGAACAAATACTCGGGAGCTGTATTATCAGTGGCAAAGCCAGAGTACAATCGCCCGGAGAGTGAAAATTGTTCAGAAAAATCAATTTTTTGTCGGAGAATAACCTCACTGCGCAAAAAGCGATCAGCTTCGCCTGCTATATTTGCATCTGCTGTAAGAGAAATAGCATATCTCCCAAGTCCATTTACATCAGTCAAATCAAAAGTGGCATTTGCTAAATACAACCACTTATTTTGCCATAGTTGCTTATACAACAGGTAATCTTCGTTAAATCGATGCTCTCCTCTAACACCTATCGCTAACTCCTTGTAATTCATTTCATTAAAGCCGGTCTGCCAACGTTTGTTAAAGGTTAGACCATGTATTTGAAATCCGGTGCGATAGGATGTTCTTGCAGAGATACTTCCTTCATTCCCGAAATCTGAAATTGCAGGAATTGGTTCGGTGTATTTTATGTAATATGAAATTGGTTCGTTTGGAAAGTTCGTACCAAGCCAAAGTCCGGCATTCAATCGATGTGGGCCGTCCCCAAAAGACCCTGGTACCTGACCACGAAGACGTATTCCTATTCGAATACCATCCACACTATTATACCACGCATCAGGAGCTGGCAAAAGCTCATAGGAGGATTCGTTATCTTGTGCATGCGATTCATTGGGAATTGAAATCACACCAATAACAAGAACAAAAAATAGTGTTATACAACGATAAAACGATTTTACAATTCTATTATCCACTCGTTTAAAATTTGTTTAGATATTACGATATCAGCTAATAATTTCATTAGCCGTATCTGCTCCGGCCATTGAATATAGGTATCTAACTCATCTTCGGAAATCCATTTCCAGCTAGCATGTTCGTGATTCAACGTTATGGCTGACTCTTTATTTACTTCAGCACCAAAAGCTGGAATCTGTAAAATCCTATCACTATCGGGATCATAAAATTGATTCACTGAAGGAATTGACCAAAAAAGATCGGGCGACAGACCTGTTTCTTCTTTCAGTTCTCTTAAAGCCGCATTATAATAGGTTTCTTTGGGATTCACTTTACCGCCAATCATTCGCCATTGATGAGCATATTGTACATCAGCTGCGCGTTTAAAAATAAGGAATTCAACCTCGTTCTGTTCTCTTTGGTATGGATATACGTCAACGAGGCGTTTCATATTATGATATGTCAGGAATCCAGCACTTTTTTCTTAAAGTACTCCAAAGCCAGAGACAAACCTTCCCTGCGGTCATAGGTTGGCTCCCAATCCAGTACTTCTTTAGCACGACTGATATCAGGCTGACGGACTTGCGGATCGTCTTTGGGTAACTCTTCGAAGATGATTTCGCTGTCACTGTCGGTAAGCTCAATGATCTCTTTGGCAAACTCCAGGATCGTAATCTCCTCGGGATTACCGATATTTATTGGCTCAACATAATCCGATTGCGAAAGTCGCCAAACTCCTTCCACGAGATCATCCACATACATAAACGAACGGGTTTGAGAACCATCTCCATAAACGGTTATTGGATTGCCCCGTAATGCCTGTCGCATAAAGGTTGGAAGTGCACGGCCGTCATGCAGACGCATTCGTGATCCATAGGTATTAAAAATGCGTACAATTCGCGTCTCAATGCCATGATAACGGTGATATGCCATTGACATCGCTTCGGCAAAACGTTTAGCCTCATCATACACTCCGCGATGTCCTATTGGATTTACATTGCCCCAATAATTTTCTTTCTGTGGATGCGTGAGCGGATCGCCATACACCTCACTGGTAGAAGCGAGCAAAAACCGGGCATCTTTTTCTTTGGCCAGTCCCAGTGCTTTGTGAGTCCCCAGCGAACCCACTTTCAGGGTTTGAATGGGCATCTCAAGATAATCTACGGGAGAGGCGGGCGAAGCAAAATGCAGAATTAAATCCAAATCACCCTTAACATGGATAAAGTTTGTTACATCGTGATTAACAAATTCGAATGATTTATTCCCCATCAAATGAGCGATATTGTCTGCACTCCCTGTAAGGAGATTATCCATGCAGATAACCTCGTAGCCTTCTTTCAGGTAACGGTCACATAAATGAGAACCTAAAAATCCTGCTCCTCCGGTAATTAGAACTCGTTTTTTCTTAGATATAGCGTCGGACAAAATAGATAACTTTAAATTAATGGAAAGGAATTACTGGGGATCATTTTTTCTTAAACCAGTCCCCAGAGATATTATTCTTTATTTTCGCCGACAGCCTTTTTCTTATCCACATTAATGGCCGGTCTTCCCACACTGATGTAGGTGATCCCGGCTTTTTCAGCGCGGTTAAGATCGTAGAGATTACGTCCGTCAAAGATCACCGGCGTTTTCATTTCATCGGCGAAATTATCGACGGTGGGCCGGCGGAACTCGTTCCATTCGGTGCAGATCACCAGCGCGTCGACATTGTCGAGGGCCTCTTGTTGATTATGGACGAAGGTGGTCGCCTCGAGCACCTGTGGGCTGGTGGCCTGCTTGAAGGTGCCAATGGCTTCGGGATCGTAGGCCAGCAGGGTGGCACCGCGTTTTACCAGCTCCTCGGCAATATACAGGGCCGGAGCCTCGCGGATGTCGTCGGTTTCGGGCTTAAAGGATAGCCCCCACATGCCAAAGGTTTTCCCCGAGAAGTCGTCGGTTTCGTAGTAGTCTTCCATCTTTTTGACAATCGACACCTTCTGGGCATCATTGACCTGCATGACGGAGTCCACAATTTTAAAGTCGTAGCCGTACTGGCCGGCCGTGTGATGGATGGCTTCGACATCTTTGGGGAAACAGCTGCCCCCGTAACCAATGCCGGCAAACAGGAAACGCTTGCCGATGCGGGAGTCGGTGCCGATGCCGCGGCGGATGTTATCAACATTGGCGCCGACCTTCTCGCAGATGTTGGCCATCTCGTTCATAAAGGTGATCTTGGTGGCCAGCATCGCATTGGCGGCGTACTTGGTCAGCTCGGCGCTGCGGCGGTCCATGGTGATGATGGGATTGCCCGAGCGGACAAACGGCTCGTAAAGCGTGGTCATAATCTCGGCGGCCTCGTCGCTGTCGGTGCCAATTACTACGCGCTCGGGATATTTAAAGTCTTCCACAGCGGCCCCTTCCTTCAGAAATTCGGGGTTGGAGACCACATCAAACAGCGCTCGGTCGACCTTGTCGGCAATAAGCTCCTCGACGCGGTCGCCGGTGCCCACGGGGACGGTCGATTTGTTAACGACCACCGTATAGTCGTCGATGAGCGGGCCGAGCTCGCTGGCCACTTGCATGACGGCGCTCAGGTCGGCCTGACCGTCGCCGCCGGGCGGGGTCGGCAGGCACAGAAACACGATATCGGCCTCAGGCACCGCCTCGGTAATGTCGGTGGTAAAATGCAGGCGATCCTCGCGCTGGCTGCGGGCGAAGATCGTCTCCAGGCCCGGCTCGTAAATCGGGATCTGGCCGTCTTTTAATTGTTCTACTTTCTGCTGGTCAATATCGACACATGTGACGTTGTTTCCGGAATCGGCGAAACAAGTCCCGCTGACCAGCCCCACATATCCCGTTCCTATAACTGCTAAGTTCATTTACTTATCGCTCTATATCTTTAACTTCTAATTTTAGTTTTCCGGCAGGAACGTCTACTTCGAACGTTTCTCCGATCTCTCTACCAAGGATGGCTTTTCCAATTGGTGAATCAACTGAAATTTTATTCTTTTTAAAGTTCGCCTCATCCTTTGATACAAGAGTATATTTGACCTCTTTATCTACATTATGGTTGTAGATAGTTATCGTTGAAAGCAAATAGGCTTTATCTGTTTTAATGTCTTCCTCATCAAGTATGCGGGCATTTGCAAGGGCGTTCTCGAGCTCGGCAATTCTTTTTTCAAGCATGCCCTGTGCTTCTTTAGCCGCATCGTATTCAGCATTTTCGCTTAAGTCTCCCTTTGCCCGTGCCTCAGCAATTTCCTCGGCAATTTCTTTTCGTCCCCGGGTCTTTAAATCATGTAATTCTTCTTCAAGTTTCTCGTATCCTTCTCGTGATAGATAATTCTTATCCACGGTACTTTTCTTTGATTTAAATCATTGTTTGCGCAAATTTATAAATAATAAATGCCAGCCAAACAAGCTGACACCATTCTCTATAAAGAGCCTTAAAATACCATGATTTACACTCTGTTTCCAAATCTAAATTAGTATGAACTTTGTCATTTATTAGGAGACCTTGAATATAAACCGGACTGTATATTTTGCTAGACGTTAAACTAAGTTATAGATTGGTGTTTTCAAGATCGTTTTATCCACAGAAAAAGAACGCTTATAACAATATGAATGAACATCAAAATATCGTAGTTGCCACAGTAGTTTGTGGGCTGATATTAATTATTGTATATCTTTGTCCGTGGCATATTGAGTCTTCAAGCGAAATAAAATGGAGCCCGATTTACCAACAGCCTATTACGTATGAGCGCACCTATGGCGGTGACTACGGACGTGATGGTGGTTCACAGTTAACATCAGAGAATGCCGAAATTGCATATGGTATTCTCATTATTGAAATAGCTGTACTTTTAGCAGTCGGGGGACTTCTGTATTTATTCTTTTCAGATCCCGCTATGGAAAAGGAAGATCTGCCAGAGGAATAACATTTAGAACTATCAATATTATATCTATATCAAGGATAAGGAACCCAAATAATATATTGACTCAATATCCAACCTCTTATTTCTAAAATTCCTCTTCCAATCTCCTGACTCTCTCCTCAACTACCATTATCATCATGCAATTACTATTTTAGCACTGCTTTTTAATATTCCTATCAAATCATCTAAAGCTGATGCCTAAACTGAGTACCAAGGAAATCCTCAAGCAAAACCTGGAACGTACAATTCCGGGGCACCTGAATAAGCTCAAAATTATTCTTCATAATGTCAGGAGTATGCACAACGTGGGAGCTGCTTTTCGCAGCGCCGATGCCTTTGGCATAGATGAGATTATAATTTCCGGATATACTCCTACTCCACCGCGCCCCGAAATTGCCAAGACAGCAATCGGTGCCCAGAAACACGTTGACTGGCAGCAAGTAGAGCATCCCCGGAAACACATAGAAACCCTGAAGGAAAAGGGATACCGACTGGTGGGACTGGAACAAATGACGGACAGTATTTTGCTGCCTGATTACACCATCCCCAAAGAACAGGATATCTGCCTTGTTTTTGGTAACGAAGTCACCGGAGTTGATGAGAATATTCTATCATATATTGATGATTTTGTGGAAATACCACAATACGGGCACAAGCATTCTTTAAATGTATCGGTAACGGTAGGTGTAGCGCTATATGCGTTTTTGGAAAAGTATTGGTAAGTGTCTAAATGTTTGGCATATCTATGATTGGAATACCATACCGATCTTCGTATAACATGAATGGATTTAAAACCTATCGTCGATAATTCAATCATCTTTCCTTTCTAAAACTATCTGTTCCGGTCTTCCAACTACGATCTGCGGCGTACCTTCATGCATTTCAATACTCCCAGTTACACAGATTTGACGATTTTTATACTTTTGTTCGGGAGGCGTTTTCCACTTCGACCTTTCTTCGCCCCAGATAACTGCAGTAAATAACTGATTGGGATGTGGCTGGCCAAAGTTCAAAAAGGTGAGATTGCCATCAATTTCTCTAATAAAATCGGCTGATACAACGGTTCCACAAACTTTTGCCGGAGTTCCAACGTGATTGACAGCCTCAGCTGCAGAAATCTGAATTTCGGGAACAGGGATGGCTTTTTTCGGTTGATATACTCTTGAAAGAACCAAACCAGTAACCACGATTATAATAAGTACCGGAAAGATATACTTAAGATTTCCCCTAATGCTATCCATCATTTCTTCGACAACTTTGAATTAAAATGGAAAGCATACAGTAATACTGTAAAATAATGAACCGAGTTATTGATCTTTTTATAGGTTTTTTATGTTAATTGTTAAATAAATTAAATAAGCATTTCATGCTATTGTTTTAATTACATACCCGTCGTAATATTCAGTAAATAAGAATATCATTTCAGTTATTTATTTAGGATAAGCATGTGTAAATCTAACAAAAGTTTAAATCAATATTATAAAACCGGAAACTACAAAGGGTTCTATAAGATTAGAGAGCGCGTTTACAAGCTGTCGGCCAAAACACACCTTACCTTCAGCAATGGAGAAAAGGAACTTTTTGCATCCGGACAGTTTATAGAAGAAGCTCTTATCAAGATCTTTGCTCAGATAGATGAGATCATAGCAGTGAAAGAATTATCAGAAACTAAAGATGATGTTCATTGCCCATAAACAAAGTATTTTGTGTGCAGGAGTATTCTAACCTGCCCTGAGCTAAGGTTCTCTCAATACCGTATTTCTTTAAAGCAACGATGATAAGAACAATCATTCCATTACCAATGGCAGCCAAGATAAGTGGCACCATTTAAAAGGTTTCATTGCTCAATAACTGTAACACATAGATCATTACAGACGAGATAAAAAATTTGGTCAAAATGATACAAGATCCCGCCTAGAATGATCTGTCAAAATTCTTTATCGTCCTATCCTTTTTGACCTCTCGGAAGTTTATATATTGGATTAATTAAAAATTTACCCATAAACCGTTTTTAATTTTAGGACCGATACTCTTATTTTCGAGCTCAGAAAATCAAACGTCAAATTACTGTCCATGTCCAAACGAACACTTGTTACTTCTGCCCTGCCCTATGCCAACGGACCGATACATTTGGGACATCTTGCAGGTGCTTATCTGCCCGCTGATCTTTACGTCCGCTATAAACGACTAACAGATGAGGATATCATTCATATTTGCGGATCTGATGAGCATGGCGTTCCCATCACTATTGCAGCTGAAAAGGAAGGTATTAGTCCGCAGGATATTGTAGACAAATTTCACGAACGGAATAAACAGATATTCAAAGATTTCGGCATTCACTTTGACTATTATGGTCGGACTAGTTCGGAAGTCCATCATCAAACATCACAGGAGTTTTTTACAAAGCTTTACGAGGACGATATTTTCGTACAAAAGACCGAAGAGCAGCTCTACGATCCCAAAGCCGAAATGTTCCTTCCCGATCGCTATGTAAAAGGCACTTGCCCGAATTGCGGATATGAAGAAGCTTACGGGGATCAGTGTGAGAGCTGTGGAAAATCTCTTTCGCCCACTGAGCTCAAAAATCCCAAAAGTGCCATTACAGGAGATATTCCGGAGACCAAAAAAACGACGCACTGGTATCTGCCGCTGGGTGATTTTCAAGAGCGACTTGAACAATGGCTCGACACTCGAGAAAACTGGAAACCCAATGTAATGGGTCAGGTTAAAAGTTGGCTTAACGACGGACTTGCGGATCGGGCAGTAACACGTGACTTAACGTGGGGCGTGCCGGTTCCCCTTGATGAAGCTAAAGGCAAAGTACTCTACGTCTGGTTTGATGCGCCCATCGGATATATTTCAGCAACCAA
The DNA here is from genome assembly GCF_034521915.1 of Fodinibius sp. GTDB lineage: Bacteria > Bacteroidota > Rhodothermia > Balneolales > Balneolaceae > Fodinibius. The sequence continues at coordinate 190,373 of NZ_JAXHLU010000017.1, forward strand.
AGAATGGGCGGCCGAGCAAGGTAATCCCGACGAGTGGAAAAGTTACTGGCAAGACGAAGATACCGACCTCATCCATTTTATAGGTAAAGACAATATCGTCTTTCACTGCATCATGTTTCCCGCCACACTAATGGCGCATGGCAATTATGTATTACCTAAAAATGTGCCGGCTAATGAGTTTCTCAACTTAGAAGGAAAGAAGTTGTCAACCTCTCGGGGATGGGCTGTTTGGCTGGATGAATACCTAAAAGATTTTGACGCTGATCTGCTTCGTTATGTATTGGGTACTACCCTTCCGGAAACAAAAGACTCCGACTTTTCCTGGGAAGATTTCCAAAACAAGGTGAACAGTGAACTGGCCGACGTGCTCGGTAATTTTGTGTATCGGACTACTTCCTTTACCGAAAACTATTTTGACGGCAATGTTCCCAAATTAACCGATCCAACCGCTAAGGATCGAGAGACGTTAGCAAAAATTGGGGAGCAGAAGCAAAAAATAAGCGAAGCGTATGAACAGTTTAAGCTGCGCGAAGCTATTGCAGAAACCATGAATTTAGCACGTATCGGCAATAAGTACTTTACCGATATGGAACCATGGCAAACACGCAAAGAGGATCTAGAAACCTGTGGCAATACGCTGCATGTATGTCTTCAGATCACTGCTGCCCTCAGCATCCTTTTTGATCCCATCCTGCCCAATAAAATGGCAGATCTGCGCAATGAATTAAATATTGCGGATGATATTAGCTGGGATAAGGTTTCTGATACCATTTTAACGAGCGGCTCGGAGATTAAAAAAGGAGCTATTCTATTCGAAAAAATTGAGGATGAAGAAATCGAACAACAACTCAATAAATTAAAAGAACGGGCGGCCGATACCGAAGAAGAATCCAAGGAATACAAGCCCCTTAAGGAGAATATGGAGTTTGACGATTTTATGAAAATGGACCTGCGAGCCGGAAAAATCATTGAGGCTTCTGCCATCGAAAAAGCAGATAAGTTGCTCAAGATAAAAGTGGATCTGGGTTTTGAGGAACGTATTATTGTATCGGGTATTTCCAACGATTTTTCTCCCGATGAAATCACAGGACAAAACGTTTGTGTCGTAGCAAATCTGGCTCCCAAGAAACTTATGGGGGTTGAAAGTAATGGCATGATTTTGATGGCTGAGGAAGAAGATGGCACGCTAAAATTTGTAGAAACAAATGCTGAGCCTGGAAGTGTCATAAAGTAATGCTATTTTTTTTATCGGGCAGTCATCTATAGGGATGGAAATATATTTAGTACTTTCGTTGATTATTATTAACATCTTTTGAAAAATTTGATTTGTAAGTAAGTTTCTTGCATTACATTTTACGGCGACATTTTATTTTGATGCTTATTAACCAAAAATAAAGAAACGGGGATCTGACTTTTGGCTGAAACAACATCTACAACTCGGGGAAATTGGAATTCGAAAATGGGATTTATTCTGGCAGCAGCCGGATCGGCCGTTGGCCTGGGTAACATCTGGCGGTTTCCCACTGAGGTAGCCTCAAATGGTGGCGGGGCCTTTCTCTTAATTTATCTATTGTGCTGTTTTGCTGTAGGCTTTCCCGTGATGGTGGCAGAATTAAGTCTTGGCCGAAAAACAAATCGAAATCCCGTAGGAGCATTCAAAGCTTTAAGCTCCAATAAATTTTATCCGCTTATTGGTTTCTGGGGGGTTCTTTGTGGGGTTATGATCCTCTCCTTTTATACGGTAGTTGCAGGCTGGACCTTTAGCTATGTATTTGAAGAAATTCTCTTTTTTACGGGATTTACTGAATGGGCTGCCCTGTTTGCCGACGTCTCGCACGGAGTTAAAAATGCAATTTTTTCAGTGCTATTTATGGGTGCTACCGTGTCCATAATTCTGGGAGGCGTAAGTGATGGTATTGAACGGGCAACTAAATTTTTGATGCCGGTTTTGATCGGGATCTTGATAATAATGATCGGTTACGTTGCCTTTCAACCGGGAGCAGCTGTAGGATTTACTGAATATCTTAAGCCTGATTTTTCGATGATCTCGGCCCCTCTTGTGTTCAGTGCTATGGGACAGGCTTTCTTTTCGCTTTCGTTGGGGATGGGGGCCTTAATTACCTATGGATCCTACCTGAGTAAAAAAGAAAATATTCCCGAAGCTGCAGCCTATGTTACGCTTGCTGATGTGGGAATTGCCTTTTTGGCCGGGCTGCTTATAATGCCGGCCATGTATATGGCAGAATCCTTTGGAGTAAATATTTTTAATGATTCCGGAGAATTATTGGCCAGTACCGACCTTATCTTCCAGGTTCTTCCTGCCCTTTTTCATAGTTTAAGCACTACAGCAGGTATTATTTTCGGTACCAGCTTCTTCCTGCTTTTGTCGATGGCTGCTCTTACCTCAACCATTTCACTGCTCGAAGTTCCCACTTCTTATGTAATAGACGAATTTAATGTACAACGCAAAAAAGCAGCAACCATGATCGGCGGGGGAATTTTAATAATATCGCTTATTATTTCATTTGATATCTCCCTCATCAATACTATCGATTTTATATTTAGTACGGTAGGTCTACCACTTGGTGGATTCTTAATTTGTTACTTCTTGGGATATGTCTGGAAGGTCGAAAATGCTTTTAAAGAGTTAGAACAAGGCTATCACGGGTTGCACACCTCCCTGTTCAAAACCATTTGGCCAATCTTTATAAAATATATTGCACCACTTGCAATTTTATATAATCTGTTAGAAGCCATTGGATTGATAACATATATTCAGGAACTATTTTAAGCTTGTTATCTTTCACGTCTCATGGTATTTTTGGGCACTGAATTTGAAGATCATTAAATAAGGTTTATGGCAAAAGTTACTACATCAGATTTTAGAACCGGGATGGTTATTGAGCTCAATAATGAGCTATATGAAGTTGTTGACTATCAGCACGTAAAACCCGGTAAGGGCGGCGCCTTTCTGCGCACAAAATTAAAAGGCGTTGTAAACGAAAAGAATATTGAAAAGAAATTTCGTTCCGGTGAAGATGTTGAAGAAATTAGGGTGGAACATCAGCCCTATCAATTTCTATACAAGGATGGGAATCTATTCTATTTTATGCACCAGGAAACGTATCGGCAACTGCCTGTATCAAAAGAAAATGTAAAGAAGTCTGAATTTATTGCCGAAGGACAAGAGTGTACCTTAGTAATAGATGTTGATAACGAGGAAGTATTGTATGCACAGCCGCCCGATCATATTACGGTGAAAATTGCCAAGACTCGTCCGGGTCTTAAAGGTGATACGGCCACGGGCGGAAGTAAACCGGCAACATTGGAATCAGGCGCCAAGGTACAGGTGCCGCTTTTTATTAACGAAGGCGAAGAAATAAAAGTCGATACACGAACATCAGAATATATTGAACGCGTAACATCAAACTAATTTTATATCATGGATTTAAAAGAAATTGAAAATCTTCTGGACCTCATTGCCAAAAGTGACGTCAATGAAGTGTCTATAGAAGAAGGGGATTTCAAAATCAAGGTTAAAAAACAGCCTGATATCAAGGAATCATCGGCGCAGCAGCAAATGCCGATGCAATATCAGGTCCCTGCTCAGCCGCAACAAGGGTCTCAGACACAGCAGGCTCCGCAACAGCAGCCTCAACAACCATCGGGTGGGGAAACATCCGAAGATTCCGGTGGCGACAGTCAGCCGTCAGGTGATGTGGTTAAATCTCCTATCGTAGGAACTTTTTACCGATCCCCCTCCCCCGACGATGATCCTTTTGTTAAAGTAGGCGATACCGTCGAAAAAGGTGAAACCTTGTGCATTGTGGAGGCGATGAAAATAATGAATGAAATAGAATCTGATTATTCCGGAGAGATTAAGAAGATTCTTGTCGAAGACGGTGAAGCAGTAGAATACGATCAACCCTTATTTATCATCGGGTAAAAAGCATTTATACACATGTTTAACAAAATTCTTATCGCCAACAGAGGCGAAATTGCACTACGAATAATTCGAACATGCAAAGAAATGGACATTCCTACGGTAGCTGTATTTTCTACCGCCGATCGGGATAGTCTGCATGTAAAATTTGCTGATGAGGCGGTCTGTATAGGGCCTGCTCCCAGTAAGGATAGCTATCTTAAAATACCGAATATCTTAGCGGCCGCAGAAATCACTAACGCAGATGCCATTCATCCCGGCTATGGTTTTCTATCCGAAAAGGCCGAGTTTTCCCGTATTTGTGCCGAGCACGATCTCAAATTTATAGGCCCAGCGCCCGAAAGTATTGCCGCCATGGGAAACAAATCTATGGCCAAGGAAACAATGGAAGACAGCGGCGTCCCTACTGTCCCCGGCAGCGAGGGCGTGGTTGAAAGTTTCGATGATGCCAAAAAGATCTGTAAAGAGATCGGCTATCCTGTCATCATTAAAGCTTCATCCGGCGGCGGCGGACGTGGAATGCGTGTTGTTGAGGAAGAAAGCAACCTAAAACAGGCGTATAGCATGTGTAAAAATGAGGCTGAAACAGCTTTTGACGATCCGGATGTTTATATCGAAAAGTTTGTTAAAGATCCTCATCACGTTGAAATACAGGTTCTAGCTGATCAGCACGGGAATGTGATACATCTCGGAGAACGAGATTGTTCATTACAGCGTCGTCATCAAAAAATCTTAGAGGAAGCTCCCTCTCCCCTTATGACGCCTGAATTACGCAAAAAAATGGGAGATGCTGCGGTTGATGCAGCTAAAGCCGTAGATTATGAAGGAGCCGGCACAGTAGAGTTTTTGGTCGATAAAGACCATAACTTCTATTTCATGGAAATGAATACTCGTATCCAGGTTGAGCATCCGGTTACAGAAGAAATTACCAACTATGATCTTGTAGCCGAGCAGATTAAAGCTGCCGCCGGTAAAAAGATGGAGCAGAAAGAGCTTAAAATGCGGGGCCATGCTATCGAGTGTCGTATTAACGCTGAAGATCCGGAGCATAACTTCCGTCCTTCCGCAGGAAAAATTAACGTATTTCATACACCGGGCGGCCATAGCGTTCGTATTGATACGCATGCCTATGCCGGCTACCGGATTCCTCCTCATTACGATTCCATGATTGGTAAGCTGATCGTTAGTGCCCCTACTCGTGAGGAAGCTATAAAACGCATGAAGAGATCGCTGGAAGAGTTTATCATTGAAGGTGTTAAAACAACTATTCCCTATCATATACAATTGATGGATGATGAAAACTTTAAGAAGGGAACATTTACCACCAAGTATTTAGAAAAATTCAAATTTAATCCTGACAACTGATTTAGATAATCTAATATGAGCTATCCCACCGATTTAAAATACACCAAAGAACACGAATGGATCCGAGATAACGGTGACGGCACGGCAACCGTAGGTATTACTGATTTTGCACAAAGCGAACTTGGTGATATTGTATTTGTCGAAATAGAACCGGAAGGTTTTGAATTTGAGCAAGATGAGGTTTTTGGAACCGTTGAGGCTGTTAAAACAGTATCGGAGCTTTTTGCCCCCGTATCTGGCGAAATTGTTGATATCAATGAGCAGCTGGAAATGGAGCCGGAGCTCGTTAATGATGACCCCTACGGTGATGGTTGGATGGTCAAAATATCCGTTAAAGAAGAGTCTCAGCTCGACGACCTTATGTCGCCTGACGAATACAAAGAAATCGTAGCTTAATTCACCCTGGCACCCTCTCGGGTGCCTTTTTTATTTTATTCTGTTTCTATGCAACACCGCCCGCAAGACTGGATACTTATTCTTGATTTTGGTTCTCAATATACGCAGCTCATTGCTCGTCGTGTACGCGAGCTAAATGTATATTGTGAGATCCATCCTTTTAACAAAAACCTTGCTACCTTTTCTGATAATCGACCGAAAGGAGTTATCCTTTCCGGGGGACCAAGCAGCGTTAATGACGAAAATGCCCCTGCTTTAAATAAAAACCTCTTTGATTGGGATGTTCCCGTGTTAGGCATTTGTTACGGATTGCAAATTCTGGCTCACAACGAAATACCGGGAAGTGTAGAAAAAGCAGATCGACGCGAATTTGGCCGCTCAGAGCTTATAGTAGATGATGATTCTGATCTGCTTGCAGAGATACCCAAAGAGTCGATCGTATGGATGAGCCATGGGGATCATATCAAAAAGCTATCCTCGAATTATGAAGTTATTGCTCATACCGACAATGCTCATGTAGCAGCAGTACGTAACGCCGAAAAACCTGTATACGGCGTTCAATTTCATCCCGAAGTCATTCATACCGTGCACGGGAAGCAGATTTTTAAAAATTTTGTGTACTCTATTTGCAAGTTAAAAGGCAGTTGGACGGCCCAGTCTTTTATTGAATCAACCGTGCAGGAGATACGAGAAAAAGTTGGAAATGACCGAGTTATCTGCGGTTTGAGTGGCGGTGTGGATTCAACCGTTGTTGCTACTTTGGTACACGAGGCAATTGGAGATCAGCTGCAGTGTATTTTCGTAGACAACGGTGTGCTACGAAAGAATGAATTTCGAGATGTGCTGGATGTGTATGAAGAGCAGTTACATCTGCCGGTAAAAGGAATTGATGCCAGTGATAAATTCCTTGAGCGACTTAAAGGAGTCATTGACCCCGAAATGAAGCGAAAAATTATCGGGGAAACTTTTATTGAGGTATTTGATGATGCCATTGCTCACGATGATTCTTATAAATATCTGGCTCAGGGTACGTTATATCCCGATGTAATTGAAAGTATCTCTTTCAAGGGCCCTTCGGCGACCATTAAATCACACCACAACGTGGGCGGGTTGCCCGATGAGATGAATCTAGACCTTATTGAACCGGTTCGAGAGCTTTTTAAAGACGAAGTTCGCAATGTGGGCCGTGAACTTGGAATTCCCGAGCATTTTATCAAGCGTCATCCCTTCCCGGGTCCGGGTTTGGCTATCCGTGTTATTTCTGACGTCGATCGTCAAAAGCTTAAAATATTACGGGAGGCTGACGACATTTTTATTAGCGAATTGCGCAAACAAGATCTGTATGATGAAGTCTGGCAAGCACTTGCTGTACTGCTACCGGTACAAAGTGTGGGCGTAATGGGGGATGAACGTACCTATGAGTTTACTATAGGATTACGGGCGGTTACCAGCGTTGATGGTATGACGGCCGACTGGGCACACCTGCCCCATCCATTTTTGGCTCATGTATCAAACAGAATTATCAATGAGGTTCGTGGCATTAACCGCGTAGTGTATGATGTTAGCTCAAAACCCCCTTCAACTATTGAGTGGGAATAGACCAGAGAACAAAACCACTGCAATTTAGTTAGTATAAGCAACACTCTTACTGCTTTTAATTATTACTCAACTATGATTTTCTCGATCCAAAAATATTTTACGGCACTTTTTCTGTTTATTGCTTTTTCCCTGATTCTAAATTCCAATCTGTCTCATGCTCAATCTATGAATGAGGGTATCGAATATTACCAGCAGGGAGATTTTGAACAGGCTATCCAAATATTTAATGATATCGATACTCCCCGAGGAAGGTTATTTGCAGGAAAATCTTATTACAGCCTTGGTCAGTACCTAACGGCAAAGACATATTTAAATCAGGTTAGTCAAGAAGCTCAGAAAGAAATCTATCTTGAAGCAGAATACACCACGGCCCTTGTTGATTTTCAGCTTGGCTTGTATGGAGATGCGCTGAATAGACTTTACGATCTCAAAAATCAATCAGTAAAAACACAGCTGGTAACCAACGGACGTCAGCTTTACAATGAAATCTTAGGCTTCTTAACGCTCGACCAACGAAAGAGAGCTTTTCAGCAGGCAAAATTACCAGAAATTAAATATGATCTTATTAAAGCGGCCATAGGAACAGTACCTCTTGAGGATGCCCGCACACTCTATTCACAACTTGTTCAATCTAAAATTGATACCACCAGTTCAGCCATGCGTGAGCTATCTGAAACTATTGATGACTCTGTGAGTTATGCAACAGAGCGCAGATATGGCAACCAGATTCGTGCTCCCAAAGGTATTATATATGATCTTGGAGCAGCTCTTCCCTCTCATTCCAATTCTGGTTCTGAATTCCAGGTTTCTCGTGGGCTACACTTTGGATATGTAATGGCGGCAGAAGAATTTAACCGGCAGCACACTGATAAAAAGGCGTTTGTCAGGCATGAAAATACCGCGGCCAATATGGATTCTGCCGGACACGCCATGACGAATCTGGCTTGGAATTATCATGCGGATGTTGTGCTCGGTCCCCTATTTTCAGACCCGGCTCGCAAAATGGCTGACCTGGCTGAGCAGTATCATATTCCGTTAGTAGCCCCTCTGGCTAATTCAGACTCACTAAATTTGGATAATCCATACGTGTACCAAGCGAATCCAACGTTTACCTCTCACGGCCGTAAAATGGCAGAGTACGCAGTCCAAAATTTACAGATGGATACTCTGGCTGTTTTAGCTGAAAAAAACTCTTTGGGAGAGGCCTCGGCCTTTGCATTCAGGGACAGAGCTGAAAAGCTGGGTGCTAAAGTTGCGTATTTCTTTGTCGAAGACTTAAAATCAAAGGGGTTCGACCTTACCGACTACACCAAGTTTTTTACAACAGATAGTGCTAAAATTGACAGTTTAGGTAATTATCACTATCTGGATGGAATTTATGCTCCGTTTACAGGTCAGGCTGCTTCTACCCTTGCCGAATTGCTATTGGTAGATATGGAAGCTAAGGGAAGCAATATTCCTGTCATGGGATCACAGGAATGGGGTAATTTTGAGATACCTGAGATTCAGATAAAAAATCAGCCTATCTATTTCTCCGAAAGTTATTATATCAATCAAAAAAGTGAGCGAGTGCAGCAGTTCAAAGAAATGTTTAAACAACGTTTTGATAGCGAACCCAACCGCTTTGCCATGATTGGCTATGATGTTGCTTCATACGTATTAGAGACCCTTAATCGCGTTGAAAATCCTTCTTATCTGAAGAATGCTTTAAAATCACAACCTATGTATGAGGGAATTATTAGCAATATCAATTTTAAAGGCAGTCACATCAATCAAGAAGTAAAAATATTTGAGATAACTGAAAATGGAATTCGCCCGGTGATAAAGCAGGATTAATTCCCATTTTGTTTTCGTTCATTCATTCTCTTGATCCGGTATTGCTCTCGCAGCCATTTTCGCCATTTGGCACTTTTTCGCTTGTGCTCTTCGAAAGTTTTTGAGAAAGCATGCTCACCATTCGGAGTTGCTACCATATATAAAAAATCATGATCTTCGGGATAAATTGCGGCTCTGATAGATGCTAAATCAGGATTGGTAATTGGTCCAGGCGGTAATCCCCGATATTGATAGGTATTATAGGGATGATCAACCTGATAATCCTCATACAAAAGACGTCTCCGTTCTCCTATGGCAAAATTTACGGTAGGATCTGCCTGCAGGCGCATTCCCCTGTTTAACCGATTCCAATAAAGTCCGCTAATTGCTCTTTTCTCCTCATTGTTTCGGGCCTCCCATTCAATGATTGAGGCCAGGGTAACAATTTCATCTACCGATCGATCCAGGTCCTGAATTTGTTCTTGGTAGGATTCAACGACGGATTTATTGAATTCACTCAAAATCCGCTCAAAAAATGACGTTGGAGAGGTAGTCCAGTATACAGAATATGTATTGGGAAATAGCCGCCCAATAACATCTTTTTGATCCAGATTATGCTGCGCAAGAAAAACCGAGTCTTGAATGGCTTGCTGAAAAGCGAGCGAATCAAATTTTAGCTGATTGGCAACCTTATCAACAATATCCGCTTTGGTTCTACCCGGTAAAATAGTTACTGAAACAGGATCTTGTATTCCCCGGCCCAATTTTGACAGAAAAGCATCATAATCCATCGGTTCATCAACTAAATAGTGCCCCTGTTGAAACCTTTTCCATCCGAAAATATTAGCAGCCCATTTTATTTCCTCTTCGTTTTTAATCAGGGATGAATCCATCAATATTTGAGTTAAATCATCCAGCTGCGTTGATTCTTTAAGATAAATTTGTACCGGTTTATCCGACGAAATAGCCTGGGAATTGTAAAGGCGGGACCAGCGCGATTCTGCTATTAAAAATACTGTTGCAAACAGCACCAGCATCCCAAAAATAAATTCGTCGCCAGAAAAAAGTATATAGCGCTTTTTATTCAAAACAGATGAGTAATTATCCAATTATCTTCGTTGCAACTTGGCAAGCAGTCGTAATATTTCGATATAGAGCCAGATGAGCGTAATCATCAAGCCAAAAGAGGTGTACCATTCAAAATATTTGGGGGCGTTTGCCTGAGCTCCTTTTTCAATCATATCGAAATCGAGTGCCAAATTAAGAGCAGCTACGCCTACAATAATAAGACTAAACCCAATACCCATAAATCCTGAACCGTGGATTAGACTTATATTTATTCCGAAGAAACTTAATACAAAGCTAGCCATGTAAACCAGAAAAATTCCACCTGTAGCGGCAATAACCCCCGTCCTAAACTTTTGAGTTACTTGTATCATTCCAGAACGATAAGCAAAAAGCATGGCCGCAAATACACCAAGCGTTAATAAAATGGCGTTATAGACTATTCCGGAATAGGCAGCTTCGTACATAACTGAAATACCGCCCAGAAATAATCCCTCTAATCCGGCGTAAAGAGGAGCTGTGTATGGGGACCATTCTTTTTTAAAAACAGTAGCTAAGGCGACAATAAATCCACCGATGGCTCCACCCCAAATAAGCACCTGTGATGGTTGATACCAGCTCAAAGATGCGCCCATCAAAAGAATTAAAAAGAGCATTCCGGTTTTGTTAATGGTACCACTTACCGTCATACTACCTTCTGATGATACGGTAGATCTATCTAAATTCTGGAATGTCTTTTCACTTAGCGTAGGATTTCCGGTTCTCATATAAATAATTATGGTTAATTTTTTTGAGTGCCTAATATACAATCTCGCTATTATGAATAACAATATTTGAAGACAAAAATTTTGTATTCACTTATAATGCAACAATGTAATTTTTAATTCGTAATGAATAGTGGAAGAGCAACAGTTTGGAGTTACTTAACTCCAAATGCCCTAAAGAAAGAGCTCCCGGCTTTGATCGGCCGGGAGCTTCTATTTTATTCCTTTCCTCCTATTCTTTTTCAATTTTTTCGTCCTTCGAGGCAACCCTTTCCATAAAAGTCTTGTATTATTAAATAGAAGAAACCAATAGTCTATTAACGGGATAGGTTCTGTTTTGATCAAAAAGATCATAGAAGGCTGTCGAAAGAGGCAGCGGGAAAGCCAAAAGGAGCTTTACAAAATGTATTATGCCTATGGCATGAGTATAACCCTGAGGTATGCCGATTCCAGAGAACAAGCTGCAGAAGTATTAAATGACGCTTTCATGAAGGTTTTTACAAATATCGAAAAGTATGATCCTGACCGTCCCTTTAAGCCTTGGCTACGACAAATAATTGTGAACACAGCGATCAACCAATATCACAAGAATCAAAATAAGCTCCAGAAGACAGATTTGGAATCGATTAATCATAAACCAGCCCGAAAACAGGAAGTCTTAAGTGGGATGTCTTATGATGAAATTATTGAGATGGTTCAACAGCTTACGCCCGCTTATAGAACGGTATTTAACCTCTATGTGATTGAAGGATTTAAGCACAAGGAAATTGCAGAGATGCTTGATATTGCAGTTGGTACCTCTAAATCGAATTTGGCTAAAGCGAAGAAAAATCTGCAATCGATTGTAGAGAAAAATTTTATCTAAGAATATGGCTAACGAACAACATAACGATCCCCTTGAAGAATTCTTCAGAAAGAAGGTTCGGGAATACGATATAGAATATAAGGAAGAGGATTGGCTTAAACTGGAAAGCAGGCTTGACGCTGCCGAAGCAGATAATAAGCAGCATAATTACTGGAAACGCTATTCAGCTGCTGCTGCAATCATTTTACTGTTTTCTATCTTAGCATACTACACCTACCAACAACAGCAAAGAATTGATCAGCTCAATGAACGATTAACAAGAAGTGAACAGGTTAAAAATCCTCAAAATGGACCTTTAGAGATATTACCTGATGGGCTTTTCGACTTTTCTTTCCCTAATAATCCATCAGATACTAGATCCGAGCAGACGTTAAACACTAAGCAAAGTTCGGGAAATATTGCTGAGACTACTGAAAACAACCCAGGTAATTCTCAAAATGAGAGAAACTCAAATGAAGAATCACAGCAGCAATTCTCTACATCGGATTCGTATCAACAATCTATAGCTCTGGCCAAACTATCGGAATCCGCCCAACTTTCTGCTCGAGATATGTACACGGATTTTGAAACCTCGGATTTTACCAGCAATAATTTAAATCCGCCAAATACCATAGACCGATCAACGAATACCAGTTATATTCCGGAAAGTTCTAATAAATTTAACACACAGAATCAGCTTCCAGGCCGGCAAACCCCACGACTTACAGTAGGTTTAATGGGAGGACCGGATATAAGCACCGCTGGTGGAATTTCTGATTTCTATGATCCTGGGTATAAAATTGGATTATCTGTTGAATATAATCTTACCAAAAACCTTGCCCTCTCTGTTGGTGCTATACATTCTAAGGTGCAGTATACGGCCAGTGGCAATGATTATAGTCCGCCTGAAGGATATTGGTCCTATGGAGGTGCACCGGAAGAAACCATCGGAAAATGTCTTCTTATCGATATTCCAATAAGCTTAAAATACAACGTTTTGCACTTCGATCATTCAAGACTTTTTGCCACCGGTGGGTTTTCTTCATATATCATGCTTAATGAAGATTATAGATTTACCTATGACGGATATTCATCCGGACAACCACAGCGTTGGCAAGAACGAACGGGAACCCGTCACTGGATGAGCAATGCTGTTTTCTCCTTGGGATATGAAGTGGATCTAAGAAAAGATATTAGTTTACGTATTGAACCATTCATCAAAGTTCCCATGCAGGAAGTCGGCTGGGGTAATGTCAAACTCTATTCCATGGGATCATTTATCTCGGTCAACTACAACATTTTTTAATGTTCCAAACATCTAAATCCAAAAATGTCATAACGGAGTATACCAATGAAATATCCAACCTCTTTTTATATCGGTGGTGCCCAGACTAAAAACCGTATTTCAATTATCTTACGCTTTCTTGATGTAATAGCTATTTGTTTCCTGACTCTGGTACTCGTTTCCTGCGGTGGGGATGGCAACAGCACCGGCCCTGACCCCGATCCGGATCCTGATCCCGACCTAAATCGGAACGTAAGCTTCTCTCAGGATATATCACCCATTTTTCAATCCTCTTGTGCAACTAGTGGTTGTCATGATTCCGGCACTCAAGAAAGTGGCGTCAACTTGAGTTCCTATGATGATGCCATAAATAGCGTAGGCAATCAATATGAAGAGAACATTATTAATGCGGGCAATCCGGATGAAAGTCCCCTTGTGGATAAAATTGAGCCCGATCCCCAGGAAGGCCAGCGTATGCCCTATCAGCGCGATCCATTATCTCAGGCAGATATTGACTCCATCAGGGCCTGGATAGAAGACGGTGCCCCAGATAATTAATCGTATATTGCTATGAATATTAAGCAATTGTTGAATCAAACTGCTTACATACCATCTTTATTCCTTGTTGCGCTATTATTTTTTGCATTGCCTATATCGGGTTCAGCGCAGAGTTACATGACTAAATCGGGGCATGTAGAATTTGATTCATCGGTGCCCTTGCATTCATTTACAGGCGTATCGGATCACCTGGTAGGCAAAATATCGCTAACAGACTCCATCGCTGATTTCTATGTAGATGTAAATACCTTAAAAACGGGAATCGGCAAAAGAGATAACGATATGCTTAGAACGCTTGAAGCAAAAAAATATCCCTTTGCAGAATTTTATGGCAAGATAGTTTCGAATTTTAAACCCATTGACAATCAACCGCAAGAAGTCACCGTAGAAGGTGAATTTACCGTTCACGGAGTTTCAAAGCAGACAACAATTACCGGCACACTTAAAAAAGTACAAGAAGGAATACATGTTGAGGCCTCATGGACGCTCAACATGAAAGATTACAATATTGAACCTCCCGGCATTTTATTTTATCGCGTGAGTGAAAAAATTGACGTGTCCATTTCTGCCACATTAACCCCAAAATAATTTTTCAAAATCTATGAGAGCTCAACTAAAATTTTATTTGGTACCTGTTATTTTACTCCTGTTCTCGATGCAGAGTACAGCTCAAATGGAAAGAGAAAGAGCAAATGTTGTGGAACCGGTAGAAACATTCTGGACGCCTACTCTGATTTCTCAAGCTACAACAGAACATTTACCGGCTGGAAATCTAAATGTTACTATTATGCATAGTTTTGGAATCGCAACTACGAATCCTATCCAGAATTTCTTTGGGTTAGACAATATCCAAAACGTGCGGTTGGGGCTTGATTATGGGATTACCGATAAATGGACGGCAGGAATTGGGCGTTCATCACTATTTCAATGTAGTTGATTTTCGTACCAAATACGCCTTAATGCAAGAAAATACCAGTGGTTCAAAACCAATTAGTTTATCCCTCAAAGCTGATTTGGGCATCGTTACACAGCAAAACAGGCAACCAATTAAGGATGATTTAAGTACGTTAACATCTGCTATTATATCCAAAAAAATTAATGAGCAAATTAGACTGCAGCTATCTCCGATGTATGCATACTTCAGTTCAGTAAGTGTGGAGAATCGAAATGAACTGTTTTCTATTGGAATGGGATCTCAAATTAATTTTTCCGAACGCTTCGCATTAATGGCAGAATACTATCCGATAATTGGAGAAAGTAACCCAAATACTAATAATGCCTTTTCATTAGGGTTGAATATCCAAACCGGTGGACACGTTTTTCAGCTGTTTTTTGCCTCTACTCGGTGGCATCTGGAACAATATGCAATGGCTCAGAATCGCGAACAATTTTGGGCCGGCGATTTCCGCTTTGGATTTAATGTGAACCGAATATTTGGATTGTAAGCATTATTCTATCAGCGAAACAGCTTCCCGGGCAACCTCTCTATTATATTCAAAAGCCAGGTTTTTGTAGTTGATAACGTCTACTATTGTCCCAATAAAACAGAGTCCCGCAGTAAACAGATATAAAAGTCCCATTCCCAACTGGCCAACGAGAAAACGATGCACCCCCGCTACCCCGAAAAAACCAATAAGCGCAGTTAATAAGACCGTTTGAGGATCTTGTCTTCGTGCTCTGTATACTTTAGTAAATCGATCTGCTGATTTATCGTCCATAGACTCCATCACTTTTGAAATATAAGCCGCCTCGTCTCCCTCAAGTTCAGGTAAATAATCTATTACATTAGCCATGATATTATTCTATTTTATTATTGTGATTTAAATAGTTTTTAGAAAACAGGTAAAAAACTCTACCCGACAAAACAATAAGGGCAAATGGTCCTAATATATTCGCTTCCAATGCATTATCAAACTCACCTCGAATAATAAAAGATATTGAATGTCCCAATCCATCTCCGGGACAATATTGGAAACCCAAGTTTTCCAACAAGCATAATCCCGGACCGCTGGCTGTTTTCGGATCCATCAAAGCCAATAACAATAGTCCTACACTAAAGGCAGCAATTTCAAAGTAATTCCGATATAAATATGTGATGATTTCTTTCATTGCAATAAGAAGTACGACAATTCAAAAACTGATGTTACAAAAACAAGTAAATAAAAAGTTAAAAATGTAAGAAATTTTTATTTGATTTGAACCCATAAATAAGGAATTACTATCTATCTCTGTCTGTTATCAACACTAATTTCTCTTGTGACCTAAATCATCAATAAAAAACATGATTAATCAAATTCGATTAGCACGTAAATTTCTTCATCTTATAAATTACTCTATCCGTTATATAGTTTTATTTACGGTTTTATTCGGATTCTTCTCTCTTGCTACTAAAGGCCAGGAGATTGAAGACAGCTTAAAGGTTGATCTTGAGCCTATAGAAGTTACAGCAATGCATTCTGTTATCAGTTCATCGGATGCCCCTGCAGCGCTCAGTATAGTTACAAGAGATTTAATAGATATTAACAGCAGTGCTACACTTTCCCTTGAAGATATTAGCCAGCAAATGCCTGGGATCTGGGTCAATGACCGGCAAAACTACGCACTGGGAGAACGCATAACTATTCGGGGAGTGGGCTGGCGTGCTGCCTTTGGCGTTCGCGGAGTACAGGTTGTACTAAATGATATTCCTTTGACTGTAGCAGACGGACAAACCATGCTCAATATTGTGGAGCCCTCTTTTATCCGTAGAGCTGAGCTTCTGCGTGGTCCCGCCGCGGCCTATTGGGGAAACAGCAGCGGAGGAGTTTTATATCTATCTACAAAACCACGGTATGAGCAGGAGAATAATTTTCGACTGAAAACAATGGCTGGATCTTTTGGAACACAAAAAGTTGAAGGCGAATTTTCTATCCGTAATCCAGATCATAAAATGACGGGATATACCAGCTACTTGAATACTGATGGCTACAGAGACTACAGTGCCGCACAAGTGCTGCGATCAGGGGTAACAGGATCTATAAATCTTACCTCAAACAGTCATTTGCAATATCAGGGAGCGGCCATCTATATGCCAAAAGCTCAACATCCCAGTGCTTTAACAGCCTCAGATGCACAAAATAATCCCACCAAAGCGGTCCCTTCTTTTGTAGATGCCGAGGCCGGGAAACAAATTATGCAGGGACAGGCCGGACTCTCCTATATGCTGCAAACTGATGCCGGAATACTCAATATAACGGGATATACTATTTACAGAGATCTCACAAATCCATTACCATTTGGGATTATCACTGTGAATAGATTGGCTGGTGGCCTGCGTGCTACTTTTGATAAAGAATGGGACTCGCTAAAACTAAAATTCGGGGTAGAATCAAAATTCCAAAATGATGACCGGGAAGAGTTTGAAAATATTGGAGATGCCACACGCGGGTCCATTACCGTTGATCAGGTTGAACAGGTCTGGAACCAAGCTATTTTTTCTACGGCGACCTATTCTTTCGGCAAATTTAACATTCTTAGTAGCCTTCGATTTGATCGAATAAATTTTAGTACCGATGCAAATACGGCTTCACAGTCGGGAGACCGCACTTTTAAGTCTGTGAGTCCAAGTCTGGGAATTAACTACCGACCTGGGAATCAAAATATATTTGCGAATGTAAGTACGTCATTTGAGGCTCCTACGACAACCGAATTGGTTAATAGACCCGGTGGTGGTAACGGATTTAATCCAAATCTAAAACCTGAACAAACAGTCGGCTTAGAAACCGGGATAAGAGGTGACATTGCATCAAATACACTCACTTACGACTTAACCTTCTATCGACTCTGGATTGAAGACTTGTTATTCCCCTATCAACTTGAAACAGATGGACCTACCTTCTATCGAAATCAGGGAGAAACTCGCCACACCGGTGTAGAAGCACAAATTGGATGGCAGATCAAACAGGACTTGAAAATATCCGCTAATACAACCGTTACGAAAGCAGAATTCAAACAGGCACAAACTGTTGACAGCCTTTCATTAAGAGGTAACAAAGTTCCGGGTATTGCTCCCTTTCGGCTGAATGGAAAAGTCAGCTGGTCGCCCGGGAACTTTTTACTTTCGCTCACCTACAAACATGTAAGCAGCTATATGGCTGATAATTTAAACACGGCTAAAAACGACGCTTATAATATTTTTGATGCTTCATTTAGTTTTAGAAAGCTTTTTAGCTCCCAAGGTGTTGAGTTACAGCCATTTATAAATGTTAATAATCTGTTTGACTCCCGTTATAATGGCTCTGTTACTGTAAATGCTTTTGGGGGGCGCTATTTTGAACCAGCCCCCGGCAGAAGCTGGCAGGCAGGTGTTTCGGTAAATTTTTAAAAAGGACTAATCTAAATAAATCCTTTCTAACTTGTAACAAATAGCGTTTATGCTATCTTGTTAATACAGACATGATATAAAAAGGAGCCTATTATGATTAAACACTTTCTTTTTATCGTTTTATTAATTGGCGGTGTCTACTACTACTGGACAACAAGTCCGGTAGAGCATGGACCCGGTGTAGTAGCCCCTGAAACCCCTGTTCAGGAAGTTACCTATAACGCTGATAAATTCACTCACAAAGGTTTTAAAATAACACCTAAGGCCAATATTGATCTTGAAGCGAGGGTACTTTCAATTAAAAATTACTATTTCGACAAGTATTCAGAGCTTGTGCCTACCGACATTGTTGTTGGTTGGGGCCCCATGTCTGATGAGCGTAATTTAAACTCATTAATGGTTCGTCAGTCCGATCGTTCATTTTATTTTGAAATGGCGAAGCCCCCTATCGAGAAAAATGCCATGTGGGAGCATGCCTCAAATATGCATCTTGTTGGATCTACAGAGCAAATACGCAATAAAATAAGATCGCTCAGAGAAGGGCATATTATTCGTATCGAAGGATACTTGGTAAATGCCACCTCACCAAAAGAAGGATGGACATTAAAAAGCTCTTTAAAAAGAGATGATATCGGAAATAATTCCAGCGAATTAGTTTGGATAAAAAGCCTTACTATTCTTTAATTGGATGCTATAAAAATCACATCCAATTAAGAATTATATTTTCTATGTCGTGGCTTAAAGATGTTATTGTTGACATCCTGGCAACAGTTGCCATTATCGCTGCAGTATTATCTTCTAACATCTTCTTAAAGGGACTTGTCTGGGGATACACCGGACTGCTGCTTTTTGTTAAATTGCTAGTCTATTTTGGAGATGGCTTTATGAATATGATGAACAAAGCCAAAACCTCAGCACCCGATTGGTTCACCCACCTTCTATATGCCACTAATACAGGTGTGCTACTATATTTTCAATGGTGGTATGCCGGCGCTGGTTGGGGAATAATTTGGCTCATTTCTTATTTGACGCAACAAGAAATAGATCAAAAATAGCTGATTAATAGATCTTTCAAGGTCTTTTAAATCCTTTATTACTGTATAAATAAATATAACTGGGTAACGCCCAAATTTGGCAGGCCAACCAAAGACGGTAATTAGATAAAAGAAAAGCAGTTGTATCGAAGAAGCGAGTGAACTCCATTTATATTTTCTTAGACATAATAGACCCATAATTTTTTTACAAAGATAAATGTCTATAGGTAATGCGGAATAAAAATTGCACTACCCTATCTTTTTTGAGTAAAACGGAATATCCTCTTATTGATTTGATAAATTTATGTTATGTTTTGAGCTGAATTGAAATCCCTTATTAAATTATTGTTTGCTATGGAAAAAATGGACAGGCTTCGCGATGCTATTACAGATTACATTAACGAAAATGGCGTAGAATACCAGCGGCTACTTTTGTCGAGAACTTTCTATACAAAATTGAAAAAAGAAGCAGACGAACATGATGTACCTATAGATCTTCCAAATATGGAAATTAAAGACAATGCGGATTACGATTTTAAACTCCTCCCCTAATACCGGGTTTTATTCGGAACACCCTGATCCATTTGAACATATAAAGCTAAAAAAGTTTTATGTTCTGGATCGGTTCTGGTGCCCTTGTAGTCATCTTTTTGAGTTTTCGAGCTTATATTAACAACCGAGATAAATTCCAAAAAAAGATTATTCGTGATCAATATTCACGATTAATTTTTTACTTGTTGCAAGGAATAAATATAGTGCTCATTATTTCGGGCCTATTATTTCTAATGCTTGCTTTAGTAAGCCACGTAAATGGTTTTGAAGTAATTTTTTCCTCGGAGTACGATTATCACTTAAAGTTGAATAGCAGCTAAATTCTTAAGCAGAGTTTCTTACTAAACTCCCAAATAAATCACATTTGCAGACGTTCAACTTTGTAAATAGTGAATAGAATCATTATTGTGTATTACAAGGAATAAATTTTAACTAAATAAAGGTACCATAGCTCTATGCCAAGATGTGAAATTTACCAAGATGCCAAAGGGAAATGGAGATGGAGACAAACCTCCAAAAACGGTGATATCGAAGCCTACTCCGATGGCGGATTTGAAGATAAAGAAGAATGTAAAAAAGACGGAAAAGAAAACGGTAACTGTACAAGTTACACACGAAGTAACTCCTATTAATCACTTTTTTGCTACTACAAAGCTGCTCTTCATTTCCGGGGAGCAGCTTTTTTATTTGTTAAGTTACTCTGCATAAAGCATTTACGAAGACAGCAAAAACCAGCTAATTTATTCGGAATTTATTTAGTATTTAAGTAGTTATTTTCTATATACTTAAAGCTAATTTGTACGAAGAAAAAGATACCCATTTGCTAAACTCCTGATAAATTATCCATTATCAGTTATAATCTCCCTAAATATCCTATCTATGGAAATACGACTCTACAAAAAAGGTGATATTGAGCAAGTTGCCCATTTGCTTGGCGACTCGGTAAGCATTTTAAATGCTGAAGGATATCCAGAAACAGAAAAATCCTCTTTTGCTCTGAATAATATTCAATACACAGATTGGGAAGAAACCTGTTTGACCAATTTCACTGTTGTTGCTGAAATTAATAATAGTATTGTTGGAATTGGGCAGATCAATTATGGTGGCCATATCAACTGTTTTTATTGTCATCCCGATTATCGAGGTCAAGGCATCGGCAAACAACTATATACTGCATTGGAAGAGTATGCTACTGCCAAAGACATCTCAACCATCCATACCGAAACCAACGCCCTGGACCGACCATTTTATTTCAAAATGGGCTTTTCTACAGTTCAAAAGCAAAGAGTTCTATTAAATGGTGAGATTGAATCGAACTTCGTAGTGCAAAAACAGTTATCCACTTGACATAAAAAGAAGTGACTTCAATATTTGATGATATATTCTTTTATCGCTATGTATTAAGGCTCTAATGGCACAACAGCTTTTATTATGATTGAAGGATTATATCAATCAGAATATTGGCTCAGCACTTTCATAATACAACGTGGACTGGGTTTCATCTATGTAATAGCGTTTCTGGTTGCTATAAATCAATTCAGGCCACTACTGGGAGAAAATGGCCTCATGCCTGTCCCCCGTTTTTTAAACCGCATCCCGTTTAAGAAATCACCCAGCATTTTTCACTGGCATTATTCTGATCACTTTTTCGCAATTATTGCATGGGCAGGATTTGCACTCGCTTTACTTGCTGCACTCGGTATTTCAGATGCAGGCCCTTTATGGCTTTCAATGCTGGTTTGGATTTTACTTTGGATACTATACCTCTCAATTGTAAATGTAGGTCAGCTCTTTTATGGTTTTGGATGGGAATCTCTGCTTCTGGAAGCCGGCTTTTACGCGATCTTCCTGGGTCCTATAAAATACGAAAGCTCCCTAATAATGATATTTATCCTGCGCTGGCTTGTATTTAGGGTCGAGTTCGGAGCCGGTCTCATTAAGATGCGTGGCGACAAGTGCTGGCGTAATTTAACCTGCCTCAACTACCACCACGAAACCCAACCGATGCCCAACCCCTTAAGTAGGTTCTTTCATCTATTGCCACAAAAGCTTCATAAGCTGGAAACACTATTTAATCATATTGTTCAATTGGGAGCCGTATGGCTGTTGTTTTTACCGCAACCATTTGCAACTATCGGAGCATTATTGATTATATTATCTCAGCTTTACCTAATCATAAGCGGAAATTATGCCTGGTTGAATTGGCTTACGCTCATATTAGCGTTCAGTGGCATTAGTAATGAATATCTGTCTTACCTTATCCCGATTTCTCCACCGACAGAACTCTTCGCCAGTTCATTGCTGGGAATCCTTACCATTATTGTTGGGATCATTGTAGCCTATTTAAGTATGGGGCCCATTAAAAATATGATTTCTCCTCAACAACGGATGAATGCAAGCTTTAATCCGTTGCATCTGGTTAATACATACGGTGCATTTGGATCAGTAACCAGAACACGTTATGAGATCGTAATTGAAGGAACGACCGACGATCAAATTAACTCGGAAACAATCTGGAAAGCATACGAATTTAAGGGTAAGCCCGGTAACCCAAAACGGGTCCCAATGCAGTGGGCTCCCTACCATCTTCGTCTTGATTGGCAAATGTGGTTTGCAGCCATGACTCCCATTCGGTCCAACACCTGGCTCCTTAAATTTATTCATAAATTGTTAAAAGGCGACCAAAATACCTTAAAACTTTTATCAGATAATCCTTTTAAAAATAATTCTCCCAATTATATACGGGCACGTCTATTTAAATACAAATTTACAAACCATGACGAATATAAAGATACCGGAAACTGGTGGAAGCGGAGCTTTGAACGGATGTACTTACCGCCACAATCTAAAGAAGATTTACAACACCTGTAGTCTTGATAGCTAAAACCATTAAGGAATCATACATTATTCTATTAATGTTTAAACTATGTGTTAATCCTAAAAAAGTATTTCACTATGTTTTTCCTAAAATCAGATGAGCTTCAAGACCATGTTCAATCCATTATTCACAAGGATACCCAGCAACACAAAACTCATTTTGATTTAACCGTAGATTCGATTCACAAATTTACAAAGGCCGGCTCGCTGGATTTTGGTGGCAGTGAGTTTGAAGCAGCAGATAAGAAAATGATCAATCCACAAAAGAACCAAGGGGAAGACTATGGATGGTGGAACCTCCCGCAAGGGCATTACCAGGCAACTATGAATGAAAGTATTAAAGAAGTAGAAGACACAATGGCATTCATTAATCTGCATCCACATGCTCGTGAAGCGGGTATTGTTGCCAATACATCAATGATGCCCAATCAACATAATGGGAATCTAATAACGGTTAACTTTTTTGCGCCCGACCCCGGCTGCAATATTAAAGAAAATGCACGTTTTGCTGTCTTATATTTGTTGGCCAGCTAATAATTTGGGATACTAAGGTCAATTTTTAACACACGAAGTTATAAATGGATATCGTAAACTGGGGAATCCTAAGCACGGCAAAGATAGGCGTTGAAAAAGTTATCCCCGCCATACAGCAGGCTGAAAATTCTACCGTAAAAGGGATTGCTTCCCGATCGAAAGAAAAAGCCAATACTGCGGCGAAAAAGCTCGAAATATCAAATGCGTATGGTTCATACGGTGAACTATTAGCAGACCAGTCCATCGATGCTATTTATAATCCCCTGCCCAACCACCTGCATGTTCCAAAAACTGTGGAGGCATTGGAAGCCGGAAAACATGTACTGTGTGAAAAACCGATTGCCTTGAATAGACAAGAGGCCCAAGAATTGATACAAAAGGTAAACACCTATCCAAATCTAAAAGTGATGGAAGCATTTATGTATCGCTTTCATCCCCAGTGGAAAAAAACCAAGTCGCTGGTTTCTGATGGAGAGATTGGTGCTCTTAAGACGGTGGACTCATTCTTCTCCTATTATAACGATGATCCCGACAATATCCGTAATAAACCTGATATGGGTGGTGGCGGACTCATGGATATCGGATGTTATTGCATTTCATTGTCACGATTTCTTTTTGATGAAGAACCGAACGACATTTCAGGATACTGGAAAATAGATCCGAAGTTTAAAACTGATTATTTGGCATCCGGAGTAATCGAATTTAACTCTGGAACTGCTACCTTTACTTGTGCTACGCAAACAGTGCCCCATCAACAAGTAACTGTTATAGGTACGGAGGGTAGAATTATTATTGAGATTCCCTTTAATGCTCCACCGGATCAAACAACCAGAATTTGGCTGTTTAAAGATAATGAAAAGAAAGAGATCACCTTTTCGGTTGTAAATCAATATACTCAGCAAGCAAAGGCATTCTCCGATGCTGTTATTAAAGACAATCCGGTTCCAACGCCACTTACCGACGCAGTGAACAATATGACTGCTATTGATGCTTTTAGAGAAAGTGCAAAAAGCCTATCAAATTAAACTTTTATACACTAATAAAAATAATATCTTAAATTTTAGTAACGAGAATCTTCTAAGGATTTATGGGTCAGAAAACAGAAAAAATTTATAACCGGGCTAAAGAAAATTTAGAAAAGCAAAACCATGAACATGCTTTGCGCCTGTTTAATGAGGTTTTAAACAGAGAACCTGGACATCCAGAAGCCCTTCGCAATAAGGCACTCATAAAAGTCATGAATAAAAATGACGAAGAGGCTGAAAAGTTTCTTTTGTTTGCTATAGAACAACAGCCGGACGATGATCAGCTTTATCAACTGTTAGGTACACTATATCACAACAATGGAAAGCCCCAGAAAGCGCTTGCACAATTTAAAAAAGCCATTAATGTAAATGCAGATAACCCAATAGCCCAACAGGGAGCTGCCATGGTATATGCTCACATGCTGGGTAAACATGAACAAGCGATTATACACTTTACCAAAGCGCTTGAAAGTAATCCCCAAAATGTGGAACTGCTCTTTAACCGTGGGTGCAGCTATATGATATCAGAGCAAATGGATAAAGCAGAACAGGACTTACGTGAAGCAGCTGAACTTAATCACAAAAAAGCCCACGAAATGTTAGAAAAATATTTCTAACATCATTACTCTTTTGTTTTCACTAATTGGTTAAAAATCCTCTTAAGAAATGGATATAACGACGTGACCTCTCTCCCATTATTTCTAAGCTGATCTCCTATTTCGAAAGCAATTTGCCACTGATTCATTAAGATATTTTGCCCCTCAATAAAGGTAAACCTATCATCGTAAATATTTGTTGACTCTGATGTTACACCATTCACCTCAACTATTTTTAATCCTTTTCCATCTTTTAATTGCTCGTAATCCGGCACTTTAATATCAAACCTACCGAAGTAAAAACCCCGTGCCGATTTACAAATTTCGTTCATCCTTTTTGACAAAGCTTCGGTAATAAGCTCCTTACCATCAAAAAAGACAGCACCCCGTGCATGAGTTCCTATATCAACTAATGTGATCCGTTCCTTCTCAGCGGGTATCTCAAACAGACGATCTTCATTTTGCTTGAGATACTCTTTTCCCATATTCACTGCCAAATCATCAGATAAAATAAGCTCTTGCACCGTTTTTTTTCCATCTCCAACAATTTGGGGCAACTCCTTTTTTGTAATCGAAAAAATATGCCCTTCCTCCTCTTGAGGTTTTCGATAATAGAAAATTCCAACTTCCTTACCTTCTACAAACTCCTGTATAATAATATCCTCTGAACATTCAGAAAGATAATCCTGAAGTTCATGGCGATCTTTTATAATGCTAACGCCCTTCCCTCTTTCTCCTACATCGGGTTTAAGCACAACCGGAAAGCTCATCTCATTCTCTTTTAAAAATTCGTCAGCAGCATCAAGCATATTTTCGAACTCTTCATCGAAAGAAATCCTCTTAAATGATGCTACAGATGAAGAATCCTTAAATAAATCCAGAATAGCACTTTTAGATTCTCCAACAAATCCCCCGTCCGGGATAGCAGGATTAACAGCTGTAAACAACGTTAGGCAACGATATTTTATCCCCAAATAAATAATATACAGCGTTACTGGGGTATAGATAATAATAGGCCACCAGTATTGCCAGCGCGTTAATTTTCGATATCGGGACAGTAACAGTCGCCGTCCTTTATAGCTAAAGGCGGGAATAATAAGCTTAATAAACATGATAATGAATGCTACGGCACCCAGAAACACCCATATGGCATAATCCTGATAGAGCTCAAAATAGCGCAATAACTCATTTCCAAGCAGCTTCGAGATCCCCACAAGCATGGGGGTCCAAACAAGACCTGCAAGAATAAAATAAAAGATAAACATCCAGAAGCCTGCCCTGATTACCCCTGCACTAAAATATGTTGGCATTCTGCTGCCCGGCAAAAACCGGGTTGCTATAATAATTGCCGGACCTTTTACCTTAAACCATTGGGCACTTTTTTCAAGGTCTTTTTCTGATATAAACCATTTAAATGGCGCCCTTTTGATCGCCGGTCGTCCCAGCACTCTTCCCGCTAAGTATAGGCCCACATCACCAATAAAAATACCAAGAAAACAAGCCAGTGTGGCTGGCCAAAATCCGATTAAGCCGCGTGCTACCAGTAATCCCGCCCCAATACAGGTTAAGTCTTCGCTGATCAGCGTACCCAAAATGATGATCACCATAATTATCAGAAGAGAAACACCTTCGAATTTTGCAAACTCGACATTTGAAAACGACTTTTCGGCTTCTTTTATACGTTCTTTTGAGGCGTTATCCGCCGTAGTTGCAGTACCTTGTTCAACTTCAGTAATAAATGAATTAATGGCCTGGCTAACTGAATCGCTATGAGTCTCCAGTAGATCGTGATCCGCCTCATATAACTGTAGTTCACTTTGTGGAACAATGCGATGATGCTCTTGAGCCGCCGCCAGTGGCACTAAGGGATCTTTCTTACCATGGAGTATGATCATAGGTTTTCGAAGCTGTTTTAGGTAAGATCTGAGCGGTCTCTGATCAGACTCATAATGTCTTTTCGCATAGGAGACATCAATATCGATGGCTTCAAAAAGCCCGAAATGCGGAACGGCATTGTGTAGCAGCCATACTGCTCCCAACTGCAATCCATGTACTGCATGATTTAAGCGATAGCTTCCCAACAGCTCCAACTCTTGCACTCCGACTGAGGCAATAAGTCCTACGGATTTTATTTTATTGGGATGGTCGTGAGCCAAATGAATGGCGCTAGGGCCTCCCAGTCCAAAGCCAAATACATGCGCGGTCGAAATATTAAGAGTATCTAAAAACTGTGAAGTATATACTGAGGAGGTTTCAAAAGAATAGCTTGGCAGATTATCATTTCCACTTCCATAACCCGGCAAATGTGGTATTATAACTCTCATTTTTGAAGATAAATCCGGAATTATCTCTTGGAATACTTCAGGCCCCTCTGGTCCCCCTGGTAACAATAACAAAACGGGTGGATTATCTTCTGAACCGCTATATATATCCTGATAACCAATGGTGATATCTTTATCAGACAGGGACTGATCAGGATTGACGATATTTAGCTGTACAGTTTTGTTAGCCTCTTCTTGTTCCGGCAGTGGACTTTGAAAAAAGTTTGTAATGAGGTGAGATAATACCAGAGCAGCAACATAAATGAGAATGTATTTTTTCCAGCCTTTTATGCTCTTTAACATCTAATTATTCTATGCAATTAATTCTGAGGATCAACAATGGGAATAAACAATTGTGATACCTGTTCATGTAACTGTTTTGAGAGCTCCTTTCTGTCATTGGCAGTAAGCTTGTCTCCAAACCTAACCGTGATATTAATCTGTTTTATCTTTAGCAGCTCCCAAAAATGAGGTAAGAAAGCCATATCTCCCCACCAGCAAACGTGAGACCATGCCGGCCGATCGACATCCGATGAGCGGTATGAAATAGCCACACAGCTGACCGGCATTTCTTTTTTCGCCGGATAGTGTAACAAAGAGGAATTAAAAGGTAAAACCTTTTCCCCTTTTGAGCTTGTTCCTTCGGGAAATAAAATAATCCCCTTCGAATCGGTTATAGTCTCCGCAATCCGATTGTTCATCCGACGAACGTCGCCCTGTAACTTTCTATTTATGAAAAGAACTCCTAAAGTTCGGGTTCCCCATCCAAAAAAAGGCCATGATGCAACTTCACTTTTGGCAATAAATGTTCCATCCAATAAGTACCAAAGAGGTACAATGTCGATATAACTTAAATGATTAGATACCAGAAAAAAAGGAGGTTTAGGCGACGATCCTTCAGAAGTAATGGTAAGCCCCAGAATTTTGGCTGTTAACGAAGCCCAAAGAGTTATTATACGATTCTTCCATTTAGCAACCATCGAAGGTTTTAAGAAACCAAAAAGTATATTACCTGCTGCAACCGAAATTACCGTACCGAAGGTAAGAAGAAAAAAAACTATAAGACGTAGGAATGCCCGTACATTCTCAATCATTATTTTCATAACTATCGAAAAAACAGTGTTCTTGAGCGCTCATCGAGGTTCTCAAGATCTACCAATATTAAAAAATCAATCGTTTTAAAAGCCGTGTCGAGAGCCGGTTTTGACAAGGTTTTGGCTCCTAAATTGATATATAGATCGAATAATTCTGGCAACGTTACGTTTTTCCAGGCTTTGTTATCCCTTTCAACTTCCGGACATTGGTAGGCATCTTTGGTATCAGCACTCAAAGAACTGTGGATATGATTATTTTCCCGCAGATAGTCCCATACCGTCCATCCCTCGACAGGATCTGTACTTTTGATGGAGCAGCATCCCAGCAAATAGCGTTGTTCGGTCATTTCCATGTACTTTGCTATTCCCCGCCATAACAAATACAGCACCCGCCCATTTCGGTGCTCCTTTTGGATACACGCACGACCTACTTCTACCGCTTGTTTTAAAATTTCCTCGGGAATTGTAGACAGGTTAAATTGAGCCGCTGTATATAATCCATGATATTGAATTGCTTTTTGATACGTCTGCAGGCGATACGTACCTATTGCACGATCCGTTTTACGATCCAAAACAATAAGATGATCGCATTGCATATCATATCGATCAACATCCAGACATTGCCGATGCGATTTATCCAATCCTTCCCCAAGCTCCACATTAAATACACTATATCGCAGTGATTGCGCGGCACGTAACTCAGCTTCTGTTTTGGCAAACTGCAGCTTATACCGATTAGTGGTAAGTAATGGTTCCGATACTGTTTTTTCCACAGAATTAAGATCTTTTATACTTAGTTACCCCTAAGGATAAGTAACTAAGCATTAAAAAAGAATCAAAAAATAGGATATACAGGCTGATTCTGTACAGATAACTTAGGAATCAGTTATTTTTAGCGATCCAGTTTTTAAGAGCCGAAGTCACCAAGGCAGAATAATACATATCCTTTGTATCAGCTATCGACTTTATTTTTTCAACTAAATCAGTTTCTAAATAGTAGCTGACAATTTTCTTTTTACTATTTTTCTCTTTTTTGGATGGGGTATTCTTAATCCTGTTTGTATTCGTGTTGTTCAAAGTCTGTTTTTTAGCTATAACAGCAGTATCGGCTTCCTTTTTTTTATCTGATACTCCTCGGTCAGGAATAAAACCCATTGTACTTTTCTGCGATTTAAAAGCGATGGGACTACTCCCTAAACTTTTCTTCTTTGACATAATAAGCTGGTCCCCATTAATATTCTACGCGTGCTGCAACTGTCCATTTCTGATTTCCTGAGCCAACGCCTTGTAATCCTTTGCCCCATGGCTATCAGGTGCGTATTCAAAAATGGTTTTATGATGACTCGGTGCTTCTGCCAGCGCCACATTATCCCGGATAATCGTATCAAAGACCTTATCACCAAAGTAATCCTTAATATGATCTACAACCTCTTTATTAAGATTTTTCCGACCGTCAAACAATGTACAGATGATACCGCTGATTTCTATTTCAGGGTTCAATCGTTCTTTAACAACCTGGATAACATCCATCAGCTTTGAAAGACCATGCAAGGCCAAATACTCTGACTGAAGGACAATAAAAATCTCCTTAACCGCTGAAAATGCATTTAGCGTGAGTAATCCCAGGTTAGGCGGACAATCAATCAGGATATAATCGTAGTCTTTGGATAAGGTATTCAACTTATTTTTAAGCAACATCTCACGAGCCGGCTCATTGGCAAACTCCATCTCCGCTCCCGAGAGATCAATGGAAGAAGGCATAATATCAAAACCATTATGATTGATAATCACCTCATTAGCCTCAATATCCCCCTTAAGAACATTGTAAATGCTATTTTCCAAGCGATTGGAACTGAGCCGCAGCGAATAAGTAAGGTTTGCCTGTGGATCCAAATCAACCAGCAGAACCTCAAATCCCTCCTGGGCAAGTCCAGCGCCAACATTAATCGTTGAGGTAGTTTTTCCGACTCCACCTTTTTGATTGGTAAAAGCTATTGTTTTCATACGTACATACCGTTTGTAGTTTCCCGAAGTCAATTAATAATTATTAATCAGAGCAATGCCCTTTATATTAATAGAGAACTCTGAGCATGATTTGTTACAGAAATATTAAAATATTTTAATATTTATAACAAATTAGTTCTGCCAATTAAAAAGACATGTGAAATGAGAAGATCAGAAAATCTTCTACATACTATTTTCAAAGACAAATAAGCAGTGAATTCTGATAGAGAAAGGAGTTATAAATTGGGAAAGAAATAACCAATGATAAATTGGATGGCATAAATAAGGGCCACCAAACCAGCAGCAAACAAAATAACGGCAATAGCAATTGTTTTACCTTCAGAATCTTTCTTTTTTTTAGCCATAATCTAATATTTGAGTTTCCCGTTTCTTGACTAATTACTTTATTAGAAATCTATCAGACCAGATGTTGAGTTGCAAGTGTAAATCAATATCTTATCTCCAATTTAACTGTTAACTTCAAAATTGCCTAATGGACAAATCGATAACTATTTCAGAAGAAAATTATGACTTCTGGAAAACCGGAGCCGTAATTTCTGCAGTCCTATCTGTAATTACGTTTACTGTATTCTGGAATTTGGAGGATCCATTTTGGATAAGTATTAGCAGATTAGGAGCATTTATATTTTTTGCAATAACGATTCTCTGCTACCTGCAAATTATGAACGGTCCTATTGAAATAACATTGAATATGACTGACAAAAATATTCTGGTATCGTATCTAAAAAATGGCAAGAAATTTCACGAAGAACAGTTCGAAAAAGAAACTATCAAAGAAGTATTTCCTACCACATCGGGCGTAAATTTTTTATTGCGCAAACTTAAGCCAACGCTAAAAACTTTTAAAGTCAGCTTTACTGACACTGATAAAGACCTATATTTGTTTGAATTCAGCGGGCGTCCTCTTCTCTTCAGCAAAGCCTCCCAGGAAGAAGTTCTTCAATTATTTAAGAACTTTACGTAACCAAATATTGTAAAATGTTTTTTGAAATTTGCAAAGGTTCATTTTTTAAACAACATTCAACCAAACTTTTAATAAAAAAATCAAAGGATGAAGAGTATAAAAAATATAAGCATTGTACTTTTATTGGTACTGGTTTTTGCCAGTTGTGCCGAAAAAAATCAGTATCAACAACAGGCAAATGAGCTTGCACAAAAAGTAATTATTGTAGACGGACATATTGATGTCCCCTATCAGTTAAAAGATGAATGGGTTGATATTTCAAAGGCTGCGCCCGATCTGGATTTTGATTATCCACGTGCCAAAGAAGGTGGCTTGGATGCACCCTTCATGTCTATTTACATCCCTGTTGAGTATCAGGAAACCGGTGGAGCCAAAGCTGCAGCAGACAGCCTTATTGATATGGTGGAAGGAATTGCCAGTGATAATCCCGATAAATTCGCTTTAGCAACAAACCCCGATGAGATAAAGTCTAATTTTGAAAAGGGATTAATTTCACTGCCTATGGGAATTGAAAATGGGGCCCCCGTAGGTGAAGATTTATCGAACGTACAACACTTCTATGATCGAGGGGTTCGCTATATCACTCTTGCTCATGCAAAAGATAACCGACTAAGCGATTCTTCCTATGATACGACGGCAGATACACACAACGGTTTAAGTGATTATGGTGAAGAAGTCGTAAAAGAGATGAACCGATTGGGCATGATGGTGGATGTATCTCACATTACCGACAGCGCTTTTTATGATGTCATAGAGGTAACGGAAGCACCCGTTGTAGCTACACATTCTTCGTGCAGACATTTTACACCCGGATTTGAACGAAATATGAGTGATGATCTCATCAAACAACTTGGTGAAAACGGTGGTGTAATCATGATTAATTTTGGTTCTACATTCTTGGATAGTGCATCGCAAAATAGTCAGGAACAAGTACGACAGGAAATTGCACAAAGAATTGAAGAAAAAGGGTTAGATCCGGAAAGTGCAGAAGCAGACCAATTTCGTTCGGAATATTTTCAGGAAAATTTCAAATTTAGTACCGTTGAAAAGGTAGCCGATCACATCGACCATGTTGTTGATCTGGTAGGCATCGATCATGTTGGATTAGGCTCAGATTACGATGGCGTAGGGCCAACCCTGCCAACGGGACTGAAAGACGTATCCACCTATCCCAACCTGTTTACTGAACTCTTAGAGCGTGGATATACAGAAGATGAAATTGAGAAAATTGCCTCCGGAAATGTTTTTAGAGTGTGGAATAAAGTAAACGAGGTTGCCGATAACATGCAGCAATCAGATAGTTAATATTTACTTATTATATGTTAAGCCCTGGCTGAATAATATTCGGCCAGGGCTTTTTTAATCCCAAACGAATTTGCACCTATGCAAAAATTAACCTCTCCTACCCTTCTGTTGGATAATGATATTTGCAAGGTCAACATTAAGCGAATGGCAGAAAAAGCCAATCGACATAACTTGCGCTTCAAACCTCATATGAAAACCCACCAGTCGATTCGTGTGGGAAATTGGTTTAAAGATGTTGGCGTTTCAGCTATTACGGTTTCATCTATAGATATGGCCAAGTACTTTGCTGAAGACGGCTGGCAAGATATTACTATCGCTTTTCCATGTAATATCGGCAGAGTTCAAGAGCTAAACGAACTTGCCCAAAATATTTCTTTAACATTACTAATCAATAAGCAAGAAACAGCAAATTACTTAGAAAAGCATCTGAACAACTTCAGTTAATACCTATATCGAAATTGATACCGGTTCAGGCAGATCGGGGTTGGCTTCTGATGATATCACGGAAATAAAAGAGTTAATTGCTGTAATTAAGAAAACAAAACATATCAACTGGATTGGTTTTTACTCACATCCCGGTCATTCATATAGTTGCCGTTCAAAAGGTGAAATAGCTGAAGTTCAAAACTCAGTTGTCAAACAATTCGATTATTTAAGAAAGCATATAAAACCTGATTATGAGAACCTTTGAAATCTGTTCCGGCGATACGCCTTGCTGCTCCGTATCCGATAACTTTGGTCCTATTGATGCTATTAGTCCGGGCAATTTTGTATTTTATGATCTAATGCAAAATCAAATTGGAAGCTGTGCACCTGCAAATATTGCTGTTGCCATGAGTTGTCCTGTTGTGGATAAATACCCCGAAAGGAGAGAACTTATTATTCACGGTGGTGCGATTCACTTTTCCAAAGAGTCAATGACTGAAAATGGGATTACTCATTACGGAACAGTTGCACATAAAGTTGATAAGCATTGGGAACCTTTAGGCAATGACTCACATCTTATAAAGCTCTCCCAGGAACATGGCATTATCCGTTGTTCTAATCATGTATTCAAGAATTACAATATCGGAGATACCATAACCCTCCTGCCGGTGCATTCCTGCCTTACTGCCAATCTTATGAAACAGTATCGGTTGACGGATAGAAACGGCACTGTAAAAATGATGAAGTAAACAAAAAAGGCACTCAACTACTTGAGTGCCTTTGAAAATTAATACCTTGTGTGATGCGAATTACATCTATTTCGCTTTATATACCCAGGCTTCAGAATTTTGATTTTGTCTGATATCTGCCAGCGCTTTTTTAGCACTGTCCAGATCATCAAATCCCTGATAAGTAACCAAATGGATATCTGTTTCCGGCATCATAATTATTGAGGCATTAAATCCCTTCTCAGCAAGCTCCTTTTTTTGTTCTCTTGCATTTTCCATTACACGGAATGAACCTCCAATAACGTAATAGGTAGAAAGCTTCTCACTGTTTTGGTCAACATCGCCATCTTCTTCAGATTCAGAAGTTTCTGGCTCCGGATCATTGGTCTGGTTCTCGGTGTTAGTTTGAAGACTATCTTCTCCACCACCGAGATTTAGTTCAACTTTCTCCGTTTTTACTTCCGGATCCTTCATTGTTTCCGGTGTATCCTGCTGATCACTTTCATTATCTAACGAGTCCGCTTCAGCATTCTCAGATTGTTGATCTTCACTTGAATCCTTTTCTTCAGGCTTGGGTTTTGGCTCAGGCTCTTTCTCTTCTTCCTGCTTTTCTTCATGCGGCTGTTCATTTTTTTTCTCCGTCTCACCATCAAACATTTCCTGGAGGTCTTCATCCTTTTCACGATTCATAATTTTCTGCCCTTTAGAAACCTCTCCCTGCATTCGTTCTCGTTCATCCTGAAGCACTTCATATTTATTTCTGAAATCTTCTTTACCATAACGTTCGGGTATAGTAGGCTCCAATGATGCCTGAATCAATATCACAAGCTCCCTCATCTGGTAATCATGAGACTCGTATCCAAACAGATATCGCAATCCAAAAAACCATGGCGGAAGATCCTTCAAGATAGGAATACCTCGTCGTACATCGGACTTTTCAGTCCTGTATAATCCAGCAATAACTGTTGCCTCTCCATCCAGCAGCAACGCTTGTGTTTGGGCTTCCTGCTTATTAATAATGGTACTTACCGGATCGGGCTGTGCCGATGATCGCTCGGCCTCAATATCCAAGTGGATAAAGGTCGTATCTCGCTGGGTAAGTACCTGCGGAGTAACCGTAAGAATGGTACCGACCGAGAAAA
Source organism: Fodinibius sp. (assembly GCF_034521915.1). GTDB lineage: Bacteria > Bacteroidota > Rhodothermia > Balneolales > Balneolaceae > Fodinibius. Next base: position 224,993 of record NZ_JAXHLU010000017.1, read on the forward strand.
ATTGTTCTACAACATTGCCTGCGATATCGCGCTGTTTAATAGAGAAGTCCTGCCCTACCTGTATATTACCTTCCTGTCCATCCATCACTTTTATAGTAGGTGATGCAAGAATTTCGCCAAGATTATCCGCTTCAAAGGCACTAAATAATGTCTGTACCTCGATTCCGGTATTCCCAATTTCACCCACATTAATTAATGCGTTAAATACATTTTGGGATACACTCTGAGCCCCCTTCGAATTCACTTGCACAAAAGGTCCATCCCCATCAAATTGTGAGTTAGGTATTTGTGGAGTTTGTCCCTGCTGACCACCTTGACCGCCACCACCGCCTCCTTGGCCGCCTTGTCCACCTCCTAATACAGATTCAGGAACATTTTCAGAGATAGTTGACCAATCCACACCAATTTCTTGCAGGGCTCGGCGGTTGCCTTCAAAAAAGATAGCATTAATCCTTACTTCATGGGTTTGGGTGGTCGCAACTGGTCCTTCACCCTCTCCACCGCCCGTTGCAGCTTGAGACGCTGCTTGACCTCCCGCTTCAAGAGATTCACGCGTTACAATCTCGAAAAACTCCTGTTTATCAACTAAATGCAGCTCTTTAACACGTAAAATTAGCTTTAAGGCATCCATCCAATGCATCGGTGGAACCGAAATGCCAATTTCGCCCTCTACATCCGTACGATTGATGACCGCTTTATTCCGAAATTGCTGCGAGAATTCATTTATGACATCAACAGCACGAGCAAAAGAGGTGGTTCTGTCAAATCGAACAACTTCCTCGGGATTGGTATATTCTCTGAACTCTGCAGGCAGGTTATCCCGATTTTGACTATGCACACTACCAATAGCAACAAATAGCAATGCCAGTGTAAAAAGAATAGTTTTTTGGTATCTAAAAGATTTCATATTAGTTACTGCTTTCATTTTCATCTTCATCATCATTATTAACCTGCAAGGTTATTCGCTCAACGATTCCACCTTTATTAAGAGTAAAAGAAGCGGTTCCTTCATCAATATCTATTGATGAAAGTCTTCCAAGATACACCTCATCACCTTCAGTAAGTCGCTGCATTATTCCCTGTTGATCCAGTAAAAAGATCTTATTCGAACTAATCGCCAAAAGCTCACTATTCTCCACATTTACAAGATTATTTTCATTCTCTTTGACTGATCTAATAAATGGATAGAATGGATTATAAACCGATCCAAGTAAATTATCATGAATTGTTAAGTCAGCTTCTCCCAATAATTTTACCCGGTCATAAAAGCTTTCCAAAGAAAATCGATAATTAACTTTCCCATAGGAATCGAGCTCATTAATGGGATTTACCGTAACCTCACTAACTTTATTTAACGGTTTACTTAACTCGATTTGACGAAGAAAGTTTATAAAATTTCGGTAGTATCCCTGACCGGTAACCTGCATCGAAATTACTCCATACTGATTATACGTCGTTGAATCCGAAAAACTAAAGGTAAACTCTGTATATGCAGATCCTGTACTTACCCTTTCTAGAAAATCATAAACGTTGTCTTCGTTACTGTTGGGGTACAGCCCTTTATTATAATTATTAAAAAATTTCGTAGCCTCTTTAAATTGGTTCTCAAGCATAGGCAATTGATCAGCCTTCTGCTGTTTCTGATTTAGCTCCTGCTGCGTTTGTTTAACATTTTGTGCTAAATCTTCCAGCTTTGGCTGTTGGAAAAAATAAATATAGGCCCATCCCCCCACTATAAAGATGGTCAGGACAACAAGAAGAATAATTGTATTTCGTACACCGTAGGACATATAACGTGTTTAAATTATTTACCTATCAAATTTTCAACTTCTTCTGGTGATGAAGGTGAATATATAGAATCGGATTCGGCAAAAGATTTTATCAGAATTGAAAATGTGTACACCTTCTTTTCACGCATTTCTTCATTATTGACACTTAGCAGCGTAGCCTCATCAAAAATATTTACGATTCTTGGAATTCTGTTTCTGTATAATGTATATCCCTGAATAAAGGTGCCATCTCCAGACTGGGAAAAAGAAGTTAACCAAGTATTTCCTACCGATTGAATTCCATTATTCAACAAATCAAATTTGACAGACCACTCTTTGCTACCTTGGGTGAGCGTATCCAGCATCGTCAATTTCTCTTTAAGCGTCGACAAATCCTGTTGTAAAACATCTACTTCATTTACAATAGGATCCAGTCGTTCAATTTGTGAATTCATTTGGTTTAAATCACGCTCATAAGAGTCTATCTGCCGGGCGTTCTGGGTATAGAAATAGTTAAAGGTAATGGGCGTCAAAAATATCAAAAATAGGATAAGCATTCCGTGCCATTGCAGCTGGAATATCTTCTGGCGATCCTCAACATATTTGGGTATAAATGATAATTTTGGAAATACCTCATCTTTTGTACCCGAAGCTGCCAAAGCAGCACCAATGGCAGTGGTAAATGAAGGGATACTGGAGGAATCTACGCTCAGACTATCAATAAACTCTTCTTTGATCGCCAGGTTCTCTACGTGGATATCAGGAAAATTCTGTTGAAAGAAATTTACCGCATCACTCCCCCTCGTATTGTTAGCCAATAGAATACGATCCAAACTGGGCACTTCTCCTGTATCTAACTGGAAAAGAATTTTACTGAATACCGTATTCATGAAGGATTTCTTTTCCGTTCCCTCATTTATTATGGGAGAAACAAGCCAAATCTCTTCTCCTTTCATAAAAACGACGCGACAGGTTTCTTTCCCGAACTGGATAATACCCGTCATTTCATCAGCATCAAGCTCATAGTTAGCTCTTACCAGCCCCACGAGCGCAGTTTCATCAGGAATAATGCTTTGTATGTCAATTTTACCCGTGTAAAGCTCACGAGCCCTGTTTACAGCCTTTAGGGAAATCGACTCATCCTCAACTGAACCGAGTAAAAGCGAACCATCCTCCCGAACTTCATACGAATATTTATCAGGGGATTTGGGAGTACCGTAGATCGATTCAAGTTTATCCTCGAGGTCTTGAATAAGGTCTTTCTCTTTGACTTCAGAAAAATCAGTATCCCTTATAACCTGAAAAATAGTATGACCGGCAGGTATATTTAGTCCTAAATATACTTTGTCACTGTCAATATCGGATAGGATATTATAAATAAGAAGCTCATTGGATTGAGGTGTATCGGCCTCCTCAACCATGTCGAGCTCCATATCCTCCTCATCTTCCTCTTCCTCCAGTTCAGAAAGATCTAACTCATCTTCAATATCCTCTTCTTCGTCCTCTTCCAGACCAAATATTGAATCGGCATCATCATTTTCTTCAAAAGTAACCTCTTGTTCAGCACCAGCATCCATATCCCGGGTCTGTGCCTGCTGCTGAATCTTTTCAACAAGTGAAAAGCGGTCCAGCTTAACGATTTTAGCTGAACCCCCTTCAACACGCAGCCGTGCCACACGGATAAGGTCATCCTGAACTGTAAGTCCTACATATTCTTTTTTTCCAAACATCCCGTAAAATTATCCGTCGTAGATTAATATTGGGCTTCTGAAATAAGCTGTTTTAGCCGTTTCTTATTATTAGCGTTATTGATGGCTTCCTCCTGGGAAATTTTTCCCTGGTCATAGAGGCGTTTAAGGTCCTGCTCCATGGTCATCATCCCCTGTTCACTCCCCTCCATCAGCATCTGGTAAATCTCGTTAACATTATTATTTCTGATAGCAGCCTTAACCGAACTTGTAACCATTAAAACTTCTTTTGCTAATACCCGCCTACCGTCAAGACTGGGAATCAGCTTTTGACTTATTACACAAGTAAGAACATCTGCCAAACGGGTACGCACGCGATTTTGCTCATCGGGGGGCACCTCCCCAAGAATACGTTCTATACTTTCCATTGCAGAGCTTGTATGGAGCGTTCCAAATGTCTTATGGCCCGAGTCTGTAATTTCAAGAGCAGTCATAATTGTCTCGGGGTCTCTAAGCTCACCAATAACAATAATATCAGGATCCTGACGCAGCGCCTGTATAGCACCCTCCTTAAATGATTTAACATCCCTGCCTACCTCACGGTGACGTACTACTGATTTTTTGGGCTCATGAACAAGCTCAACCGGAGAAGCGATGATAACAATGTGAGAATCAACCGTCCGGTTATTGGCATCAATTACCGTATCAAGAGTTGATGATTTACCTGAACCGGTAATTCCCGTTACAAGCGTCATCCCGTATTTAAAGTACTTGAGACTAAGCGCTTTTGCCACTTCCGGATGCAGGTTAAGCCCTTTAAACGGACGAATTTCGTTATCGATTTTACGCATGTTCAATGCCAGATGCTCCAAGTCAAAATACATGTCGGCACGATAACGACGAGCACCAGAAATTGAATCAGTGCCCGACAAGGAATAGGAAAAGTCTAAATTGCGATTCTCAAGCAGATGCTCACGCTGGCTGGGCATTATTAAATTATGCAGCAAAAAGTCGGTTTCAACAAGAGAAAATTCAGGCGCACTTTTGTCTGGTGATTTATCACCGTGTATACGATACCAAACCTTATTACCGCAACCGGGACCTCCCAGATCAATATCGGAGGCCTCATTCTTGTACATCTTTATTAGGAGATTCTCAATAGCAGCGCGAAGTTGAGCCCGAGTCTCTTCATCCTGGCTGTCAATAATTTTGCCAATTTCCCGATGACGTTCCAACCCCTTTAAACTGTCACTGAGCTGCGCAGCAAGCGGTTTTATAAGTTCTTTGACGCTATTTTTTTGTACCCCTACTTCCATCAAGTAATCTAAATTTACTATTTAATATTCGCAGTCTGCTGTTAATTAAGAACTGCAATAAGGTTCTTTGTTACGAAATAATATAAAAGTTAATGAACATACATCTGTTTACTAATCCAAATAATTGATTGGGTTTCTTAATATACAACACAAAACATTAAAAAATTTTAATATTTCCAAAATTATTTTTAGCACCGTGTACTATAGTATTATAACTAGAACAAATGGACTAATCACCAATTACTATCGTCTAAAAGGCGTTTTTTGAGCTGCAACAGCTGCACATTCATATTACTGATCTTCTGCTGCTGAATCTCAATAATATTACGGGTGAAAATATTGAATAATTTTTCAGGCTTTTTTCGGAAAAAATTCAGTGCTTCGTAACGATCAAATTTAAGCAACTGTGACTCCCCTTCCGAAACCACCTTAGCCATCCTGTTATTTTTGCTGAAGAGAAAAGTTTCCCCCAAAAAATTACCCTTATCAAGGGTTGCAAGCTGGATATTATCTTTCCAAATAGAAACTTTACCCTTCGTTATTAGATAAGCGGAATTGACATACTCCTCTTCGCTAATAATCACATCATCCTGAACAAACCGTTCTTCCGCCCCCAGATTTAGGAATTCCATTATATCTTCGTAATGAAAATTCCTTAACAACAAGGGCGGTTCTTTTAAGAACTGCCGAATGTGTTCTGGCGTTGCCTCTTTTTCTGCCTGATTATCAGTTGCCATAACTTATCTCCAAATTTAACTTATGCTAACCCCTTAAAGACATTAATAATATTAATAATTATTTAGCTCTACCCTAAACGTCTAAGAGTTTTTTAATCTTCAATGGTAATTGCTGCAATTTCTTCAATTGTTGTAATTCCGTTCTTTATACGCTCCCGGCCTGAACCACGCAAGCTTAACATTCCCTGACTCATCGCATACTCTTTAATAGCGACCTCATCTATCTCGTCTCCTGACTCCAGAATCATTTTCCGAATCTCTTTATCAAAATACAAGGCCTCCATAATAGCACTACGCCCCTTATATCCATTCGTACATTTATCGCATCCTACCGCTTTATAAAAGGTAGTTTCTTCGTATTCTTCCTCGGTAAAGCCAACCCCTTTTGCGGTTTCAATATGTGGCCGGTACTCTTCTTTGCAATTCTTACAGAGCCTGCGTATCAGGCGCTGAGCCATAATCAAGTTAACGGCATTCGCAATCAAAAATGTCTCTACCCCCATCTTGTAGAGTCGTGAGATAGCACTGGGAGCATCGTTGGTGTGCAGTGTGGAAAAGGTAAGGTGACCGGTATTCGCCAGTTTAATAGCAATTTCTGCCGTCTTAAGGTCACGAATCTCACCCACGAGCACAATATCCGGGTCATGACGTAAAATACCCCGCATCGCCAGATCAAAGGTCATATGGTTGCCAATTTTTAGCTGACGGGCGCCTTCTATAAGATATTCTACCGGTTCCTCTACCGTAAGTACATTCACTTCCGGAGTAATTACATAATAAAGTGCGGCAACAAGCGTCGTCGACTTACCACTTCCCGTTGGTCCCGTGGCAATGACAATGCCTGAAGGCTTTTCGATAGCTTTAACAAAATCCTCTTTCGCCTTTTCCTGCAGCCCCAGCACATTTAAATCCGTAATAACTTCACGGTCATCCAGAATACGAATAACGATTGACTCAAACTTTCTATCGAACTGTGCCCCAACCATTGGCATGATTGAAACACGATATCTAATATTATGCCCGTCTACCTGGCGCTGAATAAAACCATCCTGGGAAGCATCGCGCTCGAAGCGGTCAACATTACGCGTTTTATCTTTAACAACTGCCGATATTGCTTCCGGTTTTACATTATTTTGCTGATGCCAGAGCCGAAGCTTGCCATCAATACGAAATCGAATATCGGTCGATGCCGGACCGCATGGCATAATATGAATATCACTTACCCCCTTGCGAACGCCCTCCACAAGAAAACCCTCAACCAGAGAGTTGAGCATACTCTGGTTGATTTCTGCATCTATTTCCTCTTCGTCAACTTCGTTGGTCTCTTCCTCGAGGTCCGGCTCTTCATATTCAATTTCCTCAAGCAGGTCCAGAAACTCGTTCTTCTGTTCGTAAACCTGCGTTAAAATCTGTTCTACCAGCTCATACCGGCAGTAAACAATATGGTGCTGCTTGAAGTTTAACTTACTGACGATGTTCGAGAGTGTGGGATCAGAAGGATCGGCAGCGGCAATCTTTAAGGTGTTTTGACTTTGACGAAGGGGCACTGCTTTTTGGTGCACAAGTTCATCCACTACCTCGCTGGGAAGTTCGTCAATATGAGATTTAATCTCCTCAATTTCCTCATCATCAAGAGACTCCTGATCGGCAAATACCTCCTCAAACGCATATATAGAGGCAATTTCGCTCATCACCTCGTGCCTGTCGATACCAAGATCCTGGTATAAAATCTGGCCCAGCCGCCGGTTCGACGTTTCCGGTTCTTCCCGTAGAATCGCCAAAGCTTCATTAAGCTGATCTGCGGTAATAATATCCCTGTTAACCAGGATATCACCAATATGTCTGCGTGTATTAACTTTTCCCATTAATAAACCAACGGTTTGCTGAGTAGTCTAACGTTCATGCAAAATGCTTCCACAATATACATGTTCATTATGGAAATGAAAGTAAAAATTCGAAGTCTTTTTCATTTCCTTTTCTCACATTTTTTAAAGAGCTAAATCAATTCTGATTTATTTTAAAATAATTTGAGGGATATGTCATATTCTAATATTGTCAAATCCCCCTAACCCCCTTTGGAAGGGGGAACTATAATGCTTTTTAGTATTTAGATAATTTTAATTTTGCTATAGTTCTCAAATATAAACTAACAACTTTTAAAACCAGCAAGGATATTCCTCCGTTGAAGGTCGCCGACGCTTCAAAGTACAGCCTTCGCAGCTTGTGCTTCGGCGTAGTAGGCCTTTAGCGACGTAGCGAGGTGTAGGAGGATGTCATTTATTTTCTAATTCTTGCATCGTTTCTTCAATTTTGGTTAAAACGCCATCAAGATGGTTCATTACTTCATGGTCGTAAAATCGAATAACATGTAATCCCAGTGATTCTAATCGCTTTTGACGTCGAAGATCGTAAGATCTTTTATCATCATGACTGTCGCCATCAATTTCAATTACCAGCTTAAGTTTTCGACAGTAAAAATCAACAATAAATTGGTCCAGCGGTTTCTGACGATTAAACGTATATCCCCGCATGTTCCCTGCCCGTAATGATTTCCACAATTCAATTTCTGAAGGCGTGCTGTTTTTTCGGAGCTCACGAGCCCGATCTTTTAAGTTGGGATTATATTTGATGTAACTCATAATTTAAAAATTACTACTAACTTCCCCTTCGAAGCGGGAAATGAATTCGGTTTAAGCCGGAGAAACAAGGGGTAATTACATTCGCTTTTTAAAGCTGATGATCATTTACTTTTATCATATTCAATCAAATTCCCTTTGTCCCAATTTATAATTTGAGCAAAAGCATTGCTTTTTATCATATCCTGTCAAATCCCCCTAACCCCCTTTGGAAGGGGGAATGTTTGCTTTTTTTCTAATATTTATTCGACCTTTTTTTCTTGCTTCTAAAATAAGATTAAGCCTGTCATCATATTTCCAGCAATACCTTCCTCCTTTGAAGGTCGCCGACGCTTCAAAGTACAGCCTTCGCAGCTTGTGCTTCGGCGTAGTAGGCCTTTAGCGACGTAGCGAGGCGTAGGAGGATGTTTTCTTATAATTTGCATGTAGTCCGAACTTCAATTGCTAATATTCTCGAGTTTCAAATTCCCTAATCCCCCCCTTGCAAGGGGAACTCTTTGCTTTTACATGGCTCCTGTATTAGGTTGAATTAAGGCGGATTCGGCGGAAACAATCGTAATGGCAATAAGGGCTATCATAATAAAAATGTTTACGCCCAAACTAATCATATCCACAATGGTATCCATCTTATAGGTCGTTTGGGTTTCATAGTATTCTGCCAGCTGCTTGGCGTTTTGCTTAAGTGCACCCGACTCGGCTCCCAATTTAAACCGGCTAATTGCGGTATCCGTAAACACTCCCGTGGCCTTGAGCGATTCGATCAGTCCGGCGCCCTCCTTCAACATCATCTTGATCGCCACTTCTTTAATCTGCTTCTCCATATATTTATTTCGGCAGGCTTCGGCAGCCACTTTAATCACTTCAATATTTTGTCCCGACCCGCTATAAAGCGTATAAAATACGCGTGCAAAAATTTCGATGCTGGTCTTGTGAATAAGATCACCGATAACCGGAATCTTAATGATATTTTTATCCCGCCATAACTGCCCCTTGGCCGTTTGGGTCAGCCAGTACCACGCCGCGGTAATGGGTATCACATGCGCCAGGGTAAGCATCAGCCAGTTGTCCTGCAGCCAGTAGCTGAACTCAAGGGTAGCAGCCGTCATGGGCGGCAGTTTAATATCCATCTCTACAAAGGCCTCTGCGGTAGCGGGAAAAATATATCCCACATAAAATAAAATTACCCCGATGGTGGCTACAACCGTAATGGCCGGCATTAAAAGCGATCGACGCAAGTTACTCTTGAACTCAGCATCACGCTCCAGAAATTTCGCGGTACTCCTGAATACCTGCGCCATGTTACCACTGGTGGAAGCCACGCTGAGCATGTAAGAGGCAAAATCTCCAAAGACATCCTCATGCTTGCCATAGACCTCATCGCCCTCTTTTCCATCCTTGAGATCCTTTTGAATGGTTCCAATGGTCTCTTTCATGCGGGCGTTGGTGGTATCCTCATACAACAGCTCCAGAATTTCATCAAAGCTGAGCTGCTGTTCCAACAGGTCGGCACTTAAACTAATAAAAGTAACCACTTCACTTTGCGGGACGCCCCCTTTAAAGTCGAACCACTTTTTATTGATACGAATGACTTTATAGCCCAGCTTAACCAGGGCTTTTTCAACCTCTTCCTTGGAATAAGCCTCCTGCTCTCCGGTTACGGGATCTTTATTCCCCTTTTGAACCTTGTACTGGTAGGTCTCTTTTTTATCGACTCCCTTAACCTTAAAGCCATTTTTACGGGATAGTTTCTCTACCCTGTTTTCGGCTTCTTTTTTGCTGTCCGCCTCGAACTCCGATTTGATCATCTTGCCCTGCGGCGAAACGGCTCTAAGTCTAAACTCCGGCATAATTCCTGTTACTTATTTTTTGTAGATGACTTTCTTTTCAATGATGATAATAAAAAACCTTTGTTACAAATTAGATTAATCATTGCTTTTGAATTTCATTCGATAACTCAATTTGCTCAATCCCAATAAAACCTTGTTCCCAGAACCGTGGATAAATGGTGGCTCTCGATGTAGGAAAAAGCTCAATTTTTTTATTCCGGTTCAGGTATTGAAATTTTTCTTTGTTCTCCTCTAAATGTGGGACCATCGAACTAACTTTGACAAGCAAAAATATGGTTAATATTAATAATGGTATACTTTTGAGAACTCCATTAAAACTGTTATTGCGCTTTATCCAAAGTGGTTGATTCCTGCCAGAATAATAAATTCCAATACTCCATCCCAATAATAACACAAAAAGTATTTGACTAAGTGGGGTTATTAATAACCCTGATACACCGGAATGAATCATTCCCGCAATTAAAGAAATAGTAAGCGCTACTTTTTTTACACATGGATTTGATAAAGCAGATCGAATCCATTTGTGCATACTTTTCAATGCAATAAACCCTCCAACCAGAAATGCCGGAATTCCCCATTCTGCCATCCATAACAGATAAATATTATGCGGTGAAGTAATTGGGTTTTGACTATTCACATTAGCCATGTGCATGGGCCCAAGTCCCCAGATGGGATTTGATTTTATCGCCTGCCACGCAGCGCCCCACAATTCCAGGCGTCGGCTGCTGTCAGTCCGTGCCAACGCTTTTCCTGATCCGTCCGGGATTAATACATAAAAGATAATAATGTACAGTAAAAAACCGGCAAGGCAAGTGAGTAAACCTTTTTTAATCCATTCCTTTGATTGTCTTTTGAATAAAACAAACACAATTACAGAACTGATTAGTAAAGAAAGCAGCGTTCCCCGTGCTCCTGACGCAAAGGCAAGCATCCAAAAGAAAGAAAGGAGTACAAAGAATAGTGCCCTGAAACCAAAAGTAAGTTTTGGTTGATATTTAATGTAGCCGTAAATCAGTACGGGTATTGACCATGTTTGCAGGTGATTAAAGAATCGAACGTTTTTGAACCCTAAAAACCCGTTTTTAGCAAAGTTCTCTCCATCAAACATAATTACAGAACGCGTATGATCCGGCCAGCTGGGCCAATTCGGATCTACAAAACCGGTAATGAGATCACCTGCAACGCGAATGCTGTACAGAGTGGCAAAACTAATGATAGTCAACAATAGGTAGCGTTCAAAAATTTGGGGAAACTGCTGATAGAGGTAGGCCAATACAAACGCCAGCTGCAGTAAACATACATACCACCCGATTTCCAATAACGCCCATCCATGATGTTGACTTAAAAAAATGGATATACTTATCAGCAAGAAAAAACTGCCCCACAGATAAATAGTATGTTGAGCAAGGTTCAACTTATTATGAAAAAGGGAATAAATAAACGAAAGTGAACCTAAGAGTAATACTGCAGATTGTAACAGGCGCTTTTCGTTATAGATATCTGTTAATCCTGCTGAAATTGATGGTGAAATAGCCAAGGCAATAAAAACAAAAACCCCCAACAGAATTATTAGTACCCGTTTCATAATTTTCTGTAAAAATTCATTGAAATAAAAAAGGCCCTGAAAATTCAGGGCCTTTTTCAAAAGTGAATCGTATAATTTAGTTAGTCCAACTCATTCCATTTGCTTCAATAGTCGCTGTAAGAACGTCATTGGTGTTTTCACAAGATGCATTCGGTGCACTATTACCAGCCGCATAACAACTTGAAGGATATACTGTTAGTACAATAGATGAGGTTGATCCACCACCCAAAACATAAGTTCCATTCTGATTATGTGCTTGAGTCGGAGTTCCTGTAGGGTTTTCCATTTCAACAGGCACACCACCAATATCCTGAAATGTCATCCCTGTAAAATCTTGATTTCCCCCACCTAATGCAGCTGGTTTCATATAATACTGCTGTGCTGCCGCTGCAATAGAAAGCGCATCCTGTCGAGCAGCATCTACGTTAGCAGAATCTGCTGCACTTGAGAAAGTGTTAATAGCTACGACCGTAGCGATACCTACGATAATCGTTACCAAAATTACGAGTAAAAGTTGTTGTTGTCCCATGGTTGTTACCTATTTGTTAGATGATTGTTTATTAGTTGTGTCGTTTCTTGATTGGTCCCGAAGAACCGTGAAAGACTGTTATGTTTATGTTCACTTCTAAAAGAGCAAGCGAACAATGTGTTGTTACAATTTTTTGTTCAGTTCAAGATTAAGTGATACCTGCAGATGATACAAGTTAATTTTTCTTAAACAGTATTGCTTTTTCTTAACGCAAAGATGAAAGCCAGCGACTACAAATGCAAGTTAAATATTAATTTTTTTTAATATTTCTGTATAAAATGGCTTTTAAAGGCTCAAATAGCTGTTTTGGATTAGCCCGTTCAGCCCTTCCAAAGTGAATGTTGTGTATCAAATCGCCTGTATAAATCAGAATTGGCAAACCTAAACCTTAATGAGTTCTAATCCGAGGTCTTTGCAAAACCTTACTGTCATCGCGAGGGAGCGGTTTTGCGACCGCGGCGATCCCCAATCGATATTAAAAGCACTCACTCCATTTGGAGATGGTCGCGCTCCCTGTTGGTCGCTCACCATGACAGGATTTCTTTGTTTGGAGGAATTGCCACACTCTCTTCGGTCGCTTGCAATAAAATTTCTTCTTTTGGATATCGCTGTTTAAGATTGTTCCCCTTATTTTAATGCCCTCATGTCATAAAAGGCTTCAGACAGGCTACACTCCGATCATTTTCATTCGCTCCATTCACAATGACAAGGTACCCCCTTCCAAATCTGTCATCGCGAGGGAGCGGTTTTGCGACCGCGGCGATCCCCAATCGATATTAAAAGCACTCACTCCATTCGGGGATGGTCGCGCTCCCTGTTGGTCGCTCACCATGACAGGGTCTTTTGTTTGGGCAATTTCCACGCCCTCTTCTGTGGCTCACAATGTCAATTTCTTTTTGGATAACGCTGTTTAAGATTGTTCACCTGAAATTTAATACCCCTTCTCATATAAAAGGACTGTAAATGGCAGGCTACACTCCGCTCATTATTTGCACCATTCGCAAAGATAAGTTACACCCTACCAAATCTGTCATCGCGAGGGAGTGATTTTGGCGACCGCGGCGATCCCCAATCAATATTAAAAGCACTCACTCCATTTGGGGATGGTCGCGCTCCCTGACGGTCGCTCACCATGACAGGGTTTTTGAGGAATTGCCACAGTCTCTCTTCGGTGGCTCATATTATTAATTTCTTTTTTGGATGTCCCTATTTAAGATTATTCATCATGATTTAATCCTCCCCCTTTCATCGTAAAAACTGTAAGGAATACCCTTTCTGAAGGATCTTACTTTTAAAAAATGGGAAACTGGAATTACAATTTCTATGTCTATCTACTGACAAATAAATACGATACCACTATTTATACGGGAATGACAAATGATTTACGTTACCGTGTGGAACAACATAAATCCTTAAAAATACCCGGATTTACCAGTCGCTATCGAATCACAAAACTCGTTTACTACGAATATTTTAACCATGTTGAAGATGCTATTAAAAGAGAAAAGCAGATTAAATCTTGGTCAAGAGCAAAAAAGGAGAACCTAATAGAATCAATTAATACGGATTGGAAGGATTTATATAAGGAATTGACCGATGATTAAATGTATTTCTAATGGAAATATTCATGTCATAAAAAAAGTTCCATACAGGCAGGACACACTCCGCTCACTATTTGCACCATTCACAATAACAAGTACACACTTCCAAGTCTGTCATCGCGAGTGAGTGATTTTTGCTACCGCTGCGATCCCCTAACGGTATTAAAAAAACACTCACTCCATTCGGGGATGGTCGCGCTCCCTGTCGGTCGCTCACCATGACAAGGTTTCTTTATTTGAGAAATTGCCCCACTCTATTCAACCGCCCGTAATAACAGTTTCTTCTTTTGGATATCGCTGTTAATTATTCTTCACCTGAAATTTAATACCCCTTCTCATATAAAAATGACTGAAATGGCAAGCCACACTCCGCTTCATTTTTATTCGCTCCATTCGCAATGACAAGTTACACACTTCCGGATCTGTCATCGCGAGGGAGTGATTTTCGCGACCGGGGCGATCCCCCATCGGTATTAAAAGCACTCACTCCATTAGGGGATGGTCGCGCTCCATGTCGGTCGCTCACCATGACAGGGTTTCTTTGTTTGGGAATTGCCCCGTACCTACGGCCACCCCATTCATAGCAAATTCATCCTGACACAAAATTTAAATCTTTGCCAAGGCCTACATTAATAAATTTAAATTGTAATCCCACCTGCGGCTCTTTATTATAGTTGACAATTAAGACCTATCGCCTTAAGATTAGGCGTAATATTAATTTTTTTTAATATTATATATTACGTTGGTGATGGATGCTCGTTAAATAAAGCTAAAGCTATTTCCTTAATCATATTTTCAAATCGTATAGTGCAATGAAAAATCGTCTATTTCTGCTATTCCCTCTCGCAATGATCTTGTTAATTCAGGCGTGCGGTACTGATGACTCTGTCATTATTGCCGGACAAGTTATTGAGGCCAGTTCCGGCAACCCTGTCAGTAATGCCATTGTCGAACTAACTCAGCCGGAAAATCTTCGACAAACGGCGACCACTGATTCTGCAGGTAATTTTTCTTTTGATGTAGATCCCGGAAGTGAAACCGTAAACGTAACACTGGAAATCGACAAACAAGGATATCAAACTCAAACTACAAACTTTAAGCTGGCCCCGGATACGGATGTGGACGACCTAGTTATCGAGTTACAATCAACGGATAGTTCCGGTGGAGACGGTGATGATGGAGGCGATGAAGTGGGCGGAGAGCCCGAAGGTCCGGCAGCCATTATTCTCCAAAGTATATCAGATCAAGCTATCTTTATTAAGGAAACGGGTGATAATATTAGTTCGGCATTCACATTCCAGGTAGTAGATTCAGCAGGAAGAGCAATAAATGCTGAGGGGGCTGTTGATGTCAATTTTGAGATCCTTTCAGGTCCGGGCGGTGACGAAGAGATTATCCCTAAAACAGCTACCACTAATTCTAACGGTCAGGCAACTACTTCGCTATTCAGCGGTAATGTGGCCGGACCCGTTAAAGTCCAGGCAAGTGTGGAGCGAGAGGATCTTGGGGTAACCATAAAATCTACCCCGGTGCTTGTTGCTATTCACGGGGGCTTTCCAGACCCGGATCACTTCAGCATTTCTCCAGAGAAATTTAACTTTGAAGCATACGATATCAATGGAGTAAGAAATTCTGTTACTGTTATTGTTGGCGACAAATTTTCGAATCCTGTTAAACCGGGAACAGTCGTTTACTTCAACTCTACCGGAGGGATTATCCAGGGTTCGGGACAAACCGACGCCGATGGTACCGTTACGGTTGATATGATTTCCGGCGAACCTCGTCCTGATGACAATATTCCCGGCAGTGGCGGACGCCCCGGCTATTCAACAGTTACAGCAACAACCGTTGATGAAAATGACAACCGTATTTCAAAAGAGATAAATGTAGTTTTCTCCACAAGATCGGCACAAATAAGTGCTACCCCCACTACTTTTGATTTGGATCCCAATGGCGGAGAAAACTTTTCCTACACCGTTACGGATATGAACGGAAATCCTATGGCAGCAGGCACTCAAATTACTGTTGAAGCAGGTGAAGGTATGGAAGTTACCGGAGATGTCGATTTCACCTTGGGCAATCATTTATTTCCCGGACCCGGTGCTACGGAATTTAACTTTTCGATTCGAGATACCGACGATGAAACCAATGATCCGGCTGATTTAACGATAAATATTTCAGTCACTACTCCCTCTGGTAATACAACGACTTATACCGAAATATCAGGGACTCGTCGAAAAAGTTTTTAATGATATAGTATACAATACAAAACCCTGTCAGAATCCAAAAACTCTGGCAGGGTTTTTATTTTGATCAGTCTTTTCTTTAAACTCCCAGCTACTGCAAATAAACTTTCAATTTCGAACAAAACCAGTACCAAAACATCAATGGGAAAGCTCTCTACTGTATTTGATCAAAACCAAAAATGGGCTGACAATATCAAAGAAAAACAGCCAGACTTTTTTAAGGAATCGGCTAAAGGTCAAAGTCCCAATTATTTATGGATTGGCTGTGCCGACAGCCGCGTCCCTCCCGCGCAACTTACGGGACTTGGTCCGGGTGACCTGTTTGTGCATCGCAATATTGCAAACGTGGTTCCTCATTCCGACATTAATATCCAATCGGTAGTACAATATGCCGTAAGCGTATTAAAAGTTCGTCACGTTGTAGTGTGTGGACATTATGGTTGCGGAGGTGTAACGGCGGCCTACGAAGATAATAATCTCGGTCTTATTGACAATTGGTTGGCAAATATTGAAGATGTTTACCGAACGCATCAAGATGAAATCGAGGGGCGACCATCGGAGGAAGAGAAACTAAATCGATTTTGTGAGCTGAATGTCCGTGAGCAAGTAAAAAAAATGTGCCACTCCCCTTTTGTTCAGCAGGCATGGAAGCAGGGACAAGCCTTGAGTGTTCACGGATTAATTTACGATCTCGAAACCGGCCTACTTAATGATTTGGATATCCGTATTGACTCTGCCGAAGAAGCTGCTAATCTGGAAAGTTAACCCTTCGGTCTGAGAGATACGTTTCATATATTTAGTTGAAATTTGAAACCAAGGTAATTGCTTACCTAATTTTCTATAAATCTTATTAGTGTGATGGATATTAAAACGCCCGAAAATAAATTTCAGGATGTCTCCTATGGAGATGAGGCATACACAGAATTATTAAATCATCTGGAATCTGATGTAGAAAAAGACCGACATCACCTGAGCTTGTTTTTGGGGATTTTTGAGCCCAATAAGCAAAAGGCTCTCAATGATATTGAACAGAGGCTAAATAGAAAGGTTCACGTTGTTGATACCTCAGAATTATCCTCCCGAATTGAATCGGAATCGTTTGAGAAGCTCGATAACTTTTTTGACAACATGGAGCAATCCGACGATATCCTCTACTTCAAAAACGGTGATAAACTCTGTGGGGTCTATACCAGTTATTCCCATTCTCACACCAAATATGCGACCCCGCAAGAGCGCTACTTTTTGAAAAAAGTAAAAGCCTTTAACGGTCTGGTCATTGTCGATATTGAACAGTTTTCCGATGCCGACAAAACCTTACGTCGTGCCGCTCATTCAATCGTATCCTTTACCTTGCCCGATTCCAAGTTAAAGCGCGCGTGGTGGCATCTTAAGAATTTCTCGTTACACGGATACGAACTCAAAACCACTCGTCCCGAAGCGTACGGCAAAACGGGATAATTATTTTTTAGATGCGCAAACCTATCAAACCCCTTCCCACCGATTGTTGCGGAACGGGTTGTCCAAAATGTATTTACGAGATTTATGAGGAGCAGCTGGAGAAATACAATGAGTGGAAAAAGCAGCAGGAAGAAAATCAGAACTATGAAATTAAAAAGCAGTAAATTCTATTATGGCCATTAATGTAAAGTTGGATACCAGCGGACGTCGCGGTAAAACGGTTACGATGATTACGAATATTCAACACAATCCGCAGGTAATTGAGAAGTTGGAAAAACAGCTTAAGCAAAAATGTGGGGCCGGCGGAACGAGCTATGCCAAAACGATCGAAATCCAGGGTGACCACGTGGATAAAGTTCGAGCATATTTGCAAGATGAAGGATATGATGTGAAGTAAGGAAAGTATATTCCTTTTTTATCCATCCGACCCCAAACCCAGCGATCGGATGGGAACTAAGTATTTAGCAGAAATTGATGAACTTGAAAACGATGTAGAGTTATGGGCTTGAATATTTCAGAACAGGAGTATGAGGAGATTTTAGAGCAAATTAAGGACGAGGACAGTCCGGTAGGAATTGACGCCGGTAAAACCCACGTACTAATACTACAAAAGCTACTGCGAATTGAACGCCGGCTGGAAGCCCTGGAAATGCGTTTTTTTGAAGAAGAGGAAGAATAGTTTTTTAATCCTTATCCAATAGGCTTTTCAATAAGCCGATGTGTTCTTCTTTCTCTTTATGGATGAATACCGGTACTCCAAAATGATAATCCGCGAGACTATCTGCCATCTCATCCGTAAGTAAAGCAGCCGCAGAAGTTTTGCTTTTTGCTCCTACCATAATCAAATCTGCACGGGTTCGCAGGGTCAAATCGTAAATCTGGTCGGCATCTTTCCCATTATCCTTCACGGTAAAAGTGCATTTGGGTATATTCTTTAAATCGTACTTTTTCTTAAACTTATCGTATTTTTTATTTAGATATTTATTCATCCGCTCGGAATATTTATCCGAAGGTATATAAGGAAAGAATTGTGCCGGATAGTGATAAACATGCTGCACATGAAACTCCGCACCTACCGCGTCAGACATCTTTTGGGCCTCTTTGAGCGCCCTCGCTGAAGCTTTTGAAAAGGTTATAGGTACATGAATATTTTCAAGTTTATACTGAGAATTTTCGGCTACAAAAAGCAAAGAGCAATGGGCGTACTTCGTAATTTTTCGCGCCAGAATACCCTCTCCTTCATATCCTGTTTTTTTGCCCAACACCAACAAATCCGGATCAAATTCATTTAAAGCCGATAATAACGTTTCTGTAGTACTCCCCTCTCTAATTATGATGTTGACATGTGGGCCCTCAGCCTTAAAATAATCATTTACTTTCTTCTGAAGTTCTTCGCGGATAATATCTTCAAGTGATTTTGATGCCTCTACCTCGGGAAACAGCTCGTTGAGCTCTTCCGAAATCGCTTCATCCTCAACAACATGAATAAAGGTAAGATGTTCAGGTTCATTGATACCAGATAAAAAATCCAGATATCCCAATACCAGATCATCCATATTCGTTAGGTCGAGCCCTACCATCCAATGATTAAAAGCATTCATAACAGCTTGTTTTTATAAGAAAATTATTCTGAAGTTCCTTCTTGCTCACTCACCAAGTTAGAGATCAACTCTTTATAGGAGTCGCGCGTTTTTTTCTCTTTACGCTCTACTTTTCGCTGATGTTCCTTGCTCAATCCCACATACAAGCTATAACACATCAATAATAAGATGAATAGAAACGGTAGTCCTGTGGTTATAGCCGCCGTTTGCAGGGCATTTAATCCTCCTCCAATAAGCAGCACGGCTGCTACCGCTCCCTCCGTCTGTGCCCAGAATATCCGCTGACCTACGGGTGCATCCAGCTTACCGCCGCTTGTTAAGCTGTCAATGACTAGTGATCCTGAATCTGACGAGGTTACGAAAAAGCTCATCACCAGAATGATGGCAACAATAGAGGTAACAAATCCTAATGGAAATTGCTCGAGCAGCACAAAGAGCGCAGTTGCTACATTTTCCTGAACTGCAGCACCTATATTGCCAATTCCCTGCATTTCCAGATCAATGGCCGTTCCACCGAATGCAGCAAGCCACAAAAAGGTAACGAGGCTCGGAGCAATGAGTACACCCAGCACAAACTCCTTGACCGTTCTGCCTTTAGATATTCGAGCGATAAACATGCCTACATAGGGTGACCACGAAACCCACCATGCCCAGTAGAAAACAGTCCAACCGTTTTGCCACGTTGATCCCTTATAGGTTTCCGTCCAAAAACTGTAGGTCAATATATTGTTGGCGTAATGTCCGATATTTTGCACAAAAGAATCCAGTATGTAGATAGTGGGACCAACAATCATCATAAAAACTAAAAATAATACTGCAATGCGAATATTAGCCTCACTGAGTACACGAACGCCCTTATCGATTCCCAAAACAACTGAAATCGTAGCTACCATCGTAATCCCAACAATAAGACCAACTTGTAACCAGACCGTATCGGGGAAAGCAAAAAGGTGATTTAACCCAGCACTAACCTGTTTTACTCCAAGTCCGAGCGAGGTAGCCAATCCAAATAGCGTGGCCAATACCGCCAGTGTGTCAATAACATCGCCAATCCAGCCTTCAATTCTATCGCCCAAAATTGGATAAAAAACCGATCGGAATGAGAGCGGTAATCCGCGGTTAAATGCAAAAAAGGCTAATGAAAGAGCTACAATGGCATAGATGCCCCAGGCATGAAATCCCCAGTGTAAATATGTTAAGCTCATTGCCTGGCGTGCCGCTTCCACCGTTTCTCCCTCTGCCATGGGCGGACTTAAGAAATGATATATCGGTTCGGCAACGCTCCAGAACATGATGCCAATTCCCATGCCTGCGCTGAACAGCATGGCAAACCATGCCATGGTGCTAAATTCCGGTTTAGCATCAACTCCACCTATGCGAATATCCCCAAATCTACTGAAAGCTATAGTAAGCGAAACAACCAAAAAAGCATTTACAGACAGGATAAAGAGCCATCCCATATTATTTGAAATATAACTCTGGACAGCCTCAAACACTGTTTGGGCCTGCTCTCCCATCACTAGTGTCGTTGTGATCATTGTGAGAATAAGAATAACCGAAGGCCAAAAAACGGGCTTGTGGACATCAAAATATTTTTTTATCCCTTGTTGCTCGGTTTCTTCTTGGGACTCTTGTGATCTTAAGCTCATTAAAAATAGTTTTAATTAAGCATTAGCAAATTCAAATTTGTCAGCACTACCCTGTTAAATTTGAATAAGAAATAAAACGTTCAGTGTTAAAGAAATCAATTAGCAGGCAACTACCAATAAAAAAGGGATATGAAGCAAATCACATCCCTAAAAAAATACAGAAGGACTTACTTACAGATTTACTTTACTTTCTCTTTTAGGATCCAAATCGTAAAGCGATGATACGGTGGCCTGCACAGTTTTATACCATTCGTTGCCATATTTATCGTTGATTTCATAAAAATCAGAAAAGTCGGGCTTTCGAACCTTCATCTTCCACTCCTGATTTTTGGCTTTGTATACGGGATCGACATGCAAGAGCTGATGGAAAACCACCATCTCACGGGTCTTCTGATCAAGCATATCCCACATTTCCCCGGAAATCTCAATGAGGTAATTATGACCGGAATAATACTCTACTTCTCGGGACGCCTTTTTACACTTGGCGGCTTTGTATTTCGACAGGTTTGGATAAACCAGGAAATAGCCAATTGATGCAGGACCAAAATCAAGACTTTCCCGATCTATTACTGTTTCGGCAATCTTTGCTATTTCAGGAGACTCCATCAACTGTTTGTTACTGTGGGCAACGGTGTCTCCGGGCTTCAAAAAATCATTGTCTTTCATGGACGTACTTCTTTTTAAAATTCAGAATTTCATGGTGACCAAAGGTATGATTCTAAGGTGATCTTTTCAATTTGAGTTCTGCGACGCGGTTTGTTGTTTTCTGCACAATTTCTTTTGCTTTATTCATCTCGTGGCTTTTTCCAGATAGCGGAAAGATTTTGGATTGTTCTTTCAAACACACGCGCGCAAAAACGCACGTATCGACTCGATAAATCTGAAAATTCAGATAAATCAAAAATTAAATATATCCAGCGACCAGCTTCCGCTAGCCGTGCCTTGTTACGACTTAGTCCCTGTTATCGAGTTTACCGTCGGCCGCGCTAAACGCGGACTTCGGGCACTCCCGACTCCCTTGACTTGACGGGCGGTGAGTACAAGGCTCGGGAACGTATTCACCGCGGCGTGCTGATCCGCGATTACTAGCGATTCCGACTTCATGAGGTCGAGTTGCAGACCTCAATCCGAACTGAGGATAGTTTTATAAGGATTTGCTCCGGCTTACTCCATTGCGTCCCGTTGTACTACCCATTGTATCACGTGTGTAGCCCAAGGCATCAAGGGACATGCTGACCTGGCGTCATCCTCACCTTCCTCTCCCGTGAGGGAGCAGTCTCGCCTGACACTTGTAACAGGCGACAGGGGTTGCGTTCGTTACCCCACTTAAGGGAACAACTCAAGCCACGAACTGACGACGGCCATGCATCACCTGCCATACACGCCTCGAAGGCGTCTCCGGTTTCCCGGAGCGTGCAGCTATGGTTTCTAGCCTTGGTAAGGTTCTTCGCTTATCGTCGAATTAAGCCACATGATCCACCGCTTGTGCGAGCCCCCGTCTATTCCTTTGAGTTTTAAGCTTGCGCTCGTACTACCCAGGCGGTCTGCTTAACGCGTTAGCTTCGCCTCTCAGAGGGTCGATACTCCGAAAAGCTAGCGGACATCGTTTAGGGCGTGGACTACCGGGGTATCTAATCCCGTTCGCTACCCACGCTTTCGTGCCTCAGCGTCAGGAATGCGCCAGTGTGCTGCCTTCGCTTTTGGTGTTCCCCACGATATCAACGGATTTCACCCCTACACCGTGAGTTCCGCACACCTCTCACATCCTCAAGCTATGCCGTTTCCCTTGCGCGCCTCGGGTTAAGCCCGAGGATTTCACAAGAGACTAACATGGCCGCCTACGCACCCTTTACGCCCAGTAATTCCGGATAACGCTTGGGGCTCTCGTATTACCGCTCCTGCTGGCACGAGATTAGGAGCCCCTTATTCATGAGGTAACGTCAATAAACTTCCTCCCTCATAAAAGGTGTTTACATCCCGAAGGACTTCATCCATCACGCGGCGTCGCTCCGTCAGGCTTTCGTCCATTGCGGAAGATTCTCGACTGCAGCCACCCGTAGGTGTATGGACCGTGTCTCAGTTCCATCGGTGGGGGTCAGGCTCTCACCTCCCCTAAGCGTCATAGCCTTGGTAGGCCGTTACCCTACCAACAAGCTGATAGTCCGCAGGCCGCTCCGAAAGCGATAAATCTTTACCCCGAAGGGACTATCAGGTATTAGCCCGACTTTCGCCGGGTTATTCCTGACTTTGGGGTACGTTACCTACGTGTTACTACCTCGTCTGCCAGTGTCCCGAAGGACCCTTTGACTTGCATGCCTTATCCACGTCGCCAGCGTTCATCCTGAGCTAGGATCAAACTCTTTGAAAAATGCAGGTCGCCCTACATTTATGAATGAAGCAAAAGAAGCTATGCAGAACTTTTGCTTTTAACCGCGCAATTATATATTTCTATAATTGCGCGTTCCGAATACTTTTCAGTACCCGGTGGACTTGTTTGCTGTGTATTTATTCAATTTTCAAAGTCCTATCACATATTGTATCGCGCAAATCCGCGAAACAAAAATCCACCAATTCGTGGACACCCTCAAGTATACTGAGATTGAGCTCGAAGTCAAGTAATTGAACCCCGGAAAATTCCGGGGTTCTTGTGAATCTGACTCTCAGCTGTCTACAGCCTGCTTTCGGCGATCTGTTCCGGACGTATCTCTTCACTGTTTACAAGCGAAAAACAAATACGCCCCACGAATTCACCTCCCAAAACAATTTCAACGGTTACAGCTGCTCCGATTATGTCAGCTTTGCCTAAGTAAAGTCCTTCTAGCAACGTATGATCATCCAATCTGACAGGGGGAGCTTTTTCCAAAGACATAACCACACTCCTCTCTAAGGAGAGATTCTCACCCGCCCATCTATTTGTCAAACCTATGAACGTTTTAGTTTATTTCTAGTTAGAACCCTGCGAGTCAAATATCTCGCCAAGAGGAGTACCGTTTACAAAGATCCGAGCACTTTCTACAGTAGAAAATTGAAGTACGGTTTGTCTGATCTGTTCTTCAAAACGAGGTTCGTCGCAAACTCCACCCACACTTACTTCACCTTCTATATACACAGTAGCTACTCCGTCCTCAACTGACGCGCTTTCAACGCCCAAATCAGAATTCTCTAGAGCGTTATAGTATCCTTCATACTCATCCTCTGTAATTGAAAACAACTCAGTCAGGGCAGCCATAAGCACTCCGGCTGTAGGCTCTATGTCACGACTAATTGCGACCATCTCGTCACCGCAACCAATTCCTTCGCCTTCTTCTGCCGCTTCAACGTCCACCAAAAAGACATCTACGGAGTCTGGCAAACTCTCATCTTCGTCCTCCGGGTCGTCCGAGTCGTTATCTACCACGTTATCTGCTTGTTCTTCGGAATCGTTAACGCCATTTACTGGCGTTTCTGTGTCTTGGCTCAAATTAGCTATAGCAAACACTAGAAGTGCGATTGCCGCTATTCCTATAATGGTTGTAATTATTTTATTCATATTTAAGATTATGGTTATTATTTCTGCTTACGATTATAACGCCACCTTTCGATCGTTATCAATAGCGGACTGGCAAAAAAGATAGAAGAATAAGTTCCGGCTATAACTCCGACCAAAAGAGTAAGCGCAAAAATTTGTGTGGTTGAACCGCCAAATACATAAAGGGATAGAAGCGCCAAGCTCGTAGTAAGAGAAGTATTTATCGAACGAGTGATCGTCTGGTCTATTGAATGTCCGATCGTTGTTTCAAAGTCTTCCTCGTTATTCTTCTCTTCATTTTGACGCAAGTTTTCCCTAATGCGATCAAAGACAACGATCGTATCGTTTACCGAGTAACCCAAAATAGTCAAAAGCGCTACCACAAAAAGCGAATCTACTTCGGCGCCAGCCACCACGCCTAGTATAGTAAACACACCGGTCGTGACTGTTATGTCATGAATTAAGGTGGCTATAGTAGCACCTCCGTACATCCAAGACGAAATAGGTTTTGAGACATGCCGGAAGGCAAAAGCCACGAACAGAACAATAAGCACAACCACTATACTTATCGCGATTATAGATTTTTGCCGTAATTCAGAACCGATAGTCGGACCAACCGAACTTTCTCTGTCGATAGTAACTCCCTCAATCGATGTAAGAGCATTCGTAACACCCGCGTGTATATCTTCATTCAAGAAAGGTGTGCGAATCACAAATCCACTATCACCGAACTCTTGGACCATCGCTCTGTCTTCAGGCAAATTCTCCGAGACAGCCTCTGTTATCGTCTCTTTTTCTACTTCATTACCTTCCACCGATACTTCTATTATAGAACCACCTGTAAACTCAACGCTAAATCTCAATCCAAAGATCAAAACGGAAAGCAATGAAAGGACTACCAGTGTAAGGCCAATTCCTAGAAAAATTTTTCTGTTGCGTGCTATAAACATATTATTTTGAAAATCCTGAAGCGAACATTTTACGTTTAGACTCGCTGTGCTTTTCTGAAGAAACGGCGTAAAGGAATGTCTTTGTAACTACAAGAGCTGAGATCATAGAGACCAGAACACCAATACCGAACACAAGAGCAAACCCCTGTACGATCGAGCTTCCAAAGTAGAAGAGCACAACCGCCGAGATCAAAGAAGACAAATTAGCGTCTCGAACTGCCGGCCATGCTCTGTCAAAGCCATCCTGAATCGCACCTAAGCTCCCCTTTCCACTCTGAAGCTCTTCTTTGATGCGTTCAAAAATGATCACGTTGGCATCCACCGCCATACCCACGGAAAGTATGAAAGCGGCAATTCCGGAAGCGGTTAAAGTTACAGGAATGAGTTTGAAAAGCGAAAGCATGACCAATGTATAGAACACAAGAGCAACTGCCGCTACTATCCCGGGTAACCTATACCACACGATCATAAATCCGAGTATCAGAGCAAACCCTATAATACCCGCGGAAACTCCGTCATCCAGAACCTGTTGGCCGAGAATTGGCCCCACGGAGTTAGTAGAAACCAACTCAATCGGAACCGGAAGCGCTCCAAAACTCAGATCACGCGCCAACTTTCTCGCTTCTTCGGGAGTAAACTGCCCGGAGATCACCGCCTCGCCGGTTGGTATCTCCTCTCTTATGACAGGAGTTGAGATAACTTCTCCGTCAAGAAATATTGCCAAAACCTCCCCGACGTTATCACGAGTGATCTCAGCGAAAAGATCCCTTCCTTCACTATTAAACCTAATGTTAACTATAGGCTCACCGGTTGTCTGGTCGAACTGAACAGAAGCACTTTTGACGTAACGTCCTGTGAGTTCGGTCTTCTCGTAAAGATCCTCGGGCGATAATTCAAGCTCGGCTGTGGTTCCGTTTTGGCTTCCTTCAGAGCTCTCGCCTTCAGTTGTCTCTCCCTCGGAGGTACCTTCGTTTATATTAAGACCTTCGAGTTGAGACTGATCAATTTCAAGTTCGCTTTCGTCTTTTCTCAACCGAAATTCTAAAACCGGAGTTTCGCCTATCATAGCGATAGCTTCATTGATATCCGTCACTCCGGGAAGTTCAACAATGAGTCTGTTCTCACCTCCGGCTAATCCTCCCTTCTCCACTTGTACACGTGGCTCGGAAACACCAAAAAGATTGACGCGACGCTCAATAACGTCGCGTAGTGCCGACATGGAGTCCTCCACTTCTTCCGGAGCTACCTCGGATGTATCCGCGTTATATATAAGTTGCGTTCCGCCGGATAGATCAAGTCCGTATTTAAAAGCAAATCCCGAAAAGCGAGAATCTTCTTTTTCAGAAAGCACAACAAAGGCCCCCAGGAGTATTCCGATCAGTACTATCACTACAGATACAATTCTCGCGTTTCTCATCATAGCGGCTACATTATACATTTGTTTTATCGTCTGACAAGGTGTCCTTATTATATCTCCTTAAATATTTCAGAACCTTGTCATGAAAGAGTTCTCTGTACGCGTAGACAAATAGAGCGCCGATTATAAATCCGGCAATTATATCGACAGGCCAGTGGACTCCAGCAACTACCCGCGCTATTGCTATCAAAACAGCAATGACGAACAAAAAGCCACCCAATTTTTTGTTGTAGTACAAAGCAGCAATTGCGAGCGCTCCATAGGTAGCCGCGTGCCCTGACGGAAACGCGTCCGCTCCACCGTGCTCAAATAGAACCGTTATTTCATCAAAAAACAACGGCGGGCGCTCTGTCAGAAATAGTCTTTTCAAAATTTGCGTATACACGAATGCCGCGGTTGCCGGAGCGAAAATAGCGATAAAAGGATAGACAAATTTTCTCCCTTCTCTGTACAACAAATACAACAGTACACCGATCGCAAGCGTTAATCCCGCTCCTTCAGAAAGAAACAGAAAGATAGCGTCAAGAATCTCGCTCTTCCCCGCAAGAGTATTAAGTAATAAGAATAGTTGTATATTCAGCTCATTCATTGCTCTTTAATTTTCTCTTCAATAGACTTAGCAACGTTCTCAAAAAGCTTGACCACCGTTACCGGACCGACTCCGCCCGGCACAGGCGTAACCAAAGAAGCTTTTTCATAGACCTGCCTATCTACATCTCCTGACACTTCACCGGCAGACTCACTGGTCCCGGCGTCTATCAATACAACTCCCTCTTTGACCATATCCTTATCAATGAGACCAGACTTGCCGACTCCGGTAACGATCAGATCAAACTTCTCTGAGGCGATTCAGGTCCGAGTCGCTATTAAATACTTCAAATTCTGCGCCTTTGTTCTCCAGCAAAAGAGAAACTGGCTTTCCCACTAAATTTCCATAACCAACAATGGCTATTTTTTTATCTAGAAGATCTATATTATTGCGCGACAAGATCTCTTCCACCGCCGCCGCTACCGGTGGCACGAACACATTTTCATTTTTCCGGTAAAGCTCAAGCGCGTTCGGAGAAAGACAATCTATGTCTTTCTCCTTTGGCACAATATCCAAAAAGGTTTCCCGATTAAAGTACGAAGGCAGAGGCAACTGCACCACAACCCCGTCAGACTGTCCGTCTACAAGAGACTGCAAGATCTTTTCAGCGGCTGATTCTATGGTATTTTCGGGTAATTCATGAATATGAAGATCAACTCCAATTCTCTTTGCTACTCGTCTTTTGATATTCAAAAAAGATCTGGTGGAAGGATCCTCACCAAAACTAAGAAAATCAATGTGCGGTTCTTTGTCGTACGCGGCGAAAGTTTTCTTTAGTTTACTCTCTATATCTCGCGCTATTTCTCGACCATCTACTATCATATAAGAATATCTGCTATCTTATTACCTATTTCCCTAAAATCACTCTCGTCCTTTCCTCTGGTAGTTTCCGCCGCGGTTCCCAAGCGAATTCCGGAAGGACTCTGCGGACTTCTTTCATCAAAAGGTATAGTGTTTTTGTTCGTAACGATGCCTTCCGCCTCCAATTTCTCCGCAGCTTCATCACCCGGGATCCCTTTTCCTTCCTGCCAAGTATCAACGAGCAAGAGGTGCGTATCTGTGCCTCCCGAAACCAAACGCAATCCTCTTTCGCTTAGCGTGTCCGCGAGTGCCTTTGCGTTTTTGGCTACGTCTTCGGCATAAGTCTTGAATTCAGGCTTCAGTGCTTCAGTAAAGGCCACTGCCATAGCCGCTATCTTATTCATATGAGGTCCGCCTTGAATTCCGGGAAAAACCGCTTTGTCTATTTTTGCGGCATATTCCGGAGAAGAAAATATTATCGCGCCACGCGGACCGCGAAGAGTTTTGTGGGTGGTGGTCATCACAGTATCGGCAACCGAAAAAGGCGGTTGATGAACACCACCTACGACCAATCCGGCAATATGTGAAATGTCCGCATGTAAATAGGCGCCGACAGAATCGGCTATCTCTCGCAACTTCCTAAAATTCACCTCACGCGGATAAGCGGTAAAACCGGCAACTATCATCTTGGGTTTCGTCTCTACAGCGATCTTTTTTAGCTCGTCATAATCGATCATCTCTGTATCTCGCGATACTCCGAATTTCTCTTGCTTCCAAAGCTTCCCGGTCAAGCTTACTTTATGTCCATGCGAAAGATGCCCTCCGTGCGAAAGATCTAGGGCCAAAATAGTTTCACCCAAAGGAACCAACGCCGAATAAACCGCGAGGTTCGCTTGCGCGCCCGAGAGCGGCTGGACATTCACCGACCACTCATCAGAAGAAAGAGAAAAAACCTCTAACGCCTTCTCTCTCGCCAGGTTTTCTACCTTATCAACTACAGCATTACCTTGGTAATATCGCTTCCCCGGATAACCTTCGGCGTATTTATTCATAAAGGCGCTCGAAAGGGCTTCCCGAACCCCACTCGATACGTAGTTCTCTGAAGCGATCAAGTTGATCGTATTTTCTTGCCTTTCCTCCTCTTCTTTAATAAGTGAAAAAATCTCGTCCATAAAATTGGTGTGTATAGTGGCGATTGTACCAAAAGCAAAAGTATTTTACTATTAAGGGAAATTAAAATTATGCAAAATAACTTATCAAGCTCAAGAGGGTTTACATTAGCAGAATTATTGGTTGTCATCGCCATTATAAGTGTTCTTTCGGCAATCGTACTCGTAAACGTCGGTCCCGCGCGGCAAGACGCCCGCGACGCCCAAAGACAATCGGATATTTCGCAAATAGCGATTGCGTTGAAACTATACCGCGAACATAACGGAAGTTATCCCAACTACGATGGAGAAATAGACAGCAGCAGTACCGTCTATTCTGCCTTAGAAAACTTTATGGAAGAGGTTCCGACCGATCCCCTAAATGATCCAGAGCATTACTATTATTACAACTCCAATCACCAATGCGACCCGGGACCAAATGGACCGGTGGTGTTTGCTAGATCGCTGGAATCAAAAGACGGCAACTTGAATGAAGTGTGCCCCGACGGCTGGGGTAGCCAAGGAGGAGCTTCTACCTCAACAAATCCTTACATAATTATGCTTCGCTAGTCATTGACTAACCGATTACTCCTCCAAAAGATCGGGCTGACTTATGACTTCTTTTGACTCCCGCCTATATTGGCGCATACTCATCAAGATCCCCAAGCCCAAAAATTCAGTGAGAAGATGAGAACCGCCATAACTCATAAATGGCATAGTCAACCCCGTAACCGGAAGCATTCCTATGTTCGTTCCTACGTGGACAGTAAAGTGCGCAATGAACATCGTAGCCAAACCTACGGCAAAAAACGTTTCAAAATTAGTCGCCCCCTCCTTTGCGTTAACAAAAATTCGCCAAATAACAACCCCAAAGAAAAAGAACAGTAGCAAAGCACCGATATAACCCCATTCCTCAGTAAATGCCGCGAAAATGAAGTCCGATTCGTATTCGGGTAAAAATTGCAAACGCGATTGAGTACCATAGCCGATTCCCTTACCCGTCAATTCCCCGGAACCGACAGCGATAGCGGACTGGTAAGCGTTATATCCATCACCGGAAATATCAGCGTAAGGATGTAAGAAAGACTCAACTCTCTCTTTTTGAAAGTCATCAAGTACAAAAGTCCATAGCCCTATAAAAGCGACAGCCCCTACCCCAAACAAAATTGCAATATGTTTTTTCGATATCCCGGAGACCAAAACCATACCGAACCAGATAGCGAGAATAATTATTGAAGATCCAAAGTCCGGTTGAAGAAATATCAATATAAAAATGATAAGCGCGTATAAACCGGAAATGAAAATATGACGAAAATCGCGTATTTCAACGTGTCGTCTGGAAAAATATTTTGCTAAAACCAAAATAAGAACCAATTTTGCCGGATCAGACGGCTGAAACGCTAGAAAACCCAAGTCAAACCAACTCGTAGCACCCTTAAATGTAGACCCCAGAATGAAAAGCAATAATAAGAGAGCGACAACTACCCCGTAGAGAAGCATTATAAAACGAGTTTCCCGCAAAAACCGCACATCGATCGTACTAACCAAGACAAAAACAATAAACGCTATCCCAACCCAGATTATTTGACGCGTAAAAAATAGACTCGTCGCGTCAAACGAGTACATCGTCACAAGTCCAGCTGCCACTATCGGTATTATCCCGAAAAATATCAGCCAGTCGTAATTGTTCTTAGCTATCCTCCGAAACATTGTTATAGCGCGGTACCACCTCTATTGTTGAAGGTCCCAGTGTACAAACCGCCGTACCTATCTCTTCGTATATCCCCTCCAGATCTTCAACACTCACTGCCTCAAAATAATAGTTAGGAGCGGTGGCAATAGAAGATAGAAACTCTCGGTTGACATCATTGCCGAGGCCGATGGTATATATTTCTATTCCTTCTTCTTTGGCTATTTGAGATTGATTACGAGCATACTCTTCGCCCCCGGGATCTTGGGGCCAATTCGCGATACCGTCGGTCAAAACTACGATCACGCTGTTTCTCTCACCCACTTTAAAGTCGGGGTCGTTTACTATCTCACTCCTGGCGTCACTTATTCCCGCCCCTATATTGGTATACCCAGTTTCATCTTTCGGCAGTATTGAAATATCTCTGACTCCCTCTGAGACCTGCTCCCTATTTGAGGTCAAACCTACATCAACAGAACTTTCGGTGGCATAGGAAACCACGCCAGATTTATCGTTTTCGCTCAAATTATCCACAAAGGTACTCGCGGCATTCAAAGCGTCAGTTATGGGTTGCTCCGGATTACCTCCGTCATCGTTCATGGAACCGGAACGGTCAATTGAAAGCATAGCTGATACCGGCTGAGAGCAAACGCTTGGCTCTACCTTAAACGCTTCCGGCCAAGTAAACGTAATTCTTTCACGCTCGTCACTTGGCAAATAAGGAACGATTGTCCGTGAAGCGGCGATCGCTTTTTCGTTACTGTCATAAACCAGCGCGACAGCACTTACGTCTTCTAGAGGAGCCACCGAAGTATTAAAGAGAAGTGCTCGCAATTTTGGATTTGTTTCCGAAGAAATCAAAGTGGTGTTTTCAACTTCAATCGGAACTTCATCAGCATCAGAGTGAACCAGATATAATTCCTCGCCAAAAGAAAACTCCATATTATCGGGCTCCTCACTCATCTCTATCGGGCCTACAAATATAGGTATATTGGAATTGGGTAAAGCGTGTGTTTTCCCAACTATTTCTTCTATTTTCTCTCCGCTTGAATCAAAAAATTCAAACGAGTAAGGCAAAGATTCAGCGCCGACCGCTCGGTTTGGATTTTCTACATAAGCTACCGCCGTATACACACCGTCAAATATCTCAAAATATTTGCTCCATTTTACGGTCAGAGATTCAGCTTCAAACTCGCAAACCCGACGACACTCGCCACCACAGTCCACGCCTGTCTCTTGACCGTTTTGTCTGCCGTCAAAACAAGTAGGTGCTTCGTAAAATATCCTAAAGGCCTGCACCGAACCGATCACGACCAGCGCTCCGACTACTACGGATGTGTATATGAGCTTTCGCTTTTGTGCCCACGGAGATGGATCCATATTCCACAGTATACCAATTTATATCCAATCTCTCTAACATTATTGTGATAAAATATGTGTATGTTTAATGATCACAAAGGTTTTACTTTAGTTGAAATATTAGTAGTAGTCGGTATTCTCGGACTTTTAGCTTCCGTAGTATACGCAAACTTAGGAGGCGCAAGGCAAAGCGCAAATGACGCCAGACGCATCTCGGACGTCACCTCTATTTCTGACGCGCTTGAGTTGTACTATGCGAGAAATAGAAAATTCCCTGGAGCTGGCGGTAACTAACAAGCTCTCTCGATAATAACTGGAATTCAAGCTATCATCGCCAAGATACTTGTAACTACGTACATGTCAACAATGCTCCACAGATCCTATAAATGGAAGTAGCTGAGGGAGATATGCAATGTACTGACTGCGCCGGATACTACATATTGCACGTCAACTAATCAGGATGCGGATATAAAGTCGGCACCTATTTCGCAGATGACGATGATCACCCGGAAAGATGAGCGGCGACAGACATATGGTCTAGTCCATATTTTTCCATTATCTAAAATTACTCCGCCAATAATTGGAGCTCTGGTAAGCTAGATTGGAATAGCTAAGATAAACAAAAAACCGCCTCTAAGGGCGGTTTTTGAGTTCTCTGTTCTGGCGACTAGCTACTTTCGCCTTATCGACTATCATCGCCTCAAGCGGGCTTAACTTCCGTGTTCGGAATGAGAACGGGTGTAACCCCGCCGACAAGTCACCAGAACAGAAAACTCAATTTCAATGGATTTTTCGCAGGTAATTGAACAAACGCGTTATATTCAAAGTTCCTAATAGGAATCGATGAATTAGTACTCCTCGGCTAAGTGCATTACTGCACGTGCACCTGGAGCCTATCAACCTAGTCATCTCCTAGGGATCTCAAACGATTCTTAATCTTGAAGTTGGCTTCGAGCTTAGATGCTTTCAGCTCTTATCCATACCTGACATAGCTACGGAGCAGTCCACTTGGCAGCAGAGCTCCCACACCAGAGGTCAGTTCATCCCGGTCCTCTCGTACTAGGGACAAATCTTCTCAAGAATCAACGCCTGCAGCAGATAGGAGACCAACCTGTCTCACGCAAATGTAGCTAATAAGTTCGGACTTATCAACGCCGCCATTGACTGGCGGGATCGGACTGTAGCTTTATCACCTACCAAATTTTACTCAAAATGGTGGGAGATAGCTGACATTCAGTCTCTACGGGCTTGAGGTTAAACTCAATTCCCTCGGTATTGCCCCCACCACTGAATGGTGCGGAGTTTTACCGATATAAGTCAGCTTAATCATCTGGAATTACTTCCAGAGACCGCCGTGACGGTTGGATCTATCAATATTTCATAAACGAAAAGCTCGATTTTGTGTCGTTATGGTGGGTTCAGATTGGTTCAGAAGTTAATTTCTCAATTCACTCCTGAACGGTCTGAACCCAGCTCGCGTACCTTTTTAATTGGCGAACAGCCAAACCCTTGGGACCTTCTCCAGCCCCAGGATAAGGTGAGCCGACATCGAGGTGCCGAACACCGCCGTCGATATGAACTCTTGGGCGGTACCAGCCTGTTATCCCCAGGGTAGCTTTTATCCGATGATCTCCGGCCGCATCTAACGCGTACCGTCGGTTCACTATGCTCTGCTTTCGCACCTGCTCGAGTTGTACCTCTTGCAGTCAAGCCAGCTTGTGCCATTACACTATCAGCACGGTTTCCATTCGCGCCTAGCTGACCTTAATAGGCTCCTCCGTTACTGTTTGGGAGGATAGCGCCCCACTAAAACTACCTACCAGATACTGTTTCAGAACGTTTTTGCCGCTCTGGTTAGAAGACATAGTCCGAAAGAGTGGTATTTCACTGACGACTCCACGATCCCCGAAAGGATCGCTTCAAAGTCTCCCACCTATGCTACGCAGTCGAACCATGCCCCCAATATCAAGTTGTAGTAAAGCTCCTGGGGTCTTTTCGTCTAGCTGCAGGTAGAGGGCATCTTTACCCCCATTGCATTTTCACCGAGCGAGTCCTCGAGACAGTTCCCCAGTCGTTACGCCTTTCGTGCACGTCTGAACTTACCAGACAAGGAATTACGCTACCTTAGGACGATTCATCTTTTTATTATCTGCAAAGGTAGATGCAGAAGCCTCGTAGTCGCCCACGAGATCGGACTATATCTTATCTCTTACCTCTTTCGAGGGGAGACTCTAGCATGTAGTCTCTGAGGATTTTCTGATAAAGATTGTGTGTAATGCGAGAGAGAATATTTTCTCTTTCTTCCTCTGCCGGGATTTATTTTTTCTCGGAGAGTTATGATTTCTTGCATTCCAACTTGAGTCAGATGTTTATTTTCTGACATAAGCTTCGCAATTTTTCTAAAAATAGAAAAATTACTTTTCTTACCAGGAGAGAGAAAGTTAAATTTCTCAAAAAACGGAATTACACGTTCTTTAATACTTACCGGATTCGATACTATAAAGTACCACAATCCGTCCTTTCTCTCCTGCAGCCTCCCACATCCCAAATATCTCTTAAGAAGTGAGAGCACTGTATTGTCGCGTTGCGCTACATTAAGCGTCAACACAATCTGCCAACCGAGCGTATGGTCATCTCGCTTGCGCAATGAGACGTTGAAGCTTCCTTCGCCGTCTACAAAGCCTGCAAGATAATGACCGACACTTAGCGGAACATTGTTTAACCAATCTTTGTTAGTTTCTTTTTGATTCATTGTGCGGTGCACATTAGAATACTTTACCAGAACCTTTCCTGCGGATTGTCTGCACCGTTTCATTATTACTGCCTTTTTATTGACTAGTAGAAACGGATACTCAGAGTTTCCCGCATATAGCTAGATTTTATAACTACAATCGTCAC
>NZ_JAXHLU010000018.1:0-108522 GCF_034521915.1 Fodinibius sp.
AACCTAGTCTTATACATACAATTCAAATACTATTCATTGTATGCATATTATGCAATATTGTTGATTAAGTAATTACAACCTCTAATTATGAAATATTATGTGTATGGGTTAGTGCAGGGTTAATACACATAATGTATATGCATAATATTTTTTATCTGTACTGAAAGTACCTTCTCATTTTAGCTTATTTTGCCCATCTCAATAACTGCTTCATCCATCTCTGCGGCTACTTCTTTCACTTCATCAACTACATCTGGGTCCACAACAGCAATCAGGCCAATCCCCAGGTTAAAGGTAACCCGCATATCATCTTCCGGGACGTTCCCCAGCTTCTGGATAAGCTCAAAAATAGACGGACGTTCCCACGCATTCCAATCTAACTGAATAGTTAGTTTATTGGGAACTACACGCTTTGTATTCCCGATAATGCCTCCACCCGTAATATGTGAAAAGCCATTGACACCGTTTAAGTCCCGCAATTTTCGGATAATCGGGAGATAGGATTTATGTACGGCCAGCATTGCATCCCCCACGGTGGTACCCAGTTCATCTACATGATCATCCACTTCATATTCCGAAAACAGTACTTTTCGGGCCAGTGAATAGCCATTGGTATGCAGGCCGGTACTGGGGAATCCCAATAGCACATTGCCTTTTTTGATATGAGACCCATCGATCACTTTTTCCCGATCTACCATTCCCACGATGGTGCCCGCCAGGTCAAATTCACCTTCGCTGTAAATGTCCGGCATTTCGGCGGTCTCCCCGCCAATGAGCGCTACGCCATTTTCTTTACAAGCCTGAGCAAATCCTTTAACCACCTGGTAACCTACTTCCTGCTCCAGTTTACCGGTCGAAAAATAATCCAGGAAGAAAAGAGGATCGGCACCACAAACGGCAATGTCATTTACGCAGTGATTTACCAGATCCTGTCCCACGGTATCATATTTTTTCGATTTAAATGCTACAATCAGTTTGGTACCTACGCCATCTACGCTGCTGACAAATACCGGATCGTCGTAGCTGCTTAAATCGGGACGAAAGAATCCCCCGAATCCCCCAATATTTTGCAATACGGCATCACTGTGAGTTTCCTGAACCAAGCTTTTGATGGATTCGACCATCTCTTCTCCGGCTTCGATATCAACGCCGGCATCTTTGTAGGTAAATTTCTTTTTGCTCATTACGGATTACTGAAAATTATTATTCGCTTTTCAAACTGATATAAATATAGCCAACTTGGATCTCGTTTTTAAGAAATATTTCTCCACATTATCCACCGGAAACCCTTAATAGTATTAAATAAATAATATTTGTAGTACATAGTAGTTACTGTGGAAAAGTGGATAACTTTTTAACACACAATATGCAGATTGGTAAATTTGTATTGTGGATTATTTTGTGGATAAAAATAATAATAAAAACAAGGACTTAGACGAATTAATTTTAAGTTATTAACAATTCACAGAAAAGTGAGTGTCAAGTAAAAAATGTTATCTACACAAATTTCTTACTTTATAACTTGTGGAAAATAATATTCTGTTGTTGAAAGCTGTGGAGAAATTTTGTTGGTTTTGATTGGTCTATTTTGAGAAGAAGTTATACACATACTTATCCACATAGTTATTAACAGACTTAGATATGAAAGTAGTGTTGCAACGGGTATCGGAAGCGAGTGTTTTAGTGAAAAATGAGCGCGTCGGTTCTATCGGTCAGGGCTTAATGCTGCTGGTGGGCGTCCATGAAAATGACACTGAGGAGCAGATGCAGTGGTTGGCTGAGAAAATTTTAAAACTTCGTGTTTTTGATGATAAAGATGGGAAAATGAACCTGTCGGTGCGGGACGTAGAGGGTGAAATATTAGTCGTTCCACAGTTTACCTTGTATGGGGATTATGAGCAGGGAAACCGACCCAGTTATTTTGAGGCGGCAGGTCCGGATAAGGCTGAGAAACTCTACGAGAATATGATAAGTTATTTTAAACAACTTTCGGATCTCAATATTGAAAGCGGCCAGTTTGGCGCTTATATGGATGTGCAGCTCCACAATGACGGTCCCGTTACGTTGGTGATGGAGCGATGAGTTTATCTACTTTTGTCCTCAATTATCAACAGGGTTAGGAAGGTTTAAAATTGTTTAGAATTTAGATCCATGAGTTTTTCTGCCTAACTATAGGGAGAAAACAAAAGAGTGTCATTTAATAAGATGTTGACCCCGATAGCTTTCGGATTAACATCTGTAGAATAAATTATATAAGAGATCCTGAAACAAGTTCAGGATGACATGAAAATATTAAATCATTATGTCCTCTGTAATTTTTCTTTTTATAGATGGGGTAGGGCTGGGCAAAGCCACAGATGCGAATCCTTTTACGCAATCCACCTACTGTGGATTTTCGGCTATGGCGGGTGACCAGGAATTTTCGGACAAAGCATCAGAATTAACCGATACTAATCACCTGTTTAAATTTGTTGATGCCCGTCTTGGTGTGGATGGATTACCACAAAGTGGAACGGGTCAAACGGCTTTATTTACCGGGAAAAATGCTTCTAAAGAGATCGGCAAACACTTTGGACCCTTTCCCCATTCGGGG
This sequence comes from Fodinibius sp., assembly GCF_034521915.1. Classification (GTDB taxonomy): domain Bacteria; phylum Bacteroidota; class Rhodothermia; order Balneolales; family Balneolaceae; genus Fodinibius. The sequence continues at coordinate 2,594 of NZ_JAXHLU010000018.1, forward strand.
ATCAAACCTTTTTTAAAAGAGGATAGTCTATTTATTAAAGCAAGAGAGATGGAAAAGAAGTGTAATTTTATAAATGCTTACCCGGATATCTTCTTTCAAAAAGCGCGAAAACGAAATCGCTGGAGCTGCACTACGCTCATGACGAAGAGTGCAGATATTTCACTTAATACTACTAAGGAAGTAAAAAGAGGTCAGGCACTAACTGCCGAGTTAACACAGCAGGCCTGGCGGGAGCATCTTGATATTGATGTTCCGGAAATTAGTCCCGAAGAAGCTGCTGACCGGCTACTGGAGCAAACGGAGAGCTATGATATGCTGCTGCACGAATATTATCTTACCGATAAAGCAGGACACAGCCAAGATTTCGATAAGGCTGCGCATTACTTAAAAACGTATGATCGTTTTTTATGGCATCTTATTAATTATAAAAACAGTGATACTACCCTTGTGCTTTGCAGCGATCATGGAAATGTAGAAGATTTGTCGACTAAAACCCATACCTTTAATAAGGTACCGCTTTTTGCCTATGGGTCGGAAGCATCCCAGTTTAAAGACGCAAAAAGTATTATGGATGTGACGCCGGGAATTCTTGAAATTTTAGAAGAATAATTATATCTAATTAGTTAGTTAAAAAAATCATATCAATATGCTAAAAGAACTTTTACAGACTGATGCCAATAAGACTACCTTACTCATACGTCTAATGGTTGGATCGGTATTTTTGTCCGAAGGTATCCAAAAATTTTTGTATCCGGTGCAGCGCGGTGTGGGTCGTTTTGAAAGCATGGGATTTCCCGCGCCGGAATTCTTCGGCAATTTTGTAGGAGTGCTTGAAATACTGGCCGGACTGTTAATTCTTTTTGGACTATTTACCCGTGGTGGTGCCTTTCTCACTTTCTGTATTATGAGCGTAGCAATAATCGTGACTAAAATTCCCATCGCTTTTGGTGCCTCCTTTGGACCGTTTGAATTACGAGAGCTCAGCAACTACGGCTTCTGGAGTATGGCTCACGAAATGCGTACCGATTGGGCCATGTGGCTCGGAAGTATCTTTTTGATGATTAAGGGTGGAGGAAAATGGTCGCTTGATTTACAATGGATTTCCGAGAAAGATGCTGAATAATAATGCCGGAAGAACTTAAGCGCGCAATAAAAACCCCCGGCGCCATCCTCATGGGTCTGGGCTCAATCGTGGGTACCGGAATTTTTGTAAGTATTGCCATTGCCACCCAGGTGTCGGGTAACGGCATTGTTATTGCTATTGTAATTGCGGCGATGCTTGCGACTTTTAATGGACTAAGCAGCGCTCAGCTTGCAGCGGAACATCCGGTGAGTGGGGGCACTTATGAATATGGCAATCGGTTCCTTAATTCCTACTTTGGTTTTACAGCTGGATGGATGTTTTTAATAGCTAAATCAGCTTCTGCAGCAACGGCGGTGCTGGGTTGTGTGGGCTATCTTTTCTATGCCTTTGATGTGGGTGCTGTTAATTGGTTAATTGTCGTCGCCGGACTCTTTTTGCTGTTGATCATGACGATCCTGGTTTCCGGGGGAATCAGTCGCAGCAATCAGGCAAATAAATATATAGTGTCGGTGACGCTTGTTGGACTTGCTTCGCTTGTGGTTGTCGGACTATTCTTCAACGGAATTCCGACCCGCCCAATAGTGGATGCCTTCACTGATACCTCGGGATCATCCATTCTCTATGCTTCTGCGCTGATGTTTGTGGCCTATACCGGCTACGGACGTATCGCCACGCTGGGCGAAGAAGTATCTGAACCGCGCACGACCATTCCCAAAGCTATTATATTGGCGATGGTGTTCATTGTGATTCTGTATCTTGCCGTTTCGCTTACGGCTCTGCAGGTGATGGGTGCCGAGGCCTTTGGTCAAACTGTGGATGGAGAAGCTGCCCCGTTAATGGTAGTGGCACAAACGCTATCAGTGCCGGTTATTGGTCCGGTTATAACCATTGCCGCTATTACAGCTATGCTGGGGGTTTTGCTTAATCTCATATTGGGATTATCTCGAGTAATGCTGAGCATGGCACGTCGCAGAGATCTTCCCGGAGCGCTGGCAAAGGTCAATCCCAATACTCAAAGTCCCGTTGCGGCAGTATGGATGACAGGAGTACTAATCGGGTTACTTGTACTTAGCGGCGATGTCGTTTTTACGTGGTCGTTCAGTGCTTTTACGGTGCTGATATACTATGCCATTACCAACCTATCTGCGTTTGTGATGCCGAAAGATCTGCGGCTCTATCCCCGGTGGATCCCCGCCATGGGACTATTCGGCTGCCTATTTTTAGCGTTCTGGATTGAGCCAACGATCTGGATCAGCGGGGTATTGTTGATAGGAGTTGGACTTATTTGGCACACTATTACTCGAAAAGGACGAGGCGAAAAATAGAAGGGAATTTCTTTTTCTAAAGTATGTTAAATAGGTATATAGTGTTATTGATCAAGCTACTAACATTTTTCTGGTTGTAATACAATTCTCCCCTTACGAAAGGGGAGAGTAAGAGGGGTTGGAAGATATCGAATAATTAATCTGTAAATTCGATTATATCAGCTCGGACGGTAATCATTACTTTGGTATAGATAAGTAGATTCAGGATATCGGTATCATAGCGTACATTGGCAAGAGCCAACCGCTTACCATTGATCGTGCCACTGTCCTTTTCGTAGTTAATCCACAGATTTTCGAGGGCTTCTTGGTAGAGCATACCCGTTCCTTCTACGCGTCCGGCAGCAAATGTATTGGTGGTAAATCCGGTGGAATAGCTAAATCCCAATACATAGCCTGCTTCCGCAGATCCGGAAACATTGGTAGCAGTGATGGTATAATTAGCTCGTTCTAAATGTACAATGGTTTGATTGGCTGACAGAAAAGCGCCCGATGTCGTACATCCCGAAATAAAAAAAGCGCTCAGTACGGCGAATCCCAAAATTGAATATTTCATCTCCTCAATGGTTATTTTGATAACTATATAAGGAAATTATCTATTGAAAGGGAAGAAGGTTGTAAGGTGTTATCCCTAAATAACGTACAGGAATAACTGTCGATTGAACAGAAGGAGTGAGAGGGAATAATTCATCGAACGGCTGGGGTTGCCGTCCGATGAATAAAAGAGATTTACTTACTGTTTAACGTTACTTTTATGCGATCAAATATTTCATCAATAGATCCCACGCCGTCAATGGTTTCTACCACATCCTGTTTTTTGTAATGATTGAGTACCGGAGCAGTCTCTTCACGATACACGGACAAGCGATTCTTAACTTTTTCGGGAGTATCATCCGAGCGGCCTTCATCGCGACTCAAAATACGATCCACAAGTTCATATTGGGGAACCTCCAATTGTAGAAAGGCATCCAGCTTTTTGCCTTTTTTATCCAACAGCGCATCATAGGCTTCGGCTTGCGGAACGGTGCGCGGAAATCCATCCAAAATATAGCCGTCGTTATATTTCTCATCTTTAAGCTCTTCTTCAACCAGGCCTACTACCTTTTCATCGGGAACCAAGTCACCGGCATCTAAAATAGCTTTCACTTCTTTACCGAGCGGCGTTTCGTTTTTAATGGCTGATCGAAAAATTTCTCCGGTAGAAAGATGGGGAATATCATACTCTTCACTGATGAGGTTAGCTTGTGTTCCCTTGCCCGCGCCGGGAGGTCCGAAAATGATGATGCGCATAATAAGTAGTTAGGTTAAGTGCTCTTAATTAAGTGATGAAGAAAATACCGTAATCGACAAGTATATTCAACGAAAACCGACGTAAAATATCCCTTTATTTTTGTTCGAATAAAATAGGATATACTGCCTTTAATGTCTCCCATCATATCTTGCATAAATTTATAGTATTATATATAATACCATTATGCGTCCATTACAAATAGTAACAGATACAAATGTTATATATGCAGCTCTTCGTTCAAAACGTGGGGCTTCGTACAAACTCTTATCATTGATAGACAGTAATAAATTTGAAATTAATCTCTCTGTTCCTCTTGTTATTGAATATGAAGATGTCCTAAAACGCAAGCAGGATACACTGTCATTTTCAAGTAATCGTATTGAAAAATTTGTTGATTACCTATGTTTCTTTGGTAATTTGCATGAGGTATATTTTCTTTGGCGCCCTATTTTAAACGATCCAAAAGATGATATGCTTTTGGAATTAGCTGTAAAAGCTAACTGTCAATATATCATAACTTATAACAAACGAGATTTTCAAAGCGTTGATAAATTTGGAATAGAACTAGCAAGCGCAAAAGAATTTCTTAAAATTATACAGGAGTTATCATGAGTACTTTAAGTGTTCGACTACCAGACTCTTTACACAAAAAATTGAAGGAACTAGCTCAAAAGGAGGGAGTTTCTATGAATCAGTTAATCAATTTGGCTGTTTCAGAAAAGCTATCTGCCTTACTTACTGTTGACTACCTTAAAGAAAGAGCAGAAAAAGGAAATCGCCAAGAGTTTGAAAAAATTATGGCAGATGTCCCTGATGTAGAACCGGAAGAATACGATAAATTATAAACGGCAAGTCCGATATTGTAACCTCATATTGATTTATAACTAATTACGCGTTTTATGAATATTCACCCCTTACGTCGATGTTGTATCCTATTGATCTTTTTCTTTGTCACTGGATTTGTACAGGCCCAGGAAAACGAATCGCTGCTTGAGGCCGGTCCCATGCTGGGTTATGTGGAGATGCAGGAAGCGAACCTGTGGATACAAACAACAAAACCGGTTTCGTTTGAATTAACATATTGGAAGAAAAATAAAAAGGATGCACCCAAGCATGTTTTTAGTAGTTCAACCTTGGCGCTGGAGTCTAATACGGCACAGGTTAAGCTGACGGATCTTGATTATGGGACAACCTATCAGTATGAGCTAACCATTGACGGAGAGAAAATTAATCTGCCATATAAAACGGAGTTTGCGACCCAACAGCTTTGGCAATGGCGCAAGCCGGCGCCCGACTTTTCGGTGGCGATGGGATCGTGTCTGTATATAAATGATTCGGATTTTGATCGTCCGGGTACGCCTTACGGAAAAGGCACGGAGATACTAACGCATATCAATAATCAGCACCCGGATATGATGCTGTGGCTGGGGGATAATGTCTATTACCGCGAGCCCGATTTTTATTCTAAGAAACGGATGGATTATCGCTTTAAGGATGCCCGTAATACCCCTGAACTGCAACCGCTATTAGCAAATGCTATTAATATTGCAACATGGGATGATCATGACTATGGACCCAACAATTCTGATCGATCCTACCGCATGCGTCAAGAAGCATTGGAAATTTTTCGAAGATATTGGGCCAATCCGGGATATGGAACCCGTGAAACGGATGGGGTTTTTACCAGATATAAGTATAGTGACGTGGAGTTTTTCCTGATGGATGATCGCTTTCACCGGGCACCGAATCAGCTTAAAAAAGAGGACAAGGATTTCTTTGGCAAAGCGCAGCTGCAGTGGTTGATGGATAGCTTGGTGAGTAGCAATGCCACTTTTAAGATTGTTGTGGTTGGTAATCAGGTGACCAATAAGATGAATGAACATGAGTCGCTGTTGGCGTATGGCGAAGAATATGAAACGCTTATGGAATTTTTAGATCAGCATGATATTCCAGGGGTACTCTTTCTGTCGGGAGATCGCCATTTTACGGAACTGCTGAAAACAGAGCGCAAAGACGCCTATCCGCTCTATGAATTTACCTCTTCGCCTCTAAGCAGTGGGACCTATGGAGATTTGAACGAATCCGAAGAGTATGATAATCCGCAGCGGGTGGATGGTACGTTGGTTTATGAGGATCAAAACTTTGGGATGATGCATGTACGGGGAGAGAAAGAAAATCGCAAGTTAATTCTGGAAACTTACGGTTCTGATGGAGAAAAGCTGTGGGAGCATAGCATTTCGGCCTCAGAACTTGGCCATGATTAACCGTTATTGAGGGACTCGGTGTTATTGATGCCGCTTTATTGTGAGCTGCATATTTTTTACGTATCGTATTAGTTCTGACTTAATATAATTACTGCTATGACGTGGGATGAATTTTTTAGTTATGTCCGGGACATCTTGAACTTTGAATTGTTTAAGATGAGTGAGTCGCCCGTTACCATTGCTTCTATTCTGATTTTTCTTCTCCTGCTCACATTTTTTATTGGGATTGGAATATTTGCGAGACGAGCTTTGCAGCGACGTGTTTTAAAACGCTTTAAGGTTGATTCCGGCACCAGCTACACCTTATCACGCATTACCCAATATATGATCATTACCATTGGGGTGCTTGTATCATTTAATTTTGTGGGGATTAACCTAAGCAGCCTTACTGTCATATTTGGACTCCTTTCAGTAGGTATTGGTTTTGGTCTGCAAAATATAACCTCCAATTTTATATCGGGCCTTATTATTCTGTTTGAACGTCCCATTAGCGTGGGTGACCGGGTGATGGTTAATCAAATCGAAGGAGATGTTATTGAAATAAATATTCGAGCTACTATGGTGCGTACGGTGAATAATATTGTGATTATAGTGCCTAACTCGGATTTTGTATCCAAGGATGTAATCAATTACTCCCACGGCGACTCTACCTATCGGCTGGATATAAATGTAGGGGTTTCTTATGGCTCTGATTTAGATAATGTGCTAAAAGCACTGCAAGAGGTTGCTGATAATAATAGTTCGGTAATGAGGAATCCCCAATCGGAAGTACATATTATAGAGTTCGGTGACTCCTCATGGAATATGCAGCTTCGGGTATGGATTCCCGATGTTAAACAGTATCCTAAAATTCGCAATGAACTTGAATCAGGCGATTGTACGCACGTTCAGAAAATATGGCGTTGAGATTCCATTTCCCCAGCGCGATCTGCATGTTCGTTCCTCAGTGAAGTTGCCCGTAGATAGAGAGGGATAAAAATAAAAGTAGAGTCACGGTGTATCGTGACCCTACATGAAGGTGTAATTATTATATAGGCCTTTGCAAAACCATACTGTCATCGCGAATGTAATGCGGCGATCTCCTTTTAAAAGCTTTGATCGGGAGATTGCCTGCCTATGCCGAAGCTTTTGTTACATCATAAGCTTATTTATAGAAGGCTCCGCGCAGGCAGGCTTCTCAGGCTCGCAGTGACAAGTTTAATTTTTAGGGGTTTTGCAAAGGCTTCTTATAGTTTTTGAACGGTTAATTTTCTATCGGGATGGCATCCTGATCCATTTCCTGGATAAGCTCAGAAGCATCTCCTTCTAAAATGGGTTTAACGCGCTTAAACTGTTTATCAACTTTTGCTGCCAAATCCTCGTAAACCGCATATTGCTGTTCTGTCGGGCGCCCGTCACCGGTACCTACTGTGTTGGCCAGAGAAGCCAGCTTGTTATTCAGCTTAATAGGATAGTTTAGCACATCCTGGAACGACTCAGCTTTTGTCTGCATCAATTTCCCTTCCACATCCGAAAGGGTCGTTAGCATGGCATCAACGCGTTCTTGTACTTCGTCGTTATCGGAATAATCTGATTTTATTCCATTCAGCTCTTCGCGCACTTCACGAATGCGGTTGATGGTTTTGTGCGTTGTATCCAGCTTGCTGATAATCGTCTGATGCAGATCGAACTGAGCCTCGAAATCATCCTGCGTGACATCAATGCGGGGATCTTTGGTGATTTCGAACTCTTGGGTCATCAGCGTTTGATCATCCACAATCAAGCGCACCTCGTAGGTGCCTGGAACAGCCGTTGGTCCACGGGTAGAGCCGGCCCACAGAATTTGCCGTCCCTCTAAGTCTGTAGCTCCGGGATAGCGCATATTCCAGACAAAGGTATTCTGTCCTTGCTTGGTGGTCAGCACATCAGAAGGGACCTCGTGTTCTTTTTCATGGAATTCCTCGGACTCTTTTACCTCATTGCCATCCAAATCTTCTTTATTGGAAAAAGTGCGAATGACATCACCGTCCGATTCGGCAAAATGTAGCTCAACTTCCTGATCGGAAATTTTCGTATTTAGATTATAATGGACTACTACGCCATCCTCAGGATTTTCGCCCAGCGTTTGCCCGGGATCGGGTTCGGCGTGATTTCCAAACAGGTAGGTTGTTTCCGGCTGATAGAGATAGTAATCCGATTGCGTGACTTGATCACCAAGCTGGTGCAGTACGGATAGATCATCGAGTACCCAGAATGAGCGACCCTGTGTGGCTACCACCAGATCTTTGTCGCGCTTATGGACTGTTAGATCAGTAATGGGTACGGCGGGCAAGTTGAGCTGAAGAGGTTGCCAGAGTTCTCCATCATTGAACGAAACATAAACACCCGTTTCGGTACCAGCATAAAGCAGTCCTTCTTTATTGGGATCTTCACGAATTACGCGCGTGAAATCCTTGCTGGGAATACCGGTAGTAATTTTGGTCCAGCTCTGTCCGTAGTCATCTGTTTTATATAGCATCGGCTGAAAGTCATCAAATTTATAACGCGTAGCAGCTAGGTAAGCTGTCCCGGCATCGTGGGGCGATGGATCGATGATGCTGGCCATAGCTTCGGGCATGCCATCAGGCGTTACCTCGGTCCAGCTGTCCCCATTGTCGCGGCTAACGTGGATAAGACCATCATCGGCACCCGTCCACAGAACGCCGGGTTCAACGGGAGATTCCGCGAAGGTAAAGATGGTGTTATAATATTCAATGCTGGTATCATCTTTAGTAATAGGTCCGCCCGATTGGCCCTGCTTGGATTTGTCATTGCGCGTTAAATCTTCGCTGATGGTATCCCAGCTCATTCCCTCATCATCCGAACGGTGTACAAATTGTGACGTGGCATATAGGATATCCGGATTATGCGGAGAAATATAGATGGGGAAGGTCCACTGGAAGCGATATTTCAGATCCTTGGCACCGGCTCCCATCGGATTATCCGGCCACACGTCAATACGATCACTTTGATCCGTAAAGTCATTAAACTTATTAAAGTATCCTCCGTAACTACCACCATAGGTTACATTGGGATTTTCTGGGTCAGGAGCGATATAGCCACTTTCGCCACCGGCTACAGGATGCCAGTCGCGCGTTTCAATGCCATAGTCGGCTGTACGACTTTTAATGCCCACAGTGCTGTTATCTTGCTGGGCCCCGTAAATGCGATAGGGAAATTCGTTATCAGTAATTACCTGGTAAAACTGGCCGGTAGCATATTTGTGATACGATGACCAGCTTTTGCCGTCGTTATAGGAAACCTGTCCGCCGCCATCATCAGCTACGACCATCCGATCACCGTCATTGGGATCTATCCAAAGATCGTGGTGATCGCCGTGCGGGGTTCCTATGCGATCAAACGATTCGCCGCCGTCGGTAGATTTATAAAATCCTACATTGAGTACGTACACTTCATCTGCGTCCTCGGTATCGGCCACAATATGCGTGTAATACCAGGCTCGTTGACGCAGTTCGCGATTACTGTTGACGCGATTCCAGGTTTCACCGCTGTCATCAGAGCGGAAAACACCACCGTTTTCATTTTCGATAATCGTCCAAACGCGATCGGGGTTGACAGGAGAAACCGCTACGCCAATTTTGCCCATCAGCCCTTTGGGCATGCCGGGACGTTCAGAGATATTAGTCCAGGTTTCGCCGCCATCTGTACTTTTATATAGGCCGCTGCCTTCACCACCGCTCGACATTTTCCACGGATTGCGATAGGCTTCCCATAGAGAAGCATATAAAATGTCAGGATTAGTGGGGTCAACTTCGACATCAACAGCACCCGTAAATTTATTGTGATACAATACCTTTTCCCAGGTGTCACCACCATCCGTCGTTTTGTAGACGCCGCGCTCTTCGTTGCCCTCGGTTCCAAAGGCATGACCCATTACAGCCACCCAGGCAACATCTTCGTTCTTGGGATGTACGGCAATTTCGCCAATAAAATGGGATTCCGGCAGGCCAATATGCTCCCATGTTTTACCGCCATTGGTGGTCTTGTACATTCCGTCTCCGGCCGACATATTTCCGCGGATACAGGTTTCTCCCATGCCCGCATATATGACATTACTGTTAGATGGAGCTGCTGTTAAGCGCACCGACCGATCCGGTTTTAAAATCACCGTCCGAAACATTCACCCAGTTTTTGCCGCCATCTGTCGTTTTATAGACGCCACCGCCGGTAAAGCCCGTATAATAAGTATGCGGCTGATCGGGATGTCCGGTAACAGCTACCGACCGTCCACCGCGAAATGGACCTATATTTCGGTAATCTAAGTTTTGCAGATAGGGTGACTCGAATGATACTTCGTCAATGTCTTTTGCTTGATCTGAACCGCCAAAGCGTTGAGCCTCGGCAGAGAATGAAATCCCCATAAAAAGAAGGGCAGCAATAGTTATTATGGCGTATTTAAATTTTTGGTTGTGCAATAACATATATCCCTGGGTTGTGTTTAAATTAGTTTCGCCTGTTATAGAAAATGCAATGTATAAAAAATGGATTATAGAATTTGGTAAAATTTTGTGAAGTAAATTTCTACATAACATGCTGTAATGCTCTTGCATTATGCTTACTTTTGGAGCTATGAAAACAACCGGATTTATAGCCAGACGTTATTTATTTTCGCGCAAGCATATCTCGCTGATATCCACGCTTACCATCATCAGTATCATAGGGGTAACTATTGGTACGGCGCTGCTTATTGTCGTGCTTTCGGTGTTCAATGGTTTTTTTGATGTGATTCAGGGACTACTCCTTCAGAACGATCCCGACCTGCGTATAGAGTCTGCTGCTTCTAATTCTTTTCTTTTTACAGGGGATATGGAGCAGAAGCTGGCCGATATTCCGGAAGTACAGGCGATGGCGTCGTATATAGAAGGAAAGGCACTGCTGGCATTTAAGCACAGTGATGATAAAGTAGTACAGGTGCAGGGAATAGATCCCGATCAATATTTTGAGGTAAACAATTTTGATGAAAGTATTAATGAGGGTACGCTGGATTTATCCGTTCGCAATCAAAGGCCGGGGATGTTGGTTAACGGACAGTTGATGAATGAGCTAAATCTTAGAATTAATGATGAAGTTGTTTTGTTAAGTGCCGCCGGAATGCGCAAGTCGCTTACGCAGTTTTCTCTTCCACGCAGTTTCCGGTTTCAAATTCGAGGCAGCTATTCGCAGCTTCAAATCACCGAAAGTCCCGGCGTTTTTATTGATAAAGAAGCAGCACAGCGACTGTTCGAAATGCGGAATACCGTTTCGGGAGTTGATTTGCGCATATCTGATACCGATGAGGCAGAATCCGTGAAAGAGAAGTTACAGGCCTCACTGGGATCGGAGTATGAAATATCTACCTGGTATGATTTACAGAAACCGCTATATGATGTGATGTATCTTGAAAAATGGAGTTCCTATGTCATTTTAATGATTATCGTACTGGTGGCCGTACTCAATATTATTGGCTCGCTAACGATGATTGTCATCCAGAAAAATCGGGATATTGGAATATTGCTGACGATGGGTTTTACCCCGTCAGATATTAAAAATATATTTGTCCGCCAGGGATTTTATATTGGCATTATTGGGTGTGTAATTGGCGGAGGGGTAGGTTTGCTACTCAGCTGGATGCAACAGCAATACGGACTCATAAAGCTATCATCGGCCTTTATTATTGATGCCTACCCGGTAAGTATTAGTTCTGTTGATGTTAGCATTGTATTGGCGGGAAGTTTAGTGCTTTGTCTGTTGGCCAGTTGGTACCCCGCAAAAAGAGCGGCAGAGGTAGAGCCGGCTGATGCAATCAGGTACGATTAAGCAACTACTCCTGAAGGCCTAATTTTTTGCAGATATTGGCAAGTTGTTCCAGCTCCTCATCTGATAAAACCTCAAACTCCTTCTTTATGCGTGCCAGATGTTTGGGAAAGTAATTGGATATAAATTCTTCTCCTTCATCGGTAAGGTGAATGAGCATTGATCGTCGGTCTTCGGGATCCTGATGGCGTTCTACCCAACCGCTTTTCTCAAGATTATCAATTACAAGGGTGATGTTGCCTCCGCTTTTCAGGAGTTTTTCTCCCAGTGCTTTCTGATTAAGCGGACCTAAGTGCAACAGGGCTTCCAGCACTCCAAACTGGCTTATAGTTAATCCAACATCATTAAGCTGTCTATTTAGTCGGTTGTTAAGCGAGTCGGTTGCCCGCATTAATTTAATAAATGCGTTTAACGTCTTCTCTTCACGGTCACTGCCTTGATAGTGCGTACCCATTATTTTTAAGCTAAATTATTGAATATTGAATGATGCGCAGTAATTAATATATAAGTTAGTGAATGGGAAAGCCATTAAAGGTTATAATTAATGGTTACAGGAGCATGATCGGATAAATCCCATTCCATTTCGATGACTGCTTCCTCGGCGGCATCGAGCAGTTCTGGACCTGTCATATGGTAATCAATTCTCCAGCCCTTGTTTCGCTCTTTGGATGCAGCCCGGTAGCTCCACCAACTATACAGATCTTCTTCATCTTTGTGTAATTGTCGATATATATCTTCAAAACCGGTTTGTAGTAGGCGCGTGACCCACTCTCGTTCTTCGGGTAAGAATCCCGAAGTATTTTTATTTCGCTTTGGATTATGGATATCGATAGGCTTGTGGCAGATGTTATAATCGCCACACATTATGATGGGTTTCTCATTAGATAGAAACTTTTGGGCAAAGGGAAGAAAATATTCCAGGAATTCCATTTTTAAATCCTGGCGTTCATCACCCGTTGTACCACTGGGCGCATAAATAGAGAATACGTAGAGATCCTCAAATTCTGCCATTATCACGCGTCCCTCGCTGTCAATCCAGTTCACGCCCATTCCTTTTTCTATGCGGATGGGGTCCTGCTTTGATAAAATACCCACGCCCGAATATCCTTTCTTTTCGGCGGTATGATAGGCCTCGTGATAATTTAATTTTTGAATTGGACCTGGAATCTGATGCTCCATGGCCCGTAATTCCTGAATGCAGATAATATCAGGATCGGTTTGGTCAACCCAGTCTGTAAAACCGTGCCGATGTGCCGCGCGGATACCGTTTACGTTGAGGGATGAGATTTTAAGCATGGGATAAAGGTAATTTCTTTTTTAGATCAGCAGTTTTTTTATGGTACCTAAGTCTATTAGTTGAGTGAAAAGTGAGAAGAAAGAAGATCTGTAAGGATAGTTCTTTTCTCAGGTCTTATTATATATACAATGATAATTTAAATGATGATTTTATGTTAGATCTAAGTCACAAGAAGATGATTGTTTGGGATAAGGGAATACAGTTAATAAAAGAAGTTTATCGGATTACGGATTCCTTTCCCAGTGAGGAAAAATTTGGTCTCGTTAGTCAGCTTAGAAGAGCTTCTGTTTCTATTATTTCAAATATTTCAGAAGGTGAAGCCCGAAAAACCAAAAAAGAAAAACGTAGATTCTATGAAATTTCTTGTGCTTCTTTGGTGGAGATTGATGCCCAAATCGAGATATCATTAGAGCTTGGTTTTATTAGCAAAAAAGAAGTTAGAAAACTATCGGAATTACTAAACGAATGTTTCGCAATGTTATCGAAACTTAAGACAAGTCGATAATTAATTACTTCTTGCTTTTCACTTCTCACTTTGCCTTAACTATAGCATAATTCCGCTTGCCAACTTTAAGCGTAAACTCCGTATCATCCTTAAAGGTCACGCTGTATCCTTTATCAGAAACCTTTTCATCATCAATAGATATACCGCCCTGTTTAATCAGGCGCTTAGTCTGACCGTTACTGTCGGTAAAGCCGGCATCCGAAACAATATCCAACAGACGAACTTCAGTTCCCGCATCATATTCAAGGGTAGGAGCATCGTCTGGGATTTCATCACCCACTACCGTTTTTTCGAAGTGTTCTCGTGCAGCCTGTGCGGCTTCCTCTCCGTGATACATGCGCGTGATCACCAGCGCTAATTCGTGCTTGGTGTCGCGCGGATTTTTTTCTGCTTTTTCTTTGTATTTGGGCAGTTCATCCACATCAATATCTGAGAGTAGCTCAAACCAAGGGTAGATCAGGTCGTCAGGAATAGATAGCACTTTTCCGTACATATCATTGGCATCTTCTGTAATACCGATGTAGTTATCATAAGATTTCGACATCTTCATAGTACCGTCAGTGCCAACGAGCAGGGGCATCATAAGAGCGATTTGTGGCTCTTGGCCATCATCTTTTTGAAGTTCACGTCCTACAAGCAGATTAAACTTCTGATCGGTACCGCCGAGTTCCACATCAGACTGAAGGTGTACGGAATCCTGCCCCTGTGCAAGCGGATATAAAAACTCGTGCAGTGAAATGGGCTGATTGTTTTCGTAGCGCTTGGAAAAGTCGTCGCGCTCAATCATGCGAGCAACCGTCAGCTTTGAGGTTAACTTAATAACATCCTCAAAGTCCATTTTGCCGAGCCACTCCGAATTATATACGATAGTGGTTTTATCTTCGTCTAAAATCTTTGTGGCCTGGTCGAGATAGGTTGCGGCATTTTCTTCGATCTCTTCACGGGACAGGGCCGGACGCGTTTCATTTTGTCCGGTGGGATCTCCGATAAGTGCTGTAAAGTCTCCAATAATGAGTATAGCCTCGTGACCGAGATCCTGAAACTGTCGCAGCTTGCGAAGGATTACCGAATGTCCCAGGTGGAGATCGGGACGCGTAGGGTCGCAACCCAGCTTAATTTTAAGGGGTTCACCTTCTTTCTTTGAATTCTTGAGCTTTTCAACAAGCTCCTCTTCGGGTACGATTTCAACCGTACCTCTTCTAATTACTTCAAGTTGTTCGTTAACAGGTAAAAAATTCATAAATAATCAGGAATTGCTCTTTTCTAAAAATGGAAAATTTTCAATTGGATTATATTGCTCGAGCGTCTTCTGGATGGTCGTTGTAAAATTTTCGGCACCGGGATAAACGGTAGCAACCGTATCATAAGCCCATGGCGCCAAATAGATAACATAAGAATAGGTAGCCGAATTTTGTCGGGCTTCTTCGGAAGGGAAACTGAAGCCGGCAAGAATGAGCAGGATAGCACTAATAACGATACCGCTTTTTAGAAAGCCAAACGCGGCCCCTGCAATGCGATTGATAAAATTCAGCTTAATAGTTTCTAAAAATTTCTTACTTAAAAATGCCGCAAGGTGAACAAGTGATAAGGTGCCCACAAAAATGATAATAGCCGAAATAAAGGGGATAAAAGAAGCACCTTCTTCAAAGAGTGGATTGATTGCTGCGCCAACAGGTTCCATATATTGAAAGGTGAGAAAAACGCCTAAAATAATACCGACGATGCTGAGCACTTCCTTGATGATTCCATTAGCAAATCCGCGGTACGCGAAGTAAGCAATGGGAATCAGGATGAGGAAATCAATCAGATTCATCAGAACGCGGTTAAGAAAGTTCGTCTTTTACAACTTTACTGACTACAGACCCTTCCGCTTTTCCTTTTAGCTCCTGCATGAGTGCGCCCATAACTTGTCCCATGTCGGACATATCTTCGGCGCCAAGCTCCTCAATCTTTTCTTTCGCTTTATCACGCACTTCATCTTCAGAAAGCAATTCTGGCAGATAGGAGTTGATAATCTCCAACTCTTTTTTTTCTGCATCAGCTAGGTCATTACGATCACCTTTTTCGAACTGCTCAATCGATTCCTTGCGCTGTTTGGCCGCTTTCATGAGCACTTCAATAGTTTGCTCGTCAGAGAGTTCTCCTTCACCGCCTTTGCGTTCACTGATTTCCCGCTCCAGCAGTTTTGATTTTATAGATCGCAGTACACGCAGTTTATCCTGCTCTTTGTCCTTCATAGCCTGTTTGAGGTCGGCCATGATTTGATCTTTGATAGCCATAAAAATCGATTTTAAAATTGTTGAGGGTCGAACAAGCTCATAAAAAAAGGCTCCACCCACTCATGCGGATGCAACCTTTTTATCAAATAAAGAAAAACTGTTAGTCCTTATTCTCGTTGATAAAGTCCTGCACGTCTTCTTCGTCGATAATGGCTTCTTTGTAACCATACTTATTGTTAGCCGTTTTTTGAGCTACAATAACTTTGGCCATTCGCCGGTCGCCCGTCTTTTGCTCTTCTTCTTTGGTTCCGAAAGTTTTCTTCTTAGCCATGATGCTGGTTCTTAGGTATTACTTATTTAATTTCTTTGTGAACAGTATGCTTACGAAGAACCGGATTGTACTTCTTCAATTCCAGTCGATCGGGAGAATTTCGCCGATTTTTTGTGGTATGATACCGAGACGTACCCGGTGCTTCAGTGCATTCTAAAATTACTTGTACTCTGTTTCCTTTTGCCATAATTCTTTTGTTTCTGGTTATCAGTTAGTTTATGAATGGAAGTCAACAACCAATAGTATCTAACTGTTAACTGACTTAAACGTCTTTAATGAGCGTTCCTTTTTTTCTTGCTTCTTTCAGCACGGCATGGATGCCTTTTTTATTGATTGTGCGAAGCGTTTTTGCAGAAACTTTCAGTGTAACCCACTTGTCTTCCTCGGGGATATAAAATTTCTTTTTTTGTAGATTCTGCTGAAACTTATGCTTCGTTTTATTATTTGCATTTGAGGAGCGATATCCATTCTGTGCTCCTTTTCCAGTAATGTCATCTTTACGTGCCATGATACGAATAAAACGTTATTTTACATTTCTCAGATAGACTGGAAAAATAGGCTTATTCCCCAAAAAGATCAATGTTTCTTTTAGAGATATTTTTTTCACATATTAAGCCGTTCTGGGGGAACAAAAACAGGAACTTTAGGAAGACTTCTAATAGGGGATAAATTTGATTTACGAGCATATCTCGACATTTGTCTATAAATGCCATCACTTTCTTTGATTTTGCCTATTTATGCCCTATTTTCAGGCGTCTTCATCATTATTTTAAACCCCATTCATACCCACATTTATGGCGAAAACTAAAGGATCAGATTACAAGGCGGAAAATATTCAGGTTTTAGAAGGTCTGGAGGCCGTTCGCAAACGCCCGGCGATGTACATCGGGGATACCGGTCAGCGCGGACTTCATCACCTTATTAATGAGGTTGTCGACAACTCCATCGATGAGGCCATGGAAGGCCATTGCGATGTGATGGATGTTACCATCAATGATGACGGCTCTGTCACGATTGCTGATAATGGTCGTGGGATTCCGGTCGACGAGCATCCCAAAATTAAATTACCTGCCGTTGAGGTTGTACTTACAAAACTCCATGCCGGAGGAAAATTTGACAAAAATACGTACAAAGTTTCTGGTGGATTACACGGAGTTGGCGTTAGTTGTGTAAATGCGCTCTCCTCTCATTTTTATGCCGAAATTCATCGCGATGGTGAAATTTACGTTATGGAATTTGAGCATGGAGCAACTGTTCAGCCACTTAAGGTGAAAGGTAAGACTGATAAAACCGGTACTATTATTACGTTTACGCCTGACGCGGAAATATTTAATCAGACAACTGAATTTAAGTGGGATATTATTGCTGAGCGGATGCGCGAGCTGGCGTTTTTGAATCCACAGATAACGATTAACCTTGAGGATAAGCGGGAAGAAGATCTCTCCGAAACGTTTCACTATGAAGGTGGAGTAAAAGATTTTGTTAAGTATCTGGATGAGGATCGGGAAACCATGATGGAAGAACCTATCCTGATTGAAGGGGAGGTTGATATGGTGCCTGTTGAATTGGCTATTCAGTATAATGGCAGTTACTCTCAAAATGTGCATTCATACGTTAATAATATCAACACGCGCGAAGGCGGTACTCATATTTCCGGTTTCCGTCGTGCGCTTACTCGTTCGCTTAAGAAATACGCGAAAGATAACAATCTTATAAAAAGTGATGTCAGCGTTTCGGGCAGTGACTTCCGTGAAGGAATGACGGCTGTTCTGAGTGTAAAGGTTCCCGAGCCGCAATTTGAGGGACAGACCAAGACAAAGCTTGGTAACTCTGAAGTACAAAGTGCTGTTGAGGTCATCGTTTATGAACAGATGAATGAGTACCTTGAACGCAATCCTAAGGTTGCCAAGACGATTCTTGAAAAGGTTATTCTTGCCGCGGAGGCCCGCGAGGCCGCAAAGAAAGCTCGGAAGCTTATTCAGCGCAAGAGTGCGATGAGTGGCGGTGGACTTCCCGGAAAACTGGCCGATTGCTCAATTAAAGATCCCAAGCAAAGTGAGATTTATCTGGTAGAGGGTGACTCGGCCGGAGGATCTGCAAAGATGGGACGAAACCGAAGCTTCCAGGCGATACTTCCGCTTCGAGGTAAGATTTTGAATACCGAAAAAGCGAAGATTAATCGCATCCTGGAGAATAATGAAATCCAGGCTATGATTACGGCTTTAGGAGCTGGAGTGGGCCATTCTGAAGAAGATTTCGATCTCGAAGAATTACGGTATCACAAGATCATTATTATGACGGATGCCGATGTGGATGGCTCCCACATTCGAACATTGTTGCTTACCTTTTTCTATCGATACATGAAACCACTTGTGGAAGGAGGCCATGTATATATTGCGATGCCGCCGCTTTATAAAATTACGGACAGTCAGGGCAATATTGACTATGCCTGGGATGAAGAAACACGGCGCAAGTTGGTAAAAGAACACAGAAAATCCCGTTATAAATTTGATGTTTCTCGCTATAAGGGACTTGGTGAAATGAATCCCGAACAGCTTTGGGAAACCACAATGGATCCCGAAACACGAACTCTGCAGCAGGTTACGGTAGATAATGCCGCCGCTGCTGACAAGCTGTTCTCCAGGTTGATGGGATCTGATGTGCAACCTCGACGGGAATTCATCGAACGCAACGCTAAATACGCAACACTTGATATTTAAGTTCTGAGTGTTGGAGTGCTCATGTATTGAAGTACTACTTCAAACTTTCACACCTCAACACTTATAAACTTGTATACTTTTAGGAATCTAATTTTAACACTGTACTAACTATTATCCATGGCAAGAGATAAAATTATACCTATTGCGATTGAAGATGAGATGCAGTCGGCCTATATCGATTACTCGATGTCGGTTATTGTATCTCGTGCCCTGCCCGATGTCCGGGATGGTCTGAAACCGGTTCACCGACGTATTTTATACGGAATGAGTGAGCTGGGCATGCTTCACAACAGAAATTATAAAAAAAGTGCTCGTATTGTAGGCGAGGTGCTTGGTAAGTATCACCCGCATGGCGACTCGGCCGTTTACGACTCGATTGTTCGGATGGTCCAGGACTTTTCCTTGCGCTATCCCTTAGTTGATGGGCAGGGAAACTTCGGTTCTATCGACGGGGACTCCGCAGCGGCTATGCGTTATACGGAAGTTCGTATGGAGCGTATCGCCGAAGAAATGCTCACGGATATCAACAAAGAGACCGTTGATTTTAACGATAACTTTGATGATACCCTGCAAGAGCCTACCGTTCTCCCGGGCATGTTACCAAATATGCTGCTAAACGGAGCTTCGGGTATTGCGGTGGGGATGGCCACGAATATGGCGCCCCATAATCTGACGGAAACCATTGACGGTATTGTTGCCTATTTGGACAATCCGGATATCGAATGCAAGGAGCTTATGGAACATATTCCAGCTCCTGATTTTCCTACCGGTGGCATTATATACGGTTATGAAGGCGTGAAGGAAGCTTATGAAACTGGTCGTGGAAAAATAACCCTTCGTGCTCGTTGCACAACAGAAGAGCTACGTCACGGACGTGAGCAAATTGTCATTACTGAAATTCCTTACCAGGTCAATAAAACCACCTTGGTTCAGAAGATTGCTAAGCTGGCACAAAACGAAAAAATTGATGAAATTTCTGAGATCCGTGATGAGTCGGATCGTGACGGAATGCGGATTGTAGTAATACTCAAAAGAAATGCCAATACAGGCATTGTGCTCAATCAGCTCTATAAGTATACCCAGATGCAGACGACCTTTGGGGTTATTAGTCTGGCGCTTGTAAAAGGGCGTCCCAAAGTGATGCCGCTTAAAGAGCTTATTTATCATTATGTAGAGCATCGCGTTGAAGTTATTATTCGACGTACGCTTTATGATCTGGATCAGGCGGAATCACGAGCGCATATTCTTGAGGGACTCAAAATTGCGCTGGATGATCTGGACGAGGTTATCAAAACTATTCGAGCCTCCGACAGTCCGCAGGAAGCGAATGAAGCACTGCGCTCAAAATTTGCGCTTACCGATCTTCAGGCCAAGGCCATCCTCGATATGCGCCTGCAGAAGCTTACCGGACTGGAGCGCGATAAGATTGAGCTTGAGTACAATGATATTGCCGAGAAGATTGAGGACTATCGTGAGATTCTTTCAGATCGCAGTCGACAAAAGTCTATTATTAAAGATGAGCTCCTGGAGATCAAGGATCGATACGGCGATGAACGTCGTACGCAAATTGTACACTCTGCCGAAGACTTCAGCGTTGAAGACATGATCGCTGATGAAGATGTAGTTGTGACTATCTCCAACAAAGGATTCATCAAGCGAATGCCGGTCAGCGGGTATCGCCGACAGAAACGCGGTGGAAAGGGAATGAAAGGTACGACTACCAAAGATGACGAATATGTAGAGCATCTTTTTGTAGCGACCAATCATAATTACATTCTTTTCTTTACAGAGAAAGGACAATGTTACTGGTTAAAAGTTTATGAGATTCCCGAAGGTTCGAGAACCGCTCGCGGTCGTGCTATTGTAAATCTTATCGATATTGATAAGGATGATTCCATTAAAACATTCGTTCCGGTGAAGACCTTGGACGATGAGGAATACATCAACAACAATTACATTATCATGGCTACGAAAGAGGGCAAGGTTAAGAAAACGACCCTTGAAGCCTATAGTCGTCCGCGCCGAGATGGAATTATTGCCATTAATATAAATGACGACGATTCATTGCTCGAGGCTGCTCTTACAAATGGTGAAAGCAATATTATTCTTGCTAATAGAAAAGGACGCGCCATTCGATTCCACGAGGATGAAGTCCGAGATATGGGCCGAAACACTTCTGGGGTTAAGGGCATGGACTTGGGTAAAGATAACGAATTGGTTGATATGGTCGTTATTAAGAACACCCATGGAGCTACGGTTCTGGCGATATCTGAAAACGGATACGGCAAGCGATCGATGGTCGAAGATTATAGAGAACAAAGCCGTGGCGGAAAAGGAGTGATTACTCTCAAGGTTACCAAGAAAACTGGTGATTTAATTGCCTTGAAAGATGTATCAGATAAAGATGATCTGATGGTTATCACCGAAGGCGGAAAAGTAATCCGAATGAGTTGTGACGGAATACGAACGATGGGTAGAAATACGCAAGGCGTTCGAATTATGCGTCTCGACAGCGAAGGAAAAATTGCTGCCGTAACGCGTGTCGTCAACGAAGAAGAGGACGAAACGGTGTAGCAATTAATCTCTCCTTATACACTTTAAAGCAAACCCTGTCAGAGTTATTATTCTGACAGGGTTTCTTATTTTTAATCTATTTCTTGAATTTCTGAAAGACTTTCTTTTAGAATTTCTGCTGATTTGGTAAGCCCTTCTATCTCTTCGTCTGTAAGGTCAGGAGTAATCTTATTTTTAACTCCTTCCAGACCGATAACACTTTGCAGGCTCATACATACATCAGATATTCCGTATTCCCCACTCCAATAGATACTAACCGGGATGACACTTTTCTCGTCTTCCAAAATGCCTTCAACAATGCGGGCAATAACAACGCCAATGGCCGTATTGGTAAATCCTTTGCGTTCAATAATTTCATAAGCGGCATTTTTTGCTTGGATAAAAAGCTCCTCCAACTTCTCGCGTTTATAAGGTTTGTTCATGATGGTATTATGTTCAATGGGCTTTCCACCAATATTTGCTTGACTCCAGATAGGTACTTCTGAGTCGCCGTGTTCACCAAGGATATACGCGTGCACCGAGCGGGGATCAACATCATAGTAATTGCCAAGTAGGGCACGAAAGCGGGCGGTATCTAAAAGAGTGCCTGTTCCAATAATTCTTTGCGGCTCTCGGCTACTCAGTTTTTGTGAAACATAGGTGAGAATGTCCACCGGATTGGTAGCAATAATTAAAATAGCATTGGGGGCGTGTTTATCCAGCTTTGAAATAATATCCTTAAAAACAGCGGCATTTCTGTTTAAGAGCTCAAGCCTTGACTCGTCCGGTGATTTTTGTCCAACACCTGCGGTAATAACAATTACCTGGGTGTCATTAAGATCTTCGTAACTGCCAGAGCGTACTTTTACATTTCCAACTAAAAGTTGACCATGCATGAGATCCATGGCTTCGCCTTCAGCTTTTTCTTTATTTTGATCGACTAATATGATCTCGCTTGCTATTCGTTGATTGAAGAGGGCATAGGCCGCGGCCACTCCAACATTTCCCGTTCCGATAATACCAACTGTTCTTCGTTGAATCATAATACATTATCTTTTAGGTTCATTATTAATGTAATTGATGGATCGGAAATCATTTGAATAATTCCATCCCTTTATATTTAAAATATTTGTATACTTATTCACTGGAAGTTTATGAACCGTCTTTATATAAAAGTCTTACTCCAATAACTAAAAATTTGCCAGCTATGGCCAAAAAAGATATTGATTTAACTAAACACGGGATAAAAGTCGACAATTTCATCAGGAATGTTTCCCCGGCGGAATTTTATGAAGAGGCTATTCAACATGATGCCGGTTCAGTGATTGCTAATAATGGAGCTCTTGTTGTTCGTTCAGGAAAGAGAACAGGGAGAAGCCCAGCAGATAAGCGCGTTGTTGAAACGGAAGATATCAAAGACGAAATTTGGTGGGGAAATATTAATATTCCCTTGGATGAATATACCTTTAAGATAAACCATCAACGTGCCACTGATTACCTCAATACACGGGATAAGTTGTATGTAATTGATGGGTTTGCGGGGTGGGACCCCAATTACCGAATTAAAGTGCGGATTATAGCCGAGCGTGCCTACCATGCTCTTTTTATGCACAACATGCTCATACGACCCACTGAAGAAGAGCTGGAAAATTTTGGAGACCCTGACTTTGTGATATACAATGCTGGTAAATTTCCTGCAAACAAATATACCGAGGGTATGACCTCTGATGCCAGCGTGGACGTAAATTTTAAAACCAAACAGATGGTTATCCTGGGAACTGAGTACGCAGGTGAGATGAAGAAGGGAGTTTTTACGGTGATGCATTACCTTATGCCCAAAAATAACGTACTTTCGATGCACTGTTCAGCTAATGAAGGAGATAGTGAAAATGATGTGGCCTTGTTTTTTGGTCTGTCCGGCACCGGTAAGACGACGTTATCTGCAGACAGTAGTCGTAAGTTGATTGGGGATGATGAGCATTGTTGGAGCGAAGATGGGGTGTTCAATATTGAGGGCGGGTGTTATGCTAAGACCGTTGACCTATCAGAAGAAAAGGAACCGGAGATTTATAACGCCATCAGATTTGGAACTGTCTTGGAAAATGTTGGATATAATTCTTATACGCGCGAAGTGGATTATGAGGATACGTCTATCACCCAAAATACACGAGCTTCATATCCCATTGAATATATATCCAATGCCAAGATTCCGTGCAAGGGCGGGCATCCAAAGAATATCATTTTTCTTACCTATGATGCTTTTGGGGTGTTACCACCTGTAAGCAAATTAACGCCT
Source organism: Fodinibius sp. (assembly GCF_034521915.1). Classification (GTDB taxonomy): domain Bacteria; phylum Bacteroidota; class Rhodothermia; order Balneolales; family Balneolaceae; genus Fodinibius. The sequence continues at coordinate 26,308 of NZ_JAXHLU010000018.1, forward strand.
GAGCAGGCTATGTATCATTTTATTAGTGGCTATACAGCAAAAGTAGCCGGTACCGAAGTAGGCGTTACTGAGCCTGAGGCTACATTCTCTGCCTGTTTTGGAGCGGCATTTTTGGCATGGCCGCCAAGCAAATATGCTGAAATGTTGGCCGATAAAATGCGTAGACACGATGCGAAAGCCTGGCTCGTAAATACAGGATTAACTGGGGGGCTTTATGGTAAGGGAAGTAGGATAGATCTGAAGAACACCCGAGCAATTATCGATGCTATTCATAATGATGTTCTTGACGATGTTTCCACGGTAACAGATGAGGTATTTGGCTTTGCTATTCCAAAGGAATGCCCAAATGTACCTTCCCAAATGCTACAACCCAGAGATACTTGGGATAATCCAGAAGATTATAATAAACAGGCTGCCAAACTTGGCAAACTTTTTAAAGAAAACTTTCAAAAATACGAGAAGGAAAGTAGTCAAGAGATTATTAATGCTGGCCCTAAAATTTGAGTAACGGTAGACTCTTAAAACTGGTTGATATGTTGCGGTTTCTTTGCGGTTGGTAGAGGCTCGGAAAAACTGTAAATCAATGATAAGATCACTTGCCGAATTATGTTTTTTTCGGGTCTGTATAATTTTAAATATAGGTTATGCTATGAGTAAATAAATCTTAATTTCTACTTATCTACTTTTCTAATCATTTCTTTCAATAATTTATTTCTTTTTTCTAATAATATATCTGGAGAAATCAATTTAACATCTTTTGGAAATTGTAATAGCCATTCGTTGATGAAGTCTAAATTATCGAAATAAAACTCTATCCTAAATAATTTAGGTTTAATTTTATTTTTCTTAATAATCTTCGTCGGCAAATTGGCCTGAAATCGCTTTAGTGCGCTCTCGGATACATCTACTATTATTTTCTCCGAACGATCGTCAGATCGAAAAATAAGGCCCTCTACGTCGATTTTGCCATATGGGACGAACTCTTCATCCAAAATTTCGATCTCTGACATACGATCGAGTACAAAATTCCGTGTATCGTCTCTTTTGTGGGAGTGACCTATCACATTCCAGTGGTCGCGATAAAAAACGATAATATAGGGATCCACTTTTCGGCTACTTATTTCTTCTGTTGATTTGGCTCGGTAATTAAAGCGAATGGTTTTGTTTTTGGCGATGGCATTACTAATGACATACCAGTCTCCGCCCTCCATTTTTTCAGCCCCAAAGTTTAAGTATGGATCTACTACCGTCCGTTCTTCCAGCGATTCCATAAATTCCCGAAGCTCATCCGGCACCACTTCTTTTATTTTTAGCTCAACGCCTTTGGCATCTTCTATAAGTTTTTGGTCGACCTGGGATTTTACAAAATTGAGTCCTACCATAATGGTAGCAAGCTCCTTATTTGTGAACATCAGCGGAGGGATTTTATAACCCTGCATAATGCCATAGCCGTGGTATTTGTCATGGGTGACGGGGACGTTCATTTCCGACAGGGCATTAAAATCGCGAAAAACGGTTCTGCGACTTATGTTAAATTTATCGGCTATTTTATCTACCGTTATACGGCTGTTTGATTGTTGAAGCATAAGGATGAGCTTCATTCTGCGCTCAGAGCTGTTCATCGATAATAAGAGTCATTTTTTAGTGGTGGATGAAAGCTCAATATAAGTGAAACCGCAGAGATTCTCAGTGAATAAAAGGAGGGAAGAGTTAAGGTTTTTCAATGATGATGATAGCTTTTCCGCTATAGAAATCAGAACCACTGGAGAGATCAAAGCATGTAATAGTGAGTGGTTTCGAAAGACCTTGTAATTCATCCTCAAAATCTAATCCCTTGTAAAGAATCATCTTTTTCCAGGATAAATGGCCGGTCATTTCAATAAGATTGCCAATCTTAAAGGCGTGCTTTGAGATAAGAATACATTCTTCCTTATGTTGCAAATCCTCGATGGACCCGTCTATAATGCCAATATTTTTTAGATCCAATTCACGTGCTATTTGCTTCATAGCCAGACACTTTTTGGTAACTAAATCGTTTAGTACAAAATGTTTATCTGAATGCGTGATGGCTAAAGGAATGCCCGGTAATCCGCCACCGGTTCCGGCGTCAATGAATAGTTTGTTTTCTTGAAAGGCCTGTAGCGCTGAAAGGAGTAAAGAATGGCGCATGTGCTCCCAGATAGTTTCACGTGGAACACCTCTGCTGACAAGGTTTACGCGATCATTCCACCAGAGAAGCTTATCCAAATAGGATTCTAGCTCATTCCGGAATTGCTTAATGAGCCCATCGATTTGAGCAAATGTTTCACGTGGAACGGATTTTTCAATAATATGATGTTGTTCCACGTGAAACGAAAGAGTTTAAAGTTGTAATTTGTGGATGTTTTTCTGATGTATTAGTTGTTGAGATAAACCATAAGAACAGAAATATCGCTGGGTGTTACTCCGCTAATTCGGCTTGCCTGACCCAAGGTTTCGGGACGAATTCGGTCCATTTTCTGTTTTCCCTCAGCAGAAAGACTATTAATCTTGTCATAATTGAGCTCTTCTGGAATATGGGTGTCTTCCTGTTTCTTCATTTCTTCGACCATCTCAAACTCTTTTTCGATGTAACCTGCGTATTTGATCTGAATTTCAACTTGCTCGTAAACAAGCTCGTCAGAAGTGATCTCATGTGCTTTTTCTTTGAGTTCAGGATCGGCATTCATCAAATCAAAAATGGAGAGTTCGGGACGGGGAATAAGCGTTTTTGCTTTTACAGGTTGCGATAGGGTAGAGGTGTCCTGTTCTTTGAGCATTGGATCCATCTTTTCCGGATAGACCGTATAGTCAGCAAAAAGGTCATGAATTTCATCGATGGCTTCTTTCTTGATTTTGAACTTCTCATAACGCTCATCAGAAGCCAATCCAATTTTATGGCCCAGCTCGGTAAGACGAAGATCGGCATTATCCTGACGTAGCAAAATGCGATGCTCGGCGCGGGAGGTGAACATACGATAAGGCTCTTCAGTCCCTTTGGTGATAAGATCATCAATAAGCACCCCGATATATGCTTCGGATCTTTTGAGAATAAATTCTTCTTTGCCCTGAACTTTTCGTGCCGCATTAATGCCGGCCATAAGTCCTTGGCAGCCAGCTTCTTCGTAGCCTGTAGTACCATTAATTTGCCCGGCAAAAAAGAGCCCTTCCGTAATTTTAGTTTCCATACTCCGTCGGATTTGATAGGGAGGGAAGTAATCATATTCAATAGCATAACCCGGACGAAGCATAACCGCATCCTCAAATCCTGGAATAGTACGAAGCGCTTTATATTGTACGTCCTCAGGCAAGGATGTTGAAAATCCATTTAGATACATCTCATAGGTATTCCATCCTTCGGGCTCAAGGAATAGCTGGTGACTATCCTTATCAGAAAATCGATTGATTTTATCTTCAATAGAGGGACAATATCGAGGGCCGGTAGATTCAATGGTGCCATTGAACATAGGGCTGCGATCAAATCCGGAGCGTAGCATATCATGCACCTCCTCATTAGTATTGCCGATCCAGCAGGTGAGTTGTTCTTCGCGGGATGGAAGCGACTCGGTCATAAAGCTAAACGCATTGGGATCTTCATCCCCGTACTGAATCTCTAATTTGTCATAATTGATTGAACGTCCGTCAATACGTGGAGGCGTACCGGTTTTAAGCCGGCCAACTTCAAAGCCGAGATCTTCAAGAGCTGCAGAAATTCCAATTGAAGCACGTTCCCCTGAACGCCCTCCTCCAAAATTAGTTTCGCCGATATGCATCAAACCGTTGCCAAAAGTTCCGGTAGTAAGGATAACGGCATCAGCTTCAAAGACTTGCCCCGTTGAGGTTTTTACTCCGGTAGCTCTTTTCCCGTCATCAGTGGTTAAAACATCAACCACATTATCCTGACGAAAATGGAGGTTTTCTTTCTTTTCGAGTTCTTCGCGCATTGTCTTGCTGTAAAGAGCACGATCACTTTGACAGCGCGGACTCCACATTGCCGGTCCCTTGCTTGTATTTAGAATACGAAATTGTACACCGGATTTATCAGCTACCTTACCCATAAGTCCGCCCAGGGCATCAATTTCTCGTACCAACTGTCCCTTTGCAACACCACCGATAGCCGGATTGCAAGACATTTTTGCAATGGCATCAAGGTTCATCGTTATAAGTAAGGTGTTGGCACCAATTTCAGCAGCGGCTCCTGCGGCCTCACTGCCTGCGTGACCGGCACCAACTACAATCACATCGTATTTTGGGAAAAGAGAATTCATAATGTTCTAAGTGTATGTTTTTATTACACTTAAGTGGTTATTATTTGTAGAGTTGTTTGCTGTCGCCTCAATCCGTTGCTAAATCAGCAATAATCTTGAGAGTCTCCAAAAATAAGGGTTTTTAAGCAAAATATTTAACGTTCTGTCTTAGAGTTATTATTGTAATGATTAAGTGTAAATAGCAATCCAATAACGATTAGAAGATGTCAAAAATTACCAAGGCTGTCATACCTGCTGCAGGAAAAGGAACTCGGATGCGGCCGCTTACGAATTATATGTCGAAGTCAATGCTGCCGTTGGGCAAAAAGCCGGTACTGCAGCATATCATCGAAGAGCTGAAAGAAGCAGGAATACAAGAAATTGCTGTAGTGGCAAAAAGCGACGATCAAAAGATGGTCAACTATTTTGAAGATGATGCTTCGGTACAGTTTATTTTTGATGACTCTTTATCGGGGCCGGGCGGTGCTATCTTAAAAGCAGAAACGTTTGTAAAAAGTGAAGATTTTGTGGTGGCCTTTGCTGATGCTCCTCTACAAGGATCGGGAAGATCAACCTATTTAAAAGATCTTATATCACTGAAAAGGGAAAACGATGTTATGGGAGTATTGGCGATCTATCCTATAAATAAAGAAGAGGTCTCATCGAGGGGCGTAGTAAAGTTCGATATTGATAAATCCATAAATAGTAAGACAGTTCGATTAACAGATATGATAGAAAAGCCGTCGGCAATTCCCGATGAGCCATGGGCAACAGCCTGTAGGTATGTGTTGGACAATAGAATTTTTGAAACTCTTAAAGAAACATCGCCCGATAATAGTAATGAGCTACAGCTTACCCCTGCAATCCGCAAGAGGATTCAAGGTGGAGATGTGGTGCTGGGATACCCGTTGCCGGAGAAGTTAAAGCGGTACGATACGGGCAATTTCGAAGATTATTTTCGAGCGGTTATAGATGTTGTGGAGAGCAATTACTTTTAAATAAAACGGAGGTTAATCGAACATGACTAACTCTGTATCGATAGAGTTGTTATTTAATTTGATTATTCGGTAGCCAAAAGTATCAGTATTAATAACTTTATTTAAGGATTGCTCCATCTGATATGAACTGGCGGGGGTAATTATCTGTGTTACGGACCCTTTCTTTTGGGTATGATCCATATGGTAGTGTCCGCAAAATATTGTGACCTCTTGTCCTACCTTTCTAAATATAGTTTCCAATTCGTCTCGGTTTTGTAGGGGAGCTGCTGTATCTACGAAGGTTTCAACGGGTAATACAGGATGATGTATAAAGACAATAACACGTCTCTTCCTATTTAGTTTTGACTTCACCCATTTTAACTGATGCTTACTGATGCTATTAGATGACGAGTCTAAAAATAATAAGATATTATCATCGGATTCTTGACTGTAATAAAACTCGTCGTTGTTATGTTGTGGGAGAGACAAATCTAAATGCTCAGATACATTTTGATAGTTGTCATGGTTCCCAAGGATAATTCTAAAACTGAAGCTCTGCAGGGTATCAAAAAACCAATTATGAGTATCGGCTTTTCCGATATCACCCCCAAATACAATATCTTGTAATCCTTTTTTAGATACACTTTCTAAAATACGCAACCAGTTTTCCCGGGTATCTACGCCAATTTTCGAGAGGTATGATTCATCGAGATGAGTATCAGTTATGTAAGCAAAAGATTGTACGTTCATGGTAGACGTCATTTCTTAATATTTTAAAATAAATAAGTTGTCTCATTATTCCCTTCAGTTTTATAGCAAGTTCTCCTTTTCAAGCCATTCATAACAATCACGAACAGATTTTTTGACAGCAGGAATACTGTAGCCCAATTCCCTTTTAGCTTTATCACTGGAGTAGACCACATTTCGGGTCATAAGTTTTGCAAGCTCCGGCGTAAGGTCGGGTTCATTTCCGGTGAAATAAGAAGTTCCGGCTTGTAAATAGGCAACAAGCTTTAGAATGGGAGCGGGAATTATTTTGGGCTGGGCAGAAAGGCCGGAGACTTCTGCAATGGTAGAGACAAATTCAGCAAAAGTGCAGTTTTGGCCTCCTAAAATATAGCGTTCTCCATCTTCACCTTGCTCAACGGCTGAAATATGAGCCTTTGCAACTTCTTTAACATGAGCCACACTCATATTTCCGCGCGTAACGCCAGGCAGATCGTCATCGCGCAAAACAAAAAACAGGCGCCCCCAATTATTGGCATCATGCGGACCGACGACCATGGCCGGATTCATGATTACGACTTTCACATCGTGGTCGCGAGCTTTTAACGCTTCGCGTTCGGATAACCATTTGGTACGTTCATAGTTAACCCACGAATCGTTTCCCTGTTGTGGTGTTTCTTCAGAAATGCTTCCCTTAACTTTACCCCAGGCCGATACACTGGAAGTGTGAATGAAAGTGTCGATGTTTTTTTCTATGGATGCCTGAACCATATTTTTGGTTCCTGTGACATTAATATCGGTTTGACGCTCATTGTTTTGCGACCACATATTTGTGTCACCGGCCAGGTGAAAAACCACGTCAGTATCTTCGGGCATTGCCTTTTGCAGGGAGGGTAAGTCGGTAATAGAACCTTCAGCCAAATTTACAGGCAGCTGTTTTAAAGTTGATACATCAGATGTAGACCGGTGGAGTGCCGTAACATCCCAACCTTGATCAACAAGCTGTTTAACCAAGTTGATACCAATAAAGCCAGTGCCGCCCGTAACAAAAGCACTCTTTGTCATAATGGTGTTTTGGATTTAACAGTCTTGGATTATGAGAGATATTACATCGCTTAGAAAATGAGCCAAATGAATCCTAAAATAAAAAGCCCTAAACTGAATAAGAGTTTAGGGCCAAAAGTAAAGTGAATGGCAATGTTATTGATCTTTATGCCAATCCAAAAATTCAACAATAGCCCGCCAGACCGCTTCCATTTTCGTTTCGGCCTCATATTCAAAGGAAGTGTCATCGTCAACTACGACCATACAGGCCTTATCCTTGATCAGGACGGAATAGCCCAAGTCATCCTCGATTTTTATAACCACCGGCATGAGCCACTTCCAAGCCAGGTGAAACTTCATGTCTTCGAGCTGGAGAAACGCCAGGGGAATGTCTTTTACATCTTCCTGATCAATTTTGATGGTTGAGCCCATCAGATCTTCGATCAGACGATTTCCATTATTAGCTTCTTCTTGGGTCATAATAGTATTTTTAATTCTTGAATATTTACTGCTCTAAAATACAGAAATTTGAAAAGGGCACAACGTTAATTAAAAGACAAAGGTCCAAACTAATTAACAAAGCTACTGCTGCTCCCTTTTTTGGAGGTTTTCTTAAATGAGAAAGAAAATTTAGTCCCCTGCCTGGTAGAGTCGACTGTATGTTCAGCATCCAGTTGTCTTAAAAGTGTATCAACAAGTTGAAAGCCAAGGGAGCCATCTTGGGAAATTGAAGTGAAATGATCAGGTAAGCCTTTTCCGTTATCAGAAATAGTTAGGGTAAGTACTTCATCATTGCTTTGGGATAAATCAATAGAAATAAGACCTTGTTCTTTGGCAGAAAATGCATGCTGCAAGGCATTTGTAACGATTTCGTTAATGACTAAGCAGGCAGGTACTCCCTGGTTAATATTAATAGTAATAGGAGATAGGTTGAGGTCTAAGTTTATAGTCTGATGCTGATTATACATACTACTCAAATTCTCAAGCAGTTTTTCTATGCTCTTATCAAATCGTAACTCAACAAGACTGTTTGATTGATATAACAGTTCATGGATGGAACCAATGGCTTGGATGCGAGTTATGCCGGATATAAGCTTTTCTTTCAATTTGGGATTATCCTCATCAAAAATCTGTAGCTGCATCAGCCCCGAGATAATAGCCAAATTGTTATTTACCCGGTGATGAATTTCGGATAGAAGAACCTCTTTTTCTACCAGGGAGTGTTCAAGCTTGGCTTGGGTCTGTTTCTGATCAGTGATGTCCATGGCACTTAAAATCAGGTATTTATCTTCATCACTTTCTAAAACTTCGGAATTGATAAGTAACGAAATAGGTTTGCCGGACTTATCATTTATTACCCATTCTTCATTCGGGAGGGACGTGCCTTCTATCAGTTGTTGAAAATTCTGGTTCCCTTTCCCATGGGTTTCTTTACTAAGCAGGGTCGTAAAATGCCGTCCTACTATTTCTTTTCTGGTGTATCCAAAGATATTTACAAAGGCATTGTTCACACTATCGATTTGCCCATCTTGGTTCATTACAAGAATAGCTACATCTATTGTTTCTAAAATAGAATCTGTATATCGGCGGCTTTGATCCAGTTCCTTGTCTTTGAGATAGAGTAATATATATACAACTGCAGCAGCAATAGTTATAAAAAGAAGCCCCTTTAGTACCTGGATGTTAAGAAGGCTAAAGGTATTACCATTCACATAGGCAGCAATAAAATCAGACGTGATGATCCAAACGTATCCAAACAGTAGAAGCATTAAAGCAATAGCTTTGCTGCTTAACAGAATCCTTTTAATTTTCATAATTTAGACTCTCTTATAGGTAATAGCACGATAGTACATTATAATAAATTGTAGCTAATAGAAAACGAAACCTCATTCCAAGTGAGCACTGCCAATTCCCTTAATTTTAGCCCGATCAAAAGACAGGGAAAAATCCGTACCATTTCCATTGGAAGTAAACTGATAGGTAGCTTCGAGCTGTTTTGAAAGGGTATCGACTAATTTAAAGCCGAGCGATCCCGACTGAATTAACTTTTCATGGTCATCGGGCAACCCTTTTCCGTTATCAGAAATCGTAAGATGAATTAGGCTATGTTTTTCGAAAAGCTCAATGCCAATGGTTCCTGTATCCTCGAAGGCATGTTTTAGTGCATTGGTGACCACTTCGTTGATAATGAGCGAGCAGGGAATAGCTTGATTGACATTGAGGTTAACAGCATCCAGCGTGTATGAAATATTAATATTGTCTGCCGACTGAAAAGTATCAGTAATATTGGAGATCAGTTTTTTGATATTTTCATCAAGCTGCAGATTTGAAAAACTATTTGATTTGTACAACAACTCATGAATGGCGGCCATGGTTTGGATGCGAGCCACGCTGTCAAAAAGCTTGTTGCGCAAATCTTTGTCTGTCGCTTCAAAGGCTTGCAGCTGCATCATACCCGATACTACGGCCAGGTTGTTTTTTACCCGGTGATGAACTTCGGCCAGTAAGGTTTCTTTCTCTTTCAGGGATTCTCGAATTTCCTGATCACGCTTTTTCTTTTCTTGGTGGGCCAAAAGCTGTGCAATTTGATCAGTGACAGCTCCGGCAAATGAAATTTCATCGCTTTCCCAGCTGCGCTTTCGGGTTACAGACTCATGACAAACGACGGCTTGCTTAGAACCATAACTTATAACACTGGTATCCAGGAGCGATTTTATGTTGTTGGGAGTTAAGTACGAATCAGCGAGTTCGCTGAAGGCTTCATGATTGTAGGGATGTTCGGCAGCAACGGTGCGGTGTTCTTTAATGTAACTAAAATATTTGGGGCTATCTTGTTTTGTGATGATAGTTCCACGCATGGTGTTTAGCTGTCCGTCATCAAAGGAACAAACACATCGCAGTTTTTGGTCTTCAAGCAGCCAAAGGTTTACGCGTTCAACGCCTAATGTTTGAGCGGAAATTTGGAGGACGTCAACCAAGGCATCTAAAAGATCTTTCTGCAACAGAGATTGATCGGTTGCCAGGCGTGAAACAACTTCCTGAAATTCCCGGCTTTGCTGCTCCCGCTTTTTAAAGGTTGTAATATCTTGCATGGCACCAATAATTCGAATAGGATCGTTATCCTTATTACGAACAACAAAAGCCCGATCGTAAATATATTTGTAACTGCCATCGGCACATTTAAAGCGATATTCGAATTGAATGCGATCTTCGTCCGAAGAAAGCGCTTCATCAAGTTTATCCTGAACGTACTGCTGATCGGCTGGATGAATTTTGTTTCTCCACCACTGGCTTAATTTATTAACCTCCTCTTTTTCGTAGCCGAACATGTTGTAAATGTTTTGATTGTACTGCATGGCATCAGTGCGCAGATCCAGATCCCAGATGGTATCGCTGGTAGCTTTTGATACAATCTCGTAGCGCTCTACACTTTCCTGTAGTTTTTGGCTTCGTTCAATTTCAGCAGTTACATCTTTTTCAATGGCTATAAAGCCGGTGCATTGGCCGTCATCATCCAGAATGGGATCGATAGTCATATCCAGCCAGTACTTACGGCCGTCTTTGGTATAATTTAAGATGACCTCCTGCACGGTCTCCGGCTTTGCAAGTTTATTGGCGATATGCTGTACGGTAGCGGGATCAGTTTCGGGTCCTTGTAATAACTGTCCGGGATTTTTACCGACAATCTCGTCCAGCATATATCCCGTTACTTCTTCAAAAGCATCGTTGACCCAAGTAATATTTTCATCGGCATCAGTCAATACTATTAAATCGGTTGTTTTGGATGCCACTAAGGACAACTGCTCAAGTTTATCCTCATACCTTTTTTGTTCGGTGATATCGGTGAGAGATCCCACAATGGCTACCGTTGCTCCATCTTCTACGATGGGAGCCTCATTAACGAGCACCCAAATTATTTCACCGTTTCTTTTCTGGAGTTGAAGTTCAAACGCTGGCTGGGGTTGACCCGTTTCAATTGCTTTTTGTGTGTGTTCCAATCCTTCTTCATTAATGGGGTGGTCAGTCGTAAATTCTGTCCATTGTTTTTTGGCCTCTTCAACAGGATATCCCAAAAAGTCTTTGCACTGTGGACTCAGGTAAGTGAGTACATGATCAGTATCATGCCGATAAAACATGTTGGTACTGTTCTCGACGATATCACGCAATTTTTGTTCCGTACTTTTGAGCTTCTTTTCTGCCCGTTTACGAGAGGTAATATCTTGAGTACTGCCATAAATGCACCGGCATTGTCCATTTTCAAATTCTGCCTCTCCAACAGCATGTATCCACCGTTCATTGTCTTTGGCAGTAATAATTTTGAGCTCTTCATCGAAAGGGATAGCTTCGTCTATTGCCCGCTGAACGGCCTCCTGAATTTTTTTGCGGTGATAGCCTTCCTTATAGAAATTTATTGCTGAGTCCAGATCAGGCTCATAATCTTCATCCACTTCGTGCAGTCGTTTTATTTCTTTAGACCAATGCAATGATTGATTGGTAAGATCCAGTTCCCAATGACCAATGCTGGCAAGGTCATAGGCCTTGGCAATAATTTGATCCTTTTCCTGCAGGTCTTTTCTTGATTGAATATGATCAATTTTAAGTCCCAAAAGCCCCGTTATTAAATCCAAAAGCTGTTGTTCCTCATGTAGGAAGGGACCGAGATCTCTGGGTGGTTTTTCTTCGGTGTAGACAACACTAACTGTAAGTGTTCCCGACAATAAGAGATCGGATTTTGTTGAACGCAAGAGCCATGGGGTTTCCCTAAAATGCTCGGTGCTGTAGGTTTTTTCTTTAAATGTAATGGATGCTTCTGTTATTTCGGGATAAGCCCATCCTTGCGGTATAATCCGCAGAGTATTTTCTAGGAGTTCCTTAATGGTTAGCTGTTGTTCATCCAGGCTGGAAATATGAAATATGCAGGCCTGTTCTTTTGTACGCTCCAGCAAATGCTTGTAAACGAACGTATTTTGACTTTCAGTATTCTCCGGGTGATCTGCTTTGAGTAGTTCTCGATCAACTACAGATTTCAGCCGACTAATATTACTTTTATTGATATAATCGGAGGCGCCTTGATGGAGAATATCCACCACTTTTTCTTCACCGATGTGTTCTCCAATTATAATAAAAGGAAGGTTTGGGGCATGAGCTTTTGCGTATGTTAAAGCATCAGTAGCGCTAAAATTAGCAAGGTTGTAATTACTGATGACAAGATGTGGGGTGTTCTCTGCAAGAAGAGACTCCAGTTCTTTCCGGGTTTGCATGATTGTAATCTCATGCTCTAATCCAACGCCGGATAACGTCCTGTTTATTAGTTTAACATCGCTTTTATCATCTGCGAGGAGTAAAATTTGATAAGTACGGTCCATGGAAAAGCTCATTAAAACTGATCTATGCTATACTACACCGTATGACCAGCTTGGAATAAATTGTATACCAGTGAAATTATCATTCCTGTTTGCTACTCGAGAAGTCGTTCATGAATTAAAAATTCACGATTTGTTAATATGTTATGAAATAACCGAATGATTACCTATAAAAATAAAATATATTATGTTTACAATTATAATTGGGTGCTAAAAGATAGGTCAACCATTGGTTATTTTTGTAAATGGACAAGCTGATAGATCTTTTAATTTAATTGCGGTTTTTTAGTAACCATTTTTAAAGTCAGTCGTCACATAACCGAGCAGAGTTTGCAAAGGCCTAATTCTGCGCTGATATATGTATCTGCTAAATGGATGATTCCAAGGAAAAAGAATTTCAATTAATCCAAAAGATCCTGGACGGTCAGCAAGATCGTTACAGGATACTTGTTGACAGGTATGCAAAGATGGTATTTAGTATTGTTGGAAAATTTGTGAATAGAAAAGCTGACCGGGAAGAATTGGCGCAGCAGATATTTGTTAAGGCTTACGAGCGACTGGATTCTTTTAGGAGGCAATCAAAGTTTTCTTCCTGGCTTTACACGTTGGCAAGGAATCACTGTTTGGACTACGCCAAGAATATCAGGCGATCAAATAAGGAGTTCAGTGAGATGGAATCCCACGAGCTCGAAGCGAACATGAAAGTAGAGGATTTGCCCAACGATGATATTGAGAAGCAGGAACAGAAGGCAATATTGGAAAAGGGCCTTTCTGCAATAACACCGATTTATGCAGAGGCTTTTTTGATGAAGTATCGTGATAATATGACGTATAAAGCCATGGCAAAGCGTTTGGATGCCACGGAAGGAGCTCTAAAAGTGCGCGTGCACAGGGCACGCAAGGAGCTGCAGGATTATATCAGCCAATATAACTAGGAGATTATGAATATAGATAAGGACAAAATACTGCAAAAATACTTGGATGGGGAACTATCCGGAGAGGAGGAGCGGGAAGCCCTCCATATGATAGCAGAAGACCCCGAGATGCGAGAAATGCTTTCTTTCGAAAGATCAGTCCGAAGTACTATTAATGAGACGAATGCGTATGATCAACCGGAAGTGCCCGATGGATTTACGGATCGGGTAATGTATAGCATTGAACAAGGGGAACAATCGGTTCCGAATAACTCGCTGACAGAGCAGATTGAAAGCTGGATAAAAGGGATATGGATGCCGCGAAAGATACATCTGCGACCGGTGTATGGTGTTGCCGCAGCAATGATTTTAACGATCGCAATATTGACGCCATTTTATTTTGATGCTTCCCAAAAGGTGCAGCCGGCGAATAACACTACCCAAGAAACAGTTCAGCAAGTTGCCCATAGCCAAGACCAGGTGTGGGTACGCTTTGTATATATTGATGAGAATGCGCGATCCATAGAAGTTGCCGGCGACTTTAACGGCTGGGAGCCTATCCCTCTTGACAAACAGGAGGTAAACGGAGAGCAGGTTTGGACCGGCTTGGTATCAATGAATAGAGGTGAGCACCGCTATATGTTTGTTAAAGATGGCGAGAAATGGGTAACCGATCCAATGGCTCCGATGCAGCGCGAAGATGGATTTGGCAATAAAAATGCAGTGATCTACTTATGAGAATAGGTCTCATTATTGTGATGTTATTACTTTCTATAACAAATGAAATGTTAGCCCAGGATTGGCAGACCATTTTTTCTGTTGATTCCCGGGTAGGGTATTCAACGAATACCTATTTGAACCCCTATTACGCGGAGTGGGATCGCGCAGAAAATACTTCTTTTGGGGCGCTCTCGGGAATTGGTCAAAGCACGTGGTTTGGCGACAAGGACATGGTTGAGTTAACGGGGATTGCTGTTTTGGAACCTTTCTTTTCAGGCTTAGATACGTGGAAAGGAGGATTGGCTCTGGCAAGGTATCAGCATCAATTTAGCCATTCGATAAGTGGAGGAATAGAAGTGGGAGGCAGTTATTTTAATTCTTCATTTAGCCGCGGCATGTTTTGGGCTCAACCTACGTTTACGTGGTCGCCTACGCCCTTCAGCCAGCTGAAAGTAAAAGCGGGCTCTAACTTTCGTTCCTATCGAGATTATATGGTTGACAGTGTGGCTACCTCTATCAATGATAGATCTGATTTATATGCTCTTGAGTTTGAAACCTGGCCCAGTTTTAATTGGCAACTTTCTACGGGGTTGTACGGAAACTTCGATTCTTTTCCAGATATACAACAAGGATTTAGTTCGTTTGTGGCTGCAAGCCGAATTTTTGAAAAGGGTTCAAAAATTAGATTTAAAGTTGGTCTTGAACAGTATCAAAACCAACAAACAGTAACTACCGGTGGCGGAGGGGGCGGCTTTCCCCCTGTGGGAGGTGGACCCCCCGAGACCACAGAAACTATAGAAGAAACAAATCGCATATTTCGGCTGGGAATTGAAGGTAGTATTCCCATCAGCCAGCAGTTAACGGCTTTTGTGAGTGCAGAAGGATTGCGTTATAACACAACTGCGACCGATCAGAATATTAATGACATACAGGTTTCTGGCGGTATTAGACTGACGCTGCAGCCCAAATCGGGAAAAGATAGGGGTAAAATATCGCCGGACTGGAATAAGGAGAAAGATATTCAGCGGGTAGAAATTTCTTATTCAGGGGATGCACGTATTTATCTGGTTGGCGATTTTAATAACTGGTCACGTCCCGGCGTCCCACTCGTAAATGTTAAGAATGATAGGTACAGAGCCGAGCTTGAGCTGGATCCCGGTTCTTATGAATATAAAGTGCTTAAAATTGAGGGCGGAGAAGAAAGCTGGATTGCATTTTCCAGCGAGACGTATACCGTCGAAGATGGATTTGGCGGACAAAATGCATTGTTATTAGTTCAATAATTTAAATGAAATGAATATGATGAAGGTTTTAAATAAACATATAAAGGTCATAGCACTTTTGGTTGTTGCGTGTGCTTGGTTTGGTATTCCTGATACGGCCTCTGGTCAAACAGAATCGTTGGATAAACTGGTGGAGCGGGCAGGTAATGCAGGAATAGAACAATCCGTAATTGATGATCTTAAGGCAAGAAAAGAAGCGAGAGGTTTAAGTAATCAACAGCTGATAAATATGATTGAGCCGGCGGTACAACTTGCTGAAGATAACTTGCCGGCAAACCATGTGCTGCAAAAAGCTCTGGAAGGATTGTCAAAAGGAGTGCCCGATGCACGGATCGTTCCTTATATAAATAGAATGACCAGTGCTACCCGTCAGGCAGCCGGTGTAGTTGATCCCTGGATGGAAAAACCGGAAGTAAAACAAATAATGGGCGGACAAAATGAGTCCTCCCGAAGTATGCGCAACAGACTTGTGGAATCGTCTTCTCGCGCCATAACACAAAATGTTTCGCCCGAAAATATTAGTCAGCTTCTGTCAGACATAGGTAAAAAGTCAGTGCTGTCAAAAACAACCGGATCTAACATTGTTTCTGCAATGGATATTGTTTCGGATTTGCCCATGCAGGATCAGCCCGAGCTTACGCGGTCATTTATTGTTCGGGCGTTGAAGGGAGGATTTGAAGCCGGTGAATTTCAAAAGCTGCCTATGGCCCTAAATATGGCACAGAAGCGAAGTCAAATTCCTGCATCGAACATTATTCAGGGTGTGGGTAATCAGTTGCAGAAAGGGGTTCCTGCCCAAGATATTTTGCAAAAGTTGTTTGATGGTAATATAGGAGGAGGACCGCCCGGCAATATCCCCAAAGGAATGGAAGATAATCCAGGCAAGGGAAATAGGGGCAATAATTCCGGCAATGGCTAATTAGATTTCTTTGTCGTACAGGTTCCGTATTTACACTGTTTATCAAGAGAAGTAGTAAGCCTATCAAGAAAGTTGGTAACCTTTCGAAACCCCGATCGTCATATATCCTACATTTAACACAAATAATAAATCTACAGGGTAATAATTATGAAAACACAAAAGTTACTAAAAATACCATTTGCACTGTTATTAGCAGTTTCAGTTGTATTTATGGGATGTAATAGTGGAACCAATGCTGATGGAGATACCGGGACAATGGAGGTCTTACTCCATGATGCACCGGCCAATTATGATGAAGTAAATGTATTTATTGAGCGAGTGGAGGTTAATAATAGCGAAAATGACGAGGGATGGGTAGAAATTAATAGTCCCCAGCAATCCTATGATCTTCTCGAGCTTACAAACGGAGCAACCGAAGTTCTCGGATCTGCCGAATTGCCCGCGGGAACTTATAATCAAATTCGACTTATATTAAGCAGTGACGGACACAGTGTGGTAGTTGATGGAGAAAAACACAGCATGTTTGTACCCAGTGGTGAACAAACAGGTATCAAGCTAAATGTAAATGCTGAAATTGAGCCCGACATCACTTATACCTTGCTGCTCGATTTTGATGCGGCGCGATCGGTGGTAGTAACAGGTAATCAGCAAGCTGGAGAAGGCTATCTGCTGAAGCCGGTAATAAAAGCTACAAATGAAGCAGTGACCGGTAATATTGCAGGAGCTGTTGAGCCCGTTGATTCTGAGCCGTATGTGTATGCTATAGCCGGAGAGGATACACTGTCTTCCACAAAAGCTGATACATCGAATGGCGAATTTAAGCTTATTGGTCTCGAAGAAGGTTCTTATACCGTTTCCGTTGATCCTACCGATGACTCCTATGCAACAGAAAATGTTGATAACGTTGAAGTAAATGTAGGCGAAACAACGGAATTGGAAACGATTACCGTCTCTCAAAATTAGCAGAGTCAGAAGTAATAGCCTTTTAGTGGGCGATTACTTCATATAATCAGCTGAGTCCGTCGGATAGTATTAGTTACTGTCCGACGGCCTTATTAATTGGAATGCGAAACATTAGAATTGAAAAATAGCATTGATATAATATTAAAATTTTCTAACGTTAGTAAAACTCATTTTAAATAATTAGTTATGGTTGGCTACGGAGAAGTACTACAGACAATCGGAGCGATGGTGATCTTTTCGCTGATATTACTTAGTGCCACAAGCATGATTCAGCGGAATACCTATATGCAGGTAGAGGGAGAATTGGAACAGGAAGTTATTGCTTTGGCTCAGGATATTATTGAAGAGGGCCGCACTAAAGAATTTGATGAGGTTTCCGTTGATGCAGCGGCACCACCGGCAGATATACCGGGTGATTTTTCAGCTCCTTCGTCTTTGGGACCAGAAACCAGTGATGATCAGAATGGTGATGGAAATATAACGCGTCATGAGTTTAATGATTTTGACGACTACAACGGATGGGATGATGTGGTAGAAACCGAGCATGGCGAATTTAACATTCGTGCCCAAGTTTTTTATGTGGATGAGACGAACTACGATTCAACGAATACACAAACGACATTTAAAAAACTGCGCGTGTATATAACCAGTAAATATTTGAATCGGCAGAGTTCTGGTAACCTTACATTATACAGTTTGGAGTTTATTCGAAATTATTACGCAGATTAGCGGAGTAACATTATGAATATGGGATTAGTTACAAGTTATGTTATCGGGGGCATTTTGTTGATTGGTATTCTTGCTATGAATATGTCGCTTTCTCAAAGCTCTACTGAGCTTACCTTAACGCAAACGACCCGCGAAAAAGCAGTGGGTGTGCAGGAGATGCTTAATCACGATATCCAAAAAATTGGATTTAACAGGAATAATAAGACTAGTCCTGTGTTGGTGGAAGCAGATAGCCACAAAGTTGCATTTCGCAGTAATATTGACAACAGTAGTGATAACTCAGTTGAACTGGTAACCTGGGAGTTTACAAATACGTCGGTTGGCAACGGAAATCCCAACGCATATGTATTAAAAAGAACAGTCAAGGATGTTGATACGGGGAGTATTATAAGTGAAACTCCTATACGATTGGGAGTAACGAACTTTAATATCAAGTACCTGGATAAATATGGCCAACCGGTTAGCAACCATATGTCAACCCCGGTGGCAAGTTCTGATCTAAATAGTATTCGACAGCTTTATATTGCCTTAGAATTGCAAAGTTCGGCCAAAGTCCACGGTAATACAAATACTGATGGACGTTTTGTGCGTACAATTTGGGAGAAGCGCTTTTCTCCCCCTAATTTGGAAGATGTTTAATAAGTAAGAGGTGTTATTATGGGACGAGCAATGTTAATAATTTGTGCCGGTATGTTAGTTGCGCTTGGCATTGTAGCAATGGGCACTTCAGGTCAGGGCAAGATGCTGACCAAAAAAACGGTTGAATATGCACAGAAAACAGAAGCCCTTAATGCTGCGCATACGGCTATTCAGGTTTCCATGCAGAAAATAAATGAAAACGATGATTGGGCTAAAGAGCATGATTCTTCTAACGCGTGGACCACAACTATTGAAGATGTTCAAACAACACTGTATGTAGATTATATGTATGAGGCCCCTAATTACTGGGATGCCGATTCTATACGTCTTGTGTCTAAGTCAGAGATTGATGTGGGAGGTGGTGGATCAAAGAAATATACCTCCAAAGTTATTAGCGTTTATTTGATAGCCCCATTTAGTAATCTGGTTCCTGAATTTTCTGGAGCACTTCAGTTACCCAGTGGTTATGGTTCATTGACGGTAGATGGAAATGCTCATGAAATTAATGGCACGGATCCGGATTGCAGCGAAGACAGACCACCAATTACGGTAAATAATTCAGAGACAAAAGATGGGTTGCAAAGTCATGATCTGAACCTGGATGGGGATATTGCGGTAGATAATCAGTTAAATTATGAACCTACCGACGAACTAATTGCGAGACTTGAAAATTCGGGCAATGCAACTACAGTTAATTCCGACTACAGTGACAACTTGGGAACTGCTGAAAATCCCGGAGTCTTTTTTATAGATGGGAATGTTAAGCTGACGGGACAGCAAAGTGAGGGGTATGGCATAATGGTTATCAAAGATAGTGCCCATATGGATTATGAGGATGAAGATGGAAATACAGTTAGCATCAGGGGTAATTTTGAATTTAACGGGTTGGTTATTTTTGAAAATGCCCAGCTTTTCGAGGGACACGGCACACCCACTATCAATGGTTCAGTATTAGTGGGGGATACTGATGATACTACTGATATAGAGGTAGATATTGGAGGAAATATTGCGATTAATTATACCTGCGCTGGAGAAAACTATGCCAAAATGGGAGCTGCTAACACCGTCAAGCAAAACAAGTATACCCGCGTGGTTACGCTCGAAGAGACAAAGATCCAGTAAAATAAAGAGGTCTTTCTTGGGTACAACCTAATTAAAAGAGGGACTACCAAAACTTTTATAGAGCTGTTTTTTAGTGGGCAAATAGCTTCAAGTATCTCACCTAAATCAGTTAGTTATTACATAAGCTAATTTGTTGGCTATCCCCATGTGGACTTACAATCCAGACGACTACTCGATCAGGGATGTAAATCAATCGATGGCCAAGCTACACGGATATTCAAGAGAAGAGATACTCTCCTTTACGTTATTTGATCTGTGGCCAGAAGAAGAAGTTCCAAAACTAAAAAAGCACTTGGCTGAGATGGATCGTGAAAATGTAGGTGATGAGGGCTTGTGGAAACATCAGAAAAAAATGGGGAATTATATATACGCTGGTTAGCTACATTATGAACCAGTAGTGATTCCTATAGTTGCAAAGCTGTTGGTCGTTAATAACTACTACACAAATAGTTATAAGTATTTGTTTATATTTTATTTATACAAATAAAATATACCTTTTCTATATAAATATTATCTACTATACAGGTAATTCAAATCAAATATTAGAGGGAGTGTTATGAAAAATATTGAGTTAGCAAAAACCGGGTATAAAAAATTCAGTGAAGGTGATATTGATGGTGTTCTTGCCATGTTTGATCCCAAAATGGAATGGCATGAATGTAACGGATTTCCCTTTATTGAGGGCGATGGCATATTTACAGGACCACAAGCGGTAGGTAATGGTGTTTTCAGTAAGCTCTCTGAGTATTATGATCACTTCAATGTTGAAATTGAAGAACTTATGGAATCAGGCGACCGCGTAATCATGGAGGGGTATTACACGGGAACTTGGAAAGCCACTGGTAAGAAATTTAAAGCTAATGCGGTTCACATCTGGACTGTAAAAAATGGAAAACTAAGTCGTTTCTTCCAGGCCGTAGATACCGCCGCTGGACTTAACCCGTAACCCTAAAAAATAAACAAACCGGACAGAGTTCAGTTTACACTACCCTTAGAATTATAGCACAAGTACCTTCAAAGCATATCTAAATGGATTAAATATTTATCTGACTTTCATCAGATTAGCTGATGGATTCCTTTAAAATGAATACTATAAATTCACTTACAATGGATCGTTTTGCGGAAAACATTTAAACCTGAGTTCGATTCTTAATCTGTATCAAAGTGCCTCAAAAGTCCCCTCCTTACGAAGGAGGGGAGCCTCTTTTATTGATTTTTAGAATCAAACTGAGGTTTTGAAATCTCTGAGCGCTAAACCTATTTACTATTTCAATTCCAGGGCGGTCGCCTTTTCACCTATACACCGTCCGTGTTCCACACCGAACTCGATGCCGGCCCGGTAATGAATGCCGCCATACAACCGGCTGATGGCCGCCTCTTCGGCCGCTTCCCAAAACGAGACAAATGATCGGGTTGCAAGTCCGCGGGTTTCGTGATTGCGGTCGACAAAGGATATCTCTCCGAACAAATCAGTAAGCACAACTGCCGCTGCACCCGACTGCACGGAGTGCCCGGACGGATACTCCGGGAAGGGCGGGGTGAACACAGGATCGGTAATTTCGGGGTCATTCCAGCCCGCATCTATCACCTGTTGGATGTAGCTGATGGGCCGGATCACATCATAGTGGTACTTTTCGTACCAGCAGACAATAAAGGCGTCGGCAAGGGCAATTCCCAGTCGGACATAGGCTTCAGCGGCGGTATCGAGCGAATGGTTGTACTCTGAAATCACCTGATTGAGGATCGAGATCCAGTGTCCCGGCGGGGTGGAAGTTTTCCCGGGATCATCGGACCAGAACAGGGCGATTTCCCGCTGCTCATCGCTCAATTGCCCAACGGTTTCATACACTTCCAGTGCCTCGGTATAAAACACCGATTCCGGGTCTTCTGAATAGGCTGGCGGAGGCGTTACGGAACATTCGTTGGCTTCGGAGAGGGCAAACAGACGGTTCTCACCCCAGTAAGGCTGCAGGGCCGTCTGATAACCGGGCGGAGTGGGGATCCACATGCCAGGACCTGCGGGGGGTGTGTAGTTGTCCGGGAAGTTAGTTGAAAATCCCTGATGGCCGCCGTCGGATTGCGACCAGTTATAGATTGCCCCGGCAATCTCCCGCCCGTATTCCACCGAACGGTTAAAAACGCCATCAGTGGCAGGAAGGTTGAACTGACCGTTCAGCGTCTCTTCCAATGCATCAATAGCCTGGAGGAGGTCAGGTTCCGCAGATCTGAAGAGTTTGCGGGTGATTTCCGCCAGGGCACTGTTGGCTGCAGCAGGCCAGTGAATTTCAGCCCCGGGTTGGGGCAAGGGTTTCAGTCCATTCAGCTCTCCCGCCAAGCTTCGGTATCCGGGAATTCCGGGAGCCACGGTTTCGTAAAGTGTTACTCCCATATAGCTAAGAGCCCGTGAGGCTACAGGCGGAGAAAAGCCGGCTGTTTTTTCGATGAGGTCGAGTGACAGTCCAAACCAGGCAGTCGCCACGTGAGCGTCATACTCAGAGGTTTCGGGGAGTTCGGTATCTTTGCCTGGAGAAGTGGTTTGATCGCAGGACGTCAGGACTATAGAAAACAGTACCAATGCTACAATCAGGAAGGTGTTTTTTTTAAGTTTTGCTATACTCCATCCATGAGCTGTGGAAATAATGGCTCCAGTATGCCGATGTAAGTTGTGGGCTGTTGAATGTTTCATTGATCTTATCTCCCGTTATCTGTTGTAATCGAATTAAATGAATCGATGATTCTGTGTAGGTTGCATCCTATCCGGCAGGTGTTATTAATTTTGCTCAAAAACCAGGGACAACACTATTTTAAAGGTTACAGGATCACTCCCCTCCTTGTCCCGACACGCTTTTTTTCGGCACAAGGCGGGGGTGGGTCCGGCAAATACGGAATACTGAGCCGCTGAATTTTCCAAAAAACGCTTCTTTTCAGGATGATTACGACAAAGCTATCCCATTATTGACTAAACTGAATGAGTTACGACTCTTTCACTGATTCTACTTTCAAAGCGGCCCGTGAATAGCAGCAATGATATCTCCGCACTCTCCCGCCTCATCAGGTATCTCCGTAAAGGCCGGAAAATTAACGACACAGCCGCCTTCATAGGAATTGATCTGCTCACCTACCTGGCCGGGTATTTTCGGCCCGTGACTTCTCAAAACAGCGTGAATCTCTGCAGCATGCGCATCCTGGAGGCCGCCAAAGTTTGGCAAACCAAATATTTCATGAACTGAGCCGCTGTCATCGTTTTCTTTCAGGTGAGCCGAGAAATTTCCCTTTCCATTATTTCCCGCAATGCTACCTGTGGCATACAGAAGCTGTACTTCCACGTTCAAGGCATTTGCAAAATCAGATTCAACGCATGCTCCCGGGGTCGCACAATTTTCCGGTTTATTCCAAACCACCCACCACAATGTGTAGGCATGGCCGGGCATTAATCCGGTTGTCTTAAAGTTTACCGTGATTCCATTGCCATTCCGGTGCAGCGTAGATTTTCCGATTAAGTCACCGGTAACGAAGTTGAAAATATCCGCAGTGGATTTGGTGTTTACCTTCGCAGCGGCATCCAACTGCAATTCAGCAATTGCTAATTCACTTTCAGGCGAAACCGGGGTGTATGATTCGCACCCGAACAGAAGGCCCGTTATCAGTAGTATCGGCAGTAGTTTTAGTGTTTTCATAATACCTCTTGTTTTATTGTTGATGTTGTGGCACGTTTTGTGCCTGTTCAATCTGTAATCGAGGACAATTCTCTCAGGATTACTGTATTAGTTTCTTGTCTTTATACTCCGGTTGATATGCAATAAAGTTATCCGAGGCTCCCACTTTAAAATCATGGGTCTCCATTTTTACGGTTTCAGTATCGCAGCCAAAAACGTCCCGTTCAATGGCTTCTTTTTCCTCTCCCACATGTCGGAGGTTAAAGACTGATTGTTTGAGATAAATTCCTACGGGAATACATAGATGGGTATCAGAATTTCTGCTCTCCTCTAAGAATCCCCAATAACACGTTATCTATCTGAAGTGCAACATAATAGATTCCCGGGATTCAGGCTTTTCTCAGAAGCCCAGAAACTTTACTTATCAGCCCAATCTCTCCGATATTCAGATGGGGACATGCCATATTCGGCCTTATACGTTCTACTGAAGTGCGATAAATTGCTAAAGCCGCAATCGAATGCAATGTGGCTAATTGTTTTGTTACCGGTCTGAAGCATGCTTTTAGCTCTTTTCAGGCGCCTCTCTGTAAGCCATTTTCCGGGCGATGTTTGATAGTGTTTTTTAAAGTCTCTCTTAAAGGTAGATAAGCTGCGATTGGCAATTTTTGCAAAATCCTGAATATTTAGATCATACATATAATTTGCTTCCATAACCTCCCAGATTGGAGTCTGAAAGCGGTTCACAATTTTCAGGATATATGCGAGAATGTGTTTGTTTTCGGGGTGGGAGAAAATGTTAAAGAGTAACTCTTTAAATTTATTTTCAAATACACTGTCCGGTAGTGATTTATTGTCAATGATATAGGGGATAAAACTTTTGTAACTATTTTTGATGTGCTCATTAATCGAAAAGCTTTCAATCCAGACTTTATTTGGCTCGGGCAATTCTTCTAACGATAAATGTGGCCTGAATTCCTCAAACAAAGATCGAAGATAGTCGTCTTTCAGATAAAATATTAATACATCCCATCCTTCACGGGTTGATGGCAACTCTTGTACAAAAGCACATTTTTTAATGATTATTCCCTTATTTGGGTTCGCCACACATCTGTTACTATCATGATTTATTATCCGTTTTCCGCTCAATGTAAAATTGAACTGGATATATTTGGAAAACAGCTGCACAACTTTTTCCTTTTGTGGGCAGCTATAATGCAAAAACAGCGTGTCTTTCAACGTAAATTGCTGAAACAGTTCAGGGTTCGATATTTGTGCTTCATACAAATCCATAATACGGACATTTGAGAGTTGGCATGGCACCAAATGATTATCGAAATATCTTCCCGTGAAACTCTTTATTTGGAAGAATTAAATTAAAATGGAGAAATCCGGACTCATTTCAAAGTTTATACGCTAAAGTAACTCCTCAATGATGATGTTGTGAGGTATTTTAAAACATGTTTTAAAGAATTGCACTTGTTGTGAATGTATGACTCTCTGATTATAAAATATAAGCAGCTACGAAAAGGTGGGTTTTAGATACTGAGTGGCAGTAGATTTTAGTTGTAGTTGTATGTCTTTATTTTCTATTTGGACCTGTTTGAAGGCGAGTACTTAGACCACCATTTTTCATCATCAGTTCGAACAGGGATATGTGTTACATGAGCGGTTACAGCTTTCCATTCCCCATCCAATTTCTGCATTCCGTATGTGAAGCATCCTGAACTTCGAATGGTATCCCCGTTTTCCACTAAATGCTCATGGTCGAACTCAACCAAATAGGATGCTGCGTTTCTTGAATGGACATGAATTTTGTGGTTCTGCAAATCCCATTTCAACATTTCCTCCCAGCCATCTTCTCCTAAAATATCTTTCCAGACTCCATCAGCTGTTAAGTAATCTCCCCAATAATATCCATCTCCAAACATGATGAGATCCTTCGAATAGAACGTCATGACGGATTCATAATCCATGTTTTCCAAATCAGAAGCGTGCTTTTGGGACCGCGTAATTATCTCGTTTTTTATTTGCTCAATTTCATCGATTGACAACTCTTTGGATTGTTGACTACAACCAAGCATCAGGAAAAAAACTAAAAAGATGATCCGTTTCATATTTTTGAATTAATCAGCCGGCTTAATATTCAAATTTACACTAAAAAAATTATCCGGATCATATTTGGCCTTTATTTTTGAAAGGCGTTCGTAATTTTTACCGTAAGCGGATTGTACCAACTCGTTTCCTTCCTCTCCGAAACCGGGGAAATTGGAATACATACCGGATCCGGAATAGGGTTTCATCTCATCCAGTACATTGCGCGACCATGCAATAACTTTTTCGGAGTCGGCAGGGTCGTCCCAAACGGAATCGACACTCAGCAGAAATGATGTATCACGGCTGCCGAAAGCCGTATCTTCTGCAGGAATCCTGTTCATTTCTCCCCCGTAATGCCAGATAGCCATCAGCATGGAAGGCACGGGGCGCTCTTTCCCTTTTGAAACGAATGCGTTTATCACGTCATTATCAAGCGAGCTGAGATCTGTTGACTTGAAATAGTAATTGCGCTCGTTTTTGGGGAATACCCAATCGAACATCGTTTGTACCACTGCAAAAGGATATTGTCCGCTCAGATCAACAACCGGTTCACCAATCTCCCTGAGGGGCTGGAGCACCTGCTGGCCTTCATCCGGATCACCGGAGTACATTGCCGGGATGCCTACAATACTCTTGCCCCGTGCTTCTTCCGGGAAATCCTCAACATCAGGTATAGACCAAAGCAAGGCCTCTGAGCTTACTTCGTCAGGTGAAGAAACCATAAAATCCCGCCAAACCGATAGTACTTTTTCGGCTATTTCCATAGGATACATTGGTAAACAAAACATTACTTGAGGCCCCACTTTATGGAGATTAAATTCGAAGCTTGTAACAATCCCAAAGTTTCCGCCCCCGCCCCGTACTGCCCAAAAGAGATCACTGTTTTCTTGTTCGTTCGCTGTCAAAACGTTTCCTTCTGCGGTCACAATGCGTACAGAGTGAAGGTTATCACAACTGAGTCCGTGTTTTTTCCGAAGCCTTCCCAGCCCGCCGCCTAGCGTGAGGCCTGCAACACCCGTGGTAGAAACCACTCCCCCGGGAGCGGCCAGCCCATAAAGCTGAGTTTCCCGGTCAACATCGCTCCAGATTGCCCCTCCCTCTACAATAGCCGTTTTTGAGTCCGGATCTACGTGAACTCCCCGCATATCCGAAAGGTCAATGACCAGTCCATCATCAACCAAAGCCAGACCTGCAACATTATGGCCGCCACCGCGAATGGATACTTGCAGTTTATTTTCCCGTGCAAAGTTAACGGAGTGAATCACGTCGGATGTTCCCCTGCACTTGGCGATCAATAACGGATATTTGTCAATGAGCCCGTTCCAAACCTGTCGTTCATGATCATACCTTCTATCCTTCGGAGTAATAATCTCTCCAAGAAGTGCGTTATTGAATTCTGTGATTGTTTTGTTCTCCAGCATGTAATCTCCATTTTTTAATTGAATGCTTGATAGGTGGTAAGCATTTTAAACATCCGCCGGATGGCGGAGAGATTTAAAAGGTTGTCTATTGATTTTTCCATCATTGTATGACCATCTCCCTTATTCCCTCTTTTTTAAAGGAGTCTTTCAAATGACTTGATTTATGAATCGAACTCAGATTCTACAATTCAAAACCATACCCATCTATATTCGTCGATACAATCGAATGTAATAAAAAGATTTGCTTGAGGCTTTTCTTAAAAGCTCAGAAGCTTTACTTATCAGCCCAATCTCTCCGATATGCAGATGGGGACATGCCGTATTCGGCCTTATAGGTTCTGCTGAAGTGCGATAAATTATTAAAGCCGCAATCGAAAGCGACCTGGCTAATTGTTTTGTTCCCGGTTTGCAACATACTTTTAGCTCTTTTCAGGCGCCTCAAAGTAAGCCATTTCCCCGGAGAACTTTTATAGTGTTTTTTAAAGTCTCTCTTAAAGGTAGACAAGCTTCGGTTCGCAAGATTAGCAAAATCTTCGATTTTTAGATCGTACATATAGTTCTCTTCCATCACTTCCCAGACCGGAGTCTGACGGCGATCTACGATTTTCAGTATATAGGACAGGATGTGTTTGTTTTCGGGGTGGCTGAAAACATTAAAAAGTAACTCTTTGAACTTATTTTCAAGCACACTCTCCGGTAGCGGTTCATTATTACCAAAATAGGGAAGAAAGCTTTTATAACAACTCCTGATACGGTCGTTAATCTCAAACATCTCGATCATCTCTTTGTTTGGTTCAGGTAAATCAATCAGGGATAAGTGCGATCTGAACTCTTCAAATACAGAACGGAGGTAATCATCTTTCAGGTAGAATACCATGGTGTCCCATCCACTATAATCGGCAGGTAGTTCCTGTAAAAAAGCACATTTTTTTAATAATCCACCTTTTTTGGGACTGGATACCCATACCTGATCTCCATGTTTCTGGATCCGTTTCCCACTTAATGTAAATAAGATCTGGATATGTTTGGAGTAGAGCTGCATAATTTCATCCCGTTGCGGACAACTGTAGTATAAAACCAGCGTATCTTTAACCGAAAATTGTGGGAAGAGTTTAGGGTTAGATTTATGTAGTTCATAAACATCCATATTCTCTCAGGAAATTATCGTCATTTAAAGAACACTGATACGAACTGCATTACTCTTTATTTTGCGCTATTTATTTAATGTAAATAAACAATAAATAAAATGTAGAAATAATACTTAGTATCAAAGTACAGGCATCATCTTAATTTTAAAAATTAAAGTAAAAAGCCTGTCTGAATAGTTTATGTACTTTTCTTTGGTAAATAACGACATGGCGCATAACCGTCAGGCGCTGGAATGTCGGATTAGTGTTAAAACGATAGATTAAGTAATAAATGAAAGGGAGCCAAGGAGATGGCGAGGCCTGTCCGCGTTAAGGCATGGGTTATAGGGCGCATTAGTTTCTATTATATATCCTTTGTAAACCGACATTGTGGGTAGTTTTCGCATCCCAAAAATTTCGAACCTGCATTAGGCCCCTTCTTTGCAGTTCTCTCAACAAGATTAGATCCACATTTCGGACAAACAGTAGATGAATTATGTCGTTCACGCAAAGATTGTACATGATCTTTAGTGGTGAGTGAAGACTCAGAAACGTAGTATTCAATTTCTCGGACTACTCGATCTACTTCTTCAGGTGAAAGCACTCGATCCTTAAACTGTTTGATGTATTTTCCTGGCCGGGATTTTATCACGTTATCTGGCAACTCTGTTTTAAATTTACAATCGCCAACGAAATAAATAACGGTATGGATAATTGATTCATTGAGACCCAAAAATTCTGAAACAATCTTTTTTTGTCTGTAGATTTGCCGTATCGGGTTCTGAAAAGAATAATTATTACCATAAAGGGATTGGGTCCACCTTCTTTGACCCTTAGATCCAAATATCCACCCCTTCCTATTCTTTGTTTCTATTATGAAAAGTCCATATAGTGATACAACAAGGTGATCAATTTGAGTTGTTCCATTTCCTGATGGAATGATGACATCATGAAATCTTCTGTAGACTTTAGAATTGAGTGATAGACCCAGATAGAACGTAGTCTTTTTTTCGCCTATCCAGCCTCTAAATAGGCTCAATATTTTTTTACGTATTTGTGGAATCAACCAAGCAAGACTGATTATTACTAATAACATCAACAAATATGCGGCTGAATCATCCATTGAATATTTTAAACTATGTTCATCAGGTTAAGAAAGCCCTATAACAACATTGCGCAAAATGCGCGCGTTATACCACTTCAGTATTTGTTATTCTGATAAAACACTTTTAATTACTGTTCCTGATTCGTCAAGTACTTCAATTTTTGGGGTATTGGTAGAGTCTACATACAATCGAAGTCGATCTGTTCCGAATTTGTCCTTGATGAATAAACCGGCTTCAGTATTGTAATTTCTCCCAATAAATAATCGAGGAGCAGTTATTGGCTTGCCGTTATTTTTCTCTTCCAAATACTTCAATTTTTGTTGATAGTTATATCCTTCACGGTCAAGGGAGTCCATAATGCTGTTCAAAACTGGCAATGTATAGTTTTTATCACGATCCCAAAGTTGAAGG
The DNA here is from genome assembly GCF_034521915.1 of Fodinibius sp. Taxonomy (GTDB): domain Bacteria; phylum Bacteroidota; class Rhodothermia; order Balneolales; family Balneolaceae; genus Fodinibius. Next base: position 55,787 of record NZ_JAXHLU010000018.1, read on the forward strand.
CCGTAACGATTATTCCCGTATTTATTGGTGTAGTGCATATATTGCATGACCTGATCGTTCTTGTATTGATCAACTGACAGTACGAACGTAGCACCTTCTTTTTCATTTCCCGAATAAAGTAATCCGCCTACCTCATCCTGCTCCTCATTAAAAAAAATAATACCAGGATCTCTGTCCCTTTTTTCAAGGCTTTCACCATTCATCATCCCGGGATGCTGTCTGGAACTGTTACTGATGACCATTTTTAGGCTTCCGTCAGACTCTAACACATTAATTCGTTCAACTGTGATTTCCTCAAACTCTTGGTTGTTACTACTTATCTTGAATCCTGAAAGTAAAGCATAAAGAACAATGATGGTTAAAGTAATTGCATAAATGGCTAAAAAAAGTGTTGTCCTTTTCATGTATATAGAAATAGAATTATCAGATGGTATAACGCTCACTGCACTTAACCGACGTAATAGGTTTATTTTATGATTCATAAAAGTATGGTAGGCCAAAATTGGCAAACTGGCAAGAAATAGGAAAGTTGCGTCGGCTTGAAACGATGGTTGGGCTGCAGGATCAACTTATTGCTCTTTTTTCTATGTATTAGTCATGTCTTTCTATTCTCTTAAATAATTTAGTGGGCTTTCAACTTCATAAAACCCGGATTCTCTGGCGAATTGATTTAACAAATAGTTATGGCCAGCCCCATAAACTACAAGAATTCGATCATCCGGTGATTCTGTAAAGCGAATAATATTTGTCAAAATCTTTAAATTTCGACCGTACCACCAAGACAAATAATTGGCCCCTACATATTCATGTCCTTTGCCAATACGGAGAAGTTTAAAATAACCTTGATGGCTTTTTTCGTTAGCAACAGGTTGATTTTCAGCAATCAGATTCTCAATGATAGTTCGAGATGCTATTTTTGCAGAGTCTTTTTTTGCAATATCCTCATTGTCCTTATATAAATCATTTAGATACTCATTTAATTGGGGATGTTGCTTGGAGTAGGTTTGATAGTTGTATAAAGAATCTTCTGGAAAAACACCCCAATCAATGCAATAGACTTTTTCATGTCCTGATTCCTTTGCCAGCCGATAACCTATTTGATGAACTTCACTTCTTGTGAGTTCAAAGTTTCCTGACAGGTAATCATTATATTGGTTTACAACCTTAGATTGATTTTTATAATCACACTCCAATGCAAGCTTCGTAGGGTTAAATTTTTTAAGCTTATCTATTAGCTCAAGCATTTGCTTTTGCCTTTCAGGCGAAGTTACATCATCGACATCAGTATTAATGACGTTACTTGTTGTTGTAGCCATGTGGTAAGTTCCCACAATAACCAAAGTTGGTTTATTCCGGGCTTTTTGTTCAACATTACCGAATTGAGCTTTTACAGTTATTGGTGTGCCAATAAAAATTAATAATCCACAGAACAAGAGCATTAAAGTGTATTTGTTCATAATCAGTACTAAGTTTATAGATATTGTTCTATTTTAATACTGAAAAAAGTCCTGAAGGTTACATATGAATAGAAATAGCAGTCTACCCACATGTTTATGGATAATACATTAAAGGTCTAATAGGAGCTGAAATATTAGAAATTCTCTATATTATCCATTCTTAAGAGGTCCGTTTGAATACAGATAATGTAAACACCAAACAGTTGTATCTGTACTGATCAAATAAACTATACACTCCAAGCATACCAGATTATTCGCCGTTAACCTTCTCCAGCAACTCCTCAGAATTATTCCGCACGTTGTTAACGGCTTTATCTACCTGATAATAGTCAATGGCATCATCCGGGAATGGATTAAGGAGGTCTTTCAGAGCCTTGGTGTTGTGATTCTCGGGATCCAGCCATTCGTCCCATTCTTCTTTTAGCAACATGGCCGGCATGCGGTCATGCAAGTTACTCATCTTCTCGTTGGCATCAGTCGTAATAATGCTGTAGGTCGGTATTTTTTCGCCTTCGGGCGACTCCCACACGTTATAGATCCCCGCAAAGGCAAACATTGGTTCGTGCGTTGGATGAATATAGTAGGGCGTTTTATTGCCCTTCTTCCCTTTCCACTCGTAGAATCCGCTGGCCGGTACCAGGCATCGGTATCGCTCGAAAGATCGCTTGAAGGATTTCTTGGTGTTCACGGATTCGGCCCGGGCATTAATCATGCTGTAGCCAACCTTTTTCTCTTTCGCCCAGAATGGAAGCAGTCCCCAACGGAATTGCCGTATCGTGCGCTGACCCTCGCGGTTTTGTCCCACTACCGGCATGTTGTGAGTCGGTGCTACGTTGTAGTTGGGCCCGTATTCCTCAACCTCTTCCATGACCGCATCAAACCATGATTCTAGATCTCCCTCATTTTTGGTAAGTGTATAGCGTCCACACATAAAATGGTATTCGTTTTAGTTGTAGGCTTATACTATTTTTAATATCACCAATTCGAACTCATTACTCAATACATTCCCTATGGCTACCTGCGATTTCGAGATCACGTATTCGAAACCTACGGACGAAGCGAAACAAATTATCACCGAAGAGATCACAAGCAACGACGGCGACATCCAAATTACCGGCAACAGCGGAGCCTTTACCATCTCAGTGCCGGGTGGCGAGGTTACCGGTGAGGTCGCATTTCATGGGGATACCCTATCGGTAAGTATCACGGAAAAACCCGGCTTCATCCCCTGCAATATCATCAAATCAGTGATAGAGGATTATTTGGAATGAGGCCCACTCATCGAGCCGAAAGCAGCCTTATGAACGCTCCAGAAAATGCGTCTTCCCAGGCACGCTGTCCATAACAGAAGCTCTGGTGATAGTGCCGTTGCCGTGTTGGTTGTTGATGGCGTCCTGAGCCAGATAGAAGTTTCGTTGCTGACGATCCTCGCTAAAAAACAGTTCCTGCTGACCGGAGGTATCCACCTTGGTCGTACCTATTCCGATCCCTCGGAGCGCATAACCGGCATCAAGTAACCCTTTAATTCGCGGTTTGGCCTTTCGCATGCACTCGTGGTGTATATACCCGTCCAGATTAGTATAGCCGTCGGTCGTAAATCGAAAGTTAATTCCACGATGCTCACGGTGTTGGATGCGCAGGTAACAGAAAAACGACCGTGCTCGCAGCCGGTATCCTCGCATACGATAACACAAGCGCATAATTCCTTTCATCAGCTCACCGCTGATGCGGGTGGGATCGGTGGACTGGGTGCTAAAGGTATGCATGTAGTTCAGTTGCTCTTTGGGTGACAGCTCTCCGGTAAGAACCTTGGCGCGGTCCTTGCCGGCGATCATCTCATACATAATTTTACCAAAGTACTTACCAAACAGCTCTTGAAATACCGGATATCCGCGTTTGATACCATCACCGATAGTCATCAGACCTTTTGATTTTAGTTTTTCATAACGTTTCCGGCCTATTCCCCACACCTCATCCAGTGGCATTGGCCACAGCAGCTCCTCGGCTTCCTGCTTGTCCAGGACCAGCGTAAGTCCGTCGGGTTTGTTGATGTCGCTGGCCAGCTTGCTGTAGGTCTTCGAGAAGGAGATTCCGATCGAGCAGACGAGCCCGATCTCCCGGTAGATCAGATTTTTCAGGTCGTTGCCGAACTGCGTAATTTCGTCTCTGGATTTGTCCTTCAAAAAGTTGATATCAAGGAAGTACTCGTCCATTGAATACTTTTCGACCGTCGGAGCAAACTCCTCCAGCACGTCTTCGATGAGCGCGCTGACGCCTTTATACTTCTCGTAGTCGGCCTGCAGGCCAATGACGTACGGGCAGATCTGCTCGGCCTCGTAGGCGCTCATAGCCGTCTTTATTCCCAAGGCCCGTGCTTCATATGAGCTGGTGGCGACAATGCCTCGCGGGATCCCCTGCTCCCCTTTGTACCACCCGCCTATATAGATCGGAAGCCCGTGGAGCTTAAAGCACTGCTGCTCGACCTGCGCATAAAAGCAGTTCATATCCAGGTGCAGGTACAGCCGTTCCTTCATCGAGGAGTGTTGCATGTCGCGACTCACGCACCGGTAGTCGGTAATCTTGTGGACGTCCTCGTCGGGATTGTAGGTTCCCGGGTCTATAGTCGCATTCATGGACATGAAAAAGAGTTGACTTCGTGGGGCAATTTCTCATAATATATATAAAAAAATACATGAAATAGAATTATTACTTTTCATATATGCAAACGGTCCTCAAAGAAAAAGTAAATGTGGATGCGGTCTTTCGCAGCTATAAAGACGACCGCGCCTCAACGCGCAGCGGGTGGGAACACAAGCGTATTGAGCCTCGCTACGTCAAGCGGAAGAAAGGAGAAGTGTTAAAGATTCAGGAAGTCCGCCGCTCCTACGCCCAGCGCAAGGGCAAGCGCCTGCAGGTCCATTTTGTGATTCACTGCGAAGGTGACCGGTATTTTCACCTTGTGTATGACGCCGACAAGATTATCTGGATCCTGCTCTATGAGTTTGACGATCAGATGCTCTTCGATGAAAAAGAGGTTAATGTCGACATCCAATGGGACGGACGATCAGCCTCCAAGGAATAGTCTGTTGTTCTCTTTGAAGTAACGACAGTCTTCCAGCATTAGCGTTTGGCAATCACCCATACCGCATGGATAATACCAGGAAGAAACCCAAGGATGGTTAGCAGAATATTTAACCAAAATGCTCCCTTGAGTCCCACTTCCAAAAAGACTCCGAGAGGAGGAAGAAGTACCGCAAAAATAATCTTTAAAAGATCCATCTGTTGATCCCGCTTTTGTAATTAGAATATTAAAAATATATACCGTTACGACCGGCGAACCCTTAGCCGCAGCTGACCGGATTTCTAATAGCGTTTTAAGCGTTTCCACACAAATTATGGGAAATAATATATGAAATAAAAGAATATTGTAAGGATCGGGCCTTGCAATGGTCTTACTTATAGATAAGCCGTTGATAATATCAAGAGAGAGTTACATTGAGCCTGCCCGGAGGGGCGGGCTTTTTGTATTTCTCCTATTCCCAGAATAGGGAGGTATAGCAACTCTTCCCTATTTCTGTTATAATCATTTACAAGATTTCATTACGTTGCGCTATGTTTCTTGACTAATCAATTCATCTATGAAGAAAAGCGAGCTTTCCGAACAGGATATTTGGACGAAATATATTACTCAGGCAATTGAACAAGCGGGATGGGATGTAGAGCGCCAGCTTAGAGAAGAGTATTCGTTCACCGCAGGTAAAGTTATCGTTCGAGGGAAAACGGTTAAGAGAGGCCAGCCGAAACGAGCCGACTATGTGCTTAATTACAAGGCCAATATTCCCTTAGCTATTGTCGAGGCTAAATCGAATAGCAAGCCGCTCGGGACCGGTATCCAGCAAGCCAAGGAGTATGCGGAAATCCTGTATATCCCTTTTGCATACAGTTCTAATGGGGATGGGTTTATCGAGCATGATTTAAACCTATTATTAAAGAGGTTTAAAAGGCAATTGATAATAAGAATGTGTTATGGTCACAGAGAGTAGGCCAAGTGATTGGGAAGGCTAGACCAGAAGGACAGCTTGCCGAATTTCTGGGTGATCAAGTTCTAAATACTCTGTGGGATTAATTATTATAATAAATGTTCGCAAATTGCGAACTATTTTGTACCTTTGGATCGTTGCATAAATGAAAGTTCATTTAATAGCAGAACAAACAGTTAACAAGTATGCTAAAGAGCATGCTACTTCAATTAGTTCTTTTAATCGCTGGATTAGAAGATTAGAAAATGCTGAATGGGAGAACGCAAATGATATCAGAAAGACTTTTCCCTCTGCAGATCCTTTGGGAAAAGGCAGCGATAGAGTCGTATTTGATGTTGGAGGTAACAAGCATAGAATCATTTGTGAATATAACTTTGGTAAAACCAGAGTTCATCTTTACGTAAATTGGATAGGTACTCATGCCGAATACACAGAGTTGTGTAATCAAGGCAGGCAATATACAGTTGACGAGTATTAAATAAGGGATAAAGCTATGGCAGATCTTAAATATACAGTTATTAAATCAGATGAGCAGTATGAAGAGTACTGTAAAATCCACAAAGAATTGGTGTTTAGTGATAATAGCGAAGAGTATCAGGACGAGATTGAGCTTCTGGATCTTTTGATCAAGGACTGGGACGATAAGAACAAGCTCGGACCTGATCTTGATCCAGTAGAATTTGTTAAAAGCTTGAAAGAAGATCATGGGCTTACCCAAACGGAACTTGCAGACATTGCTGGTGTGGGAAAGAGTTATATCTCTGAAATCCTGAATTACAAAAAACGGTTGTCCAAGAAGGTAATACGTAATATTGCAGATCATTTTAAGATCCAACAGGCTGCTCTAAATAAACATTACCGATTAGAGGGGGAAAGGGTTACTGGTTCTGATGAGGCCAATCTTAGTCCCGTTTATGATATTCAAACTGGTAATCGATTAAATTATGAGAACAATCAAGCTGAATCCGAATATGTGGTTCCAGCTCAAGGTGAACTGAAGCTTGTTAAGTGATTATGAGTGAAGAAGAGAAACAAGGAATCTCAATTAATTTTGGTCTTGAAGCATTCGAGATTCTGAAATATGAGTATAAAGGATCTGAAAAAGATATTGATCTAAAAGAACTTGGTTTCCAGGTACAGTTTAAGCATCATGCTGATATTGAAGGCAGTACCTTTTCTATTGAATTTAAGATTACCGCCCAACTTGGGAGGGATAAGCCTGTAGAGTTAGGACACATCATAACTCGTACAACTTATAGCCTGTCGAATATGGATGATCTGATAAATGAAGATGGTGATTTTATCTTACCCAAAGGTCTTGCTATAACATTACTCAGTATTGCCCTTTCTACAACCCGAGGTGCGTTGGTAGCGAAATCAGAGGAGAATATTCTCTCGGAGGCTATTTTACCTTTAGCAGATCCCAAAGAAATGTATGAGACTTCACCGTTAAAGGGTGAGCTGGATGTCAAGTAAAGTTATTGTTCTATTCTTTTTGTGATCTCACTAGTAGAAAAAAGAGCATAGGTAAAAACATTCTATTGTCCCCAGCAGTTATATCATTATACGCCCGGAATGGTTTGCCCCTCAACCTTGTGATCCGAAGTAAGCGTAAAAAACTTTATTTAGAGTTGAGTGCGCACAGAAATTGTGGAGATTGACAGGACATATTTTTATAAGTATCTATGCTCTTTTAATTAGAAATGGGCATTTAACTATACCTATTCCTGTACTATCTCAAAAAAAGCCGCTAACTCTATGGGAGCTAACGGCTTATAAGAAAGCGATCCGGACGAGACTCGAACTCGCGACCTCCTGCGTGACAGGCAGGCGTTCTAACCAACTGAACTACCGGACCGTGTTTAAAATGTCAATATGACCTTATATCAGTAGATAATCGCCTGAACTCGCGACCTTCCCGAAACATCGGGACGTTCTAACTGAACTACGGGACCAAATGAGAGCCCAAATATAACGACCTTTTGGCTCCTATGTCAAGCATAATTTATGCTATTTTTGATCCTTTGATTCACATATGGAATTTATTACTATAGGAAAAAATTAAGCTAATTAAATTTATGTATCAGCCCACATTTGTTGAGGTTTCCCATGATATCAGTGTTGAGGTAAGGCCGAGCTATTTAGAAGAGGAATCAAGCCCTGTTGCTGATAAACATGTATTTGTTTACTTCGTTACCATTCGAAATATGGGAGACCAGCCGGTACAATTGTTGCGAAGACATTGGGAGATTAAAGACTCCGGCGGACAAGATCATGAAGTCGATGGAGCGGGTGTAATTGGGTTACAACCAACGATCAAGCCGGGTGCCGAGCATGAATACAACAGCTTTTGTGTGCTAAAATCGTATCGTGGCAGTATGCGTGGGTATTATACTATGGAGCGCAGTGATGGGAAAATAATAAAGGTTCGAATACCGGAATTTTTACTTACATCACATCTATTGAACTAAATAAAAAAGGAGGACCGCAAGTATCAGTTACGGCCCTCCGTCGGGATGGTGATGGGATGTATTAGGGATACATCATATCTAACTGTTTAATTCCTTTTCTATTGTCCTTAAAATCTCATCGCTCTGTGGTTTTACATCGCTTCGATAGCGATGGATTAGTTTTCCGTTCTTATCAATCAAGAATTTCTCGAAGTTCCATTTTATTTCGCCGGTAAAATCGGGATTTTCAGCCGTTGTCAAATACGAGAACAATGGATGCTGATCATCGCCTTTAACGGATACCTTTGAGAACATCGGAAAACTTACATCGTAGTTCACATTACAAAACTGTTTAATCTCTTCGTCCGTTCCCGGCTCTTGCCCGCCAAAATTGTTGGCAGGAAAACCCAATACAACAAGGCCATCATCACTATACTTTTCGTATAAGGCTTGCAATCCTTCGTATTGTGGAGTATAGCCGCACTCCGAAGCGGTATTGACGATTAGTAAAACTTTTCCTTCATATTTATTTAGTGATGTTTCTTCTCCGTCAATATTAGTAGTTTTGAACTCGTAAACGGAATCTGTGGTTGTATCAGCAGTATGTAACGACATTGATAAAAGAATTATTAAGAGTCCTGCGGTTTTCATAGATTTTACACCTTATTTAACAAATGACATATATGAAATGTAAAGATACAACAAAGAATTCCCTGCTTTTTGAAAAAAGATATAAAATCTTAGTCCCCTTCTTATCGATTCTGTTTATCCTGATGGCTGTAAATACAAAGCAGTTGCAGGCACAGATGTTTTCGGTGGGCGAATCAGGACCTAGCTATAATCGTCCCATGTCTGAACTATATGTAGGCGTAGGTTCTATGGATGCGAATTTTAAAGGAGAATCTAACTTAAATGGGGCAGGAGCTTTTGGATATAGCGGACCGGTGTTATCAGTGGGATATAATACCGGGGGAATAAATTTATATCTTTCCACCGGAGGTAAAATTACAGGAGTGGACGATAGAGCATACTTTCACACAGGTGGTAACTTTGATTTTGGGCTTAGCCTATATCGAAGTTCTAAAATTAATGTAAAAATCCCCATCCGTATAGCATCGCGCTACACCAATATCACGAACAATCAGACCTTTCGATTTCTTACAGTTAATCGATTTCAATTTGGAATGATTGCAGCTGGAGCTGGAATAAATGGAGTTTGGCGGCCTGCTAAAAACTTTCGAATTGAAGTTGGAGCAGTTCCAACTTATGGATTTTCTTTTGCAACGGGGGGATCGTTAGGCGGGTCAATAGGAACCGTTAATGCGCATGGCAAGCTGTATTTTGATCGTCTATTTAACGACAAGGGATTATCGATTGGTTATAAATATGATTTGCGCAGTTATGATATCGAAGACGATATCTACGACTACGACATGAAAGGACACAGTGTTGAAATAGGAGTTACTTTTTAAACTGATGAAAACCGAAAAACTGATTTTAGAACTTGAACAGCTCATTGAACAACTGGGCTATACCATTCGCAAGGAAAAGGGAACATTCCGGGGGGATTCTTGTGTGATGGAGGGGCAAAAGTTGGTAGTTCTGAATAAAAATAAACCCGAACAGCAACAGGTGGGATTGCTGGCCCGTGTTCTTAAAAATAAAGAGCAGGAATTATCGGATATCTATATTAAGCCGGTTATTCGCAAGCAGCTTGAGGAACTTTGGGATCGGTTTGAGAAGTATAAAGACAGTGAAATTGAAGAAATGGATATTGATATTTAGACGATGAAGTTAACGTTTTTGGGTACCGGAACTTCCATGGGCGTCCCAACGGCCGGGGGATTTGGTAAAGAGCAAATTGATGGAGATCCGCGTAACATTCGTTGGCGCTGTTCGGCATGGATAGAAACCGAAGAGTCATCTATTGTTATTGATACCGGACCTGAATTTCGATTGCAGTCGATCCGGGCCGGACTTTCGGAAATCGATCTGGTGCTTATTACGCATGAGCATATGGATCATATTGCCGGGCTCGACGATCTGCGCCCATTTTGCTATAAGCAGGACCAATCTATTCCGGTATATGGCAGCTCTATTTGTTTGGATGCTATTCGGCGTCGTTTTGAATATATGTTTGGTCCTGATCGTTATCCCGGAGCAACGGATATCGATTTAAAGGAAATCAGTGATCCGATTACGTTTAGGGATTTAAAAATTACGCCATTGCCTGCTATCCACGGTAAGGTTACCGTAATTGGATATCGCGTGAATGACATATCGTATATTACAGATGTTAAAAAGCTGCCTGATTCAACGAAAGAACGTATTCTGGGTTCCAAAGTGGTGGTGCTGGATGGATTGCGCTGGAAGCCGGAACATCCCACCCATATGACCATTCCCGAAGCGGTGGAGGTTGCCAATGAGCTTGATATCCCCCAAACCTATCTGTGTCACATGAATTCGTATGTGAATCACGAGGAATCGAATAAGCGGCTGCCCGACCATGTACGTCTGGCCTACGATCAGCTAACGCTTACTATTGATTAGAGGCCCTGCTCCGGAATCACACAAATCGTTTTAGGTCATCATCTTTGCGGAGCCTGTTGACTACCTTTTTAACACCTTGAGAACTGTCCAGATCGCAAACCAAAATGGCATTGTCTGTTTCCACAACGGCAAGATTTTCAACACCTACGAGTGCAATCATTTTGCCACTATTACTTTGGATAAGATTATTTTTGGCATCAGCGGTGGCAGAGGTGTTAGTCTGTATAACATTGCCGTCCTCATCTTTGGACCTCAAGTCGTAAACGGCCCTCCAGCTTCCCACATCATTCCATTCAAAGGAGCCGGGAACAACAAAAACGCTGTCGGCCTGTTCCATTATTCCATAGTCAATGGAAATAGAAGTGCAGCCGTAATAAAATTCATCAACAGCCTCTTTTTGATTTTTGGTACCAACTTCAGGTTTTAGTTTACTTATCTCATCAAAAAGGGTGGGCAGATGTTGCTTGAATTTATCCAAGATAGTTGAAGCTTTCCAGACGAACATTCCGCTGTTCCAGAGGAAATTGCCTGATTCGATAAACTCTTTCGCCGTTTCCAAGTCGGGCTTTTCACGGAATTGATTTACTTTTTTAACCTGGTGCCCTTTGACGTTTTCCGAAGTATCCTCATCAAACTCAATGTAACCATAGCCGGTTTCTGGATGGTCGGGTTTGATGCCGATGGTTACCAGCGCGCCGGGTTCCTGAGCTTTGGTTTCGGCGGTTTCTAAAATGGATAAAAATGTATCGGGCTTGCCGATTAAATGATCCGCAGGCAATACAACCATGGTTCCGTCAGGGTCTTTTTCCCGGATAAGTGTAGCAGCAGCCGCTACACAAGGTGCGGTATTTTTGCCCACAGGTTCACCGACGATATTATTAGCCGGTACATCAGGGAGCTGCTCCTGCACCAAATTTACATACTTATCGTTGGTAATGACCCAGACACAATCGGCAGAAACCAGTGGTTTGATCCGATCAACGGTATCCTGCAGCATGGTGCGATCGCCAAAAATATTTAAGAATTGTTTGGGACGAGCTTCAGTGCTTCGTGGCCAGAATCGGGTACCTGATCCGCCGGCCATAATTACGGCGTGTAGCATAAAAGTAAATAAGCGTTAGAATTGATGAATTTGGAAAGGGAAGGTATTGAAAATCCCAACAAGTGTGAAGAAGTTTTGTTGGATGTATCCCACGATTAAACAGTAACGGTGTACTCTTCGTCGAGGTGATGTTTATTGATAAGATGAATAATATCTCGGGCGGATTCTGCAAAAGCGGTATTGGGATAGTGTTCTACAATTTTTTCGGCCGCAAAAATAGCTTCAAGATATTGTTTGTTTACTACCTTCATCCGTGTTTTTTGCAGGATAGGCATGGCCTCGTGTGATCCACAGGCGGTAATGAGTCCGGTTATTAAAAAAATGATGGAAGTTTCCGGGTTGTTCATCAAAATATGTTATGGCACTTAATTGGTTAATTCTGCTTCTGCAGATGTACGATCAACTTTGCTGAGCGTGAAACTGAATGAGGAGCTGACCTTGGGAGTACTTTCGATAAACAGCTCTTCGTCATGAGCCTTAATAATATGCTTTACGATAGCCAGTCCCAAGCCGGTGCCTTCGCCGTCCTCTCGAGAACGAGATTTATCAACTCGAAAGAAACGTTCGGTGACCCGTTCAATATGCTGCTGACTAATCCCAATACCCGTATCCTTTACATACACTAATACACGGCTTTCATCTTCTGCCCACGATTTAACACCAACGGTAACCTTGCCTCCTTCAACATTGTACTTGATGGCATTGTCGACCAGGTTAATGAGAACTTGTTTGATCTGATTACGGTCGGCGCTGACGGAGAAAACGTGGGGGATATTCGTTTTAAGCAAGACGTCGGCTTTGTCGGCCTTGTATTGCAGAATATTAACCACCTCCACGATCAGCTCTTTGAGATTAAAGTCTTGGATATCAGACTTTAATTCCCCCGTTTCAAGCTTTGAGATCTCCATTAGATCTTTGGTGAGATAGATGAGACGATTGACGTTTCGCATTGCCTTTTCAAGGAACTTGCGGTTGACTTCCGCATCATCAATAGCGCCGTTTAGCAGCGTTTCGATAAAGCCCTGGATGGCAAATATGGGTGTTTTAAGTTCGTGAGAAATATCCCCGATAAACTCCTTGCGGTAATTTTCTATTCTGTTAAGGCGTTGTATTTCACGCTCTACCGTTTTGCTGGCACGTACCGTTTGCTTGATAAGATAGTCGAGTTCATCATGATTTTTCGTCTTAAGCTCTTCGTAATCCCGAAAACGCTTATTTAGTATATTTTTATTGATCTGATTAAGGGTCTCCAGGCGGGAAAATTGCTGTTTATAGATAATCACGTAAACAATAATCCCTGATAGCAGGAACATCCCGCCGCCTAGAAGAAGTGAGTTTGTAAAGGCAGTGTTCAACAAGAATTTAGCAGCAACACCTGCCGCGATGCCAATTAACAGCCCGGCATAGATGGCACTGCGGAATGCAAGACGTGATGATCTTTGAAAAGGTTTTTTTCTCATTCCTTAAACTTGTAACCGACTCCTTTAACTGTTTCAATATACTCACTTCCGATCTTTTCTCGAATTTTTCGGATGTGAACATCTACTGTTCGGTCGACTACATAAACATTGTTGCCCCAAACCTGATTAAGCAGTGTTTGGCGATCTAAAACTTTACCCTTTCGACTGGCTAAAAAATAAAGCAGCTCAAATTCCTTGCGCGGCATTTGGAACTCCTCATCGCCTTTGGTGACTATATATCGATCTTTATCAATTACGATATCATGTACTTCAATTTTGTCGGACATCTGATTGGTTTCTTCAAACCGACGTAAAACGGCATTAATACGAGAGATCAATTTCGTGGTACTGATTGGCTTGGTGATATAATCATCACCTCCCATATCTAATCCCTTGACCTCCGTTTTTTCATCGCCCCGCGCCGTTAGAAAGATAACAGGGATGTGTTTAAGATTTTTATCGTTGCGCATGCGCTCCACCACTTCCATGCCATCCATTTTAGGCATCATGATGTCTAAAAGTACAAGATTTGGGCTGTGCTTGCGAGCCATCTCCAAACCCTCTTTGCCGTTTTCAGCTTTTAGGACGTCATAGCCTTCCTTTTGAAGATTATATTCAATTAGATCGAGAAGATCTTGTTCGTCGTCGACTACTAAGATGGTTTGTTTGTCAGACACGGCTCAAAAATTGATTACAGTATTAAATGAAGGTAAGTAAAACATTGCTTATAGCTTAAGAAGCAATAGTACAAAGCCCCATCCGCAATTGAAACCGCAGCCCTGTTAAATAATTGTTATTTCTTTTGGGGATGCTCCACACGCTCGCTTATTTTGCGATCCGGTGCTAAAGAAAACGGATAGTGTTTATCGGATGGCAATATCAGCCATACAATGAAATATAGCCTGCTTATTTGTCCATCTGCGAAAGGGCTTTTTTAACCAGCTGCTGCACGTCGCCATCAAAATCTTCACCTTTGGCCGCAAGCTCAATGGATTCTTCGGCATCCCGCTTTTTAAAGCCAAGCGATTGCAGAGCAGAAACGGCCTCCTCTTTAACATTGCTGCTGATAGCTGTAGATCCATCGGGCGTATAAGTGGCATCTACCATCTCGGAAATTTTATCCTTGAGTTCCAGGATCATCCGCTGTGCGGTTTTTTTGCCGATGCCCTTAATTTTTGACAGTGCTGATTTATCTTCTTGCACGATAGCGCCCGTGATTTCCTGGGCGGGTAATCCGGAAAGAATAGTAAGTCCAAGCTTGGGACCCACTCCCTTAACGGTAATCAAGAGCTCAAAAAGATCTTTCTCATTCTGATTGGCAAAGCCGAATAGCCGCTGATCGTTATCAGTCACATGATGATAAACAAGCAGTTCCACCTCATCGCCTGTGGACGGTAACTGGTCATACGTTTGATTGGAAATTTCAAGCATATAACCCACATCGCGGACATCAACAATAACTTGTTCCGGTGATTTATCGTGGACGATTCCTTTTAAATATGCAATCATGAAAAAGAAATATGTATAAAAATTTAATGTCATCCTGAATTTATTTCAGGATCTTTGTTATCAGAAATTAAAGCTTACAGATTCTGAAACAAGTTCAGAATGACACCTTTTTGTGTTTTGTAGCTCGGGAAACTTGCTTGGGTGTATAGGTTTGACTATAAGTAAAAGTTTTTGATCCGAAGATAAAGTCTTCCAGATATATCGATATTAGTAAAGGTATTCAAATTTGAAATGCTCAATCCTTAACTCGGTCGGGATTATTTGCTACAAAATCGGCCCAGCTCGATTTGCTGTTATTCTGGTGCGTTTTCTTTTTCGATTCGGGCGCCTGCCGGTTAAAACTGTTTTGTTTCATCAGGTGACACCATGCTACAGCCAGTGCATCAGTTGCATCTTTGGATAGCTTTTCATCGGGCAGGCTCACGGTTTTTCGCAGCATGAAAGCGACTTGCTCCTTGCTGGCATTACCATTTCCCGTAATCGATTTCTTTACTTGTTTGGGATAGTATTCCGTGACTCCAATATCTTGATTGGTAATAGCCAGCATAGCTGCAGCCTGGGCACGTCCCAGTTTGAGCATAGCCAGCGGATCAACGCCGTATACAGGCGTTTCCACGGCGCAGGAGTCGGGATTGAAAGAAGCAATAATCTTTGAAACTTCTTCAAAAATATACTGCAGACGATCGGAGTGGTCATCCATGTGAGCCATCTTCAGCACATCGCAGCGCAAGGCTACAAGCTTGCTGTCCTCTTCGGTGAGAATAGCATAGCCGGTATTGCGCGAGCCGGGATCAATACCAAGGATGACATCAGCCATAAATAAGTGATTAGGTGAATTTACTTGAATATAACAGATTTACGATGGATTTCTCATCGGTAAAATTTGATCGTCCTATCACTTAAATTTTTTAAAAGTATCAATGCGACTGAAATAACTGGTGGCAGCTTCCTTAACTTTGGGTGCCAGCAGGATAGTTGAAACCATTGTCGGGATCGCCATCAGGGCAAACATTCCATCAATAAGATCAATTACGGCACCAATGGAGGCGACTGAACCAAAAATGATGGAAGCTACATAAAAGTAGTTGTACCAATGTTGTTTGTCAGCACCGATTAAATAGCCCAGGCATTTGGTTCCGTAATAGGAATATGTAAGCATTGAGCTGATAGCAAAGAATACTACACAAATGACCAGCAGGTACGTTCCGAATTCAGGCAGTGCTTGATTAAAAGCATTGAGCGTAAGGGTAACGCCATTGGCTTCGGTGGATTTCCAGACGCCGGTGACCAGAATAGCAAGGGCGGTCATCGTACAGGTAATGATGGTATCAATAGCGGGACCGAGCATGGCAACCAACCCTTCGCGGACCGGTTCTTTGGTTTTGGCGGCGCCGTGGGCAAGGGCTTCGGTACCGAGTCCGGCCTCATTGGAGAATACACCGCGCTGAATACCGATAACAATCAGGGATCCAACCGCACCACCCATTACGGATTTCCCGGTGAACGCATCCGTAACAATAAGTCCCAGATAATGTGGAATTTCGGTGATATGCGAAGCTAAAATTGCGATCACGCATCCCACGTAAATTACAACCATGGCAGGGACCAACTTGGAAGTCACTTTTCCAATGCGGGTAATACCACCGAAAATGACAATGGAAACTAATACAACCAGCACAAAGCCCGTAATTAAATCACCACCCATATGCGCGTTGGCAGCAACCCAGCCTTGGGGAATATAAATGCTGTCGCGCAGGATTTGCGTGAGCTGGTTGGCTTGGAAGATGGGTAACGGCCCAAAAATACCGGCCAGTGCAAAGAGTCCGGCCAAGGGTTTAAAGAGATACGTCCAGTTGTCGCCCCACTTTTTTTCCAGACCTTCGCGAATCACATACATCGGTCCACCTTGAACTTTGCCTTCGGAATCTTCGCCGCGATATAAAATGGCCAGCGTACAGGTGAAAAATTTAGTGGCCATTCCTACAAAGGCACTGACCCACATCCAGAAAAGTGCGCCGGGTCCGCCCATAAAGATAGCTACCGCTACACCACTGATATTTCCCATGCCCACTGTTGCAGCCAGGGCACTGGCCAGTGCTTCGAAGTGGGTAATGTCACCGGGATCGTCGGGATCGTCATAGTGTCCGCGAAGGATGTTAAGAGCGTGTCTAAAATATTTGAAAGGGGCAAAACGTGAATAAATCAGAAAGAAAAGTCCGCCACCTACCAGCAGGTAAACCAGCGGCATGCCCCACATAAAACTTGAAAAAGCGCTAAGTGCTTGTTCTATAAGTTCCAAATTATAAGCTGGATTTAATTAATATTTAAAAGGGGTGAATATACTAATTAGTTCGTGCGAGTAAAGAAGATAAAATCGGTAGCAGGGGGATCAATATTTGCATTTCGCAATAGTTTGGCGATTTGTGCCCGGTGATGTTGACCATGGATGATTACATGATATAAAATATCGGAAAGAGTAGTCTCGTAGGAAATGCCTTTTGAATTGGTATAGGATATAATTTTATCCAGGTTGTCTTGGCCGGTACTAATCAACTGCTTCCATTGTTGATTTAGGGTCTTAAGATTTTGCAGTGCTTCGGGTAATCCGTAGTCGGGCCAAATTTTAATATCACCCAAAGATTTGCCCTTAATGCGATGTAACCACATTTGCTGTGATCCCGCAATATGTGCAAGGTATTCAACTGCTTTCTCGGATTCTTCAAAACTGAGATTGTCTTGGAGGCTTAATAAAATTTGTTCGTTGGCCCAGTTGTCGTATTCAAATAATCGAAGCAGATGATCCGCTGATTCCATGATTTAGATTTTTGTTGAATTTAATCAGTAAAGAGAGCATATCAGAAATGATAATATAATACAAATTTTGAAGTAGTTGAGAGCCATCCTATTTTAGCTGCTTGATAATATTAAACAAATCATTGTGCAAATATGCTGCTCGCTCTTGATATCGGAAATAGCAATATTGTAATTGGTGCATCATCAAACGGGGAATGGAAACACCAGTGGCGCATCCAGACCGATACCGACAAAACGGCTGATGAATACGCGGTGCTTTTTAATAGCTTGTTCAGCGAGTTTGATCTTACCTTTAACAGGTTTAAGCAGATTATAATCAGCAGTGTTGTCCCCCAGCTTACGCAAACGATTAGTGAGGTTTTTGAGAAAAAGTCCCATACCAAAGCATTGATTTTAAATGGAGAGGTTGAGACAGGGCTTAAGATTAAACGGTTAAATCGAAAAAGCGTTGGTGCTGATCTTATTGCAGATGCGGTTGGTGCTTATGCATTGTTTCAAGATGATTGTATTGTGGTTGATTTTGGTACGGCTACGACG
The DNA here is from genome assembly GCF_034521915.1 of Fodinibius sp. Classification (GTDB taxonomy): domain Bacteria; phylum Bacteroidota; class Rhodothermia; order Balneolales; family Balneolaceae; genus Fodinibius. Next base: position 73,706 of record NZ_JAXHLU010000018.1, read on the forward strand.
TTGATGGCAGTAAGAAGGCCGGGTGAACTTGTTGGAGGATCTATTTGTGCCGGGTTAAAGGTTACTATTGATGCTTTGGTAGGGAAAACTGCCCAGCTTTCACAGATCCCGATGGAGCCCCCGAAGCAGGTTATTGGCGGCAGCACGATGGAGGCGATGCAGTCGGGGCTGGTATTGGGCCATTTGTGTATGATAGAAGGATTAATTGACCGGATGCAAAAACAGATGGGAGGATCGGCAAAAGTAATTGCTACGGGAGGCTTATCTGAAAAAATTGCCGCACATACCGATTACTTTGATGTTATTGATCCCATGCTAACGCTCGATGGCTTGCGCCTGATTATGGAAAGACAGCAGAAGCAGTAATTGGAAGAAGTGAAAAGCAAGAAGTGTTTGATCTTTCTTCTTGCTTTTCGCTTCTATCTCAGACTCCAAAAAACATTGAAACCCCGTTCAGGATAAACTGTACCCCAATGGCCATTGCGATAAATCCCATCATTCTTGTAATGATATTCATCCCTGTGGGACCAATATACTTTGCGGAGAAAGGAGCCAGCCGAAGCACACCGTATGAGATTAGAGCAACCAATACAATAGCTATGCTTATAATGGCAAAATCCCAGATACCCTGAGCTTGAGATCCTAGTCCAATAACAACAGCAATGCTTCCCGGTCCCGATAGCATGGGCATCGCCATGGGGCTAAAAGAGATATCCTGTTTATCCTTTGCGGCTTCCTGTGCTTCTTCTGAAATTCTGTGTTCTGTTACTTCGGGATTCAACATAGCGTAGGCGGCACGTAGAATGATAAGTCCGCCCGCAATACGAATTCCTGAGAGGCTAATACCAAAAAAACTCATGATATAAGTGCCTGCCAGCAAAAAAATGATGAGCACCAGAAACATATAGAGGGATGATTTTTTAGCTACTGAGATGCGCTCAAGGTCACTATTTTTCTCGGTCAAGGAGAGAAAAACAGGCATGGCTGCCAACGGGTTTGCTACCGATATTATGGCTGTGAAGGCTGCCACAAAAAGGGTTGTGGTACCCATTAGATAGGAACTAAATGTGCTACTTTGATTTATAATCTCTTCAAACATAAGTCGCTAATATATAAAATGGTGCTCAGTTTTTTAACATATTTTGCCAACGAAATACGCTTTCCAAATGTTAAATTTAATCTTAGATTTAGATTCGAATTTTTAAGTATTTAATAGATTGTTGATGAAGCAAAAAGAAGGACAAAATTACGAATCGATTGTTAATACCGTTAGCAAAATTGTTAATCGTGACGATGAATCGCGCGATCAAAAACTGCAGCAGATCAGTGAGTTACTGGCAAAAAATGTTGAAGCTTTTGACTGGGTAGGGTTCTATCTGGTTGATCCTAATGCCAACAAGGAGCTTGTGCTGGGGCCGTATGTTGGCGAAGAAACCGACCATACGCGCATCCCATTTGGGAAGGGAATTTGCGGACAGGCGGCCGAAACTAACGAAACTTTTGTAATTCAGGATGTTAGTAAAGAAGATAATTATCTGGCATGCAGTGTGCACGTTGAAGCAGAAATTGTAGTGCCGGTTAAAAAAGATGGGCAATTTGTTGCCGAGCTTGATATTGATTCGCACAAGAGAGATTCGATGACCGAAGAGCATCGAAAAATGCTGGAGAAGGTTTGTGAAATTGTTTCGCCATTATTTTAAATAAAAAATGATGAAGTCGATCATGAAAAAATTAGCTACCATAATTGTTGGAGTATTATTCATAACAAATATTGGTACTGCCCAAAATACAGATAAAGTAATGCAGTTGGCGGAACCGGTAGAAACGGGCGAAAATTATAAGGTCTATGGCAGTGAATTCCCGGATGATGCCCAATTTTTTGCCCCGGGATATTTAGTGCGTAATGCAGATATTTTTAAAGCTAAAAAGGTGGCAACTCAGGGAACTATCAAGCAGGTATGCCAAAAGAAAGGTTGTTTCTTTATGCTCTCTGCCGGTGAAAAAAATATTCGCGTTTCATTTAAGGATTACAAGTTCTTTATTCCAACCGATGCGGCCGGATCTAAAGTGCAGTTGATGGGAATATTTAGGGTCAAGGATATTTCTGAAGATCAGGCTAAGCACTATGCTGAGGATGCCGGAGGAGATGCTAAAAAGGTGATGGGGCCTCAAAAGGAGTATAACATTGTAGCTAGCTCAGTGAAGATTATAGATGCAAAAGATAGTTAACGAACCTTGCAAATAAGTCCGTTATGTGCTTTGATGTATCCGGCGCGCAGGATATCGAAGCCGTTTTCCCAGGCATATAATCCCATTTGGTGGATATCCATCAACTCTCGGTAGCCATAATTCATGTAATCGCTCATTACGGTATAAAATGCCTTGCTGCGCAGCTGATTTCGAGGAGTAGTAAGAATAGCATAGCCGCCTGGTTTTAAGAAACGACGGTGCATTTCAAAAGCCTCGTGTTTATACTCATCGGGAAAATGCTCGATGAGCCCAATACTGACCACAATGTCGAACTCCTTGCCATATTTTAAATTCCGGATATCCTCGACCACAAAATCGATATTCATATCCTCTTTGTAATATACCTTGTGATTGCCGGTAGCGGGATCATTTCCTAAAAAAGGATATTGGGCCGGAAATTTACCATAGCGATCGGTTTTGCAGAATTTGTCATAGTCAACTAGCACCGCATGTCCTCCGGGATATTGTGCCATTAATTGCATGGCCTCGTAGCCGTCGGCTGCCCCCAGGAACAGCACTTCCGGTTTTTCGACATCCAATCCTTCAAAAAGGGCTCGTTTGCCCCGTGGATCCCAGATGGCGTCTTCAATGCGGTGTACCTTATTCCAAACCAGTAGTTGTACCAGCTCTTCCAGCGCTTCGCCCGCACCGTGAATATCCATGCTCATTAGGTTTTTCCAGATAGCAGATCGGGCCTGCTGTTTTTCTTCGGGAACATCTTTGATAAATAGCTGATGAAAAGATCTATTAAAATGCTCCCAGCCTTCTTTTACACCCATTTCTTCACCGTGCTCCTTTTCCCACTTTTTTTTGCCTTCGGCCCACTTATCAACTTTATATGGTCTATTTACTTTATCCCAGCTCAGGTCGGACCAGTCAGTAAAGCTAACATCTTCAAATACGTCGGGCGGGGTGTCGCGCAGATCTCGGACGTGCGTGGCAAGACGATCGAAATAACCGACTTGGTGCTTGGAATCTTTTACTGTTTGTTGAGTGGCATCCGTTTCCATGGCATAGTCCCTTAATTAGCGTTTTATTTTTATTATAACTAACGCTGGAATGAAAGTCATTTACAGATTTTTTAGAAGACTGCTATCCCCAAATGCTCCCAGCTATGTTCTTTCCAAGCTCGCGTGCCAAATTTATCGTTGAACATGGTAAGCTACAGAAGCGCCAGCATCATCTCATCAATCTTATCCTTATCGTATTCTATCATTGGTAAATTTAGATTTCGATTATACTGTAGGCAGCTATTGCCACAAAAATGAACCCAAATGAAATTGAAAATAGAACGGATGAACCCCAAGAAATAAATGTTGAAATAACAATTTCAAAAAAAGAATTGTCTAAAAGAATGCTAAGAGTAAGTGATATATTTTACGATCAGGACTCGCTTTCACCCTCTTCTGCAGTACCTGCATATTTTGATTGGAATGCCCGGATTAATTGTCCGATTACAAAAGGAGCGAGGCTCATACCAGGCAATAGCGCCCAGCCAGATCGTCCGGGATCTTGCGTGTTAAGTACATCGGATAATCCAGGCAGATAGACGGCGGCAAGCAGCAGAACGATACAGAGCAGAATTGCCCCGGCTACATATCCGTTATTTGTGATTTCGTTTTAAAGAAATCGATTTCCCGGTTCCAACATGTTGGACGGCAAAGACCACTTGAGATCTTTATTCGGGATTCAGCTTGCCACCACAATACTTGCAATATTCTGCATCGGCATCATGCCCTTCTTTTGAACAGTAGGGACAGACCTCGGTCGTCTGTTTCCCCTGCTTAACGCGACTCAGTTCAGCAGTAAAAATTCCGGTGGGTACCGCAATAATGCCATATCCCATAATCATAATCATTGCTGAAACCATCTGTCCCAAATTTGTCTGCGGAGAAATATCACCATAGCCTACTGTAGTTAACGTAACAATAGCCCAGTATATACCTTTGGGGATACTGGTAAATCCATTTTCGGCACCTTCAATGACGTACATAAGCGAGCCGACAATTACGGTTATGGTCACGACGGTGTACATAAAAATTATAATTTTTTGGCGGGATGAGGCCAATGCCTCTCGAAGCTGATCGGCCTGGATAATGTATTTAGTAAATTTGAGTACCCGAAAGATCCGTAAAATTCTGAGTATACGAATTACCAGAAAGAATTGGCTGCCGGGAATTAATAAAATAAAATAAGTAGGTAAAAAGGAGAGCAAGTCTACGATCCCGTAAAAACTAATAATATACCCCTTGGCCCTCTCTACCGTTATTATTCGAAGTACATATTCGAAGGTAAATAGTATGGTGAAAAACCACTCGATACTGTAGAACCAGTGGCCGTAGGCTGCATGATAGCTTGAGACGCTGTCGAGCATTACCACCAATACGCTGATAACAATGCTGAGGATAAGAATTACGTCAAACGCTTTGCCGCTCGGGGTATCGGCCTCAAAAATGATTTTGTGCAGTCGGTGCTTTAAGCTCAATTGATTATTAGTCTCCATAAGTAAAAAAAATTAACATAACATGAGCTAATGTTACGATTTAAAATAGTAATTACCAGCAAAGAACTTGTAGTTTATAATGCATGACATGGAGGACTAAGCAAAAAAGCATTTGTTAAGGATAAGACAGCCGTAAACGGCTACTGCGAACATAAACGGGTCTAAATTTTAATTACCCTCAATTTTCCAAGCAAATTCTGTAAATTAAATAAGTTGCAGCTATCACACTCGTGGTAGTAACAACTTGCTCCGCTTCAGGCTATCTGGGCCCCACAGCGGGGGATGAATTGGGAACTAACTGTAATTGTGATCATTACTGTTATTATTGGATTACAACTGGAAGAGTGATATATGACCTAAAAAGCTAAATCTCAATAGGTGAAAGTAGTTTATGTCATTTAGCACCCTTTATATTATGACAAATAAAGGGTGCTAAAATGTATTTAAGAAAGAATATTTTACAGACGTATTTTAAACGTAAAGACCACAAAAATGGGTCTAAAAATAGAGGCTTGGTGGTAGGAATTAGTGCCGTCCTATTTTTCCTCGACCCATTTTAGCTCAAACTCAGCATTAGTCGAGATGATGTCCTCTTTGTGCTTTTCATCAACATCAATATCAAGAGTAAGGGTTTCCGGCAATTTAATACTGGTACCATCACCGAACGTAATATGTCCGTTTCTCAGATCAGAAGCCAGTTTTTCAAAATAATCGGCAATCTGTTCGAGGCTTTGTTCTTCTTCCAGGCGATAGATATCTTTTTTGTCAGACATGATTCAGTGATTTTATTGTTAGTACGTTATTCAGGCAGAATACAGATCGGCGAAATGACCTATTTCTGCTTATACTGTTGTATAATGAAAACACTCTTCTATTACCCTTAGTTCATCACTGCTGAGAACTTATTCGCCGGTTGAACTGCAATTTATGATCTGTATTACTTATTGTCTAATTCTTTAATAAACTCACGGGCCCGGTCACCTCTCAAATATTCAGCCAATCCAAGCAGCCCTTCATTTAAATATTTTGCATCAAAACCTTTGCTTTTCAAATACATCATAGCAATGATAGCCCGATCTCTATGCGGACATGCCGCCACGATGGTTTTACTTTTGTCTAATTCCTCAATACGACCGGGAATTTTCGGCAATGGCATCGCCATGGCATAAGGCATCGCCCATGACTGTTGCTCCTCTTCAAACCGGATATCAAGAAGAATGGCGTCGCCGGATATAAGTAAGTTCACAATTTCTTCACTACTTACCTTCATCTCTTTTCTGGCCTCATAATCAAAAGAGGTAATGTAGTTGTCCAGTGTGGATTGAGCTGAAAGAGGTGTTGTTGATATACCCATAATGAAGGTGACTATAGTTAAATTAAGGATTAGCTTTGTAAGCTTTTTCATGGTAGAGATTTTGTTAAATAGTGAATTTAAGGGATTACGAATTAATGGTATTATTCCAAATTAACAATTCTTGATGAAGAGATGATGGATCTTTATGAAAAAAGAATTACATGGTTTAGATTCTAAAATAAACAACGAAGCATTTGGATAGGTATTTAAAAAAACTGGTACCAGTCTCTTTATATTATTACAATAATTTACTGTTATGGAAATACTTTCGTTACCAATTACAAAAGTCTTTTTATATGCTCTTTTAACCGCGGTAACAACTGGTTTGGGAGCTGTGCCTTTTTTCTTTATTAAAAATATTTCACCCTCGCTTTTAGGCAGGTCAAACGCCGCAGCTGCCGGACTAATGCTTGCTGCAAGTTTTAGTCTGATCAGAGAAGGGTATAATGCCAGTGAATGGATGACTATTGGTGGTATGCTTGCCGGTTTAATACTTGTAGCGGTATCACAAAAATGGATGGAAAGTCGCGGTGATACTGATGTAAAAGATTTGATTAGCGGAAGTCGGAAACAAATGCTTATGTTTCTTGGAATTATGACGGTTCATTCCTTTGCAGAGGGGATTAGTGTCGGGGTTTCTTTCGCCAGCACCCTGGAATTTGGTGTATTCATAGCCATTGCCATTGCCGTCCATAACATTCCCGAAGGACTTGCCATCAGTTTGGTAATGGTTCCACAGGGCACCTCTCCACTTAAGGCAGTTTGGTGGAGTATTTTTTCGAGTTTACCCCAACCGTTGATGGCTATACCTGCCTTTCTTTTTGTTGAAACCTTTAAACAATATCTTCCACTCGGTCTCGGTTTAGCCGCCGGTGCCATGATCTGGATGGTATTTGCCGATTTAGTACCGGAAGCTCTTGAACAATGTAAAGCTAAATCAGTAGGCGTTTGGGTTACCTTAGCTGTACTTGCTATGAGTGCTTTTCAGGTTATACTTGGTCATTGATACCTACAATATCCACTGGGGTATAGTTTGGAGATATTAAAAAGAGGAAAAGCTAGTCGTATTCGAGGAATGGCACTATCAGTGTAAATATAAATTTGCGTGTCGTAAATTTATATGGTAAAGTAAGTTAGGTGGAAAGATAAATACTCCCACTTAAAATCTTGTTATTCATACTTTTGGTAATTCATTCAATCAAGTTTTACATGGTGAAGTGTGCTAAAATATGGGCGAAGTTAAGCGAGCCCTATTAGCACTTCGATCCGTCGATGTAAATAAGGTTGCGATACCATTAATTGGGAAGCAGAGAAATAAAAAATAAAAGATTATGTCAAAACCACATATCGTTATCCTCGGGTGCAATTTTGCAGGACTTACAACCGCAAGATATATCCACGACGCGGTGAAAGATAAAGCAGAAATTACCATTATTGACCGTAAATCATTACTTACGTTTGTGCCGAATATTCCTATGCAGGTATTGGAAAACAAAAATCCTGGTATAGATTTGAATTATCAATTCATGTCATTTTTGGAGGATGATGGAAGTACTTTTATTCAGGCTGAAGTAAAAGATATTGATCCTGAAATCGATACCGTATTTTATAAACCTAATGAAAGACCCGGTCATCCGGTTCGTGAAATACAATACGATTATTTAATTGTAGCATTGGGTAACCGTTTGGCCTATGATGCCATTGATGGATTTAGTGAACATGGCCATAGTGTTACAGATATTTACCTGGGTAATCGCTTAAGAAATTATTTACATAAAGAATATAAGGGTGGACCTATCGGCATCACTTCAGATCTGTTTCATCAGGGAAAGAGTGATAAGCTTCCCGAAGGATTGCCAGTAGCAGAAACCGCATGTGAAGGGCCACCTGTTGAATTAGCTTTCTCCATGGCCCATTGGTTAAAAGAAAATAAAAAAGGCGAAGAATCCACCATTTATTTATCAACTCCTGCTGAGGTTATTGCAGAAGATGCAGGTGAAACCATACTCGATGAGTTACTGCCTATGATGGATAAACAGGGATATAATTACCAGGCAAATACTCGTGGGATAAAAAAGATTCATAAAGACGGAATTGAATTCAATGATGGATCATCACAGGAAACTGAGGTAGCTATTATTTTTCCCGATTGGCAGGCCCATGATTTTCTGAAAGAGCTGCCATTCACAGATGATCAGGGTTTTGTCATTACTGATCTGTATATGCGTAATCCGGATTATCAAAACATTTTTGCAGTAGGTGATGCTGCTTCAATTACTGTACCCAAAATTGGTTCGATAGGTCACATGGAAGCTGAAGTATTGACCAATACCTTATCGAAAGAGCTGGGTGTGGTTGAGGGTGAGATTGAACCGATGGAATTTGAACTATTATGTATGGGCGATATGGGTGGTATTAAGGGCTTTTATATGCGCACAGATGAATGGTGGGGAGGAAAAGAATCGCATTTGGAAATGGGCGTGACGCCTTATGCGCTTAAAATGGGCTTCAAAAAAATGTATTATACCTTAGGTGGTAAAGTTCCTCACTGGGGTGTTGGTTTAAGTAAAGTAATTGGTGATCATACCTTTTTGTAAAATTGAAACAACTGGCAGTTAATTCCAACAGATTTTCAAAAAAATAAAACCACACACACTTTACAACGTGTCCGTGGTTTTTGAGCTTATGTAATGTGAGATGATTAATTTTGTTCAGGTCTGACCACCTTCATTGCCGGCATTGTTTTGAGCTGCCTGACGTTGTCCCATCTCCTTATCCAGCATAAACAATCCGGTATGATCATCTCCAACCATTTCAAGCTGCTGTCTGATTCGATCCGTGTTTTCTTCTTCCTCTACTTGTTCATCGATAAACCAGTGCAGTAAAGTTTGAAATGGATTGTCCTTTTCTTCCTGAGCCAATTCGTAGAGGTTCGTTAATTCTGCCCGTTATATACTGCTCGTGTTCAAGTGCTTGTTCAAAAGCATGTTTCGGACTTTTTATATCCAGTTTAGGTGGATCTATATTGAGTAGTTCTACATGGCCGCCTCGGCGTAGTACATGATCGTAAAAGTACATGGCGTGCTGAATCTCTTCCTCCCACTGAACTTTCATCCAGTTTGCAAAACCATCTAAATTATTTTCTTCAAAATATGCCGACATTCCTAAGTAGATGTATGCAGATTGGAGTTCTGCTTGTATTTGTTCATTTATTGCTTTTTGGACTTTTTCTTTAATCATAATAAAATCTGTGTTTAAATTTTTCTTATAAATTTCACATGACAATCCTTTGCTGTTAAGCCTGCTAATTCACATGATGTAGCAGTTTTATTTGCCAGTGCGTTGATTTATAAAATATAGAAAAATGCCAAACTGCGGATGGCAATCCGGCATTTTTCTTTTTGGGGTATTCCTTTACTTCATCTCCTTGTGGCAAAACCACCAGTCGTAGCAATCTTTTTTCCCCCGACGTTCTGCAGCTTCTTTTTCCGTTGCTGCAGGTGGTATGATCACGCGATCTTTTATGAGTTCGTTATTAGGCCAGTTTTCAGGCAGTGCAACGTTTTCTTTCTCATGCATCTGTAATGCCTTGAGTGCACGCAGCACTTCATCCACCTGTCGTCCAATTTCTTGTGGATAGTAGATAGAGAGCCTGATGCGTCCTTCCGGATCAATAATAAAAACCGCTCGAACAGTATTTGTACCTTTCTCAGGAGCAATCATTCCAAAACGCTTGGCAACTCGCCCCATCTCATCCCCTATAATGGGAAATGGGATCTCAACTTCGAGATTTTCTTTAATCCACTCCGTCCATTTAATGTGAGAGAATACCTGATCTACGGAAAGTCCTATTAGCTCTGTGTTCAGCTCTTTAAATTGTTCTGCTCTGTTTGCAAAAGCGACAAATTCAGTAGTACATACCGGGGTAAAGTCACCGGGATGGCTGAAAAGTACCCACCATTTTCCCTTATAGTCATCGGGTAATTTTTTCGGTCCGTGCGTCGTGCTTACTTCCATTTCAGGAAACATATCGCCTAATAATGGCATTCCTTTTTGTTCTTCCATTGTATTTAATATTTATTAACTGATTATTAAGAGGCCTTTGCAAAACTGCTCTTTTGTTTCACTTCTGTTTTTCAAAGCTCTAATTATGATAACCATATCTTAAATACTATAATTCCACGTTAAGCCTGCTCTGAAAGGATCAAAAGGATTTGTTTTATAACCAAGTTTTTGGTTGAATGCCAGTCTCACTTTGATTATCAGCAAAATGGATTTAATAATATTATGTTGTAGCGTTCATAATTTATTTGTAAATAAATTATGATTAAACGGATAAACATCACTCCTTTATACTTGAAAAAACAATAAAGGGGATATATGGAGTCATCCATTAAAAAAGGGTGTATTTTTCTAATATTCTTGAATAATCGGTTTTTTACAGGTTAAAAAGTATTGTTAAACAAGGTTCTTTTATAGATATGAGTCAAAATGGGATATAAATTATCGGTCACGGTGGCGATACGTTTTGGTTTCATTCCTCGATGGCGCTGTTTCCGGAGCACGATCTCGGTTTTTTTATCTCCTTTAACAGAGCCGGGAGGAGCTCGGTCGTTTTGCGGGAAATTACCGTGCAAATCGCTACCCGCATGAGCGGTTTACCTACATAATGGCCCTATTGGGATCTAGCTCCGTAGATGTAACCGAGGAAGACACCTTAAAGACAATGAATGATGGCAAAGCGAATTTCTGGTTTCCCGTAGATTCCCTCACGTTCAGAAATACTGAAAGTTCTGATGTACTTGCCTTTGAAGAAAATGATTCCGGAGAAATCACACATATGTTCCGTGACGATCTGCCGATTATGGCATTTGAGAAAGTGCCTTTTATTTCGAGTCAGAAATTACATTTTACGCTTTTCGGTTTTGCGGGCGCTGCTTTTTTGCTGACGCTTATCTACTGGCCGCTGGCGTATGGAGTTCGCAGAAAATATGAGCCGGCAAAAGCCGCAAATGCGCCAATAAGTTTTGAAAAGAAGGCAACAGCTTGGAGCAACGCTTTCATTGTTTTGGTATTTTTTGCTTGGGTTGGCATTCTGTTAAGTAGCGGTAATTTGGATGCTATCGTTTATGGCTTATCCACCTCACTTAAGGTGGCATTTGCTCTACCGCTCTTTTCGTTGGTTTTGACCGTTGCTATGGGTTACTACACCTATAAGATTTGGCAAAAAAGCGAGAGTGGCGTTTGGAGCCGCCTGTGGTACAGCTTATTATTTTTGCTTTCGGTGACGATGATTTGGCAGCTCAACTACTGGAATTTGCTGGGATTCTAGTTTTGATTAAAGCCAATTTAATATGTCATTTTTAGGTTGCTCGATCTCGACATAGCTTTCAAATATTTCGCTGAGAGTTGCATCTTTTTGCAATTCTTTACGCGTTTCAGAATCGAGATAGGCAATAATTTTTTGATTGTGGAGGATGGCAATATCATCACATAGGTTTTCTACAATCTCTAAGATATGACTGGTGATGATAATGGTAACTCCCTTTTGTTGCAGGTGGTTGAGGATGGTTTTCATTCGGCCAATTGAAATAACATCGATACTTTCAAAAGGTTCATCTAAAAACAGGACTTTAGGATCACTTATGATAGCTGCACAGAAGGATAGTTTTTTGCGGCTACCAGCGGATAGCTTGTTAATTTTGGCATGCTCAAATTCAGTAAGTCCTAAGTATTCCAGCAGAGAATCCATTTTTTGCTGCCGTGTTTTGGGATCAACCTCATAGATATCACAAATGTAGTGCAGGAAATCGTGGCTGGTGAAGTGCTCGAAAAGCAGGGGCGGCTGAAGTACCGAGGCCACTTCTTGTTTAATCAGGAGCTCATTTTGCTCGTTAAGCTCGTGTCCGTTGATGATGATTTCCCCTTCATCATAATCGAGCAGACCCGTTAATATGCCAATTAGTGTACTTTTGCCGGCACCATTGGGACCGATGAGCCCGAAAATATTTCCTTCCGGAACTGAAAGTTCAAAATCGGCAAGTACAAAGGTACTACCATATGATTTTTGAAGGCCGGAAATTTTTATCGCTTGATCCATAGTTGCAACAGTAGAGTGTTAAACTTAATGACCGGAATCGGCCCAAACTTTATCTAGTATATGGTTATTAAAGGCACGGACTAACAGATCCATGTCGCGCCACAGGTAAATTCCGATAGCAATGATTAATCCTCCCATCACCCAAAGTCGATAAATCTGGTATTCTCCAAGGGGTGCAAAAACGGCATAGCCGAGTCCAAAAATCAGGAACATCATCATAAAAGTAACTTTCTGGGAAATTATGGGATGCTTGAAGCTAAAGGAGGAATAGTTGACTTTTTTGTAGTAATAAAAAGAGGCCCAAAGAAATACGAGCGTAAAGCAAACAAAAAAGAAGGTATTGGCAACATAGATTTCAACAACTGACCCCAATTGTGGCAAGTAAATAATTTCAGCGGTGGTAATCAGATAAAATATGAGTAATGGGACCACGATAATCCCTAAAAAGCGCTCTTTGAGCTGCTTTTCAAACGAGACGGGAAACTGCTTATGGAGCAAGAATTCTTTGTTTTCATATCCAAACATGTTGGCCATGCCCATGGCAAGTAGTGCTACGGGGATGGCTGCCAGCATAGTGGGGATGAGCAGGGCGCTGTAATAACTGTTGCCCAGCTGTAGCAGAAGAGGAATATACACAGCAGGAATAAGCGCGATGGTTAATAGTTGCAAGCGGTTGTATGAGTGAGATAATACGTAGTGATAAAACTTGCCGGCATTAAGTCCCAGCCATTTTTTGAGATAGTACCATCGCTTATTACGTTTGAAAATTTTCCGTTCCCTAACCGGTTTTTGAAGCCCTTCTCTTGTTTTGAAAAAGTGATCGCGAAAAATCAGGAAGATGAGCAGTGCACTGAATCCATAAATAGCTGATGCCGTGGGAAGGTTGTAGGTACCGGTAGCCGTGTACTGCAGAAGCCCGCCGGGAGTATAAAACAGGTAGCTGTTGATGATATCTATGCTTGGCAGGTAATGGGCAATAATTTGTTCAAACCGACGCGAGATGATGGCAATGGCCTGAATAGTGCCGAAAATCAGGAATAGTGCGCTAAAGACAATAATTTTGAAGCGTTTTTCAACAATTTTGAGAAATCGATGCTTAATGGAATAGATAACCGCATAATTTAACAGCACAACGGTAATAACAACCGGGATATACATCAGGTTTTCAATCTGCATCAGCAAAAAAACCAGCCAGGTGAAATTGTAGATAAGGTTGAGCGGGTGGAAAAAGCCCATCAGATTGAGGTACCAGCTCAACTTTTTAACGGGATATCCATAGGCTAATAGCTTTCTATTTTCCTCCATATTAAGGAGCCGGGTGCTGGTAAAGGAGAAATGGAGAATCCACAGAACGTTGGCAAAAATGAGAGTGATAAGCTGGTGAATTTCAGCGGTAAGCCAGGGCAGCTGGTTAGTGACAATGGGATTTTGATCAAATAAAACAATAACCAGGGCCGAACCGAGAAGATTGGAGAATAGGATCAGCAGGAAAATAATATATCCTACTACCAGAAAGGTCTGGAAGCTGGTGAGTCTGTTTAAAAACGCAGACCAGTTGAGATATATAAGTTTACGCAGCATGATACACAGGTAAATTCAGCAGTTCTTTAATGTTCAAAATAGCATTTCGGGAATCAAGCTGACAATATTATCTTTATAATGCTGTTTTAAATCCTGAAGCAAGTGATGATATGACCTCAAAGAATACGTTCAAATATATTTTTATCGCCGTGGTAATTGTGCTGGCATCGTTGGCCTTGGCCGATGCACTCGGGTATTTCAATCCTAAGCCATATACGGCTGTATCGCATGGCTCTCATGTGCATTACGTACCTAACGATCGTGATCCCGATGTGTCTATTGATAAGTTTCCTCAGGAAGAGCCGGGCCCCCGCGAAAAAATAACGCCTACCGGACAAATTGTACCGATAGATCAATAAGCGTTTACAGTACCTCTTGTAAATACTGACCGGTGTAACTTTCCTCAACTTCAGCAATCTCTTCGGGGGTACCGGTCGCTACAATCTGTCCACCGGCAAAACCACCTTCCGGACCGATATCAATGATATGGTCGGCACATTTAATTACGTCTAAATTGTGCTCGATGATGATAACGGTATGTCCGTTATTTACGAGCTCATTGAAGGAGTCAAGCAGCTTGGCGATATCTTCAAAATGGAGTCCCGTCGTGGGTTCATCAAAGAAATACAGCGTACTGTCGCCGGCTGATTTACTCAAGAATTTTGCCAATTTCACACGCTGTGCTTCACCGCCTGAAAGCGTAGGCGCACTTTGACCGAGTTTAAGATAGCCGAGTCCCACATCTTCAAGCGTTTGCAGTTTATTGGTGATGCGTTCCTCATCCACAAAAAATTCGATTGCCTCGGATACCGACATGTTCAGCACATCGTGGATATTTTTGCCGCGATATTTAACCTGTAGCACGTCTTTGCGATACCGCTTGCCGCCGCACTCTTCGCAGGTCAGCTCAATATCTGCCATAAATTGCATCTCGATTTTCTGGATGCCTTCGCCCTGACAGGCTTCACAACGCCCGCCGGGCACGTTAAATGAAAAGTGACCCGGTTCGTAACCCATTATTTTGGATTGACGCGTATTAGCAAAAAGATCTCGAATGCCATCGAATGCTTTGGTATAGGTAGCGGGATTAGAGCGCGAGGATCGGCCAATTGGAGATTGATCGACCATTTCTACCGAATCGATATAATTGGTGCCGGTAACTTTTCGGTGTTTACCAATTTCATCATTATAGGTCCCCATCTGATTTTGTATAGCCGCATATAGCGTATCGTGTACCAGGGTGGATTTCCCCGATCCGCTGACGCCGGTCACACAGATCAGTTTCTCGAGTGGAAAGTCTACATCCAGACTCTTAAGGTTGTTCTCCATTGCCCCCTTAAGCGTAATTGTTTTTCCACTTCCTTTGCGACGCTTTTCAGGTACGGGGATTTCTTTGCGACCGCTGAGATATTTTCCGGTTAGGGTGTTGGCTTCAAGCAGGTTATCGTATGATCCGCTGAAGACCACCTCACCGCCGTGCACGCCTGCAAAGGGACCAATATCAATAATATTGTCGGCCGCTTTAATCATTTCGGGATCGTGTTCAACAACCAATACGGTATTTCCGATATCACGCAGCGATTTTAAAATGTTGATCAGGCGATCGTTGTCGCGGGGATGCAATCCAATAGTGGGCTCGTCCAACACATACAGACTACCAATGAGTGAGCTGCCCAGGGAATTTGCAAGGCTGATGCGCTGTGCTTCACCGCCGCTTAGGGTTTTGGCCAAGCGGTTTAGCGTAAGATAACTGAGACCGACTTCATCGAGATATTTGAGCCGCTTACGGATCTCAAAGAGTACCTGTTCGGCTACTTCTTTTTCGAACTCTGATAGCTCCAGGTTCTCAAAAAAGTCCCGGGCGTGGCCGATGGTCATTTCGGCTACTTCCCCGATATGTTTGTCGTTTATTTTCACATACAGGGCATCTTTTCGCACGCGATAGCCTTTACAATCAGGGACAGCGGCTATATCCCCGATAGCGCGAATAGAATACGCGCATATGTACTTTGTAGGATTGACTTTTCACCTCCTCAAAAAATGGGCGAATGCCAATATATTCATCTTTGCCTTCCCAGATGATCTCTTTGACTTCATCGTCGAGTTCTTGGTAGGGGGTATCAATAGGCAGGCTGTATCGCGCCGAAACTTTGATAAGATCGCGCAGATGTTTGCTAAATTTTTCACCGCTGTAGGGAGCAATGGCCCCGTTGCGAATAGTCTCTTCGGGATCAGGAATCACTAAATCTTCATCGATGCCCGAAACTTTGCCAAACCCCTCACATTTATCACAGGCCCCAAACGGGTTGTTAAATGAAAACATCTGTGGCTTAGGCTCGGTAAACTCCATGCCATCACGTTCAAAACGCTCACTGAAATTAAGCTCTTTGCCATCGCGAATTTTTACTGAGCAGCGTCCACTGCCTTCCTGAAAAGCTGTTTCCAGTGATCCGGCGATACGGGTACGCGTGTCATCGTCATCTTTTAAAATAAGGCGATCAACCAGTACCCGATAATTTTTGGGATTGATGTCATCGGGATCTACATCATCGGTAGTGAGATCTAAAATACTTTCGTCGTCGATATGCAGTAGTCGCGGATAGCCTTTTTCTTTTAGAACGCGGAGCTCATCTTCCAGCCTCTTTTCCTTATGCTCGGGAATGGAAAACAACACATAAAATTTTGTACCTTCATCAAACTGATTGTGCAGTTCTTCTATGGCTGTCTTGGTAGTGTCTTTTTTGACCTCTTTGCCCGATTTTGGGGAGATTGTATGGCCAATACGCGCATAAAGGAGCCGCATGTAGTCGTAAATTTCAGTGGTGGTACCTACGGTAGAGCGCGGATTTGAAGACGTAGTCTTCTGCTGGATGGCCATAGCCGGAGAAATACCCTGCATGAAGTCTACATCGGGTTTGTCCATGCGTTCCAGAAATTGTCGTGCGTAGCTGGAAAGGCTCTCCACATAACGGCGCTGCCCTTCGGCGTAGATGGTATCAAAAGCCAGGCTCGATTTACCCGATCCGCTGACGCCGGTAACTACCGTCATCTTGTTTCGGGGAATTTCTACATCTATATCTTTAAGATTATGAACACGAGCCCCTTTGACAATAATGGGGCGATCTTCGTCGGTTTGTGATTGGTCTTTATCGGAGATCGTTTCGGTCTGAGACATTCAATTATTTTTGCGTTTTTATAAACGGGTAAAGGTACGAATTTTATGGCAAAAAGTGAGGTTTTAATCCATTTAAACAATTAACTAAAACAAGTCAGATTATAAATACGTTCGCTTATGATGACCGGAGAAAGTGATAAAAAAGAGGTTCCGACTTCATCAGTTTCATGGCTACTTATATTGGAAGGGATTGTCCTTTTTATCGGATTGCCGTTAGTGGAATATCTGGAAGCAAATTTTCTGCCAAAGTTGGTGTTGCTTGTATTAGTTGCGGTGTATTGTGGTTATATGCTTTGGCATGATCCTACATTTGGACGAGGACTGTTTCGCAGATCTGATGACGATCAGATTAGTAAAACAATTTTACTTCGTTTGCTAATTATTGCACCGGGATTGTTGGGGTTAGCGTGGCTGTTACATCCAGAAGATTTATTCGCCTTCCCACTTGAACGGCCCTGGATATGGATGCTTGTGATGGTGTTATATCCATTTTTTTCGGCCCTGCCACAGGAATTTATCTATCGCACGTTCTTTTTTCACCGATACAAAGATTTTTTCTATTTCAAGAACAGCGATATTCTGTTGAGTGCTTTGGCATTTTCCTTTTTACACATTGTATATGGAAACTGGTTGGCAGTAGCACTCAGTTTTGGCGGAGGCATATTGTTTGGTATGACCTACAAACGAACGCAATCTCTGTTTTGGGTTGCGATGGAGCATGTTATTTACGGCTGGCTGATTTTTACTCTGGGACTGGGGAGGTACTTTTATGAGGGATTTTAATCTTTTTAGATGATTGTATTGTCAGTGGTGAAGTTGCTGTAGAAGAGAGCTATATTCACCTACATCATATCAAATCTAGCAATATAAAAATAGCAGATAATGAGTCTTGATGTATCGCCAAAACAGTTTAAGCGTTGGATTGATGAAGCGGGTAAACTGGTCACATCACACTACCAGGAACATAGCAAATCAAAGGTTTTTGCCGGGAAAAGTCCTGCTGAGGTACAAAAGCTTCTGGATGAGCCTTTACCTGATGATCCGCAAAATATTGGTTCCCTGCTGGATGAAGTCGGTGAGAAGGTCTTAAGCACCATTACGAATAGTGCCGGACCGCGTTATTTCGGATACATTACGGGCGGTGGAAATCAAGTGGCGGTACTGGCGGAAATGATCAAGGCGTCAATTAATCAGAATAATCTAAAGTGGCACTCATCACCGGTGAGTACCGAACTGGAAAGACTGGTGATGCGTTGGGTGGCAGAATTTATCGGCTACCCGACCAGCAGTGCCGGGGTGTTGCTCAGCGGTGGGTCGGTCGCAAACTTTAACTGCCTGGCCGTGGCGCGTAAAATTAAAGCACCGATTGATATCTCGGAGGAGGGCATCTACGGCTCTCAGCCGATGACCGTTTATGTTTCGGAGGAGGGACACTCCAGTTTCGACAAGGCGATGGATATGTTGGGATTGGGCAAGAAGTATCTGCGTAAGATTCCGGTTGATGATGAGTTTCGAATTGATCTCGATCAGCTGGAAGAACAAATTCGGACCGATAAAAATGCAGGTCTTCAACCTATTTGTGCTATTGCCGTTGCAGGGACGACCAACACGGGTGCTGTTGATGATTTGGATGCCGTCGCTGATATTTGCCAGCGTTACGACTTGTGGTACCATGTGGATGCAGCTTATGGAGGTCCGGCTGCTAAAGTTGAGGGAAAAAGTGAGTTGTTTTCCGGGATTGAGAAAGCAGATTCGGTTGTTGTGAATCCCCATAAGTGGTTATATGTACCATTCGAAGCGGGCGGGGCTTTGGTTAAGAATCCCGATCATTTGCGCAAAACATTCAGCACTATTCCCGATTATCTAAAATCTGATGAGCAAACCGGGGCCCGTACCGATTTAATGGAATACAACCTTCCGCTTACAAAAGAGTTCAAGGCGTTAAAAGTTTGGATGACGATTAAGGCATTTGGTGCCACACGGTTGCGCGAGGAAATAGCTTCCGATATAAATAAGGCAAAGTATTTGTCGAAACTCGTGGAGTCGGATGAAAAACTGGAACTTATGGCCCCGGTTTCGTTATCGATTGTTTGTTTTCGATATAATCCCGGGGGGATGGAAGAGTCGGCCATAAACAGGGTGAATGATCAAATTATAAAGGAAATTGAGTCGGATGGGCGTGTGTTTCTAACGGGGACAAAAATAAATGGGAAAACCGCACTTCGGGTTTGCTTTATCAATCCCCGTACCAAGAAGGAGGATATACAACTGCTAAAAAAGGTGGTTTTGGAAATTGGCAGCAAGTTGGAGAAAAAGAGGGTTTGAAAAGGGAGAGCAAATAGTAGAATTTAATAAAAATCAGTTTATATTATCCGTAATTATATTAATATCAATAGTTTAGGAAGGGTTATTCGGGAAGTTGTTATTTTTGAGATGCGGGTTATTTTCATTACCTTTTTTAATTGTTTTTACAGCTACATTTTATGTTGTGAGCATAATAGAATCATCTACATATAACCAAATTAGTACAAGTTAGTTTATGGATTTATTTGATAAGCTTGAGTCCAGACCAAGCCCGTTAGGAGAATTTACTTCAGAAGGATACGGATATTATACATATCCCAAACTTGAAGGACCATTGGGTCCCGTAATGAAGTTTAACGATAAAGATGTAATTGTCTGGAGCATCAATGATTATCTAGGTATTGGCAGCAATGAAGAGATAAAAGAATATGATGCCAAAATTGCACAGGATTACAGTTTAAGCAGCCCTATGGGGGCCCGCCTGATGACGGGAAACTCTACCGAGCACGAAAAGCTGGAAGATGAGCTGGCCGATTTTGTTCATAAAGATGATGCTTTTCTGCTGAATTATGGTTACCAAGGCATTATGAGCGTTATACATGCGCTGGTAGATCGCAACGATGTTCTTATTTATGACGAGCTAAGCCACGCTTGTATTGTTGATGGAAAGCAGCTGGCTATGGCTGAAAAGTATGTGTTTAAGCATAACGATGTTGATAGTTTTAAGACTCAGTTGGAGCGAGCCCATCGCAAGAAAAAGGATGATGGGGCTGTCTTGGTTGTAACAGAGGGCGCCTTCGGGATGACCGGAGACCTTGGTATTCTCAATGAGATGATTGCACTTAAAGAAGAGTATCCGTTCCGTTTGCTTGTTGATGATGCGCATGGTGTTGGTACGATGGGTGAAGACGGTTCCGGTACTGGAACGCATTTAGATTGTCACGATGGAATTGATATCTACTTTGGAACTTTTGCCAAGGCTTTTGCTCTGATTGGTGCTTTTGTAGCTACCGATGAACGCGTTGTGGAATTTCTGAAAGCAAATGTGCGAAGTCAGATTTTTGCGAAGTCAGTACCCATGCCGATTGTGAAGTCGGCGCGCAAGCGACTGGAAATGATTCGTAATAATCCTCAGTGGAGAGAAAAGCTATGGGAAAATACGAACATGCTGCGCGGTGGACTCCGGGATATGGGATATAATGTATTGCCTGCCGAATGTCCCGTAACGCCTGTTTTAACAAAAGGAAGTACTGATCTCTGTCAGCTTATTATGCGAAAAATGCGTGAAGAGCACGGCATTTTTGTAAGCGGTGTTGCCTATCCGGTAGTACCAAAGGGCACGGTACTAATTCGTCTGATACCGACTGCCGCTCATACCGAAGAGCATATTGAAAAAACGCTCAAAGGGTTTGAAGCGATTAAAGATGTGGTATTTGCTGAGGCGGAAAAACAGAAGAAGAAAATGACGGCATGAGAGGCAGTTGCCAATTGATTTAACATTCAGAATCTATATAGAAAAAGCCCCGTCCGAAAACGGGGCTTTTTCTTTTCATAAATTGTTGGGATTCAGATCATTTCCCTATCATGGTTCTTAAGAAAATAGCTTTTTGATCAGGCCAATAACCCCATCCTTTTGATCTTTAGGCGAATCGCCCTTTTTACCACCGCTAAGCTTGTCATAGCTTGGACGTGGTAATTGAAGTTCGTCATCTTTCTTTTTACCGCGACCGTTGTTGCCGCCTTGTTTGGAGCGGTTATCACGCTTACCGCCACGAGACTTTTTCTTTTTCTGTTTCTTGCGCTCTTCAAGTTTCTGCTTCACTTTGTCCGGAAGTGGTAATTCTTTGGGTGCTTGTCCAAGGCTATTTTCCAGCTCGTTAATATCACTGCGATCCTGCTTAGAGACGAGTGACACAATGCGCGAAGCGGTACCCGAACCAACTAAGCTGGCGCGATATCGATATTCATTCGGATCGTTAGGCACATCGTAATTAATAACTTGTGTTACGCGATCTAACACCAGTTCTGCGGCCGGAATATCGGCTACCAGCAAATACTGGACATCACCATTGGTAAAGTTGGCAAATCGTTGTGACCGTTTCTCATCCGAAAGCTTTCCATGAAGGCTGGTGGCCTTCATATCATTTTTACGCAGCGTTCGATAGAGGCGATCCGTCCCGCGCTTCGAGGCTGTAAAAATAACACAGTTATCATGAGGAGTATTCTCAAGATGTGCCATCAGGGTCGTAATCTTCATGCGGTTAGGCACATAGATGTAGCCCTGTGATAAGTTTTGATCTACCTTTGGGGGCTCTGTTAACATGCCAGGTTTATCTTCAAAACCAATGGCAATAGGATCTTCAGTATGTTGTTTGGTAAGCTCTTTTACATCATCATCAACTTCTTTTGCATAAATAAGTGTTTGATGATCACTGAGTACCCGCTTTAAAATATTCTGTATTTTGTCCTGCAGATTTAGAGCCACCATTTCGTCAGCGGCATCGATAACCACTAATCCAACGTGACGGAATATGAATCTCAGATCCTGGCAAACATCCAACAGGGGACCGGGATTGCCAACAATAACCTCCACCTCACTTTGGATAGATTCCTTTTGTTCTTCGAGATCGGTATCCATATCGATGGAAGCACACTCAATTTGAGCATGATAACCCATAGCCCAAACAAGCTCATCAATTTCTTGAGACTCCTCGGGGTTGGGAGTTAGTACCAGTACCGAAGTACCGTCTTTGTCCTCTCTTTTATTGACCTGCTCAAGTGCTGGGATTACAAAAGAGGCGATCTTGCTGCTTCCCGGTTCGGCTTTTATAAGTGCATCATTGCCTTCCAGTACAGCTGGGATTACTTTTTCTTGCAGTTCAGTAAGTTCAGTATAACCAATGTCTTGAAGCCCGCTCATGATATTGGGGCTCAACGTCATTTCTTCAAACTTCAACGTGCTAACCTTTCATTTTATTAATGTTTGTTCTTCATGCATTCGCTTCAAAACCAAGCGATGCGTATCAATAGCAGAATATACAAAACTTATGCCGTTTGCTCATCTGATTTCGTGGTTTGTTGATAGTCTTTTTTAAACAACTGATCAATATTAAGTTCGCGACGGCTCTGCCTAATATAAACGAGTGATCCCCCTAACATTATTGTCATTCCCAATAATCCAAGAATACCCGCTTCGGGGCCAAAAGCACCGCCGGTAAAAAAGTCGGCCCCGGATTGCTGAATCTGGAGTATGGAAAACTCGATATTCTTACCGCTAACGGGAAAGCCGAGAATACCTGCCATTACAAAATTCCAGCTGAAATGAAGTCCGACCGACAAGCCCAAACTACCGGTCAGAACGTATGGTATGGCCAAGACGATACCTGCTAAAATGATATTGAATGTTGAGATAAATGAGGCATTAGGATTAAAAAAGTGCATAAACCCAAAGAGGGAAGATGTTAGCAATATGGCCATAACAAGGGCTCCATTTAATCCAACGGCGGGATATTTTAACCCTTCGGTGATATTGAGAAGCTGGTAGCCCCGCGAGAGCAGCTCCTCATGGAATCCCACCATAAGCATAGCTACAAAGAAGCTGATGATTCCGGTTAGAAATGGTGTTTCTAAGTCTGCTTCCCAGCCGTATTCAATAATAGTTATCCACCCTAACGACCATTGAATAAGAAAAATGGTGCTAATGGAAATGGCCGCAATCAAACATCCGGTAAAAAAATCTTTACTCCACTGCTTGTTGAAATTGATTCCGTATTCAAAAAAAGAGCGTTTATCTAACAGTTTTGCTGCAAGCCAGACGCTTAGGATAATTCCCAAAAATTGAGGAATGGTGGTGTATATGATTAGCGGATCAGCTAACAGTTGTTGAACGCCCATTATGCCGAAGCCGACAAACAGAAACATGAAGATGAATTGAATTAACAGCCGCCACCCGGCTCTGGGGCGCTGTTCGTTATTATTGATGAAGATATTCATGGATTAAGAAACATTAGCAGTTTTGATTCGGTTACCTTAGTATAAAGGCAACATAATCTATGTGAAAAGCTAAAGGAAATCAGAAATTTATGAGTGATCGTTTTGTCTTGGAGGCATCCAAACAGGAAGTAGAAGAACTATTTGAGGTTTCAACGGCGCGGGATGATTTTTTTAAGCCGGACTATAATATCGCGCCCGGTTCGCTTATTCCGGTTGTTTATGAAGAGGATGAAAAACGAAAAGTCTATACTTTTCGCTGGGGATTGATTCCGCCCGATGCCGAAGAAGAAATTGAGGGCAACGACAATTTTGTCGTTCCTATTGAAGAACTCGAAGAGGATGAGTGGCTGACGAAGTGTGTTGAGCAGCGTCGATGTCTGATACCGGCCAACGGATTTTACAAATGGAAATTCAGCGAAAAGAAAAGCACGCCTTTTTACATCAGGCTGCTGTCTAACGAGCTGACAGCCATTGCCGGGATTTATTCTGTCTGGAAATCTTCGGCTGGCCGCGATGTCTATTCCTGCGCGATGCTTACGACTGAAGCCAACACGCTCGTTCAGCCTGTTGACGACCGGATGCCTATTTTTGTGCATCCTGATGATCATGATCAGTGGCTGGGAGATGATGTGTTAAGTGAATCGGAGTTGGAGAAAGTGATTAATGGTTACGCCATGACCGAATTGACGGTCAATCGCGTATCTGAGGATGTCAATGACCCCGAAAATAACAGTCCGGAACTTATACAGCCGATTCCCAAATAATGACAGGACCGAGGATTAATCCAATCAGCCCACTAAATTACTGTTCGCCTTCTTTATAAATCCGCATGGTGGGGTAAGCCAGTTCAATATCATCATGGTTATCAAACTTATCCAATATATCTTCCCAGATATCTTGGCCTAATCTACGTCGCCGCCGGGGATTGGAGAGGTGGCGGATTGTCAGGCAAATGCCGCTGTCCCGTACATCCGTATAGACCGTAGGTGTTAGATACCGATAGTGGATAAGGTACGATTTTTTAGCATAACTCACTTGGTTTTGAGCCTCTTTCACATAATCCTTTAAGTGATCATCGGCAATTTCGTGAAGAATTTGTTTTGCTTTCTTCCAGTCGCTTTCAAAAGTGACGAGCACCGGCAGCTCGTTCCATATGAACTCAAAATCGCTGGTGTAATTGGCCAGTGAATCATCAAACACCAAATGATTGGGCACATGGATAACGCGACCGGTACTCTGGTCGGCATGCACCCAGTTGCCGATTTCCAATAATGTAAATTTGAAAACTCGGACATCAATTACATCGCCTTTGACATCGCCAACCTGAATGCGGTCTCCAACATCAAAAGGTTTGCGCCAGATTAGGAAGATCCATCCGGCAAAATCAGTGACGGGACCTCTCAGCGCAATAGCTAAACCGGCAGAAAGTAATCCCAAAAAGGTGGCCAGCGATTGCAACCCTTCAAACCAGATGCGTCCAACAATTAAAAAGCCGATGAAAACGGCGATATATGTCAGATTTTTACGCCATTTGTATTGGGCTTTTGCCTCCGGTAGTTTTTTGTTGATGATACGTATAGCGATAAGGCGAATCAGCCAAATAATAAAAATGGCAATGATCGAAATAATAACCTGGTAGGTAATACCGGGGGAATTCTGAATGAACTCTTGAACTCTATTTGGGAAATCTGGCACGGCTAATTATTTAGGCAATGAAATATTTACTGATTCAAATTGTTAGTATAGGTGCATTACAGCTAAATTTCTATTATATATTCATTGTAAAGAAAAGGAATTTTGAATAACTTTACGGGTCTGAAAATTACTGTTAGATAGATTACTCTTATGCTTTATACAATTATATTATCGACTATTACTTTAATCTGCATTTTATTGGTAATTGTTATTTTGCTGCAACCGGGCCAGGGACAAGGAATATCCGGTGGTTTGGCAGGTGGACAGGCAGGTGGCCAGGGCCTTGGAGCTCGTCGCACAGCTGACCTGCTATCCAAATCTACAACGGTACTTGGAGCAGCATTGTTGGCGCTCAGCGTGTTTGCGAACTTTGCCATTGAGCGTGAAGGTGCTACCGAAAGTGCGGTACAACAAAGTGGGGTTGAAGCCCCCGCCCAGCAAAGCAATGGAGTAAATGATGCCTCCCAGACGCCATCAGCGGTACCCGAACTGCCACAGAACCAAGGTGGTAACAACGGTGGTGGAGATAACGGAGGAAGTTCGGGAGACGATAATTAATTCCGAAACGAATAAAGATTTTATACAGCCCGATTTCTGAACAGGAAGTCGGGCTTTTCTATTGGTCACTCATGATTTCAGATAACAGGCGGTGTGATTTGAGCCGTTTATCATGATCATAAATGTAGGTAGCGGTCATAATTTCATCGGCATTCGTTTTTTTTACGAAACTGGAAAGCTCTTCTTTAACAGTCTCTTTGTTGCCCACGAATGTGTATTTCAACATCTGCTCGACAGCCATTCGCTCACGCATATTCCAAACCGTATTCATATTGTCAACGGGGGGTGGCATGGGATCACGATTGCCGGTAACGACCCCCATAAACATCTGTTTTAGGGAGGTGGACAGATATTCAGCTTGTTCGTCAGTATCTGCTATAACTGTATTAATACAGGGCATTACATAGGGATTGTCCAATTGTTCTGAAGGCTGAAATTCTTCGCGATATACCTGAAGTGCCGCATGCAGTTGCTGTGGAGAAAAGTGGCTGGCAAAGACGTAGGGTAATCCCAATGCGGCGGCCAGATGAGCGCTGTCGGTACTGGAACCTAAAATCCACAACGGTACTTCGGTTCCTTCACCGGGAATGGCACGGACATCTGCCGAACTGTTATCAGCAGAAAAATACTGCTGCAGTTGTTTTACATTTTGAGGAAATTGCCGCACCTGCTGCATGCGGTCGGGACGAATGGCCTGCGCGGTTTTTTGATCGGTGCCCGGCGCGCGTCCCAAACCCAGGTCAATGCGATCGGGATAAAGCGTAGCCAGCGTCCCGTAGTGTTCGGCAATAACCAGCGGAGAGTGATTTGGCAGCATTACGCCACCCGAGCCAATTCGTAATGTTTCGGTGGCTTCGGCTACATGTCCCAGCAGAACAGAAGTTGCCGAGCTGGCGATATTTTCCATATTGTGATGTTCGGCCATCCAGAATCGGGTGTAGCCCCAGTCTTCGACATGGCGAGCTAAATCGCGGCTGTTTTCAATGGCGTCAGCGGCGGAATTGCCCTCGGTTATTACAGCTAAATCCAGTACAGAGTATTTTACCTCAGAAAGGGGATTGTTGCTCATAAATTAAGACAGGAAATTCTTATCAAAATAAGTTAGACACAGAAAATACAGTATAAAGCGTTAACTGATTACTCTTTTAATTGTTGGATATCAGCATCATCAAAATGAGTGGCGGGGAAACGGATCGTCCAAACACCACGAAGGTCGCCCATAGAAAATCCTGTAGCCTGATCTTTGGGATACAGTTCCTGAATAGTAGCCAGGTTTTCTTTGCTGATATCTTCATTGACCTTACCGTGACAGTTCAAACAGAGAGAATTGGTAATAGTAATCGGGGCATGAAATGTGATTCTGTTTTCATCGGCATAGGTAACGGGTTGTAGCTTATCACCCGATTCTAATTTTTTGATATACTGTTTGATGACTTCGGCTTCGAGCGAGTCGGCGGTGTTGTAGGGGTTGCGCGGTTTATGACTGGCGCGACGAATACTTACGTCATGATGAGCTGAAAGCGAATCAGTAAGAGGCATCGCCTCTACATTACAGAATTCCAAGGCATACTCAACACCTCCTTCTTGCATAGCTTTTTGCAGGTTTGAACTCAATGTCTGAAAAGTTGCTTTCGCTATCTTTTGTCCCTCATTTACTACAACAGTAGTATCGTATGCTAATTTATTATCAGTTTGTTCTTGGGATTCGGACTGACAGCCGTAACCCATTGCCAAAATAAATGCTATTAATATTCCATATCGCATAATGAATAGTGGTTATGTTTCTGAGGATACTACTGTAATCTAATAGATAAATAGTTGTTATTCTATATTAATAATTTGTCCGGTGATGAGCGTCTTGAGACTTTTTTCGTAGCCGTCGACGACGTGCTCCATTTTGGCAGGCGTATGTCCCGGAAAGAAATCGCCGAGTGCATCGGCTGAATCTTCGACCAGCGCGGGACTTACAGCATTAATGCGAAATCCGTTCTGTAGAAATTCTCCGTAGGCGCCCGTCACAAATCCATTAACTGCGCCATTAATCGTGCTCAAAATGCTTCCTTGTGGTATGGGATCGTCAGAAAGAATTCCGGAGGTAAGCGTTACACTGCCGCCTTCATTCAGGTAATTCATGGCCGTGAGGGCTACGTTGATCTGTCCCATCATCTTGCTTTTAACGCCCTCCAGAAAATCCTCGTTCGTAGAGTCGACCAAGGGTTTTACAGGCGCCGATCCTGCAGTGACAATTACGGCATCGACGTTACCTGTTTCTTTAAAGAGTTTTTTGATGGATGCCGGATTGGTAATATCCGTTTGTATGTCGCCCGAACTGCTTCCGGCAATAATTAGCTCGTTGTCGGCATCAAGTCGTTCTGTCACTTTTGAGCCGATAGTTCCGGTTCCGCCTATCAATAAAATTTTCATAATAATCTATGTTGAGATTCAGATGGTTTAATAATTACGTCTGAAGGATGGATATTTTCCACCCCAAAGGAAAATATATTCTTCAAATTGATGGGATAGGAAGTGTTTATATGATGATTACAAATCTGATCCCTTTTTATGGTACTTATTGGATCAAAGTAAGTGCTTGGAGATTTTGATAATACAACTGATATAAGGATGAAAACCATAGTAATGAAAGCAATTTGAAAAAGTGTTAAAAGTGCTAAAAAAAGACCAAAAGAAAAGTATCTTAATAATTATCCAATAAGCATGTGAACTTTGTAAAATTTTGGTACCAGTTGAGCTATAGATTTCCGGTTGCAAATTATGCCCCAATAGGAATCTACTGCTAAGCATTTAAATTGGATTTGATCCAGTTAATAATCAATGTGTCAATATCCGTGAGTTAGCTTAGGAGGGAGTTATTAAACGAGTCTTATCTACAGTTTGTGATCAGGGCATAAAAAAATCCTGGTAATCTTTTCCAAGCAAGGGAATTCCCAGCCTTATACCCAAAGAGAAGTAACTGGCCGAGTTTAAGAAAGAACTAGTTGCATGATCTGTCTTAACCAACTGACTAATTTTTTAGCAATACCATGTTGACTAATAGTATTAATGATCAGTAGATAACATTAGAACATATTAATTAGAAACAGTATAAATTTTGTATCATATTTGATGTAATATTATCTAAAGTCATTAATAGAGAAATAATAAAATAAACGGCACAGATGTTAAAAAGCACTCATTTATTTGTCCTATCAATATTCGTATTTAGTCTATTCGCGATTGCTTCATGCGAAATTCTTGAACAAAACGATAAACAATTATCTGAATCTCTTGAACCAGTGGAAGAAGTAACCCTGATTTCTGGAGGAGAAGATGCAACAATCACGGTGAATAAGGACAATAAAGCGTTTTTCAGAATTGAATTCAGTGATATTGAACAAAATGATGTAATCTCAGAATGGTATTGGAGAAGGGTGGTGTATAGATTGGCAGACCTCAATCGATTCTGAAAACGGTGTCTACAATGGTATTGAACTCTACTCTACGTATAGGGTTGAAAAGTGGAAACCGGTTAATTATTTGATTAATATCAAAGAAGATCTGATGACCAATAATCCTGATATTACTTATCGTGAAATCCAGCTGGCAATTTGGTCATTTCGTGCAATTCCTGAGTTTAATTTGGAAGAAGTTGCATTAGAAGATCTGCCTGGTAGAATGGTTAAAGATGGTAAACCCAATTTTAGCTATGAAAGAGTAAAAGAAATTATAGCTACTGTTGAGCAAGGGTATGGTGAGTTTGAATATAATGATGAGAGTAAGTTTGCTGTTATAGCTTCTACTCCTCCTGATGTTCAGACAGTATTTACAGTTGTTAATTAAAGCCAAACAAAATAAGCAATCGGGGTTAGTTCAACTTTTTACTGTGAACTTGCTACATTTTGGTAGACACCCAATCAGCTATAGGTTGTCGACTCCAAACCATAACGACAACCTGTTATAGCAATTCTATAAAAAATGATGCTATAGCAAAGAATTTAAAGCGGCAAGCTCAAAGAGGGTCTCCTTTAAAAGCTTGACTCTTTAAAGTCCTTATTTATACTGTTAAGGGTATAAATGAAAGTATATAAAGGAGTTAAGCCAAAGAAGAGAAAACAGCTTCACTTACCGATACAAAATCGCGAAAAGATCGAATCCAGAATATCTTCGGTAGTAATTTCTCCGGTAATGGTTCCCAGATCTTTAAGAGCCGAGCGCAAATCAATAGAAAGAAAATCGCCTGTCATACCCTGATCAAGTGCGTTTAAAGCGCTGCGAACATTTTCCTGAGCGTTTTGGAGCGCATCGCGGTGGCGACTGGAAGTTACGAGCAGGCTCGAGGAATCGTACTCCTTATTTTCGAGGGCTCGTTGTTTCATTAGTTTTTTGAGCTCGTCAATTTTTTCGCCCTCTAATGCCGAAATTTTCAGGTCGTAATCCATGCGCTCATCGTCAACATCTAAGGCGATATCGTTTTTAGTACCTATAAGTACGAAGGGCGTATCCCCTGCACTTTTTTGGAAGCGGGCGATATCTTCGCGCTCTTCCTGAGTCAGTTGTTTTGATAGATCTTTCAGGTAGACAGCCA
Source organism: Fodinibius sp. (assembly GCF_034521915.1). Classification (GTDB taxonomy): domain Bacteria; phylum Bacteroidota; class Rhodothermia; order Balneolales; family Balneolaceae; genus Fodinibius. The sequence goes on from NZ_JAXHLU010000018.1 coordinate 103,801, forward strand.
GATCCGCTTTTTCGAAGGCTTCCTGCGAACGCTTAACGCCCTCGGCCTCAATTACATCTTCGGTATCGCGGAGTCCGGCAGTATCGGTGAGTGTAAAACGCAGTCCGTCGTAACTCCAGTCCACGTCAATGGTGTCCCGCGTGGTGCCAGCTATGTCGGTAACGATGGCCCGGTCTTTACCCACCAGTGTATTCAGGAGTGTAGATTTTCCGGCATTGGGGAGCCCAATGAACACAGTTTTAACGCCGTGCTTAACTAGCCGCCCTGTTTCGTAGGTGGCCAGGAGATTATCAATTTCCTTATCGAGTTCTTTCAGGAGTCGCTCCAATTCTTCCTTGTCGGCAAATTCGACGTCTTCTTCTACAAAATCGAGCTCGAGTTCTACCATAGCCGTAGCGTCGATGATCTGCTGCCGAAATTGCTTGATATGTTCGCCAAGCTGCCCTTCGAGTTGCTGATGGGCCGCATCCATGGCCTTTTTACTTTTCGCGTGGATAAGATCGGCAACGGCCTCGGCCTGGCTTAGCTCCATTTTTCCATTCAGAAAAGCACGCTGGGTGAATTCCCCCGGTTCGGCAGATCGAATTCCCAGCTCCAACATAGCTTCTAAAACGGCTTGGGTTACGAGCACTCCGCCGTGACATGATATTTCAACGGTTTCTTCTCCGGTGTATGATTTTGGAGAATGGAACAGCGTAGCTAATACTTCATCTACGACATTGTCATCTTGATCTATAATTTTGCCAAAATGTACCGTATGGGATTCCTGCTCGGTAAGATCTATGCCACTAAAGGCAGCATTAACTTGGGCAATTGCATTTTTGCCCGATACGCGGATTACAGCAATTCCCCCTTCACCCACAGGTGTGGCAATGGCCGCAATAGGTTCTTTCTGATTAATTTCTTGTTGTTCTTCTGTATTAGGAGTGGCTTCTTCTTTTGTCATAGCAATAAATATAAGGCGTTTTGCACCTTATATCATTCAAATAAAAAACCCTGTCAAAGTTGTATACTCTGACAGGGTTCGGATAAAAAATCCTAAAATATTACTCTACATCACCCATTAATCGTTTAACTGGAGGTGCCGCAAGTAAACCTACAATTCCTCCACCGCCGACCAACAGTGCTACGCTCCCAAATAAGCTGCTTGGTTCCAGCGTTTCCAGTTGCCCGGCCATCAGCCCTGCAAATAAGTTGCCGAGTGCCGCTGCTACAAACCAAACCCCCATCATTTGACTGACAAGACGTTCTGGGGCAAGCTTCGTCATTGAAGAGAGTCCAACAGGAGACAGACAAAGTTCACCGCAGGTATGAAGGAAGTAAGTAACGATGAGCCATGTTGGAGCAACAGAGTTGGGGCCTGTAGCATTAGCGGCTCCCCAAGAAATTACGAAAAAGCCTGCAGCTAGTCCCAAAAGTCCTAGACCGAACTTAACAGGGATCGAAGGGTTTGCATTACGAGCTGCTAACCATGTCCAAAACCAGCCAAATACAGGTGCCAATATTACAATAAAGAGTGGATTAATATTTTGAAGCATACTTGCCGGCATTTCCCACGTGGCGGTTAATTGGGTAGAAACGTAATAGACAAAGCCAACAACCAGTAAAGAGAGACCGGCTGTTCCTGCTTTACCAACCCACCAAAGGTTATCACGCTTAAAAATACGCCAGCTTATATAACCGAGGGGAAGTGCCAGTATTAAGGCAGGAAGAAATGCACCTACTTGGCTAATTAATCCATAGGGACCGAAAGTGCGATCAGTTTCTCGATCTGCAAATAAATTAAGAGAGGAACCTGCCTGCTCAAAACCACTCCAGAAAAGTGCTGCTAGAATAAAAAGCCAAAAAATTACAAATAATCTTTTCTTTTCTAGTGAAACATTGAGACTTGGCATGAACATCCGAACAGTATTGAAGAGGAGAAAGGCTATTACCGTAATTCCAATACCAATTTGGTACGAAAATAACGTGTAGCCCCAACTAAATGATGCAGCGTAAAATCCAGCAGCGGCTAATAGTAATACAATCCCAATCCATTTTGTATCGTTGATGAGATAAGCAAAGAAAACTACGGCTATAAGAGCCACGCTGGTACCCAAAGTTTGAGCAAGTTGCTGCAGTGATATCCCGATAACCCCAGTATTCATCAGGATGCTAAACAGAATGATAACTGCAGTACATGCGCCGGTTGTTATCCAAAAATTTCGGCTACGTCGAGAAAGTGTTTCTCGGCTGTCATCTACCTTCAGTTTTCCAGCTTCTCCCAGATTTTTCTCACCAACTTTATAGGAAATAAGTCCGAGGAGCATTCCGAAACCAGCCAATGAAAATCCCCAGTGCCAGTTGTAACCTTCGCCGAGAATACCACAAAGCGTAGGTCCTAAAATAGCACCGAAGTTAATCCCCATATAAAAAATAGAAAATCCGGCATCGCGTCGGGCACCTCCTTCGGGATAGAGCTCACCAACCATAGAACTTACATTTGGCTTTAAAAGTCCGGTTCCTATTACGATGAAAATGAGTCCCAGGTAAAAAGAAGGTTCATCGGGAAGTCCCATCAGTGGGCCGGCCATTGTAAAGTGGCCTAGAGCAATAATACATCCACCTATAAAAACACTTTTCTTTTGTCCCCATAGCTTGTCGGCAACCCAGCCGCCGGGTAAAGCCAAGACGTATACAAAAAACGTATAAAGTCCATATATAGCAGTAGCTCTGCCATCACTAAATCCAAGACCTGGATTTTCTCCGGTTACAGCTGCTGCCATAAAAAGAACTAGAAGGGCACGCATTCCATAATAACTGAAGCGCTCCCAAAACTCCGTAAAAAACAATGTTGATAGCCCCCGCGGATGGCCAAAAAAGTCATTTTTTTGGGAGTTATCAGTCTCTACTGTCCCTGTTTGTTCGTTTGCCATTGAAACTGGTATTTATTTAAAATTGCAATTCCCAATAACACAATTGATTTACGCCGTGCATGATAATTAAACCGACATAGTGAAGCAACTTTTTAAGTGTTTGTATTATTTAACGACTGATACAGAGATATTCAAACAGGGGTAGATGGTACGCAATACGCATTAAATTTATTACATTGCCAAAAATCCGAAGTAAAAAAATTGGTGATGAGTACAGAAAAAGGAGTCGTCAAAAATATAAAAGCACCAACCGGAACTGAATTGCAGTGCAAGGGCTGGCATCAGGAGGCCGCCCTGCGTATGCTGATGAATAATCTCGATCCTGATGTCGCTGAGAAGCCAGACGAGCTTATTGTCTATGGTGGGAGTGGCAAAGCGGCGCGCAACTGGGAGTGCTATCATAAAATTGTTGAAACGCTAAAGCGACTCGAAAATGATGAAACGCTTTTGGTGCAGAGCGGCAAGCCGGTGGGCGTATTTCAGACGCATGATGAGGCCCCGCGCGTGATTATTGCCAATGCGCACTTGGTACCTAACTGGGCTAATTGGGATGAGTTTCGCCGCCTAGATAAAATGGGGTTGACGATGTACGGACAAATGACGGCCGGATCGTGGATATATATCGGTACGCAGGGCATTTTGCAGGGCACATATGAAACCTTTGCGGAATGTGCCCGCCAGAAATTTGATGGTACGCTAGAAGGTCAACTGTTGGTCACGGCTGGACTCGGTGGCATGGGTGGCGCTCAGCCGCTGGCAGCTACGATGAACGGCGCGGCCTGCATCGCCATCGAAGTGGATGAAAGTCATATTGACCGGCGTATCGAAACTGGTTATTGTGACATAAAGTGTTCGAATCTGGATGAGGCGCTCGAAAAAGCACTGGATGCCAAAGAGAAAGGAGAATCGCTATCTATTGGATTATTAGGAAATGTGGCCGAAGTGCTACCTAAAATGTTGGAAAAAGGCGTGATCCCCGATGTGTTGACCGATCAGACTGCGGCCCATGATCTCCAGGTTGGATATATTCCTGCCGGGATGTCGGTTGAAGAGGCTGCCGAAGAGCGTGAGCTAAACCCTGAAATGTACCAAGAGGCCGTGCTTGACTCGATGGTGACCCATGTAGAAACTATGTTGAAAATGCAGGAAAAGGGAGCCATTACCTTTGATTACGGAAATAACCTGCGCGGCCAGGTGGCCGATCATCGCGGTATGGACGAAGCCTTTAACTTCCCGGGATTTGTACCCGCTTTCGTTCGTCCGCTGTTTTGTAAAGGCTCCGGTCCGTTTCGCTGGGCGGCGCTTTCCGGCAATCCCGAAGATATTTATACCACTGATCAAGCGGTACTGGATACGTTTCCTGAGAAAGAATCGCTAAATCGGTGGATTCGCAAAGCCCAAGATCAGGTGCAGTTTCAAGGCCTGCCGTCGCGCATCTGCTGGCTGGAGTACGGTGAACGCGCCGAGATGGGTGCCAAGTTTAACTGGCTCGTCAAAAAGGGAAAAGTAGATGCTCCCCTGGTAATCGGTCGTGATCACCTGGATGCGGGGTCGGTGGCATCGCCAAACCGCGAGACCGAAGGAATGAAAGATGGCTCAGATGCCATTGCCGACTGGCCGCTGCTTAATGCTATGTTGAATACAGCAAGTGGAGCAAGTTGGGTGTCACTACATCATGGCGGCGGCGTTGGAATTGGGTATTCAATTCACGGAGGAATGGTCTGTGTTGCTGATGGAACGGAGTCGGCCGACAAACGACTCAAGCGCGTGCTTACCAATGATCCGGGCAGTGGTGTGATGCGTCACG
>NZ_JAXHLU010000019.1:0-109223 GCF_034521915.1 Fodinibius sp.
GAGGAGCAATCCAATCATTATCTTTTTTGAGTACTTTATAAACCCATTCATCCATATGAGTTGGGACCCACATGCTGGCAATTACATTGGTATCGACAACAATCATGGACGCCCCTGATCAATTGCTTGTTGAATTTCATCCATAGAAAGGCTGCCCTTCGCTTTCTGTTTTAGTTTTTTTGCACGAGTAATAACTTGATCAGGATCTCTACGATTACTTTGAACTAACTTCTTCAGATAGACAATGACTTCACTGTTAATACTTCGATGATGTAGATCAGCCTGTTCTTTAAGTTTAGCATAAACTTCGTCAGGAATATCCCGAATTGTAATATTTTTAGGCATAAAATTTGAATTTAATTTAGTTTCAGAATAAAACTACTTGAAAACGGTGACAACTTCAATAAAACGATATGGCAGACTAGTAATTAACTCACTTTTTGCTGGCAAATATTTTAGTCCTAAATAAACAACTAACGAAAACTGACTTGAAAAATCATGATTGAGAAAATTGAGTAGTGTATCTCCTTTAATATCTCTTTTCGGTAACAATGAGCATAGCCAAGAGTAATTGTTTGAATGAATAACGCACGAACGCCTTTTTACATAAAATTCACACTTTCCATTTAGGAAAGGCTTTTTCAAACTCATCTTTTATGGCTGGACGGTTGTCATAATGACGCAGAAGTTTTTTGAAAAGGTCAAACGCCCGCCCATCACCGCCACTTACTTTTTTCATCTTGCGGAGCCAGCTCGTCAACTCCCGGTAATTTTTCGTCCTGTTTGTTGAGCAAAATCCCTGATACTCTCTTCATAAAGATCCAAGACTTCATCCGGGTACTCATTGCGCAGTGTCTTGGCATGCTGATCGATAAAAGAAATTTGCTTGGCATTGTTTTGAAGTAGTTTCAATAACCGGTTAGCATAATTTTCTGCCTCAAAAATTTCCGCGAGAGTTTTTACCTTTCCGTAACCTCGGCGCTGATCGGGACTTTTAATGCAGTTAATCAACTATTCACATTTCTCAAACCACTCCTGTTCTGCATAAGTGGATTTAAGTGCACGGTACCATTTCATACCTCCACTGCTTTTGAAAAACAATGTTTCTGACCACTTACGCATCTCCGGCACATCGTTTTCCATTTTGGCAATCTGAAACAGTTTTTCCCACCACCGGGTGAGAGCCCCGTGATGATTTTATTTCTTGGCAATTTCAATCCCCTTATTACATAGTTCTTTTGCCAAGTCGCAATTATCATTCTCCAAAGCTCGATCTACCAGTTGTTCCCTGAAGTCGGGAAATCGGCTGTGAGTTTTCAAAAGCTTCAAAACTTTCTGATTCCGTGCCTGTGTCCGGAAATACGTTATTTTTGCTTTTATCAGTCGCATAATAGCGTAGTCGGACCATTGATTCTCTTTTTCCCGCTCTATTTGTCGATCCAGCAGAGCCAAAAAACGCTCTTCCTGTTCCGCTGAAGAAACCAGGAGGGGCAACAGATCAAGAAAATTGCGTTCAAAACCAAAATCGTGATATTTCTGAAGAGAAAACTCTTGCATGGACCACTCAAAGAGATCTTCTTTGATGGTTGCTGAAGCATTTTGGCTATGCTTTCAAGCGTATTAAACGCCTGCATGACCACTTGACCGGCCCCACCACCAGAATCGTCTATATTTTGGTACAAACCTACCATCTCTTCAATCAGGATCTGGGAGAGTTCCATACTTTCTCTAACTTCACCGTTCTCCCGCAACGTATCAGCTTTTTTATTCAGCTCCCACAGGGGCCGTATCAGCGTACGTGCAGAGCTATAATCAATAAAACCGTACTGCCCTTCTGCCGCTTTTGCATAATTTCGTATTATCTGCCGATATTGTTGCATCGGATCTTCCTCCAACAGACCGCAAAAGTGCCCCAGAAACCGATTTCTAAATCCGTCCATTGATTTAATACAAGATAGGATAAAATCCTGCAGATCTTCTTTCGTGGCACTTTCAAAAATCTTCTGCAGGTCATTTTTGCCTGTTGAGATCTCTTTTGTAGAAGGAGAATCTGACTCAACACTCTCACGTTCGATCATTTCATACATGGCAGCTACTACATGCTTACAGACTGGCCCGTAATCGTAGGGACAAGTACACTGCCAGTCAAGTATTGTTTGATTGTTTTGTGGGTCAGTTCGGAGCTCAACACTATAGAGTTGACTGCCATAGACTTTTGCAAGCCAGTATCATTTTTCTATGAGTTCTGGACCGTCAACCAGACCATCAAGAAAATAGCTGTATCCTCTGTCTACAATTTTCGAATCTATCTGCTCTTCAAAATTTTTGAGATTCATACATCCAGTTAATTTATATTTTTGAAGAAGTTTGTTTTAGCGCTAAAATAGCATTGCATCTCCACCATGTAAAAAAGTCTTATTAATCCAAGGTTATATTACTGGCTTTTCCTCCAACCAGCTCTCCTTGTCAAAATATGCGGCCAACAGCTATTGTTTTTCAGTAAGGAGTAGATGCCGATCGTTTCCTTTCCCAACAGGTGCTTTCGGATAACCGCTGGAGTAAGCGGGGGCCGGTTTCTTGTGTTTTAAGTTTTGAAAGGTGCCTCCAAGCGCCTTGTGCTTATCGTATTTATCCCAGTCTACGTTATAAGCAGGCATGTAACCATCTCGATCCTCATTTTCCCAGCGGCGGGCGTAAATATCTTCGCGTCCCTTAAAGAGAGATTGGAATAATTTAATATGTCGGTTGGATATCATCATGAGAAAAGATCAAAGATATCTTACGCTGTTTTATGGAAATACCGCTGACATTAAGTTAGTACAAAGATAAAGCACATCTTTCAGGTAAGATATTAGGTTTTTTGAAATAAATTCTTTTGGCTTTTTACACAGATTTAATCTTGGCGAGCGATGAACGTAATATTAAAATAGCTGAAAAAAGTCTTGAGAAACTATGCAAATAATCTACACCATAAAATAAAGTTTTGACGCGTAACGTTACGCATTATATTATTGTATGGTAAAGTTATTCAAGGACAAGGAAACTGAGAAGGTTTTTAATAGAAACTACTCTAAGAAGCTCCGGAAACCATTCAGCAGCACGCCTTGCGAAAACTTCGAATGATTAATGCTGCTGCTGATATTAATAACCTTCGCGTACCGCCAGGAAATCGAGAAGGCCAACACAGCATACGAATCAATAACCAATGGCGCATCTGTTTTTACTGGAGCCAGAGTGATGCGTATGATGTAGAGATTGTTGATTATCATTGACCAAACCCTATAAAAAGCCATGACTGCAAAAAAATTGATCCTATACATCCCGGAGAAGTGCTTCGGGAAGAGTTTATAGAACCCATGGGCATAAGTCAACGTGAATTCGCTGGCAAAATCGAAGTAACTCATACCCTGCTCAACCAGATTGTAAACGAAAAGCGAAGTATAACGGCTGACACCGCCCTGCGTCTGTCAAAAGCCTTGAGAACTACTGCCAAATTCTGAATGAACTTACAAGCCCGGTATGATTTAGATCAAACCCGGACAGAGTTCAGTTTATACTACCCATCCTACCGCAACAAGTAATCGATTTTTATAAAACTACCCCACATCTAATTGTTTTTTATAAAAAGTAATCAATTTTTATGATATTAACACAAATATAATTGTTAATAGTATGCTTCTAAGCAATGGCAGAAAGGAATCGCTTTTCAGATAATGTAACAGTCTTTTGTAAATATACCCTTCCTGAGTCTGGAATGAAACTGGCAGGGTATAGCGCCTTAATTTACGGATATGACTTAAAAGTCCCTTTACCCGAACATATTTCTGCTATCAGTAGCAAACATAAAAGATATAATGAGGGGCCGTGGCAGATTTTTAGAAATATTCATACTCCGGACGAATCCTTATTGGGCCATCTCACATTTGCTTTGCGATATGAAGGAATTGATCTCTTAGTACTCAAAAAATTATTCGAAATAATTGACGACGGTGAGATTGAAGCTATTGTCAAGAAGCAACCCACTGGTCAATACAGTAGAAGAATATGGTTTTTCTATGAATGGCTGACAGATCAAAAACTTAATATAGATGATGTAAAAACCGGAAATTATGTAAATGCTCTTGATGCCGAATTACAATATCCAGGATCTAAAGAGAGGTCTAAACGCCATAGAGTTTGGAATAACTTGCCAGGTAATAAGGATTTCTGTCCTTTAGTACGCCGAACAGAAAAGCTCGAAAATTTCAGTGCTGAAGACTTAGAACAAAAAGTAAAAGACACAATAGGTAAGGTGCACCCCGATTTATTATCCCGAGCTGCAGCTTTTCTTCTGCTCAAAGACTCAAAAGCCTCCTATGCCATTGAGGGAGAAACGCCTCCGGAAAATCGTGCAGAACGTTGGGGGAAAGCAATTGGTCAGGCCGGCCAGAAAGATCTTACCAAGGATGAATTATTACGACTACAAGAGATTGTCATAAAAGATCGTCGATTTGTGGATATGGGATGGCGCAAAGAAGGAGGATTTATAGGCGTCCATAACAGAGTGAATAGCAAGCCTGTCCCAGACCATATTTCGGCAAAGTGGCAAGATCTTCCACAACTTATGGAAGGCTTACTAAGAACGAACCAATCACTAATTGATAGTGATTATGATCCAGTGTTAGCAGCAACCTTCATTGCCTTTGGCTTTGTATTTATTCATCCTTTTGCAGATGGTAATGGACGTGTACACCGATATTTAATTCATCATGTATTAGCGAAAAAAGAATTCGCTCCTAAAGGACTTATCTTCCCTGTCTCAGCAGTGATCCTTGACCGAATAGATGAGTATAAAGAAGTATTAGAATCTTATTCCAAGCCACGCCTTGACTTCGTTATATGGGAGGCAACACCAGATGGCAATATAGAAATCTTAAACGATACTATTGATCTATACCGGTACTTTGATGCCACCAAACAGGCCGAATTTCTCTATGAGTGCGTAGAAAAAACGGTTACTGATACGTTGCCGGAAGAAGTTCAATACCTGGAGCAACATGATAAGATGAGAACATTTATAGGTGAACATTTCGATATGCCGGATAAAGATATGGAAAACCTTATAGGCTTCTTACGTCAAAATCATGGACAATTATCCAAACGTGCTCGTACTAAAGAGTTTGAGGCTTTAACCAAGGATGAAGTGGATATGTTAGAGGAGAAATATCAAAAGATATTTAGTAAACAGCATCCTAAGTCTCCTTAAGTATTAAGTTACCAAACTCAGACAGAGTTAGATTTACACTCTCACATTTTAAAAAAGGCCATTGGCATCTTCCCCGATACAAGTGAGTAATTTTCCAATTTATGAATGATCATAAACAGCTATTCCCCATCCGAACGAGGTCACGGGTCTTTGGCGTGAGCCGAAGTGGATACTATCGTTAGTTAACCCGGCCGCCCAGCGAGCGCAGTCTGTTTAACAACAAATTGCGCAAGGCAATCCACTGGGTGTGGGAGTCCTCAAATCTTCTAAATTGCCTTCTCAGTGCAATTTTCCCCGCAAGTTTTTGATATTTTCTTGCTTTTTTGCTGTACTAACAACTTCAATCCTTCTTCCACCGCATCTTTTTTCGTTTTCAATCCACTCACCTTCAAGGCTTCATCCATCAAGTCGTCATCGATCACTACATTCTTTCACATAACTATATCGATTTAGTTAATGTGTATTATTTATCATAATTATACACATAATTTGTAAAATCCTAACTTATTGTATAAGAGTTTGGGCCTAAACTATTTTACCGATGTAACAGAAATATTTATTCCTGATGAAGGATACTGCTCAAAAACTTCTAACACATTTTCTTAATCAATCCCTTTCACCGCATTTTTCAAGTCACTTTCATCCAAATGCTCATAAATTTGGATCACATCAATAGACGAGTGTCCCATGATTTTTTGGACAATGTGAATGGGTACGCCCTTGCGAAGTAGATCCGTAGTACAAGAGTGGCGCAGCCCATGCAGGGTAATGGTATTGGGTACGTTCTCTGCCAGCCGGACAAATTTTTTAAAGGATCGAGAAAGCGATCCGGCCGTCATTCCATGAAATCTATTCAGTCCAGTAGAACTCGGAAACACATATCCATCCTTGGGCTCTCCCTGATCCTTGTGCCATTGTACAAGCCAAGGTTTCAGCGGCTCGCGAATGGGGATCACGCGCTCCAGCGCAGATTTGGTCGTATTGGAATTGGTATTATAGATTCCAATGCGTCCGTGATCATCCGGATCCTCAGGATCACCTTCAAGATTAACGTGCCTCCATTTCAAATTAACTGCTTCACTGGCACGCATACCACAGTAATACATCATGTTGATCATGGGCTTAAACCACAGCCGCTTTTGATGGGGCTTGGTGACATGCCCCTTCTCCTCCTGCTCTTTATAAAATTTGTCAAAGGCTTCAAAAACGCGGTTCAACTCTTCCCGTGAAATCATTTTCTGCGATATCTTCTGCGGAATTTTTGGGGGCTTAATATTCTTGGTCACATTTTCTTTTATAATATCCTTTTCTTCCATCCAGTTAAACAAGGCTTTTATATGCCTGAGATAGCTGGCCTGCGTAGCTTTCGCCAAGTCGGACCGGAAACAAAATTCACGAATATCTTTTTCCAGGATTTCCCTTACCGGCATAGTCGATCCCAGCTGATCCTCGAGCATATCAAAGTGCCGGCGATAATTATTCTTGGTCTGCTCGTTCGCCTGACTGCGCTCATCCAAAAACTGTTGCCCGGCTTCAGCCAATGACATATGCCTGACCCGCTTTTCCCAATTCCTTTTTCGCTTCTCTTGTTGAGGCGACCAACCATGAAAAGGATCAATCTCTCCCCGCTGAAATTTATCCTCATATTCATATTGGAGTTTTTTTGCCTCCCTTTCTTCGGTAACTTCAAGGCTAAATGCTTTTTGTCTTCGCTCCCCATCAATAGTCTCTGAAAATCGAATATAATAAGTGCCTTTTCGCTTTTTTAAACTTGCCATAATCGCCCTCTATTTAATTGTGGTTAAGTGATACAATGTGGTACATGGCTAATAATTAGCTGCATAAAAATGCTTTCGACGGTTATAGGCTCTAAAAGCATATCTTATCTACAACAATCAATTGACAAACCTTTTCGAGCATCTCAAAAAATTTTTGAAATAAACCTCATTAAAGGCCTAAAAAATCGCCAAAAATGTACCACTTTGTGTACCACATTTTACAAAAATCGGGAGAAAAAGGGAAGGGTTTTAATTAGTGAACTTTTATGAAATGCAAGCAATTTTGGCCTAAAAAAGCCCTTTAAATGCTTTAAAGGGCTGTTTTTTGGGATAAAAAGGAGGGAAAATAAAAGTGGGCCCGGCAGGACTTGAACCTGCGACCAATCGATTATGAGTCGACTGCTCTAACCAACTGAGCTACTGGTCCAGTTACCATTTAAAGGCTGTTTTACCACCTCGAAAGCTAAAAATGAAATAAAATTGTACATAGTAGTGTACATAGTTCCAATTCCAACACTAACTGTACATAGTACTTTAGTGGCTAAAACTGGTTTTATGTAATTAACTAAATACAAATTCACTTCCTTTGAGTTCGCTTACATTGTGTAAGTAAATATAGAAATAAAAAAGTACTTGGTTCAATACTAATTTGGCTGTTTTTTCATCAGTGTCAGGAGTGCTTCAGCAACTTTGATCTCTAAGCTTCTGGCCTCATCATCTTTTAATTTAGATTTAGAGCCAAAATTTAAAATCATAGTTAATGCTTGATCAATTTTCTGAGATTCGGGTACGGACAAAAACGGAATACTCTCCCCACCGGTAAACATTTCCCCCTTACCTGTAAGTAGCCACGTTCCATTACAACCGGAACCAATTACGATTTGAGCCAGAACATCCGATCCTGGTTTTTTTATTCTTCCATACTTCAAATCAGTAATTAACGAATAATTGTTAATTCCACATTCGGTTAAAAACTCTTTTGCAGAGCTATACCTATTGCTAAGAAAAATAATTCTTTCAGCAATGGAGTTTTTATGATTTATGCTTGACTTCATTGAATTTCAAAGGTTACCTTATCGTTAATTAACTAATATGAATCTACTTACAATGTGTAAGTAACGAATTTAATATGTCAGAACAAATACCTAATACACATCAACAACTAAAATTTGCGTTGGGTATAAATCGGAAAAGTCTGAAAGGATTTGCTAACACTTTAAAGAAACCAGATGGTTCCATAGGAATCTCCCACACTGCTTTAATTCGTGTTGCTCAAGACACCGACAAAACACCCTGGATACGTGAAATAATTGAATCAACTATTAATCAAAGCAAAGACAAGCACCCATCTATTTGGGAGGAGTTTTATATCGAAAATGACTCAAAGAAAACAACAACAAATAATTAATGCGATTGATGGGTTAGCTTATCAATTAAATCTCATCAAATCGCTGGTTACAGATACATTACCAGAAAACGACTGGATTGCTGTCAAGGAGTTTGCTTTAATCACGAGATTAAAGCCAAAAACCATAACTAATTATGCTGGTAAAGGGCTTATAAAAAAAATTAAAAAGAACAGAAACGGCCAGTACTTAATCCATATTTCGGAGTTAACAAATTGGCAAGAATAACCAAGACTGTTCACTCTAAAGAACTAAGAACTTCTATTTGGGGACTTGCAGCACTAATAGATGAAGAAGTTTCACTGCATAATTATTCCAACCTAATATTGGATAAAAGACACACTGATATAAAGGCAGTAGCAATCATACTTGCTGACGCAAAACGTAAACTTAACCGATTGATCTTACCATAGGTCAATGTACCTGATTGACATTTACAGAAGCGGTATCTCGCATTAAAGAACTTGCCTCCAGTGAGATAATTGATATCATCTCTGAACGCATTTCTTTAAAAAAATCCGGCAATTACTATAAAAGTTGCTGCCCGTTCCATGACGAAAAATCACCTTCATTTTATGTGTCTGAAGTTAAAGGCACCTATAAATGTTATGGCTGTGGTCAATGGGGTGATGCAATTGATTTCATAAGCAAATATGATGGTTTTACTTTTAAAGAAGTCATCTACTTATTGGCTGACCGGTATCACCTAAGCATTTCAAAAAAAAGTAGGCAGAAATACCAAAATGCTTATAAAAAAGCTGATGAAATCATCCCCGGATTTTCCTCTATCAAAGCCGAGATATCTAAAGCCAAAAAAGTTTATGCAGTTTTCAATACGGCTAATGCACCATTCACCCCTTCCATATCAATAGATGGTAGCCTAAGCCAAGAAGCTGCAAATCTTTTAAAAAAAAGAACCGATACTATTGTCTTTTCAGTAGAATCGCCGCAATGGAATCAACTCCGCCGATCAATCTACACGGCCTTATCAGCTGGCCTTGATGTCTTCATTGTTCCAATTAATTCCAATAAACCCCAAGAAATGGACTGGATGGACTATTTCCTATCTAAGCTGGAGTCGGGAGTTGAAAGAAAAGATGTAATAAAACTGGTAGCTGCCATTCCGGATAACATTACCCGCTCCTGTTATGTGACCTATTTCACACAAAACTTTAAAGAAATTACTCAATTATGATAAAGCAGTTATTTAACGCCGATTTTTGGCGTTGGTATTTACGAAAAGAATTTGACGAGTTTAAAAACCTGAACGATTCTATCACCCTTATTGAGGGGATTAAAAATGTATTTGATACAACAAAATCGCATTCTGTTTTAAGTATTAACCTTGAAACGGAAATTTGCAAAGATTCGGAAGGCAATGAATTCAACATTATCGAATTCATTGCAATAAAAACGAATAATGAACGGAAATTCGCCCTTATTGAAACCGAAGTTGATTATGAACGCTGGCTGGCCATAAAAATCAGAGAAAATGCGGCCAAAGAATATGAACGGGACTTTGATAATTACCAGTGGGTTCGCAAACGGGGTGGCGAAAAGGTAGTCGTTACGGAATTTGATCTCATACTGGAGTCCATTATCGAAAAATGGAATCCGGAGAAAAAAGAATGGGAACGCACCTATATTGGCCAGCTTCGCTACCTGCGAGGTGGCATACCTATTTATAAACCCTTCAACTTTGAACCCGTTCAAACCCATAGCGTGGAAGAATTCTCAAAAAGCGTATGGAATAAAGACGTACTTCAGGTAAAAAACATGAAGAATGAGGACATGCGAAGCTTTTGGCTGCATGTAAATCTGGAATTCAAACCACGAATCGTCAGAGAATTTGATCACTTTGGGTTCATCACCTTTGAAAACAATCGCTATATGCTTTCTGGTAACGCCCTTGTTCGTTTTCCAAAGAAACCGACGGACCAAATTAGGCTAATTTCTCAGCAAGATGGGGCCTTTCCGGTTGGGGATAACAAATTTCTGAAGCCACCGGAGGACGTCGTTCATTTGCCTAATTTCGAATTAGGGGTGCCAAATTCAGATGGATTTTTCAGCAGGGCCGAAAATAAGCTCTACAATGATTATGAGTTTTATGAAAAACTAATGGAAGTTGAAGACAATTTTTGCGGTATGGTTGGGGGCACTTCAGAATACAGAAATTGGGGGAAGATCATCATCGCTTACGTCTTCTCGTTCGTGTTTTTTGATGAAATCTATGCCCATTACAAACATATCATCTTCCTGTATTTTTACGGAGAGGGAAACGTCGGTAAAGGTGAGATGGCAAAGCTTATTCAGGATTTTTTTGGAATAAATCACCTGGATAGTTTGAACACTCCACCGGCTCGATCCGTTGATGAAGCCTTGGAACAAAAATCCCAAATTCCTCAATGGATAGACGAACACGTACCTCAAGTTCCTGGTAAAAAAGCCAAGATTGATGATCAGGTATGGAACTCCTGGTTTGAATTAAAACCACGGCCAACCAACATTAAGAAGGGCAATAAATGGGGAAAGGAGCATAAAACGGTACGAACCATGCCGCTTTTTTGCAGTAATTTCCTGCCAGCCACAGATCATCTTCTTAGCCGTTCGCTTATCATTCATTACAGCAAGAAAACCCGTGGCCCTGAAAAACATGTGAAGGAGCTTATAAATGACCGGGTAACTCTTCAGTATTTGATGCTCTCTTTTCTAAAAAACTATTACCAGCTAAACCGGAAAGACTTTATTGCGGATTTAGAACGGCAACGGCTAAAATTAAAAGAGGCCATTAAGGAAGAACTGGGTGATAAAATGAAAGATGTTGTACTTCAGGACAGGCAAATCAACCAGTTTGCTGCCCTTTTAACCGTTTATTATTGGCTGAATCCGGAGTACCGTTCCATTATTTCACGTTCATTGGAAGAAATTGACGAAATCGAGAGTGATTATAAAAATGATGACTCCTACATCAGGTATCAGACTACACGTATTAATGAGCAAATTGAAGGAATCACAGGCACTGTCCTGTTCCAGTTTGCACGAGATGAAGTGGTTAAAACCGCCCTTCGCTACTCATCCCAAGATCCATTAACCGAATTCATTGAAACGATAGGCACCCTGATCCAATCGTTAAAGGTAACCATGCATCATTTCAACTGGACAAAGGACGGTACACTCAAAATTTGGGCCAAGGCATTGTGGGATATCTATGAATATGAGAAAAGAGGAACCGATGGTATGGTTAGACGGGAAATTGTGGACGAGAAGCTTCGAGATTTAAGCGAACTGACCCCGGAAGGTGAATTAAAGGTGGTAAACTGGACGATTACCGACAGTTACAGCAATATTAAGACGGATACGATCCGGCAGCGAGGCTATTACATTCGGAAAGCGGTAGAAAATGAGCTGTTTCGCAACGCCTTTAACTGGGAGAAGTTTAAACCAGTTGGCAGTCCAACCTGGACAGGAAACACGGAACCGGTAGGCAGTGAAGTAGCTCCGTTCTGAGCTATTTTTTTATTTAAAAGAATAGAATCGTAGAAAAAGGTATAAATCTATGTTTCAATGTTTCAAAATACTAAAAACACACTTAATGATACTTTAAACTCACTTTTTTATGAAACATTTACTGAAACTTTTATGAAACACCATGAAACATTCTCTTCTTTTAAAGAAACAGCGATGTTTCAATTCTGTTTCAAAAGAAAATTAGGTAACCCATTGAAATTATTAACCCAATTTTGTTGAACGAATGGCCTTGAAACAGGCATGTTTCAAAAAATGTTTCATAAAAATCGTTCTTTAATAGCACATGAACGCTGTTTTTAAGGATTTGAAACATTTTGTTGGAATAAAATGAGTTTTAAGGCAAAAATTTTAAACAAACACCCCTAATGAGGAGCCACTATGCAACCAAAAAAATCCATACAGGAAGTTATTGACCAGCAAGTAATGACCATTAAAGAAGCCCAGGTATATGTAGAAGAAAAAACAGGGATGAAAAGCAGCTTGTTTTATGACTGCGTGCGTCCGGAACTAACTCCTCGCCCTATGGCTATGAATAGGAGAACTAACAAACCAGCCCATTTTGTTGTAACAAAAGAACAGGTTGACCAGATTATCTACAACATGAAGAAGAATTATTGAATAAAATGAATTCCATTTAACTCAATAAATTCCATCCAATTTTATGTTTCTTTTAAAAATATTCACCTCTTCCTGTACGCTCATATCGTTCTAACGGTCATTTAAATCCGTTTTTTTCTTGCTTAATCTGTGTTCGAACCAAACAGAACACAGATGGCAGAAACCTCCGAACACATTAACGATTCAACTATTGAGCAGCCAAAAGGTGGAGCAACAAAGGCTACACGTGGGCGGCCACCGGCCGAATTTTACTCTAATTCGATGCATGGCCAACCAAGCTTTTCGGTTGCCGGTAATTACTACCACGAACGCTGCCTTCAGCTGGAAGGGCAATTAAACGATGCAAATCGAAAAAACCAGCAAATTACTGATGAGCTTTTTCAAGCCAGAAAAGACTTGTCTCAAGATAAAACGGAATTACTGTTAGCCCATCAAAATGAGATTGCCAGACTCAAAGAAGAGTCCCGGGATAAGGTCGATGGACTAAAGGAAACGTACCAGACCAAGATCAGTGTGCTTGAGAAGGAAATTGAACAGTTGGATCGAGAGCAGTTTAAAAAAGACCTGGAATATCAAACTTCTCAACAGTCTCCCGGTAACCAGCTTACTGAGCATTTTTTAAAAAAAGCCCCCGACCTGATAGATACTTTTGGTGGGGTCATCAGTATTATCGCCGGACAAAGACATGGTTTAGGTCCTTTTGGAATGACTTCAACCCCGGATGTTAACACTTCTCACACCTTTGAAACACATCCTTCTGAGACTTCTGAGTCCACTGCTGATGAAGAAGATTCAATACATCAAGGCCCAACTGAATCCCAGGATACAGCGCCCAAGAAGCAGCAAAGTAAGAATCTGGAAAATAGTAACACGGGCCAATAAGTATGTACAACTCCTATAAGAATTTAATACAGTCTGCTTTGGATTTTATGAGTCTCGACTCACCTTCAGCTGCCCGGTACGTTAAATACGCCCGTGCAGTTCAAACCCAAGTTGAGATCATCCGAAAGGTGGAGAATAGAACGCTGACTCTATCAGACTGGATCAATATGGCTATCGAATTAGGTAGACGGGCACTGGAAAGAGACATAGGCGCAAGACGAATTGCAGAAAGCATATATCCCCTTGTGGATGGATCCGGGCAATTTTCAAGCTACGCCAAAATCTCTGCCGGTGCCGCTACCCATCTTTTGCTGCTTTGGTCGGGCACGTTCGGGACACTCAGGCCAGAAGAAAAAGCACTTCTTGTAGATGTGATCGCCGAGTTACAAAAACTGTATCTGACTCGAAACCCACAAAGCCCAAAATAGATGAGCATAGTAGAAACCAAATCTATTTCCCAAATCCGTGGTCAAAATTATTCGGAGGCGATGGAAAATGGGATTACCGCTATTACCCTTAACGGAGAGTTCGTTGGGGTGTTAATTACCTGTGATTCACCCGTCCCCGCAATGGCGAAACTGAACCACAAAAGACTTTTAGATAATCCCGTGCACACGGTAACCGAGTTAGCCAAACAGGTGCTCGGATAATGCAGAGCGGCTACGTAAACATATTACCAGATACCCAACAGCAAACCGTCAGGGCAAGGTCTGTGGATGCTTCTTTGGGAGCATCCACAGTACCACTTTCTACCCGGCGTGTGGCTTATCCCGGTGTTGATGGCGTATTATCTGCTTCCTCTCGGCTCGTGACCAAGTACACCGGTGATGAACGCATTCGCTCCCTTGCTTTGAAAATCACAAGCACCATCCGTAGGCACCGGCTAACCGGACAACCGGATCTGCGAAATATTGACGCCATTGCCTCCGCTATTTACAAATGGATGGTTCGTAACGTGAATTACGTTCGTGACCCGTGGGATGTGGAACGCCTTCAATCTCCTTTTGTCACCATTACACAGCGGGCCGGAGACTGTGATGATCATGCCATTTTGGGGGCAGCGCTCCTGCAAAGTTTAGGCATTCAAACCGGTTTTAGAATCGTATCGAGAACCGGTCGGCACTTTGATCACATTTACGCCGTCTATCACTCACCAGCGGGCTGGAAGTCGTTCGATACGACGGTTCTAAAATACCCCGGATACGTGTTTGACGAGCGTCTGATCAAAAAATCCCGCCACGTAACCAATGCTATGCCAGAAGGGTTAGGCATTGACCCGATTACGCTTTTGACCACCGCCACAACGATGGCCAGCACGGGGATGACACTAAAGAATACCCTATCTAACATTTTTGGAGCCAAGGATAAGGATGAACGCCAGCTTCGTGGGACGCTCCGTGATTATTTAATGCAACGTGGCGTGAAGTCCGAAGTGATCAGTCTTTCCCAGAAGGATAATGCTACGCTTCAGCGATACGCACAAATCATTGATGAACTTGGTGCTCCAGCCATTCAAAGACTCAACCGGTACGGTCAGCTTTCCGAGGTTTGGGTATCTGAGCAACGATCATCTAACAAAACCAAAAAAATGGGGCTATATGCCGGACTTGCCATTGGAACGCTTGTTCTGATCGGTGGTGGGTACATGCTCCTAAAACCATAGATATGAGTAGAAGCGGATATATAACAACCATGAATGACACCGTAATTGGTGAGGAGGACTCAGGTTTTGCTGTTTCCCTCAGTCCGGGTTTAGGCAACTGGGAAGAGACCGATCCATGCCGATACGCCAATCAAAGCTGTAAAGGCAAAATGTTCGGCAAACTAAAAAGCTGTCGCCGTCAACGAGAAAAAAGTCAGGCGCTCTGTAAAGCCAATGAAGCCTCTATTGTAAAGAAAGCCGAGTGGGAAGGCCAGCGTGAAGAAATGATGCAAGCGCTCCAAACCAATCTTACTACCACTGCCACTCATCAGAAAACGGCAAACTCGGCTATGAAATCCGGTGTCGCCCTCGGTGGTGTTGCCTTGGTAGGCGCATTGGCGTTTGTGCTGATCAAGCGAAAAAAGAAATCAAAGAACTCTAAATAAACCCCCCGATGATTCTAAAACCCAGTGGATATGAAAGCTTTGATGCGCTGAACCAGGTAGCCGCAACGAATCCGGTAACTACGCAAAAGACCACCAAATTTGGCTCTGCTATCACCAGTATAAATGACCTGCTCCGAACCGCTACGGACACCTTGGTTACCGTAGATGGAGTAATTAATAAAGGGGGCAACCGGTCAGGTGGTTCCCAAGCTCCGGCGGCACATTATCCGGGGCAGGGCGCAGCGCCATCGCCCGGATCAAACGATATGATAAAATACGCTGCCATAGCAGGAGTCGCTATTGGTGGCGGGTTTATTCTGCTTAAAGCGCTAAAGAAGTAAGCATGGAAACCGCACGAATTTCAACCTATGTAGATGGAGGTGTTCCGGGCGTGATGAGTGCCGTGGTTATGGCAGGCGGTGAAGAAGCCGCGTACTCCCAGCCGGATATTGAGATCACCGATGTTGGGGAAGGCAAAAAAAGCGCATCTCAATCATTATGTGAACGCATCGAAGCCCAACCGATATCCATTTCGCAGTGGCTTCAGCAGCATCAAAAAACACTCCTGATAGTTGGCGGGCTGTACCTCGGCTATCGGGTAATCATAAAATAACACCCTATGCAATCCAGCTACACAGATACCGGTTTTGGCGGCCTAACTTTGTCCAGCAATATCATCAGTTCAGATAGTGCTGAGCTCCGCATTATTGGACGAAACCCCTCATCGGGAAATCCGGCAAGCGGGATTCCATTTTCGCTGGATCTGGAAATCGAAACCTTCCGCAATTGGGGAAAAGTGCTGTTTGTACCATTTTTGGCCAGTTGGGGACAATGCCCCGACGCACTGGTTGTGGCTCGTTCCCATCAAAGCGGGCAGGTTTTGGGTGTCCAGCGTTTTCGCACGTCCATGATGGATAATTGCCGTGCGCAGGCGCGACTTGTGTTTGACCGCTCGTTTATGCCGAATTCCGGTCATAAGGTGGTGTTTGAATTGTACCCCGATGGAGTGGACACCAGTAATCTTTCAGCAAAGGATATGATTGACAAATCCATGCCTATATCGCTGGATTTGGGCGTGGAAGAAGGACAAAAGTCAGGGGTGTATTCTCCCCCCACCGAGTCCTGGTATAAAATGCCGGAACTGGGTCCCGGATCTACTCTTGGTGAGGTTAACACGCTCCTTAAACGTGTGATTGTGATTGCCGGTGTGGGCGCAGGACTGTATTTCTTGGCTCCCATGCTTCCCGGACTACGGGCCGGAGTCAAAGCCTTAGCACCAAAAGGGAGTTCCCAATGAGATCCGGATTTATATCACATACGGATTCCGCTTTGCATGGCTTAGAAGACTACCTGCAAAATACATCACAGAATGCGTTCAAGGTGTTTGCAGGAAAGCTTCAGGACGTAACCAGTGGTCGCAGAGGTCAACTTGCCACAATGGGTTTGAATTTAGCCAATCTCACCACCGACAAGCAGGGCATCACCACCGTGTATCAGCAAAACGCTTCGGTTATTGATGACTATTTCGAGTACGTGGATTTGGTGGCTATGTCGAAGAAACTCGAAGTCGATGAGGTGGTATCCGACACTGTCTCTTCTTCCCTCATTAAAAATGGCTCACTGTTACTGGTTGGTATTGCCATCGGTGTAGCCGCTCAACGAATGTTTAAACCAAAGAAATAAGATGACACTCAAAAAAGGCGACTCCGGTCAACAGGTTTTGCGGTTACAGGCAGCCCTTCAGCACATGGGAATTGCACTGCCTCAATATGGCATTGATGGAAAGTTTGGCCTCGAAACAGAGGCGGCTGTCCGGCAAGCTCAACGAAGATTCTCCCTGCCAGTCACAGGTGTAGTGGATCAGGCGCTACTCCAGCGGCTGAATATCCCTTCCTCCTCTGGAATAGTGCAATCAGGCAATGCAAACTCACACATAATGAAAAAGACCATCATGGCAGGCATTGCCATCGGTGGGCTGTTTGTGCTGGTTAAAAAATTCAGGAGCAAAAGAAAATGAGTGGATTGAATACCCTCTCCGCCCAGGAACTATCCAAACTCAATATTAAAGGGATCAAAGTCAGTGAACCCTACGGCACCTTATTGGGCGAGCCGGAAAAGAACGCTGTGATCTTTATTTGGGGAGAGAAAGGGGCCGGAAAATCCACCTTTAGCCTTGGTCTTGCCAATGCGCTGGCTAAACATGGGCGGGTCGAATATATCCCAGCCGAAGAACACTTTGGAAAGACCTTGGTTGACCGTGTCAAACGGCTCCGGGCTACTCATTCCAACTTGAATTTCACGAAATGGAAATCGATAAGCTCTCTTAAGGAAACCTTACTGAAGAACAGGTCGGCGTTTTGCTTTTTGGATTCTATCTCTGTAATCGACGCCAAAGATACCTCTACGGTCGAACTGGCCCAGTGGTGCCGCGAGCAAGGCATAGGCTTTGTTATGGTCGCCCACGCTACCAAAGACGGAAAATACAAAGGCAATACCAGCATCGCTCATGAGTGCGATATCGAAATCAAAGTCACCAAAGAGGGACTGGCTGAAACCGAAAAGAACCGTTACCAGATGCTGAATGCCATTGACGTGCCTTTCACCGCAAAAGATGCCGGTGGCAGCCATGCCGGATCCCAAGAAGATCTACCCCAAAAGCCAGAACCCGAAACGGATGAGGAAAACGACTTGAACACGAGAGAAAACCCCGTTGAACTTCCCTTTACCATAACGCTCAAAGAAATTGACGCCCTTCACAAGCTTCGCTCTTGGAAGCGGGTGAATTCACTGCTCGGCTCCAAAATGCCATGCTACGCCAAAAAACATTCCGGAGAATCCGAACGGGCTACCCTCAGCATTCGATACGTACCGGACTATTTGAATAAGCGGTACATCGTTGAGCTCCTCATTGACGGGCAGCTTAAAACCCAAATCTGCACCGAAGGGGCAAAAGGCGGTTTCAAAGCTTCTTGGGCACAGCTCGTCAAAAAGCATGGGAATTTAGAGATTCAGATTCTGGCTCAGGATCATGCCAAGAAAGTATTGGGCGCTCGTGAGTACCGGAGGCAGGAAAGGCAGCAAGGCTCCAAACCGGATTGCCTGCCAGCCAAAAAGAAGAGCAAAAAGAAAACTCCGGTCAAAAAAGCGAAATCAGCCTCCCCAAAGAAAGCTGCGCCTAAAACCAAGGCCAAAAAGAACATTCAACCTAAAAAAGCGGCTGCTAAGAAAAGCAAACCAGCGGTTGATCTGGAAGCGGCCCGAAAGAGCCAGACCAAACTTGACACCTTTTTAGAGAAAGTTCTTAGCTAACCCTATGCCGATCACAAAAACAAATATCGACCAGATTTCCTACATCGCCAAAGACGACTTTGATCACTGGCTGGGCGATTGGGATTCCGACGGGATTGTCAACATCGACGATCCCAATCCGCTGACTCCGGGGGATACGTCCCCGGTTTCCGAAGCCGAGCTGGCTCCTCAGATCGAGGCGGTTATCGAAACCAAAAACCGGTACATCCCGGCCTTGAAAAGCGTCATGAACAGCCTCATAAAGATGAATGTGGCGCTGGTGGTTAAAGGGCGCATCAAGGAAGTGTATTCCACCCTCGGAAAACTCATACGCAAGCGGTTTCCTTTTACCGAAAAAATAGCCACCAAAGCCGGAGAAAAATATACCACGGGACTGACCGATGTCGCCGGTTGTATGGCTATTGTGGAAACTCAATCGCAGGTAGATACCATCGTTGAGCGCATTCAATCGGGCGCCCTTGGTGAGGTCTGGGAGCATGAAGACAAATACGAAAATCCCGCCAACGGCTACCGAGCCCATCATTTTATACTCATCGTGGATGGGGAGTTTCCGGTCGAAATTCAGGTGAAGACCAAACGCATGTCCATGATCTCGGCGGCCTCGCACCACCCGTATAAAGTGGGGCAGCTTAACGGAGCGCTGCTGGAGCAGCTTACCGATATGGCCTGGAAAGCCGACCAGGGAGACGAGCAGGCGGCCAAAGAAATTGACCCTAAACTCACCAACCTTGACCAGCTTGAAAAGCAGCTCACCCTGCGCGGGAATCCGGGTTCTGAGCTGGAAGAACTCCAAACCGCCTTTGAGCTTACCACACGTAAACTGGCCCTAGCGTTTCAGCTGGATAAATTTCCCTCCGAATACAAAGAGGAGGCGCTCGGGTTATTCAGGGCGCACGGGCAGATTATTGGCGTCGATTTTGACGGGGTGTTTAACAGTGCCTCCACCGAACAACCGGAGCCCCCCAAGCAGCCCAAAAAAGAGTCATCCCAGTCAACCTTTGGGTTTACCGATATTGATCTTTCGGGATACGCCCCCATTAAACTCACGGCCTCCGAGCGCCGAAAAGCCAATGAATCGGCCATTGCCGTACTCCAAAAAGAAGATCGGGCGATTACCAATGCCGACATTGAAGTGCTTCGGTCTTACACCGGGGCCGGTGGTCTTGGCTACACCGAATCCACCGAGCAAACCAAACGGGGACTTCTTAACGAGCATTATACGTCCTACCCCGTAGTGCAACTCATTTGGAATAAGCTTCAAAAAATGGGTGTTGCTGGTGGTAATATCTTGGAACCGGGTTCGGGCGTGGGCAATTTTGCCGGATTTCTTCCCGACCGCCAGAAATACCGTATGATTATGGTGGAACGTTCGGCCATTAGCTCCCGCATAGCAAGACTTCTATACCCGATGCAGACTGTTCGCCATGAGAACTTTGCCGATACGGATTTATCTTTGTACAACCTTACCGGCGTGGTGGGTAATGTGCCCTTTGGGGATTTAAAGATTCATACGCAAAGAGATCCACTGGCACCCCTCAGCCCACGGATTCACGATTATTTTATTCTTAAATCATTGGACGCTCTTAAACCGGGTGGCTTTTTGACCGTGATCACTTCCACCGGCACGATGGATAAGAAAGATCCATCCATCCGGCAAGCTATGATCGCACGGGCAAAATTTGTGGGCGCTTACCGGCTTCCCTCAACGGCGTTTAAAGACAACGCCGATACCACGGTAACCACTGATATCCTGTTCTTTCAAAAGTACTCCGAACATGCCGGAGAACGTCATCCAGACCAGGACTCCAAACTCAACCGCCTGTTTGCCCAGGACGATCTTATTGAAAGTCAGGTGTCCTACAACGGGGAAACCTACACCGCCTTTTATAACCCATATTACAAAGAGCATCCCGATCACGTATTGGGCGAGCATATTCAAGGGCATCATGTCCAGTTTTATTCCCGAATGGGCGTTAAAGGCGAGCTAAACAGCTCTGCTATTGATAAAGTACTGGCTGACGGGCTTACCTTTCCCTACCCGCTGCCGGATGAAATGCCCCTGTACAACATTCCCGATGATGGCATTATGCTTGATCTGCCCCGGAATTATCATCCGGGTAACATCGTCTTCCATGAAGGGAAGTTTTATGAGAGGCAGCGAAGATTTTATAAGCGGCTCACCCTCGGGGGCGGCTCCGGACTTACCAGCCGTATTTCCTCGGCCTGCCAGCTGCTTGACGCCTACGAGGACTATATAACAGCGCTGGCACAGGAAACGCCGGAAAAAGAGGCGCTTCGGGCAGAGTTTAAAGAGCTACTGGCTACGCACATTGAAACCTACGGGATTCCCGATGAAGATGAGGATCTGCGAAAGGTCTTCAAATTCGATAACCGCCTGTACAAACTTACCACACTGGTAAAACGAGATCCGCTTAACGGGGAGTTGGTGCACGCTGATATTATTGATGCGGATTCGATGTTCAACCGCAATTATGTTCCGGCGGTGAAAGACTCCGACGACCTGGCTGAGCTGGCTATGTTTGGCCGAAGCATAGGCGAGACGCTGGATATGGATTTTTACCAGTCGGTGTATAAAGGGGGTACTGCCACCAAGGAGGAGCTTGAAAAAGCGCTGGAATCCCATCCCGACTTCTACTGGAATCCGGTCACCGAAACGTACGAATTCCGCTATCAGTATTTAGCCGGTAATGTTCGGGAGAAGCTTCAACTCGCCCAGGAGAATGAGCTGGAAAAGAATATCAAAGCGCTCGAAGAAGTGGTGCCTGAATGGATTGACGTATATAACATTACCGTTGACCCACAGCATATTTTTACCTACCTGCCAGCGAAAGCCATTGAGGAGTGGATTGCTGGCGAAATGAATTACGACCGGGTGGAAATTGGCCTGGTCAAAGACAAAGCCGATCTTGGAAACCGGTTTTACATGAAGCTCCGAAAATGGGGCCGGTATGTGGGAACGGGCGATGAAACCCCCGACGATAACAACCTCGGATGGGGCGAGACGTCGTTCACCAAAATCATCAACTCCTACATTCAGGACAGCACGTTCCCGCTCAAATTCTATGATGAGGACGATAACCTGATGCCTTCCATGACGCTCAAAGAAGCGCAGTCGATGAAAGGCGAACGGGGCCAGATGCTTATTGAACGGGCGCGAAAAATTCAGCGCCAGAACAACAATCGGATGCTCACGCACGTGCCCAAAAAGTTCAACAACTGGGTGCGCACCAAAGCTTCTCAAGAAGTGCGCTCGCTTATCGAAACCGCCTATAACCAGACCTATAACGCCGTTATTAACCCGCCTTTTGACGGGCGAACGCTTCGGGTTCGGGGCATGAGCGACACCTTTTACGGTGTGAAGGATTTCACCGTGTACAAGCACAACCGTGCCATTGCCGAAAAACTGGTGTGGAACGGCAAAGGGGCCAACTGCCACGATGTGGGAGCCGGAAAGACGCTGGCTTCCATCATCACCTCGCAGGTGCTGCTCCAGCAGGGAGCGGCCCGAAAACCCATGTTTGTCGTGCCCGGAAAAGTGCAGGAAAAATGGGTGGAGGAATACCTGATGCTATTTCCCGACGCCAAAGTGCTCAACATGAAAATGAGCGGTGGCGACAAGCACAAAGAACTTACGATGGCCCAGCTTTATAACTGGGACGCCATCTTTATTGCCGACCACGCCTTCAAATCACTTCCGCTTTCACCGGCGGAACAGGCTCGCATTTATTCCGAGCGCATCGACTACTTCAACGAGATGCTGGAGAACTTCGAAGACCTGCTCGAAGAAGATCAGGCCATATCGAAGGCGGCCAAAACGTCCATGATGAAACGCATGGAAAAGCAGATGGAAGAATGGGAAACCAAGCTTCGCAATGTGGCACACTCCAAACGCCTGGAAACCGATATTTTCTTTGACGAGCTGGGGGTGGACTGCCTGTTTTTTGACGAGGCGCATTTCTATAAAAATGCCCTTGGCTCTGCCAAAGCTGCCAAGCTGGGAATTTCAGCCAACAAACCTTCCCAGCGGGCCGAAGACGCCCTTCAGAAAACCCGCTGGCTGTTCAGCAAAGTGGGATATAAAAATGTGTTTGTACTTACCGCTACACCTGTGGTGAACTCCCCAGTGGAAGTATGGCACATGCTTAACCTGTGCGCCCCGGATTTACTGGCTAAATACGAAATTGAAAACCTTGACAACTTCATCAACTTGTTTGTCCGGGAAGAGGAAAAGATTGTCAAAAAGACCAACGGGGAATACCGCTCTGAGCGAGTGGTGGCTGGGTATTACAACCTGCCCGAAATGCGCAAGATTGTCGATGAGCTTATGGACATTAAAAGCTATGACCAGCTCATCGGGTTTTACAAAGAGCATCCCGATTACATTCAGGACGAAAACGGGCAAACCGTAAAGGGCAAAGACGGCAAACTAAAAGTACTGGAGCCGAAATTCAAGCGCCCGAAAGCCAACTCCCGAAACGTGATCATTGAACCCAGCGAGCTGCACAAGCTTCTTTTTGATGATATCATCCTGCGGGCCAATGACGTGATTGCCTGCATGAAAGACCGGCAATGCGAAACCAAGGATAATTTTCTTGTGATAACGGGCGATGGCAGTAAGATTGCCACCGACCTGCGGGTGTACGACAAGGACTTTGAAGGCATCGACCGCTCGTACCTCAAACTTGGTGCGATGGTGGAAAACGTGGCCGCTTCCTACGGGGCACGATCCAATCCGGGCCCCGAAATGGTTTCTGAAGATCTCTACGGTGATTTCTTTAACCGGCCTGGCAGAGAACGGACAGCTGGCTTGCCCCCACATATGAGATCAAATCCATCTCATATTGAGGTCATAACCAGTAAAGGGGTGGTAAAAGAAAAAGACGGCTACTGGGTGGTTTGGAATGAGAAGAAGCAGACCTATGAACCCTTGCATATTCTGGAGGCCCAAAAACCCGAACACACCTGGAGTGAAGGCATCTTTGGCAGCGAAAAAGAGGCCATAAAGAGAGCTCAGTACCTCAACGAGCGGTGGGAACAAATACAGGCAAACCGTTCAAATCCATCCGGCACCGCCATTCGCAACCAGATCATCTTTTGCGACTGGATTAGTCTTCATAACTCTGAGGGGGGAAGTTTTCATCAGCTTATCAAATCCGAACTGGTGAAAGCCGGTATTCCCAAAGAGCAGATCGCCATTATCAACGGCTCCATCATTGGAACCCAAAAAAATGGGGATGACTATTCCGTAAGCAGCAAGGACGATAAAGAAGCTTTAAAGAAAGAGGTTCAGGACGATTTTAACCAAGGAAAATACCGGGTGGTCATTGGCAATCAATCCATCGCCGAAGGCATGAACCTTCAAAAGTGGACGACCGACATGCACCACATGGATGTTCCTTACACGCCTTCCCAAATCCAGCAGCGCAATGGCCGTGGGCTACGTCAAGGCAATCAGTATGGGGAGGTAACTATTCATTATTACCTCATGCAGGACTCCTTTGATCAGTACCGGCTGGAGCTGGTTTCCAAAAAGCAGAGCTGGATTGATGACCTGTTCTTTGGAACCGGCAGAGAAGTGGACACGGGCGGGGACTCCGAATCGCTGGAATATGAGCAGATGGTAGCCGCTACCAACTCCGACCCGAGAGTGAAAGAGTTCTTTGAAGCCCTGGCCCAGAAAAACGTACTCGATGACCGGATTAGTAATCTGGAATCTGAAGTTCAGCGACTGGAGGCAAGTCAGGCGCAGGCCGCCACCGATATTGAGCAGAAACAGCAGCGCATGAAAAACGTGGTGGAGAGGGAATCGGCCTTGCAAGCCTCTAAGCTTCCGGCCACGGCTGAAAAAGCCCTTCAGGAAAACCTGTTTCAGGTGCAATATGGCTGGAATGGAGAGCCGTACCAGCTCGACATTGAGCTAAGCTCGGACTCCAAACGCATCTCGGGCTACCGCATGAAGACGGTGCTCGATGTGCCCGAAAACAACGCCAACGGGCGGGTGTGGTTTCACCTAATCCCCGACAGCAACACTCCCGACCGCTCGTTTTACAACAAGCAGACATGGGGTTCCATCAAACGAATGGCCGCCAAAGAGCTGGGCGAGTCGTTCGGCTGGACGCTGGAAGAAAAAACCGGGCAGGGCAAATCCATTTCCGGCAACCTTGGAAACATCGTTGCCACCGAAGAAGATTTCTACGACGAGTATGGCGTTGACTTCGAGTCCGAGAAAGCCAAAAAGGATGAGGCTGGCAACGAGCAAAGTTTTAAGGCGCTCAAAGGATCCATCGGGATGTTCACCCTCAAAAAATGGCAGCCCATTATCACCCGAAAGCTGGCGCAGTTATTCCTGGCCCTTGAAAACGCCTGGGTGCGCACCGCCGAAAGCCGGATGGAACTGTTAAAAAGTGAGCTCAGGCAAACCGAGAAAACGCTGGCCGAACTTCAGCGGGTTCTGGCCTCAACCAAGGCAGAACTTGAAGCGGCTAAAGAGACCCGTGAAAAGAATCAGAAAACGGTTATCGAACTCAACGATGTGGTCAACCAGCTGGTAGCGGTAAGCTACGATGATCGAAATGAACTCTATGAAGAGATCAATCGCATCGCTCCGAAATACAAGATCCGCAAAACCATCACCGTGCGTGATGTGGGCTCGCTCAAAGGCAATGCCCCCAAAGGCGCTCCACAGCTTCGGGAAAACAAAGCTGGTAGCCTGCCGGGGAAATCCAGCAAGCGACAAGGCGTGCTAAAAACACTTTACGAGGAACCGCTGGTGTATTCCGGCATCGTCAAAGAGCTTGAATACATTGACGAGAAAGGCTACATGCAGCGCATGGAAGCTGAAAAGGACGATCTGGCCATGATTATCAACGCAAAGGGAACGAGCATTTTTGTATTCCCGACCAAGCTTATGCGCCTATCCAAAAGCGCATTCAACAATGAACAAGCCGCCGAGATGTTTGAGGAGTTTCATCACTTCCCGGCGGACGATTACGATTATGAGCTGTTTCCACCAGCGGGTGAGAAACTACTCAGTGCCGGTTACGCCGACCGCATTATGTATGTAAGTGACAAGGTGATCTACGCCGATGACGAAAAAGGCAAAGCGAACCATTATTTCCATTACTTCGATGCGGGAAAGCGACCGGTATTCAAATACGGTGATGTCTATATCATCGCAAACGTCAACATAGACGGCAGGGGCATTCTTAATTGATCAACCTGTCTAACCAACGAAGGCACCTATGAAAGAGCGAGTGTTCGCCAAAAATCCTTCCGAGCTACAAATTATCGAAAACCCAAACAAACGACGCAGTAATATGGCAAAAGAAAGCAAAATAACTACCGAGAAAGCGGTATCTGAATTCAAGCAGCAGGCGATCACCGCCGGATACATTCTTGGTGGCCAAGCTGTAGCAGCGCAGGTGAATGTTCTGGCCGTCCCATTGCTGACGGGCAATGCCTCTGCTACCATTCAACAGGCTACCAGAGCGGGCATTCCGCTCACCGCCGGTGTACTCCTAACCCTGATGTCCAAGAACAAACACGTTCGTGGGCTGGCCATGGGTATGGGCGTGCAAGGCGTAATGGAAATGATAAAATTTGTCATGCCCGACTGGACTCCCCAGCAAGGTCTGATGGATGGATCCAGCTACTTGTATGATAAAGTGTATGATAGATTACCTGAAATACAGGAGAAAACGCACCACGTGGAAGAAATAGAAACATCAGTGGAGGTAGACAACACCATCGAAGTATAAAGGCAACGTCTCATAGCTCTGCATTGCAAAAGGGGTACTGGTAATACCGAAACGGCAATCAGCCAACTTCTAAACCTTTTAAAACACAGTTATGAGCAATAAAATCTCTAAAAAAGCACTTGTTCCAGCTACCGCTCGCATCAAAACGTATTTTGACACGCGCAAGGTTCAGCAAAACCAATCTGTACTAAATTTCTTTCCTGCTAATGCAGATCGAATACTCACACGGGACAATTATGTAAGTAACCCTTTTCCCGGTGCAATGAAACGTCGAATTCTCGGTCTTTCATTTGAACTTACCAAACAGTTCATCGAAGACGACCCCGCAAATGGCATCGATGCACGAGCCATTGTGAACGGTCTCAAAGACGCTGCCATCTTGCTTCAGGCAGACAACGACAACAAGGAATTCCTGCGTGCTCCAATGAGTGAGTTTTCCAACTTCTCGGGGACCGGTATTCAATATACATCTGCCACCAATAACACCGTTGACGCGGTGGCCGAATACCGCCGTTTGGTTACCATGAAATCTGCCAGTGAATACCGCCTTGCCGATCCCTTCGATCTGGCCGTCAATCAAACGGTTTCCCTTGCCGTGCATTTTGATGACGCCTCTGTTTTCCCAACGATCGAAAACTGGACGCAATCCGGTCAGGGACAACTTTGGCTCCGAGCTTCTCTGGTAGTCGCAGAAGTTGAGTAATCCATCCAACCCATCGGAATCAGGTCTCTGGTTCCGGTGGGTCTTTAATTTCAAATCAGATGAGCAGAAATAGATCCCATGAAAATCATAAAGAATTTTTTACCACCTAAAGAAAGCTCCGCTTACAATCCGGCAAAGTCCACGGACATTGAAGCGGGTTCAACCGCCCAAATTATTATGAACGGCATGGGTGGCGAGCGCTATGGCATGCGCAAAATTTTGCCCTTCAGCCCAAACATGGACAAGATCCTGATTTCGGCTCGCCTGAATGAAGACCTGTACCTGTTTCGGGATATCCAGCTTTCCGTCGTTCACAACCTTTTTAAATCCATTGACGGATTATTTGCCCCGTTCATTATTCAGAAGAATAACCATGTGGTGTTTGAACTCGCCAACACAGGCACTACCAAGCAGACCGTCAACATTCAGCTTGTCGGTTATGATCAGTTTGCCCTTAGCAAACTCAGCGCTGCCTACCAGCAAATGGGAGCTTCCGTTCCTGTTCCCCGGTTTTTGTACGGTCATGGCACGGTTCCGGTTAACGGGCTAAACATTGACCTGGGCGTGAAAAGCAAAAGCGTGGATGTGGAAGTCCGGCGAATGGCCATGAGTAGTGACCGCCCCGGAGCGGTAACCGCATCCATGAAAGTGTACAACACCACCGTCCGGGATGAAATTTTCATAGAGCAACTCAACGACGAGTTCAATGACAAGTACATCAACGTTCCCTTCGTCGTCGGCTCCAATGTACCCTTTGATGTGTACGCCTCCAATTTTGGAAGCCAGCCCGCCGAAGTAAGCTTTCTGTGCGAGAGCTACGTGCAACAGAAAACAGTGTTTTCTCCCGAGGTGTAACCTATGATCAATGATCTGATTAAAGTGCTGTGCGACCTGTCCACTAATATTGAAGCGCTGGTGAAGGACATTCAAAAGCGTTCCGGAAGTTTTACGGGGCAATCGAAAATTGCTTCCTCCATCTCACCGGTAATGAAACAGGGCGAGCAGCCGGTGCGACTGGTCAACGAAAATCCCCATCGTCTTGGCGTCGTTATTCACAATAACAGTGAAGGCGAACTGATGATTGCCCTCGACAGCCAGCGCATCTCTGACAAGTACTACACCTTTAAACTGCGAGCCGGAGAAACCCTTCATTTTGATATCCGGAACTTCGGAGAGTTATACAAAGGTGGCTTCATGGGCCTGTGGGATGAGCAGACCAATCCTGGGCCGGAGTCCAAGGCGCTGGTAACGGAAATCTTCTGGAATAGCTGATGAGTAAGATCACCGGACAGGAATATGGAATGAATGAAGCATTTAAAATGCGAGTCGTGAGCGGTATGCTTGTGGACGGCTCCATTTTAATCTCATGGGCAACCGGAGAACCGGCTTCGAGTCAAATTGACTGGGGCTTTGATGATTCGGTTCCTTTCCAGACTCCGGAGTACCACAGCGAACCGGAAGAAATGGTGCGTTATCACCAGCTCTACCTGCCACAGACCTTGGTCGATCAGCGGCATTATTTCAGGGTGCGATCCAAGACCGAAGATGGGAAATCAGGTATTTCCGATATCTACATGGTCGTGGTTCCCCCGGATCTGGAAATTAAGAATCGTGGCGAAATGACAACCCCAGTCGAACTGGAGCTGGTAGTCGTCAAAACTACCGTTATCGACTGCGCCAACTTTCCAGGCACGTCCATATCCGGATACCGAACCGAGCCTATTGTTTCCGATCAGCCCGCCCATTTTGATCACCAGTATTCACCCCCCGAACCACTCGATGCGGTAAAGGAAATCAACACCAATAACAGCAGTTCGCTGAAAACAAATATCAGCTACACCATTACATAAACCCATATTTGCATAAAGACATGAGCTTAAAAACAATCACAACGGACTTAAACGTAGGTAAAACCGGAAGCGGACTTGATATGTTTTGCGACCTGTCACTGGAGCAGAAACACTTGTACCGCATGAAATGCGAAAGCTTTGTGGCCAATCTGCTCAAGTGGATGCGTATTCAGATGGGAAAAACCAATCAGGATGACTACTGGGATGGGAATAGTACCCGCAAAGAAATTAGTAACATTACCAGCATTACGGAGTCCGGACAGGATCTTATTATTGAGCTTCACAGGTACCATGAATACAGCAGTGTTGAGCATGATTTGATCACCATCCAAGGCGTGCTTGGCTTAGAAGGATTGAATGGGGTGTACTTTCATGATAATTCTATTGGCCAGTTTCCACTGGACAGGCATAGCACGTACAAATATTACATTCGGGGAATTGTACCACACCTCACCGGCGTATGGGACGGGAGTTCTGGAGTTTCGATTGCGGCTAAATACCGAAATTCCTGGACAGACAGGGATTACCACCTGCCTATAAACTGGGAGCCCATTATCGGCATGAGTAATCAGCCGGTAAAAGCCTCTGACTTATGTCTTCCGGGATATTTTAAGCGAGGGTGTACCCAAGGGGCGGTCTCTATTACTTCTCTTATTACCGATCAGGAAAGCTCTAAATTTACCCTTTCCCGCCCGTTTACCAACATGACGGGGGCCATTCGGGATATTAGGGAAATCGGCATTATGTCGGGCAATACCAAAAGTGCGTATATGCTTATGGCTCGGGACGTGCTGGGGGCTCCGATTAGTCTTGGGAATACCTCAACCTTATCTCTGGACTACGAAGTTATTTCCATGATTGAAAACTTCAACCAGGACACCGATGCCTTTGGCACGAATGGGGGGTGGACCGAAAGTTTTATGTATATCCTGCACCGACTCGCTAATCCGGCAGCTCAGTATAACTGGGAGAATGAATACCACTTTACCGCAGGCTTAGGGGGCGGGGGAACGGGAGTAAACTTCAATGTCGATCGTAATCTTGAAGGTTGGCAATTTGGAGTCCGTGTAGGCGAGTCCAACAAGTTTGTGTCCATGACCGATACTTCGCTCACTCCAGAAAATGCTGAGGTGAATGGCGTGCCACATGGCTATGGGGATGGGCAGTTGGTTCATCACGGTACGCACATCGGAAACTTGGTAGTCGATGATGTGGCCAATGAAGTGTACTTCCCGGTAGAACGAATCTTTGAAAACCGGGGTGCGACCGCTATCACCGTTCGAGAGATTGGCTTGTTCGGCAACAAAAATAACTCCATCAATATCCACCCGCACCTGCTGGCACGAAAAGCATTGGCTCCCGTGGATCAGTTCACTATTGGGGCCGGTGAGACCGTGAAGGTCACCTTTAACTGCAAGGCCATCGTTTAGTGATCAGCTCACTTTCCATATCCTCCCAGCTTAGCTACCTGCGAATTAAAGGCATCTTAGGGTACTTCTATGAAGCATCCCGAGCGCATAAGGTTCCGGTATCGCTGCTTTTGGCCATTGCCTCCCGAGAAAGCAATATGGGACTCGCTCTGGATAGCAACTGGACGGGCGATCATGGAAATGGAATAGGCATCATGCAAATTGACCGGCGATACCACAGGGAGTTCACCAGTTCAACACCGAATAATGATCACCGGGCGAATGTGCACTACGCCAGTAAGTTCCTGGCCGACTTGATCGGAAAATTTAACGGCAGGCTCACGCCGGCAGTCGCTGCCTACAATGCCGGCTACACCAAAGTACGAAATACCATAAGCGCTGGTGTTGATCCAAATCTGGTTACTACGGGGCAAAATTACGCCTCCGATGTGCTGGCCCGAAAAGAAATCGTCGAATCCGTGCTTGGCATCTCCAAGGCTTCAACGGCAAGTATGGTACTTCTTCCACTAATCATCACAGGATTTATTTCCTACCAAATCTTTAACACACGATAACCACCATGAAATCTTCTTCCGGATTTATTTACAGCGATGAAACCACTCCCGGCCTGGGCCTAATGATGTTAGACCCAACACTCCCTGGAGAAATGGACACCGCTATTCAACCTGTTTCCTCTGACCGCTTGCGGCGACCAACCATCTCCATTTCTCGGGGGCTTTCTCCCAGAATCAGGAAACCGGTTCTTCCACGGCTGCCCAAAATCACACCACCTAAAGTAACTCCGGTAGTGCGGGATCTGGCGAAAAAACCAACGGCTGCTACTCAGCCTGCTTCCACCAAAAGTGAACCCGTGGCCACACAGAAACCACCGATCAATAAGAAGATGATCGCCTTGGCTGGAGCCGGTATTGTCGGAGCCGGAATTCTCTTCAAAATCTTACGCTAACCTAAAAAAACTGAGACATGAGTAAATCAACATATACCTCTGACAACGGCCTTGGTTGTGGCTGTGGATGCACAGGAGCCGGACTGGGTTCTTCTCCCGTAGTGGACGTGAAAAACACCCAGGCTGAAAACACCAAAATGGATTTGGTCGATGAAGCCAAGAAGTACATCAATGGCGAAGTTCCCATGAAGTACAAAGCGGCAGCCATCGCCCTTGGAACCGGTTTTCTGTGGTTTAAATTCAAAAAATAGCCCATGAAACGAGCCGACTACATTGCCCTTATAGAAAGCTATGGGGGCAATTTTTCCATAACCGATTTTGAGCTTCAGGGAAACATTGACCGGATGGACACCAATTTCCTTCGGTCGTTTCTTGCCTGGAGAGACTGGACAAATACTAAAATGCTCGTCACCTCAGCTTG
The DNA here is from genome assembly GCF_034521915.1 of Fodinibius sp. Classification (GTDB taxonomy): domain Bacteria; phylum Bacteroidota; class Rhodothermia; order Balneolales; family Balneolaceae; genus Fodinibius. Next base: position 31,983 of record NZ_JAXHLU010000019.1, read on the forward strand.
GCGTGATAACGATCTCAAATCACATGGGAAAGGGCTGGCGATCGACTGCCTGCTTTTTGATCAGTGGCTTACCAGGCAGGCTTCTCCATTAAAACATTGGCTTCTGGCAACGACATGGCCCTTTCAGGGAGTGGGGCTGTACTTTGACTGGCAGTTCACCCATAAGCTGACCGGGGAAAAGGTTCCGGCCATTGGCCTGCACATTGACGGCTGGAGCGGGCATAGGATTGGCGAACGTCCACTTCGCTGGCTTCGGATTGATGGACTGTACTACTATCAGTCCACCAGCACCGGAGCCTTCTACTGCAAAACGAACAAACAAACCATAACTCTACCGGAAGCTATTCGGCAATACTCCCAGCGCTATGAGCAAAGCAAACAGCACCGAAACCTATCTCGGCAAGTATAAAGAGCTGATCATTACGACCATCATTTGCCTGTTTCTGACAGGCATTTACGATTCGATCAACAACCAAACCGCTGAAATCAAACGGTGGTATGAGCTGATGATCAATATACAGGCGGAGCAAAAGATTCAGGGTGTGGATCTGGAACTCATAAAAGAGTCCATCGAGACTTTTCAGATCCAAACCAACCAGGAATTAGACAATCACCAACAGCGCATTCAGTCCCTTGAAAGAGGGGATTACTAAACTTTATTAACCCTTTTAAACTTTGATAAACATGAAAAAACTACTTCGCAATTTAGCCAAATCAGTACCAACACTTATTACACTATTCAGAAAGGAAACTCCGCAGGAAGGAAAGGATATTGCTCAAAGTGGACTTACCAGTTTGGGTATTTCAGGAATGATCACCACTGGTCGATTGAATGCTGGTGAGCTGGATGAAACAGTGATTATCATTCTGGCCATCGTTGAAGCGATTGGGTATTTGTATGGAGTAGTAGCTATACTGGCTGGAAATGTACAAGTTCGCCCGGATAGCAAAACTACTACTAATTTAAATAATGAAATAGAATAACGGTCTTAGGTTTTTTCGGTTTTGGTCTTTTATTTACCCAATTAATTCTGAAAAGACAGACTGTAACAAGTCCAAGTTGAAACCGTTCTGCCAAGTTTTACACTGTCCATTCCTCTTCTAATTTATTTTTTTTAGCAATAAAATGTTCTCCACAATTTCCAATAGTTCGTCTATTGACTTCAGAGAGTTCATGATAAGATGCTTTCCGATACCCATTTAAAGATTGTCTGTTTAGTAGTACACAAACTTGTGGAGAAATTGGAAATGTAATCTCTATTGTTTCATACATCAAAGCAGGAGCTCTATAAATTGGTGGCCTTTTATGTGCTGCTGGGTCAGCCCATATGCAGGGTGCATCTGATGTTACAAATCCAACTTCATGATCAGTAGTGAAAAATAGACAATCCAATTTTGTTAACAATGGAGTAATTGTAGTAATCATTGGCTCAAGCATCTCTTGAAGTGGTTTATCAACAATTTTCTCGACATCATCTAACCGCATGCCTTTACCCGTTGATCCAAGATTTGGCATACTCAATAATTTTTTTCTCTCATGCTCATCAGCCTCATCCAACTGTTTTTTCATTTGTCGCATTAAGTTTAAAGGTCGTCCCCATTGCTTGCGTAAGTGTTCTCTTTGAACCTTAGTTCTGGACCACATGGCAGAAATGAAAGCATTCAACAAAAATTGTTGATACTTATCTAGTTCTTCATGATTACTAATGACGTGTTCTCGTAACTCACTAAAATCACTTTCTAATTCACTTAACCCATGCTCTAATCTTAAGTCCCTGTCACCGTTTTCATCATAAATGGTATACATATTATTCTCATGGAATATATTGGATGGGGCTTTTCGTTTTGGTTCAGATCTTTTTTTATCAAAGATCCAAACATAAGGCTCATATTTGGGAGGTTTATCTGGATCAGTCCAAGCATTCAAATATGACTGTGGTATGTAATGTTGATTTTTGTGTTTGGACATTTCAAATCTCTTTGAATAAAGACATTAAGGAGAACTGGTGCGGAAATAATGAAGTAATAAATGTTTTAAATTATAAAACAAGCAATACCGGAACCAACGGCGCGCCTACATTGCGGTTAAAGAGTTATGGGAATTTCATATTTCAAAATTTTCAATCCATTTTGAATTAACCATTACTGGATTGTCATCTATGCTGATTTTTAAATTAACAGCTGATAAAAATCGATGAGTTAATATTAGGTTTTTATCTTGATCGAACTCATGGTTTGCAAATCTTTGTAGTAATGGCTTTAATTTGAGTTCTAATTTTTCAATATCATCACCATTTTCATTAACAAAGAAACGCCATTCATGTAAAATTTCTGCCAATAATTTATTAGTCTCTCTAGAATGAGCCTTCAACCACTCTAAGGGCATTTTATGCACAGCTGACTCAATTATTGCAATTAGATCACTATACTTATTTCTGACCTCATTAAAGCTTAATCCCTCCAATGATTTTAATTCTCTTATCAATGAGATACGCTTTTGTGAAGAATGATGTAAGTCTTGTGGATTATCTTCTTCATGGTAATAGTATTCTATTCCTGGTTGAGACAGTATATGTATATCAAAATTTCGACTTAAAGCCTTTATCTCATCGAAACTTTTATCTGAATTAATTGCTTGCTTAATTACTTCATTTGAATCTCCCATTTCGCGGGCGATGTTTAGTAAAACCCCAGGTTGTTCAACTACATCTGAATCAACAATAACTTTTGTAAGTCTACCCATAGATTTTAATAACCTAACTAAGCGATACACTCCACCTTTACCACCAGCCTCGAGAAAAGCCACTGACCCAGCTCTAAACTCTCTACCTACAAATCTTGCAACACGGTCAAGAAAAATCATATCGAAGGGGCCTTCTACAATGATTGTTTCAGATGCAAATAATGAAGAGAAAACACTATCTTGGTTGTCTCCAAAAGCCTGTTCACTTAACCACTGATGTATTTCAGAAGAATCATTACCTAAATTTGAAATTGCTTTTCGAAGTTGAATTACTTCGTGGCTGTTTGGATGTGGGATAGTAACATGGACCGAATCTCGGAAATTGGTCATTGGTGGTGCTACAATTTTTTCAGAATGTGTTGCTAGAACAACTTTTTTCCCTGTTTTTTCACACGCATCATAAATTAAGGTCCTTAAAGTTTGCTGAAGTCCGGGATACAAATGAGCTTCTGGTTCATCAATAAAAACAATTTGGAATACCTCTGAGTAAAGATAGGGTAGTAAAACAAGTAAACTAATAATTCCATCTGCTTCAGAATTGTAATCCCAACTACCATCTCTACCTGTTCTACTACACTTTATGCTGTATTGCCGCCCCTCTTTTTCGATATCAATTTTTACGCCAGTAAGAGCTTCAATTCTGGCTAGTATTTCAACTTCGAGTTCAGGATCTGTTTCAAGAATTGAGAATAGTTCATTAGGTGAAGTATTACTTGGATTTTGATTTAAAATGAAATCTTGAGGAGTTGAATGACGATCCATAGAAATACTCCTCATTCTTTTTGCGTCTAAAAATTTTGCGTGCGGAATCTTAAAATAAGCGGCAGGTATATTAAAACTATCATTGACCTTAATGACTTTACCTGAAGCCTGATTAATTCTTGCTTCACCAATTAGTTCAAATAATTCATCACTTTCTTTAGAAGACCGGCTAATAATACTCCCGTCATTAGATTTAAACCAATCTGGAAGAACGATATTACTTGAAGTTTCACTAATCCTGGCGTTTATAATGTTTCCATCTACTACTTCACCAAAATAATCATGCCCTTCACTCACTTTTGAGCTTATGATGTGATCATACTTAGAATCAATATCCTCCTTCTCAAACCTAAATTTTGTTCCAACTGGCAAAGAATTAACACTATTAAATTGATTTGAAAGAAATTTTAATATTTGTGTCTTACCAGATCCATTTGGACCTGCGATGAAAGTTACATCATTCGATAAAACTAATTCTCCACTTGAGGATATATCACTAGAATTCTGAGGATTTTTTTCTAGATTTATGGATATAAAATTAATCATTTTTGCTTTTTTAGAATTAATACCCCTAATTATATTCTAATAGCCCCAAAAAACCAAGTAAACACATGTTTTTCAACATAATTATGAGGAATACCCTTGATGATTATTTCGCCAATAATGCAGTAAATTTCCTTCCGAATAACCATTATCTTACATAGGTTAGTAACGAGCTGTTAATCCTGAATCTATATTTGCTGAATGGTAATTACCCACATTGTTGACGATTTTTTATTTGAACTATTCCCGGAAGCGGTATCTTAAAAACAAGAGGGAATTCATGGGAATCAGCTATAAGGCGTGATTTTTATATGCAGATCAAGTAGAATAAAAATACCTTGTCAAAATCTACGTTTAACAGTATATTCAGGTAGTGCCCTGTATGTTGCGAAGTCCTAAGTTCCACTTAGGAAACGAATTTAATTTCATAGCAGCTACGGGGCATTTCTTTTTGTTTTAGAATCATCCCTTTTGTGGTTAGCAGGTACAAAGCCCCAGTGCCTGTATGGATGGTGCCATCTATTTCGTATATCACCTTGGGTTCCGGTAGTAATCCCAATATTAAAATTGGGATAGATCTCTCTGATTCGCTGATTAATAAATTTGTACAACTTTTCTTTAGCAATGGTACGTTTACCACGACGATAAGAGCCTTTTGGTTTTACCTTGTGCAAATTATTCAAGCGAAATTGCATAGCTCCCAAAATTATATCGGTACATTGAAGAAGGATATGTTTCTTTGAATCTATTTCAGCTACCTGGTCTTCATTTATAATCAAACCTACTCTTCTAAATTCTGGGGCTTTTGATAATGATGTGATATGAGATTTGAATAGTGCTGCTTTTTCCTTCGTGTCAGGCAAACGGTCAAAATATACTCTTAAACGGATAGGATCATCTTGAGAAGGGAGATACCCTAAACCGAATGCATGTTTAATAAACTGATAGTACAGTAAAAAATATTCATGCTCTTTGTGATATTCTTCAATGCCAACAGCTTCTACATTATTCTGCATAAACATAATCCGGACTTTGATGACATCCTCCTGGACAAAATCAAAAAACAGATCCATTAGCTCGAAATACTTATCAAGGTATTGAGAGGTAACTTTTTGCCACTTCAATTCACTGTTTAAGTGTAACTCTTCCGTTTTGCTGATTAATGCTTCTTTTACTGTTTCTAAATCCCCGCTCCGGATTAAGCATCCCCCATAAAAATTAGAATAGAATTCTCCGCTTTTGACGGATTCGTCAGCATATAAAATAAGTTCCTTTAACATGTAAATATTCGCCTGTAGAATTAGGTGATTTTATTTTCACCATTGTCATGACAAAGGTATTAAAGAAAGATTAGTCGTACTCAACATTTTTTGAACAAATTTTTAACAATGCCATACATAATTATAATACAGGGATTTTTTAACCACATAGGTATGTGGTTTTAAATGGAATTTATTGACTATGAGCAAATTATTGATAGATTAGTTTTAGCAATTACTCATAAAACTAATTGGAGAAAAATAAATGGCTGTAAAACATACCCCAACCGGCGAAGTACATAGTGGCAGTAAAGGTGGGACAACAGGCTGTGGAGTTGATACCAGAAAACACCCATCTCATTGGGTGAACACACATAGTAAAATCACTTGCAGTAAAAATGGGTGTAAAAACTAATTTTTTTAGCAAAAGGTTGCTATTGGGTGGGGTAAAAAAGTTGAGAGCCATTAATTTTTAATGAGAAGATGGTCTATCGAAACGAGGACAAATTCTTTGGTTATTAAGTCTCTAAATATTTACAAAGCCATATTTTTGTTCTCTTTTTGTAAAAGCATCTTTCCCTCCTTCAAGGATATTGCAAATTTGATCCCGAATAGTAATGTTTTCAATACCGCCGGACTCGTATCTTAATGTTTCGTTTTCATTATCTGCTATTATCACTTGTTCAGCATCGGCGTTTACAACCAAGTTTGCATTATGTGTAACTATAACAACCTGACGATATTTTTTAATTTTCTTAAAAATTGGTACCAGTTCATTCATGATAAAATCATTATCTAAATCATCTTCGGGTTGATCAAATATGAAGGGTTTCAGAAAAGGATCAGTTGCAAGTTTCAAACAGACATAAAAAGTACCTCTTTGGCCTACAGACAGTTGATATATTTCTTTTCCTTTGTATTTAGAACTCGATAAAACTTTCCAGAATTTCTCCCTATACCTCGACAGCAAACAGACTCGTAAAAACTCACGAGACCCATCGCGAACAAATAGATCGGAATCAAGTAACTCAGTCAATCCAATCTGTTCACCTTCATCTAATGAGACTATCTTTTCACCTTTTAATAAGCGTTTAAAGCTTTCTTGATCATGAATATTAAATGTTTCCAACAGTCGCTCGTGTCGACTTTGCGTTTGTGTTTGTCTGAATTTTTGGAGGTTTAAATAATCTGAAATTAGATCATAAAAAGTTTTAGAATTAAACTTCTCTTCTGCTTCAATTTCAACATCCAATAGAAGTTGAGAGATCAATTCTTTCTGATCATCATTCCAAATCTCTTTACCTCGTTTTAAATGATCCCATCTTTTTTGTATTTCTTCAATATATGTTTGCTGTGTGCTCGCTATTGAATCAGTAATCTCTCCTATTTTAGTGATCTTTTGGTTTAATTCACTTTCTTTCGATTCAGCTTCTTTAATTTTTTGGTCAAGAGCATTAATGTCACGCTGATAAATTTCGAGCTGTTCTAATAAAGTACTGATATCTCCTTTTATTCCTTCTTCCTCAAATGACTTTTCAATTTCAGTATTAGCGGCTTTTAAGGTCTTTATTTGTGTCTCTTTAGACACTATAAATGATTCTATTGCATCTTTTTGGTTTTTAAAATCAATAGTAGGAATTTTCTTATCCGTTTCTTCTATCAATTCATTGAGAGATGATAAATCCTCATTTTTTTGACTTTGAAATTCATTCAGCTCATCCAGAATCGTGTTTGCAATAGTTATATGATTATACGCTTCATTTTTTTGATTAAGATTCTCGATGTATTGTTGAATTAACTTCTTGCTTTCTTCGGTAGTAATTGTTCCAATAAGATCTTCTATCTCTTTCTTTTTCTCTTTATTGTACTCCGGTGAATTGGATAAATTTCCATCATCGTCTTTGTATTTAAACCAGTCTTTAATATCAAATATTTCATTGATCAGCTTTTCAATTGTGGAATCGGGAAAATCAGATTGCACCTCGTCATGCGACGGAAGTTTTAATAGGCTTTTAATTTCAGTATCTAATTTTCCGGGATTTTCTGGATCTGCAATGCTTTTTACCTCACCTTGATGAATATGTAAATAGTCTAAGTTATTTCTATCCTCAATATTATAGATGGTTTCTTCACTGTCATGTTTCTTATAAGTTATTTGAAAATCATTATTTCCTATCGCAATTTTTTCAGCACGATTATTTATACTGATTTTATTGAAAGTCTTTGCTACCGCATCTAGGAGCAAGCTTTTTCCAGTTCCTCTGCCACCAATTATTGCAACTAAATTAGGATTAAGTGGTAATTCTTTTGTACGGAACTTCACATTTCCGTCCATAAAAATTTTCGTGTCCTCAATTTTTATATTAGAAAAGTATGGTTTGAGATAATCCTTGTTAGGGTCAATATTTTGTACACGAACCCTTTCTGTTTTTTCGAAAACTATTTGTTTAAAACCTTCAAAAGTAGGATCAGCCTTAATCCATGTGAAATTGCCATCTGAATCAGCAGTCCCGATATCCTCAAGCTTTCTACTGTCATTGGATGTTGAAAAAACAGGGATAGATCGTAAGTCGTCATTTTTGCTATGGATATAACTTGATAAGGATTCTATATCTCTTTTATGTCTTGATTGTAAAAGAATGACGGGTTTCCAGTTGTAAACATCTGATAAGTGAGTTCTATCTGTTCTCCCTCTTTCTTGAAACAATCCATTGTCAGAATTACAATGAGGAAAAATATATAAACCCTCTTGAGCTACAATTTCTTTAAGTACGTCTGTTACCGATTTTTTCGATACAGTTAAAACATCATTGGTTTTAGGATTATGAACTTCTATGCTTGACAAAAAGGTCTCAATCCCTTTTGACATTGTTGTTTTACCATAAGGGATCGTCCCAAAAAAAGCTAGAATATGAACTCCGGATGCATTGATTTCAACACCAGAAATAACCTTCAAATGATTACTTTTAGATGAGTAATCAATAAAACTATCCAATAGTGAATTGTGATGGTAATTATGATCAGTGATACCAATCAATCCTAATTTGGGATTATAGACAGATATAAATGCAAAAAGATTTCTAACATAATTTTGGCATCGCGTTTTCTCATCATCATTATTTCCAAAAAAATATTCTTTACTATCATATTTTAAGGCATTTTCTTCACCACCGACTTTATTAACAAACTCATCCCATTTGGCTAAATCTCGGGATTTTAAATCATTGTAATAATTTGACAGTGACACATAACCATCATCTAAAATGGTTTGTACTTGTAAATCCCATTTACGCCAAACTGAACCTCTTGGATCATTCATATTATTTCTCCTTAGTTGTTAAACCCCAAACCCCATCAATCTTCCGCATAATCCTATCCGTCTCCATAAGTGCCACAATGATCTTTTGGTAGTGTTGTATTTCTTCGATGGAAAGCTCTCGGTCTCGGCGGTCTTTGAGCCATTTTTCGGCGGGTTGGTAGCCGCCGATGTAGAACTCCCAGGCTTTCTTAGGTACGTTGCCGAAATACTGCTTTTCGTTGATCCATACTTTGCCAATTGATTCATCGTCATCCTCGGGAATAAAGCCAGGATCGGCTTTAGTGAGACGGTTGGAAATCACATTATCTCCCGACTCAGGATAGGTGGTAATAAAATCTTCCACCACGGGATGTTCCAACAGGTGAATTTGGCGCAGCTCGCCGCCCAGTTCCACCAGTTTCCAGAATTGTTCGGTGTCCTTGGGATAGGGCACACGCGGGAAGTCGATCTTGAGGAATTCTTTGTATTTCTCACGGTAGCTGGGGGAGTGCAAAACAGCATAAATGAAATCCAGCAGGTCGATAGGGGCAAACGTGCCTTCAGTATCTTCTTTCTCCGGCACAAACTTCAGCCCCAGCTTCTCCGCTATTTCCTGAACGATTTTCTTGTCTAAATTGGGCGTGCGCTCGGTTTGGCCGTCGAGGGTTTGTTGGGTGGATTCTTCGGGGTAGAGGTAGAGGGGGATGATTTGAGGTATTCCTTTATTGCTGTAAAAAACTCTGTTATCAGACATTGACTGGGAAACCATAAAATGCATGTATTCTCCAGGAGACACCGCCTGACGAACTGTGATAAGAGTCAGATTTTTTTTTTCAATAATATGACTTACTACATCTTCTCGTGCTCTATCAATTAATCCTGAATCATAATAAATAGACCTATCATCAAAAGGACGATAAAGGATTTTATTTATTTTTGATGGCTTGAACGAGTTTGAATTTCGAACATCATTGACATTAAATGTTTTTGATTCTTTAAGGCTATACCTTGATATAATTTCCTTATCTGTTAATGAGTCAGAATAAAATTCCTTTATTCTGGAAACTAAATTTTCTTCTTTGGAATCTATTATAAAATCATCGCGATGTGTTTTTATTCCACTGTTACTAAAAGGAAATAGGTCATTCAGTGAAAAATAGGTTTCATAGATTTTCTTTAATGAAAAGTCTTTTGGCACGAAAAAGTAATTAGGTGCTGAAGCTTTAAGTGTCTTCCAATCAATTGTTTCTATCCCATTTTCATTTAGAAAGTTATATTTTTCATTTCTACTTCCTAAAATTTCACTGTGCTTAACCGATGTTTTATCTGTTGATTTATGGGTCTTTACTAAGATATTGATAGATACACCTTGTTGAATATCAAAGACATTTTGATCTCTATTTCCTTTGCTGTCTACTTCTCTTTTATTAGAGTTCCCGTGAAGGTCAATTATATATAAAAGGTCGAAGTCATTCAGTAGCATTTCTCTCATTCTACGGTGAATGACTCCATCTATAAAACTATTATTTGATATGTAAGCAAGTATTCCTTCTCCATTCTTTTGAATATAATGTTGGCCATATCGTATAAATTTTATGTAGTCATCAGAGAGTGGATTTATGTTTCTTTCATTCAAATCTTTTTTGTAATCCTGCATCAATTCTTCAATCCACTCGGACTTGTTGGAACTACTCACTGAATAAGGCGGATTCCCCATCACTACCATCACCGGCGTATCTCTTTTTACATGGTTGGCCTCATTTGCCTCCTGGCTCAGCCAGTTTGCAAACAGGGTTCCGGTATCAGGATGGTGTTCTTCCAGCGAGTTGGTGAGATACACCCGGAACCGCTGACTCCCGCTTGGTTCCACACCAGTTTCACGGAGTAGTAGATCCAGTTTCAAATGCGCCATAGCATAGCTGGCCATCAGAATCTCAAATCCATTAAGACGTGGTATAAGGTGTTCCTCTACATATTGTTTCCAAATGCCTTGCTGTCCTTCAAAACGAGTATGAATTTGTTTGATCACTTCTGCTAGAAAGGTACCCGTTCCGGTGGCGGGATCTAAAATCTGAACTTTATGTACTTCCCGTTCTTCCTGCTTATACCCCGTAGAAGAACGCTTATCTGGAACATCGGTGTTTACCTTTACTGTGGTTTTTGAAGTATCAGCTAAGCCGTCTTTGAGCCCAAATTCATCTTTCAGAATATCATCAACTGCACGAACAATAAAATTTACTACCGGTTCAGGGGTGTACCAAACACCCCGGCTTTTGCGTAATGAAGGATCGTATTCGGCCAAGAAGGTTTCATAAAAGTGTATGATGGGATCTTGCTGATGTGTTGCTATCCCAAAGTTCTTTAACAATCCGTCAACGTCTGTGGCTCGGAATACGTCGGCAAGACTATCAACAATCCAAACAATGCGCTCATCAATATCAGGGCCTGCGATATAGCCAAAAAGCCTTCTGAGAAACGGGTTAGTTTTTGGTATTAATTCAGCCGCTTCTCGTCGATCAAAAGTATCTAAAGACGGATCATGCAATCGTGCAGCAAACATACCATAAGCTATGGTCTGGGCATAAATGTCCGAAAATTCTTTAGCATCTATATCATGTATAAGGATATTCTGAAAGGCTGAAAGTTGTTCTCTAAGTGTATTATTCGCCTGAACATTACCTTTTTCAATTTCTTTCTCATCAACATTGAGCGCATTCTCAATAACATTAGCTAGCAACCGGGCTTTACCGGCCATCATCTTAGAAAGCTTATTGGCACTCCGGATAGTTTGTCCAACATGTGTTCCAAAGTCTTTAATCAGATCTTCAAATTGAGCATATTTTGCTGGCTTCCCAATAATCTTTCCATCCTTAACTTCAGCAATACGGATAGAAGTGATAAATTCACTATCTCGATATAAATGGAAGTCCAGGTAGTCGGTGAAGATGAGGTTGGGAAGTCCATCTTTGTAGCGGTTGAACTGCTCTTTGTTCTTTTTCTTTCCACTTAGGTCAGGGTCATCAATATCTTTGGCTTCAACATAGCCAACAGGGATTTTTCCTTTGGTGAGAATGTAATCCGGAGCTCCAACATCAGAGCGTTTGGGCTCATTGGTAACAAGTATGCCAGGTAAAAGAGACTCCAGTAAGCTTTGTAAATCACCCCGATAACTGTGTTCCCGAGAGATTCCGGATTTGTATCTCCGATTTAGCTCTTCAACGTAATCTTGTACGGTCATAAATAAATAATTTGGTTGGCACTTAGGCTAATAAAATGAGGGGATAAAGACAATACTATTTATCGTCATTGGAAATCATCAATAAGAGTCTTTCTATTTCCCAATATTCAATCCATTACTTTGACTCCACAACCTCACTCAATAACCCCCAGGATTCCTCCCAAGTGAGATTACCCTGGACAAGATTGTGTATGCCTTTAGTTAGTCTATGCTCTTTTTCAGACATTTAAAGCTGTTTTGTGCTAATGGAAGACAAAGTGCTACCTCAGTTTTATGATATTGCAGCAGACAAAGTTTAGAGCTTCTGTTATTGCTATTCATCTTTTTTGTTCACAAATTAAGCGTGTTCACGTAACGTGAACCATATAAATACGTGAACATGGAAGAAAAAGAAATCATACATACCGCTTTAGAACACCTGGAGCCTGCTTTATTGAAAGGAGAATGGCATCCTTTTAATGAGAAAAACAAGAAACTTGATGGTGAGCTTATTCTGATATATGAACATCAAAGAATTCATTTTGATGCCATCGTAAAAAAAGAATTCCGCACCTATCAAATTGAACAGATTATTGATCAGGCGGACAGGTATCAAAATCCGATGGTGATTGCTTACCGTTTATTTCCTGCATTAAAGGATAAGCTAAAGGAGCATCGGATAAATTATCTTGAGGCCAATGGAAATCTGTTTGTACATACAGATCATGTGCTTCTGTTTCTTGACCGGGACAAAAAACTTCACACACCCGATACCACAGGGAACCGGGCTTTTACTCCAACAGGCTTAAAAGTGCTGTTTGAACTTTTACGGGATAAAGAGCTCATTCATCACACGCAGCGGGAGATCGCTAAACGAACGGGAGTAGCGCTGGGAAATATTCCAAAGGTTTTAAAGGGACTGCAAGAAACCGGATTCTTATACAAGATCAACAAGAAAAAATATGCTCTGAATAACAATGAAGAGTTGCTGCATAAATGGGTTGAGGAGTATAAAAACGTTTTGCAGCCAACTCTTGAAAAAGGACGGTTTACCCTGAAACCCCCAAATAAAGACTGGAGAGAACTAAAATTACACACGCCTGACACAGTTTGGGGAGGAGAACCGGCAGGAGATGTCTTAACCAATTACCTGCGCCCGGAAACATTGACGATCTACACGAGCGAAACCAAAAAGAACCTCATGATGCACTATGGACTGATGCCGGATAAAGAAGGCCCTGTTCAGGTCTATGAGAAATTCTGGAAACAGGATGAAGAGCAAAAAACTGCACCGGATATACTTGTTTACGCAGATCTAATGAATACCCAAGACAAAAGATGTATAGAAACAGCAGAAATGATATACAATGAGCGAATCAAGCCAGAATTATAAAGACCTTGCTATTCCATTTTTCAGAGAAGTCTTTGAGCTCATTGATGATGTGCTGAAAAACAGAGAAATCCCTTACTACCTGATTGGAGTAAGCGCAATTGCACTGGAATTGCTTAAAAAAGGCATAAAGCCGGCAAGGGGTACCAAAGACATTGATTTTGCAATTATGATCTCTTCATTAGATCAGTTTGAAGAGGTAGTCAATGATTTGGAAAAAGCAGGATTTAATAAAGTAGAAGCTCCGTGGACACTGGTACATCCAGACTATGATGTAGTTGTTGACCTGTTACCCTTCGGTGAAATTGAGGAGAACTATACGGTTGGTTTTAATGAGCGATATACAGACCTGCATGTGTTAGGCTTTAAGGAAGTGATGAAAGACAGCCGGGAATATGAGATTGAAGATCGGGTGGTAAACGTTCCACCAATTCCGGGAATGATTTTATTAAAACTTGTTGCCTGGAGTGACCGCCCTGAAGATCGGGGGAACGATCCTTATGACATACTTAGGGTCATTGAATACTATAACGATCTCGAATTTGATGCCAACATGATGGAGCATTACGATTTGATCTCTGAACAGGAGGAATTTGATCATCGAATGTTTTCGGCCAGAATCCTCGGCAGAAAAGCGAAAGCTTATCTGGATGAATCGGAGGATTTAGAGGCCAGAATTTTTGAAGTGTTAGAAAATAATACGGTAGAGGCGAAAGAATCACGGATCGCAAAATCCTGGGCTATGGAGAAAGGATGGGACTTGGAGTACTGCGTTTCATTACTGGAAGAATTTAAAACGGGTTTGTCTGAAGGGATTTCATGATTTATCGGAGACTGTTCAATTAAGTGTGTCATAATTAACTCAGACACATGGAACCTGCAAAAAACAACAAACACCATGCCCCCTCCCAAGTGAGACTACCCCGGACTAAGTTGTCTATATTTTTTGTTAGCCCATGCTCTTTATCGGTCATTTAAGCTTAATTTAAGCAAGGGTTATTATTATCTGATTGAAGTGACCTTTAATACATCTTAACAGGTGATGCCATGAAGCTCTTAAAAGTTTTAATCAGACCCATCTTACTCGAAGAAATTAGCAAAGAATTACGACATCACGGTGTATGCTGTATGACTGTGTATCATGGTGAGGGTACAGGCAAGTATATTGACCCCACCAAAGAACATGGTTCATTGGATTTTCCCGCAATGCATGCTGAAGTTGTAAAAATTGAAATTGCAACACATGATGAAGATGCGGAAAAAGTAGCAGATATCATCCAAAAGAGAGCTTCCACGGGATCAGAAGGAGATGGAATAATTTTTATATCTACTATTGAAGAAGCTGTTCGAATAAAAGATGGAACAAGAGGATCGGATGTTCTTATTTGAAACCAACATCCTGCTGGAAACTTATGCTGACCTGATTTAGGTAAAACTCACTTTAAGGTTGTTTTAAGGGTAACAGCCTTATGTTATAGTAGAACACATAACCGATTAATCATTAAATAGACTAAAAAGAAAATGGAATATTTTACTTCAAAAACGGTAGATCTCTCTTACGATCAGGCTATTGCAAAAGTAACAGAACTGCTCAAAGATGAAGGTTTTGGGGTTTTAACTGAAATTGACGTCAGGGAAACGCTGAAAAAGAAACTGGACGTAGATTTCAAAAAGTACAAAATATTGGGTGCTTGCAACCCAAACTTTGCTCATAAGGCACTGCAGGCGGAGGACAAAATTGGCGTGATGCTGCCCTGTAATGTCATCGTGGAAGAACACGAAGATGGCACGGTAGAAGTCTCAGCCGTCAATCCGGTGGCTTCCATGCAGGCCGTTTCCAATGAGGCGTTGCAGCCCATCGCAGACCAAGTCAAAACAAATCTGGAAAGAGTTATAGACCACCTTTAAAGAATATTAATTCAAACACAAAAACAGGTACCTATTATGAAACGCTTAACACTTACACTTTCAATGATTCTTCTTTTTGCCGGCATGAGTATAGCTCAGCAAACGCAAGAAGATATGAACCAAAAGAAACAACAAATGATGGAGATGATGCAGGATTCCACCATGCAATCCATGATGATGGAGCAAATGGCTAAAAATCCTGAAATGCGTCAAAAAATGATGCAGAGCATGATGCAAAACATGGACGGTAATATGAATATGGGCAACATGCAGGATATGATGAAAAATAATCCTGAGATGAAACAGCGTATGCAAAAGCATATGAAAATGATGCAGTCGATGATGGATGGAGAACAGATGGACCATTCCAAGATGATGGAACAAATGGGCGATTCATCCATGATGAAGATGCATATGATGTGCATGCAAATGATGCAAGGCGGCATGATGGATAAGGATGGCATGATGAATGGACAAGGCAAGATGGAGAATAAGGACGGTATGGAAGGAAGTAACCATCAACAACATCATAATTAAAAAGTCGACGTAAGACCTTGATCGCTTGCCCTGGTATTTAACAAGATGCCGGGGTTTTCTTTTGATCTGGTATCTGTCCCTGCGGGGAAAGCACCGGCTTGAAATAAGCAATTCAGCCATCGAGATTCACCGGAGACGGTTTGAATACGGTGAGATATCGAAAGAAGAGTTTAACAGACTCGAACAATCATTATCCGACAACTGATTATAATAATTAAGAAAATGAGCAAACATGCTCTTTGGATGATCAAAGGATGTGGCATACCGCTTTTGCTTCTTTTTATAGTGCCCTTGTTTGGGCTTGATAGCAGTATAACCTTATTTATTATTGCAGTATCCTTATTAATCTTTATTTTGTTAAATTTTTACTCCCCAATGGGAAAAATTGGTCATGGATAATCAAAAGCTGTCTTTAACAGGTTCTGTGTCATTAGGCACAGGAGTAATGATAGGGGCCGGGATTTTTGTACTTATGGGGCAAATTGCTGAGTTAGTTGGCGATTTATTTCCTATAGCTTTTTTGGCAGGTGCCATCGTTGTCGGGTTTAGTTCTTATTCGTACGTCAAATTTTCTAATGCGTATCCCTCATCCGGCGGGGTTGTAAAATTTTTAACTAAAGCTTATCAGCCGGGTACGGCTGCGGGTACCCTTTCATTACTAATGTATGCATCCATGGTTGTTGCCCAAAGTTTAGTTGCCGGAACTTTTGGAGCATATACCCTCAGGTTATTTCCGGAAGAATATGCTGGCTATGCTTCCGCCTTGGGTGTAGGACTTTTGGCACTGGCCTTTATTATCAATGTATTGGGCAACAAGATTATTGGAGCAACTGCAACCGTAACAGCTATTATTAAAGTGTTGGGCATCGCACTGCTTGCTATTACGGGAATAGCCATAGCAGGATTTCCGGATATTACCGGTAATTTTGTATCAGAAAAAAGTCAGTCATTGCCTGCAGGTTTGAGTTTTATTGCAGCGCTGGCTCTCTCGATTCTTGCTTATAAAGGATTTACGACGATCACCAATCAGGGGGATGATATTCAAGAACCGCATAGAAATATGGGGCGGTCTATAATTATTTCAATCTTGATATGCACTTTGATCTATTTCTTTTTAGCACTGTCTGTATCGGCAGGATTGAGCATCCCTGAAATCATAGCCGCCAAAGATTACGTACTGGCTGAGGCAGCGCGACCTGTTTTTGGTAAATGGGGCACATGGCTAACCATTTTACTCGCTATGGTAGCTACCGTATCCGGTGTAATAGCCAGCATTTTTTCATCTTCAAGATTATTGGGGATGCTTAGCAGTATGAAACAAGTGCCCATACTAAAGATTGGAAATTTCCGAAATCCTGCACTTATTTTTACTGTAGTCCTGGCAATGCTTTTAACGGTCTTATTTAATCTGACTCGAATTGCTTCCATTGGGGCTATTTTTTATCTGATCATGGATATGGCCATACACTGGGGGCTGCTGCGACATCTCAGAAAAGAAATTAGCTTTAATCCTGCTATTCCTTTAATTGCCTTAGTAATGGACGCCGTCATACTTGCTGCATTTATTTATCTCAAGTACCTGGATGACCCCTTCGTTCTGATTGTAGCGCTGATTGGAATAACGCTCATCATTATAGCCGAACGTCTTTTTATGATATCCCATACGGACAAGGAAGGAAAAATGCATATGGGAATGGATGAAGAAGATATTTAAGTAAAAATGTAATAGCCGGAATTGTAAATAATTCTCTGAGCATGACGCCCTTTGAAAAGGTGGTAAAACAACACCACGTGGGTACTGAATTGGAAGAGCTTTTGACATTATTCAATTAAAATAATTGCAATTAAAATAACCCTGCATAGCATTCTAAATCTGTTCTTAATTTAAGCTTGATTTAAGCCTCCTTCCGTATCTTGCTTGCAGTAACGTGCTGCATTTAATTAGTGATTGTGCAGTCTACTTTAATTGTTAACAAATATATTGGTGGTATCATGTTTTACGATCATCATTTTATAGGCATGCACTGGATCTGGTGGCTTATTATTACCGCCATTATCTTGCTGGTGGTATTCGATGTCATTCCCTACCGATCCCGAATAGAGCCAGAAGAAGATGCACTGGATATTCTAAAAAAACGATTCGCTCGGGGCGAGATAGAACGGGAGGAGTTTGAAGAGCGTAAACAGGTATTAAAACAGAGTAAATAGCCTAAAAAGAATAATACTATGAAAAAGATAAATGTAGCCGTTAATGGATATGGAGTCATCGGTAAACGAGTGGCAGAGGCAGTAGCTCTGCAAAAAGATATGGAGTTGGTCGGCATCGGTGATGTAGCTGCTGACTGGAGAATAAAGACAGCCGCCCAAAAATATGCCGTATTTGCAAACACTGAAGAAGGCCACAGGGCAATGGTAAACCAGAAAATCGAAGTTGCAGGAGATCTTAATGATCTACTGGATGCCGCTGATGTAGTAGTTGATTGCGCCCCAAAAAAATTCGGGGCCCAAAATGCTGAAAAATACAGACAGGCAGGAGTGAAATTTATCGTGCAGGGTGGGGAAAAACACGAGACCACCGGGCATTCGTTCAGCGCAGAAAACAACTACACCTTGGCAATAGGAAGAGACGCAACTCGGGTGGTGTCCTGCAATACCACTTCAATTGTGCGAACGCTGAGTGCCTTAAAACGGGCCGGTTTGCTCAACAAAGCGCGGGGTACCCTCCTGCGAAGGGCCACCGACCCGTGGGAGAGTCATAAGAATGGAATCATGAATACCTTGGTCCCCGAACCTGAAATACCCAGCCATCAAGGACCGGATGCCCAAAGTGTAGACCCGAATCTGGATGTGGTAACCGCAGCCGTTAAAGTACCCCAAACTCTGAGCCACCTGCACTACTGGACGGTTCAATTGACCAAAGAAGCATCCAAAGATGAAGTTCTGGAGGCATTTGGAAGTTCAACAAGAACCGCCTTTATCAACATGAGTGATGATCTTTCGGCCAACAATGCGGTAAAGGAATTAATGCTGGATCTGGGCCGTCCGCACGGCGATATGTACGAAGTAGCCATCTGGAAAGATATGCTCAAAGTAGAAGGGGACGAGCTGTACTACGCCTATTTGGTGGACAATCAAGCAATTGTAATTCCCGAAACAATCGATGCCATTCGAGCACTAACCGGCATAGAATCTGATCCTGCAAAATCAATTAAAAAAACCAACCGTTCCCTGGGTATCAGACAACGGTTTATTTAATCAATCAACATAACATCAGAATAAGAGGAATTGTAAGATGGAAAGAGGAATTGAACACTCCGGTGCCTGGATCATTGCATTATTTGTTATTGTAATCGCCTCCTGGCTTTTGTATAAATATATGGCTCCAAAAACCTGGCGGGAATGGGTGGGTGCCGGGCTGATTCAGGGTTTCATCATCGCACTGTATGCAGAGATGTACGGTTTTCCGCTTACTATTTATCTTATGGTAAGGTTTTTGGGCCTGGATAGTGGCAATTTAGATGCTAATCTATGGTCTACCTTATTAGGTATTGGACCGACCGGCATGATGATTTCGATGTTGCTGGGATACGCCCTTCTTTTTATCGGGTTTGGCATCTTTATTCAGGGCTGGAGGCAGCTTTATCATGCCAAACAGGAAAACAAACTTGCAACGGACGGTTTATATAGTTTTGTACGGCATCCGCAATACACGGGGCTGTTTATCGCGCTTTTTGGAGAGGGGGTCATTCACTGGCCCACCCTATTCTCTGTAGGTCTGTTTCCGGTTATCGTTATCGCTTATGTGCTGCTGGCCCGCAGGGAAGAGCAGAAAGTAATCGAAGAATTCGGGGAAGAATATCTTGAATACAAGCAGAGCGTTCCGGCCTTCTTACCTATAAAAGGTAAGTGGAAACAGTTTATTAAAGGAACTTCAACTACTCAAAATAACCATCCTAAATGATATAATGTATTTCAAAAAAATTTCAACCTGATAAAGACGAACGATATGATCAAGAAAAAACAAACTAAAAAGAGCCCAACACTTACAATTTATTGTGAAGGCTGGTGCAGCTATCTTCGTAAACTAGCTAATGCTCTGACGGAAAATAATATCTCATTTAAATATGTTGACTTAAGATTTGATAAACCAAAGTTCGAAAAATTATCGTCAATAATAGGATCACCGTTACCCTTGCCTTTACTTGAAATTAATGGTGCTTATTTTAAAAAACCGGCTTATGTAACAATCACAAAATTGCTCAAGCAGAGTGCGTGGGAGAATGGTATTGATAACTTACTCTATGGCTCGTCGCCAAACCAAAAGGTTTAAGGTTGTTATACTTCACAAATTCACAAATAACAATCCAGTTCTAAGTAACGCGTCTCTTTACAAATGTAGCTAAAACCCGCTTGGCAACTATAAAGACCAGAAATCAAATCTTTGAACTTATCACAGCCATTGAACAAGTCGCATATTTCCCCAGTTCAAAATGATCCAACAAAGTTCTTATTATCCCAAACCTTAGAATTTAATACAGCTATGGCAACAGCTGAAAAATGGAAGTAAAATAAATTCATATTAAGCTTAGATGATTTTATCAAGAGACTGCCTGTAGTTGCTATCCGAATCGTTGTAGCTTTTGATATCCATTTTTAGTCGTTGTTCAAAATCAAGAGATAATTCTTCATAACTACCATATCCCAATTGTTCAGCGATGCATCGAAGAGAAAGGTTTTTGTAAGAAATCAATTCTTTAGCCCGCTCAAACCGCAGGGTGTCGAAATATCTTTGGATGGAGCACCCGCTTTCGGATAAAAATTGCTTGTCCAGTTTGTCGTATTCAACCTGCATGAATAACTCCAGGTATTCAGAATAAGAATCAATCCATTTTATGGTTGTATTAAAGTAAAGTAACCGAATGAGTAATGTCTTTACTTTTTCAACCATCTGAGCTTTTTCAGAGATCAGCAGATCAAAACCATATTTTTTCAGCTGTTCTTTTATTTGTTGAATAATAGTATCAGATGGCTTATTGATTACTGCGTGTCCCAATTCAACATCATGTACGGTGCACCCCAATTGTACCAGCGATTGCCTCACTACAAGTATGCACTGAGGGCAGACCATGTTTTTTATATATATTATATACCTGCCGTTATTCATAAATATTCTCCACATTTTAGGTGAATACACATTAGCATAACCACTAAAAAATAGACGAAGAAGCCTTAAATAAACCTTAAATCGTCTGCATTTTTTTTAATCGTCAGATAACTCATTTAAAACAGAAGTATAAAACAAGCCATTAAAAAATATTTCTTACTTATTGATACTATTTTAGCCCTTTTAAGCTTCTCTTAAGGATGACGGTTATATAATTGTCAGAAATAACTATAGTAAAATAAACTCCGGTTGGATGAAGAAAAAAGAGATCGGTATTCTGCTTGTGTGCCTGTTCCTTGTGATGATCGGCTACGGCCTCACGCTACCCATACTTCCCTTCCTGGTGGAACAATCGGCTAAATCTAATGGGTTCCTGAATTTTTCACCGGCTCTTCATGTGGGATTAATGACCGGAATTTTTCCGTTGATGCAGTTTTTAACGGCCCCGCTTTGGGGACGTTTGTCTGATCGTATCGGCCGCCGCCCTGTTTTGGCGGCGGGAATGATGGGATATGCTCTTTCATTGATCTTATTCGGATGGACGATTGACCTGATGTTTTTATATATACTCCGGATTGTGGGCGGTATATTTTCAGCTTCCGTACTTCCAACGGTCAACTCTTGGGTCACGGATCTGAGCGATTCGAACTATCGGGGCAAAGCACTTGCCTGGACAGGTGGGGCGGCAAGTCTTGGTGTTATTTTTGGGCCGGTGTTGAGTTCTTTCTTTTTGGGAATTGACTGGTTCAGCGAATGGTCATGGAAGCTGTTGACGGCTAATCCCTATACGGTGGCATTCATGATCGCCGGTTTCATGGCCATATTTGCTTTTGCAACCGTACTTCTATGGCTTCCCAATAAACGAATGACTATGAGATATGAAGTCCATAAAGAAACAAAAATAGCGGATTGGGCCCTAACAAAAGCAAAAATGATTCCCTTTTTACTTTATGCGTTGGTAATACAGGGAGCCCTTTCCATGTTTGAAAGTACTTTTGCCCTTCATGCACAACAGACATTAGGATACAGCGTACTGGAAATGGGATACATATTTATGGCCTGCGGACTTGGTATGAGCCTAAGTCAGATTGGTCTTACCGGCCCTCTCTTAGATCGGTGGGGCGAAAAAAGAATACTTTTAATAGGCTTTCTTTTTGTTGGGCTCTCTCTTTTTCTTTTGATGCTTGTAGATACATTCACGATGATAATTTTATTGGTTTCCTATATGGCTTTAGGCATAGCTCTAGTCACACCAACACTTGCATCTTTAACCAGCAAAATAAGTACTAATAATAATATAGGTAAATGCATGGGGTTGCTAGCTTCTTACAGTAGCTTGGGTCTGACCATTGGTTCATTCCTTGGTGCTGGTTTGTACTCTGTGAATATCCATCTACCGTATTTGGTTTTTACGATTATAGTCTTCACCGTTCCGATACACATGATAAAATCTTTTGAGTAGTTAGCCCTTCTCAGGCTACTCTTATGTACTGAACTAGAATTGATAAAAAATTAATTAGCCAAAATTCTTCTCCATATTTAAGCTTGTTTTAAGCCTCCATATGTTAATATATCTATAGAAAAGGACTGATACACTTTTCTATAGAACAAAAACTAATGTTTGTTAAACCCCAAAGGAGGTACTTATGTGGTTTGAAGACATCTGGAACATACCCCTTTATGTTTGGCTCCTTGTGGTAATTTTTGCAGCAGTTGTCTTCATAACAACCTTGTTGCGGAGACGTAACCGAGCCGAGCCGGTTAAAGAAAACCTGGAATATTTTTGTCGATGTTATGCCCGGGGTGAGATAAATCGGGAAGATTTTGAAGAGTTGAAAAAAGATTTGCTGGAATTTGAAAAACAGTTCGATACAACAAAAAAATGTAAACCAACACCCCGTATGAACATACGGGGTAACAACAAACAACCTGTAAGATAAATATTATGGAATGGATAGCTGAAAACTGGTTTCTTATAATAATTACCATTTTGTTTGTTGCTATGCACCTGTTCGGCCACGGGCATGGCGGACATGGCGGACATGGTGGACACGGCAAACAGAACGGAGGTCACGGACACAAACACGACTCCGGTTCGCACGAAGGTCACAACCATCCTGAAGACGAGAATCAGAAACACCGGCATCATTAACCAGAACTGGTTTGAAGATGGAACTGTTAAAACGAAATCCGCTGGTAATATTTTTTGAATCCCTGAAGAGCAGAAGTCAGGCCGGGGTGGGAATTGCAATATTATTAGCAGTGATTATCGCAATGATATGGGCAAATTCACCCTTTAATGAATACTATACAAGATTCATACAAACAGAGATTACCCTCCAAATAAATGAGTTTGTTTTATCAGAGTCCTTGGTTCATTGGGTCAATGATGGACTGATGGCCGTGTTCTTCCTCTTTGTGGGACTGGAGTTAAAGCGCGAACTCCTTGGAGGGAAGCTCTCTGATCCCCGAAAGGCTATTCTCCCTATAGGAGCAGCCATAGGTGGAATGCTGGTACCTGCTTTGTTCTACATGTTATTTAATTATGGGACTGTCAGTCAGAGTGGTTGGGGTATACCCATGGCTACCGATATTGCATTTGCGTTAGGTATCCTTTCGCTTTTTGGAAACCGGGTACCAATTGCGTTAAAGGTTTTTTTAGTTGCTCTTGCAATTGTGGATGACTTAGGGGCCGTATTAGTAATAGCAGTATTCTATAGCTCTGGAATTTCAGGTATGGATTTGTTTCATGGCTTTCTGTTCTTCCTTGTACTATTGGGGGGCAACTATTTGGGCGTCAGAAATACCTGGTTTTATGCTCTCTTAGGCATTGCCGGAGTTTGGTTGGCTTTTTTCTTTTCTGGTGTTCACCCTACGGTAGCGGGAATACTTATCGCATTTGCTATACCGGGCAGGGTTAAAATCAGTGAAAAACAGTATCTAAAGGATTTAAATAAACTTCATCAACGTTTTCTGGATGCCCAGCCGATACAAGGAAGTTTTGTATCAGAACGGCAGTTGGAAATTTTGGAAGAAATAAAAAGTAAAACCAATGATGCCACAACTCCCTTACAAAAGATTGAGCATGGATTATCCCCTGTAGTCGGCTTTTTTATTTTGCCGATATTCGCTCTGGTAAATGCAGGAATTCACATTCACGGAGATATTCCCAATATCCTGAGCCAGGACATAAGCCTTGGAATTGCTTTCGGGCTGATTGCCGGAAAATTTATTGGTATCACAGGAGCAGCCTGGATATTGTTAAAATTGAAAATAGCCGAGCTTGGAGAGAATATTACCTGGGGACAAATTTGTGGGGTGGCTTTGTTGGCAGGTATCGGGTTCACGATGTCATTTTTTGTGACCGACCTCGCATTTCAAAATGAAGAGCTTAAATTTGTGGCCAAACTGAGCATACTGTTTACATCTACTGTAGCAGGTATTTTGGGTTCATTGGTGATCTGGATCAGTTCAAAATCGAAATATGAAAATTACACTTGAAGGAAAATTATTCTAATGTTTTTAATCTCATAAAGACAAACAGCATTATTAACTAAACAAAAAGAGGCTTTATTATGCTTAATATCAAAATCGTAAGCTGGGCGGCAGGAACGTTTACATCGTTCAGTTTCATCTTATGCGTTATTTACGGGCTTGTTACGCCCGAGAGTATTCATATGCACCAGTTCCTTGAAATTGTATTACCCGCCTTTGAATGGATTTCCACCGGCAGCTTTTTTCTGGGGTTAGTTGAGAGTTTTGCCTGGGGCGCTTATTTCGGGTTGGTCTATGTTCCAATCTATAATTTTTTCTATAAGCGATGGGGAACCACCGCCGCGTGATACATAACTAACAGCATTCGAGGGGGCCGGGTATTCAATCCGGCTCCCAATCTGTTGAGACGTATCAAAAAGATGAAGGAAATTCAAAACGAATCGACATCATGCCTGATAAATCAGCGATGACAAAGTATTCCTCTAAACGAGGCAAACAGGTACTTATCCTGATTTCTCTGGCGCTCGTCTCCTTTAGTATGATTTTGTACGAGATCGTACTGTCCCGCATCTTTTCCGTTATCCTGAGCTACCACTACGTGTTTGCTATACTCTCTCTGGCTATGCTGGGATTAGGCATGGGTGGCCTTCTGCTACAAAAGGTGAGAAGAATTTGGCCTTCATCGGATACCTATTTGATGGCTATAATCACAGCTCTGATTCTCGGTTTTACTACGGCGCTCATCCTTTATTTTACGCAGGTTACTTCTGCTTCATGGGCAGCTGTAGTTACCTGGGGCCTGCTGTTTCTGCCCATTGTTCCTTTCCTTTTTTTCGGAATGACCATTGCCTCCTTTTTCCAGCAAGCCCCGGAGCGAAGTTCACTGCTTTACGGCTTTGATATCCTCGGTGGAGCAATGGCGGCTCTTTTCGCTGTACCTCTACTCAATATTGTGCCGGCACCGGCAGTAGCGTTTATTGTTACAGGGATAGCGCTACTTGCCGGTTTACTTCTGACCGTTACGGTTCCAGCAAGGATATCAACTATTATCCTTTCCATGGTGGCAATTTTCTTTGTTGCGGGAGGTATATGGCTGGTACCAAAGGAAATCCTGCCTATTAAGACTGATCAGCACAAAGATATTAATCGCCTATTGTACGAAGATTCCAATGATGGACGTATTGTAGAAACACGTTGGAGCGCTTTTGGACAAACTACCCTCGTTGAAAGCAACCAACAACCCCATAAAAAAATGATTTATATTGACGGAGCAGCCGGTACTTCTATGTTTAGTTTCCAGGCCCTACTGAAGGATTCAACACTTAGAAGCGACCTGACCTCCAATTTTGGTCAGTTTTTCCCGTTTTATTTTTTAAAGGACAGTGAAAAAGACAGCGCTCTTATAATTGGGCCCGGTGGCGGGCGCGATGTATTAGTTGCGTTATTCGGAGGGGTGAAATCTATAACGGCCGTTGAAGTCAATCCCGATCTTGTTCAAATAGTTAAAGATTACGAAGATTTTAATGGAGGATTATATACGCGGCTGCCTAATCTGAAAGTGATCGTTGAAGAAGGGCGTAACTTTATTCGCAACTCAGTTGAACAATACGACCTTATCATGCTAGCCTTGCCGGTCACTAAAAGCAGCCGAAGTATCAGCGGATATGCTCTTACCGAAAACTATTTATTTACAGTGGAAGCCTTCGGCGATTACCTAGACAGGCTGACGCCCGAAGGGCGCATTATATTTGTTACCCATGGGAATGCGGAACTTTATAAACTGCTTTCTTTAGCATTAACCGCTTTTGAACAACAGGGGATATCCAATCAACAGGCCATGAACTACCTTTATGTTGTTTCGAAGCATAATATGCCGGCACTGGTTGTTAAAAAGAAGCCATTTGAAGGAAAAGATATGCAAACCAGGCATGCGGCATTGCATGAGTTAGGTTATGATCAAGGAGAATATTTTGTTCCATTTCAGGAACAAGCTTCCTATGTATTACCTGTGCCAGATGATTCATCTTCTACCATAACCTGGAGTATGTTTGATGAAACCATGTACACTGTTTCCGAAGGCACAATGACTATGGAAGAAGTTGCCAAAAATTTTCCATTGAATATATCTCCGGTTTATGATGACAGTCCTTTCTTCTATAACTTCGATAAAAATCTCCCCGCCCCCTTTCCTCAGTTTTACGGTTTAATAGTGCTGGGGATCGTTGTTTTAATATTTCCACTGTCGGTAAAGAAACAACCGGCAAAGGTACGGACGAGTTTTATTAGACCCTTTGCCCGACACTCTGAATTGAAAAGGTTCCTCTTGGTATTTGTGTTGCTTGGGGCTGGTTTTATGATGTTGGAGGTCTCTCTATTTCAAAAACTTAGCCTGTACCTTAGCAACCCGGTCTCAGCCACTTCGATGCTGCTCTTTTCGTTGTTGCTGGGAGTAGGTATCGGTAGTTTGATCAGCGCCCGGATCATCAAAAATCTTTCAGCCGCTTTAGTCATCAGCACCTTGGCAGTCTTCATATTCAGCCTGGCCTATACCTATTTGCTTGACGAGCTGATGGCATCGACTGTTGCTGGTCCATTTCGGGCCGGACTGTTAACCGGCCTGTTCGGGATTGCCATGGGGTTTCCTTTCCCCCTGGCACTTAGACTCATGAAACAGCACGGTCTGGAAGAATTTACCGCTGCAATGTGGGGTTCTAATGGTTTGGCTTCGGTCGCCGGAGCTGTGTTAGCTATGATCATCGGTATTGAATGGGGATTTACTTCAGCCCTTATGTTAGGTGGAACTTTATACTTTTTCACTACACTTTTTTCCCTAATTCGAAAACCTCATGTGATTTAGGATTAGGCTCTTAACCAAAAAAATCACTTGATGTTAAACTATTTTGAGAATTGTCAACCTGATTTAAGCTTGCTTTAAGGAATGTTGCATTATCATTAGGTAGAAACTTGAAATTATACCTGATGAATAACATTCATTATAACTTTAAACGGAGCAAGTCATGGCTAAAGACATCGTTTGCGGAATGGAAGTTGACAATTCCTCTCCCTATCAAAGTACCTATGAGGGCGAACATTTTTTCTTCTGCTCCCAAAATTGCAAATCAGAGTTTGATAAGAATCCAGAGAAGTACATTTCAAGTCAACAGGATTCTTCAGCGACCTATCAAATAACATCAAGTGGTATGGAAAAAATTCAATTGCCCATCATTGATATGCATTGTGCTTCCTGTGCAGAAACTATTGAAAAAGAACTCAAAAAATTGCAAGGGATAAATAAAGCGGTTGTAAATGGTGCAACCGAAAACGCCTATGTAGAGTTTAATCGAGCCGAGATGTCATTGACAAGAATTATCGATACGATAAAAAAGGCTGGTTATAAAACCGGATATGCCAAACTGAGACTTCATATTTCCGGGATGCATTGCAACTCATGTGTCACCCAAATCGAGAAAGAACTGGAAGGGACAGCAGGAGTACTTCAAGCAAGTATCGATCTCGGAACAGAATCAGCCTTGGTAAAATATCTTCCATCAAAAGTTGATTATCCCTTAGTAAAACAAATTATTGAACGACTCGGATACCAAGTTTCTGAAAATTTCCAGGAAGGTGATGATTCCAGGAAACAAACACCTAATTCGAATGAAAAAGGAGATCATGATCCGGTTGATGAGAATGAACGTGCACGTAAAAGAGAATATAATTCCTTGATGCGCAAATTCATTTTTTCAGCTGTAATATCTATTCCCGTAATGGTTTTTAGTTATCCTGATTTTCTGGGATTGCCTGAACAATTCCAGAGAGGTACCGACCTGTTATACTGGATCTGGTTTTCTATGGGCGTGGTAACACTACCAGTCATGTTCTGGGCCGGATCACATTTTTACACTGGCGCCTGGGCCGCGTTTAAAAACCGTTCGGCCAATATGCATACCCTGATCGCGGTGGGCATCACGGCAGCCTGGCTCTATTCTACAGTGGCTGTATTGTTTCCGGAAATTTTTCCCACTGAAGCATTGGCAGAAGTCTTTTATGATGTAACAGCTGTGGTTGTAGCCTTAGTAAACTTAGGGCTGGCTTTAGAAATTAAAGCAAAAGGACGCAGTTCAGAAGCAATTAAAAAACTAATGGGGCTACAGGCAAAAACGGCTCGTGTTGTACGCAACGGAAAAGAACAAGATATACCTGTTGAGGAAGTGGTGCTGGACGATATTATAGTGGTACGTCCCGGAGAAAAGATCCCGGTTGACGGCGAGATTGTCGATGGCTCATCAGCCGTTGATGAATCGATGATCACCGGAGAATCCATTCCGGTTGAAAAGCATAAAGGTGATGAAGTGATCGGCGCTACAATCAATAAGACCGGTTCTTTTAAATTCAAAGCAACAAAGGTAGGTAAAGACACCGCCCTGGCACAGATTGTTCAGATGGTCGAGGAAGCCCAAAGCTCCAAACCACCTATTCAGCGAGTGGTCGACAAGGTCTCTGGGTATTTTGTTCCTGCGGTTATTATCCTGGCAATTGCTGCTTTTATGATCTGGTATATTGTCGGTCCGGCTCCAGCACTAATTTACGCGCTGGTGGTAGCCGTAACGGTTCTAATCATAGCCTGCCCATGTGCCCTTGGCTTGGCGACTCCCATCTCACTTATGGTTGGAGTAGGCAAAGGAGCAGAAAACGGTATTTTGATCCGCAGTGGTGAAGCCCTGGAAACCGCTCAAAAACTTGATACTATCGTTCTTGACAAGACGGGAACAATCACTGAGGGACAGCCATCGCTTACCGACGTGGTTACCGTAAATGATTTCAAAGAAGAGGAGGTACTAACATGGAGCGCCAGTGTAGAACGAGCTTCGGAACACCCACTGGGAGAAGCCATCATCCTGGGAGCCGAAGAACAAGAGCTTACACTTTTTGATCCCCAAAACTTTAACGCCGTACCCGGCCACGGTGTTGAAGCCGAAGTGGACGGCCACAGAGTGCTGCTCGGTAATATCAAGATGATGCTTGACAATAACATCGATACCGGCAGCCTGCAAGATGAAAGTATTGCCTTGGCCGACGACGGTAAAACCCCGATGTTTGTGGCCGTTGAAGGCCAGGCAGCAGGAATAGTGGCCGTGGCTGATACCGTTAAACCGGATTCCAAAGCGGCCATCGCCCAGCTCAAGAAGATGGGACTGGAGGTCGTCATGATTACCGGCGACAACCGACGCACGGCCGATGCCATTGCCCGGCAGGTAGGCGTGGATCGCGTGATGGCCGAGGTACTGCCCGAAGACAAGGCTATGAACGTTCAGAAACTGCAAAACGAAGGCAAGCGTGTAGCCATGGTGGGCGACGGCATTAACGATGCCCCTGCACTGGCGCAAGCTGATATTGGTCTGGCTATTGGAACCGGCACTGACGTGGCGATCGAAGCTTCCGATATCACCCTGATCAAGGGCAGCCTGAAAGGCGTGGTCCTTGCCATCCAGCTGTCGAAGGCAACCATGAAAAACATCCGGCAGAACCTGTTTGGAGCCTTTGCTTACAA
This sequence comes from Fodinibius sp., assembly GCF_034521915.1. Classification (GTDB taxonomy): domain Bacteria; phylum Bacteroidota; class Rhodothermia; order Balneolales; family Balneolaceae; genus Fodinibius. The sequence goes on from NZ_JAXHLU010000019.1 coordinate 61,850, forward strand.
TACAGCCGGCCTTCCAATTGCCGCAGGAGTATTTTACCCGTTTTTCGGTCTCTTGCTCTCACCATTAATCGCAGCAGCAGCGATGGCTTTCAGCTCTGTAACGGTAGTTACCAATGCCAACCGGCTGCGTAAATTCCAACCCAAATTTACAACTAAAAGTTAAACCACTGAAAGGAGATTGTTATGACACCCGATGAACTAATTGTACTAATTGGAGGCACTCTGTTGATTGCGCTTGTTGTGTGGTATTTCTGGCTTTCCGGATCGGAAGGTACACACATTAAAAGCGGTGCAAGCGGTATTCAGGAAGCGTTGATTAAAGTAAAAGGAGGCTACAGCCCAAATATTATAGTCGTTGAAGCCGGAAAGCCGGTTAGACTTAATTTCCTGCGCGAAGAAACAGCCGCCTGTTCAGAACAGGTTATATTTCCTGATTTTGCTAAACAGGCTACGCTAACTCCACATAAAACAATCCCGGTTGAGTTTACCCCGGAGAACCCTGGCGAATACGAATTTCAATGCGCAATGGGAATGCTTCGCGGCAAATTGATCGTAGAATAATGAAATACTTTCCAACAAACGTGCAAAACAGATATGAAAAATCATTCGAAAAAATCTCAACCCCTAATGGGCGCACTGGCCTCTCTGCACGATTACTCCGCAACCCCGGGCCGGGCGTCCATTTTTAACCGCAACCTAACATGGAGGATACCATGAGCAACACAATCACCTGCCCCGTAATGGGCCACGAAATCGAAGACATCTCAACCGCACCCAGCAGTGAGTATAAAGGTACTACTTATTACTTCTGCTGTGAAAACTGCAAAGAGTCATTTGATGAAAATCCGGCTGAATATGCCGGAGGCAACTATGGCCATCACGGGCACCACCATCACTGAACAAACAATTCGTTTGAACCATCCGCCGGATGGAGAATAGTGCTATCCGGCGGATATATCATCCAAAAAAATACATCCTGCTATGAAACATAGAAGCGAAGAATGTGCTGTCACGGGCAGAGAAGTAAGCGACCCTGCCCACGCTCAGCACAGTAAAGTTAACGAGGTCTCGTTTGTATTCTGCTGCTCTACCTGCAAAGAAATTTTTGACCGCGACCTGGTCAAGTTTGCCGAAGTGCGTTATCCGGCAACCGGCCAGCCGGCTTATGCAACCATACTTAACACTAACTTTAAACGATAGGAGGCGATTATGGCCCATCATGAAACCTGTCCGGTAAGTGGTATGCAGATCGACGACCTTGCCACGGCTCCCAACATGGAGTATAAAGGCAAGACGCTCTATTTCTGCTGTCCTTCTTGCCAGGATACGTTTCTGGAGGATCCGAACAAATATATAAACGGCGGCCCTACCCAGGGGTGCTGCCATTAAATACTAATTTACTCATACACCATCCCTAACATTCTCATGCGTCCGGCCCTGAACCGGCCGGGCGCATTTAAACCTTAAATAAAAAAAGCGCTGCCATGAGTAATGAACATATACACGTCATCGGCGCCGGTCCCGCCGGGCTGGTGGCCGCCATCACCCTGGCAAAAGCCGGATATCCCGTAACCGTTTACGAGATGAACCGGGATGTGGGACATCGATTCAACGGTGATTACCAGGGCATCGAAAACTGGTCGACCGAAGAAGACGCTCACGAATTTCTGGAGACCGTCGATCTTGAAACGAATTTCCGCCTTGAACCGTACGCCGACGGCGACTTCTTTAATCCCTCCGGGGAAAAGTACAATTTTAATATGTCCCGCCCGCTCTTCTACCTGGTGGAACGAGGCACCAGCGAATGGAGCCTGGACCAGGGACTCAAACGGCAGGCGCTACAGACGGGCGTGCAGTTTGAGTGGGGGCGGCGCATGACCCACGCCCCGTCCGGTAAAGTGATCATCAGTACAGGGCCCAAAGCGGCAGACGCAGTGGCCCGGGGTATGGTGTTCAAAACCACTCATGAAAACTATTACGCGGCTTTCCTGGATGATGAGATTGCCCCGCAGGGCTACGCCTACCTGTTGGTCAATGAGGGAAGGGCTACCTTCGCCACCTGTTTGTTTGAGAAATTTAAAGATTCATTTGAATATTTTGATGCGGCCCTCGAACGCATGCAGAAATACGTAGATATCGATATCCTCGACTCCCAGGGATTCGGCGGGTATGTGAATTTCTTCCTGGATCGTCCGCTCATGAAAGATCACCGGATCTACTACGTGGGCGAAAGTGCAGGCTTCCAGGATTTGTTATTCGGCTTCGGCATGCGTTATGCCATGCATTCGGGATACCTGGCAGCCCAAAGTATCATAGAAGATCTTTCTTACCCGGATTTGTGCAAAGAACATATCATCCCGAAGATGGAAACCTCCCTGGCCAACCGCTGGTTGTTTACCCGGTTGGAAGACCTTGGCTATACAATCATGCTGGACCGGCTAATAGATAAGGACGATATCATTCCCATACTACGTAGCCAGTATAACCCAAGCTGGTACAAGAAGGTCATACTACCGGTGGCCAAGCGAGCCTTTAAAACACGACTGGAAGACAAACAGTGTATGCACGAAGACTGCTCGTGCGTATGGTGCAAGCATGGTGAACATGCCTACGCCGAAGTGGAGTGCTGACTACGAAACCTAAAAATTAGATACTATGTTACCTGTACTTTTTGAACTCGGACCCATTACCATACACACAGTCAGCCTGTTTCACACAGGCGGTATTCTCATTGGTATTTGGTGGCTCTACCAACAGGCCAAAAAGAACCAGATTGATCCGCAGAAAATTATGGACCTGTCGGTGGCCATTGTTCTTTGGGCCATTATCGGTGCGCGGTTGTTCTCCATCCTGTTTGACGGCAGCCTGCAGTGGTACTTGGAAAATCCAATGAAAATACTGATGCTCTGGAACGGGGGCTTTACCTTCTACGGAGGCTTCCTGTTCGGACTTGGAGCCGGGATTTGGTATGTTCGCAAACATAATCTGGACTTATGGCAAATCAGCGATATGGCGGCGCCTGGCCTGGCGCTGGGCATCGCCTTTGGCCGGTTAGGCTGCTTCTTTTCGGGAGACAGTTATGGTAAACCGACTAATCTGCCCTGGTCGGTCACCTTTACCGATTCAATGTCGATGGCCCCAACGGGTATCCCACTGCACCCCACCCAAATCTATTCCACACTGATACTCCTGATGGTGTTTGGCATTTTGATATGGTGGAAAAAGCATCAGCGCTTCAAGGGAGAGTTGTTTCTGGCGTTCATCATGCTGTATGCACTGGTACGCTCCTTTGTGGAGATCTTCAGAAACGACCCCCGTGGGGTTTATTTGGATGGGTTGATCTCCACCTCGCAGATCATCAGCCTGCTGGTGATTGTGCCGGCTCTCTGGCTCTATTTTACAAAATGGCGCCGGTACAAAAAGTTGAAGCTTGAAACCCAATAATCCATTTAAATAACCTGATTACACAAATTAAATTGAAACGGATTCAGCCATGTCAACACTACTTTGGTTCATTTTGATCACTGCCTTCATGTTCTTTATGCATCGCGGGCGTGGAACGCACGGGGGCGGCATGGGTTGCGGTGGTGGCGGTCATAACCGGACACCGTATGACAAAAGGGATCAGCGACACAATATAGATCCCGATATCGCAGCCATTCCTGAGGCAGAGTATGAAGTGTTAGAAGATGAGCCGGAAAGATAATTAAATCGCTAAAAGGTGAATTTTATGGAACTCAATATTAACCTGTAACGGAGAAATCCATGGCTAATGAACATACTACATTGAACATGTAACACATTTAACCATCAGCGTTCAAAACCAACAAAACTCCCGTTGATAGACAAACGATAGTAATGAATGAAAAAGCATTCGAACAAATATCAACCATGATAGACGGTCCGGCCATATGATTACTCCCTGATCATTCCTTTAATAGGTCGGGGCTGCCATCTTCTAACTTCTACCCAAAAACACGGAGTACATTATGAAAAACGAAACAAAAGAATGCGCAGTCACAGGCAGAGAAGTTAGCGAACCTGAGGAGGCGCCACGCAGCAGCGTAAACGGAAAAATGTTCACCTTCTGCACCTCGACCTGCAAAGATTTTTTCGATCGGAACTTAGTCAAATTTGCCGAAAAACGTTATCCCACAAGTGGCCAGCCGGCCTATGCAACTATCCTAAAATCCAATGCTAACCGATAAGAGGCTCATTGTAACATATCATCCCGTATGCGGACGGACTATCAATTGAAGATACTATGGGCGCTCCTGTCATGATCCACGGGTTACTGAAAGTGTCCAAATTCAATCACGCAAGAAATTAAATTAGGCCATATTATATTCTCATTATGATGAGTAAATAGAATGAATAAAATTGGAAATTACTTTCTCAATTTAAGCTCAATTTAAGGAGTCATACTTATTTTTAAGAAAGTAACGGCAGCACTCATAACTTGTTTGTGCAACCGTGAGAAAATTGGCACTCCAATAAGCAGAGAGCCAATAACAGTAAATTTTCAACAGTAACTATTAAGGTGAATATTATGAATGGACTCAAAGATAAAGCGATTATTGTAACCGGTGGAGCATCGGGAATTGGCGGAGCCGCCTGCCGCAAATTAGCAAAAGAAGGAGCAAATGTAGCCATTACCGACATTCAGGATTCGGCCGGCGAAGCACTGGCGGAGGAAATCAACGAGACCGGGGGCAGCGCCCGCTACTGGAACCTGGATGTTACCGATGAAGGCCAGATCAAAGAGGTATTCGCAGAGGTAGAAGAAACCTTTGGCGCTATCGATGGGCTGGTAAACAATGCCGGCATCAGCGGCGTGGATAAGCCCACCGATCAGGTGACCAAAGAGGAATGGGAACAGGTGATGAAGATTAACGTAGATGGGGTGTTTTTATGCACCAAGTACGTTATTCCCTACATGAAAGAAAATGGGAGCGGTAGTATCATCAATCTATCTTCTATCTATGGCATTATCGGCAATAAGGATTTGCCTCCGTACCATGCTTCGAAGGGCGCGGTTCGTCTCATGACGAAAAACGATGCCTTGATGTATGCCGAGGACAATATCCGAATCAACTCGGTACATCCCGGCTTTATTGATACGCCTTTGGTGGACGAGCTGGCCGAGCGCAAGAACATCAGCGCCGAGGAATTCCGCAGTCAGCTCGACAGCCTCCACCCGATGGGCCATATTGGGCAGCCGGAAGATATTGCCAACGGCATCGCCTTTTTGGCGTCTGAAGAGTCTGGCTTTATGACCGGCAGCGAGCTGGTCATAGACGGTGGATATACGGCTCAATAAACAAAAATGTAAAATATTAATCTTTACAGTTAGCAAGAGCCGGATGACCATCCCCGGCTTTTGCTATGTTGGGAATTGCACTTGTTTAGAATATCATGTTTTTTTGACTGTATCCGCTGATAGATTTTTAAAGAAAATTGGAATGAACGATATATTGCGCTGCTTTGGGCTAAAAAGAGATGCAGCTTTTTATACATTAAACACCTTCTAACTATTTACCTTAAGTATAAGATAGGTTTAGTTATCAAGCATCATTAATTCAAACTACATGGCTCCACTCACACAATATCTCCTTCTATTTGGCATGTTGGTTGCCACTTCCGGTTTGGTATGGATGCTCTACCTGATAAAAAAATCACTGGGAAGTACGATATCTGAACCGGGTAAAAATATTCCGGCCGAAAGTGGAAACCTTGCGGCCAAACCTGCATGGCTCCGATACCACGTGCATTATTACGGGTATGCCCTTCTTTTTCTGGCTTTCGATATGGAAATGGCCTATATGTATCCTTGGGCGGTGGTGTATAAGGAAGTCGGCCTCGTAGCTTTGCTGGATATGGGGGTCTTCCTGATGATTCTTTTCCTGGGATTGATATATACCTGGACGCAATTGGGGCTTGAACGTCAATAGTCAACTATGGAAGAAAAAATGACATATGGAGCAAGACAGGGATCGATGACGTTTTTACGGAAGCAACTTGCAAAAGTGATTTCCAAAGAATTGCGCATCTTTCCGGTCCCGGGCGCCAGCCTGTTACGATATTATCATACGGAGGCTCTACCGGACACCATACAGTTGGTTGCAACCCCAAAAGAAGCCGATGTACTGCTGGTTATGGGTAATCTGAGTGGGGCGATGGCCGAGCGGGCTGCCTATACCTATGCCCAAATGGCGCGTCCGCGGGTACTGGTGATGGCCGGCCCCGATCGTATTGAACCGCTTTACCCTCCCGATGTGCATACGGAGCTGAAACCGGATTTTCTTCCTGGAATTATTAGCGAAATCAGGGGATGCCTCAATAGCGCTGCCTGGAGAGAATATACACAACCCTTTGAGCCGGAGCAGTTGTTGGAAAAAATTAAAGAAGCCGAACAGGACCAGGGGCATATGCATCATCACCACGACCATGGAGAGCACGGCGGACACGACCACTCTGCACACCAACACGGTCACGGCGATCATGGCGGACATGATCATGACCACAGTCACAAACATGATCACGGCAGTCATAGTGGACATGATCACCCTCACGACCATCAGCATGGGGATCATGGAGGGCACGACCATTCTGCACACCAACACGGCCACGGCGATCATGGGGGGCATGAAGGGCACGACCATTCTGCGCACCAACACGGCCACGGCGATCATGGGGGACATGATCATAACCACGGGCACAAACATGAACACGGCAGTCATAGTGGACATGATCACCCTCACGACCATCAGCATGGGGATCATGATGCACAAGCACACAACCATGAGCATCATAATCATGAGGAACATGAAGGGCATGACCACTCCGCGCACGACCACGGCAGTCATGGCAGCCACGATCACTCCGGGCACAAACATGGAGAGAGCAGGCATCCTCATGATCATCATAAAGAACACGACCATGATGAACACTGTCATGATGACTCACATCAACAAGCGGGTGGACGCAGTGCGCATGAATCCGAGGCAGATCATAGCCACGAGCATGACCATCACCAAGATCACGGTGGACATGATGGAAACGATCATAACCATGGGCACGACCCTGCCGGGCATCAACATGATCATTCAGGACACAATCATAACCATGCTCATGGTGGGCATGATCACAGCGGTCATGGTTCCGGTTTCATGTCGATGATCGCCATGACTAAAGACCTTCCTTTAAGCCCGGACGGGCTGCCGATGGAATGGAGCGACGTACAGTTTGGGCCTTTTCACCCGGGACTACCCGGCGGACTGAGGCTCGCCATGAAACTGGATGGGGACACCGTTGCCGAGGCGAAAGCGGAAAGTGACTTTTCTCCGTTAAGCCTGCCGACTTCAGTTCGAAATAATCCTTTATTATTGCCCGATTTTCTTGAAAAAATGAACCCAATGGCGGCGGTTAGCTACCGTCTGCTTGCTCAAAAGGCGCTGGAAAATTATTCCGGCAACACCGCAGGCGCTCGATTGACAGCAGTGGAGGCGGCGGCACTGGAAAAGGAACGAATTGTGAGTCATTTGAGCTGGCTGGCGGATTTTGCCCTCTTGCTGGGCAGCAACTGGATGCGTGATCAAGCCATAAGGCATTTTTACAAATTCAGAAATAATACCGGTGATGAAAAGGCCCTGCTCAAATTCACAGACCGGATTAAAAACATACCTTATCTGAAGATCAAACTTTCTGCTGCCGGCAGCCCTGTCGAACATGATGAAGAGCACCGGCACCACCATAATCATGGAGGGCACGTCGGGCACGACCACTCCGAACACCAACATGGACACGGCGATCATAGAGGACATGATCATAACCACGGTCACGATCATTCCGAGCATAAACATGAAAATCATAGTTCGCACGGACACAACTATGGTGATCATGATCATGAGGAATATGAAAATCATGAAGGGCATGACCACACCGGGCACAAACACGACCACGACAGTCATGGGGGCCATGACCACCACGCCGGGCATGACCACGGAGACAACGAGCACCATCATGAGGAACACCAACACGGCAAATCCCATCAATCCAGGAGCGGACACAGTGCACATGAACCCGAATCGGGAGATCATGAACATCATGGGGGCCATGAAAGCCACGATCATTCGGGCGAAAGGGTTTCGGAGCCTCAGAACCTCAAACTGGAGGACTTTTCAGGTCCGGTAACACGAGCAGCGGGATTCTCAAAAGATCTCCGTACAGAAGAAGCTGTTTACCGGGAGGGCGGGTGGAAGCCAGTTACCACTGACGGAAACAATGCCTGGAGCCGGTTATTAGTTCGGCTCGGAGAAATAGAACAGAGCCTGCGGTTTATAGCGCATGCGGAAACAGTCACCGGAGAAGAAGCTTCTCCTGACGTCAGCATCCCCGCTACAGGTATGGGTAACGGTTCGGCATCCATAGAGAGCCCGCGCGGAGAACTTATACTGAAATTTCATATCCATGAAGGCAAGCTGGCGCACCTGAAGCTGGCCTCGTCTTCAGCGGCAATGGCCGCACTGGTAAACCCGATGACAAAACAGATGGAGCTGGCAGATGCACTCACAGCCGTGAGTTCGATGGATATTTTGCCGCAGGAATTAAACTATTAAACGGTAACGCACGAATGCAATGATAATTGGCATACTAATAACCCTGTTTTTTTTAGCCGGTATATATTTTGTGGCGGTATTGGAGCGCTGGTCGCTATCGGGCACCATGCAATGGTCAAGTCCGGTGCGCTCGTTATTGCGATTATTCATTCAGGAAGAGATCAAACCCCGGAAACACGATTCCATCTTTTTTGAAGCTGCTCCCGTATTTTTTATCGCCGTCATACTGTTAACAATCTCCATTCTCCCCTTCGGTGAAGGCCTGGTATTGATTGATCTTGGAACCGGAGCCCTTTTTATCAATGCGGCACTGGTGTACGTTATGGTATGTCTGCTGATGGCGGGCTGGAGTGTTAATGGCGTCTATGGCATGATTGGCGGATGGCGTGCTCTGGCGCAACTCATCGCTTACTCTATGACCGTAGTAATGGTATTGACGGCCACGGTTATGCGTGCCGAATCCATGTTCCTACCCGACATTATTGAGTCACAGCAATCGCTTTGGAATATATTGTATCAACCCATAGGATTTATTCTGTTTTACCTCTCGGCGATGGCCATAGCTTTTCTTCCACCCTTTGATCTTCCCACCGCCGAAAGTGAACTGGCAGGAGGAGTATGGGCCGATTTTACCGGGATTCGAAAACTGCTGTTTCGGCTGGGGCGACTAGCCCTGATACTTACCCTTTCGGTGGCAGTAGTCGTATTATATATGGGAGGTTGGCTGGGACCGTGGCTTCCCGGTTACGTCTGGATTTTTCTAAAAACATTGCTGGTAGCCGCTTCATTCTTTGCCGTTGGCCGATTTGTGCCCCGCATCCGGCAGGATCATCTGCTGGAATATCACTGGAAATTCGGCATCCCACTGGCTCTTTTTAACATATTTTTGGTGGGGGGGCTATTAATAATATGATATCTATTCAATTACTACTTCTTATTGTTCTCGGACTTGTGGCCATCTGGTTCGGGTGGCGTGTATTTATGACCAGCTCCATGGTACGCTCTGCACTTTCGCTTATGGCCTCCATGATAGCCATCGGCGGACTCTTTCTGGTGATGGAGGCCGAATTTTTAGGAGTGCTTCAAATTATGATGATGGGTACCGAAATGAGCATCATGGCTATTTTTATGATGATGTACATGATGGACCCCGGCGGGCTGGGAGAGATGGACATGTCGCACCAAAAAAATCTTTCAATCACGGGAGCCGTGATTATTTCATTGCTGATAGGCGGAGCGACATTGATTATAGACTGGGGACCGATAGCGGTTAACATTCCCGGTCCTCATGAACAAAACCGCCTGCTGGGCCTCGAAATTTTGGAACGCTCCATGATGATTTTTGAAACGGCCGGTTTTACCATCCTTACGGGTATGATTGCGGCTATTGCTGTTGCATTGTCTGTTAAAAACAAACGAAATTAGAAGAATTATGGAATTACTGCTTACGGCTCTGGCTATCGGATTGGTACTATTCGGAATTGGTTTATATGGCGCACTCAGTCAAACTAATTTGGTGATGATTATGATGGGAATTGAACTGATGTTGGGGGCAGCCATGATCAACCTGGTTGCTTTTTGGCGGTACCTGCATCCCGAATCGTTTTCCATTCAAATGTTTGTTCTGGTTGCCATGACGGTTATGGCCCTGGAGGGTGCGGTGGGCTTTGCTATTGCTACCCAGCGGTTTCGCACTTCCGGTACCGTAGAAATGGAAGAATCAGCAGATCTAAAAGGATAATATCTATGACGGCATTGCTACTTACCATATTAGCTCCTCTGGCAGCCAGCCTGCTTATTCTAATCCTGCGAAAAAAAATGGGATATATCGCAACGGTTGGAGCTCTTATTTCAGTGACCGGTTCCATATTGCTTTATCTGTCAACGATGGAAGGTACAATAATTGAATTACGGTTTGCCGGTCTGCCTGAGATGCCCTTTCGCCTGCATGCCACAGCCATGACGGCCACCCTGTCATCCGTCGTTTCTGTGATCACCACCTTTATATTTATCTACGCCATCGGGTATATGGCGGAACAGGAAGGCCGGTTAAGATTCTGGTCCGGAATTACTCTGTTTTTGGGGGCCATGCAGCTTCTCGTGTTGTCCGGAGACTGGATTCTTTTTGTGATTGCCTGGGAAATTATGGGTTTTGCTTCTTACCTGTTAATTGGAACTTGGTACCGGAAAAAAGAAGCAAGCGATGCTGCCAACAAAGCTTTTATTATGAACCGTGTAGCCGACCTCGGGCTGTATATTGGCGTCTTTGCCATTATCCTTACCGGTGGGTCCAGCCAAATCTCAACCGAACCATTGCAAGTTATTTCAACCTTTGGTGCAATGGCTCTTTTGCTAGCGGTAATGGGCAAATCGGCCCAGGTTCCTTTCCAAAGCTGGCTTTCTTCGGCCATGGCGGGCCCCACACCTGTGTCGGCTCTGCTGCACTCAGCCACTATGGTAGCCGCGGGAATCATTCTTCTGCTCAAGGCTTTTCCTTTATTTTCACCTGCAGCGCTGATCTGGATCGGCAGCCTTGGAGGCCTCACTATCCTGCTGACCGGTGCTACAGCCATCTTTTCTGAAGACATCAAACGCATGCTGGCTGCATCAACCTCCAGTCAGCTCGGATTCATGGTACTGGCCGTAGGTGCCGGGTTTCCCGGTGCGGCCCTTGCCCATCTGGTGGCCCATGCTTTCATGAAAAGCAGCTTGTTTCTGGGCGCCGGTATCTTTCAGCATCAAGCCGGATCTACCGAGTATAAACAACTGCAAGGATTGGGTAGAAAAATGAAATGGAGCTTTGCGGGGTTTGCCCTGGCCGGCCTTGCACTGGCCGGAATTCCCCCGTTCGTCGGATTCTGGTCGAAAGATGCCATCCTTGCTGCGGGATTGCTGAGTGAACCCGCCGGATGGTATTTCACGGCAGCCCTTGCCGGAGCCTTTTTCACAGCCGTGTACATGGGCAGGGCTTTTGGCATTCTGTGGAAAGGAGACTCCATGCAAAAAATAGAAGCACATCATTCGGCTTGGATGCTGACCGGCCTGCTGGTTCTTGTGGCGGTCGTAATCTCCGGGGGGTTCTATTTAGAGCCGATGGTGGCCGCTGCCGGCTTCGACATTCCGAAAGCATCTCTGGCTGTAATCTCCGGATTGGCCGCCGCCGCTGCAGGATTAACTGCCGGCTGGTTTGTCACGGCCCCATCTTTTCAGCACCGGTTATGGACATTCATTCAGGAAAATTATCCGGTATTCGGAGGATATAACCAAGTAGTAGATAAGCCGATGAACGCATCGGCGAATATACTTAATACCGTTGAAGTAGCCTTGCTTCAGTCGGTTTTCGGCATCGGAAATCTGTTTCTGGCATTGGCCAGCTGGCTGTCGGAGACTCTCGACCACTCCGTGGCGTACCTGGTTGACCGATTCGGAATTCTTAACCTGGACATTGCCCGCCTGACACAGCTATCGGACGACAAAGGCATTGTGGAATGGATTGCCGGTCTCGTCGATTGGGTACAGCAACTGGGGAATTATGGACGCAGTATTCAATCCGGTCTGATACACCGCGAACTCGCATGGTCGGTCTTTGGAATGGGCCTTGCATTAATCATTTTAATACTAACCAATTTGTAAACCATGGATTTATCAGCTATACCACTTCTTTCCATTACCACTTTTTTACCAATCCTCGGTGCTATATTTCTGTTGTTATTGCGGCCGGAAAAAACCAAAACCGCCTACGCCATTGGCATTACAACCACCGCACTTACTTTGCTGAGTGCTATTTTGATCTGGGTTCGCGGAATCGGTCCGGGCATTTCTCAGGTAGAGGAATTCAGTTGGATTCCCTCCATTGACATTGCCTACCGGCTCGGTGTAGATGGAATAAGTTATCCGCTGGTATTGCTTACCGCCGTTCTTTTTCTGACCTCGCTGATTTTTTCTTCAAAAATAAAAGATAACGCCAATATCTTTATAGAGCTGGTGTTGCTGCTTGAAACCGCTTGTCTTGGCGTCTTTCTGTCGCTTGACCTGTTTCTGTTCTATGTATTTTTTGAAATTACGCTGGTAGGAATGTATTTCATTATTGCCAAATGGGGCCATGAGCATCGCAGAAAAGCCGCGCTCACCTTTTTCATCTACACCTTGGTAGGCAGCCTGTTCCTGCTGCTGGCATTTCTGGGATTGTACCTGTTTTCTTCCCCCAACACCTTTGACATGCAGCAACTGATCGCCAATCCTCAGATTACAGGAATGGCGGCAACACTCACGTTTTGGGGATTATTTATTGCGTTTGCTATAAAAACACCGCTTTTCCCATTCCACACCTGGCTTCCGTTAGCCCATACCGAAGCCCCTGCGGCCGGCAGCGCCATTCTGGCCGGAGTACTGCTGAAACTGGGTACCTATGGTTTTATCCGATTCCCGTTACAGATGACCCCGGATGCCTTCCGCGAATTTGCACCTTATATTATTGTAATAGCAGTTATCACAGCCCTCTACGGAGCCTTTGTTGCCCTGGCGCAAACCGATATAAAACGGATGGTAGCCTATACCAGTGTTAACCACATGGGTTACCTGGTATTCGGTGTGGCAATTGCCGCAGCAACAACCACCGCCAGCGGTATGATTGCACTTGACGGGGCCGTGCTCCAGATGATAAGCCACGGGGTGGTGACCGGCGTGCTTTTCTTATTAGTGGGAGCCCTTCAGGACCGTACAAAAACTCGTGATATGGATCAGATGAGCGGCTTGTTAAGGGCCTATCCGTTACTGAGTGGTATGTTTATTGTCGCTGCATTTGCCTCTCTGGGGCTTCCGGGTCTCGCACACTTTCCCGCCGAGTTTCAAATATTCCTGGGAGGCTTCGATGTATATCCGGTTGCGGTTGGATTCATTATTATCGGCCTGCCCCTGACTACGGCTCTGTATCTTAGGGCTATTCAGAAAGTTTTTCTGGGGACGCTGCCGAAAGCGTATACTCCGCAGCCCGATCTTGACAGGCGCGAACTTTGGGCTATTGTTCCGCTGATAGCGGCAACAGTGATTATCGGCGTCTATCCCGATTCGCTGCTCTCTATCATACATGCAACCACCAAACTATTCGGATTATGAGCCAGATGGCAATGGATTTGATCGCAATTGCACCGCTGCTCATTGTTGCCGCTACCGCCGTAGTAGTGTTATGCATGGAGATGGCCCGGCTGCCGCGGCCTGGGGTATGGATGTTGACCATCGGTATGACTATCGCCACGGGTACGGCCATTTCTATGCTGGGAACCGACACTACCGCATTTTCACAAACTTTTCGGGTCGATGCCCTGAGTCTGTGGGCCGTCGTCATTTTGGCTCCGGCTACCATACTATTTGCGCTGATGGGCCGGGCGGAATTAAAAAATACACCAAGGGAAGGTACGGTGTACAGCTTGATGGTATTTGGTGCACTTGGTGCCATGATTTTGGCCGGAAGCGGTGATCTCATGTTTATTGTACTGGGGTTGCTGATCGGTACGCTATCCGGAACGGCTATGGCGGCACATCCCCGCGATACCTTCTCCAGCGAGGGGGCGATGAAATATTTTATTTACGGATCGGTGGCCGGAGCGATCATGCTGTTCGGTATCACGTTTTGGGTGGGGCTGACGGGAACTACTCTTATATCGGGGCTAAGTAATCCCGGTTTGTCTTCCTCGGTGGTTCTGATCGGATTCATAAGTTTAATAATGGGACTCGGCTATGCGGCTTCCCTGTTTCCCGTCCACTTCTGGACTCCGGATACCTTCGAAGGTGCTCCGGTATCCGTAGCGGCGTATTTGTCAGTCATCCCTAAAATAGGAGCCCTGTTTGCTTTGACCCAGGTCGTACGCGATTTGCCTGTTTCGGTAGTAGATTGGCCCTTGATACTGGCTGTAATTGCCGCCCTGTCGATGACCTACGGAAATGTTGTTGCGCTGTGGCAGGACAACGTGGTACGGCTGCTGGCCTACTCCACCATCGCCCAATCGGGATACTACCTGTTAGGGGTTATAGGGTTTGGCCAAAGTACGCTGGCCCTGGATTCTCTCGTAGTTTTCGGAGTTGCCTACATGCTTATGAACACCGGGGCGTTTGCTATCACCTTGGCAGAAGGTACGAAACTGGATGATTTTAAAAACATTGGCAGATGGCGTCCCTGGCCGGCTGTGGGCATGACGGTTTTCCTGTTATCCCTGGTGGGTATGCCGCCGCTTGCCGGATTTGCAGGAAAATTTCTGCTCTTTGGTACCGCCATACAAACTGGCTACACCTGGCTGGCCGTTATCGCCATCCTGAACAGTGCTATTTCCCTTGCGGTATATATGCGAATCGTCGTACCGATGTTTTTTCACGAATCCGAAACAAAAGAGCCGCTCTCCTACGCCCCGGGAACCTCGATAGTCTGGATAAGCACCTTCGTCTTGACAATTTTTGTGGGTATCGGCGTGCAGTGGTTTCTGAATTAAAGTTGATTTAATTAAAACATGAACATATTATACCTGCTTTCCGGAATACTGGTTCTCATTGCCATAGGTGTTGACTTTTTCTATACCACCCTTTCCTTTAACGGTGCAGGTCATCTCACCCGGATTACAAACCGGGCCTTGTCCGGCCTGTTTCTTTTTTTGAACCGGCATATCCCTAACCGTAGAGCGTTAAAATTTTCAGGAGTAACACATATTTTATGCCTGATCGTGTTATGGATTGGTTCCCTGTGGTTCGGTTTTTTTCTACTGCTTATGAGTACTCCAGCTTCCGTAGTTGAGGCAGGAACCGGCACAGCCGCAGGTGCTTTTACCAAACTGTACTTCAGCGGTTACACCTTATCCACTCTCGGCATGGGCGACTACATTCCCGGTACAAAAGCGTGGCAGGTTGTTACTTCCGTTTTTTCCTTTGCCGGATTTATCTTTATCACCACGGCTATGACCTACCTGATGAGCCTCACAAACGCGGTTACACACAAGAAAAAACTCGCTCTATTCATATCCAATTTGGGAGATTCGCCTGAAGAGATCGTTCTGAATTCCTATCTTGGCCGGAAGCCAGCATTACTTATGGACCGTATTCCCGTGCTGCAGGATATGATTAACAGCCACAATCAAAATCATTTTGCCCATCCCGCCGTGCATTATTTCCACAGCTCTGCCAAAAAAGAATCTTTTTCCATAAATTTGGCCAACCTGAATGAAGCCATTATAATCATTACATATTTCATAAAATACGATAGCGCGGTTGAAAAGGAACTCCGTCTTTTACAGGATGCGATTGCAAAATTTTTGGTTACTGCAAGCCATCATTATAAGCCCATAACGAAAACAGCTTTGCGCGATACGCCGGCCCTGGAATCTTTGGGAAGGCAGGGTATTCCGACGATCGACGAGCCCATTCTATCATCTGCCGACTGGCAAAACATAGAACGGCGAAGGGCACAATTGACCGGACTTTTACAAAGCAACGGCTGGAATTGGCAGCATATTTTTGCTAAACCTCAATCTTAATATTCATAAGAGAATACAAACCTGATGCGTCAAATATTTATTTTTATCAGCTTTTTAATGGGAACCGGCCTTTTCGTTATTGGCCCGCTGCACGCCCAACAATCCAGAGAGATGCTGCTGTTTGAAATCGAGGACAACCGGTACCAAAAGTGCAACTACAACAAAGAGGGAGAGGTGCAATCCTTTGAAAAATTTATTGTCGGTTCCATTGAAGAAAATGCCAATACCTATCGTCTTCAGGTGGAACTGTATTCATACAATGCGGAGGGACAACTCAAAGACAGCACCCGAACCATCTACACATGCCAGCCTGAAGAACGGAGCGTATTGTTGAATATATTCCCGTTTACCGACTATGGAAAAGGGAGTGAAATCAAAGTGAATGTGGAGGACGATAAAGCTTTTTATCCTGTTAATCCTGAAACCGGCTGGGAGATGAAACCGATAGAATTTTCGTTGAAAATCGATAAAGGACTGGTCGGGTTTTTGGGAGGCAACAGCAAAATTACCATCTCCGACCGTCAGGTGGCAGCCAACGATACCCTGCAGGCCGGGCAGTACCAAATCAATTCAACCGTAGAACTCGGTGTCTATGTGGTGGGCATCAAAGTGAAAGGATTCGGGTATCGCATTGCCGAGATCGTTGATAAAGACTTGGGTATTATCTGGCAAAAATTTACCAGTATCGATGATGGTAGTTATTTTGTGATCCGTTTGCTTTGAGATTTTTTTCTGATTTAAGGTTCCTTTAAGGATCAGGGTCTTACCATTGAGTATAAATTCCTAATACCAATTGTTTTACATACACCGGTATTGATTTTATCACAGACAAAAATTTAACTCAAAACCCTGTTTTAAAATATAAAAACCATTAAAGGACACCATTATGAAACTCCCAATCAAACATTTTACACTTATACTTATCGCCTTCTCCATATCGGCGGGAAGTGCATTTGCCCAACAATTTACGCGGGATCTGCAATATTTTAGATATTCAGATCAACGTGGACTCAATCAATTTGAAGCACCGTTTGAAACTGACTTCAAATTTGATGGCCTCAAAATTCGGATAGGCGGAGCAAATACAATTCAATTCCAGGGACTGCGAAATGATAATGCCGCAGGTTCACTTACCGACTTGGAATCTAATTTTAACTTAGCTACGTCTAACCTGGATCTTGATGCTGTATTAGCCAATGGCGTACGCATGCATCTGCGCACATACCTTTCTTCACAAAATCATAATGAAGCGTACGTCAAAGGCGGCTACCTGCAAATCGATCGGCTTGACTTTATACAGGAAGGATTGTTTGACGGAATGATGGATAAAGTGCGTTTTAAAGTTGGACATATGGAACTGAACTATGGCGACAACCATTTCAGGAGAACCGATAACGCTCAGGCTATTTATAATCCGTTTGTTGGTAACTACATTATGGATTCTTTTACCACTGAAGTAGCCGGTGAAGTATATTATTTTAATGAAGGATTGCTTGCCATGGTTGGAATCAGCAATGGCAAACTGAATCAAAGCGTTACTGATGCCGACGGTAATGGTTTTAAAACTAAGCCCTCTGTTTACGGGAAGCTCGGCTATGATAAGCAGGTCAATGAAGATCTACGAGTACGATTGACCGGATCTATTTTAAATATTACACAGTCGGCATCCATATACCTGTATTCGGGCGACCGGGCTGGTTCTCGCTATTATGATGTAATTACACCAGGCAACTTCCGTGCGGGTCGCTTCTCTCCTAGCTTCACTCCTGGATTTGGCCAGCCTGCGGCCCCAGGTGAAATGACTGCACTCATGATCAACCCCTTCATTAAATTTCAAGGGCTTGAATTCTACGGAGTATTTGAAAACACCTCCGGCAAGTTAAAATCGGCACCCGATCGCCGCACCTTTAACCAGTATGGAGCGGAACTTCTTTATCGGTTTGGCACCAATGAAGATATTTATATCGGCGGCCGATATAATTTGGTCGACGGAAAGACAACCAATGGCGACATCGAGATTGACCGTTTCAATATCGGAGGCGGTTGGTTCCTGACCAAAAATGTGCTGGCCAAACTGGAGTATGTAACCCAGAACTATAGCGGAGATGGGTATGCTGGTAGTCCATATGAAGGAGCTGAATTCAACGGTGTTATGATTGAAGCCGTCATAAGTTTTTAAAAACAGTACAGAATTTATCACCTGTATGGTGCAGTTCAAAACTGCACCATACATTATATTTTGGACTTAAGACAATAATCAATATTGCATATAGACCATACTCTGAAAGATTGAGTCCTGCTATGAACCCTAATTCCCCCCAAACCGAATTTACCAGAAAACGATATAACACCACTTCTGTGATTTATGATCTGATGGAATGGCCCATCGAACAAATATGGTACCGAAAATGGCGTAGACAGTTATGGAATCATGTTAAAGAACCCAAGGTATTGGAAATTGGTGTGGGTACTGGGAAGAACATCCCCTTTTATCCAAAAGGCGCTCATATTACCGGAATTGATTTATCTGAAGGGATGCTCAAACGGGCAAAGAGGACCTTGGAGAACCGAGAGAAGGATCGTGTTACCCTACATGAGATGGATGCCCAGCAGTTGGGATTTCCTGATGATACCTTCGATGAAGTAGTGGCTACGTTTGTATTTTGTTCGGTTCCTGACCCCGTACTCGGTCTTCGGGAGGCCTTGCGAGTAACTAAGCCCAATGGCAAACTCTATATGTTGGAACACATGCGATCAAAAAACAAGCACTTTGCTTCCGTCATGAAAAAACTTGACAGCCCTATTCATTACCTGAGTGGTGTTCACATTGCCAGGAAAACAGTAGAAAATGTAGAAAAAGCGGGCTGGACAATTAATATGATCAATGATTTAGCCGCAGGCGATATTTTTAAAATGATTGCAGCTACTAAATCTACTTAATTTTTTTGTTCGTCAACCAACGGCAACTCCACTACAAATGTACTACCCTTGCCGGGACCTTCGCTATATGCTCTGATTTTACCACCATATAGATTGATGATTGCTTTGACAAGTGGAAGGCCCAAACCACTACCCGGTTGATCCTGTACTTCCAGTTGCGTGGCCCGGTAAAATCGTTCAAAAAGGTGGTCTCTTGTGTCATTATCAAAACCGATTCCGCTGTCACTGAGATGAAGTACGGCTTTGCTGCTTGATCGCTTTAGTTCCAGATGTACGGTGCCACCTATAGGAGTATATTTCAGGGCATTTTCCAACAAATTATTTATTACCTCTTCAATGTATGCTCCATGGGCGAAAATATACAATTCTGCCTCAATATTTTCTTTAAGATCAATTTTTTTGTCTTGATAAACCTTTTTGTATTTCTCAGCTATAAGACTCGCTATGCGACTGAAATTGACGACTTCCGGCTGGGAACGATGTACCGATTCAACCCTTGAAAGCTGTAAAAGCAGATGCACCATTTCGCTCATTCGTTTTACTTCTACTAACATGCGTTCCAGGGTCTCCCGATATTCTTCATTGGACCGGGGTTTCCGAAGCATAATTTCCGCCTCACTTTGGAGAGAGGAGAGTGGGGTCATAAGTTCGTGAGAGGCATCAGAAGTAAACCGTTTTTCCCGCTCAAACCCCTTTTGTAGGCGATTGAGCATCATATTGAAGGTTTCAGCCAGGTCAGTCAATTCATCTCTTACCTGATAATTGACAGGGATTCGCTTGTCAAGATCGGTGGCGGTGATTGATTTGGCCGCTTCAATAATGGAAGCTACCGGTGATAAAGCTCTTCTTGAAAGCCAATATCCACCGAGAATCGAAAAAGCCACACTTATCGCTATGAGTACAAATAAATACTGTTTGAAGCGGTTTAATTCTTCATGGAGCGTCCATTCAAAACCAGTGAGCTCCAGCCAGCCGCATAATTTTCCCTGACTGTCCTTTATAGGGTAGTAAAGTGTACGAGCAGGCAGCGACTGCCACTGGCTGCTATAAGAATTTTCCTGTACATCGTCGGGGATTTGATTTTCAAGCGGTTCTTCAACATCGGAAAAGTTCGGACTTCTATACATGAGGTTACCTTTTTGATCAAATAAACGTACAAAGGTACCATACTCTACCCCGCTCTTAAGCGCTCCGTTTCTGCTATAACCGGTCAGATCTATCGACAGGGAATCTTCCGTTTGGATATATGAAAGTAGCTGTTCAGCTTCAAAACGAAGATGACGATCATAATTGTGATGGATGGATTGATGGAATGTCTCATATAAAAAATAGCCGAACAGGCTGAGCATCAAAAAGAGGCTCACCCCATACCAAAAAGCGAGTTTCTTTGAAATGGATAGCCGGTTGAAAAATGAAGTTAATTTACCCAATGTATTTATTCGCCCTCTTTAATTAGACTGCTGTTTAGTCGATAGCCGGCACCACGAATTGTTTCAATAATGTGAGAATGATCGTCTAAATAAACCTTTTCGCATTCATCAAATGATTCTGCCAGTTTTTGCCGCAGCGTAGAAATGGTGGCCTCAATCGTATTATCACTAACGTAATATGCGGATCCCCAAACCCGCTCGGCAATTTGGGTTTTTGAAAATACCGTTTCTGGTTCGTTAAGCAGTATTTCCAACAGCGTAAATTCCTTGGGTCGCAACGTTCGCTCTATCCCGCATATTATAACCTTATGTTTGCGCGTGTCCAATTCTATAGGGCCAACTTTTTTTGTCTCCGAATGGGTGATATCAGAAGAACGCCTGCTTAAAGCTCGTATGCGGGCCAGCAGTTCCTCGAATGAAAAGGGCTTGCTCATGTAATCATCCGCCCCGGCATCCAGTCCTGATATTTTGTGATCCAAATCCCCCATCGCCGTTAGCATCAACACTGGAAAATTTCGTTCCTCTTTCCGCCAGCGCTCTAATATCTCTTTTCCATCTCTTTTTGGTAAACGCCAGTCCAGTACTACCAAGTCGTAATCGTTGACAATTCCCTCAAGCTCTGCTTCTTCTCCATCGTGAATAACTTCAACTACGTACCCCTCTTCTTCAAGACCCCGTTTCAGAGAATTTGCAAGCTGCTTTTCATCTTCTACTAATAGTATCCACATAAAATTATAGATTGGTTTTATGAATTAACACCATCTAAGATAAAAGACGATGACGAATAATGTTTTAAGCTTTATTTAAGGTTCGCCTTTTATATTAGAGACTGCATTCAAAAAAATTATTTTACAATTATAAATATCAACCGCTATGAGGGAAAAAGAAAACAAGATATCTCGCCGTACTTTTTTACGCTATACGGCCGCAATGGGCACCATGGCCGGGGTAAGTTCTCTGCTGCCGGCATACGCCTTTTCTGGCTTCAAAAAAAGGGATGTGCTGACTCCACAAGGGCCCGATAATGTAATCGATTTGACCATCAGCAAAATAACGATAACTATAGCTGGCAAAAAAACACAGGCTACCACCATCAACGGAACCGTTCCCGGCCCCCTTATTCGACTTAAAGAGGGGCAGGATATTACCCTCCGGGTTACCAACAATCTAGATGAGGATACTTCCATCCATTGGCATGGTATTCTGCTCCCCTTCCAAATGGATGGGGTACCGGGGGTAAGCTTCGACGGCATTAAACCCGGTGAAACGTTTGAGTATAAATATCCCGTGCGGCAAAGCGGTACCTACTGGTATCACAGCCACTCCGGACTACAGGAACAGCTCGGGCATTACGGACCTATGATTATTGATCCGGCTGACAATGATCCTGTGGAGTATGACCGGGAATATCCGGTTGTGCTCGGCGACTGGACCTTCGAAGACCCTTATGAAGTGCTTGAGAACCTGGTCAAGCAGGACGGCTATTACAACTTCCAGCAACGAACTATGGGAGAATTTCTCCGAGATGCAAGGAAAGACGGACTTGGAAGTGCACTTAAAAATTATGGGATGTTTGGTCAAATGCGGATGAGTGCGACCGACCTGCTGGATATCACAGGGGCCACTTACACTCACCTCATGAACGGTCGCGGGCCGGATTCCAACTGGACGGCTCTGTTCAAAAAAGGCGAAAAAGTACGCCTGCGGTTTATCAATGCCTCAGCAGGCACTACGGCTTTTGACGTTCGCATCCCCGGAATGAAAATGACGGTCGTTCAGACAGACGGACAAAATGTGGAACCTGTAGCGGTGGATGAATTTCGCATTGGAATCGCCGAAACCTACGATGTCATTGTGGAACCTAAAGAAGAAAAAGCATTCACTATTTTTGCGGAATCTCTTGACCGCAGCAGCTACGCACGTGGCACTCTTGCACCCCGCGAGGGCATGGAAGCCCCGGTGCCTGAACTGCGCCCGCGTCCGGTACGCAGCATGAAAGATATGGGCATGAAGATGGACATGGCCGGTATGGATATGGACGATGGCAACATGAAGATGGAAGGCATGGATCATGGAGAACACGGAAATATGAATATGGATCATGGAAACATGCAGATGCCTGCCAAAGCCGCCGATCCGGTCAAACACGGCTCGGATCGACACGGCATCAGCGCCGCAGCCATTGCCGACTACCAGTTCGACCGGCTGGACGAGCCGGGTATCGGCCTGGGCAACGACGGCCGTAAGGTGCTGGTATATCGCGACCTCAAAAGCCTGGATCCCAACACGGACGAGCGGGAACCTGGGCGCGAGGTAGAGCTACACCTAACCGGTAACATGGAGCGGTATATGTGGTCATTCGATGGGAAAGAGTTCTACGAAGTGGACGGTCCTATTGAGTTCAAACATAATGAACGGCTGCGGCTAATCCTGGTCAATGACACCATGATGGAGCACCCGATTCATCTGCATGGTATGTGGATGGAAATGGAAAACGGCAACGGGCAATACAATCCGCGTAAGCACACACTACTGGTGCAGCCCGGACAACGCATATCCGCCCGGGTTACCCCGCGCGACAAGGGTCGGTGGGCATTCCACTGTCACATTCTTTATCACATGGAGCGCGGCATGTTCCGCGTTGTACAGGTTGCTGACGAAAAGGGTGACATTTACGCAGAATCCAACTTATAAAATAACGAGTAAAAATTAAGTAAATAATTATGTTGCAGCGATTTAGAATCTTTTTTATAGCGGTTTTTTTAATAATTTTGGCGACTGGCAGCCAAGCCTTTGCACAAGAAAAGGCGCCTGAATTTAGCAATGACCTAATGATGGATAATGAAACCTACACCTTTTTTATAGCCGATCGCTTAGAGTACAGCTTTATCAGTGGACCCAACCCGTTGGTATGGGACGCTCAGGGCTATATCGGCAAGGACTTCAACAAGGTATGGTTTAAGGCCGAAGGTGAAGCATTGACTGTTGGAAAAGAGGCCGAAATGGAGTTTCAAGGGCTTTATAGTCGGGCTATCGACCCGTATTTTGATCTGCAGGCAGGTATCAGGTATGATCTTGCTTATAGCAGGAATTTCAATCAGTCAAGAGCATTTGGAGTTATCGGACTCCAGGGACTGGCGCCCTATTTCTTTGAAGTCGATGGCGCATTGTTTGTCAGTGAAGACGGCGATATATCAGCCAATTTTGAAGCGGAATACGACCTGTTGTTCACCCAGCGGCTGATCGGTCAACCCAGAATCGAAACCGCATTTGCTTTTCAGGAAGTTGAGCAGTGGAGCGTGGGTTCCGGATTTAACAACGTACAACTCGGTTTTCGGTTACGGTACGAAATAAAGCGGGAGTTTGCACCCTATGTGGGCATTTCCTGGAACCGAAAGTTGGGAGAAACGGCCGATTTTACGCGCCTCGAAGGAGGAGAAGTTGGAACGCTCGGCCTGGTAGGTGGCATTCGCATGTGGTTTTAATGCTTAACATTTGTTACCAAATAAACTAAAAATTTCAATATTACTTTATGCATGATTTTAATTTTTTTGGAGGTGGCTGGATGATGATTTTCTGGTGGTTCTTGATTATCGCGCTTATTGTAATCGTCGTTCGCGCACTGATGGGTTCAACTAAACAAAACGCCAACACGCCTGCGGAAACTCCTATGGATATTCTCAAGCGGCGATATGCCAACGGTGAAATTGACAAAGAGGAGTTTGAAAAGCGGAAGAAAGATCTGATTTCGTAAAGGAGTGAATATTCCAGGGATATAACACACTTTGTCAGTCTAAATTAAATGGATGTAGTACGTGAGTAATCTAACCAAACAAATCATTCTTTGGGCTTTTATCCTGCATACCGGGTGGGAATTTGGGCAATGCCTGTTTCTATACGATATGTGGGATTGGCCATTTTGGGAAGCAACCATTTGGATGTGGGGTGCTATTTTTGGGGATATCCTCATTGTATTGGCACTTTGGAAAATTACTTCAGTAGTCGTGCCTTTCATAAACTACTACAACCCGGATCGGAAAAGTTATTTTATTTTGATCCTCATCAGTTTTGCAGTAAGTATTTTACTGGAATGGATAGCAATTGCGCTCGATCTGTGGGAATATTCCGATGCAATGCCGGCAGTAACGGTATTCGGCTATGAGGTTGGACTTTCCCCGATAGTGCAAATTACATTACTTCCTGCAGCCAGTATTTATTTGGCTGATAGGTTTGAGATAAAATGGAAAAAATGAGTGACAGAATATGAAACGAAAAGAATTTATTAAACAAATCGGATTCAGTGCAGGTGCAGTAACTTTTTCTCCTCTTCTGGTATCTTGCCTTGATGTAAACTCAGTGCAGAATGGAGACTTTCAACTTCCGCTGGCCCTGCCTTCTGAGTTACCAGGAACCAATAGTACCCTGAATGCATCTCCTTCCAATATTCAAATTGGAGATTCATACTCGCTATCCGCTTTTCAGTTTAACAATAGCGTACCCAGTCCAACCATTCGAAAAAAGCGCGGAGATACAGTACGTATTCGCTTCGAAAACAATATCGGCCAGGAAAGCATCATCCATTGGCACGGGTTGATTGTCCCGCCCGATATGGACGGGCATCCAAAAGATGCTTTTACTGAAGGCAGTTATGACTACGAATATACTATCAATCAGCGAGCGGGCACCTATTGGTATCACCCGCATCCGCATCGGATTACCGGTCCGCAGGTGTACAAGGGCCTGGCAGGATTTTATCTTGTTGAAGATGAGGAAGAACAAGCCCTGAACTTACCTTCCGGCGACTATGAAATTCCTTTGGTAATACAGGACCGAAGAGTTAACGGCAGCGAGATCGTTTATAACCCCTCCATGCCGGATCGAATGATGAGCGGGTTTTTAGGGGATTTGATCCTGGTGAATGGAGTACCCACTCCTTTTCATGAGGTTGGCCCGGGTTACTATCGCCTGCGAATTCTTAACGGCTCCAACGCACGGATCTACAATCTCGCTTTTGAAAATGATGCTTCATTCACGGTCATTGGCACAGATAGTGGACTTCTTCCCAAGCCCATAGAAACCAACGAACTGCTTCTTGCACCCGGAGAACGTGCCGACATCCTTGTGGATTTTTCAAACGGGTTTAATGAAGAAAAAGTGCAGCTGATCAGCAAATCATTCGATATTCCATCCGGCGGGATGATGGGAATGCAAAATATGATGGGAAGGGGCTTTGAACAGGGAACAGGTTTCTCAATCATGGAATTTCGCATCACCAAATCCGACGCCAACACCTCATTTGAACTGCCCGAACAGCTTTCAGCGGTTGATTTTCCAAGTGAAGGTGATGCTACAACCACTCGCCAGATTCAGCTTGATATGCAAATGATGCAAGGTCACACCATCAACGGCCGTCAGTTTGAAATGGAACGGGTGGATGAACGAGTGAATCAGGGAGATACTGAAATTTGGGAATTCATCAATAACACCAATTTCCCCCATCCCATGCACGTCCACGCCGTTCACTTCAAGGTATTGGAGAGAAATGGCAATCGTGGATTATTACCAACTGAAACCGGGTGGAAAGATACCGTACTGGTGATGCCGGGTGAGCGTGTGAAAGTTATCATGAAGTTTGATGCCCCATTAGGCATGTATGTATTTCACTGCCATAACCTGGAGCATGAGGACGCCGGAATGATGGCGAACTTTCAAATAATAAATTAATCATAAAAAAAATGGAATCATTATTAGTACCCGATTGGGCTCCCAATATACACCCCTTAATTATCCACTTTCCCATCGCCATTATTTTGTTGGCGGTTTTAATGGATTTTCTAAACCTATTTCTACCCGACAAGTGGTGGGATGACTTAAAAACAACCATGCTTTATGGAATTGGTGCCATTGCTGCTATTGCCGCCTATTACACAGGAACTTGGGCGGCTGATAGCGTTTTCCTTCCATCCGAAGCGCAATCAGTCCTAAATAATCATGCCGACTGGGCGCTATGGACGGTATGGTTTTTCGGAATTTATGCAGCATTAAGAATTGCGATGCACTGGTATCAATTAATAGATCGAAAGGCAATGAAAATCGGACTGTTTGTGATTGCGTTGCCCGGGGTATTTTTACTCTATCAAACCGGTGATCACGGGGCGCAGTTGGTGTTTGGATATGGTGCCGGTACCGGTAACCTGCTACAACCGGAAGAGGAGGCGACACCGGCTTCAACCGACAGCTTGATCTCGGAGGCCCAATCTACCTTTATCGTGAAAGAAAACGGCGACTGGGCTTGGGATATAGGACCGAATGCGGTAAGTACCCATTTGGAGCGGTTTCATTGGGTGGAGGGATCGGTTCAGGATTTGCAGCCCGCTTCGGTCAAAAGCGGGGATACTCATCTGCTGCAGCTGTCCGGCAATGCCCTGAACAATTTTTTTGTGACGCACGACAGTTATCAAAACGTGCAGGTCGATTATTATATGGACCTATCTGGTTTTGAAGGGCAGGTTTCGCTGGTAAACCATGCACAGGATGCCCGGAACTACGATTTTGTAACCCTGTCTTCCGATGGCACTATATCCCAAGGGCGTGTTAGTAATGGGAACCAGGAAGTGTTTGGAAAAGAATCTTACTCAGCTTCTGGAATGCTTTTTATTCGCACCGTGGTGAACGACACTCACTTCCGAGCCTATATCAACAAAGAGATGGCCGTACACGGGCACGGAGATGCTCCGGAAGCTGGAAGTATAGGGCTCAAGTTGGAAGGTAGTGGTACCATCCAGATAAAGGAAATCAAACTTACTCAACTCAACAACTAACCTACAAAGACAACAAAAAAAGCAATGAAAATAGCAATATTAAGCCTCATCCTAATCTTAACAACTGGCTTGGTCTTCGGACAGCACAGCAATCATAAAAATCACGAAAACATGTCCGGATCGCCGGATACAGAAGCCGTAAAAGAAGTATTGAAAAGCTACAAGAATGCACTCGAAAGCCTGGATGTCAGCGGTACTCAAAAGCTTTTTGCAGAAAATGCCGCCATCTTTGAAAACGGCAAATACGAAGGTACCTACCAGGATTATCTCGATCATCATATAGGGCCTGAACTCGGCCATTTTAAAGAATTTACCTTTAGCGACTACAACGTCACTATTCGCATGGAAGGTGATATAGCCGTAGCCTACGAGACGTATAATTATAAGATCGTAACGGCTGGGGAAGAGTCCCGTACCATCGAACGACAGGGTGTGGCCACTTCCGTACTTAAGAAAATCAATGACAATTGGAAAATTATTCAAAACCACGGGTCATCGCGGGCTATACAGTAAAACCGGCCTGTTGATGCCCAGTTTATATGGGCTACCAACCGTAGGCCACAGTAATTCCTGCGGTTGTAACAAACAAATACATATAAAAGTCAACCAATTTTTATTATTCTGAAAACAAGCCTTTAATATGAAGTTCTAATTTCAACCCCATACCCGAGATTTATGAAAAACGTATATACAACCCTTTTTGTCGTATTAATCACCTTCGGTGTTGCCCATGGCCAGCAAACCGAAAAAGAATCGGTGCTTGAAACGCTCGACAACTTCAAACAGGCTATCGTCGATAATGACTCCGACAAGGCGCGGCAGTTGTTATCCGATTCGGTCAGAATTTTGGAAGGCGGCAATATTGAAACTAAGGAGGAATACCTCTCGCACCACTTTCATTCTGATGGAAAATTTCTAAGTTCCATGAAACGAGATATAGAGTCCCAAAACGTTTCTATTGAGGGCACCGTGGCTTGGGTTTCCACCAGGACACATGTCCGGGGCACCTACAATGAGCGGGAGTTAAACCTTAGCAGCCTTGAATTAGCTGTTTTGGAAAGAAAAAATGGTAGTTGGAAAATAACGGCGTTACACTGGTCCTCTGCCGGATTGAATTAAAAATAAAACCTATACATTTTTCGGAATATTGCATTTTTTTAGGCTATAAAAATTTCCTGAACAATTTAAGGTTCATTTAAGGAATCAGGTTGTAGTTTTATCAGAAATGAGATGTTTAACTGTTTTTAAAGAATTAAGAAATTAATTCCATCAAGTTTTAATAAGACTGTATTAATCGTTGAATAAAAATACAAATACATATCGACTTCTGACTTTTTGGCTACTTGCTGCTGTACTCATAAATCTTGTTTATCCAGCAGGAATGAAAGCAGCACAACTGTTTTGCGAGAAGGATTCAGCTCAGACACATGTTGTAACGGAGAATAAGACATCCCTCTCTTGCTGGATGAACATGGGAGCTGATACCAAAGAAAAAAAGCATCTTACAAATCATTGTTTACTGAATCAGGTTTGTGAACAAGCAATAAATTTTGAACTTAATGAAACTCCGGTCATCCAACATCAGGATATTCAGATTCCTGGAATACCATTAACCGGTTCAATTTTTAGTCCTACCTTAAAAATTGCAGATAAATTATTCCCTGAAAAATCACTCTTGGACAACCTAAATACCCAAGAGATATACTTGTTAAATAGTACGTTCCTGATTTAGCCCACCTCACTTTTCTTAAAGGTTCTTTCAAATAGTCTATAAAGGCTACTGTGTTCAATGACTATCGGTGCTTAACCCCTCAGTAACACGCACAGTTTATAATTAAGAACCTCAAACATAGTATTTAAACTACCTTTACATCTAATTCCCGATAGAACTATATAAAAAACATCCCATGAAATACAATGCATATCTAATAACCATTATACTTTTAGTGAGTCTTGTAATTACCAGAGCAGGAAACGCCCAGCCTACAAACTCATCACTTGTTCTGGATGAGCTCATTCAAAAAGTATTGGCTCATAATCCTGAGCTTAATTCATCCTTTGAGGATTGGGAGGCCAGTAAAACCCGAATCTCCCAACAAGAGGCATTACCCGACCCAACGCTGGGCCTAAACTTTATGAATCTTCCGGTCAACAGTTTTGCATTAGATCAAGAACCGATGACCGGAAAACAGATCTCACTGATGCAACCATTTCCTTTCCCCGGAAAGTTAGGATTGAAAGGAGACATCGCCACAAGCGCATCAGAAATCACCTTATTTCAGTATGAGGAGCTCAAAAATCAACTCATAAAAAAAACAAAACAGTCCTATTTCGAGCTTTATTATATAGATCAAGCTCTTGCTACCATTGCCAAAAATCAGGAATTGCTCAGGGAATTTGTAGAAATAGCCGAAACTCGCTACAGCGTGGGTAAGGGAATCCAGCAGGATGTACTTCGTGCCCAAGTAGCACAATCCAAAATGATTAATCGCGAATTAAAGCTTCGTCAGCGACGTGAAGATATTCAAGCGCAAATAAATGCTCTAATAAATGAACCTGCCGATACCCCACTTGGAAATCCGGTAGCTGCTAAACCGGTATCCTCGAAACACGAGCTCAATACGCTAATACAACAAGCCGATAGTACCAGCCCAATGTTAGCCGCATGGAAGACAGCTATTGTGCAAAGTAACCAACAGGTAGATTTAGCCTTGAAAGACCGCTACCCTGATTTCTCTGTTGGCGTTGCCTATACCCAGCGGAATGAATTGCAGAACGGTATGCCAGGGTATGATTTTGTTTCTGCCATGTTTAACGTAAAAATCCCGCTTTTCTACAATAAAAAGCAGGATAAAAAGATACAGGAAACAAAAATTAAGAAGTCTTCAATAGAGTATCGCTACCAAAATGTTGAAAACGCTATTGAACAAAACCTTCAGCAAGCACTTACAAATCTTGAAAAAAATCTACGGCTCATTGACCTCTATCAAACGGGTATCATACCTCAGGCAGAAGAGTCATTAGAATCCTCAATGGCCGGTTATCAGAATGATAAAGTAGACTTTCTATCACTGCTCGACAGTGAATTGACCCTTTTTCAATTTCAATTGGATTACCACCGGTTTGTAACCGACTACCATAAAACTATCTCAGAAATTGAAGCCCTTACCGGCACTGAGTTTTAAACCATTTTTTTAATAAAACAGAATTGAGGACATACAAAATGAAAACCAGATATTTACTTCTCATCCTTAGCCTAATTGCCGCTTTTACTTTTGGTGGGTATTGGTTAGGCACTCAAACTACAGTTAGTTCAATATCATCCACTGAAACAACTTCGGAAATGCAGAATCAGGACATGCAGAGTGATGCACAGTCTGATACCAAAAACCAAAAAGATCGTGAAATTTTGTACTGGCAGGCACCAATGAACCCCAGCGAAATCTATGATAAACCCGGCAAGTCCAGAATGGGTATGGATCTGGTACCTGTCTATGCCGATGAAGCCACCAGTTCAGAGGGCATGGTCAAGATAAATCCCGTAGTGGTTCAAAACATGAATGTACGTACGGCAACAGTACAACAGAAAGATCTCTCTACAGTGGTGAGTGCCGTTGGAAAAGTGGAATTCGACGAGCAGAAACTTTTCAATGTTAACCCCAAAATTTCCGGGTGGGTAGAACAACTCTATGTGGATTACACAGGGAAAATGGTACAACAAGGACAACCTCTGTTCAGTATCTATTCCCCCGAGTTGGTTACTACACAGAGAGAATATCTTCTTGCACTGAAAACAAGAGATAAAGTGGAAGCCAGTAGTTTTGAAGCCATTCGTGCAGGGGGAAACAGTTTGCTTGAGGCTACCAAAAAACGCTTGGAATATTGGGATATTCCCTCATCCGAGATTGATCAACTGGAGAAAACCGGTGATATAAAAAAAGCGGTCACACTCACATCGCCCGCAACTGGTATGGTATTGCACAAGAATGCTGTGGAAGGCGAATTTATTAAAGCCGGAACTTCTGCTTATAAAATCGCAGATCTTTCAACCGTGTGGGTGCAAACCAGTGTTTATGATTATGAAGTTCCATGGATTGAAGTAGGACAACAAGCCCAGATGGAACTTTCCTACCAGCCAGGAAAAACATATCACGGCACCGTGGCCTACGTGTATCCGACCTTAGACCAAAAGACGCGAACTGTTCAGGTACGGCTGGAATTTTCTAACCCTAATCTTGAATTAAAGCCAGGGATGTTTGCCAATGTACGTATTCAAACACGTCCTAAGAGTAATGTAACAGTTATCCCAAATGAGGCTATCATCAGAACCGGGGAACGTAATATCGTTTTTGTGGCCAAGGGCGAAGGTGCCTTTGAACCGCGTGAAGTAACCTTGGGTATGGAAGGCGGCCAGCGCAATAATGAAATTGAAGTGCTGGAAAGGGTAAAAGCGGGGGAACAGATTGTCACCTCTGCACAGTTTCTGTTCGACAGTGAAAGCCGCCTACAAGAAGCCATCCAGAAAATGCTGCAACAAAAAGATGCTCCCGATGAGGAAATGGATATGGAAACCCCGGAAACGGAAATAAACCATAATTCTGGCACCGACAGCACCGCTGATACCGTCGATCATTCAGAAATGGACATGTAACAAACACCTGAAAACCTATTCAGTAAGAAACCCTTTTAAACGATTTCGGAGATTTAAGAAATGCTACAGAAAATAATCGAACTATCCGTCAACAACCGCTTTATGGTGATCATTGCCAGTATTCTAGTGCTGGCAGGCGGTACGTATGTGATGTATAATACCCCGGTGGATGCCATTCCCGATCTTAGTGACGTGCAGGTCATTGTATTCACAGAATATCCGGGCCAAGCCCCACAGGTAGTGGAAGACCAGGTAACCTATCCTTTGACCACCACCATGATGTCCGTGCCCAAGTCAAAAGTGGTGCGTGGCTACTCTTTCTTTGGGCTCTCCTTTATTTATATCATTTTTGAGGATGATACCGATATGTATTGGGCCCGCAGCCGGGTGTTGGAATATCTAAATACCGCAACTGACAACTTGCCCCAAGGGGTCACGCCCACGCTCGGTCCTGATGCCACAGGTGTGGGCTGGGTATACGAATACGTGTTAGACGGAGGAGATCAATACGACCTCCAGGAATTACGCTCCATCCAGGATTGGTTCCTGAAATACGAACTACTGAGTGTGGACGGAGTAGCTGAAGTTGCCAGTATTGGTGGCCACGTCAAACAATACCAGGTAGAGGTGGACCCAGACAAGCTGCTGGCCTACAATATCCCGCTTTCCAAAGTTAAAATGGCGATCAAGCGAAGCAATAACGATGTAGGCGGACGCCTTGTGGAGATGAGTGAAACCGAATTTATGGTGCGCGGCAAGGGATATTTACAGTCGGTTTCAGATGTTGAAAATGTGCCTGTTGGGGTAGATGAAAACGGCACCTCCATAACTATTAAAAATATTGCCAATGTACACCTTGGGCCCGACTTGCGCCGCGGTGTAGCCGACTGGAATGGGGAAGGTGAAACCGTAGGCGGAGTGGTGATTATGCGTTTTGGTGAAAATGCCCTTCAGACCATCGAAAATGTAAAAATCAAACTCGAAGAACTTAAAGAAGGTCTGCCCGAAGGCGTTACTATAAAAACAGCTTATGACCGATCAAGCCTGATTAATCGGGCGATTTCATTTTTAGAGGATAAGCTTTTGGAGGAAAGTATTGTTGTTGCAATTATCGTAATCATCTTCCTATTGCATTTCAGAAGCTCTCTGGTAGTAATCATAAGTTTGCCTATCGCAATTTTAATCGCATTTATCGTTATGTATTTTCAGGGCATTAACGCCAATATCATGTCGCTCAGTGGTATTGCTATTGCTATAGGAGCTATGGTGGATGGTGCCATTGTTATGGTGGAAAATGCTCATAAACACCTGGAACAGGATCGCGGTAAAAAAGATCATTGGCGCATTATTGTAGATGCCTCCAAAGAGGTGGGGCCAGCACTGTTTTTCTCCCTCTTAATCATTACGGTTTCGTTTTTCCCAATCTTCGCCTTGCAGGGTCAGGAAGGACGCCTGTTTAAGCCTTTGGCATATACAAAAACCTATGCCATGGCCGCAGCGGCTTTGCTTTCCGTAACACTGGTTCCTGTATTAATGGGTTACCTTGTCCGCGGGAAAATCCAGCCAGAGCATAAGAACCCGGTCAACCGTTTTCTCATTTGGATATATCGACCGGTGATTAATTTGGCACTACGATTTAAATGGACTACCGTCATTGCCTCTGTTGCAATACTTGCTATTACTATAGTACCTCTGCAGCGACTGGGGTCCGAATTCATGCCTCCCATTGAAGAGGGTGACCTACTTTATATGCCAACCACCGATCCGGGTATCAGTATCACTAAGGCTAAGGAGCTGCTGCAACAAACCGACAAAATTATTGCCAGTTTCCCTGAAGTGGTATCAGTGTTTGGTAAATCAGGACGGGCCCAAACTTCTACAGATCCGGCTCCACTGTCGATGTTTGAAACCATCATCCAGTTGAAACCCGAAGATGAGTGGCGTGAAGGGATGACCATAGATAAACTGAAACAGGAGATGGATGCCGCCATTAAAATACCAGGCCTCACAAATGCCTGGACCATGCCCATAAAAACCCGGATCGATATGCTTTCTACCGGTATTAAAACCCCGATAGGTATTAAAGTAACGGGGCCGGATCTTCAGGTACTTTCCGAACTCAGCCAGGATATCGCCTCAGTGGTGCGAGATGTACCTGGTACCCTAAGCGTATTCGCAGATAAGACGACAGGTGGCAATTACCTTGATTTTAACATTGACCGAAAGGAAGCGGCACGATATGGACTGACAACCGGAGATGTTCAGGATGTAATCCAGTCAGCTATTGGTGGCATGAATGTTACGGAAACGGTGGAAGGTCGCGAGCGCTACCCGGTTAACGTGCGATACGCTCGGGAAGTCCGGGAAAACCTCACCGACCTGGGACGAGTACTAATCCCCACTCCCTCCGGAGCACAAATACCTATTAACTACGTTGCTGACCTTCAGATCCGAAAAGATGCACCTGTAATAAAAACAGAGAACGCCCGATACTCAAGCTGGATCTATGTAGATCTTACCACTTCCGATATTGGAAACTATGTAAACGAGGCCCGTCAGGCAGTGGACAAAAGCCTGGATTTACCTTCCGGCTATAGCCTCGCCTGGAGTGGCCAGTATGAGTATATGGAACGGGCCAAAAAGCGTCTGCAAATCGTAGTGCCGATTACGCTGCTGATTATCTTCCTGTTGCTTTATTTTAACTTCAAAAACCTGCAAGAAAGTATGATTGTATTACTCACGTTGCCCTTTTCTCTGGTAGGGTCTTTCTGGTTACTCTATTTGTTAGATTACAATCTTAGTGTAGCTGTGGGTGTCGGTGCAATTGCCCTGGCCGGGGTGGCCGCTGAGATTGGCGTGATTATGCTTACTTATCTTGACAATGCATACAACAACAGGAAATATAGCGACAAGATGAATAGTCTGGACGACCTGAAACAGGCTATTATTGAAGGCTCGGCTCAGCGCATCCGTCCGATATTCATGACGGTTTTTGCCACCATCGCTGGCCTACTCCCTATTATGTGGGGTGTGGGAACTGGCGCTACTGTTATGAAAAGGATTGCTGCGCCAATGGTTGGCGGTATGGTTTCAGCAACGATACTTAGCCTTGTTGTACTTCCTGTTATCTATTATCTCTGGAAAAGCAGAGAAATAAAGCGCTTGCCAAAAACAGCCAGTGA
Source organism: Fodinibius sp. (assembly GCF_034521915.1). Lineage (GTDB taxonomy): Bacteria > Bacteroidota > Rhodothermia > Balneolales > Balneolaceae > Fodinibius. The sequence continues at coordinate 97,009 of NZ_JAXHLU010000019.1, forward strand.
AGACCAACAAGTAAACAATTAAAAAACAATAAACCAGATCTGTCAGGTTATGAATACTTGACAGGTCTAAAAAAAGGTGACTATTATGAATGAAATCAAAGCATTTATTCGCAAACGAAAAGCAGAAGAGGTTATTGACGGGCTAGAAGCGCAAGGCTTCTGTTGCATGACCCTTATCGATGTTATGGGGCTCGGCCGCATGTCTGATCCTGAGAAATCACAATTGTCAATAAGCATAGCTGAACGATTTACCCATATTGTTAAGCTTGTTGTTGTATGCAGTGAAAAAGATACCGACCAGGTAATCGAGATTATTCGTAAAAAGGCGCGAAGTGGTCAGCCAGGTGATGGGATTATTTATGTAACGCCAGTCACTAACTCTATCCATATACGATCGGGAGATTCCGGTAGTGGCTTTTTACAACATGAGCGCCGAGATAAAACACTTTAAAGAATTAATTTCAAAAATCTATAACCCACAAACTGATGAAAAAAACAATTATTTATCTAAGTATAATTCTATTATCCAGTTTAGCTGTATGGGCTTTTGCTAAAAGGTCAAATCAAATAAATGAAGCAGCTAACAAAGATCTCCCTGAAGTAGTTATGTATAAAAACCCTCAATGTACATGCTGTGACAGATGGGCCAATTACCTGAGGAAACAGGGTTTCCCAGTTTCCGTAAATATTTCGGATGAAATGATCTCAATTAAAGAAACCAATAACGTGCCTTTAAATCTTGCATCATGCCATACTGCATTTATAGATGATTATATTGTTGAAGGCCATGTGCCGGCAGAAGATATCAATAAAATGCTTAAGGACAGACCGGAAGCGGTAGGTATTGCCGCACCTGGTATGCCTGCAGCTTCACCGGGTATGGATATTGATACCGATGATACCTACGAAGTCAGGCTTTTTGACAAAGAAGGTAATTCCTCATTATTTGCAACTCATTAATGGAATATATTTTAGATCTTGAAAAAACTCTACGTAATAATATTTATTATCAGTTCTTTTTTGTTGAGTTGTTCAGAAAAGTCTGAAAAACATTCAGATCCTGTAACAGAAGGCCGTTGGTTTACGGAAAAGCAATTTCGGTTAGGTAAACAAGTGTTTATATCACAATGTGCAAGTTGCCATGGTGAAAAAGCCCAAGGAATTGTTCAAGATTGGAAACAGCGGAATCCAGATGGATCATTTCCTCCACCACCACTCGACGGTTCAGCTCATGCTTGGCATCACCCTCTGGAAGTATTGGTTCAGCAAGTCAACGAGGGAGGGATGAAACTTGGCGGCACTATGCCAGCTTTTGGAGATACCCTTAGTGATGAAGAGGTAATCGCAGTAATTGCCTACTTCCAAAGCTACTGGGATGAACAAACCTATAATCGCTGGGTAAAGATGAATGCAGATTATTAATTCATCTCAGACAAACTTAATCTGATTTTTGTTTACTCAAAACCTCCGTGATTTGTACTTACATTGGGTTAATGTGTAAAATATCAGATAAGGAATGTGATCTATTCAGATTAGATAAGAAATGGAATATTAATATTCCTTTAAAATTTGACTCTCGACCATGGTACAGGGCTTATATTACAGATTAGTAATATTCTGTAATAAATAAGGAGGCTTTATTATGCCATTACAAAAAGGAGAAGTTTACCAATGTCCCGATAATAGTTGCGGCTGCGAAGTGACTGTAACCAAGGGAGCACCCAGCGACTGTTCGGGTACTCAAAACCCAACATGTTGCTGTGGTAAAACTATGGTCAAGAAAAATTAAGATAAGAACATTCGGGGCATCGTTCCCCGGATGGTTTAAAAAAATTGGTTGCCTATGATTGAGGATATGGAAGAAAAATACCAGGGCCAAGTCACCTATAAAATCGGGGAAGTGGCCAAACGAGCTGATGTCAACAAAGAAACGGTTCGTTATTATGAAAAACGGGAGCTTATCCCTAAACCTGACCGCCGGCAGTCCGGCTATCGTATTTTCACCAAGCGACATATTGATCAAATCCGATTTATCAAACGTGCCCAGGAGCTGGGTTTTACGCTCAGTGAAATTCAGGAACTATTGGAACTTCGTATAAATGAAGACACTACCTGCTCGGAAATTAAAAGTGAAGCCCAGGAAAAATTCCGGGATGTTACCAAAAAAATCCATGATCTGCAGCGGATTAAAAATACGCTACTGGAGTTGATCGATTCCTGTGTCGGTGATGGCCCGAAAGGAGACTGCCCGATTTTGAAAACTCTTAAAGGTGAAAGTGAAACCGGAAAACAACTAAGAAAATGAATAAACGGGATCAGCAGATAGAACTCCAGTCAACCATAATTTGTCCCGAATGTGGATACGAGTCTAAAGAGAGAATGCTGACCGACTCCTGCCAGTATTTTTGGGCGTGTCCTAATTGCAGTAAGATTATAAAACCCAAAAAGGAAGACTGTTGTGTGTTTTGCTCTTATGGGGATAATCCATGCCCATCTGTTCAGAAACACTCATTTTAAATTGATAAGCGTGTCCATTTTCTCCTTTAGCTTTCTCGATGTCAAGTGCGTGTATTTTTCCGTCACTTTCTGGCTTGAGTGTCCAGCCATATAGCTTGCTTCAGCTGTATGAAATCCTTTTTCAATCCACGTAGTAACTGCTTGGTGTCTCATTCCGTGTAGCGTTCGAGTAGTAGGAATACCAGCTTCTTTACAATAGCGCTTGAATTCTCTGTACACACGTATTCCACGAACAGGTTGACCTTTTGTATTACCACCCGTATAAATGAACACGTAATCACCTGGGCTTATTTTCCCACGAATTTTTAAATAGACATCTAATTCCTCTTTTAATTCATTAATGATCGGAATTAGACGTTCTTTTCGGCCTTTGGTTGGAGGTAATGAAATGTAGCTTAGCTTACCATCTTCATAGATCAGGTTTTCACCTTGCAGGCCGGAATAGGAAAGCTCTGGATCGTAAGCTGCTTCATGTTTTCGGAGTCCACCATAAAAATACAAAGCAACAATGGGCTTAAACCAGTATTGAACCAAATCAGGATCAAATTCAGGTAATTCTTTCTTGCGCTCCAATTCTTCATCGAATTTCTTAAAAAGAATTCCAAATTCTTCCTCAGAAATCATTTTAGGCCGGGTATTTTCTCTAATTCTTGGTAAATCTTCTTTCAGCATAGGGAAGTAGTCCTTCTCAACGATCTTTTTTTTCAAAAGGAACTTCCACCAAGACCGAAAGTGTCGGAAATAGTAGTGCCGTGTGGCAGAGGTAATGCCTTTTTTGAAAATTACATTTTCAAAATGGTAAGCCAAAACATTGGTCGGATGTTCATCTTCTAACTCATTTAATTCCACAAAATGATCTAAAGCTCTTTGATAGGCACCAATGGTAGCCGGAGAAAGATGGGATTTAGATTTATAGAATAGCTCAATGGACTCACTAACCGTATCGCAGTGTACCGTTTCTTTGCGAGTATTTTGTTGCAGTACTTTTTTGGGATTGAATCCTTTTGAAAAGGGATTGATTTTACCCAAGGATTCAAGTTTCTCAAGTTCGGTTACCATTTTTTGAGCGATATCTTTATGACGAGTGCCCAAAGATTTCCGAACATTTTTTTTACCCAATTCCTCAGAGTAAAAATTCACATAATAAACCTTACCACGTTTGATAAGAAAAGCCATAAGTATTCTCCACTAAATTTGATGTTAGATGTGCGAACATCAAATTTGAAGCCTTATCATTTTTCCCAGCTTCCAAAACTGTACATAGTAGTGTACATAGTAGTTGGGAAAAGAAGGGAAGCAAAGTGTACACTTTTGTTCCCTTGGGTTCGCTTACAAATTGTAAGAAATAAGGCTTTTTTTTAACTGGAGGGGTAAATGAGAGGGTTTTTACACCCTCTCATTCGTTTTTTTTAAATGTGGGCCCGGCAGGACTTGAACCTGCGACCAATCGATTATGAGTCGACTGCTCTGACCAACTGAGCTACGGGCCCTTTTTTGAAACAGCCCTAAAATTAAGGGCTTTCTATGTCAGATACAATAACTCAAATAATTGAACCGATAGAATTGTGTTTGCAAACGCTCGTTCGATCCCTAAGAACCTTTTATACCACTTTTTAAACTGAATTATAATTACTTCTCAGCTAAGTATATAATACTATATATCATCTCCTTAGCATTTGTTGGCCAATACTTTACACCGAAATAATTGTTTTTATTAAATAATAAATAACTTTATTCGACTCATAATTTCTCGTATATTTAATTGGGGTTAAGGATTCTGATTGAGTTTTATAGCTTATTCAGTGATCCTGACATTTGCCACGCCTTAACGGGCGTGGCAATTTTTATTTCTGAACACATTCCACATCGTCTTGCCCCTCACTATTCGCAACTCTCCTTTCGAACGAACAACCATTTAATGCCGTTTATCTGGTTTCGAAACTAATATTTAATCAAATATCCAATACTGTGAAATCCGGCCTTTTCTTCGTCCTTATTCTGACTCTAATTTTAAATATTCAATCCATTGCCCAGGAGCGTATTACCGATGAAGACGAAGCACGGGCTATTTTTGAGCAGGTGGAAGACCGGCGAAATTCCATTTCGACTGAAACTGCTATCATGGATATGACAATTACCGATTCAGGCGGGCGGACGAGAAACCGTACGATGAACATGTGGAGCAGCACTAACGGCGATAATTCAAGCAGCCTGATCGTATTCTCAGATCCGGGCAATGTGAGTGGTACGGCTTTTCTGACAATCCGTGAAAACGGAAATAGTTCACAAAAGCTATATTTACCATCTGTAGGTCGAGTTCAGACAATCTCATCCGGCGAACGAGGCGATCGATTTATGGGAAGTGACTTCACATTTGAGGATCTGGGCGATCAGCAGGCGGAAGACTATGAATTTATGTGGCTTGAAGAGCAAGATTCTGTTTATCGCGTGCGAGCAAATAAACCTGAATCTGATCAGTATGACTATGTAGAATTCTTCATTGACCGCGAGCGCTATACGCTAAATGAAATACACTATTTTAACAGTAATGATGAGATGATCAAGCGCCTGGAAGCAGAAGAGTTTGAGCAGATAACTGACGAACTTTGGTCGCCTTCAACAATGACGATGTACGATCTCAGAGATGATCGCAACACAGAAATTACATGGAGTAACCGCGAAACCAATGTGATCCATTCCCGACTGGCGATTTCTCTGAACGTGGCCTCAGACGAGGCATTGATTCTTTAAATTACCTGAGACATAATTTTGTTATAAATGTTGCCATACGTGTGGACATTGGTGTCGACAATCAAAAAAACGAATGCTTTCAAATCCCCTGTCGGTTACGGCTACCTGCCACCCTTCAAGCGGATTTCGTGGATTAGCGCTGCTGTGCACGTAATGCTCTTCTTTCTCGACAATGCCACGGTTTACAGGGTGCCCGCCGAATAGCAAGGGCAGTCGCATCAATATCATGTGTTTGATACAGAACACGTTTGTTTGATCTTCCCTCCAAATCATTGGGCCGTTTGGGCCATCGGTTGATCCATACTTTGTTCAGTGACCGGGATCATCCATGATGCTCTTGCAAACCGGCCATTCCTTCTCTCAAAACCAGCATTACCGCTTTTGAGCTGAACAGATCCGAAATCCGCTCAATGATGTCATCAAACGTTCCATCAGGCCAGCGTTTCCCATCAGCATAATTCTGTCGGGCAAAATCACATAGTCGTAAATCCGTAGCCCCCTGCGATCGCAGCACCATTTTAGGCCGTTACTAATTTTATCGAAGCATTCGCCCGTCCGTAAACAGCGGAACACCCGCCACTATTTGAAGGGATACGTAACTCAGCTCTTTCTCTTTTCTATATCGTCGTGCCATAACATCTCTTTTTATTGTATGATCTCTCTTTGCCGTACTCCTTACACTTTTTTTCGAAAGAGTTATTTAACCTGCATTATTCACCAAGAAATTTGGACGTGGGCAAGGCGTATAGGAAATGGGTGGTGGAAACGTCCGTCGGCTGACGGACGTTGAGTAAACCATTTTTGAGACAACGCAGCCCACGGGTAAATTTCGAAGCGTGTGTCAAAACGTTGAATAAAAATTTAGTTTTTCTTGATGTAAATTGAAAAATAACATACAGATAATCTCCATCAATTATTTTTTGTGAATAATTCAGGTTAAGCATCTATGTAGATTAATATGTCTAAATTAATTTAATCTATCTCTTCCTAAATACAGCACTTGTTCTACATGAATCTCTCATCCAAGAACTCAACTTTTTTTTACCTGCCAGTTTGGGTATTATTAAACCGAAATTGTTAAACCGTAATTTTTGATGAAAAACGTGGTTATTTATGAAAATTCATGAGTATCAGGCCAAAGAGATTTTAAAAGAGTACGGCGTTGCCGTTCCCGGTGGCGTTGCCGCTGATAGTGTTGATGATGCTGTAAACGCAGCAAAAGAAATGAAAGAAAATGGATCAACCCTGTTTGTCGTGAAAGCGATGATTCACGCCGGCGGCCGCGGGAAAGGGCGCACGAAAAGCAGCAATGCCAAAGGTGTAATTCTTTGCAAAACGATCGACGAAGTGAAGAAGGCTGCTACTGATCTCCTGGGCGATACGCTGGTCACCATTCAAACCGGTGACGAAGGCCAGAAAGTAAATACAATTTATGTGACCGACGGCGTGGACATCGAGCAGGAGTATTACCTCGGTATTCTGCTTGATCGGGGCAATAGCAAAAATGTGATCATGGTGTCTAACCGAAGGCGGTGTGGAAATTGAAAAAGTGGCGGAAGAGACTCCGGAAAAAATTATTAAGGAGTGGGTAGAGCCGGGCATGGATATTCAGCCAAACCAGGCACGGCGCCTTGCATTTGCACTCGGTCTTGAAGGCGATGCGTTTAAAAAAGCCGTAAAGTTTATCATGGCGCTCTACAAATGCTACGAAGAGACCGATGCCAACCTCGTGGAGATCAACCCGCTCGTAAAAACACCCACCGGCGATGTGATGGCGCTTGATGCAAAATTCACGTTCGATGACAACGCCATGTTCCGTCAGAAAAAGTATGCTGAACTGCGTGATGAATCAGAGGAAAACCCTATTGAACTGGAAGCGTCAAAATTTGGTCTGAACTACATCAAGCTCGACGGCAATGTAGGATGCATGGTAAACGGCGCCGGACTTGCTATGGCAACCATGGACATCATTAAGCTTTCCGGTGGCGATCCGGCTAACTTCCTTGATGTGGGCGGTGGTGCTAACGTAGATACCGTGAAAAACGGATTTCGCATTATTCTGGAAGACAAAAATGTAAAAGCGATCCTCATCAACATATTTGGTGGAATTGTGCGGTGCGACCGCGTGGCCAACGGGGTGATTGAGGCGATCAAAGATCCCGAAATTGCCAAAAAAGTTGAAGGCGTGCCGATTATTGTGCGTCTGCAGGGAACCAATGCTGTTGAAGCAAAAGAGATCATCGACAACAGCGACCTGAATGTCATCTCAGCCGTGCTTCTTAAAGAGGCTGCAGAGGCTGTTTCAAAAGTTCTTGCCGCATAATTGTTGCAAGCAGCATTCTGAATCAAATACATTAAGCGAAAAGGGAAACGGTGCCTAACTGCCGGTTTTCTTTTTCGCTTTTTTATTGGCCTCATGTTCTACCGGAAATGTGAGTGTAAACTTAGATCCTTCGCCGGAGGCCGCCTTTAGATCTCCATTAATCTGCTTGGTAAGCACCTGCAGCAATGTAACACCCAGACTTTGTGTGTCATCCAGGCTGAAATCTTCCGGCAGTCCTATGCCGTTATCCGAAACCGACACCTCCACATAGCCTCCCAAATCTTTAAGGCCTATTGTTACAGCTGCCTTCATTCAATGACCTTTAAATGCGTGCTTAAAGCAGTTATTAATCAAGCTCGTTACAGATCAGACCAACGGGTACTGCAGTTGTCATGTCCACTTTTACGTCGTCAAGGTTGCAGCTCGATAGAAATCACGGTTTTCATGTGAATGAGTAGGTATTGGAAATCATCTCCGAAAGCTCCCGAAGATAATCGGCCAGCTCCACTTCTGAGAATATGGTATTTTCGTAAAGTTTTTCATGAATCAATGCAATCGATTTGATACGCGACTGCACATTTCTGAAGGCCGGTTTCAGTCTCAGGGTCTACCTCATCTTTCTGAAGTTCAATCAGGCTCGACACAATGGCAAGGTTATTCTTTACCCTGTGATGGATCTCAGCAAGCAGTGTCTGTTTTTCGCTCAGCGATTGATCCAGTTTCTCCATCTGGTGTTTATGAACAGATATGTCGCGCACATTTCCTACGATAGCGACCGGCTTCCCATCACTGTCGTGAACAACCGCCCGCTTATTATTCACCCAAATATAGGTGCCATCAGCACGTTTCACTCGGAACTCACTGTCCTGAACCATGGATTCTTCAACATTCTCCGACTGGTTTTGCTCCTGGCGCTTTTTCATCCGATCGATATCATCAGGGTGAACTCTCTCTAAAATTAAATTCGGCCCTCCCTCCATCACCTCTTTTGCACTTAATCCAAGCATATCTTTCACTGAGCTGCTCATATAGTCGTATTTATACCGCACCCGATATTAATCTGATAAATAACATCGCGCGAGTGATTCAAGCACGTTTCGAAATTTGTACTCCGACCGGAACAGCTTCGCGTTTGCACCTCGTCAGATGGCGCATGTACGAAATGGAATAATATGCCGCAAAAAAGATGAAAGTCGTGGATAAAAATACATTGAACCAAAAAATATATCCTCCAAAAAGACGCCCGGCTGAACTCATTGCCTCTGAAAAATTCTGTCCCGGCTACCACTCAGTCGTCTCATTAATACCGATTACCTTGTTTGTATAAGCTTCTTTGGCATCATCATCCAGCCCTCCGTAGCGAATCTCCTGATGTATCTCTTCGGCAAGCTCCATTGAATCTACAACAATTCTATCAGCCGCCTCCCAGATAAATAAAGCGTTTTGAATTTGAGTTAAAGAACTTGAAATTCTGTATCAGCCATATCATTGAATCCACATTATCAGGATGATTATTACCCTCGAATAAATCCCTGACGGGCCCGATTCAATATCTGGTGTAGCTTTTGAATAGTTCTTGCTCGGCTAATCCTGTCACCTAAAATTACCTGAAGTGATTGAATATATTTTTCATGATATCGCTCATCCTCGGTTCTTACATATTGCAACAAATTTAATAGAGGCTTCTTTCTGAGCTTTAGACCACTCCGATTCTCCACTTATATAAAGCCCTGTTTCCCGACTGAATCTTATTACCAAAGTATGAAACGGCGCTCAAAGAAAGGCCAAGCAACACAAATATTGCTACTATTCGATATAATTTAACCCTACTGTTCTGGATCGTTCTCATTAGCCTAACTTTTTACAATTCACTTATTCTCAGTTTTTCGGGCTGATGGACCCGTACTGTAGATACCGAATTTTGTGCTATGATACCGCTCTCTTTATCGGATAAATATCATTTATTTGTAAGTTTTATGAATATTCATTGTTATTTTTCTGTTTGAGTTTCTACGACCGCTCTTAGAATGATTACCCTTATTGCATGATTAAAACCGATTCGCTTACCCGCCGGCTCTACGCAACAGACGCATCCCTATATGAAGAATTCCCTTCCGGCGTTGCTTTCCCTGAAACGGTAGATGACATTCGCGCTCTTGTAACTCAATCGGCCGAAAAGAATTTCTCGATTACAGCTCGCAGCGCAGGAACCAGCCTTGCAGGTCAAACAACTGGTGATGGCGTTATTATGGATGTGTCGCGCCATATGACATCAATTATTGAAATAAATACGGCGGGACGATTCGCGCGGGTTCAGCCCGGGGTGATCCGTGATACATTGAATCGCGAGGCAGCCAAATCGGGCCTTCAGTTCGGACCCGATACAGCCACCACAAACCGCTGCATGCTTGGCGGAATGATAGGCAACAACTCCTGCGGTTCGTTCTCCATCAAGCATAAAACCACGCGGGAGCATATTCTGGAAGTGGACACCATTTTAAGTGATGGGTCACAGTGTGGTGTTTAAACCATGTGAGCGACGCCGAACTGCAAGGAGAAACTAAGGCTTGATACGCTTGAAGGATCCATTTACCGCGGCATGATGGATTTGCTCAAAAAACATCGTGACGAGATTTTCGACCACTATCCCCATCCCGATATTATCAGGAGAAATACCGGTTATGCCCTCGACCGTATGTGCGAGATGGATCCCATCACACCGGGCGGACGGCCGTTTAACCTGGCTGAACTGCTGTGCGGAAGTGAAGGTACGCTGGCAATGACTGCATCAGCAAAAGTAAATCTGGTGCCTCTGCCCAAAGCCAAAACGCTGGTAATACCTCAATTCACCTCCATCCGGGAGGCGATGCGTGCCACAGTTGAGATTGTAAAATGGAATCCGGCGGCCGTTGAGCTGGTGGATGACATTATCCTGAGTGCAACCAAAGGCAACATCGAGCAGAGTAAAAACCGGTTTTTTCTTGATGGGGATCCCAAATGTATTCTGATTATACAGTTTGAAGGCGATGACCTCGACGATCTTGAAAAACATGCCGCAGGACTCGCATCAAAATTAAAAAAGCTTGGGCTTGGCTATGCCCATCCGTTTTTGTCTGAGCCAGATAAAATGAAACGCGTGTGGGACCTACGCAAAGCCGGGCTCGGCCTGCTGATGGGGCTGGGGCGGAAAAGCCCGTCGCCCACGTTTGTGGAAGACACAGCCGTGCGGGTAGAAGATCTTCCGGATTATGTAGCTGAGTTCCAGCAAATTCTAGACAGCCATAACACTTCATGTGTGTTTTACGCCCACGCCTCAGTAGGTGAGCTGCACCTACGCCCCGTGGTGGACACAATGAAACCGGAAGGCATTGAAACCATGAAACAAATTGCCGGAGAAGTTGCCGAACTGGTGAAAAAATATCGCGGATCGCTTTCCGGCGAACATGGTGATGGCCGGGCGCGTGCACCATATATTGAAACCGTGCTCGGCAAAAAGATGATGCCTTTGCTGCGGAAAACCAAGGAGATTTGGGATCCGGAGTACCGGTTTAATCCGGGCAAAATTCTGGATCCAAAACCAATCGACAGCGACCTCCGATTCAGCCCGGATTACAATCGGCCCGATGTTCCAACCGCGTTTAACTGGCGAAAAGCCGAAGGATTCGACAACGCTATCGAACAGTGCAACGGCGCCGGTGTGTGCCGAAAGCTGGCCGAAAGCGGCGGAACCATGTGCCCCTCCTATCACGCCACCCGCGAAGAGAAAGACAATACTCGCGGGCGCGCCAACCTGTTTCGTCAGCTTTTTTCAGGTAAACAAAAGGAGGCGTTTCGTTCCGAAGAACTGAAGGAAGCGCTGGATCTCTGCCTCAGCTGCAAAGCGTGTAAAAGTGAGTGTCCCGCGAACGTGGATATGGCCAAGATGAAAGCCGAGTTTATGAACGGTTATCACAAAGAAAATGGAACCACTGCCGGCGAGCGGTTTTTTGGTCAGCCTGAAAAGCTTTATCCACTGGCGTCACTTTTTGCCCCAATCACAAACTTCATCAATAAACAAGTCCCGACAAAAGCTATACTTGAAAAGATTTTTGGAATTGACTGAGCGTCGCGACCTTCCGGAATTTGCCTCGCAGACATTCAAATCGTGGTTCAAAAAACATGAGACGGAATTCAACGTGAAAGGCGCCCGGCAAGTGGTGTTGATGGTGGATCTGTTCACAAACTATCACGATCCTGAACATTGCCATTGCTGCCTGCCAGGTGTTAAGATCGTTAGGTTACAGTGTGATGGTACCCGGCATCTGGCCCACAGGCCGCCCGCAGATTTCAAAGGGCCTGCTTGATGAGGCCGCTGACATCTGCGAAGAGAATATCAGAAGATTTTTTCCATTTGCTGAGCTTGGTATTCCAATTGTGGGACTTGAGCCAAGTGAAATTCTGACGTTGCGCGATGAATACACCGATCTTTGTAGTGATGTGAGCCTGGATAAAGCCGAAAAAATTGCGGAAAACAGCTTTCTTTGGGAGGAGTTTTTGGTATCAGAACTTGTGGCTTCCAACCCTGTCGATCTTGGAAAAGGAAAAAAAGTACAGCTTCACGGACACTGTCATACCAAAGCCCTGG
>NZ_JAXHLU010000020.1:0-109394 GCF_034521915.1 Fodinibius sp.
CCCACTTCCTAACTAATTGACTAATTGGCTATAACTTTGGATTAGATGTGAAAAACGCTAATTACGCCCTTTCCATATCCAATTAGATTATTCGAGAAATAGTTAACAAGGTACTCAATTTGGCATTTTCAAGGCAAAAGTAAGACATAGGTGTAAATCCAATAGTACCTGTCTATTATCCTGTGATAATATGCGACCAAGGTTAATAAGATGCCTTATTTGATAACACCTATAATTTAATCCGGAACATTTTTGCCTATGTGGAATATGAATATTAGAAGGAGAAATTATTGATGAGAAGATTTAAGATTAATTTTTTTTAATATTAATTAATTTTCCTTAATATATGTGTGGAGATAGCACTCAGTACAAATATAACGGCAATTATTAAACTCTATTTGTAACAACGGTTACTGAAATATCTCTTGTAAATGATGAGCACTAAAAAAACATGTGTGTTAGGTTACCTAAATATCATCTAAAAACCCTATATCATGCACAATAATAAAAGTTTTCGGCTTACATATTATTTATTTCTCAACGCAATCGGCTTTGCAATATGCATTGCTCTCACAAGTATTTTATCATGGCCTTTACTTGCTGAGGTTTCGATAGCTGGAAGCATTTACGTTCTGTTTATTGTATTTGGAAAGTATCTATTTAATTCTCCCTTGATACAAATAGATCATGATCTGGCTAGTTTATTTAGAAATCTCAGATTTCAACTAAAACAGTTACAAGATGCTGAGAAAGGATAAGTAGCAGACCGTTGTTTTTGTGAAGTAAAATACCGGTTTTATGAACAGCTTTAGTTACTGTTTTATATTCTTGATGGATATTTTCTTGTCACTAAATTCCAGTAGTGGCTCAAGGCTACTATATAGAAATTTTGTGGCAGGCAATAGCATCATTCCTAATATTGTTATTGTCAAGAACATAAGAGTAGTATTCATTATCCCACTTAGTGAGTAGGCTATAGCAATAATCAATAGATTTCCTATCCAATAAGAAATTGAAATAAAAGCTTTAGTCATTATAGAAGACTCAGTTAATCTCTTATGAATATGTGTCTTCACAAAAGGATTCTTGCCGGTTACAAGTCTGATATAAAGTGCCCTGAGAATATCAGCTGCCGGAATTATCATCACTGCAAAAGCAAAAATAATTGAGTTATCAATATGCCAGGGATTACCTATAATTGTATTGTTAATCTGAATAAATTGAACACTTATAAACACAAGTACAAAACCAATTAATAACGAACCAGTATCCCCTAATGAAACTTTTGTAGGATGCATATTATAGATTAAGAACCCAAGCAGCGCTCCGGCTATCACAAAGGATAATATTGCAAGCGTATAGAATCCTGCTCCCAAAAACCAAATGCCAAATATCGATGAAATAATAATACCTACTCCCCCGGCAAGTACGTCTACTTCATTAATATATTTGAATGAATTAACAAAGAGGACAAATAAAGAGATTGTTACAACAGCACCAACCCAAAAAGGTACTTCATAAATCCCAAATAACCCGCCGAAGTTTGTAATTAAAACTTTTCCAGCAATAACTATTTCAGCAGATGCAAGGAATTGAATAACTAATTTTTTTGGAGTGGTTAATTCCAATATGTCATCGTTTATTCCTGTAAGAATAAGCATAAATAACGATGCCACTAAAAACGGATATGATTCCAGTTGATTAGCATGACCCCAAATAGAAAAGGCAATTAAAAACGCCGCAAATATGCCCATACCCCCAAGGTTTGGAACATCTGCAACCGTAACTTTTTTCTGCCCCTCTGGTGGATTGTCGATCAACTCTTTGAGACCGGCAATTTTTACAATAACCGGCATAAATGCGTAACTAATCAAAAATGCTGTTACAACTGCCAGTATTACCCCTATTGTACTTTCGAACCCCATTATTAGCTCTCCAATATTTCTTTAGCAAACGTTAAATTTTACTTTATATGCAAAAAGTACAAAACTTTTAAATGTACTTTGCATTTTTCTCTCTATTACTAAGTCTGATTATTTTATTAAAATTAATGACTTAAGTCAAAATTTATTTTGGGAAAAGAAAATTCAAACATCCTATTTATATAAAGATATTCAGTACCTATTGCTGACTTCTAATCAAATTTATTTAAACTAATTTTCAAATCACTACCATTAATTATTGACAATGCGGTCATATGCAATAATCCCAGAAATTATCAGCGTAAGGAAAGGAGTTACGTTTCTTACCGCTTGGATAAAAGTTCTTTTCCGATGTACTTTTATGGTAATGGTATCATTATTTTGCAACACAAAATTTCTCATTTCACGAGGTAAAGGTTCATTTGGTTTGAATCTAAATACATTTACTATCTCACGCTCATTTTCAGGAGAGTATCGCAAAACAAATGCTTCTATACCCAGAACTCTTCTTTCTTCTGTATTAACAACAGGACCTCTGGCATAGGAAATTAAATCTGTTATCGAAGTGCCTTGGGGTACCATGTACCTTCCCGGATTTCTAACATCTCCCCATAAATTCAACGTATCAGCCAATTGTCCGGGTTCAGCAACTTTAATTATACCTTCATTAGCAAATTGTTCTAATTCACCTTGAGCATTCGAATCTATTACTCCTAAAAAAATAATAAGTGAAGTAATGCCAATTAAGAACGTGAATTTTTTAAACATAAATTTATAGTAAGACATATATTCTGATTTATATATAGAAATAACGAAAAAAAGATATTTACGGATTCCTAATACTACTTTATCACTTCCCAAATTAAATTTCGAATACGACCAATTAACTCGAGAATCAAAACTAAATTCCTCAGTATCAAGTCGAAATAAAATTAGGTTCTAATGTATGAAATTTTTCCTTCCATTTATGTAATCTTAGTACATTTTAATGCAATTTCTTTTACTCCCCCCATTATTTTAACATAAACAATGTGATGAGAATTATACTAAACGGAAAACAGTATATTAGCTCTTGGCAGCTAAATCTATAGAATTAGACCAGATTTATTGCTCAAGTATCTTCAGGGCTTTGCGAGCAGCCTCCTGCTCAGCTTCTTTTTTACTCTTGCCTTTGCCTTGGGCCATAGGTTTCTCATCAACATAGACTTCAACCCCAAAAGTTTTGTCATGGCCAGGACCGCTTTCAGAAATCACTTCGTAGGTAGGAATTTCCATTTGCTCTGCTTGGGCAAACTCCAACAGCAGGCTTTTATAGTTATCAAGGGTATTTACGATCTGGTCAAAATTGACGTATTGCTCAATAACATTTCGTACAAATTTAGAGGCGGGTTTATATCCCAGATCAAGGTACAGTGCACCTACAAGTGCTTCAAAAAGATCAGATAAAACACTTTTGGATTCTTCAATACCTTGTCCACGCACCCGTTCCCCCAAAAGCATAAGATTATTAAGCTCCAGTTTATCAGCATACATTGCCAGGGTGTTCCCCTTAACGAGTTTAGCCCGTAATTTCGTTAAAAAACCCTCATTTTCGTTGGGGAAAAGATCAAAGATAATTTCAGTAACAATCAGATCAAGAACGGCATCTCCCAAGAATTCGAGACGTTCATACGAATCAATAGATGAAAATTTATCATCGGCCAATGTTGAGCGATGGCGAAGGGCACGTATATAGATAAACGGATTATCAATTGAGGTGCCGATAATCCGTTCGAGCTTTTTTATTCTTTTTTGCTGCTCAGGTGGTAACTCTTCGTCTGTTTGAAAATATGACCTGAGTTTATCAAACATTCACTATTTACTCTTCAAATTTTTTAAATACGAGCGTAGTGTTATGGCCGCCAAATCCAAATGCATTATTCAAGGCATATTTTACATCTCGTACTTCTGCTTCGTTGAAGGTATAATTTAGATCACACTCCGGATCAGGCGTTTCGAAGTTGATCGTTGGCGGTATCATCCCATGATAAGTCGATAACAAGGTAGCTAACGACTCAATTGCCCCGGCAGCGCCAAGGGCATGTCCTGTCATCGACTTGGTAGAATTGTGATTAATTTCATACGCATGATCCCCAAACACCTTTTTAATGGAATTTGTCTCGGCAATATCGCCAAGCGGCGTTGAAGTGCCATGCATATTGATGTGATCTACCTCTTCTTTTTCAATACCTGCGGAATCAAGTGCTCTGTTAAGAGCTAAAATAACCCCTTCTCCATCAGGATCAGGAGCAGTAATATGGTGCGCATCAGCAGAAAAACCATATCCTACAATTTCACCATATATTTGAGCACCTCGTTCTTTCGCATGCTCATACTCTTCTAAAAATAGAATTCCTGATCCCTCACCCAGTACAAATCCATCCCTGTTTTTATCAAAGGGACGTGATGCAGTTTGAGGATCATCATTACGGGTAGACATCGCCTTCATAGAGTTAAAGCCGGCTACGCCAATGCGTGAAACCGGAGCTTCAGAACCTCCCGAGACAGCCATTTCGGCCTGTCCATGTTTGATAGAGTCGTAAGCCAAAGCAATATTATGTGAACCGGTAGCACATGCTGAAACAGCACAAAAATTGGGGCCTTTAAATCCATATTTAATGGAAATTTGTCCCGCTACCATATCGGGTATTAATTTGGGGATAAAGAACGGAGACACACCTCTCGGGCCATGTTCATGAAATGAGATGGACTGCTCATAAAAGGTATTCATACCTCCTATGCCCGTTCCAACAATTACGGCCACATCATCTTTATTGATCTCATCCAAATCGAGACCGGTATCCTGGATTGCTTCTTCGGCTGCAATAAGCGCATACTGGCAAAATTTGTCCAGCCGGCGCGCTTCCTTGCGCTCGAAATAGTCTTGTTCGTCGTACTCTTCTATTTGTGCGGCAAATTGGGTTGGAAAATCAGAAGTGTCAAAATGCTCAATAGGCTGAGCTCCACTCTTACCCGATATTAACCCATTCCAGAAATCAGGTGCCGTCTTACCTACTGGGGTAAGGGCACCGATTCCGGTAATTACAACTCTGCGATTAGACATGCTAAAAAATTTAGCGCTTGAGAATGTTAGCTTACTTTCTCCTGAAGATATTCAACAGCATTACCTACTGTAGCAATGTTTTCTGCATCTTCATCAGGAATACTGATATCAAATTCTTTTTCGAACTCCATAATGAGTTCAACAGTATCCAATGAATCAGCACCTAAATCGTTGGTGAAGTTCGCTTCGTGCGTAACTTCTGATTCATCAACACCTAATTTATCAACGATAATTGATTTTACTTTTGATTCAACGTCTTGAGACATAACGGTAATTTAACTTATGTTCGGGTTAATTTTAATGAAAAGTGCCCACTTTCGTTAAGCATGGGCTGAAAATACAATTTAAATTTATAAAATACACTTTATGTAAAGAGTGTATTTAGCTATACATTTTAATAATAATTCTTTGGGTTACATTCCCATTCCACCATCAACGCGTATGGTTTCCCCGGTAATGTAAGAACTGAGGTCTGAAGCTAAAAATAATACTGTATTAGCAACTTCTTCGGCATTCCCGGCACGCGCCATAGGTGTTTCCTCTTTGATTGCTTCAAGAATTTCCTCATCCAGTTCATCTGTCATTTCCGTAGTAATATATCCGGGTGCTATTACATTTGCACGGATGTTTCTGGAAGCAAACTCTTTAGCATAAGATTTCGTAAATCCAATAATTCCTGCTTTAGAAGCGGCGTAATTACTTTGTCCTGCATTTCCGGAAAGCCCCACAATAGAACTAATGTTTATGATGGATCCGCCACGATTTCGCATCATCGGCTTGGCAACAGCTTTGCTGTAATTAAAAATGCTTTTCAGGTTCGTATCTATTACTTGATCCCACTGTTCTTCGCTCATCCGTAGGATCAGATTATCGCGAGTGATGCCGGCATTGTTAACCAGAATATCCAGCTTTTCCCAGTCATCTGTTAACTCAGAAATAACTTCTTCTGCTTTTTCAAGCTTCACAGCATCAGCCTGAATAGCTTTTGCCTTACTACCCTTGGCTTCAATTTCTTTCTTTACTTCATTGGCTGCATCAACTGAACTGGCAAAAGTAATCGCTACATCGGCTCCATAATCTGCCAACGTTAATGCAATAGATCGACCAATTCCACGACTTCCTCCTGTTACTAACGCTGTCTTTCCTTTAAGTGATAAACTCATCGTAATTAATTTTATTGATAACCATTTGTTTCAACATCGTCTAACGTTCGCTTCACAAGTCCCTGCAAAACTTTGCCAGGCCCTACCTCAACAAACGATTCAGCCCCATTCTCATGCATATTCTGAAGCGTCTGCGTCCATCGCACAGGATTCAGCAACTGATTTAAAACGTTTGATCGAATTTCTTCAGGATCTGTCGTCGGTTCTGCTGTATAATTACTATAAATGGGACAATCGGGTTTAGAAATATCAAGCGTTTCCAAGCTTTCTTTCAGTCCATCATAAGCAGGTTGCATCAGTGACGAGTGAAAAGCTCCACTCACCGGAAGTTTCTTTGCCAAGCGGCAGCCCTCTTCTTTCAATAATGCTACCGCTTTATCGATGGCTTCTTCATCTCCGGAAATTACCACTTGCCCGGGACAGTTATAATTTGCAGCAATAACCTCTTTCCCAACCTCTTCGGTTGCCTGCTCACAAATTTGTTCTACAATGTCATCATCCATGCCAATAACAGCGGCCATTGTCCCGGGATTATTTTCTCCGGCCTGTTGCATCAGTTTACCGCGCCGACGTACAATTTTGAGAGCATCTTCAAATGTTATAGCTCCACAGGCTACAAGTGCAGAAAACTCACCCAGGCTGTGTCCTGCAACCATATCAGGAGTTGCATCTAGCGTATTAAACAACGCAATGGAATGTAAAAAGATGGCAGGCTGAGTGAATTCCGTTTGTTTCAACTTTTCCTCAGGTCCCTCAAACATAATCTGTTTAAGGTCGAAGCCAAGAATATTGTTTGCTTCATCTATATAAGAAGCAAATTGCTCATTATCATCATAGTGAGATTTTCCCATTCCAACAGATTGTGATCCCTGTCCGGGAAACAAATACGCTGTACTCATAACTTATTTCCACCCCCATTTTAGATAGATTGATCCCCAGGTATAACCTCCGCCAAATGCGGCCAGGATCAAATTATCTCCGTGTTCCAATTTATCTTTCCAGTCATATAAACAAAGTGGTATAGTCGCGGCTGTTGTATTTCCATATTTGTCAATATTCACCATCACCTTGTCGCTGTCCAGCCCCATACGATTGGCTGTAGCATTGATGATACGCAAATTCGCCTGGTGTGGAACCAGCCAAGCTACATCATCAGCAGTAAGATCATTCTTCTCCATAATTTCTTCTGAAACATCAGCCATACCAACAGTCGCTTTCTTAAAAACAGTGCGTCCATCTTGTTTAGCGTAGTGCAGCCGTTCGGTCACGGTCTGCTCGCTGGCCGGATTTAAACTACCTCCCGCCGGCTGATATAAGGATAAATTCGTATCTCCCTCAGATCGATGGATATAATCAATAATTCCTGTTTCATCTTCTGAAGCTTCAAGCAAAACGGCCCCCGCTCCGTCACCAAATAAAATACAGGTTGATCGATCAGTATAATCGATAATTGAGCTCATTTTATCGGCACCAATTACCAACACTTTTTCAGCCCGACCTGATTCAATAAAATTAGCTCCTGTTGTAAGTGCATACAAAAACCCGGAGCAAGCAGCGGATAAATCAAAAGCATAGGCGTTACTGGCTCCAATCTCCTTTTGGACTAAACATGCTGTGGCCGGAAAAAGATAATCAGGCGTTACCGTTGCTAAAATAATAGTATCTATCTCTTCGCCGGTAATCCCTCGCTCTTCAAGCACTTCTTTAGCTGCCTCTGCCCCCATAAAGGCTGTGGCTTTGTCATCATCCTCAAGGATACGCCGTTCCACAATACCTGTTCGAGTCCGAATCCATTCATCATTTGTCTCTACCATTTCTTCGAGATCGGCATTGGTCAGCCGATTCTCGGGCAGATAATGTCCTACTGCTGTTATTGCTGCTTGTGTTGCTTCCGCCATGTATGGGGGTTATTTATTTAAGAGATGCTACAATTTTTTCGTTGATATTGTGGTCCACACATTTTGCGGCACTCAATATCATGTTTTTAATCGCTAACGGAGAACTGCTTCCATGCCCTACCATTGTTAATCCATCAACACCTAAGAAAGGTACACCCCCAACCTTATCGGGATCGAACTCTGCAAGTGATGTTTTAAGTACTTTGCTGACCAACTTCGCTTCCTCGGCTCCAAGCCCTAAATCTTTGATTCCCTTTTTCACAAATAATTCAAGGGCTTCTGGAATCGATTCGCCAAATTTGAGAATAATATTTCCAATCAAGCCGTCACATAAAAAGACATCAGCCTTTCCACTGAAAATATCACCGCCCTCCACATTCCCAATAAAATTGGGTAATGCCTGAAGTTCGTTATGGGCATTTTTTAGATTTTCTGTTCCTTTTTCTTCTTCTTCGCCCACATTCAGCAAACCAATCTGAGGATCATCCACATCCATAATTTCTTTGGCAAAGACCCGGCCCATTTTTGCAAATTCAACAAACATCGATGGACGTACTTCCAGATTTGCTCCGGCATCCATTACCAGCCGTGGACCTTTAATTGTTGGATAAACAGTTGCAATAGTAGGACGACTTACGCCTTCCAACTTCCCTAAAAGAAATGTAGAGGCAGCCAGCAAAGCTCCCGTATTTCCGGCGCTAAGAAATGCATCACACTTCCCTTTTTTGTGCATTCCAACACCCGTAACAATAGAAGAGTTCTGCTTGGTTTTTACGGCCTGGGCAGGTGACTCGTCCATACCAATGATCTCAGGAGCATGCTGAACTAACAATCTTTCCTGATCATAGTCATGCCCTTCAAGTTCATTATTTATCACGTCTTCTGGTCCAATAAGAATAACCGTTAGATTGGGATCTTCTTCAAGAGCCTGTATTGATCCTTCTACCGGACTTTTCGGATAGTAGTCGCCCCCTGCGGCATCTACAGCAATGATCATGAATAAGAGATTAGGATAAAATTACTTGTTCACATCGATAATCTGTCGGCCGCGATAGTAGCCGCACTCTTTACAAATATGGTGATAGCGATGCAGTGCACCACAATTATCGCATTCAGCCAGGGTTGGCTCACCTATCTTATGGTGTGAGCGACGCTTGTTAGTTCGTGACTTAGAATGTTGACGTTTTGGATGTGCCATTAGCTAATAATGATATTTCTGTTAATTCTTAAGTTCTTTCAATTTTTTCCACCGGGGGTCTACCACCTCGGCGTCTGTATCTTCTTTAGTATCTCCAAAAGATTTTGTTTCAAATTCTTTTGGTCTTCCTTCTTCATCAAGAAACTTTGGATGAAGCTTCTTAATCGGGACATTTAAAAATATGGTATCACGGACTTCATTTTCAATGCTCAGCGTATTAGTTGAAAAGTTAAATCTACGAACAGCTCCGTTCTCATCTTCTTTTTCTTCCTGAACATCAACTTTGAATACTACTTCATAGTCTGATTCAATAGGTTGGATATATGGTTCCAGCGATCGATCGCAGACAATTTCTACATCCGAATCCACATGAAAATTTACCCGGATAAAATGCAACGTACGGTAAAAAAGCAGATCAACCGTCCCGCCCTGAAATGTATAGGGCGATAGATCCAAATCCTCTTCGGTTAACTCTACCGTGCGCCGACTTTCGCCGTCGGGTATTTCTACTATGTTAAATTCAAGTTTTGACATATCCGTAATAGTTTCCAAAAATATGAATATTTGGATTTACCTGCAATCAATTAAACAACCCAAATAACCGCTGCTCAACGAGTTCAATAATGCGCCCCAAATCTTCCTTATTATTAACAAAATCCAAGTCGTCGGTATCAATAATCAGCTTCTCATGGGGATAACGCTGAATCCAATCTTCATACAACCTGTTTAATCGCTCGAGGTATTCTATACGGATTGTGTTTTCATATTCCCTGCCCCGCTGCTGAATTTGTTGGACAAGAGTTGGAACCTGCGCGCGAATATAGATGAGCAAATTAGGTTCCTGGAGGTAATTCGTCATCTCCTTGAAGAGCGCCTCATAGTTCTCAAAGTCACGATCGCTCATCAAGCCCATTTCATGCAAGTTTTTGGCAAAGATCTCAACATCTTCATAAATCGTACGATCTTGTACAAAACGACCCTCACGCTCTAACATTTCTTTTTGATGCCGAAACCGGCTGGATAAAAAGTATATCTGCAGATTAAAACTCCAGCGACGCATATCTTCATAAAAGTCAGACAGATATGGGTTATCATCCACTGATTCATAAAAGGGTTCCCATCCAAAATGCTTTGCCAGCAAACCTGTTAAAGAAGATTTACCCGCACCAATATTACCTGCGATGGAAATAAATTTAAGATTATCTTCTTCTGCTTCTTCAAGTTGTTCTGAAATATTACCTGACATACCCTAATGTTTTCCCAGTAGTTGATACATTTCTCTTTTATAATCTTCTACGCCTGGCTGGTCAAAGGGATTAACCCCTAAGCAATAGCAATATACAGCCGTCAACAGTTCGTAAAAATAGATAAATTCACCAATATTTTGTGCATTCAATTTATCGAGCGTAACAACAATGCTGGGCACATCACCATTTGTATGTGCCTGCAGCGTTCCCTTAAATGCTTGCGTGTTTATCTCGTGAAATGTTCGTCCCGATAAATAGTTGAGCCCATCGTGATTTCCGGGTAACTCTTCGATTGTGATACCTTTCTCTACTGATTTAACCGTGATAAATGTTTCCATCATATTGCGAGTCCCCTGCTGAATAAACTGGCCAATGCTGTGCAAATCAGTTGAATAGGTAGCCGTAGCGGGAAACATGCCCTTGCCTTGCTTACCCTCACTTTCGCCCAGCAATTGTTGCAGCCATCCTCCCAATGCTTCTAATTGAGGCTCAAAAGTAGTTAATACATCCAGGGTTTTGCCATTATTAAATTGCGCAAATTTTGTGGCCGCATAATCAAGAACCTGCCCGGGATCCTCTTCCAGTTCTTCATATTTTGAAACGGCTTCGTAAAATAGCGTTCTGATATCAATCCCGGCTACTGCAATAGGAAATAATCCTACAGGGGTCAACACCGAAAACCGGCCTCCTACATCATCAGGAATGATAAATTTTTTGTATCCGTGCTGATCAATAAGCTCATTGAGTGCTCCCCCCTCTTTACTTGTGGTACAGATAATCCGGTCGTCAACATCTTCAGGAAATTGTTTGTTCATCCATTTTCGAAGCACGCGAAAAGAAAGAGCTGTCTCAAGGGTGGTTCCCGATTTTGAGATCACATTTAAGAACACACTCTTGGGCTCATCATCTTCGTTCGGCTCACTCAAATAGCCAATCAAGTCCTTTAAATATTTTCCACTCATATGATGCCCGGCAAAAATGATCTCTGGCCCGTCGTTTCCAAAAAAAGAACGCAAAGCTTCAATAACGGCGCGAGCCCCTAAATAAGATCCCACCAATTCCACATACAATAAAAACATCTGCCTGTTCGCGAATGGCTGCTGCCAAACTATCTATCTGTTCTAGAATAGCATCATTGGGATCGGCAAGCAGACCTCGCCATCCCAACCATTCAGATCCTTCTCCACTACCCTGTTGTACCGTTTTAAAAGCTTTTTCAGCCTGCTCATAAGCCCGGCTGAACTCATCCTCAGCCAAATACTGTTTGGCCCGGCTTGTATTAATATCAATCATTTTTCGTTGTATTTATAGGTCTCGTAAATAAGCGTTAACTGGTTGGGATAAACTAAAAAATTTGATGGAGTATAAAACCTGATTAATCGATAAAATTCAAATTATTATTCCATTACCTGATTTAACACAGTGAACCTCAAGCAAACTATTATTTAAAATAATTTTAGCTAAAATTGAATGTGGAGAAGCTCATCCCAGACAGCTATATTAGGTCTAATTGATTGCATGCTTTCAGGTATATTGAAACCAGCATCTTTTCAACAATTTTAAGCCTTCTACTACTTAGATATAGGTAAATGATTAATACTGAACTAAAAGAAGTCACAAAATTTAAGAGTACGGATAAAAAAACGCTAAAACAGATTACCAATCCTGTATCAGAGAGTTTATCCGAGTTTCGCAGCTTTTATAAAGACGAGCTCCGTACCGATGTATTTCTTCTTGATAAAATTGTTCAGTACCTGTTGCGACAAAAGGGTAAAGAAATTCGTCCCACGCTCGTATTTATGTCAGCCAGGCTTTTCGGGGAGATAAATAAGCGCAGCTATGTAGCTGCAACGATGATTGAACTGCTTCATACCGCTACTCTCATTCACGATGATGTTGTTGATGATGCGGAAGTCCGTCGCGGATTTCTGAGTATTAATAAAGTTTGGAAAAATAAGGCCAGCGTTCTTCTGGGAGATTACTTGCTCTCAAAAGGGTTACTTACCGCCTTAGAATACGAGGAGTTCAAACTGTTAAAAGTACTTTCCGATGCCGTTAAAAAGATGAGCGAGGGAGAATTGCGGCAGTTTAAAGCAGCCCGTCTTTTTAACATGGATGAGGAGTACTACTTTAAAGTTATCTCTGAAAAAACAGCCAGCCTTATTGCGGCTTGTTGTGAGTGTGGAGCTGTATCTACCTCCGACGATCCTGCAATTCACCAGAAAATGCATGATATCGGGATGAATACCGGCATTGCTTTTCAAATTCGGGACGACCTGTTCGATTACGGCGTTGATGACATCGGCAAACCCAAGCGAAATGATATACAGGAACGAAAGGTAACGCTGCCATTTATCAAAGCCCTTGATAACGCCTCGTTTTTTGAGACGATCCGTATGCGTCACCTGATGCGAAAACGTAAGAAAAGCAATGATGAAATTGAGGAAATTGTGCGTTTTGTGCACGACAAAGGAGGAATAACCTACGCCCGCTCGATCATGAATGAGTATGCTCAGCGAGCACTTGATGAACTTTCTACCCTACCCGAATCACCGGAAAGAACATCCTTTGAAGATCTTATCACCTTTATCATCGAGCGGAAGAAATAATCGCCTCAGTTAATAATGGATTCTCCTGCACTGCAACCGCCCCTATTATTTATTTCTGATGTCCACCTGGGCGGTTTTGATGACACCCAAAATGCACGTATTGAATCTGAACTCATCCAATTAATCAACTATTGTCAGCGAAATGATATTCGATTGGCTGTGTTGGGGGACCTTTTTGATTACTGGATGGAATATCCGGGTTTTGTACCCAAACTTGGTAAAAAGCTTCTCGACCGCTTTGAGGATTTCAATAATCAATTGGGGCCCACGCTTTATATTACCGGCAACCACGATAACTGGACCCGCAATCATTTAAAAGATCGGGGATTTTACCTCATCCATGAACAATACCAATTTAGCAGGGATGATAAAAAGATCTTAACGCTACACGGCGATGGACTCACTAATCCTAAATATCAGTTAAAGCGACCTCTGATGCACCGGATTTTACGAAGCCGGCAATTTGTGATGCTATTTCAAACGATATTCCCACCCCAGATGGGAAATACCATCATGAAATACTTTTCGCGTATTACCCGTAAAATGGATTGGGATGATCGAAAAAAAGAGCAATTAAATAACTGGGCCAGGCATCATCTCAAAAATTCTGATATAGAAATTATTTTAACCGGTCACGATCATATTCCCAGGCAGAAACAATTTCCTTTCGGAACCTATATAAATTTAGGTACCTTTTATCACCATCGAACGATGGCTTATTACAATAATGAGGATATCTCTCTCGTTTGTTGGAAGCCACAGTTACAGACGTTAAAACATTTTGAAACCAGCAGCTATTAATGAGCAATTCAGATTACGGCAATGACATGGATCGTTATTTTAACGATCCCGATTTTCGGAAAAAAAAAGCACAAGAGCGCAACGGCGGTAACAATAAAAAATCATCGTCTGATAATAACGGTATCTCAAAGAAATTACTCCGCTGGGCTGGAGCAGCTGTAGGTATTATCATATTAGCAGCTACCGGCTTTACCCTTTACTTGTACCAAGGCATCCCTTCTATAGAACAGCTCGAAAACCCCCAAACGGCCGTTGCTTCAGAACTAAAGAGCCGTGATGGCGTAGTCTTAGATCGCTATTATACCGAGAATCGGACCTATGTACCTATCGAGCAAATATCACCTCACGTAGTTGACGCACTTATTGCTACCGAAGATCACCGGTTCTACAATCACTGGGGTATCGATATGATCCGAACTCTCGCTATTCCCTGGCATTTAATAAATGGGCGTATTCAGGGCGGATCCACTCTTACACAGCAGCTGGCCCGAAACCTCTATAAAAAAATTGGCCGAGATTTTTCTGTTGTCCGAAAGCTGCGCGAAATGATTACGGCCGTTCAAATTGAACACAATTATACCAAGCGTGAAATTATTGAGATGTACCTCAATACCGTTGAATTTCCCAATAGTGCTTTTGGGATAGAATCTGCAGCACAAACCCATTACGGTAAAAATGCGGGGGATTTAACCATTTCTGAGGCTGCTACACTTGTGGGATCACTGCAAATGGTATATTTATACAATCCTCGCCTCTATCCTGATAATGCCAAAAGCCGACGCAATACAGTTCTATTTCAGCTTAACAAACGAGGATTTATCAGTGATGAGGTATACGATAAGTTACGGCAAGAACCGATTGTGCTTGATTATCATCCTCCATCCAAAACCGGACAGGAGAATCGTTATTTCGGTCAGTATGTTCGCCAAAAGGTTGATCCGTGGCTAAAAGAAAATGGATACGATCTTAACACCGACGGTTTAACCATTTATACGACGATCGATTCACGACTTCAGCGCTATGCCGAGCAAGCTCTGCGTACCAAGCTCGATTCATTACAAACCATTTATGAGTGTGAATGGACAACAGGATGGGATCAGTGGGCTCCGGAGGCTTCCCTTGCCAGATGCAAAGAGTCTATTGAAAACGGAGAGTATATGAAAAAGCTTTGGGATAAATATCCCTCCTTTCTGCGAGAATTTATTCGTGATACCGATCGCTATAAAAATGCGTTTTCTAAATACAATACTGATCAAGAATCGGTAGTCTTTGACACGCTAATGGCTGATTCCGCTTTTGTTGATTCTGTAAAGCGTGCCAAAACACGTCTTGAAGCCGGATTTGTGGGTATCGATCCCAATAACGGGAATGTCTTAGCCTGGGTAGGCGGATCCAATTATGGCAATGTACAGTATGACCACGTCTATCAATCACGAAGACAAGCCGGATCTACCTTTAAACCTTTTGTTTACACGGTAGCGATCGACAATGGCTACAAGCCCTATCACAAATTTTCCAAATATCCCAGTGTATTTTATGATCGATCGGGTGATGCATGGAAGCCTAAAGATCCTGAAGTTCCTTCGGGACCCGAAATGGTACCTCTGCGTCAAGCCCTGGCCCGTAGCTTAAACAATGTTACTATTCGACTTCTACCTGAGTTAGCTGGAGCGCCGGGGACCAATAAATTGGAAGAATTAGAACCTGCCGCACGCAAAATTAAACAGATGGCTTCTAATCTGGGTATTGATATGTCCGGTACGCCCGCCTATCCTTCTATCGCCCTTGGAACGGCAGAAGTTTCTTTGCTTGAAATGGTAAGCGCATACACCACATATGCCAACCAGGGAGTCCATATAGATCCTATTGCGGTCACCCGTATTGAAGACAAAGAAGGCAACGTCATCAAAGAATATCATCCTGAATACCAGCAAGAGGTTATTAGCCCCGAAACGGCGTATATGATGGTAGATATGATGCGCGGTGTTATTCGCGGTGGCAAGGATTATTACGGAACAGGAGTTCGCCTGCGTAATGTTTATGGAGTTCGTCAAGATGTTGCCGGTAAAACCGGGACTACCCAAAATAGTGCCGACAACTGGTTTATCGCCATGATGCCACATATCACGATGGGGGCATGGGTTGGTGGAGAGAATAGAATGATTCGTTTTCCACAAGATACATATATTGGTCAGGGAGCACGTTCTGCTCTTCCCATTGTTGGCAAGTTTATCAATTTGGCCTCATCGGATCCCAAAGCCCCATGGAGCTATGATGCTTTTGAATCTCCCCCCGGTTTTGTAATGCCACAAGATCCCGATAGTACCGAAAATAATGAAACCGGCACCGGACGCATAGGTTGGTAACATAATATCCTTTGTTTTAAGTGTAGTCCAATTTTTATATGGCAATTAATATCTCGGATTATTTTTCCGAAGAGGAGATCTCTAAGCTAATTGAAGAGGCCAAACGTTCTGAGGACTTAGGAAAGCTAACGCCATCGGCCTTAGATATTCTCAGGGAAAAGAAACTTCTGGATCTTTTTGTCCCTCAGCAATATGGTGGTTTACAAACCGATTTACCCGAGGCCCTACCCTGGCTTGAGGCAACCTCCTGGATTGACGGAAGTCTGGGCTGGACGCTTACCCTTACTTCAGGGGCCGGGCTCTTTGGAGCATTTATGGAGCCTGATTTTGCACGCTCCGTTTTCAGTCAAAAGAATACAGTCATTGCCGGTTCGGGATTCCCCGGAGGAAAAGCTGAAAAGACAGCCTCCGGTTATCGTATAAATGGATCATGGAAATATGCCTCCGGTATAGATCACGCTACCCTAATAACCGCAACCTGTTTTCGCACTAATGATGGGGCAGTTATACACGAAGACGGGAATCCTGTCACATTAGCTGTCGGCTTTTATCCTGATGAAATTGAGATAACCGATAAGTGGAACAGTATGGGACTTAAAGCTACGGGGAGTCACGATTTTGGGGTGCAGGATATACAGATCCCAGAGAAACGAACATTTGTTATTTCTCCGGATTCCGTTCATGTAGATGGACTGCTCTACCAGTATCCATTTGAAGCATTTGCACACTGTACGCTGGCAGTTTCAATGCTTGGAATAGCAAGGCGTTTTTTGGATGAAGCCCAACAAATATTGCTGTCCAAATATGAAGTTAATGAACTTGATAATCTTCCAAAATCACTACAGTCAGAGCTCAATAACTCCACTCAAAAATTTGGTAAAGCAAAAGAAGCTATTTATAAAACCGTAGAAAAATCTTGGCAAGACCTGCAAAAATCCGGAGAAGTTGACAATAACCGTGCTGAAAAGGTATCTATTCAATCCAAGCGATCATGCGAAACAGCCCTCCATTGTGTACAAGACCTTTATCCACTTTTAGGTATGGCCGTCATCAATCCTGATTCCACCATAAACAGGTGCTGGCGTGACTTACACACCGCAAGTCAACACATGTTTCTTAGACCTCAATAATCATTTAATCTATAAATAGAAAAAGGCGACCTCCAAACGGAGATCGCCTTTAAGAAATTATCATAATTATAAGAACTATTGGGTATTTATCCCTATATCAATCGATAATTTTATTCGGTTTTTTGCACGTTTAAGTGCCTTTTTTGCCCGATCTTTATCGATCGATTTATCGTCAGATTCAAGACGCTCAACGGCCCGCTCTTTTGCTTGCTTTGCTCGCTCCACATCTATTTCCTCAACCGGTTCAGCGGCTTCGGCTAATAGCGTAAGCTTATTATCAACGACTTCTACAAACCCGCCGGTTACGGAAAAAGATTGCTCTCCGCCGGCTGCTTTGCGAACCAGAATTTCCCCGACTTCAAGCGAAGAAATAATATTGGCGTGAAGCGTTTTAACTTCAAAGCTCCCCATCTCTCCGGGGACTCGTACTCCGGTTACCTCATCATCAAAGATGGAGCCTTCCGGAGTTAATATTTGAGCACTAAAGGTATTCATTTGTTATCTATCTCTTATTATTCTGCGGCTTCAGCTTCTTCCTTGGCCAGCAATTCTTCGCCTTTTTCCTCTGCTTCTTCGATGGTACCAACCATGTAGAAAGCTTTTTCCGGTAAGTGATCGAGTTCACCATTAAGAATCTTCTTGAAACCTTTAATCGTGTCTTCCACATTCACATAGGTACCGGGTTGACCTGTAAACTGTTCAGCGACAAAGAACGGTTGACTCAAGAAACGCTGAATGCGACGAGCTCGTGATACAACCGTTTTATCTTCATCCGAAAGCTCATCCATTCCCAGAATAGCAATAATGTCCTGTAGATCTTTGTACTTCTGAAGAATCTCTATCACACGCTGTGCCGTCTGGTAATGTTCTTTACCAATAACATGCGGATCAAGAATTCGAGAAGAAGAATCCAGCGGATCTACAGCCGGATAAATACCGATCTGTGTAAGTGCTCGACTCAATACCGTCGTTGCATCCAGGTGGGCAAATGTTGTTGCCGGAGCAGGGTCGGTCAAGTCATCAGCCGGCACATAAACAGCCTGCACGGATGTAATAGAACCGTTTTTCGTAGAAGTAATTCGCTCCTGCAGGTCACCCATTTCGGTAGCCAATGTTGGCTGATAACCTACGGCCGAAGGCATTCGTCCAAGCAGTGCCGAAACTTCGGATCCCGCCTGTGTAAATCGGAAAATGTTATCAATAAAGAGCAGGATATCGCGAGAAATTTCTTCGCGGAAATACTCGGCCAGTGTCAGCCCGGAAAGTGCTACACGAAGACGAGCTCCTGGTGGCTCATTCATTTGTCCGAAGGCAAAGGCGGCTTTAGAATCTTTCAAGGCATCCATATCAACCTTGCTGAGATCCCATTCTCCATTTTCAAATGCTTCTTTAAATTCTTCACCATAATCAATAATGTCAGCTTCAAGCATCTCTCGGATAAGATCATTACCCTCACGAGTACGCTCACCAACACCGGCAAATACCGAAAGCCCACCGTGACCTTTGGCAATGTTATTAATCAATTCCTGAATAAGAACCGTTTTACCTACACCGGCACCGCCAAAAAGTCCCGTTTTTCCACCTTTGGCATACGGGCAGAGAAGATCAATAACCTTAATACCCGTTTCAAGCATCTCGGTAGATGTGGCAAGATCTTCAAAATCCGGCGAAGATCGGTGAATAGGATATGTACGATCTCCTTTGGGAGGCTCAATTCCATCGATAGGTTCTCCCACCACATTAAATACACGCCCGAGGATATCCTCACCTACCGGCATCGAGATCGGAGCTCCAGTATTAAAAACTTCCATCTCTCGAACCAATCCGTCGGTTGAATCCATCGCAATCGTACGAACACGATTTTCTCCAAGGTGCTGAGCAACTTCCAGATAGAGTTTAGATTTATCTTCTCTTTCAATATAAAGTGCATTTAGTACCGGGGGGATATCGCCCTGATCGAAATCGACATCCACAACCGGCCCAATCACTTGTGCAACGGTTCCTTTCTTCATTATTTACTTAGTTCTAATGAGTTAATTTTTGATAATTTCTTTTCGGAAAGAAATGTGAATTTCCAACCACATAAGAAGCGGCAAAAGTTAGGACTTTTTACGAGCAAATGAAAGTCAAATCACACCTTTATTGCACATCAATAACTTGCGCAGGACAATATTCTTATGAATATAGGTAATGTAATTCCGCTTTAGAATCTCCACCCTGATCCCTAAAAAATTAAAGGCCTCTTCTATCATATTTTAAAACTCCTACTCACGTATACCCCATACACTTATTAATAAACATTAAAATTTTTTAATGTTTTGGCGATTTCTTACATTTCTTGAACCATCGTTGGCAGCAAATAACTTTAGCCTGAATACTATTGGTTATGAACAGTAATGATCAACAAAGCACCTCCTTTCTTTGGAAGCCATTGACTTTTGATATTTTACTCTCGCGATATCCACTGTCAGATATGCGCATTTGGGGAATGTTAGCAATGTGGATTATTGCCATTGCCGGAACGCTATATGCTACAATTGCACTACTGCCCAGCGAATGGATGTCATTATCAAACAGCCGAGCCGACGTCATTAGGTTTTTCGTTTTTAATCCTGCACTAATATTAGGACTACTGTTGTTTTTCTGGTTTGGTTTTGAGTGGGGATTTATTCCAATTTTTTTGTGCTCGTTCATTATTGCATTCCATTCGAGCATGCCTTGGGGTTGGGCGCTCGTTTTTGCGATTGCTTTTGTATTAGGTGTGGCTATCTGTGCAATGGCATACCAGGGATTCAATGTCGCCTACGATCTGCGTAGCTTGAAAAGCATTGCGTTCTTTATCTCCATTATGTTTATCGCATCTATAGGAAGTTCACTGGGATCTTTTATCTGGAGCTTTAGTCATCAACTTTCCGCTTCTGAAACTCTGATGATATGGAAGAGCTGGTGGAGCGGTTCTTTTATTCAGGCAATCTTAATAACAGGTCCCCTGTTATGGTTATTTACTCCTGCAGTCGAACGTTTAAAAAGTCGTCTGTTTTCGCTGCCCAATCGATCCCATTTATCTTTGAAATGGGTATCCGGGGCGGTAACATCAATTACAGGTGCACTTGCCCTATTTATTTTTTCAGGAAAATACTTGGGCAAGCTACGAGTCCAAGAGGTGATGACGGAACAGAAAACAGCCACTGTTATTGATGTGGTAAATGCTCTTGAGTCATTTGAGATTATATCGTGGATATCGATCGGTATTATTGTAGTAACGGGATATGGGGCTTTTAAACTTATTGGAGGATGGAATCAACAGCTAACATCGGAGGTGGAAAACAGAACACGTCAGCTTCATGAAAGTCAGCAAAAGCTACAGATTTCATTAGATGAAAAGAAAATTCTCCTTAAAGAAATTCATCATCGCGTTAAAAATAACATGGCGCTGGTAAGTGCTTTGCTCGAATTACAGGAACAGACCTCCTCACAAAATGGGAATAATAGTACATTTAAAACCGCGCGAGCTCGTATTAAGTCGATGGCTCTGGCTCATGAAGCTCTTTACCAAAATGAGTCGTTCTCTAATATTAGCATGAAAGAATACCTGCAACGCATCGGTAATCTTACCCATCGATCATTTGTTAAGAAAAATACTGCCATCGATCTCAAGTTCAATTTAGAAGATGCACGACTGGAAATGTCAAAGTCCATACCGCTTGGTTTGGTGATCAACGAAATTCTGATAAATGCTCATAAACATGCCTTTGATGGAAGATCTGATGGTTTAATTGAGCTTGGAAGTACAGTTAGGAATGATAAAATAAATATTTATATCCGTGATAATGGGGTGGGACTTCCAAAGGATCCGGAAAAAATGAAAACAAAGTCATTGGGAATGACCCTCATTAAAAAGTTTTCCAAACAGCTTAAAGCTGATCTATCTATCGAAAGTGAACGAGATGAGGGAACAACATTTAGTTTAGCATTTCAAAATTAAGCTCTCATACACTTTTCGCCATATATTATAGGTATTATCATTAACGATTTAAGATATCCTACATTTGTAATTATATACTGTATAATAATAGATTTTTTGTTCAATCAACGGTACTTGCCAGCTACGATAACGGCTCATTATCAGACTAAACAGATCACCCAAAAGCCGTTATTTGGAGATCTTCCGGGCGATACTTTTTTGCATTTGTAAGCCTACACTTGTTTTGTTTAACCCCTATTCATAGTAAAACTAATACCCTGTAAAGGTCTATCATAGTCAAATAACTATTAAAAGGTGTAATTATTAATACTTGGTGGAACAACTTGATCAAATAGTTAGTTTTTTAAACTCAAATAAAAGCTTTCATTTTTAAGATTTCGTAGTAGATTACATAATTATTTCTCCATTAATATTCTAAGTAACCTTTTTATGAAAAAGCTGACACAAGGTAAATCATTACTTAACTACTTTTTCGTGGTACTATTATTTTTGGGATTTTCCATCGCCTCTGCATCACCCATTTCAGCACAAGATCTGGACGTCCCCTATGTACCTACCCCCGACAACGTAGTTGAACGCATGCTCGACATTACTGATGTAGAATCCAGTGATTATGTTATTGATTTAGGATCCGGAGACGGGCGCATCGTTATTGCTGCCGCAAAGCGTGGAGCCAGTGGACACGGTATTGATCTTGATCCAAAACGCATTGCCGAAGCTCGGGAAAATGCCCGAAACGAAGGCGTTGATGATCAAATAATGTTTATGAAAGGAGATATTTTTGATACCGATTTTAGTGAAGCTTCTGTAATTACGATGTATCTATTGCCCTCAGTAAACAAAAAATTACGTCCTGAACTAATAGAAAAACTGCAACCCGGTACCCGAGTTGTTTCACACAGCTTTGATATGGGAAGCTGGAAAGCGGATAAGAAAGTAGTTGTTATAAACGATGGGAGAAGTCACGATATTTATTATTGGGTAATACCAGCACAGACCGAAGGGACATGGTCGTGGAGTTACAATGGGACCGATTTTAATATGACCGTCAATCAACGATTTCAGGAAATTTCAGTCAAACTCACCGATAACAACAACACCTTTTTTGATATCCACAAAGCCGAGCTAAAAGGAAAGCGACTTACCGTCCGGGCCTCAAATGGAGATCAAAATTATATTTTTAGTGGACGCGTTGAAGGAGATAAGATTTATGGGATGATGCAGCACCATAACGGCCAGAAAAAGAATTTTTCTCAATGGTCGGCAACAAAGAAATAATTTCTTTTATTCCTCCTTATCCTAACAATAGATTGGGTTCTGCTGCATGAACAAATCCGATTCGGGGTCACCGCTTAAAGTTTTTACAAACCTTAGTGCAATTGCTGTCATTGTCGGCATTGTGGTTGGTATCGGCATATTTCGCCTGCCTTCCATCGTTGCCCAAAACGCATCATCAGAACTCCATTATATCGGTTTTTGGGTGGCAGGTGGACTCATATCTATCATTGGAGCGCTTTGCTATGCCGAAATTGCAACTAAGAAACCGGACGCCGGTGGAGAGTACTATTTTCTTACCGAAGCCTATGGATCAACCATAGGCTTTTTATTTTCATGGGGACGAATGACGGTCATTCAAACAGGATCTATTGCCCTGGCTGCTTTTATTCTGGGCGATTATGCTTCTACCATCTATGATCTGGGCACATACAGCTCATCTATTTATGCCGGTATTACCGTTGTAGGTTTAACCGGATTAAATATCTGGGGAACCCATCCCGCGAAAAATGCTCAAAACGGTATGACGACTCTTATTGTGGGTATTTTACTGCTCTGCGGACTAGCCGGCGTTATCACCGGGGGTGAAATCACACCCCAAAGCGGATCCTCAGTCAACAGCTCGGCCGGTGCAGCTATGATCTTTGTCCTGCTCACTTATGGCGGATGGAACGAAGGCGTTTATCTTTCGGCCGAACTAAAGGATGTCCGCCAAAATATGTCAAAGGTATTACTCATCGGATTAGCTGTAATTACTATTCTATATGTGCTCATCAACAGCGCTTATCTACAGGTGCTTGGGCTCGAACAGCTCCGAACATCAGAAACGATTGGTGTAGATCTTACCAATCGTATTTTCGGATCCGAGGGAGCTTTTATCATGGCCACTATTGTTATCATATCTGCACTCTCAACCGCCAATGCAACCATCATTACCGGTGCGCGAACAAACTATGCGCTGGGCCGCGACTTTGATGCTTTGGGATGGATTGGCAAATGGAATCCCAATTATAATTCGCCCATTAACGCTTTGCTTGTTCAAGGAGGTATTAGCCTCTCACTCGTTTTTTTAGGAGCATTTACAAAAGAGGCTGTTTCCACGATGGTCGATTACACAGCCCCGGTTTTCTGGTTTTTTATCCTTCTTACCACCATTACACTATTTCTTTTCAGATATAGAGAAGAAACTTCAGGAGATACCTTCAAAGTACCGCTATATCCACTTACGCCAATCCTATTTATCCTATGCAGCTCTTATCTTCTGTATTCAAGCATAATGTTTACCGGATGGGGCGCGATGGTTGGAATAGCAATTCTGGCAGTAGGTCTTCCGGTTTACTATTGGGCACAGAATAAAACGAAATAGAAGATCCTAAAACCCCGGCCCAATATAATCCATTCTCTATTAGCAACTCCCATGCTAAAATCGTATTTTTGGCAACCTAAGAAACCACGTATTTATTCGCTTAAAACAATAAAAAAGTGAACAGAACGATTGTTACACTTTGTGGATGTGGTTTGCTGTATTACAGGATTGATTATCACCAGAAAGTTTAACTCTAAACAGATATTGCATTGGATACCGAAGCAACAGCTCGCTCTATCAGCGTAGAAATACTAATAGATTTTGAAGATAACGGAGTTCTTGATTATTCCCGAGCCAACAAGCTTGAGAGCCGCGACCGTGCTGAAGTACGCGAGTATGTGCAAAATATTTTAAGACGTCGCTCCTATCTCGATTTTCTCATCGACCAGTTTTCAAACGTAAAAATCGATGAGATGAAATCGAGCTTAAAAAATATTCTGCGACTCGGGGTATACGATATGGTATTTATGGATAGTACGCCCGACTATGCAGCCATCAACGAGTCCGTAGATATAGCAAAATACAGCCTTGGCTCGCGCACCGGAGATCTTACCAATGCAATACTGCGCAACCTGCAACGGGATATCGATAATCTGCCCAAACCCAATTTTGAAGATCGTACAAAATTAGTTGCCACCACCTTTTCTCATCCCGAATGGCTGGTAAAGCGATGGACCGATCGTTTTGGCGAACGCGAAGCGTTTAAGCTGATGCAGGCCAATAACAAGCGGCCGAATTATTATATCCGCGCCAATAATCTGCGTACAAAAACAGAGAATTTTAAACTGCGGATGACTAAACACGGCATCGAATTTGAAGAAAGTGATTGGCTGCCCGGATATTTCAAGGTGGATAGCGTAGCGCCTTTTATTGCTAAAGGCTGGTTGGACAAAGGATTTTGTCAGGTTCAGGATATTGCGGCCGGTTTTGCCCCCTATCTTTTAGATCCAAATTCAGAAGAATCAATTTATGATCTTTGTGCAGCTCCCGGCACCAAAAGTATTTTAATGTCTGATTTGATGAATGGCGAAGGGGATATTTTAGCTGTCGATATTTCTTCTGAACGACTTGATAAACTGGCCGAAAGCGCCCTCTCCTATCAAGCTGAAAATATTCGGGTACGTCGTGCCGACGTTACCGAGCTTGAACTGGATGAAACAGACGCTGTTCTATTGGATGCGCCCTGTACAGGAACAGGCGTCCTCAGCAAGCGAGCCGACCTGCGCTGGAAACGCGACCAAGATTCTCTTGATAATGCTGTTCAATTGCAAGCTGACCTACTCGATTCTGCTGCAAAAATGGTTAAAAAAGGCGGGCGTTTGGTTTACAGTACCTGCTCCCTCGAAGAGGAAGAAAATATGGAGCAAGTCATGAACTTCCTCGATCGACACGAAAATTTCGAAATGCAATCGGTCGAAGGATATGTTCCCGATGAAGTGATGGTCCACGGTGGTCTGGCATATCAGACCTTTCCACACAAGCACGGCTGCGACGGACACTTTGGGGTGCTGCTAAAACGTACCAGTTAATTTCATATCAGAATAATACTGTCCGCTTTAAAATAAAATTGGCACATACAAAGAACAGTTAGTCAAAACAGGATTAAGCGTTCAATTCTTTTTCTAAAAGTATAAAGCACTTCTATTGAGGATATTCTCGGTATACCATAGCCGGGAAAACTTATCCTCATAATTCCCGTTTTACTGGATTAAAATTTGCACAAAAATACTTTACTAAACAGGGTATCTATAGATACGACAAGATCTCCTCTGACCAAGTAAAGCTTAAATTAAAATTGTGTTTGCATTACATATCACATTCAAGGAAGGTTTTGGTCAACATTTTTTTCTTGTAAAAAAGCAATAAAGTTTTCTGTAACGGGCGTTAGTTTTTTGTTATTCCTATAAATTACATGCCATTGAGTTTTGATTGGGAATTCAGGGACATCTAATATTGATATTTGATTGAGTGCAACCTCATTAGTAAGGCTCAGCTTTGAGATAATGGATAACCCTATTCCGGCACGAATTGCTTGTTTTACGGCCTCATTAGTGCTGAGCTCCATGGTAGGTTTTGGTGACATTCCTTTCTCTTTCAAGTACTTTTCCATCACCATTCGGGTACCCGATCCTTTTTCCCTAAAGATAAACGGTTGTCCTTTGAGGTGCTTTATGGTAACATTTTTTTCCTTTGACAGCGGATGATCATAAGGGGCACCTATGACAAGTGGATTCTCAAGAAAGGGAATAGCTGTAGTAGAATTGTCCTCGGGCAGTTGAGTAAGAACCGCAAGATCATATTCATTTTGCGATAAGTGCCCAAGAACCTCATTTCTGTTGGTTACCTTCAGTGCTATATCTACTTTAGGATACCTATTTTGAAATCCACCAAGCATATATGGGAGAAAATATTTGGCGGTTGAGGCGCATGATATAGTAAGCGTTCCCTTTAATCCTCCTTTAAGTTGCGAAATAGCTGCGTCAAACGATTGCAGCTCTTGGTCCACAGCCTGATAAGCTTTGTATAACTTTTCTCCAGCCTCGGTTAAGTAAACTTTTCGCCCCACTACCTCAATTAGAGGAATGTCTACTGCTTCCTGTAGCTGCTTTATCTGGATTGAAACCGCAGGTTGCGTCATATGTAACTGCCGCGCTGCCTGGGTCATACTTTTATGACGAGCTACCATCCCGAAAATCTTTAATTGATGAAATGTAAATTTCATAACATAAATAATAGTTAATGATTAAAATCAAAATTATTAATTAACACTTATATATAAAAGCAATTATTTTCGGTAATGAAAATACACTGTGTTATGACAGTAATTATAAGACTTCTTAATACCCAAACTGGTATCAAGTTGGTCATAAATGACGAGCAAAAATCAACTAAACTAAAAGCGGGGAAAACTAAAGAAAATATCTCATGAGAAACACAAACAACCAGCATGATAGCGAAGTAGAATTTTCCAATTACTCCTCTTTAGAAAATTTAACTTTAATCAAAGGAACGTTTACGCCTTCTGAAGCAAAAGAAGTGCTTGTGAGTCTAATTAGTAGCAAAATTTCATTTCACAATAAAAAAAACCTGCGTTCTTATGAGCTTAATGGAAAAGAAAACCAAGAATCAAAAAATAGGATTAAAGAGTTCAAAAAGATACGTAGTAAGCTGTTGAAAATTTTTGAAAATATAGATGACAGTGAAATGTCTATTAAAATAGATTCGCAGATCAGTATCGAATTCCAAGATAATTCTGAATAGACAGATAGAATAACCATTAATTTTAAATCGAATCAGATAATACTCTTATACTATCTATAAACAATAGTTTATTAATAAGATAATAATCATTAATTAATATTTATTCTTTGTAATACCTACATTCTGCACGGTAAATATAAAAGAAGTTCAAATTATAAATTTGTAAACCTATTTAGTACAGCATGTCATTAGAATCAAGGAATGAGAGTTTAAGGCAAAAAAACCGACCGTTTTCAACAGTAATAGTTCTTTTAATGTGGACATTGACCCTATCTCTTTCCTCACTTTTGTCAGCTTCATTTTTTTATCCACTGGAATTCCAAATTGGTCAAATTTTACTGGTAGATCATCTTGCGCTTATTATTAGCACAGCTGTTACCCTCTTTAGCAGTATCGTGCTTAGCTACTCAGCCCGATATATGGCCGGTCACAAGAAACTCCGCCGATTCTTAATTAATTGTGTGCTTTTTACCGTCTCGGCTTTACTGATGGCTATTTCTAATCATGTTCTGTTATTTATTGCTTCTTGGCTAAGTATGGGACTGCTCATGGCTGAACTCATCGGGGGATACACGAAGTACCACGAAGGAAAGGCCTCGAAAAAAAATGCACGGAATTATTTTTTGGTAAGTACCGCGTTGGTGGCTGCAGGATTGTTATGGCTGGCAATGCTAACGGGTGCATGGAGTATTTCGGAGATAATATCGTTGGTGGAACAGGACAGGCAGCTGGTCATATGGCAAGCTTCGTTACTGCTCATTGCTGGAGCTGTTGTGCAATCAGCATTGTTTCCCTTTCAGCGTTGGTTAATGTCATCTATGACAGCACCCACACCGGCTTCGGCACTGATGCATGCCGGCTTTGTAAACGCTGGAGCTGTGTTGTTAACGCGTACGGCTACGGTTATTTATATGAGTGATCTATTGTGGGTTTTAGTAATGGTAGGTGGTATTGGCGCTCTGATCGGTAAATTCAGCAAGTTTGTGCAGGCAAATATCAAGCAGAAACTGGCATGCTCAACGACAGCTCAAATGGGATTTATGTTATTGCAATGCGGGCTCGGGTTCTTTTCAGCTGCTGTTGCTCACCTGATACTACATGGCTTTTACAAAGCTTACCTTTTCCTTTCATCCGGGAGTAACGTCGTACAAGAATCGCCATACAATGGTGATAGCAAACGGAGCTGGAAACAATGGTATCTGCCTGTTACTCTCCTTAGCGGTTTGGCAGGTGGATGGCTGTTTGCTATTTCCACCGGAAAGGGACTGGAGTTGAACAGCGGACTTTTTCTAACATTTGTAATTGTACTAACCGTTATTCACGGCGCCCAGGATTTTCTTGGTAGGTCATCACTGCCGCTTCTTTCCCGGCTTATAGCACTCCCTTTGATAATCATTCCGGCGCTCCTGGCGTATGCCGTAATCTTTAACGGCATTTCAGTATTGATGCAGCAAACACCCATGGCCGAAGTTGCGTTACCTATTGGCTGGGATCAGATTACCATCGGAGTGTTGTATTTGGCTACTTTCCTGACTATCGAGCTCAAGTGGTATAAAAAATCTCGACGGCTGTACGTATACTTGCTCAATGTTTCACAACCCAAATCCAATACCATACTTCAATAATCGAACAGCAACAAAATTGTATGAAAAAAGAAACAATTACTGCATCTATTCGAGCTCTTTCAGACCAGTTGCCAAGTAACTGGCCTCTTTACTCTTTTGTTACATCTAATCCGCTGAGTGGCCTGGAGAATCTTCGTTTCGAGGAGGCCATTTCCAGGATTCGAAAAGACATTGGTATTGAAGGGTATCCTTCTGCCAAAGCCTTTAAGCAGGCTTGGGAAAAAGGAGCGATTGACCGATCAATACTGGAACGGCAACTCCAAGACCGAGGAATAACGTTCTCTGCCGAAGAATCATTGTGGCGTATACAGGACTTGGAATCCCAGAGCTCCAAGAGTCACCTTCTCGGTGATGTAGACCGACAGTTGATCAAATGGCTGACCGTATTTTTGGATGAGGGATCCACCGAATGGAGCATGCCCAATCGTGACTCAGGTTTTTATAAAGCATGGCAAAGCACAGCTCGTTTTGATCCGACGTTACCAAACCGTCAGATCATCCGTTCGCTTCCCGATGAACCGCTGGAGGCCATACAGCATCTTACTTCTCACTTTGGATCCGACGATTTAGAACCAATTCTTAAGCACCACTTGTTTGCACTTCCGGGATGGGTCGGATATATCAAGTATCGTATCGAAAATCCAAGCGACTGGCAAAAGGCTTATCCGATCACGATGAAAGATTATCTCGCGGTTCGGTTAGCTCTCTGTTCTATGTTAGATAGTGATCTTACCCCGTCAGAAAATCCGGTCAAACAGGACCGTAAAGAATTAGATAAGCTAAAATTGGCCTGGCTTACGGCTATGGAACGTACCTACCAGGAAACACTT
Organism: Fodinibius sp.; assembly: GCF_034521915.1. GTDB lineage: Bacteria > Bacteroidota > Rhodothermia > Balneolales > Balneolaceae > Fodinibius. The sequence continues at coordinate 29,780 of NZ_JAXHLU010000020.1, forward strand.
ATCAACCAAGTCAAAAAACAGGCATTAATAAAACCTAACGGCACAAAAAAGATACCCGATGCACAATTTGTATTTTGTATTGATACTCGCTCAGAGCGGATCCGACGGGCGGTAGAAAAAGCGGGAAACTACGAAACCTTTGGCTACGCCGGTTTCTTTGGGGTGGCCATGGAGTATATACATCCTGAAAAAGAAATTCGCCATAAATCTTGTCCACCTATTCTGGATGCTGAACTGAATGCCACTGAACAGGTGCGTAAGGAAGATGTAAATACATTCGAGAACTTTGACTATTACAATAGCCTAAAAAAAGCGATTGATAGGCTCATCTTTTCTCTTAAAAATAATATTCCGGCTTCTTTTGGCTACGTGGAATCTACCGGATTTTTCTATGCCCTTAGTATGCTTGTACGAACACTGGCACCAAATTTATTCCATCGTATTAAAGAGTATGTTTCTGAATTTATTGGGCATCCCGAATATTTTAGTGACATAATTTTGTCTTCCCAATCATCGGATAACTTGCAGACCATTAATGAATTGTCAGCCACGGAAAAAGCGGAAATTGCAAAGTCCGCTTTTGAGCTTATGGGCTGGGAGGAATTTTCAGATTTGGTTGTATTTGCGGGACATGGCAGTCAAACGGCTAACAATCCATACGCCTCGGCACTCGATTGTGGAGCCTGTGCCGGCAACAAGGGGCGGCACAATGCTCGCGCTCTTGCCGATATTTGCAACGACAAGAAAGTGAGAAAACTTCTGACAAAGGATTACGATATTACTATTCCCGAAGATACCTTGTTTTTGGCGGCCGAGCACAATACCACGACAAATCACATTCACTTGTTTGATGAAAAAGTGCCGGAACGATTCGCCCAGCGGGTAAAACAGCTGAAAAACGATCTCAGAACGGCACAAAATTATGCGAACTACGAACAGTTCGATATCTTGGATGGAAATCAAAAAGCTTCAAGGCTTGAGGCCGCTCGTAGGGCGTCTGACTGGGCAGAAACCCGCCCAGAATGGGGACTAGCGGGCAATGCTTCATTCATTATAGCCCCTCGCGAACTCACTGCTAACCTGAATCTGGAAGCCCGCAGCTTTTTACACTCCTATGACTGGCAAAAAGATTCTGACGGCAAAAAGCTGGAGGCAATATTACAGGGTCCTATGGTAGTAACGCAGTGGATTAACAACCACTACTATTTTGCTACGGTGGATAACGAAAAATTTGGAAGCGGAACCAAGGTAACCCAAAATGTAACTGGTAAATATGGTGTAGTTCAAGGCAACGGAGGAGATCTCAAGTTTGGCTTGCCATTAGAGTCACTTCACGAAGATGAAGCACTACTTGAGCATCTTCCGCTTCGTCTAACCGTTGTAATTTATGCACCCGAACAAAAGGTAAAATCCATTTTTGCTTCCAATCAAAAGACACTTGGGAAGCTGATTGAAAATGAATGGATTCATCTTGCTGTGCTAGATCCTCAAAAAGAAACCGTAAGAAATTCTCTTTGGAAGAATTCGGAAACTTCAGTGTTTGGATAACTAAATCTTTTCGAATTTATTCAGTAAACACATTGATATTTTTCCACTGGTAGCTCTGATGTCCCATTTGCAGTTTAATTTAATTACTATGACTTTTTCTATTTTTGCTTTTTCATAATTGGTTGTTGTCATAATTTCTACCTACTATATTTGACTTAACTGGATGCCTGCCAAAAATGTAATTAAATCGACAATATAGCTATTTACCTTTCTCTGCTGTTGAAGCTTTTGGTTCCTATTCTATTTCAATTTCTGTAATAAAACAGAACCTCAATTCCCACTCTACATCTTCTTTCCTTTTTCGTATCTTTGCGACTAAATTAGCATTAATCAGAACCTGTAAAACGAGCTTTTAGCATTTTGGATAAACCCACGGCTTCTCAAGACATTCCCAAACATTTTGATCCCGGCAGTATTGAAGATAAATGGTACAGCTTCTGGGAGGATAACGGCTTTTTTCACTCTGAGCCCGACGACCGCGAATCGTACACGGTCGTCATCCCTCCGCCCAATGTAACGGGCGTCCTGCACATGGGACACATGCTCAACAATACTATTCAGGATGTGCTGGTGCGTCGTGCCCGCATGCAGGGTAAAAACGCCTGCTGGGTGCCCGGTACCGATCACGCCTCCATTGCTACCGAAGCCAAAGTTGTACAAAAACTTCGCAAAGATGGGATCACCAAAGCAGATCTCACACGAGAAGAATTTTTAGAACACGCCTGGGACTGGACTGACGAGCACGGGGGAATCATCCTGCAGCAGTTACGAAAGCTCGGTGCCTCCTGCGACTGGGAACGCACGCGGTTTACCCTCGAAGATGATCTTTATGAAGCTGTTGTTGATTGCTTTATCGAACTCTATGAGCGTGGCTATATCTACCGCGGAAAGCGCATGATCAATTGGGATCCGGAAGCCCAAACTGCTCTCTCTGATGAAGAAGTTATTCATCGTGAGGAAACTTCAAAACTCTATCACGTTCGCTACAAAATTAAAGACAGTGACGAGTGGGTCACGATCGCCACCACACGTCCCGAGACTATTTTAGCTGATACGGCTGTTTGTATTCACCCAGATGACGAGCGCTACCAGGATTTGATCGGTAAAACAGCCATCATTCCAATTGTAGAGCGCGAAGTACCAATTATTGCCGATGAGTATGTGGATATGGAATACGGTTCGGGATGCCTGAAGATTACGCCGGCTCACGACGAAAATGACTATGAAATTGGTCAAAAGCACGATCTGGAAATTATCGACATGCTCAATCCCGATGGCACGCTCAGCGAAGCTGCTGAGCACTACATTGGTGAAGATCGCTTTGACGCCCGGGAACTGATCATAAAAGACCTGGAAAAAAGTGATCAGCTTGTTGAGATTGAAGAAATGCAGAATAAGATCGGGTATTCTGAGCGAACGGATGCGATCATCGAACCGCGTCTGTCGCTGCAGTGGTTCTGCAAGATGGATGAGCTGGCCAAGCCCGCCCACGAAAATGTTATGAACGATAATATTGAGTTCCATCCTTCAAAATTTAAAAACTCCTACAACCACTGGATGGAAAACATCCGCGACTGGTGTATTTCGCGTCAGCTTTGGTGGGGACAGCGTATTCCCGCCTGGTATTACGGTGACGGTAAAGATGATTATGTAGTAGCCAAAACGGAAGAAGAAGCCATTGAAAAAGCTCGCGAAAAGTCCGGCAATACTGATTTATCTGCTGATGATATCCGTCAGGATGAGGATGTACTCGATACTTGGTTTTCGTCCTGGCTGTGGCCGATTACCGTCTTCGACCCGGAGTTTATTCGTACCGGAGAACCCAATGAAGATCTGGAATACTACTATCCAACACAGGACTTAGTTACCGCTCCGGAAATCATGTTTTTCTGGGTAGCACGAATGATTATATCCGGTTATGAATTTATGGACGAGAAACCATTCAGCAATGTCTATTACACAGGCATTGTACGTGACAGTCAGCGCCGTAAGATGTCGAAATCGCTGGGTAATTCACCCGATCCAATAAAACTAATGGAAGAGTACGGAACCGACGGCGTTCGCGTTGGAATGCTGTTCTCCTCCCCTGCCGGCAACGATCTGCTTTTCGAAGAACAACTTTGCGAACAGGGACGAAATTTTGCCAACAAAATCTGGAACGCATTTCGCTTCTTGTCGATGAATCGTACCGAGGAAACACAACTAACGGATTCGCTCGAAATTAATGAGAATAACTTGGTTGATCGCTGGATGCTCTCTCGTCTGCATGAAACCATCGATGCGATCAACAAAGACATGGAAAACTTCCGTATCAACGAGGCACTACACAAGATTTACTCGTTGATCTGGGATGATTTCTGCGATTGGTACATTGAGCTGATAAAAGCTGACGAACCGGGAGCCAGCATTCCCGAAGATCGTCTGTCACGCGGATTTAATTTCTTTGAGCAGCTGATGAAACTGCTGCATCCGTTTATGCCGTTTATCACCGAAGAAATCTGGCAGCTTATCCGCAACCGGGATACCGATGAAGCTATGATTGTAGCCTCTTGGCCGGAATTTGATAAGTCTGCAGTTTCCGAATCAGACAGAGAGCTTTTTGAGTCTATTCAGAAGATGATCTCTGCTATTCGAAACATCCGGGCCGAATTTAACTTAAATCCCAATGATGAGATCGATCTCCTCATCAAGGCCAAGGATGATACTATGGCCAATGCGTTAAGCGAAAACGAGTGGATCTTCCGTAAGCTCCAATCTATTGATTCGTTTGAAGTATCAGCTAACTTAAAAAAGCCTGAAACATCCGCATCAGCTGTTATCGAAGGTACTGAACTTTTCGTACCGCTGGAAGGACTTATCGATCTGGATAAGGAACGCAAACGTATTCAGAAAGAAATTGATCGCCTCGAAGGATTTTTAAAATCTATTGAGGGTAAGCTAAATAACGATGGCTTCGTTAATAACGCACCTGAAGATGTGGTTCAGAAAGAGCGGGATAAGAAAGAAGACACGGAAACAAATCTCGAAAAACTGCGCGAAATTTTAGAAGAATTGGATGCTTAATATCCCCCTCGGTTAAAGCCGCATCCCCATTCGAAGGGGAATTTCCAATCCCTCCTTGAGAAGGGTGGGTCCGTGCTTCAGCGGAGTCGGGAGATGTAACAAAAAATGATTTTTAACTCTTTATGCCGAAAGAACCGGATTTTATACACGACTTAAATGAGCAACAAAAGCGCGCTGTACGTCACGGCGAAGGTCCCCTCTTAATTGTGGCCGGGGCCGGCAGCGGTAAAACACGTGTGCTTACCTATCGCATAGCCTATCTGATCCATCAAAACATGGCGGCACCCAACGAAATTCTTGCGCTTACGTTTACCAATAAGGCCGCCAAGGAAATGCAGCAACGTATTCAACAGCTGATTGGCGAAGAAGCAAAACGCCTGTGGATGGGGACTTTCCACTCGGTATTTTCGAAAATTCTTCGATATGAAGCTGAAAAAATTGGATTTAACTCCGATTACTCTATCTACGATACCGATGATTCCAAGAATGCCATTAAGCAGATTTTACGGGAAAACAATTACGATCCCAAAGAGATAAAACCGCGCATTCTACAGCGTCGAATTAGTGATGCCAAAAACGAGCTCATCAATCCCGATCATTACAGCGAAAAATTTGTCCACAGCACGTTAGACGACATTACGGCAAAGATCTACAGAATCTATGTACAGCGTCTCAAACACAACAACGCCATGGATTTTGATGATCTTCTCATCAAACCGATAGAGCTATTCAATGAGCATCCCGAGGTACTTGAAAAGTATCAGGATCGCTTCAAATATATCATGATTGATGAGTACCAGGATACCAACCATGCCCAGTACAAGGTCACCAATATGTTAGCCAGCAAATACGAGAATTTGTGTGTGGTCGGTGATGATGCTCAAAGCATATATTCGTTCCGAGGAGCCGACATCAGTAATATTCTGGATTTCAAAAGTGATTATGAGGATGCTGTTGAGATTCCGCTCGAGCAAAATTATCGCTCGACCAAAGCCATTTTGAAGGCTGCGGATTCCATCATCAAAAACAACAGCAAGCAGCTCGAAAAAACGCTGTGGACCGATAATGATATGGGCGACACCATCACCGTGCTGGATAATTATGATGAGCGTGATGAAGCTAATCGCGTAGCGAATTATATTCAGGATTTGAAGATGCGCAAAGGATATGATTACAACGATTTTGCCATCCTGTATCGCACGAATTATCAGAGTCGCGTTTTTGAGGAAACCTTCCGGAGAAAAGGAGTTACGTATCAGCTGGTGGGCGGTCTCTCATTTTATCAACGCAAGGAAATTAAAGATGTGCTGGCATACTTGACCCTGCTTATCAATCCTGATGACGACACGAACTTAATGCGCATCATCAACGAACCATCGCGGGGAATTGGACAAAAATCACTCTCCGATTTGATGAATCGCGCCCGACAGACGGGGCAATCGCTCTGGCGCATCCTGGAGAATGTGGAAGAAGCCGATGTATACAAACCCGCTGAAAATAGTGTGAAGGATTTTGTGCGCATGATCAATGGCTTAAAACAAGAGCTTGCCAGCGGAACCAGCTTGGTGCAAGTAACCAAGCAACTGCTGGAAGAGTCCGGCTACATGAAATCACTGGTGGAAGAAAATTCTCCGAAGTCAATGACACGACGTGAAAATATCCTAGAGCTCCAAAATGCAATCTCCTATTTCGAGAAAAATAACGATAATGCTACCCTCAGTTCTTTTCTTCAGGAAATAAGTCTAATAACTGATACCGATAAATACGATGAGGAAAAGCCGGCTGTTACCATGATGACGGTGCATGCTGCCAAAGGTCTCGAGTTCCCCGTAGTATTTATTGTAGGACTCGAAGAAGAGCTTTTCCCCGTAGGCAGTCGCAATAACGAAGACGTCAATATCGAGGAAGAACGGCGGCTGTTTTATGTAGCTATTACCCGCGCCGAAAAGGAACTCTATTTCAGTCACTGCCGCAGCCGCTACAAATACGGTGAAGAGCAACGGAAAACAAGATCACGCTTTCTTGATGAAGTGAGTTCTGACGTGGTACGCACTGAAACGGGATCATCCATTGATCAGGATAAAAACAGATTTTCTGATAACAAAAATGGTAGCAGCTCTAATAATGGCGACACAACAGTAGAGTACGATTGGAAAAAACCACTGTACGACAAAAATAACCGCTCATCACATACGCAGATCCATTACGATAATCCTGATGAGGACCCTTTTCAGGTTGGAGCAAAAGTTGTTCACAATGTTTTTGGACCGGGAAAAATTATAAGTCGCAGTGGAAAAGGCGAAAGAACGAAAGTTGTTGTATTTTTTAAAGAACGAGGACGAAAAACATTGATGCTCCGTGCAGCAAAAATGCAGGTTGTCGGGTAATAGATGACTGCCGGCAAACAGGTTCAGCACATGAATAACACACTTTTTGACGGCTTAAATTTAAGATCTACTGCCCAATTAGCTGTAGGTATACTGCTATTTATATTAAGCAGTATTTCTATCCCCATGCAAGCACAGCCCGTGCTTAATGCCCAAAATACTGCTCTGGGTGGTGGCGGTACGGCCTATCTATCCGGCAATGAAGCATTGTTTTGGAATCCTGCAAACCTGGCTATCAATGACCGCCACGGCACTATCCATATAAATCTTGGGGAAACAGGAATTGTATACGAGCCCGTTCTATCTTCGGATGTAGCCGGTGACCAGTTCTTCAATTTTACCGACAGCTATTTCCCATATCAGTCGGGTGTAGTGGCTATTACTCCGAAACAACGCCAAACGATCATTGATGAAAATTATCCCCGCAAAAAGTTAGTATCTCAGCATCAAACACGAACAGATGTAATGTTGGGAGGTATTTCATGGTATCGAGGCGACGAAACGTTTTCTATTGCAGCGCGGGGTCGATATGCTTCTCGTATTGAGGTTGGCAGAGGTTGGTATTCGGATGAATATGTTCGGCGAGGCGACCAAAAACTTCGCGATTTTACATTGGATCAGCATATCAGCAAAAATCTGGAAATTGCACTGGGATATGGACGTGAGTTCACTTTTCTGGAAGGGTTATTTGCACGATTGAGTAAATTATATGTAGGAATATCCCCCAAATTCATAATAGCAGGTCCCACCTTCAGTGCTACTCACTATGGACAGCAACAGCGGACTGATGAGAATGCACAAACCCAATATGTAACCGAGTTTTCGTATCAGTCCTCCGGTGAGTATACGCGTATGACCAGGGATTACCTTTCATCCGGAAATCCACAAACTGCTATCAATAACAATTTAAATAAAAAGTTCAATTTCGAACCTACCGGCTACGGTGCAGCATTTGATTTTGGTCTTACATACCTCATCCCTCTTGGCAGCAACCTCAATATTATTGAAAATGATCCCGAAAAATCAGTAGTCGGGAAATCGCTGCGTATTGCCATCTCTTTTAATGATATTGGAATGATCCGGTACACCGAACAACCGCTTTCCTTTTCTGCTCCGGATGATACGCTGCAAATCGGTCGTGAATTCCCCAAAGAATCGATGTTTATAGGATCCGGAGGACAATACATAACGTATTTTGATGAGGCATTGGAGGTTACCAACCCATTTAACCGCGCTCAAAATCCTAGAGAAGGTACATTTTCGGCTCCAACTCCGACATCACTAAATGGCGGAATTATGCTGGATCTCGAAAGAATTAAAATTATGGGCGATCTGACTCTCGGGTTAAATAATACAGCGCTGACCAACACGAAACTGGCTATGCATCTGGGTATGGAGGTCCGCCCTATTAAAAAAATACCCCTCCGAATGGGTACAAGATTATCAGCGGGATTACCTGCACATGTTGGCATAGGCACCGGCTATGAAAGCCGGTATTGGGATTTTAATATTGGGACACAGATCATTTTTCGCTCTAATACCTTTACCACTGAGTTTGTGGGAGGCGCCTTCGCAGGCATTCAGCTACACCTGTAATCAAGACCATTTCTGTCAAGCTGTCAAGGTCATTCTCAATTAAGAGTTCAACTTGCTATTTTGCCAGTAATTATGACTAATTGGTAGTTTGATTAAAGTTGGCTCTTTATTTGCATCAATGTAATACAACACGAAAAAAATATAGATTTAAATAATTGAATATATGAAGAACATCTTCGATAACATGGCCAATTTTGAAGATATTCAAGATCAATTTGACGATTTTGAACAGGCTATTCCCCTGATGTCCGAAGAGGAAGAAAAGGAATTAACGCAATCAGAGGTACCTGATGAACTTCCCATTTTACCACTCAAAAACACCGTTCTTTTTCCCGGTGTTGTAGTACCCATTACGGTGGGCCGAGACCGTTCCCTAAAATTAGTAAAGGAAGCATACGAATCGGATAAAACCATTGGTGTAGTCAGCCAGAAGGATGAGGAAGATGAAGATCCGGATGGAAAGGATCTTTATGAAGTTGGGACCGTTGCTCAAATCCTTAAGCTGATCAAAATGCCCGATGGCAGTAAAAGTATCGTCATCCAGGGAAAAACAACCTTTGAGGTTGAGGAATTTTTGCAGAAAGATCCCTATTTCAAGGCTTCGGTTGAGCCCTATCGACAGGAGATGGATATTGAAGGTGTAGAGCTTGATGCCTCCATCAGATCTGTAAAAGAAACAGCACAAAAAATTGTAAATCTGTCACCGAATATTCCATCGGAAGCTTCTGTTGCAATAAACAATATCAACAGTCCCAATTTTCTGCTGAATTTTATCTCGTCGAACCTCAACGTTTCGACCTCGGATAAACAGGAAGTACTCGAAATTCGCAACTTTTCGGAGCGAATGGAACGGGTGATGGAGTTTCTCAACAAAGAGCTCCAGGTTCTGAATCTGAGCGAGGAAATTCGCACAAAAGTTAAGTCAGATATTGACGAGCAACAGCGTGACTTTTACCTGCGTCAGCAGATGAAAGCAATTCAGGAAGCGCTCGGAGAAGATGGAGAACAGCAAGAAATTGCATCCCTGCGCAAACGAGCCAAGGAAAAAAATCTACCTAAAGAAGCCCAGGAGACGGTAGAAAAAGAATTAAAGCGTCTGGAACGCACTCCCAATTCATCTCCAAACCATGGCGTTATCCATAATTATATAGAATGGATTTTAGATCTTCCCTGGGAGAAATATTCCGATGATAACCTTGATCTGGAAAATGCTCAAGAGGTACTGGATGATGATCACTACGGTCTAGACAAGGTTAAAAAGCGTATTATCGAATACTTGGCCGTACTTAAACTCAAGAAGGATATGAAGGCCCCTATCCTCTGTTTCTACGGGCCTCCCGGAGTTGGTAAAACATCACTTGGTAAATCAATTGCACGGGCCTTAAACCGAAAATTTGAACGCTTTAGCCTCGGTGGCATTCACGATGAGGCTGAAATCCGAGGACACCGACGGACATACATTGGAGCCCTTCCGGGACGTATTTTGCGTGCCATGAAGAAAGCCGGTACCAGTAATCCGGTTATGATGCTCGATGAAATCGACAAGGTGGGTTCTGACTACAGAGGAGATCCCACTTCTGCCCTGCTCGAGGTACTTGATCCCGAACAAAACGACAGCTTCGCGGATAATTACCTTGAGCTCGAATACGACCTGTCAAACGTCCTCTTTATTGCCACCGCTAACTCGCTTGATACTATTCCTGCTCCGCTGCGCGATCGTATGGAAATTATCAATATCAGCGGATATACCCTGCAGGAAAAAACGCAGATTGCCAAAGAGCATCTGATGCCAAAACAGATTAAAGAAAATGGCTTAAAAGATGACCAGATCGAAATTAAGGATGAAACGATTAAACAAATCATTGAAAAATATACCCGCGAATCGGGTGTTCGATCGCTCGAACGAGAGATCGGTTCGGTATGCCGTGGCGTTGCCGCAAAAATTGCTAAGGGCGATGAAGGCAAACACGTTATAGAAGCCGATGATCTCCAGGAATATCTTGGCAAGCGTAAGTACTTCTCAGAAGTTGCTGAACGCACCAAAGTTCCGGGCGTTGCCACTGGATTGGCCTGGACCCCATACGGTGGAGATATCCTCTTCATCGAGGCCAGCGTATCAAAAGGAACAGGCAAACTCCACATTACCGGTCAGCTTGGTGATGTGATGAAAGAGTCGGCCATGCTAGCAATGTCGTATTTAAAGGCCCACTCTGACGAATTAAACATCCCGGAAGAAGCCTTTAAATACTGGGATCTGCATATTCACGTGCCTAAGGGCGCTGTTCCCAAAGATGGGCCATCGGCAGGTATTTCCATCTTCTCAGCAATAGCCTCGATCTTTACCCAGCGCAAAGTGAAAGGGACGTTGGCTATGACCGGCGAAATTACCTTGCGCGGACTTGTTCTGCCTGTAGGCGGAATTAAGGAAAAAGTACTGGCCGCCAAGCGTGCCGGTATCGAAAAAGTTCTGTTACCGCAAAAGAATGAAAAGGATGTCGCTGAGATTGAAGAAGACGTACTCGGCGATCTTAAAGTGGAGTATCTTGAGCGCATGGATCCCCTGCTTGATATTGTACTTGAGGATGAAACTGTACGAAATCCTCAGGAACGCTTCAAGGTTAGTAAATCTTATAAAAAGAGAACAAGTGATAATTCCGTATCTAACGACTCCACCGAAGAAACCATTGTTATGGAATAACGATTGAATTATAAATACTAAAAAGTCGTCTCGATTTATCGGGGCGACTTTTTTATTTTAATGACGTTTTAATTTCAAACTAAACAACAAAAGTTTGCCCAAAGAAGGACGTATTGTTGAGTCTACCGGAAGCTGGTATAAAGTTGCTTATGATGAAGATAGTGGTATGCAGACGATTAACTGTCGGCTTCCGGGACGGTTTCGTCTTAAAGATCATGCATTGACCAATCCCATCGCTGTAGGCGATTATGTTGAGTTTGAAATGAATGATGACGGATCGGGAAGCATCGAAGAAATAAAAGACCGCGAAAATTATTTGATCCGTCAATCCACCCATCACCAGGAAGACCATCAGATATTGGCAGCCAATTTAGATCGGGCCTATGCCGTACAATCCGTTAAAATGCCTCGTATGAAACAGGGCTTTTTTGATCGCTTTCTGGTAACCTGTGAAGCTTACCAAATCCCTGCCTCGATCATTATAAATAAGATGGATCTGGCCGATAAAAACGCCCGGGCATATATAGATTCCATTGCCGATTTGTATGACTCGCTGGGTTATCCTGTACTCAAAACCAGTATCCATGATGAGGAATCTCTTGATCGTCTAAAAGAAGATCTTCGAGATAACACCTCTGTTTTAGTCGGCCCTTCGGGTGTTGGTAAAACAAGTTTGCTAAACAGTATCGACTCCAACATCAACCGCAAAGTTGGTGAAATTTCTACATTTAATGAAAAAGGAAAACACACCACCACCTTTGCAAAACTCCTGCCTTTGCAAATTGGGGGATATATTGTTGATACCCCCGGAATAAAAGAATTTGGATTGGTAAATATCGAACCGTGGGAGCTTTCACTGTTCTTTCCGGAGATGTTAGAACCGCGCCAAAACTGCAAGTTCAACAACTGCACCCATGCTCACGAACCGGGCTGTGGTGTGATAGAGGCTTTTAAAGAGGGCCATATCGATGCCGACAGGTATGATTCTTACCTTAATATCCTCGAATCTCTGCAAGAGGATTAATAATTAGAGAGTTAGCTTCAAATTCTTTAGTATTGCAATAGTTTACAGATGGTTAAATATCAAAATTTAAATATTAGGGATATGAAATTAAGATACCGTTTACTCACCTTTGTACTGCTATTTGGTCTGTTTACCTTCGATGCAGCTCCCACCTTTGGACAGGTTGGAGATATCGGAGATATTTTACAAGCAGGCCGTGAAGATGCCAATACCTTGGCACGTTCCTATCTCGAGCCTTTTGGATCGGGATTTGGTGCTTCGCTCAACACCGGGTGGACCAATACCGCCAGTCCGCACAGCAAATTGGGTTTTGATGTTACCGTCAGTGCCGGTTTAGCTATTGTGCCCGATGCTGCGAAATCATTTAACATTAATGAACTTGGGCTACAACAACTGGAGTTGGAAGGAACAAACCCTGTTACTCCAACTATTAATGGTGCCGATGAAACAGGCTCACTGCTCGCTGCTTATGAAGAAATAAATGGCACTCGGCAAAAGCTTTTAGAATTTAACATGCCCAATGGTTCGGGGTTTGGATACGTGCCCGCTCCCATGATAAAAGCCGGAGTCGGTATTATTAAAGACACTGAATTAATGCTTCGCTATACTCCGAAAACCAAGATTGGAGATTTTGGATCATTCAACCTATTTGGCGTAGGTGCCAAACACGGAATCAATCAATGGTTGCCCGGCGGTAAATTGCTACCTGTTAATCTATCGGTAATGTTTGGATACACCACCATGGATGTGGGATCAGACCTTAATTTAACGGCCAGTGATGTAATACGAGATCCTAATAATACCGAAAATCCATATAACGTTTCTCAATGGGAGGATCAAACCGTCGAAATGAATACCGATGCATGGACTATAAACGCCTTGGTTGGTAAAAGCTTACCCATCATCTCGGTATATGCAGGTGTTGGTTACGAAGCCTCCACTTTCAGTATAACAACACCTGGATCATATCCAACTGTTATTCCCAACGAGGCTTATCAGAACGATCCCCAAAACAATGAACCCTTAATTGTTAATGCGGTAGATGACCCCATCGACGTATCAATTGATGGCGATAATGGGTTTCGTGCTCTCGCAGGATTTAGACTAAAATTTACCGTTCTACACATTTCAGGTTCATATACCCTGTCGAATTATCCAAGCTACAATCTGGGCGTCGGTATTAGCTTCAGATAAAGATGAACCTAAAATTTTTTATTACAAAAGGGGAGTTCACTCGAACTCCCCTTTTTATTTGAGCGTAGAAGTATATAAAACATGTCAGAATCTATAGATATACTTTACCTTCTGGATCTTTTCGGAGTAACTGTTTTTGCTATATCGGGGGCTCTTACTGCCGGACGCAAAAACCTTGATCTGCTTGTCGTGGTAATTATTGCTGTTGTAACGGCCGGAGGAGGCGGCACAACCCGCGATTCAAATTAAAAGAATAAGTTGGTGTTTACCATATTTGTAATAATATTTCTTTGAGTCTGATAATGAAATTGGGAGATAAAGTTATGAAAACACAAATATTTACACTTTTCTTTTTGATAATCACTTTTACGGGCACAGCACAAGCTCAAGAGATCAAAATACAACAGTTTGATTTCGCTGAAGCTATAGAAGATCGCAAACCTTCGGGGATTGATACCGCCTTTACTGCAGATATTGGTACAATCTACTGTTTTACTCAGGTTGAAGGCGTCTCCGATACTACTCAAATTACTCACGAATGGTATTACAAAGAGCAGGAGAAAGCTCGGGTTGAATTAACGGTGGCTGGAGATAACTGGCGGACATGGAGTTCCAAAAAAATTCTTGAAAGCTGGACCGGTCCCTGGCGGGTAATGGTGCTTGGGCCAAATGGCGAGGTACTTGCAACCAAAAATTTTGTTATTACAGAAAATTAGTGTGCTTTAAGCCAGTTTTTGGCAAGTCCCATGTCTACTTTAAGGGGACATGCTAATTCGTAAGCAGATTCCATCAATTGCTTCAACTTTTGGGGAACGGAGTCTTGCTCTTCTTCTGGTACCTCGAAGATAAGCTCATCATGAACCTGCAGCAGCATCCGGGTTTGAAGTTCATTTTCTTCCAAGTACTCCTGAATATCGATCATCGCCTGCTTAATGATATCAGCGGCGGTTCCCTGTATAGGCATATTTATAGCCGTACGTTCAGCAAATGACCGGCGATTCCAGTTACTGGCATTAATATCAGAAATATAACGACGACGCCCCATCAGCGTTTTTACGTAACCATGCTCTTTTGCAAAAGCTTTCGTTTCGTTGATATATTCCAAAATTCCCGGGAAACGCTCAAAATACTGATCAATCATATCCTTCCCTTCACTATTGCTAATCCCCAGGCGATTCGCCAATCCATAGGCACTTACTCCATAGGGAATCCCGAAATTAACCTCCTTTGCTTTTCGACGGTGATCAGAAGTAACATCGTCAAGTGAATCCAGCTCAAAAATCTCTTTTGCTGTTCGGGAGTGAATATCCTCATCATTTTTAAACGCCTGAATCATGTTTTCATCGCCCGACATTGAAGCAATAACGCGGAGTTCTACCTGGGAGTAATCGGCCGATAGTAACTCAAATCCTTCATCCGCAATAAATGCCTTGCGAATTTCACGTCCCCGTTTGGTGCGTATAGGAATATTCTGCAGGTTGGGATTCGATGAGGAAAGGCGTCCCGTTGCCGCAATATGCTGATTAAAATCTGTATGGATACGACCAGTCTCCTCATTGATCAGCTTCGGCAGAGCATCCACATAGGTTGACTTTAACTTGCTCAGTGCACGGTACTCTAAAATAATGTCCGGCATATCATAATCCTTGGCCAACTTCTTAAGCACCGATTCAGCCGTAGAATATTGCCCCGTTTTGGTTTTTTTGCCCGCCGGCAGTCCCATTTTATCAAATAATACTTCTCCCAGCTGTTTGGGCGAATTGATATTAAATTCCGTACCCGCCTTTTCATATATCTTCTGCTCGAGTTCCAACAAATCATCGCGCAGCGACGCCGATAACTCTTTAAGCATTTCTTTATCCAGCAAAATGCCGTTCATCTCCATTTTTGCCAGCACTTCAATAAGCGGAAACTCGAGATGATCAGCAATATCATCAAGTTCATCTTCCTCTAATTTGTCACTTAGCACTTCATACAATCGCAACGTAATATCAGCGTCTTCACAAGCATACACGCGCACTTCTTCCGGATCAAACTCATCCATCGACTTTTGTTTACGTCCGCTGCCAAGAAGATCAGTGATAGGAATCGGTTCATAACCGAGATATTCCTCTGCCAGTGTGTCCATTTTGAGCTTTTGGTCCGCATCGATGAGATATGCCGCTATCATCGTATCAAAAACCTTACCCTGTATCTCCAATCCGGCCCGACGAAGCATCATGTAATCAAACTTAAAATTGTGGGCAACCTTTTTAGTTGTCGGATTTTTGAACAACGGACTCATGATCTCTATTGCCTCTTTCTCATCAATCCCCTTTTCTCCATTTAAGGGTATATAATAGGCGACGCCGGGCGTGGCAGAGATAGCAATACCAACCAGCGAATTTTCCATAGGATCAACGCCATCGGTTTCGGTATCAAAACAGATGACATTCTTATTGCTGAGTCTATCTACCAGTTCATCAAGACTTTCTTTGGAATCCACTAACTCGTAGGTGACAATATCTTCGTCATAACTCTCAAGCGGTGATTCTTCTTCGGTCTCATCATCCGCCAGAAACAGATCGCCCTGATTTTTATTTCCCGAATCTGATTTTTTATCTGCTGATCGAACTATCTCTTCTCCCAAATACTTTTTAGTAAGGGTACGAAACTCCATCCGCTTAAAGAAAGCCCCCAGCTTTTCATCATCGGCCCCTTGCCAGTCCAGATCCTCCCAATCTACCGTATCAGGAACATCTGTTTTTATTTTTACCATTTCCTTGGCATGCATTGCTTCTTCGGCATACTCCTGCAGACCTTCTCGGTGACGCTTCGAACTCATATTTGGAGCATCCTCAATAGCGGCTTCAAGTGATCCGTATTTATTGATTAACTTGGGAGCTCCTTTCTTTCCAATTCCTTTTACTCCGGGAATATTATCAGATTTATCCCCAAGTATAGCCAGCACATCAACCACCTTTTCGGGATATACCCCAAAGTAATCTTTCACCCCTTCGCGATCTATCAGATTGAAGCCACCATTCTGGTTGTCGGGTTTGTACATGGTGATATGATCATGTACCAGCTGCATAAAATCTTTGTCGGGAGTAACCAGAAAAACATCTACATCTTCTGCGTTCGCACGATCTGCTACTGTCCCAACAATATCATCTGCCTCGTAGCCATCCTGCTCAATATTTTTGATTCCATAACCCTCAATCATCTCTTTAATCAAGGGAATCCCAATTGTTAGTTCTTCGGGCTGTGGTGGCCGGTTAGCTTTATAATCTTCATCCATCTCATGCCTGAAAGTCGGCGCCTGGGTATCCCACGCAACGGCAATATGGGTAGGTTCATGCTCCTCCAACAGCTTCTCAAGCGTATTAGCAAAACCCAAAATTGGGCCGGTGGGAATACCTTCAGAATTCTGTAAATTACTACTGATAAACGCAAAGTGCGAACGGTAGGCCAGTGCCATACCATCCAACAAAAAAAGGAGGCTTTTAGACATGCTTTTTACTTAAACTTGGAACGTTAAAATTCTTACTATCCAGTTGTTAAATTATCGAGTAAAAGGTAAAACTTTTTAGTGTCGTTTTCGAATAACAACTTCATCTATATAATTGATCATACTCTTTCATGGGATTAAAAAACGAAGCGCAGTCAGCATTCCAAAATACGAAATCCTTTTATAAGGAGTACGTTTCGGGTATGACCCGTCAACGTATGGGAAAGGAATTTTATAAGGACACCGACCGCCTTAAGCAACTCTATACCGAAGCCATTGGTGAAAATATTGAGAAGACGGAAGATGAAACGATACCCGGGCATTTAAAAATTATGCGCCTTTTTTCGGCGTTAACGCAGCGCCTCAATCCTACCCGGCGATTGGTATTTGGCTTGTCGGTTGTCTCATTTGTCGCGCACTATTTGATCGGATTTCTACAAATTACGGGATTCGTATTTTTTTACAACCTACTGCTGCCCTTTGCATTTGTTTCCATGCTGATGCTGCTGCTCGTTGAGTTATTGGAAAAATCGGATGTAAAACGTGAGATTGACCTTGCAAGAGAAATTCAGCTCAGCTTGCTACCCAATACCGAACACCATCGCAAAAACCTGGAAATTGCCTGTTTTGCCAATACCGCTAAAGAAGTAGGTGGCGATTACGTAGATATTATCGAAACTGATACAGGAACATATATCGTAATTGCTGATGTCTCGGGTAAAGGACTTTCGGCCGCTTTGTATATGGTACGTATGCAGGCTTTAGTTCATCTTATCATCGAAAAAAGTCAACCTTCTCCAAAAGAGCTTTTCCTTGAGCTCAATAATTACGTAAAGTCAGATATTAAAGATAAAACATTTGTTACGGCCTGCGCTGCTTTCTTTCCTGATGGAGAAGATCATTTCATTTTTGCCCGCGCCGGCCATAACGCTCCTATCCTATTCAGTAATGAACGCGATGCCACTTTTGATTTACGATCCGATGGTTTTGCCCTTGGTATGACGACATCAACAAATATGGAGCATTACTTACAAGAAAAGAAATTCCATTTTAAATCTGGTGACAGTGTCCTTTTTTATACAGATGGGCTTACCGAGTCGCGCAATGAATGGGGCGAAGAATACGGAGATGAACGCCTCGATGGCATTATGAGTGTCTACGGCTCACTTCATTCCAAATCGATCATCCATAAAATACAATCTTCACTGGAAAACTTTATCGGCAACGAAGAACCCGTAGATGATGTAACATTTACTTGCGTCCATCGCCTTACAAAAAATAAATAAGATAAGCGGTCTACCGTTTCGCAAACCGCTTATCTTCTATTTATTCTTAATACATTATTTAAGAAGCTTGAGCGCTTCCTCTACCATTCGATCGCTGGTTATGCCGTATTCCTGGAAGATCGTTTCGTAGGGTGCTGAAGCTCCAAAACGGTCAACGCCAATAATGGTGCCTTCTGTGCCAACCCATTCTCTCCAGCCCTGTGAAGCGGCCGCCTCAATGGAGACTCGAGCCGTAACTTCTTTAGGCAGCACCTCTTGCCGATAAGATTGATCCTGCGCTCTAAAAAGCTCCCATGACGGCATGCTAACTACTCGTGCATCAACATCCTTGGCAGCAAGTTTATCCTTGGCTTCCATCGCACGATATACTTCTGATCCGCTACCCATTAAAATTACATCCGGTTGTTTTTTTTCCGAATCCGCAAGAATATATCCGCCTTTAGTGGCATTCTTGGCAGTATTATCTTGTGTACGTTCAAAAGTTGGTACATTTTGACGCGTAAGAACAATCAATGATGGACCTTCTTTATAATCCAAGGCGGCTTTCCAGCACCAGGCTACTTCATTGGCATCTGCCGGCCGAAGTACCAGTGTATTAGGCATGGCACGCAGTGATGCCAGATGCTCCACAGGCTGATGCGTGGGCCCATCTTCTCCCAACCCAATACTATCATGGGTGAATACAAATATAGACGGGATATGAGAAAGTGCAGCTATCCGTATCGCCGGACGACAATAATCAGAAAAGATAAGGAATGTTCCGCCATATGGAATCACTCCTTTATGCAACGCCATGCCATTAAGCGCAGCACCCATCGCATGTTCTCGTACTCCAAAATGGATATTGCGTCCGCTATAATCGGAAGCTGAAAATATCCCGGCATCATCAATCCAGGTTTTATTACTTCCCGTAAGATCTGCCGACCCACCAATCATCTGCGGCACATTTTCTGTTAACGACTGCAATACTTTACCTGACGATGCACGAGTTGCCATGCCCTTTTCATCAGCCTCAAAATTGGGCAGAAAATCCTCAAAATTATCAGGAAGCTCATAATTAATAGCGTTCGAAAATGCCTCTGCTTTCTCGGGATGAGCTTGCTGATATTGTTCAAATGTATTTTGCCACTCTTGGAAAGATGCCGCTCCTTTTTCAATAGCAGTGCGAAAATGTGTTAATGCTTTATCCGGAATGTGAAATTTTTTATCTGGTTCCCAATTAAGATTTTCTTTCGTCTTTCTAACCTCTTCTTCTCCCAATGGTGCTCCATGAGAATCAGCACTATCCTGTTTATTGGGACTTCCAAATCCAATATGAGTATTGCAAATAATAAGAGATGGACGTTCAGTTTCAGCTTGTGCTTTTTCAATAGCTTGTTCTACCTCTTGCCGATCATGCCCATCTACTTTGATCGTATGCCATTTAGCAGCCTCAAAACGTTTTTGGACATCCTCGGTAAAGGCCAAATCCGTACTTCCATCTATAGAAATCTCGTTGTCATCATACAGGTAAATCAATTTTCCCAATTTAAGATGACCGGCCAATGAAGCGGCTTCTTGTGATATCCCTTCCATCAAATCACCATCACTAACAATACCGTATGTATAGTGATCTGTAATCTGATATTCATCAGTATTAAACTTAGCACTCATATGCTTCTCAGCCATAGCCATGCCTACTCCTGTAGCAAAACCCTGCCCCAGTGGACCGGTCGTAGTTTCAACCCCCGGAGTCAAACCATACTCGGGATGTCCCGGCGTTAAACTTCCCCATTGACGAAAATTCTTGAGTTCATCAAGCGAAAGTTCATATCCGGTAAGATGAAGCAAGCTATAAAGCAGCATGGAACCATGTCCCGCTGATAAAACAAACCGATCACGATCATACCATTCGGGATTAGCGGGATCGTGCTTTAAAAATTTCGTCCACAACACATAAGCTGCATCTGCCATCCCCATTGGCATGCCCGGATGGCCGGATTCTGCAGCCTGTACCGCATCAATAGA
This sequence comes from Fodinibius sp., assembly GCF_034521915.1. GTDB lineage: Bacteria > Bacteroidota > Rhodothermia > Balneolales > Balneolaceae > Fodinibius. The sequence goes on from NZ_JAXHLU010000020.1 coordinate 50,073, forward strand.
AAGGGTTCTGATCGTATTTACACATAGCTCGTCAAGTGTGGATTGTTTAGAGCTCATTTTATAAAATCTGATTTTATTTGAGGGCCAAAATTAGTGCTGAAAATAGTCAATGCTCTGCTTACATAAAAGAGAAGTTCTTACAAATAAAAAAGGCCTCCAAGATTGGAGGCCTCATAAAAATATTAACGTTAAATAAACTATTTATCCTGTAGTATTTTCGCACTCAAGTTCATATTCCATCTGGTGCTCAGCAGGGGATTTGAAATTGCCATAGGCGGCATTATTATAGGCACCACATGCATTATCTTTTTGACCTAATCCTTGGTATGCAGTACCAAGTTCAAAATAGATCTTTGCTTTATCAGTTCGGCCTCCTGTTTCAAAGCCGAGAGCTTTTTCAGAATGTTCTGCAGCTTGTTGCCAGTCTTGGGTTTTATTGTAAGCCTGGGCCAAACGATAATGAGCATCTGCAGAACTTGAGTTATATTCAAGTGCTTTATTTAACAATTCTTTTGCACGCGAAAAGTTTTTCTCTTCAATTGCTTTTGCTCCGCGATACACAAGTTCATCATGAGCAGCTTTTCTTGCTTGAGAAACAATTTGGCTGTCATTCGTTTTTTGTCCTACTTCAATAGCCTTATCAAAGAGATCAATAGAACGTTCTAACTCTGTTCCTTTTATCTTCTTTAGTACAATCCCTTTTTGATAGTATGCTTTAGAGTAATTAGGATCATTCTTAATCACTTCATCAAGTGTTGCAAGAGCGTCTTGGTAATTTTGCTGCTTATACTGAATAATAGACTTACTATAGAGTAATTGATTAATTACTCCATTCGCCTGATTTGAAATTTCGGAATTATCATACTCTTCTGCTACGTCTTTTGTTTTTTGAAAACCATCTATCGTAGCATCAAGATTTGAAATGGTTTGATTTTGTTTAAAGGCACGATATTTGTCAAGAGCCATCTGTCGGTATACTTCGGGCAATTTTCCTTTAGCTCGTTCGACGATATCCTGTCCCTGAGGGCCAAGTTGACTACCAACCTCAATCGCTTTTTTGAATTGATCAATAGCTTTCTGATAATCGCCGTTCTGAACCATCTCCCGAGCACTGTTATATGTTTGGACGGCCTCTTTGCGATCTTGTGCTTCAGCAGTTTGGCCTAACCCAAAGATAAAAAGACCAAGTAAGAATACAGATATGCTTGATTTCAACAACTTCATTTGTTTGTTCGGTTTATGGTTAAATTTACAAATACGCAATTGTAGTGATTTTTAAGATTTATACAAAAAGATAACTAAATCGTGCGCATTTTATTGTTATGATTTTAAAATAGACCTGTTTTAGTCATCAGTTACATGTTTCTAATCCCTGATATAAAATTTTGTTTCATGTATAACTATTTTTTTAATAAAATTAAACCCTTTTAGAAATTTGGACCTAAGGTATGTTTCTGGTAGAAATCACAAATAATTTCTACAGCTTCTTCCTCATCATCCGTCACATGAAACAGATCAAGATCTTCTTCTGATATCGTGCCATTGGCAAGCATGGTTTCCTTAATCCATTTAACCAAGCCCCCCCAGTAATCCGTTCCGATTAGCACGATAGGAAATGGATTTACTTTTTTGGTTTGTATCAATGTCAGAGCCTCAAAAAACTCATCGAGTGTTCCAAAACCACCCGGAAAAACAATAAATCCCTGGGCATACTTTACAAACATCACTTTGCGGGCAAAAAAGTAATGAAAATTGATAATATAATCGTCATCAACATAGGAATTTAATCCTTGTTCGTGGGGTAACGTAATACCGAGACCTACCGATTTACCGCCTCCCTCCTGGGCACCTTTATTGGCAGCTTCCATAATTCCGGGTCCCCCTCCGGTGATAATCCCAAATCCTCTTTCGGTAACATTCTTTGCAGTTTTCTGGGCCATTTTATAATAGTTATGACCTTCATCCATCCGGGCAGATCCAAAAATGGATACACACGGGCCAATTTTGAAAAGCTTATCGTAGCCCTCAACAAATTCACCCATAATTTTAAAGATACTCCAAACATCATTTTCAAGACTATCCCCAAAATTATCAGGTACTATCAATTTACTTTCTTCATTATTACTACTCATAACTCTTATTTATTTAGCTATTAAATCAATTGATAACGTAATTCCCGGTATTTTAGACTGTGCCATCACCGCAGGTTTTACATGCGGACGCATGCTTAAATCTTTTGATACATCAAACGATCGCATGTGGGCAAAAACATAAGCATCAATAATATTTAGACCGTAGGCCAAAACTATACCCACATAAACCAGATCGCGATTATTTCTAAATTTGTTTCGCAGATTTCGTACCTCATTTAAATTAGCATTTTCAGGAATATACGAAGGGGTTGCTCCAAATCGTAAGTCATCGGGAGTATCCGGATTTAAATTATAAAACGCTGCCCGATAGTCATGGTATTTTTTTGTCAGATGAACACTGTAATATCCCAATCCCCCCAAAACGGCATATACAAAGGGTACCTTCCAAGCTTGGTTATTAACAATTTGTCCCCAGCCTGGAATAATCATCGACTTATACATTACACTGTTAGGATTAGGCAAATCTTCATTTCCGTTCTCTCTTGTCGTATCATTGACAAATTTTAGGCTCTGATAACGTACATTCAAATTGGGATGAAAATTTCCAGATGGAGAGATAAGCGAATTATTCAATTGCTGAGACTGACCTGAAGTTGGCACACACAAGAAAACAGATATGCTAAGAAATAGAATCGAAAAGCTCGAGCAGGCGATCAAGTTCTTCATCCGAATAATATTCAATACGTATTTCCCCACCATTCTTCTTAGATTTAATATTGACCTTCGTACTTAACGTACTGCGTAGTCGATTCGATATTTCCTTTAAAAAAGCACTTTCCTTATCAGAGGCATCAGTTGATTTGGATTTCTTTTTCTGATCCTCATTCAGTTTTCGGATTACTTTTTCGGTCTTTCGAACAGAATATCCCCTATCAATAATTTTATTGTACACTTCCTCCTGATCATTTTCATCATCAATAGAAAGAAGCGCTCGGGCATGTCCCATAGATATCTTTTGATCGCGGAGCCCTGCCTGAATAAATGCCGGCAAATTCAACAACCGCAGCATATTGGTAACCGTAGATCGATTTTTCCCTACCCTATCGGCTACTTCGGCCTGGGTATACCCGGCCTCTTCTACCAATCGCTGATACCCCATTGCCACTTCAATAGGATTTAAATCCTCGCGCTGGATATTCTCAATAAGCGCATACGAAATAATATCATCATCGTTAACTTCACGAATATACGACGGAATTTCTTCCAATCCGGCCAGCTTTGCTGCCCGCAGACGTCGTTCACCACTTATGAGCTCAAACCTCTTTTCACCGATATAACGTACCGTTATCGGCTGGATTAATCCATGAGCATCAATTGAGTCCGCAAGCTCCTCAAGACGTTCCTCGTTAAACTCTTTGCGAGGCTGATGCGGATTGGGACGGATATTATCAACCGGCACATGCAACACAATATTTACCCGCTTCTGCGGCTCTACGTAAGGCGATCCATCCCCATCCTGTTCTTTACCTGATTTTTTCCCTTTCGCTTGCTCTCCTCCTTCATCGTATTCGGGAAAAAAAGCTCCTAAACCGCGTCCTAAAACCTTTTTTGATGCCATAATTCATCACCTTTTAACTACTCGCAAATACCGGACTATCTTTAAAAAGCTCTTTATTGCGATGGATAATTTCGCGTGCCAATGCCAGATAATTCTTAGCTCCTACACTTGTAGAATCATAAAGCAGCGCAGGTTTTCCAAAGCTGGGTGCCTCGGCAAGACGAACATTTCGTTTAATGATAGCTTCAAAGACCCGATCCTCGAAATACTTCCGTACTTCATCAGCCACTTGATCGGAAAGTCGAGTGCGTGTATCATACATCGTTAGAAGCACGCCCTCAATTTCAAGCTCGGTATTTAAATGCTGACGCACGATTTTAATTGTATTTAATAGCTGTCCCAGCCCTTCCAAAGCAAAATATTCGCATTGCACCGGAATCAGAACCGAATCGGATGCTGTTAATGCATTAATGGTAAGCAATCCAAGTGAAGGCGGACAGTCAATAATGATAAAATCGTATTGTTCCTTTAGACCCGAAATCGCTTTCTCCAAGATACGCTCGCGCTGATCTCGATCAATCATCTCAATTTCGGCCCCGACCAAATTAATATGCGAAGGTATCAGCTCCAGAAAAGGCAAGTCTGTCTCTCTGATAGCATCAGAAGCATCTACCCCTCCTACCATCACTTCATAAACAGAATGCGAAACTGTCTTTGCTTCAATACCCAACCCGCTGGTAGTGTTACTCTGGGGATCTATGTCAATTATTAAGGTAGTATGCTCGATAGCAGCAAGGCTGGCAGCGAGGTTAATAGCCGTCGTTGTTTTACCAACACCGCCTTTTTGATTTGCTATGGAAATTATTTTGCCCATATGAACAATCTATAACAACAATTATCGATGTAATTATTTAAAAATATAATGGGATGACTTATGGTAAACAAAAATACTTATTAACAAGTTGTTCACTAAGATATCAACAGGGTTAGTTTCCTGCATGCCAATACATTACAACGGCTTATCTAAAGAAATATTTTATATGTTCCACATATTGTTTCACGGATATTACAGAAGTGCCCGATTTTTCAAAAAAAGCCAAATATCTTTTTACAGATATTTGGCTTCTATCGTTATAATGGTAGTATTTTATAATACGTTTTCAATGGACATATAATCCATATTAAAAGCTTCGGCAACTTCTTTATAGACGATATCGCCATCGACAATATTAAGACCCTTAAGCAGCTCCTTGTCATCTTGTAGAGCCTTCTTCCAGCCTTTATTAGCAATATCTACGGCGTACGGCAGCGTAACATTGGTTAATCCAAGCGTGGATGTTCGGGGTACTGCTCCGGGCATATTCGCTACGCAGTAGTGTACAATACCATCAACTTCATAAATAGGATTATCATGGGTAGTCGGTTTCGAAGTTTCAAAACATCCACCCTGATCAATAGCTACGTCTACTAATACCGATCCTTTCTGCATATCGGCAAGCATATCGCGGGTAATTAAGCTGGGCGCTTTTGCCCCCGGAATTAATACTGCGCCAATTACCATATCAACATGGGGAAGCAGATTTCGGATATTAGCCTCAGAGGAAAACATAGTATCCACATTACGCGACATAATATCGTCCAGATGGCGAAGCCGCGGCATACTGATATCCATAATCGTAGTATTGGCTCCCATTCCGGCCGCAATTTTTGCAGCGTTAACGCCTACGATACCACCGCCAATAACCAATACATTAGCCGGTTTTACGCCTGGAATACCTCCCAATAGAATACCAAGTCCCCCTTCGGGCTTCTCTAAATATTTGGCTCCTTCTTGGGAAGCCATACGGCCAGCGACTTCACTCATAGGAATAAGCAATGGTAAAGAACCGTCTTCCTTTTCTACCGTCTCGTAAGCAATTGCTACAGCTCCAGACTCTTTAACAGCCTCAGTCAATTGCCGACTGGCGGCAAAATGGAAATAGGTAAAAATAATTTGTCCTTCTTTCATCCGGTCATACTCGACCTCAACAGGCTCTTTCACCTTCATGATCATTTGGGCCTTATTCCAGAGCTCATCTACATCGTCAATAATTTCAGCTCCGGCTTCTATGTATTGCTCATCCAGAAAACCGCTGCCCTCCCCGGCTCCTTTTTGGATCAATACATCATGACCATTACGCTTCATTTTTGTTACACCGCCGGGTAGTAGCGCCACGCGGTTTTCGTGTGTTTTAATTTCTTTAGGTACACCTATAATCATGAATACAAAATTTTTGTTAATAGTATGCTACGGAGTTAAATCCGTGCCAAAGGTAGGTAATTTTTGGGAAAATTTTAACTGGAACTATCCCAATTTTTATAATCAGAATCACTCATGATCAAATAAGCTTTTATACTTCTTTAGTCCTGATTCTGTTAAAGTAATGTGACCATATAAGAGAGGACCGCCAATCGTCGTTGTTTTAATTAATCCAAGCTCTTGCAAGTACTCCAGAGCATGTTTTATTTCGATCCTATCCCATTCAAGAGTGGCATTAATTTTCTTTACCGGAATCTGTTTCGAAGTATCTTCCTGTGAAAGCGAGCCAATCTCCCACAACAATTGCTGATACTTCTTATTGAATTCACTGCCGATAATCATGTGCTAATCCATTCACCTATCAACTGTTTAGATATTCAAAGACAATAATTGTATCTAAACAAACCGTTATGAAACTGTTACCAAATTGTTATGATATGCAAACCTGAACCTGTAGCTGGATAATTATCAACTTTCAAATAAATGATAATTCCACTATCCTTGCACATACTGAAATACCAACTTCTCTATTATGATATCAAAAGAAATTCTCCAGAAAGTCCGCAAGATTGAAATTCGCACCAAGGGAAAAGTGAACAATCTTTTTGGCGGCGAATATCAATCAGCATTTAAAGGGCGCGGAATGGAGTTTTCGGAAGTACGCGAGTATACCTATGGGGATGACATCCGGCAAATCGACTGGAATGTCACCGCACGTTCAGGCGACCCATTCATCAAGCAGTTTGAAGAAGAACGCGAACAAACCCTCATGCTCTGCGTTGATATTTCTCCCAGCGGCATCTTTGGCAGTCAGGGGCAAAGTAAAATGGAGCTATCGATAGAAATATGTGCCGTACTAGCATTCAGTGCTATCAAAAATGGAGATAAAGTCGGACTCATTCTTTTTACGAATGAAATCGAAAAAGTGATTCCTCCCAAAAAAGGTCGGCTACATGTGCTCCGTCTTATTCGCGAAATGCTAACGGTTGAGCCCAAGGGCACGGGTACTGACATTAGCGAGGCGTTATCATACGTAAACCGCCTGCTGAATCGACGAGCCATCATCGTATTGGCCAGCGACTTTCAAGATGATCAATACGATCGGCAGCTCAAAATCACCAACCGTAAACACGATCTTGTAAATATTTTTATCAACGATAAGTTTGAGGATGAACTTCCCGACTTGGGATTAGTTCCTTTACGGGATGCCGAAACCGGTGAAGAAGTACTTATAGATACATCCAGCGAAAAAGTGCGCAAAGAGTATCAAAAGAAAAGAGAAAAGGCCAAACATCAGCTTCGGGATCAATTTTTACGGATGAAAATTGATATGATTGAACTGGAAACCAGCGCCTCATACATCCGACCGCTTATGACGTTTTTCCGCAGGCGCATGCACCGTTATTAACTATTATTTTACCTCTGTAATAACAGGTCCACTGTCTTGGGTCGTATCAATTTTTGCTTGCAGTTGATGATTCAAACTATCTCTTACCTGAGCAAAAATATCCATCAGGCTATCAGGTACCGCCTCCGATGATGGCAAATCTACTGTACGAGAGTTTACCGGCCGATTGTTTTTATAGAGCGAATAATGCAGATGAGGACCGGTAGCACGGCCAGTACTTCCTACATAGCCAATAACCTGTCCCTGCTCCACTTTTACTCCGCGCTTGATACCGCTTGCAAATCCCCGCAGGTGCAAGTATGCAGTTCGATAGGTCGAATTATGAGTTATTTTTACAATATTTCCATTCGCGCCGCGGTACCTTGCTTCAGTAACAGTTCCATCCCCCACCGCCAATACCGGTGTACCCGGCGGAGCCGCATAATCAACACCGGTATGAGGTACCCGTTTTTTTAGTATGGGATGATAGCGGCTGCGTGAAAAGTTTGAACTTACCCGCTGACTAAACTTGAACGGAGCTTGTAGGAGTGCTTTCTGCACACTTTCCCCTTCTTCATTGAAATAGCCCTGCACATCTCCATGACGAAATCTATATGCCTGGTAGGATTCACCGCGATGGGTAAATTCGGCTGCTTTTATCTCACCAATACCGTAATAATCATCATCAATAAATTGTTTGTCATAAAGAACTTCGAAAGAATCGCCCGGACGCAATCCAAAAAAGTTGATCTGCCAGGCAAAAATATTCGCCATTCTATTTGCTAACAGTTGACTGGCACCCTGCGAACTTATCGTTTGATATAATGAATTCTCAATTTCACCAGAAGTCGCAACTGTTTTGCTGGTAAGCGCTCGCGATGCCTTATAAATTCGTAACGAATCTTTCTGCCAGTCCAATACTACATAATCCAATGGGTTGTTCTGTATAACGATATTTGAAACATCTTTCGTACTATCAGCCGATATATACGCACGGTATTTTTGGCCGGGCTTAATTTGATTAAAATCTATAATATTACGGGCCTCTTGCGTTATGGAATAAATTTCCTGGGGACTAAAATCGAACTTATCGAGTATAAGATATAAGCTTTCGTTGCGTTTAACGGTATAATCCTGAACTTCAACGCTATCTGTGGGAATGCCAAATTTATCAAATGTTGGAGCCGTAACCGTGGTATCAACAGTTGCTGAAATTGGCTCCAGCTGCTGTTCAGGCGTATTATTTTCCGTTTCAGAAATGCACCCACACATAAAAAAGATTAGCAGTACACCTAATAAAAAGCTCGTTCGCATCACTCCAAATTTGTTAGAAATAATTCGTTTTAAGTTATCATTTTCACAACATCTATGCACAGTTAATATTGCACATAACTTTTAGGCATCTAGTTTTTCCGAATGGCGCTATTTTTTCTATTTTTGGTGCCTGTTAATTGGGATCACGTTATTATCATTCCCCATATAAAATAAATTTCAAACATCGTATAGTCTCAGTGGCAATAAAAAGATTTGTAAACGGATTTTCCATCGTCTGCCTTCTGCTGGTTTTTTTTCCTTTAAGTGGACAGACTCAGAATCTAAAAGAATTTTCCACTGTTGATTCTCTGCAAGTTGGAGATACCTTCGATTTTTCTATTACACTCGATAAAAATCAAGAATACGATAAAATAACCTTCCCAGACAGTTCTCACCTTGGCGGCACTTTTGAAATTCGTTCCCGAAAACAGTTTAAGCTTTCCGAGTATAAAGACAGCGTTTATTACGAGCTCCAGTTCTTTGGCACCGTCGATACACTCATCCCCAAATTACCTGTTCAATTAGTTAAAGAACAAGACACAACAACGCTCTACACAAAACCTGTTCCTGTTGGTTTTAGCAGTATTCTGGCCGGTAACGACGAATCTCTTCGTCCCCTAAAACCCATTTTTGAATTTGCACGCGCCTGGTGGCCGTATCTTTTGGGATTCCTGATCTTAGCCATCACTTCCTATTATGCCTATCAATATTACCTGCAGTGGCAAGAACAACAACTAGAAGAAAAAGAGCGACCGACATTTACCCCGACTCCGTTTCAAAATCCGTTAAAGGAGTTTCGAAAATCGATCCAACAACTCGAAAACGCTAAACTTTCTACTCAAGAAGATTACAAGGCTTTTTATAGTGATCTTGGTGATGCCATCCGGCAATATTATGAGTCGCTTTACAACCTTCCCGCTTTGGAATCAACCAGTGGCGAACTCTTAACTATGCTTCGAAATGGTTCTATCGATCAAGATCTTATTGATGATACCCGTGCCGTACTGCAAGAAGCAGATATGGTAAAATTTGCCAAATTTAATCCTACTCCCAAACAGGCCGAGCGAGCCCTCCAAAAAGCCTATAATTTCCTGGATCGCGCTCAACAAATCGACGGACCTCGTATCGACCACCTCCGGCGCAAACATCAGGCTAAAATGGAAGCCCAACGCGAAGAATTTTATGAAGAACATGAAAATAGTGAGAAGGTGAACGCATGAGTTGGGCAAATCCTCATTTATTATGGCTGTTACTACTTCTGATACCTATTATTGGTTATCAGATCTGGAAGCATCGCAACAAAAAAAATCCCAGCCTTTTATTCTCCAACACCTCGGGACTTAAAAACCTCAGTGGCAACTGGCGATCGTACGGCATCTGGGCAGCACCTTTATTACAGATTTTAGCTTTCATTCTTATTGTTATTGCCCTGGCACGTCCCCAGTATAAAAACACCACTGTAGAACGAAATGCCGAAGGAATTGATATCGTCTTGACGCTTGATATTTCCACCTCGATGAAAGCCGAAGATCTGAAGCCCAATCGATTAGAAGCAGCCAAGGGCGTAGCCGAAGACTTTATTAATAAGCGTATTTCAGATCGTATTGGCCTCGTACTTTTTGCTCGTCAAAGTTTTACGATGGTACCCCCTACGCTTGATTACGATCTGCTTAAGAGATTACTCGAGGATGTTGAGATGGGTGTCGTAGAAGACGGCACTGCCATCGGCATGGGAATCGCCACCGCCGTGAACCGCCTCAAAGAAAGTAAAGCCGAAAGCAAGGTTATCATCCTGCTTACCGACGGGCAAAATAACGCCGGAGAAATAGATCCCGTCACCGCTGCTGATCTTGGCCGTTTCTTACGATATTAAAATTTATACCATTGGTGCCGGCACGCGCGGGACGGCTCCCTATCCGGTAAAAGATCCTATTTTCGGTGATCGGTATCAAAATGTAGAGGTTAATATTGACGAAGAAATGCTTACACAGATTGCCAATATGACCAACGGATCCTATTTCAGAGCCACCAATACCGAAAAGCTGGAAGATATTTATAATCAGATTGATGAACTTGAAAAAACGGAAATCGAGGAAGTTATCTACACGGATGTACAGGATTTATACCCGCGATTTCTAATCCCCGGAATATTACTGCTGGTTCTGAGTATTATCTCCGAACAGTTTATCTTCCGAAAAGCTACTGAGTAACTACCAAGGTGGCTATCTTATCGTAATAACTGATAACATGCAGTGTTCCTATTCCCATAGAACCTAATTTATAGTTATTTTGTTATTCAATTTTCGAGTAGTAGAATTCTTTTCCAATTAACAATTTCATGGCGTTACAGTCTGTATTAAAAACATTTTCAGCCCAAATTCCGTGGAGTGATCTTCACTCCCACATCAAAGAGCGCAACACTATACAGCTCAACCATTTTGTAGGATCTACGCCCTCTTTTCTGGTTGCAAAACTGGCCCAAAAGTTTGACAAAGTTGTTGTCATTCACGGTGATCCTGAATCAGCCCAGTTTATGCAGGGCGATCTTGAAGCACTTGATGTTCAACAGGCCAGCTATTTTCCCGAGACCGGTCACAAGCCCTACGACGATCAGCAGATCACTGACAGCTCCGTTGTTGTTCAACGTTCGGAAGTGCTTGAGAAAATAAACACGAATCCAAAAGCAGTATTGGTCACTTCAGCTGCTGCAATATTTGAAAAGATTGTTGCTCCGGACGTTTTTACCGATGCATCACTGACGATTAAAAAGAGGGATTCGGTTGAAATTGATAACCTTAAGGAAGAGCTGGTTGACCAAGAGTATGAACGTGTAAAATTCGTAAATCAGCCGGGCGAATTTGCCCACCGCGGCGGTATTTTGGATGTCTTTCCCTATTCGGGCGAATATCCCATCAGGCTGGAATTCTTTGGGGATGAAGTCGACTCCATCCGAGAATTTGATCCGGATTCACAGCGTTCTGTATCATTTTTAGATACGGCCCGTTTTGTGCCCGATGCATCCAGCCTCAGCAAAGGTCAAAAACAGGGTGTGCTCTCTTATTTTGATGAGGATACGGTATTTGTATTACTAAATCGCTCGCTTATTGAATCGGATATTGAAGATCGATTTCAGCAAGCTTTCGAAACATTTAAGGAGCTAAAATCTACGGAAGACATTCTCCCGCCCGAAGAACTCTATGTGAATTTGGAGAACCTGCAAGAGTCCTATCAAAATCATGCACGCATTCAGCTGGGCGGTTTTTCCGAAAAGAGTGAACCTGCATGGTCGTACCGTTTGGATGCCAGTCCACAACCTGATTTTAACGGAAGCGTTAAGCTGCTTCGCGAAAACATTGAGCAGCTCAGCAAAAAAAGTTTCGATACCTATATCCTATGCGATAACGAAGGTCAGCGCGACCGTTTTGAAGAACTGCTTGGTGACCGCTCCAAAGATCTGCGGTATCATCTGTCTGTAGAATCTATCCACGAGGGTTTTACCCTCAACAATGAGGGATTAGCTGTTTATACCGACCACCAGATTTTTAACCGTTATCATCGTCCCAAAATCCGCCGCAAGCGACATACCAGCAATATCTCTATGAAAGAGCTGCGCGATCTCAACATCGGGGATTATGTCGTGCATGTGGATTATGGTATCGGCAAATTTGCCGGATTTAAAAAGATTGAAGTGCGCGGGGTAGAGCAAGAATCTGTGGTATTACGATATAAGGAAAAATCCCTGCTTTATGTCAATGTAACCAGCCTTCATAAAATCCAGAAGTACTCGGGAAAGGAGGGTACACAACCCCGAATAAGCAAGCTGGGCTCCGGACGTTGGGCACGTAAAAAAGCGCAAACCAAGGAAAAGGTTAAAGATATAGCGCGCGACCTTATTAAGCTGTATGCCAAGCGAAAGTCCAAAGATGCGTATGATTTCTCTGCCGATACCTCCTGGCAAACCGAGATGGAAGCACGTTTTGAATTTGAGGAAACCCCTGATCAGCGCGATGCTATTGAAGCTGTAAAAGAAGATATGGAATCCAATACGCCCATGGATCGCCTGGTATGTGGCGACGTTGGATTCGGAAAAACGGAAGTGGCCGTCCGAGCCGCATTTAAGGCCGTAATGGATCATAAGCAAGTAGCCGTACTTGTTCCCACAACTATCTTGGCCGATCAGCACTATAAAACATTTTCGGAGCGGATGAAAGATTTTCCCATTACCGTAGAGGTCCTTTCTCGCTTCCGAACCCGCAAAGAGCAAAGAGAAACGCTCAAGAAGCTTGAAGAAGGAAAAGCAGATATTGTTATCGGTACCCATCGGCTTACTTCCAAAGATGTAGAGTTCGATGATCTGGGCTTATTGGTTGTGGATGAAGAGCAACGTTTCGGCGTTAAGACCAAAGAAAAACTCAAAGAGTACCGTGCTACCGTTGATGTTCTCACGCTTACTGCTACTCCTATTCCGCGGACACTGCAATTTTCGCTGATGGGTGCACGTGATCTTAGCATCATCAATACTCCACCGCCTAATCGTCAACCTGTTGAAACAGAAATTCACAGTTTTGACAAAGAACTTATACAGGATGCTATCTCACAAGAAGTTTCTCGAGGCGGACAGGTTTTCTTTATCCACAACCGGGTAAAAACGATTGAGTCTGTTGCTAATATGGTGCGCGATATTATGCCCAATGTACGCGTTCGATTCGCCCACGGACAAATGAGCTCAAAACAGCTGGAAAGCATCATTGAAGATTTTTATGCGCATAAGTTTGATGTGCTGGTTTCTACCAATATCGTGGAAAACGGCATAGATATCTCCAATGCCAACACGATGATCATCAACCGTGCGGACATGTTTGGATTGGCTGAGCTCCATCAGCTGCGCGGACGCGTGGGTCGATCTCACCGAAAAGCTTTTTGCTATCTAATCACAAAAGATATTAAGTCGCTTACTGATGATGCCCGCAAGCGACTGTTGGCCCTGGAAGAATTTTCGGATCTGGGATCCGGATTCAACATTGCCATGCGCGACCTTGACATCCGAGGTGCAGGCGATATATTGGGAGCTGAACAAAGCGGCTTTATCAACGACCTTGGCTTTGACCTCTATCAAAAAATACTCAATGACGCCGTCAAAGAACTTAAGGAAGAAGAGTTCAGTGATGTATTCAGCGATGTAGAAGCCGATATTGAACTGCCTGAAACACAGGTTGAATTTGATCTCCCTGCCCTGCTCGAAAGTGATTATGTATCTGATAATGTGGAGCGGCTGAACCTGTATCGAAAACTGGCCGGAGCCGAAAAGCTGGAAACCATCAAGGAATGGAAAGAGGAAGTAAAAGACCGCTTTGGTCCCATTCCCGAAGCTACTCAAAACCTGATTACCGCTTCTGTTGTCAAACTTTATGCATCACAGCTATTTATTACGAAAGTCCGTATTCGCTCAAATCGCATGTGGATGGAATGCCCGAAACATGATTCCGATCTGGGCGAAGAATTTTATGGCGACCGTTTCCAGCACGTACTCAAGAAAATGCAAAAAGAAGCCGAAGGCAGATACGAAGTCATCCAAAAAGAAGACCGCGTACGATTTGTTATTCAAGAAATTCCCGATCTTGAAGCAGCCGCAACCTTTTTAAAAGAGTTAGCTCCTTCAACCGATAAAAGACGGGAGGTCAGCCATGCTTGATCAGTATATCAACCTTTTAAAATCGGGAGAAGTGGTTGCCTTTCCTACGGAAACGGTATACGGTCTCGGTGCTGATGCCAAAAATCCCGATGCCATAAAAAAAGTCTTTGAAATAAAGGGACGTCCCTCCGACAACCCGCTCATTGTACATATTGCTGACAAGAAACAGGTTGAAGATTTTGCTTCAGAAATTACAGATGATGCCCAAAAACTGATGGATGCGTTCTGGCCGGGTCCTCTTACGCTCATCTTTAAAAAGAAGCCGGAAGTGCTGGATATTATTACTGCCGGACTGGATACCGTAGCCCTGCGCTGGCCCAAGCATCCGCTTTCGCAACAACTTATAGCACTGGCCGGACCGGTGGTAGCCCCCAGCGCCAACTCATCGGGCAAACCGAGCCCTACCAAAGCAGAGCACGTCAAAGAAGATTTTGGGGATGATTTTCCCGTTGTGGATGCCGGAGAAACCGAGATCGGACTTGAATCTACGGTATTGGACATCACCTCTGAACCTTATACTATTTACCGTCCCGGTGCGGTTAGTGCAGATGATATTTCCAGCATCATTGACAAAGAGGTTATTCAGGAAAGTAATTCTTCAACAGATGAAACGGCCAAAAGTCCCGGTACCAAATATTCACACTACTCCCCGGAAGCGAAAGTCCAATGGATAAGCGGCGGCGATGCCACTTTTGTAGAGGAAGCGCTATATCTTCTACACAGCCGTCCTGCTCCCCGAAAAAACAGCCGTGTTATTCATTACGATGGGAATTTTAATAAAATGGCCCATGAATTATACGATCGATTTCGCCATGCCGATCATCAACATTTGGAGTATGTATTCATTGAACCCTTCTCAGATGAGCAGCTCCAAAAACCGATTGTGCAAGCGCTACAAAACCGTATTTCGAAGGCTATAGGCTAATCCCAATTTTATTGATTAGCAATCACTTCTACATAGTTGCCTCTTATAAAGAATTAAAACATCTATTCCCCCAATACCCATACAATAATAAACTGCTAGTTGATTCTGAGTTTGATAGTTTTTAGTATTTAATTCTATTTAGTTAGTATTAACAAATTAATACTGTTGTTTCCTTAATACCTACAAACAGAACTGTTTGTGTAACAATAGATTATGGAATTAGTATTATAAAGTGATCTACTCATATTTATTACAATAATAAAGTACATACTATGAACTATTCACATAAACTTATTGGCACGTTGTTGATGATATTTCTACCCGTGATCTCTGCTGTGGCTCAACAAAGTCCGATTACTATAACACCGGAAAAACCCACAGCTGGAGATACCATCGAGGTATACTACAACCCCTCTGCTGAGATGGCTAATATTTCTAATCCGAATAATTTAACGCTGGTTTTTGGTCACTCAAATTTTTATGAATTGCCAGACGATCTGGATATGAAACAGCAGGGAGATCGCTGGTCTGTATCCTGGAAAGTACCTAACTATGCAGAATTTGCTTCCTTTTATTTTAAGTCCGACAAAAAAACTGATAAAGGCGTCGGCGATCACCTTTATGAAATGTATGTTTACAATGAAAATGGTACCCCAGTTGACGGAGCTTATCAACAAAAGGGATTCAGTCTCCGAAAACGATATCAGAACCCTAAGAAAGCCGATTCAGTAAGAATTGGATTATACAAGAAGCAACTCAAAGATAATCCAGATGATAAATTCACCGAATTGCGCTTGCTAAACGCACGAATGAGCCTCGAACCATCCAAAAAAGAACAGTTGCAAAAAGAAGCGTATCAAATCATAGAAGAAAACTTCGAGCAAAATTCAGATTCCGAAAAATCCCTTCGCAAATTGGTTCGAGCATATCGCATTATGAAGGACAATGTGAAAGCTGATTCGATAAGGCAAAAAGCCATTGAAAAATATCCCACAGGCCGAATGGCTATCAGGGATCTGCGGGGCAAGGTTCGGGATATGAAGCATTCGACTGAAAAGTTAGATGCTCTTTTAAAAATCCTGGAACATACTGAATCCGAGATAACCCGAACCAATACGTATGAGCAGCTATTTGATTATTACAAAGAAGAAGGAAACACAGAAGAGATGGTTAAATATGCTAAAAAGATCGAAACGAGCAACTGGCCCTGGAAAGTGAATCAATTAAACAGTATCGCTAATGGATTTGCTGAAAAAGGCGACAGTCTGGAGCTCGCACTTTCTTATGCAGAAAAAGCATTGGCAGCTGTTCCCAAAGAAGCTGTCGGATCTGTTCGATTTATCAGCAAGGATGAATTTGTCGTAGGTCATGTTGAAGATTCGGTGGCAACCAAAGAACGGAACAAAGATAAAAGCAGAGTGCTGGCAACATTGGGATTAATCCACATGAAAATGAACCAGCTCGATAAAGCTGAAGAGACACTTCAAAAAGCTATCGAATTGGCAAATACCAGATCCTCTAAAAAGAATATTGCTCAGTTATATATGAAGACGGATCGACCAAAGAAAGCCTTTGATATCTATTGGGAGATATTGATGGATGAGCCCACCAATAAAGAGTACAAAGATAAATTACGGGAGGCATATATCGCCTACAATGGATCTGAAGCGGGATTTCAAGATAAGACCCAAAAAATTAACAAAGCCTGGGAGAAAAAAATGAGAAAAAAATATAAAAAGGAACGCCCTAATAAGGAAGCCCCCTCTCTAGGTCATATAACAGATCTTGACGGCAATAAAATTGACACAAGTTCCTTAGATAACAAAATTGTAATTATCGACTTTTGGGCAACCTGGTGCGGGCCTTGCCTTGATTCTTTTCCTCATTTCCAAAATATGTACGAAGAGTATCAGGAAAATTCCAATGTGAAATTTATGATTGTTAATGACGGGCGCACCGACTCAATCGAGGATATCCTAAAATGGAAGGAAGATCAGGACTACACTTTTCCTATATACTATGATGTGAACTCAAAAGCTTCGAAAGCTTTTGGCGTTCGGGGTCTTCCCACAACCTATATTTTGGGCAAAGATGGCAATATCAAATTTAAAAAGATGGGCTTTGAAGGACCTATCATGGAGAAAAAGGTAAGGCTTAACATTGAAATGCTCTTGGATAAAAAACAGTCAGCTGACCAAGCATCGGCCCAAAAATAATGGTAACACTTATATCAAAAGGCCTGCGATAAAAGCAGGCCTTTTTTATTTTAAACTCTATTCGCCACTAATTCTTATTTGTTGATTTATTTCCAGCCGAATCGGCTTTCCACAAATTATTTTCAGGATTCACATCCGGAAATTCT
Source organism: Fodinibius sp. (assembly GCF_034521915.1). Taxonomy (GTDB): domain Bacteria; phylum Bacteroidota; class Rhodothermia; order Balneolales; family Balneolaceae; genus Fodinibius. The sequence goes on from NZ_JAXHLU010000020.1 coordinate 67,703, forward strand.
TTATTGGGATCAATTACTACCTTCTGAAGCGGTGATGTTGAATCGTATTTGAAAAGCCACTCATTTCCACGATGCCAGGTATGGACAGGAAATTCTACAATTTCGGTTTTTCCATTCTTCTGAGTGATTTCCATCTTCACCGGCATCACCAATTTACCTTTATTTTTAATACGAATAAAAGCTCCCTTTGAAGGATCCTCTTTGGTATATGCCACCTTATCTACCGCCTGATCCATAGTCCACGTCTTTTCAAACCAGCCGCGCCAAAACCAGTCCAGTTCGCGACCCGTAACATCTTCGATGGTATTGAAAAAATCATCGGGTGTGGGATGTTTATACGCCCAGCGATCGACATAGGCATTTATGGCTTCATCAAAAAGTTCTTTCCCAATTATCGATTCGCGAAGAATTTGCAGGCCAAGTGCCGGTTTATAATACGATACGCGGCCAAAATTACCCTCTTGAATTTGATCTGGGGCGGTCATAATGGGCTCGGTATTTTTGCTCGTCAACCAGCTATTTAGGAAACGAGCATTGCGGGGATTATGATATTCTCCATCATTAAAATTAGCAGTGCTTAAACTATTGATAAAGGTGTTAAATCCTTCATCCATCCAGGCATGTTCGCGTTCGTTAGATCCTACAATCATGGGAAACCACTCATGACCAAACTCGTGATCGGTAACACCCCATAAGCCGGCTCCTTTCGCTTGCCAGCTGCAAAATACAATGCCAGGATATTCCATTCCCCCTACCGTACCGGCCACATTAATCGCATTAGCATATGGGTACGGCATTAAATAATCAGAATAAAATTCAATCGAACCCTTCACATATTCAGTTGAACGCCCCCACGCCGAGTCACCGGCAACTTCTTTAGGATACACCGACATAGCCATGGCCTGTTCATTATCAGGCAAATTAATCCGCGCTGCATCCCATACAAACGCTTTCGATGCCGCCCAGGCAACATCACGTGTATTTTCCATCTTGTATTTCCAGGTCAGTCGGTCCTTTCCGCTGGGACGAGATTCCTCAGTACCCACCTCATCTTTTCGAATGATATACACTCGCTCATCACTATTTCGGGCTTTCTCCATCCGCTTTTGCTGTACTTTCGTAAGTACATCTTCGGGATTTAAAAGCTCACCGGAAGCCACAACCACATATTCAGCCGGAACTGTAATAGAATAATTGAAGGTCCCATATTCCATATAAAACTCACCGGCTCCCAGATACGGCATCACATTCCATCCCTTCAGATCATCGTAAACCGCCATTCGAGGATACCATTGCGCAACTTCATAGATAACACCATTTTTCGTATCAAGGCGTCCCAGTCGATCAGACCCCTCCTCTGGGACTTTAAAACTATAGTCAATATTGATTTGCAGCTTACCGCCTTCGGCTTTGAGAGCCTCTCTGAGATTCAGCTTTAAATTGGTATCAACAGTATGGGTTTCAGGTTTATAAGTATCACCATTATGTGTTATTTGGATATTTTCTATTTTGATGCCCCCATCAAAACCCTCGTTACCAAACCGTGCCCCTCCGGGTGGCGTCAGTTTAGCACCCCAAGAGTCCTCCTCGAACAGATCCTGATCAAGCTGAAGCCATACAAACTTCAAATTCTGCGGACTATTGTTGGTATAATCAATGGTAATAGAGGTTTCTATTTTGTGCTGATCGGGGTAAAGCTGTGCATCAATAGTATAATCAGCAACATTTTGCCAGTAATCTTCGCCCGGCTCACCGCTGGCACTTCGATATTGTGTACTTTCCCCGGTTTCATAAGGAAAAAATTCTTCCTGAACCGTATTCAATTTTTGTTCTTGTGCATGCACTTGTGTTGCCATCACCATGGACAAAAACAGAACTAATACGAACTTTACTTTCATCATAATATTTAACCGTCGTTTTGTTTTTAAAAAAAATAGATTTATCAATCCGGACTAAACAGTCTGGTTACAATGTTTTAGATTTATATTAGCATCTAAAATGATTGATACCGAGCCCTGCTCAGAACAGTTACAGTCAATATTTTAAAATAACCAATTCTACGGGGAACAGATAGCGGACAAAGCAGAGAAATAAGTGCACTTGGGATGCCAAATTTTGATACATATGCCATAACTATCGGAGCCGGGAGAACGCTGACATCTTCGCTTTAAATTCAATGTTCATTTTTGCCGGCACTATTTACAACAAACTCAATAATTTTTGACGGATTAAAGCTATCAGAGACCAGTGAAACTTAAAAATAGAATGGAATTTGCATTCATCGGTAAATTCTATGAACAAATTAAAACGTACTGTACCAAGATATTTGAAATATTATGAATTGATTAAATTTATATTATTGGAAAATATTTCTCAATTTGAGATAGTCATACCTGTTTTATTTAGTGTATAATCACTGAGACATAGTAAGAATGGACTCCATTTCTGATGACCAATTTTCTGCGTGGGCTCGAAGTATTCGAAACGGCGACGAAATTGCTTTTAAAAATATGTTTGATGCAACCTTTGAAAACTATGTGCGATATGCCTGGCGGTTTACCAAGAACAAAGATACTGCCATGGATATTGTTCAGGAAAGTTTTATCAAACTTTGGCAGATACGTTCGAATCTGGATCCTTCAAAATCCTTGAAAACCTATTTATACCAGATAGTTAAAAATAATGCACTCAATTACCTCCGCGATACACCTCAAGACAGCGCACAATTGGATGACCTCCAAATTGCTGATGAAAGTTCAGTAGTTTTTAAAGAAGAACAAGAATCAGAATTATTAGAACCGTTAAAAAAGTGGATTGATGAATTACCTGACAGACAGCAGGAAGCATTTAAATTAAGTAGGTATGAAGGGCTTTCCCATGATGAAATTGCTGAAATCATGGATATATCGGCACGTACAGTGAATAATCATATTGTTGCGGCACTCAATAACCTTCAGGAAAGGTACAAAACCTACAAGGACGTTAATGACAAACATTATGAATAGTAAAAATTCCTTTAACAACTGGCTTGCTGAATTCCTGGATACATTGGATCAGGAAGAGCAGGAAAACGTTGAGAAAATTTGGAAAGAAGCAAAAAAAACTGATGAAAGTCAGAATGTATCTGTTTCCGAAAAGGAAAAGGATGACGTATTTGCTAATATTGCATCACAAACTGGAATTGATACAGAAGCTAAACAAGATAAACCGCAAACGGCTGAAATCAGAACATTGAATTGGAGATGGATAGCAGCTGCAGCAGTTATCATTATAGCGGCAGGGTTGTCTTTTCTTACAATACCGGTCCAATACTCAGCCTCCTATGGGGAATTGACTACCGTAACTTTGCCTGACGAATCTACGGTAACGCTCAATAGCGGCTCATCAATCACATACAATCGATTGTTCAATTTTACGGACAGAGAAGTTTCTTTAGAGGGTGAAGCGTATTTTGAAGTTAAAAATGGAAATCTTCCCTTTAAAGTACATACCTCAAACGCCATCGTAAAAGTATTAGGAACTTCTTTTAATATTCGCTCCTGGCAAGATAGTAAGGTACCCGAAACCTCAGTGCTTTTAACAGAAGGATCCCTTGCTTTTTATCCTACCAAGAATCCAGATGAGTCGGTGATTCTGGAACCCGGTCAAAAAAGCATCCTCAAAAATTTTGATGGAATTCCGGAACAACCTTTTGATGTTTCTAAAGATAAAACTTTAGCATGGATGAATAATCAATTTGCCTTCGAGAATATGCCTTTGATACAGATCATCAGGGAAATTGAAAGGCGATTTGATCTTGATATCCAAGTAAAACCCCAAGAGGTGTTATTTGATACTCTCACTATTTACTACAACCAGAAAGTGGATGCCGAACAGATTGTACAGGATATTTGTCAGAGCAAAGCTTTAAACTATCGGAAAATAAATGGCGGATTTATCATAGAAAATAAGCGATAATCAATTCTTTTACCGAATCGGCATGAAATTAAAGAGTATACTGCTATTCATTTTATTTTTGCTATCAATATCTTCCGGTTTTGCTCAGAACAATAGCAGAACGATATCCGAAAGATATACCCTCCTGTTTCGCGGAACACCCATCGAAGAAGCCATTAAAGAGCTTGTAGACAAAACTCAAATTGACCTTATCTATGATCCGTCAATCTTAAGCTCTCAACAAGTTTTCAGCCTTTCGAAAAATCAAACTCCCGAACAGATTCTTTCCAATATTCTGGAAGACACCAACCTGGATTATATCCAGCTTTCCTCGGGCACGTATGTCATCATTAAATCTGCTCAAAACCAATCTCGTTATGGCAGTTTGGCCGGTATGGTACTTGATAAACGTACCGGCAAACCTCTTGAAGACGCAAATATTTTAATTGCTGATGCTTCTACCGGAGCTTCTTCCAACCGCGCGGGACGGTTTACCATTGGTCCATTATTAACCGGTAAATATAGAGTAACCGTTACCTATGTAGGTTACAAAACTGCAAGAGATACTATTTCCATCCCTCTAAAAAGTAACAACCCACGTAAGTTTTACTTAGAATCTCGTCCGGTATTTATTGAACCACTGGTAGTATCTAGTATACAACCAAGACTACCCTATAATAAATCAGGAAGCGAAGAGGTGAATAACCTAACAGAAACACTTTCTTCCTATACAGGTTCTCCCGATGCCATGAAAAGTATACAATCCGTAATGGGTGTTAATTTCAGCATTCCTTTGGCGGATTTTAATATTCAGGGTGGAGCGGAAGGAGAACACCAGGTTATGCTGGACGGTGTGCCTATTTATAATCCCGTCAGTTTTGGCAGGCTGACCGGTGCCTTTAGTCCCTACGCCCTACAAAAAGTTACTGTACACAAAGCCGGTTACCGACCTTCGGTCGGAAGTCAGCTCTCCGGTATTATTTCTATAAACCAAGACTTGCCGGCTGATGAGGAAAACAATGCCATGCTGCAGGCTGATCCGCTTAGCCTAAATGGCCGGATAAACCTAACACCTTCACTTGGTAAAGGGATTGAGTATAAAACTATGGTAGCAGGTAGGAGCAATATCTGGAGATGGTACCAAAAACCTACTCTTTCCAACACCCTTGAAAATTGGGATAACCTGGATCCCATAATTTCCGGAAACCTCATTGACAATGGCATGGATGGAGTGCTTTTTGACCAAGCTAGACACCAATCGGATGTCAATTTCTATGATTTCCACTGGAGCAATGAAATAGTTTTCAATGATTTTCATACAACTTATTTTAGCTATTATCGCGGTAAAAACTACCTTCAGACCCGCTTACTTTCCAATAACAGTGATCAGGATGGAATCCCTGAATCGATGTATACCCGCGATACCTATGACTGGTTGAACGATATATTGCGATTGGAACATAATTGGCTAATCAATTCCCGTTGGCAGGCCCAATTCAGTCTTTCCTATTCCAATCATTACTCCAACCATCACTTTGGCATGGCAAGCACTGAGGATATTGCTTCAGTACCCGACAATAATACCCAGCTGATAAATAACCTGGATCAATATATTGATAACCAACCTCATACGGGTGATCAGAATTTAATCAGACAGTACTCTTTTGATGCAAGTTTTGAATATAGCCTGAATCGGAATCATAAACTGAATTTCGGTATTGAGCCGAAAATCGTAGATTACTCTTTTAAGCTTTCTGATCTATTTTACCACTTTTCTTCTTCCCGCCGTTCAACCTTTATGCTATCAGGATTTCTGGAAGATGAATATAATCTTGATTTCAATACAAAAATTACCGCGGGATCAAGATTTACCTATGTCCCAAATCGGCAGAACTTTTATCTGGAGCCCCGGCTTTCTGCCCAAACTGATTTCCAGGAAACGGCCTTGGGCTTTGTTTCACTGAAGTTTTCAGGAGGATTATACCGGCAGTATGTAAATCAGTTTGATGTAACCAATGTAGGTCCCAGTTCCATTGTTCCTTCTATCCGTTTTTGGGTACCGGTTGACTTTACTACAGATGTACCGAAGTCATATCACGCCAGTTCTGAGATTCTTGTGGAACCCCAGGAAACGCTGTCACTAAAATGGGAAGGTTACTATAAATGGAACCCTACTATTTTAATGCTTGACTACCATGCCCTTCTGGAGCAGCCTGATGATCCAAATGCCAAATTTAACCGTCAGAGTACTTTTGTTGAACATGGTAAAAGGTATAGCTACGGAATCGGTATAAGTGCTGAAAAACTATTTGAGGAGCTGATGATGGAATTAAGCCTGTCTTATGAGTACAGTATTGCCAAGCAAAGGAGTCCCAAGCGATTCAATAGCCAATATGTCACCGCACCTTGGAATGAACCTCACAAGCTTACGGCCGCTATCAACTGGAATATATTTTCCTCTTTCATGTTAACAGTCAGGTGGCAAAGCATCTGGGGAAGAAGCTGGGCCTTCAACAAAGCATACTATGATTACCTCCCCATCAATAATAATCGCTCACAATATGGCACCGTCGATTTCAACAGCCCATCCAACGATACCCTAAGTCCCTATCACCAGCTCGATGTAGGATTAAACTGGTCATTGGATTTAAACGATTCAGAACTTCAGCTCAGACTGGATCTGGTCAATTTATTAGATCGTAAAAATACTCTGGAAAAGAGACTGATCCCCGAACAATCATCCCAGGGTACCCTGCAGTACGCCATCCAACGAAAAACCCTGCCCGGACTCACCCCTTCTGTCGGTATTCGATTTATTTATTAAAAAAATCAGTGCCGACTAGTCATACCCTTTTTTTCTAGTGTATATAAGTGTGAACTCAAATTACTAACCAATTCACACTATTTATTATGGAAACAACAACTCACAATCCTTTAATAAAACTACGAACATTTCTGTTCAACAGTTTTATTGCAGTTCTGTTAGTATTTACGCTACAAGCGTGTGGTGGCGATGACGACGGTCCAACTGATCCTCCAAACGAAACAGGAAATATTGTTGAAGTCGCTCAGTCAAATGACGATTTCAGTGATCTTGTTTCGGCCTTAAGTGATGCCGGCTTGGTATCTACTCTCGAAGGCGATGGACCTTTTACGGTATTCGCCCCTACTAATAGTGCTTTCTCTAATCTTGATGTCGATATTTCTGCGCTGTCCAATGAACAGCTCGAAGAAGTACTCAGCTATCATGTAGTAAGCGGAAATATTGCATCGGGCGACCTTAATCCTCCACAAACTGCAGAAGCGCTTGCCGGGGGCAACCTCTTTATTACGAGTGCCGAAGGCAATGTCATTGTCAATGACAATGCGACGGTGGTGGATCCCGATATTGAAGCGTCGAATGGCGTAATTCATGCTATCGATCAGGTTTTATTGCCTGACGGGTATCTCGATGTAGTTGGCATTGTGGCCAAACGCTATAACCTACAGTCCCTCGAAGATGCCGTAGTTGGAGCCGGACTGGCTAGTACGCTGCAGGATGATGAAGCAAGTTATACCGTATTTGCTCCGTCCAACGCAGCATTCAGCGAAGTCGATCTTTCCGGACTGTCAGAACAAGAAATTCAGGATATTCTGACTTATCACGTTCTTCCGAATGAAGTCCTATCCGGAGATCTCCAGCCAGCTCAGGTAGTACAAACGGTTAACGGAACTGAGTTAACCATTGAGGCTGCTGATGGTACGGTTACACTTACCGACAACTCCGGACAGACTTATGAAGTTACTCAAGCCGATATTCAAGGAACTAATGGTGTTGTTCATATCATTGACGGTGTATTGAATCCAAATCCCAATATCGTTGATGTCGCATCTGATGCCGGCAACTTTACAACTTTGGTTGACGCACTCGGACAAACAGGTTTGGACGAGGCCCTTCAGGGAGCCGGTCCATTTACCGTATTTGCCCCCAACGACAACGCCTTCTCTGGAGTTGATCTGAGTGGCTTTACCAATGAAGAACTTACCGAAATACTGCAGTATCACGTCGTATCAGGCAACATTCAGTCCACTGATCTGATGGCTGAGCAGTCTGTTGAAGCACTGTCAGGCGACAGCCTCTTTGTTGAAGCCAACGGCGGAGTTTCTGTTAATGGAAGTGCCTCTGTGGTAACACCAGACATCGGCGCATCCAATGGTACGATCCACGAGATCGACCAGGTGCTCTTGCCCGACAGTTATCAGGATGTAGTTGGTATTATATCCAAACGATATAATCTACAGTCGCTGGAAGATGCTGTAGTAAGTGAAGGATTGGCCGGTACGTTACAGGGAGACGGACCGTTTACGGTTTTTGCTCCCACCAATGAGGCCTTTGCCAACAAAGATTTATCCGGACTTAACGTTTCTGATGTGCTGCAGTACCATGTAATTTCCGGAGAAGTACTCTCAGGAGATCTACAATCATCACAAACCGTAACAACCCTTCAAGGGGAAGAGCTCTTAATTGAAGTTTCCGACGGAACGGTTACCATTACGGATAATACCGGACAGATGTACCAGGTCACACAAGCCGACCTGCAAGGCACCAATGGCGTAGTACATGTTATTAATGGTGTACTCGACCCAAGTCCAAATATTGTAGACGTAGCCACCAATGCCGGTAACTTTACTACCCTTGTAGATGCTCTTGGACAAACCGGATTGGACGAAGCCTTGCAAGGAGCCGGTCCGTTTACCGTATTTGCTCCCACAGACAACGCCTTCTCTGGGGTTGATCTGAGTGGCTTTACAAATGAGCAGCTTGCGGAGATTCTACAGTATCATGTGATTTCCGGAGACATCTTATCTACCGACCTAATGGCTGAACAGTCAGTAGGAGCATTGGCAGGTGGTAATCTCTTTATAGAAGCTAACGGCGGAGTAACTGTCAATGATAATGCCACAGTTGTATCCGCTGATATCGATGCCTCTAACGGTACCATCCACGCCATAGATCAGGTGTTACTCCCAGATGCGTATCAAGATGTAGTAGGTATTATATCTAAACGTTATAATCTGCAATCGCTGGAAGATGCTGTTGTTAATGCCGGATTAGCAGGTACGTTGCAAGGAGACGGACCGTTTACCGTCTTTGCTCCCACCAACGATGCTTTTGCCAACGCTGACCTTTCCGGATATAACGTCGAGGATGTGCTAACTTATCATGTACTTCCTCAAGAAGTGCTTTCCAGTGATATCACTTCGGGTACAGTTACTACGGTTAACGGAGCAGACTTAGAGATTACAGTCAACAATGACGGCAGCGTTTCGCTGACCGATCAGGCTGGCAATACCTATAACGTAACTACCGTTGACCTACAGGGTACCAACGGAGTCGTCCATATTATTGACGGCGTATTGCTTCCAAGTTAACAGCAGCGTTTATTTACCCGCACAATCCCTGATAAAAGTCGTACTCTATAAAAGGAGTACGGCTTTTTTTTATTTGAGGGAATAGCCATAGGTAGTTAAAGAAGAATAATCATGCTTTCCAGCGTTTCTGTCACTTAAGGACGTTGAAGGTCTGATCTGGCTCCAAAGCCACAACCGTTTCAGTCATCAATTCAATAAGTGATTCAATATCCTGAAAAGAGGCCGTTTCTACCGGAGAATGCATATATCGAAGTGGCAGTGAAATTAACGCACTTGGGATACCCGTTTTTTGATAAAAAATACTGTCGGTATCAGTTCCGGTTCGCACACTGGTGGCTTCATGCTGCAGCTCTATTTTATTTTTCCCGGCAACATCTTCAACAAACTCTACAATCTTGGGATGATTGGCTCCACCGTGCTGTACAGAAGGACCTTTGCCAAGCTTAACCAATCCGTGCTCTTTATGATCTATACCCGGGGTGTCGGTCGCATGTGTCACATCGGTTACCAGTGCCGCATCTGGATCTATGCGATAACTCATCATGCGCGCACCGTAACCGCCCACTTCTTCTTGTACTGAGTTCAATGCAACCACATTTACCTTCAGATCGCTGCGGCGTTCGTTTAGCCTTTTCAAAACCTGAGCAATCATAAATCCACCAATACGATTATCAAGCCCTCGACCCGATATAATTTCATCAGACAAGTAATCGTACTCGTCGGCGTAGGTAATGGGATCTCCAACCTGCACCAATTTTAATGCTTCTTCCCTGCTGGATACTCCGATATCCACATAAATATCTTTCCACTTTGGCTGCTCGCCTCCTCCATTCTTTTTATCCTGAAGATGGATCGCCGTATTTCCTGTTACTCCCGAAACAATCCCATTACGAGCATGAATATTTACTCTTTTGGCTTTAGCAATAGTTGAATCACTTCCCCCTAATTTATTAATATAAATATACCCGTCATCGGTGATGTGCTGCACAATCATACCAATTTCATCGCAGTGGGCTTCCAGCATAATCGTAGCTACATCGTAGCTGGTATTCAGTTTCGCATAGGCCGATCCATAGGCATCAGCCTCGACACTGTCCGCAAAATTATCCACATATTCTGTCCATACTTGCTGGCCTGCTGATTCAAAGCCCGTAGGACTAGGCGTTATCAGTAACTCTTCTAAAAATTCTTTTCCTTTTTCATCAAACATTCTTTTCTACAAATTTTATTAGCATGTTATTCTGGATTTATTTCAGGATCTAAAAATAGTTCAGAACAACACAGTTTTGCTTCAAATAATGACTACTATTCGTTTTAATTCTGAATATAAGAATTCACAGCCCTACCGCTAAACTCATTTTCGATTTGAAGTAGGATATTCAATACTAAGATGATTATTTTGCGATTATCTTACTTATTGCTGCAGAAGTCATTACAAATAATACGATTTATGATTCGACCCGATTACAACAAAACGCTTTTCCCGCACTGGACTACTATTCCTATTCGATTTCGTGATTTAGATCCGCTAAATCACGTAAATAACGCTATTTTCAGCACCTATTACGAAGAAGCCCGAATCGAATTCATCCAGGAAGTCAACAAGCTGGCCAGCGAATTAAAAAACGGATACAGCTTTGTGTTGGCCAATATCGAAATTGAATTCATAAGTCCCGTAGAATACCCGAACAATATTTTAATTGGCTCAGGGATAAAATCGCTCGGTAATTCCAGCATCACCAGTTTCCAGGCTATTTATACCGGTGATGAGAAAAAACTGGCATCCGTAGCCGAGGCCCACGGCGTTTGGTTTGACTTGAATAAACAACGTCCTGCAAGAATTCCAGACATCCCTAATACTGAAAAGTACATGCTTCCAAATTCACTTTTTGAATGATCCCACAACTGTTTACTTTTGTGCTCATTATTGATTTTAAATTACCGATCCATGGATAAAAGCACACAGTACAAAATATTCAACGATCCCATTCACGGATTTATCACCGTACCCAAAGGTCCGGTTTTGGAGCTTGTTGATCATCCCTATGTGCAACGTCTACGTCGTATCAAACAGATGGGATTAGGATATTTGGTTTTTCCGGCTGCGGAGCATTCTCGTTTTTCTCATGCCCTGGGAGCCATGGAATTAGCCCAGCGCACGCTTAATAATCTTCGGGAAAAAGATACCACTATCAGTCCCGCCGAATATGAGGCCACTCTTATAGCCGTCCTGCTTCATGATGTGGGTCACGGTCCCCTTTCGCACACCCTCGAGTTTGACCTTATCAAAGATTTCCATCACGAAAAAATGACGCTTGCTGTGATGCGTCATCTCAATAGAGAAATGGATGGGACACTGGATCTTGCCATCAAAATTTTTACGGATCAGTATTCCAAAAAACCGTTCTTAAATCAGCTAATTTCATCGCAGCTGGATATCGATCGCCTGGATTATCTTAAACGCGACAGCGCATTTACCAACGTATATGAGGGCTCCGTTGGTATTGAACGCATCCTTAAAACCATGCGCGTACTCAAGGGGAATATTGTAATTGAAAAGAAGGGAATTTATGCCATTGAAAATTATATTCTTGCGCGCCGACTGATGTACATGCAGGTTTATCTTCACAAAACAGTACTTAGTGCCGATAAATTAGTGCAACATATTTTTGAACGAGTGCGGAAATTAATTGCAGAAGGCAAACAGCTTTATCACGCCTCTCCTGCCCTCCAATATTTTTTGGAAAATAACCCCAGCGCCAAGAAAAAGATAACAAGTGAAGTATTGCAGAAATACTTACAGCTCGACGATAATGATGTCTTTCAAAGTATTAAATACTGGCAGTATTCCAATGATGCGGTACTGGCAAATCTCTGCAAGCGATTTCAATCCCGCAAACTTTTCCGCACCACCTTCCTTGACAAAAAACCTTCTAAGCAGATTAAAAAGAAGGTTTTAACCAAGACCCAAAAAGTCCTCAAAAAAAGAGGACTGCCCTACGATGAGGAAACTGCGAACTATTATTTCGCTTTTGACGAAAGCTACAGTGAGGCATATCAATACGAAAATGAAGGCATCTGGATTTTAGAAGAAAAAGACAATGCTGTTGAGTTTTCCAAGGCGGCTGACACTAAAAATATTATCGCCCTAACCGAGCCAGTGGTAAAACCTTACGTAGTGCATCTGAAAGATAAAGACATTGAATTTTGATTTTACCACTAAGACACTAGGAGTGTTTAAGAGAGAATAATTTATACAAACTTATTGTTCTTTATGCCTTAGTGTTAAGCTTATTCCATCCTTTCATATACAACAAATGACAATTCTTCCCGATCATCTCGTTTAATCTCTCTCCAGGTCTTTCCAATCTCGTCGCGATATTCAGGAAAATAGGTATCCCCTTCATATTCCTGATGTATTTCCGTGACAAAAAGTTTATCACAGCGATCCAAAAACTGCCGGTAAATTTCTCCACCACCAATAAGAAACACTAATTCCTCATCTTTTACATGCTCCAGCGCCTCATCAAAAGAAGAAAAGGTAGACACGTGATCATAATTACGAGATCGGCTGAGAACTATATTCTCACGACCGGGTAATGGATTTTCCCCAAGCTCCTCAAATACGACCCGCCCCATAATAAGCGGACATCCCATGGTCGTCTGCTTAAAATATTTCAGATCCTCCGAATAGTGCCACGGCAGATCACCCTCTTTTCCTATTACCAGATTGGGATCGTGAGCTACAATAGCAGCCAAGGTCATACCGCTACCTCAAATTTAATAGAATCGTAAGGGTGGTAATCTTTAAGTTCAAAATCATCAAACTCAAGCTCATCAACCGGTTTATCGGCAATTTCGAGCGTAGGAAGCGGACGTGGTTCACGGGTCAGCTGTTCTTTCAAGCCATCTACATGATTTTCGTAGATATGAGCATCAACAATGGTATGAGCAAAGGTTCCGTAATCCAGTCCCACTTCGTTTGCAATGGCCATGGTCAGCGCTGAATAGCACGCCAGGTTAAATGGAATACCCAATGCTATATCACCAGATCGCTGAGTAAGATGACAGTTTAGTTTACCGTTAGAAACATTAAAAATGTACATCACATGACAGGGCGGCAGCGCCATCTGATCGAGCAGCCCGGGATGCCAGGCACTTACTACAATGCGCCGGCTGTTAGGATTTTCTTTTAACATTTTTATAGCACGCTGCACCTGATCAAATTCTTTTTTGATCAACACCGTTTTGCAAATATGTGAGGCATCCCCTTCAAAATGAATTTCCTCTTCCTCGTGGTACGGAAAGCGCCGCCATAGTACCGGATAGATAGGCCCCACATGGCCATCTTCATCGGCCCAGTCATCCCAGATATGACAATCGTTTTCGTCACGCAGCCAGCGAATATGATCTTCGCCGCGCAGATACCAGAGCAATTCAAGAATCACCGATCGAAAATATACTTTCTTAGTCGTAAGCAGTGGAAATCCTTCGGACAAATCGACTTTATAAAACTCCGAAAAGTTGGAGATCGTATCGATACCAGTACGGTTTTCCTTCTTTACACCATTCTCCAAAACACTGCGAACAAGATCTAAATATGCTTTCATATATCCCTAATTTTAAAATTATAATAACACGCCCTGTAATAATAATAACGCTACTGAAAAGTAGATAATGATACCCGTCACGTCAACTAAGGTAGCAACAAAAGGAGCCGATGTTACGGCCGGATCTAACCCAAAATGTGACATCACAAAAGGCAGCATAGATCCGCTTAAATTACCGAATACTACAACCCCAACGAGGCTTGTTCCCACCGTTAATGCCTGCAAAACAAGCTCAATTGAAAACACATTGCCCCGCATTACCATCCAGGTAGCAATAACTATTGATCCTAAAACTCCTAAAAAGCTACCCAACAAAAATCCTGACAGCAATTCCCTTTTTAGCACCATCCACCAGTCATTAAGCTTAATATCATCTGTTGATATGGCGCGAATAATAAGCGTTGCTGCCTGTGAACCCGAGTTACCACCGCTGGAAATAATCATCGGAATAAAAAATGAGAGCATCGCTGCTGCGGCCAGTGCTTCCTCATAGTTGGCCATAGCGGTAACGGTGAGCATTTGACCCATAAACAGCATAATCAGCCAGCCCACGCGCTTCTTTACCATTTGAAAAATGGTCGTCTCCGAATAGTAATCATCCAGCGCACTCATACCGGCCATCAGCTGCATATCCTCGGTCGTTTCCTCCTCGGCTACATCAATTACATCATCAACCGTCACAATTCCAACGAGGATGCCATCAGAATCGACCACCGGCATGGCTACGCGATCGTACTTACTGAGCATTTTTACGGCATCCTCCTGATCATCAAAAGCACTCAAAGCTTCAAAGCTTTCATCCATTAACGAAGAAATCGGTGCTTCGGGATCGGCCAAGATTAGCTGATTCAATCGCAGATCATCAATCAGGTGTTCATCTGCATCCACCACATATATTACGTTAACCGTCTCAACGCTGTGGCCATATTGCCTAATATGTTCCATGGCCCGCTGAACGGTCCAATCTTTTTTCACCTTAACATAGCGCGGTGTCATCAGTCGACCTACGCTCTCGTCGGGAAAACCAAGCAGCTTTTGCGACTGTTTGCGATCTTCCACACTCATTGAGTTCATAATCCGCTGCGTTAGATGGCCGGGAAGTTCTTCCATCAGTGATACACGCTCATCCGGCTCCAGGTTCGACATCACTTCACTCAGCTGCTGTGCAGTAAACATATTGAGAAGCTCTACCCCCTTCCCCGAACTCAGGTAGGTAAACACATCGGCCGCTTTCTGCTTCTTGAGCAAACGAAATATTACAATCGCCACCTCTGCATCTAATTCTTCCAATAGTTCTGCCACATCAACGGCAGGTACATCATTCAGAATATCCTTCAGAGCTACCCAGTCCTTCTCTTTAATGAGCTCTTCAAATTCCGGTTTCAGCAGATGAACTATCATAAGTAAATCAAGTTGTAAGCTTTTACTTTAGTGGCACCAATGACAATCAAGCTATATCCAAAAAAATTAATCCAGCTTTGGATTTATGCTCTCATAGATTCCGTTCAGAATGTAAGAATTGCTTATAGAATATCACAAAATTGCTTTTAGATATCTTACTTTAATATTTATTAGTTTTTCTATCTATTAATATTCAGTTTATCATGTAACTCCAAAAATTATTACTACACTTCTGATTAATATTATCCACGATATATGGATTATGACGCAATTATTATCGGCTCAGGTCCCAACGGTTTAGCGGCCGGCATCCGCCTGGCGCAAGAGGGACTATCGGTTAAAATGTTTGAAAAAGAAGATACCATCGGCGGCGGAACCCGAACGATGGAATTAACCCAGCCCGGCTTCCATCACGATATCTGCTCGGCCATCCATCCCTTGGCCAAAGCATCTCCGTTTTTAAAAAGTCTACCGCTCAAAGATTACGGTCTCGAATGGATTCAACCCGAGGTGCCGCTTGCCCACCCATTGGACGATCAGCCCGCCGGAGTACTGTTTCGGTCATTTGATAAAACGGTATCATATATTAATAGCGAAGATAAAAGTAACTACGCTCACAGCATTGCGCCTTTCCTTGATAAATGGGATGGTCTTCTTACTGATATTTTAGCTCCGTTTTCGCTTTTACCGAATCACCCTCTAATGATGGCGCGGTTTGGACTTCAAGCACTTCAATCAGCAAACAGTTTTGCCAAAAGATTTAAATCTACCCAAACACGCGCTCTCTTTGCCGGATTAGCAGCTCATGGCATTATGCCTTTTGATGCCACCGCTACTGCTGCTATTGGACTGGTACTGGGTACTGCCGCCCATACCGTTGGCTGGCCCTATCCCAAAGGCGGATCCCACGCAATTACTAAAGCTATGGCAAAGCATTTTAAGTCGCTGGGTGGTAAAATTGAAACAGGCGTTGAAGTTTCTTCTACTGATCAGCTGCCCGAATCCCAAGTCATTTTATTTAATAACACTCCTCAACAAATTTTAGATATTGCAGGCGAAAATCTCCCACAATCATACATAAAAAAACTGCAGCGTTATAAGTATGGTCAAGGAGTATTCAAACTTGATTTCGCACTCAGTGATCCCATCCCATGGGAAGACGAACTGTGCCAAAAAGCAGGAACCGTACACGTGGGGGGAGCATTCGAAGAAATTGCGACATCAGAAAAACAAACAGCCAGTGGGCAACATCCCGAAAAGCCATATGTATTAGTCGCACAGCAAAGTTTATGGGATGAAACGAGAGCCCCGGATGATAATCACACCGGCTGGGCGTATTGCCACGTTCCCAATGGATCCACTGAAGATATGACGGAGCCAATTATTCATCAGATTGAACGCTTTGCTCCGGGATTTCGAGATTGTATTATCGACACCCACAAGATGAATACCCAAGCCATGCAATCATATAATCCCAATTATATTGGTGGTGACATCAATGGCGGACGCGCTGACATCACGCAGCTTTTCACGCGTCCGGCGGGGTTATTTGATCCCTATCATATCCCAAAAACCAATATGTATATCGCATCATCCTCCACTCCGCCCGGCGGCGGCGTTCACGGTATGTGTGGTTATCATGCGGCAGAATCGGTGTTGCGCAGACTTTAGCAGTTGGCAGATGGCGGTATGCAGTTGTGTGTTGTTTTACGTTACAACTGAAAGTTTCTGAGTTACTTTCTTGGAAGAAACTTTTTAGGATTTTGTATCATAATTCCAAGCATTTTTCCTATTTGCTGATACCGTTTGATTAATATTTTATGTTGTTTTTTAGATATATAGCTACAATCTCTTGAGAAGTCTAACCAAACAAGAGTTTCTGAACATTCGGCATCGGCATCTGAAATTTTCGACCTAAAATGATTGGGATAAATTCTTTTGCGATATGCTTCGGCAATATTAGCACATACACTTCTTGAAGACCTTCGAATTTGGTCGGTCAGTGAGTATCTCTCATCTTTGGGAAAACATTTTGTTACCTCAAAAACATCGTTGGCACACTGATAGGCCATCTTATAAACTTTCAGGTCTTTGAATCCTTCTCCCATAATGATAATTTCATATGTGGTATACGTCACAATAATAATTTAAAAACTAAACTGCCACCCGCCATCTGCCTACTGCATCTTCTGATATCCCTCTTTCGCTTCACCCCTCCGCAACTTATTTGCCCATTGATGTGCCAGTCGTGTAGTCTTTGGCAATTTATACTTAGTCAATAATTGCATCACAACTTCATAAGTATCATCAAAAGAACACTTTTGTCCCGGCGATATATAAATCGGATTCACATTCTTTCGACTCCGCAAAGCAATTCCAATTTTTTCGTCACCATCTACAAGATCGGCTTTATCTCCCTTTTCTATACCAAGTTCTCCGTGGGTACCTGTTAATATACTTTTAGCACAGCCGATTGTCGGATGATCAACTTCAATTCCAAAGTGGGTAGCAATACCCATCCGTCGGGGATGCGCAATGCCGTGTCCATCTAATAGTAATACATTAGGTTTATAATTAAGTTGATTCCATGCTTTTAACAGCACGGGGATCTCCCTAAAAGCCAATAATCCCGGAATATAAGGAAAACTCGTTTCGTCAGAAGCTAGGGAACGCGCCACCGGTTTTAAGGATTTCAGATCCAGAACTACGATGGCTGCATGCATCATATCCGATCCGCGATCAAAAGAAATATCAGCTCCGGCTACTAATTTTGGGTTACATGGAAGCTGATCTAAACAAATTTGCTTCCTCAGCTCGAGTTGAATACGCTTCGCCTCGGCAGGATCGATGGTTTTATAATACTCTAAACGTCCCATGAAAATAAAATTAAATCTAAATAAGATTTTCCCAAGCCGACATCAGAATTATTGCGGATTAAGGTGGAGTGATACGCACGAAAAGGATAATTTTGTACCGGCTGTGAACCAAAAATAGCTTCAAAATGTGAAGGACCATTAAAATTATTCAGCGTGTAAAACGTAACCACCGCAAAATAATTCTCAGTCTCCATAGAAGGAGCCCACCTCAGAGGTGGACTCCTTCTATTTACACTAAACCAAATGTTTTTCGGGAATATTTTGAATAGTCTGATTCGAAAAATCTCGAAAATCTTCCACGGTCGAAAAGTTTTCTTCTATAATTGATCGATTTACCAGTGTTCCGTTTCGATATCCGGCTAAATCTAAATAACTGGAATAAGGCCATGCCTCAAGTTTGTCAACCAACTTTGACCTGATCGGATTTTGATGAATATAAGAAATCAAAGTTAACAAATATGATTGCTTATCAATTAATTTAGCTTTGGTATGCTGTTGAAATAAACTTCCGTTTCGGTCAAATGCTTTATTAATAGCCTTTGTATAAGCACTCAGTTGAATTCCAATATGTGTTCTAAGGTCATCAATATTTTCAGTTTCGATTTTTATCAAGAAATGGAAATGCGTTGGCATCAAGCAGTAGGCATAAACCAATAAATAATCTTTGAATCTGGCTTTAAACTTGCGTAAGAAATACCTATAGTTTTCTTCATTCCTGAACAACAGTTCCTTATTGTTGGAGCGATTATAAAGGTGATAAAACTTTCCAGTTTCAAGATCCATATTTCTAATTTTTTATAGTAAGACCTGAATGCAATCAAATACTTACAAAAAATAAAAAGATAAGATGGAGTCCACCTGATATATTGGAGTTCATAAACTTATAAGCAGCCAAGTGAGGTGGGCTCCATCTTATTTGACACCTCTAAGTAAGAAAAAATTAATAACCAATGAACAATAAAGAATTCCGCAAACATGCCCATCAGCTCGTCGACTGGATGGCCGATTACTTTGAAGAGGTTGAAGATTATCCCGTTAAACCGAATGTACAGCCCGGAGATATTTTGCAAAAACTCCCCGATGAGGCACCCCAAAAAAGCGAGTCATTTGAGCAGCAATTCAAAGATTTTGAAGATATTATCATGCCGGGCATAACCCACTGGCAGAGTCCTAATTTTATGGGATATTTCCCAGCAAACACCAGCTATCCTTCAATTTTGGCAGAAATGCTAACGGCTACGCTCGGTGCCCAGTGTATGAGCTGGCTGACCTCTCCGGCCGCCACCGAACTCGAAGAAAAGGTGATGGAATGGCTGCGCAAAGCTATCGGATTACCTGAACCATTTACAGGTGTCATTCAAAGTACGGCATCCACCTCTACCCTCTGCGCCCTGCTGATGGCCCGTGAACAGATCACCGATTTTAAAGTCAATGAGAAAGGATATCCGAATGATGGAACCTTTACGATTTATTGCTCATCAGAAACGCATTCATCTATCGAAAAGGATGTTAAAATAGCCGGATTCGGGCGACAAAATCTTCGAAAGGTTTCGGTAGATGATAAATATGCCATGGATCCGAGTGCGCTGGAAGAAGCAATCCGAGCAGATCTTGAAAAGGGATTCAAGCCTGCTGCCGTAGTGGCAACCATTGGCACTACCGGTTCTACAGCTATTGATCCCCTTAAAGCAATCGGGGAAATCTGCTCAAAGTATGAGATCTTTTTACACGTAGATGCCGCCTTTGCGGGCACGGCTCTCTTATTACCCGAACGGCGATGGATGAATGAGGGCATCGAACATGCAGATTCGTTCGTTTTTAATCCCCATAAATGGATGTTTACCAACTTTGACTGCTCTGCCTTTTATGTTAAGGATGAGGCTCTGCTGGTGCGTACCTTTGAAATTATGCCGGAATACTTGAAAACTCCTGAAGATGAGCGGGTGAAGAACTATCGCGACTGGGGAATTCCATTGGGACGTCGATTCCGTGCACTCAAACTATGGTTTGTAATGCGCAGCTTTGGTATCGAGGGATTACAGCAAAAAATCCGTCAGCATATTACGTTCGCTCAGTATTTAAAACAGGAAATGGAACAACACGATGATTTTGAGCTTATGGCACCGGTTCCCCTAAATACGATCTGTTTTCGTTTTCATCCCGACTACATTGATGATGAGAAAAAACTCAATGAGCTCAATGAAAAACTCCTCGAGCAAATACAGCAAAGCGGGCAACTTTTTTTAACGCATACCAAACTCGATGGAAAATATACCATTCGCATTGTACTGGGAAATACGAACCTTGAAAAACACCATGTGAATGAGGCGTGGAAGCTGATACAAACCTTAGCTCAATCCTTAATTGAGTAATATCATAGCACAAAGTTACACAATTTGTATCTCAACGATTTACTGCAAATATTACACTTGGAAAATTTAGTTTTTAATCTAAAAATTATTGCACTATGGAATTATCTGATATCAAAGCACTGGTAACGGGCGGAAGCTCGGGCATTGGCAAGGCAACGGCAAAAGCAATAATTGAAGCCGGCGGCGAAGCTGTTATTGCGGCTCGCGGACTAGATAAACTGGAAGCAGCAGCCGATGAAATTGGGGCGATCCCACTCCAGTGTGATGTCCGTGAGGAAGAACAGGTGATCAATCTCGTAGAAGAAACTATTGAACAGCTCGATGGTTTTAATGTACTGATCAACAATGCGGGCTACGGACAGTTTTCAAAACTTACAGATCTATCCGAAAAAGTCCTTACAAGTGTACTACAAGTTAATACCGTTGGTGCTATGATGGTGGGACGTGAATGCGCCAAGCACTTTATCGAGCAGGATTATGGAAATATTATCAATGTTTCGTCATCGGCCGGTAAACGCGGTTTTGAAGGAGGTACGGCCTATTGTGCCAGCAAATTTGCCCTCAGCGGCATGACCGAATGCTGGAGAGCCGAACTGCGTCCCAACAATATTCGCGTAATGCAGATTAATCCCAGCGAGGTGCAGACCGAATTCTTTGACAAGGCCGGTCGCGGCGGACGCGAATTTAATCCCACTAAACTGGTCGCTGATGATATTGCCAAGGCGATCTGCAATATGCTTTCGCTCCACGACCGCGGTTTTATCACTGAAACCAGTGTCTGGGCTACCAATCCACAATAACATTTTTAACGGGGATGCATAAAAACATCCCCTAACTTTTTCTCTATGAAAACCATAAATCATCGGATCGTTTTAGGGGTTGTTTTGGTACTTTCTGTGTGGCTCAGTTTTTATGTGATATCCCCACCATCTCCCAACCCGGAAACAAGTCCCGATACCGAATTTTCAGCAGAACGTGCCTTCAAACACA
The DNA here is from genome assembly GCF_034521915.1 of Fodinibius sp. Taxonomy (GTDB): domain Bacteria; phylum Bacteroidota; class Rhodothermia; order Balneolales; family Balneolaceae; genus Fodinibius. The sequence goes on from NZ_JAXHLU010000020.1 coordinate 89,300, forward strand.
TTGAAGCATTAGCCCAAACACCACGTCCCCTTGGTACTGCAGCTAACGACAGTGCCAGAAGCTATATCTTGGATGAGCTTCGCCAACTGGGATTAGAGCCAACCATACAATCCGGTATTGGCATTGGCTCAAGTTTTGACCGCGGATTGGTGGGTAATACAAATAATATCATTGCGAAAATGAACGGCGCTAACCCACAGAGAACTATTCTGCTGATGGCCCATTACGATTCCAAACCCAACACCTATGGAGCCGGCGATGATGCCTCGGGCGTAGCTGCAATTTTGGAGTCGCTTCGAGCTATCAAATCCCAACAAAATACCCTGCAAAACAATGTGTGGATTTTAATGACAGACGGCGAAGAGCGCGGCCTGTTGGGGGCCGAACTTTTTACGGATGAATTTGAAGAGCTGCAAGAAATAGATCTCGTGCTCAACTTCGAATCACGCGGCTCCAGCGGCCCCTCCATGATGTTCGAAACAAGTGAAAATAACGGTCACCTTATTCCCCATTTTGCACAAGCCACGCCGTATCCGGTCGCCAACTCGCTGATGTACACCGTTTATAAATTGTTGCCCAACGATACCGATATGTCGGTAACCAAACGGGCCGGACTTGATGGACTCAATTTTGCATTCACCAAAGACTTTCTGCATTACCATACCATGCTGGATACGCCCGAAAACCTTTCGCTTGCATCCGTCCAGCACCACGGTTCCAACCTACTGAGCAATGTCAGGCATTTTGGAAACACGAATTTTGCCCAGCAAAGCGAGACCGAATTTGTTTATTTCAATAACGTGACCGGCGGGCTGTTATACTATCCCTCCGGGTGGTCATTCCCCTTGGCGCTGGTCACAGGTCTGCTATTTATCACCTTTTTGATTTATCTATTTCGAACAAAACAAATAACCATCGGAAGATATCTTGGGAGCCTGCTATTATTCTTAATCACCGTTACCATTGGAGCCCTTATCACCTATTTCGGATGGCAAGGACTTAAAGCACTTCATCCACAGTATCAATGGATTATACAGGGCGAAGTGTATAACCATGCTTGGTATTTTTGGGGCTTTACTCTGTTAAATGCCGGGCTTTTTATCGGGATTTACGGCTGGATTCAAAACAAATTATCAACCCAACAGTTAATATCCGGCCCGTTTACAATTTGGATACTATTATCCCTGATAACAGCCTGGTATTTACCTACCGCTTCCTATATTTTCACCTGGCCGGCACTGATGGGTCTTGCGGGATGGATTATTTTAGGGGATGATCTCACAAATTATTCCTGGAAACATACTGCTGTTTTAGCTGTTGCTTTCTTTTGGGGACTTTTTATCATTTCGCCCTATATCAGGCTGGTGCAAATCATGCTAACCACCGAAATGCTGGCAGTAAGCATGGTTGTGCTCATATTACTCATCGGACTAATGTGGCCACTGGTGTGGTCCATTATCAAAAATCACCAGTACAAGTGGAGTGGTGGAATTCTTACTCTATCCCTGATCTGTATGATTGCTGCTTCTCTAACTTCCGATTTCGACCACAATCACAAAAAGCAAAACAGTATTAATTTTGTTCAGAATCTGGATACTGATACAGCCTATTGGATCAGCCGCGAGCCATCCACTGATGCCTGGACACAGCAGTTTTTATCGGATGATTACAGCAGAGGAGCGCCTGCCGATATTTCGTTATCGCTTGGAAGCAATGCATTATACAAGAAAACGACCTCGCTTGATATACCGCAACCTGAATTCGAGATCTTAAGCGACAGCAGCTCTGACTCTCAACGGTTCCTCACCCTGAAAATGAATGCAAAAAAGGGAATTGCTATGAAGATGAATTGGAATAACTCTTCGCCAATAACTGAAATAGCTATAGAGGGTAAACCCATTTTTGATGACCAAGATATGGGTCGGTACTTATATTACTTCCACGATTTTACAAAAGCCGTTCATATAAATCTAAGCTATCAAAATTCGGGAAGTGCTCCATTACTGGATTTCACATTTGTCGATCCTGGATTACCCACCAACTTAGTTGAGAATTATCAACCGAGGCCAGATCATATGATTCCTGCCCCCTATTCGGTGTTAAGCTCCGATGCTACGATTTGGGAAAAACGTGTTACAGTTGATACCCTGCGAAACCATTCAGTGAGCGATTAGTTTATCAATACATAAAGCCGGGAAGGAATAAAAAAACTACCTCTCAGCAGCTTTGTTCTTGCTTATAAACTCCTGAAAAACAACAACTAAAACTGTAATAACCGTTAATGGAATGACGAAGTACAGAATTATATTATTAAATATTGGCAATGCTCCATGATCGCTCGCTAGTAAAACAAGATAAAGCGTATATACTACGTAATAACCTAAAAATAATGCCCCTTCCCATCTATTTATAGTCGCTTTTGTAAAAAAGATAGGCAAGCAAGCTACCGCAGCAGCAATCATCAGTAGAATATCAAAACTCACAAATGATTCAGAAACGTTGATTCCATCCGGTCCCATGATACCGGCAATGCCAAGCACTCCCATAATGTTAAATATATTACTACCCACCACATTTCCGACCGCGATATCTCGCTCACCGCGAATCGCCGCAATAATCGAAGTAACGACTTCCGGCATTGAGGTACCGGCAGCAATAATAGTGAGACCAATTACCAGTTCACTGATCCCTAAATAAGTGGCGAAGCTTACGGCACTATTGACAAACCATCGCGATCCAATTACCAATAAGCCAAGACCCCCAACCACCAATATTAGGTTAACAAAATGACGTGACTTCTCACTGGGCTCATCTTTTTCTATTTCATTTTGATTATGATCACTATTTTCTTCTGAATTACCAAGGCTTTGATAAATCAGAAAGCCGATATATCCTGCCAAGCAAAGTACAAGGAGTACCCCATCAATTCTGCTGATATTCAAATCAATAGCCAAAAGAAATGTCAGCACAGAAACCCCGATCATAAGTGGTACATCCAGCCTAATTAATTGTTGTGAGACACGAAGGGGCACGATAAGCGCTGATATACCCAATATAAAAAGCACGTTGAATATATTACTTCCCACTACGTTGCCCAGAGCAATATCTGCCTGACTTGAGACAGCAGCTTTTATACTTACGGCCAGCTCCGGTGAACTTGTTCCAAATGCCACAACTGTCAACCCTATAATAAGCGGTGATATACCTATACTAGACGCAATTTGGGATGCTCCTCGAACCAATACTTCCGCACCCAGAATTAAAAACCCTAATCCCAAAACAAAGAATAAAACAGTCATAAGAATAATATTTCTGTATTATTCCTGTTCGGGATAGCATTCTTTGCAGGGACACATATCCCGCAGTGTTTCCCACTGGTACATACCGTTATTGTGACCGTCGCTCCAAAATATCTTGATAGCATGATTGCCAATTTGCTTAATATCCTCAATCTCGAAGTGCTGGGTAGGCTCCACAAAAAACAGCGATCGGTCAAAGGTATTCATATTTCCGTGTCCACCGCGACACATTACACAGGGGCAATTTTTCCGAAGTCCAAACAACGAGTACTCCGAATGATGTCCGTCTGACCAATCTATTTCCAAAATCTGATCGCTGTTGGAAACTTCAATTCCGGTAGGTAAAATATCACTTTGCATAGTCATCTTTTCTTATATTAGATCGAAAGGTAAGGCGTTCATGCCATGGATTCCAACAGTTTTAACAGATAAAAGAAACGCATGTATCTCATAGTTAGCTTATTGGCTGTAGCATTTCTGCTTTCATTTTGGATGGGATATCGCCGAATTCTTCGCCTGCAACATCTTAATCAGCGCAGAGTCTTGAATGGTTTTGTGGGAGCAATGGTACTTCTCACCCTCATCTCTGCGGGGCAATGGCTCGACCTCATATCCCAAGATATTGCCGCTCGCTTTACGATGTTTTTATACTGCCTGGTCGCCGGATTCTTTTCGGGCTTTGCCTTTAAAATGATTTCTCTAAAACGAGCTATTAACAAAACCGAATATGTGTATCGATCTTTTTGGACCGACGCAGCCCCCAACATTATTGCTATACTGATTATCACTTTTGGTATCTATCGTACTGGCATTCTGCAATTGGGACCCTTTACCGGCATTGGTATTACCTCGGGATTATCACTACTGGGCTTTGGTTTCTGGGGACTCACCGTAACAATAGTTCCTGAATTCAGAGACAAGGGCATTCTCATTTTAGATCAGTCTGTATCATGGGAAAAAGTGGTTGCCTATCGGTGGGAATCCGAGAACGTATTACTTATTGAATACTATACGCCTGATGACAAGCTCACTGATTTTACCACCTATATTCCTCCCGAAGATGAACTGCAAATAGAGCGTCTGCTTGCAAAAAAACTGAAGGAGTATCATCAGGACCGAAAGGAGATGATGGGGCAAACCAAAGAGCATTCCTAAGCTGTAACTCTTTCGTGCTGTACCATCATGCATTCATTTTCTATATACGTAAACCCTGCTTCTTCGGCCAAAGATTTTGCCTCATCAGAAGAAACATCCAGTTGGGTCCATATCACCGGCTTTTGTCCTGTTTTTTCCGACCATTCAATAACCTGGCGAACCATATCGGCCGTATATTGCGAATCCCTGAAAATATCAACCACGTCAATAGTTATATTTTCGGGAATTTCATTCAGGCTTGGGAGACATTTCACCCCCAATACTTCCTCATAGTTGGGATTAATCGGGAAGATACGGATTCCATTTTCCTTCAAATAATTAGCAATATGATAACTGGTTCTATACTTGTTGGCTGAACAGCCTATTATTGCCACCGTTTTTAAATTCTCAAGCAGTTCCTTCATCTGATTATCCCGTTAGTTCATGAATGTTAATCAGGAATATAACAATGAATCCAAACATATAATTCTGAAATATATTTGTATAGTACTACATTTTGAGTTCAATGTTTAATATCACAGATATTCGAATCATACATTCTGAAGGCAAAAAATATTATTAAGGCAACAAAAATCAGTGCTAAAATCATTTCTTATAGACTGATTTGTGCATTCAGAAGTTTCTCCCACTTTATTAATTTCCTACTCTTTCCCACTTAGTTAAAAACAATCAGGTGTATAAAAGTAAAACACAGGATGATACCTTTGGGAATTTCTACGAACAATCTGTCTTCTAAAACCTATGCGAAAAGATGGTAAAACCTTTCTCGATGCCTAAAATAATACCGTAATCATCTATAGTTGTACTTCCTTTTCACATATATGCCATAGTCAGTCCTGCATCGATGGTGAAAATACAACCCAATCCTCCAAAAATAGTATACTTCGAAAGAGATCAGGTATAAGGTCATAGGAAGCCATAAAGGTCGTTTCATAGGATATAAATTTAAAAAATATTGTATCCGGAAAGTGCAGTATACATATTAAAATAGATAAGGACTCGCTTAGATAAAATCAGACTTTACGATTTCACCTGATTCCTTTTTTTAATGAATCGTATTTACTAACAATCAGATTTGAATGATAATAGGGTCTCAATTTTCGCTAAAAACCCTTATATTCAAAGACATTCATGACAATTAGAAACAAACCAAAAGTATTTTGTCTAAAGTTAAAGACGGTGACACCGTAAAAGTGCACTACACAGGAACATTAACTGAAGAAGGAACTGTATTTGACAGTTCTCAAGATCGCGAACCTTTGGAGTTTACACTGGGAGAAGGCAAGTTAATTCCCGGTTTTGAAAAAGCGGTCGTCGGCATGGAAGAAGGCGACGAAACCACCGTAGAAATTGAATCCGGTGACGCTTATGGTCAGCGACGAGAAGACCTGGAGCTGGAAGTAGCAAAATCTGATCTCCCCGATAACATCGATCCGGAGGTTGGTATGCAACTGCAGATGCAACAGCAAGAAAATGGACAGGCTATTCCCGTTCAAATCACTGCTGTTGAAGATGAACTCGTTAAGCTCGATGCCAACCACCCGCTGGCTGGCAAAGACTTAACATTTGATATTGAGCTTATTGAAATCGTTGACTGATTTTACAACGCTCTGCTAAATTTAGAGCCTGAATCTGATTACTCGGATTCAGGCTTTTTATTTTTTACGCAGCACCGTAACTCCATCACGCACCGGCAGCATTACCTGCTCAACGGCGTTATCGCCCCGAATTATTGTATTCAGCTCGTCAATAGCCTTACCTTTATCGGATTCGGAATCTAACACCTCCCCACTCCAGAATACATTGTCGATTACCATGATACCACCCTGTTCAAGACGTGGTAAAATCATCTTATAATAATTGGGATAGTTAATCTTATCCGCGTCAATAAATACAAAATCAAAGCTGCCCGAAATGGTGGGAATGGTTTCCAAAGCCTTGCCCATCACCAGCGTTACCTTGGATTCGGCTTCGCTCTTTTCAAAAAAGGTACGGGCAATATCTTCGTAGCGCTCATTGTATTCACACGTAAATAGTTCTCCATCATCAGGCAATGCCTCGGCCATCGTCAGTGCCGAATAGCCCGTAAAAGTGCCGACCTCGAGCACTCGTTTGGCCCCGGATATTTTTACAAGCAAACTCAGCAGCCGCCCCACCAATCGCCCGCTCAGCATATCAATGTGTTCGAGATTCTCTTCCGAAACGCTTATCAACTCTTTTATAAGTTTCGAATGGTCCGTAGTATGATTAATGGCATAACTTTCAATCGCCTGTTGGTCCATAACAAATACTTTTTTTAATACTGGAAACTCTATAGCAGGCTAAAGATATTCAGGTCAACAACACTCAACAAATATTTTTGCTTTGGATTTTATTCCCGCTAAGGAATCACCCTTTTTTATTAAAATTTTTCGGCTTTACACCAAGCTCCTTTTCAAATGGAGATTCAAAACGGTATGGCTTAAACAGGAGTACGAACCCTGTTCACAGTGTAAAACCATTTACTACCTCAATCATCACTCTTGGTGGGATGGATTAATTCCCCTGATGCTCAACGAGTACCGATTTCGTCAGCAGGCTCGCGCCATCATGGAAGATAAACAGATGAAAACCTATTCTCTCTTTCAGAAAATCGGTGCCTTTTCAATTAACAGAGATGACCCGCGTTGCGCTGTTACTTCCCTGCGCTATGCCGTAAAATCATTTGATCGCGACAATGCCAGCCTGTTCATTTATCCCGAAGGAGCAATAACCCCAGTAGGTAGCTCCATGAATTTTGAGGGGGGATTGACCTGGCTGCACGATAAGTTGGAGGATGTGGATTTTGTGCCTATCAGTATCTACATGCACACCATTCGTCACAGCAAACCGGAGCTGCACCTGCATGTGGGGCGAGCTGTTCGTTTAAAAGATTCATTATCCAGTGAAGAAAAAACAGCTCATTTCGAAGAAGTGCTCGACCAGATGCTGGCGGAACTACGTAAAACGGCCGGATTTGACGACAGTGAATTTGAAGTTTTCCTGCAATAAGAATAGACATATTTCTCTCATTTAATAAAATCATTCCTCAAAATACGAGGCAAAGATATACTTGGAAAAGAAAGCTACTTTTCCGGACATGTAATGTAACGATCATCTCCATCGCGATCATCAAAAAAATCAGTATCTGTTGAATAGTCTGACCGATTAGAGCGAGTAGAATTATGGTTAAGTGCCTGTAAGCCAGACTTTGTGTTCTTTTCGGTAGATTGAGCCACGCTGGTAAAGTAGATATGACCATCGGATGACCAGCACGGATAAGCCTGCTTTGTCACAATCTTACCGGATGGAAAGATCTTTGCCAGTGGATGCCTTGATCCGTCATACCGACTCATATCGTAATGGTTCAAGCCTCCGGTCTCTATTATCTCTAACTTGAGCAAGCTGGCTCTACTGCAATCGAAGGTTACGGTAAGCCGTAGTTAATCCGCTGGTTATTCGCCGTTATGGGCAAATGAGGCTTAGCCGGACAAAGACAGACGCCAAAGATGCGGCGTTAATAGCCCAGTACGGAATCGATCAACGGCCTGACCGTTGGCGCCCGCCATCTAACGTTCGCCAGGCGCTGGGCCAACTCATGAGCCTACGGGAAGGGCTATTGCGACAGCAAGCCATCCTAAATGGTCAGGATGAGGCCTTTAGTCAAAACCAAGTGGAACCAATGGTTGCAGAAATGATCCAACAGCACCGGCAGCATCTTATCGATAATATTACCCAAATTGATCGGAGAATGGAGACGCTAGCTAACGATCATTATAAGCAAACTTTGCAGGCGTTGCTCACGATACCAGGTATTGGAAAGAACTGCTATTATGCTGCATCAGTCGAACAGATGAGCAGCGCTTTGATCGCTCACGGAAACTGTCCATTACGTGACATTGCCGCAGGTGGTTGTCAGGTCCGTCCATCAGGACAGGAAGATAGCAATGAGGTGCCCACTGCTTCGACTGCTGTTATCCATCGACAGCGAAATCGTTTCATCACGTACTTAAGACCATGTACGACGTTGCATAGGAATCCGCCATCATAAACTGGCTGATTGAACACAAAATGCTTCCTCAGCTATTTGTGAGCTGCATGATCCACCTTCAAAAGAAATATTAGCCGCTTACTTCTGCATATATATTGCATCCTACCTGCCTGCGCGGAGCCTTTCATGTATTGGCACCTGCATAAAAAAGCTTCGGCATAGGCAGTGCAATCTCAGATCAAAGCTTCAAAGGAGATCGCCGCATTACATTCGCGATGACAGAATAGTTTTCGCTGAGCATTCTTCAAGAACCTCACAATTTTCTGCTACTCCCGTCAGATTCCATTTCATGCTCACCTACACTCAGTAGAATTTCTTGTTCATGAAGATACTCTTCGGGCTCCAGCCTTTTTGTACGAGTCGAAAGTGGGTGGTAGTCTGAGGTTCATTTTATTATTTGCCAGCTGATAACCATCAACTATCTGTTAGTCAGCCCCTGGTAGTTGTCAACCGCAACCGACAGTGTTACCTCGGGCTCGGTATCAGGTCCCGAGCTATTATTGCATCCGATAAATAAAATGAAACTTACAATTAATACTATCGGTGATCTGCTTAATTGTTTCCACATAATTATTATTGATGAATAGTTAAAGTTATAATCTACTAATAGATGTTATTTATTATATTCGTTTATACTATAAACATAATTTATATATCGCAAGTTAAAATATTGGCTCCCAAGTTCTTATGATTTAAAAAATAATTTTACCACGTCCATCGATACAACCGCTTTGATCGCTGTACCCAATGCGCCCCCTTTGGCTTATACCAAATTCGCATGTTGACAAAGGGCCAAAACAGTTTGCTGTAAATACGGTCCGGACGAATATACTCGGTAACTCCTCTTGTTGACTCAACTACCTGCTGGTCTGGAATCTTCAAAAAGGCATCACTTTTATAGCGCTGGTAAAATGGTCCGTTGTCGAGCAGCAGGGACTGCTGAACACGGATTTCAATATTTCCGGAACGGAATCCCAGTTTTCGAGCCGTCTTTAATCCAAATACCGTAAGTCCCTTATCCGCCATCTCAACCTCTTCAAATATTTTCAAAACCTCGGCATCTTGATTTTTTATTAGCCACGCCCGATGCTGTTGCTCATCCCTCCGATTCATCACATAATACACCAGCGTAGCATAATCAAAATGGAAGCGCCCCCAGTACCAGTCGTCAAACTCATTTTTCATGGGCTCATTTCCGGCATTCTGATCGTGATATCCATGTCCCTTAAATTTGATCGACCTCTCCTCCCCTTTTATATCGAGATCTAAATCAGCAGCTATATCTGCTCTTGGCTGTACCAAGTTCCAGGTGTGTCCGGTAGAACTGTTATCCAAACTATTGAAAATATTGTCGCCCTCTTCACTTTTAAACACTATCGTCCCTTTCAGTTGATCCCCATTCGGCAACTTTTCGCTAAGCTGTAACTCATAATGCAACCGATTGTCAATCAGGCTCCCTTCCATCTTATGGTTTCCTATTTTTACAAGCGGATGTTCTTCATCAAAATGACAATCAGATTTTTCGAACTCGGTAAAACTGTAATAAATGGGTTGTCCATACTCGTAAATGGAGATGCTAATTGCGGGATATTCTACGGGAGAAGGGTTTTTGTCCGCCAATAGTGCCCCATTATAACGTGTGGAAAACGGGTTTCCCTCATACAGAATTACTACAAAACTAAATCGATCATCCGAAGAAATACCATCGAAGTACCACCATTGGTAGCCGCCGGATGTGTGGCTGGGCTGACGTATGTCTTTGGAGAATTCGGATACTATTTTCATGAGCTGCCAATTAAATAGTTTAAATGATCAGCTGCAAGCTGTTTGATCTTAGGACTTACACTGCTACCTTTTAGTGATGACGATTTTACTCTACATAGCGCTGGGATACCTGCTTATTACGGGCAGCATTTTGTATCTCAATAAAAAGGATTTTACACCTTTGCCCCCGACGCCGCGCAACTATTTCGACGAGCAGGCTCCGTCGGTGACCATCTGTATTCCCGCCCGCAATGAAGCAAACTCTATTGAGCGGTGCGTGCGTTCCGCTATCGACCAGCATTATCCCAATCACCATGTTTTAGTACTTGATGATGGTTCTACTGACGGCACTTCTGAAATTCTGGATTCGCTCTCCGAACGATATACTGATACGTTAACAGTGATTAGCGGCCAGCCAAAGCCCGACGACTGGCTGGGCAAATCGTGGGCCTGTCACCAGCTTTCGGAGCAAGCCTTAAGTGATATCCTTATTTTTATTGATGCCGATACCTGGCTGGAACCTGAAGCAACATCAAAGGTTGTACGCACAATGGGCAGTGACGTCGTCGATTTTATTACTTTATGGCCCCGGCAAAAGTTTGGTTCGTTCTGGGAGAAGACCGTAATCCCGCTCGTATATTTTGCCCTACTCACGCTCCTGCCTACTCGTTACGTATATCGATCTCCGAAATGGTTGCCATCTTTTTTACAGTGCAAAATAGGACCTCTTTTTGCTGCTGCCAATGGACAGTTTATGGCCTTTAAAAAGAATACATATGAGGCTATCGGCGGGCATCAGTCCGTAAAAAATGAAGTAGTTGAGGATGTTGAACTGGCAAAAAATATCAGGCGGGGCGGATTTCGCATGAAGATGTATCACGGCCGGAATGCGGTGAGCTGCCGCATGTATGAGTCGAGGGAAGAACTCTGGCAGGGATTCCGCAAAAACTTTTTTGCCGGTTTTGGTCACAATCCCTTTCTATTTATCGGGATGGGGCTGTTGCATATTATCACCTTTATTATTCCCATTTTAAGCTTACCATTCTTGTTTCTTTGGGGATCAACAAAGCTTATCCTCCTGGCTCTTGCCGCCGTTGTACTGATGTTTTTGCAACGCTTTACGGTTGACTTGTGGTTTGGCTGGAAACTGCGATACGGCTTCCTGCATCCATTGGGCGTAGTTTGGTATCAGCTACTGGGCATACAAGTACTTTCAGATTATTTCAATGGAGTGTCGGCACAGTGGAAAGATCGCAATATCTAATTCTTTGAGCAGGCTTTTCAGTACCAATTAATCGCTGTTTATTTTTATGCGCAAAGTATCCATATTGCAAGTAGATGAAGAAAGCCATAGACAAATATCTCCGCTATTTGAAGGTCGAGCGCAATGCCTCGGAGCATACCATCACTTCGTATAAAAACGACCTGCATCAATTTCTTGAGTACTGCACTATCTACTTTGATGTGCCCGAAGAAAATGTTGATGTCACAGAAATCGAACGACTCACGATCCGGCTGTGGCTGGGACACCTGTCTGAGCGCGGTCTGGCCAAAAGTACCATTGCAAGAAAAGTGGCTGCCGTTCGTTCTTTTTGTAAGTACTGCTTTAAGCGCGGAATCGTTGAACAAAATCCGGCGCATTTATTAATTGTACCTAAAAAAGATAAACCTCTACCTAAAACAGCCAACGCTGAAGATTTAAATAGGATGATGGATTTGGCCGAAGGAAATACGCCAAAATCGTCACAGAATAGAGCTATTTTAGAATTGTTGTATGGAACGGGCATCCGATTAAGTGAGTTGGTGAACCTAAACGAAGAAGACGTCAATTTTAAGCTCAACCAAATTAAAGTGCTGGGTAAGGGTGCCAAGCAACGTATTGTGCCCTTTGGCAAGCAAGCCGGTAAGGCGTTAAAGAATCATCTTGAAACCAAGCCCCAGCTGTACGGAGAACGAACCGATGCCGATGCCCGTAAGGCTGTTTTTATTGCGGCAAGCGGACAGCGCCTGTATCCACGTGCGGTACAGCGCATTGTGAAAGATTATCTGCAGCGTGCCAGCGAAGTGACACAAAAAAGTCCGCACGTATTACGGCACAGCTTTGCCACCCACCTGCTCGATCAGGGTGCCGATATCAGAGTAATTAAGGAACTATTAGGCCACGCAAACTTGGCCGCTACACAAGTTTACACACATACTTCAGTTGAACGACTGAAAAACGTATACGAAACAGCTCATCCAAGAGCTAAAAACTAAAGCTAATTTAGGAGGTAACTTTTATGAAGACTACGTTCACGGCAAGACATTTTGATGCGAGCAAAGAACTTCATCAATACGCCGAAGATGCGGTACAAAAATTAGACCAGTTTTATGATCGAATTTTAACCTGTGATATCGTTCTACAGCCGGTTCCCGACGATGAAAACCCACAACAGGCCGAGTTGAATGTGAAGGTTCCCCAAAAATTAATCAATGCAAAAGAGCAGGCCTCCTCGTATGAACAGGCCATCAACATGGTTATCGAAAATGTGGCTCGACAGCTTAAAAAGTATAAAAGTAAAACCTTAAACAAGCGGTAACCATCATGCCTTTCGGTGACCACGAATCAATTCCAAAAAAAGAGAATATACCTGTATCCTATCTTATTGAACGCCTGCGGGAACGCGTTCAAATAGATTTACAAAACTTTGTTGCCGAAAGTAATGCCGATCAGCGCCATGTTACCGAGGCGGATTTACACCGTCCCGGGCTGGCGTTGGCCGGATTTGTAAAACTTTTTACCCACCAGCGGATACAAATTATCGGTAATACCGAAACAAATTATCTGAAAAATCTTTCCAAAGAAGAACAGGTTAATGCTTTTAAAAACCTGACTCAATTTGATATCCCCGTTCTGATCCTGACCCATAACAATGTTTTACCCGACTACCTGTTAGAAATAGCAGACAAAGCAGACATTCCTGTGTATGGCACTTCTATGGAAACCACGCGCTTCATGCATTTGACGAGGGATTTTTTGGAAGACCAGTTTGCCCTGCAAACCATGGTTCACGGTTCTATGGTGGATGTATACGGTATTGGGATTTTAATTGCCGGAAAATCCGGCATCGGTAAAAGTGAGGTCGCCCTTGATCTGGTTGAACGAGGCCACCGCCTGGTAGCTGATGATGTGGTAATCCTTACCAAAAAGAACAATGTATTGATGACCTCTGCCACCGAGATGAACAAGCATTTTATGGAGATACGCGGACTCGGTATCATCGATATCATGTCGATGTTTGGGGTTAGGGCCATTCGCTATCAAAAACGACTTGAAGTAGTGTTGGAGCTATCGCTGTGGGACGAATCCAAAGATATAGAACGCACAGGATTAAATCGTGATACCACTTCCATTCTCGGAGTAGATATCCCGCTCATCAATCTACCTATCACACCCGGCAAAAATATAACGGTTATTGCCGAAGTAATCGCTATGAATTACCTTCTGCGTCATTACGGTTACGATGCCGCAGAAGCATTTCAGGACAAGGTAAAATCACATATTGCCAATAAAAAAGATCCCGATGCCATGCCGCGAAGAGCCATCGAATATTTTGAAGGGGATATCGAGTAGCCACATATTCACCTTTTGATATTTTGTTAGGTATCACTACTTTTAGTTCGTTTGTAACAAACGGCTTATAAGTTTCTCTTGCTTATAGATCAGTATGAAACAACATTTCATCTATGGCTTTAAATAATTATTACTACTACGACGAGCAGAGCTGCGAGTTTGTGCCCGTCGAATACAACAGTTTAGAACGTATTGTCTATACGGCTTGTATCTGGATTCTGTGCGGTGTCGTACTTTCCGGAATTGGCATTTCCATTCTCTCATTTTCGGTAGGTACTCCCGCTGAGATTGCCCTTAAAGCAGAAAACCAGGAGCTTATCAATCAGCTGAAGCAAACAAAGACCAAAATTAAGGATTTAGACCAAGAGGTAGACCAGCTGGCCAAAGCTGATAATGAGATGTATCGGTCGGTCTTGGGAATGGAAAAAATTCCTTATGATGAGCGACAGGCCGGTGCCGGTGGTGCCGATGTGTATTCCGAATTTGACGTATATAGCCAGGAAACTGCGGAGATTTTAAAATGGACCGCTGAAAACCTGGAAAGCCTGGAGCGAAGTATCAACATACAGCAGGTAAGCTTTAACGAAATTAAAAGCTACTACAACAAGAACCGGGAGAAAATGAAGCATATTCCCGCTATTAAGCCAACTGAAGGAATTATTCTCAGTGGATACGGGATGCGGTATCACCCGGTATTGGGATATGAACGCCAGCACGAAGGGCTTGACTTCAGAGCAAATGTGGGTAGCGAAATTTTTGCCACGGGCGACGGAGTTGTGAAATATGCAGGACTAAAAGGTACTTATGGACGATTACTGATCATTGATCATGAATACGGCTACGAAAGTTATTATGCTCACCTCTCCTCTTTTGCCAAGGGTATAAAGCCCGGCACTAAAGTTAAACGCGGTGACTTGATCGGCTTTACCGGTGAATCGGGCATGGTTGAAGGTCCCCACTTGCACTACGAAGTTCGAAGAAGCAGTAATCCCGTTGATCCGCTCAAATTCTTATTTGCCGATACCACTCCCGAAGAATATATGATGTACAAGGAAATTGTTGAGAATAATCACCGGTCCATGGATTAGCAATGGTTATCCAAATATTGGAATTTTAGTAACAAGAGGCTGCTTTTCGGCAGCCTTTTTTATTTGAGTGCTTTTTGAACCAACAGCTACGACTCTTTATCTTCTTCCAAATATCGTTGAATAAGTTTTTCGGGAGCCCGGACCGATTTTTTAAGCCAGTCAAATTGTAAATCCAATTTCTCGGACTCATTGAGTTCCCAATCGTCCCGACTTTTTCTCAGCCGAGTACTTAGTTCATACAGACAGAGAGCTGCACTTACCGATATATTAAAGCTTTCGCTGAATCCCACCATCGGAATTTTGGCATAGCCGTCGGCATGCTCCAGTGCATAATCCGACAACCCCGTAAGCTCAGCCCCGAATACCAGCGCTGTCTTTTGATCAAGCGAAACCTCATCAATAGTCACATCATTTTCGTGCGGCGTAGTAGCAATAATTCGATATCCCTTCTCCTTTAACTTTTGGTAGCAATGTTCTGTATTATTTTGGTCCGGCTGATTATACGACTGCAACGTAATCCATTGATCTGCCCCTATCGTTACTCCCTTGTTGGGATCGAACTCATTTTTGTTTTCAATAATATGAACATCCTGAATCCCAAAACAATCACAACTGCGCAATACGGCACTGGCATTATGCGGCTGATAGATATCCTCCAGGATAACTGACACATAGCGTGTTCGATTATCAATCACATTGTTTATTCTCTGCCACCGATCTTCGGTAGCAAATTGCCGTAAATACTGTATCAACTTAGATTTTAAGGCCTTATCCATAAATAAAATCGGAGTGTATGTTTTTAATCCTCAGAAATGTTATAATGATTTTAAGCTGTTCTTTTTTCTTACATAAAAAACGGAGGTCTTATGCTTGTGCGGGATATCTTAAAAAACAAGGGAACCAAAGTCTATTCCATAGCTCCCAATGAAACTGTTTACCAGGCCATTAGCAAGATGGATAAGCATGATATCGGAGCGCTAATCGTCTTGGAAGATCAGCAGTTAAAAGGGATTATCAGTGAGCGCGATTACCGGAGTAAAGTCATTCTAAAGGGACGTTCTTCAAAAAGTACGAACGTTCACGAAATTATGACTGATGATGTTTACTGTGTAACGCCCGAAGAATCTGTTGAGGCCTGTATGTCGATCATGACCGATAAAAAGATACGTCACTTGCCTGTGATGAAAGACGATACTGTTGCAGGAGTAATTTCTATTGGGGATTTAGTCAAATCTATTATCTCAAAGCAAGAGTTCGAAATCAAAAATATGCGCCAATACATACAGGGAGAAGCAAGATATCCCGGTTGATATCGGTGAACTTAGCTATAACATAAAAAACCCTTGCAAGATAAAACTCCTTGCAAGGGTTTTTTATATAGTTAAAGATCTACAAACTACTACTCTTCACATCGGATGATGAATCCCTTCTTCCGAACGGTATCGATATACTCTTCTTCGGAGTGGTTCCGAATTTTTTTACGCTAAGATAACTGATATATACATTTATGTAGTTGGTCTGCGTATCGAAGTGGATGTCCCAGACGTTCTCGGCAATCTCTTCCTGGGTAACAATATTATTTTTTCGCTTTAGCAGATATACCAGCAAATTATATTCATTATTGGTCAGATCCACTTTGATATCGTTCACCCAGAACTCGCGCTCGAGCATATCCACTTTAAGCTCTCCACATTCAATTACTCGGTCGCCGTTAACCTCCCCGCTGCGCCGGCTAATCGCCTCAATACGAGCCAGAAGCTCTTCGGTATTAAACGGCTTGGTCAAATAATCATCAACACCGGCACGTAAACATTTAATTTTAACATCCGTCTCTTGCTCAGCAGAAAGTACCAAAATAGGAGTTGTTATATCCTGATCTCGCACATCCTTAGCCAAGTCAAAGCCATCACCGTCAGGAAGACCCAAGTCAAGTATAATTATATCATACGAATTTTCGACGGCATGCTCTTCACCGCTTTCGGCTGTTTCGGCAATATCAACGTTATACTCATTTTTTTCCAATACCGCCTTTACCAGCGTGCGTACCGAAGGATCGTCTTCAATTACAAGTACATTCATGATAGTAAATATCTCTGTTTCCCTATTTTGAATCGACGTTAATCTTGATGGATTATAACCAACTGATTGTAAACATGCTAAGTTTATATCTCAAATTCTATATTTAATTATAATCTAAGGATTTGAGCCATTTTTGTGTTTTCTGAAGGTATAAATTATCCAATTTATGGGATCGGTCTATTACCTCGAACGTCACATTTGCTCCCCATTCGGATAGCTGCTTACAACTTTTTTGCTGAGGTTTGCTTTTCACGCTCTTATCATCCGTACCATGCAGCGCCAATACATTCATATCTTCATAACTCCCTATTCGTCCTTCAAACACCTCGGTTTTGATACGTGCCCCAATAACCATCAACTCATCAACAAGCTTCCACCGAGAAAGGGCAAAATATCCCGCCAGATATCCACCCATTGAATATCCAAGCACAGCCAATCGGCTCGCTGAAATATCTTGTAATATATCCCTAATCAAATTCTCCAAAAAATCAGAGGCCAACTCCAGCGAGTTTACAAACTGATCCTGTTCCCCGTCATACAGATACCAGGAACGTCCCCAGTCTTCAACTCTCTTTTTTCGGCTGCGATCATAAATTGGATACGGCCCCTGCACAAACAAGTGAAAGGCATTCAAATCAAGCATCGGCTCAACCAGCTTTTCGAACTGCTCCATATTCTGATTAAACCCATGCAGGTAAATGATCAAAGGCTTTTTATCGGATAATTCCCCCGTTTCGATCAGCTTGTACGGGACTTCAATATTAAACGTAGCTTGACCTGATTTCAGGATATTTTTCATTATTCAAGTGATAAGTATTAAGTAATGCGTTTTTAGAGGCGGAAAGCTATCCACTTAAACCATCAAAAGAAAACGACATTCCCTATCCGGTAGTTACTTGGGATATTAGAAGTTTGATGCTGGAAGGAAGATGTGAATTGTAAGATCATAGAAATTTTATGGAGCGCAAATCTTGACATGGCAAATTTTTGTTTTGCCATTTATCAATGTTTACCATCAATAGGGCCTTTACTCCACGTCCACTCTTTTTTAAAAACGTGTCCCCTCCCGTTAGAAATCTAAATTTGCCAGTGAACGCTTTCTTAGATTTTTCTGATGTTGTTTTCCCATTCTAGATTTAAAATATTTTTCTCTGACCAATGCATCACTTTTGTGCAACAATCATTAACATACTTTCTTTTCGCCTTTTGTCTTGATACAAAAGGCTCGTAAAAAATCAAGGCTGGCGAAAAGGACTCCATCAGGTTACGCCGGTAGCTCAGAAAATAATTTATACTTGATCCCGAAGCCCCGGGATCTTCAAACAGGAAATTATTTTTGTCTTCACCACCGTCTTCAACTATTCCGATGGAGTCCTTTTCTGATGCCCTAAAAATTCTCTTAACTTCGGCAAAAAACTAAAGAAGAAAAGATGTAAGTGGTTATAATACGAGATTTGTTGTTTTTCGAGTTCTTAACCCCAACTATCTATTAGACTCTTTACTCCGCGTCCTCCCTATTTTGGGACGTGCGCCCCGTTAGAAATCTATGGTTTTCAATGACCGTTTTAGTCGATTCCTGAGATATCTTTTTCCCATCCCCGATTTTAAATATTTTTCTCTGGCCAAGGCATCCGCTTTCTTTAAACATCCCTCAAAATAAATCAGTTTTAATAGCCCCCGATCCCGTGTTTATTTTGACTGACCACTTTTATGCTGCCGGAGCCTTTCCTTTAAATCAGATGTAAATCCGGTGTACCAATTTCCATCTTTAATACTGTTCAGTACATATACGTAATAAAAACTCATAATCAAGCGATTTCTAACGGGATTGTTTTGATGACCATTCATCGTTTTCAATGATCGATTGGACTCTTTACCCCACGTCCACCCTTTTTTAAGACGTGCGTATAGACCATGGTAGTACTTACATTTTTGTGTCCCAACAGCTCCTGTACAGTCCGGATATCATACCCATCCTGCAACAGGTGCGTAGCAAACGAATGCCGAAATGTATGGCTGCTCACCTTCTTGATGATATTGGTTTGCGAAACTGCCGCTTTAATCGCCTTGTGCAGATAAGATGACGATTTGTGGTAGCGCTGGGTTTTGCCCGTCCGCGGATCTTCGGCCCGCCGCACTGATGGAAACAAGTACTGCCATCCAAACTCTTTGGGCATATTCGGATATTTTTTCGACAATGCTTTTGGTAAAACCACTTTCCCGAATCCCTTATCCAGATCTTTTTGATGCAAAAGCTTTACACGTTTAATCTGATTTTTAAGCTTCTCTTTACAAATCTCAGGCAGCACCGTAGTTCGATCTTTCTTGCCCTTGCCATTACGTACCCAGATCTGATTAAATTCGAAATCGATATCCTTAATCCGCAGTCGAAGGCACTCAGACTGACGCAAACCACTCCCGTAAAGCAACTCAGCCATCAACCGCGCATCACCTCCCATATTAGCCAGCACACGCCGAGCCTGTTTAGGAGATAACACCACCGGCAACCGCTTGGGCTTGCTGGCCCGCTGCAAGTTATCAAATGCTCCCAGGGGTTTATCGAGCACATGTTTATACAGAAAAACAATGGCACACAGCGCCTGGTTTTGTGTAGATGCAGCCACATTACGTTCATTCGCCAACCAGTTCAAAAATTCAACGACCTCCTCCTTTTCCATCTTTAATGGATGTGTAAGCCCATGAAATTTCACGAACCGAATAACCCATCTGCGATAAGCCTTCTCCGTGCGATAACTATAATTTCTTCTGCGGATTTCCTCTCTTACTTTGGTCAATAATTTACTTTTACTCATATCTTTTTTTCTCAGATGAACAGTTATAAGTAAGACCAACTGACTCCCAAAACCTTACAGATAAAATATATTATGCATATACATTATGTGTATTAGCCCTGTGCTCAGCCGTACACATAATATTTCAAAAACAAAGGTTACGATTACTTCAGCAACAATTTTGCATATTATGCTTACAATGAATAGTATTTAAAACGTACATATAAGACTAGGTT
>NZ_JAXHLU010000021.1:0-109341 GCF_034521915.1 Fodinibius sp.
TATTCAGCTGTTATTTGGAAGCATATTGAACTTAATGAAGAAACGGCTCCTAGCTCTTCCGATCTCCCCAGGTCTTGTAGTTGGCTGACTGGCTAGGGCGGTCTTCCGGTTCTTCACGGAGCGGTTCGCATTCTTTTAGCGAATTGTGCAGTTGTCCGGGTAATTGCTGATACAATTTCGTGCCCTTTCGTTTTCCATTGAATCATCTCATCGGATACATCTTTGACAATTTTCGCTGGATTTCCGACCACCAGCTTCCGATCTGGAATTTCCATTCCTTCTTTTAAGAATGACATAGCGCCTACTATGCATTCAGCGCCGAGCTCTACGTTATCCATTACCACGGAATTCATTCCAACAAGGCAATTTTGTCCAATATGTCCACCGTGGATAATGGCACCGTGTCCAATGTGAGCACTCTCTTCAAGCACTACGGTAACACCGGGAAACATGTGGATGGTGCAATTTTCCTGTACGTTGCATCCATCCTTGATTACAATCTTTCCCCAGTCGCCGCGAATGGCCGCTCCAGGAGCAATATAGACATCCTTGCCGATGATTACATTACCGGTTACCGCTGCCTGCGGATGCACAAAAGCACTTTTATCAACAACCGGTTTATATCCATCAAATTTGTATATAGCCATAATGAATAGAACACTGATTTTGCGGATATCTCGGATTTTCGCCGATTAAACCTGTGGAGATCAGCTAAATCTGTTTTATCCGCGTTCCATTTAAACTTTTTCCAGGATTACAGCCATGCCTTGTCCCACGCCAACGCAGAGCGTGCAGAGGGCATACTGTTTATCCTGTTCGTGGAGTTCAATCGAGGCCGTTTGCAGTAGTCGTGCTCCCGACATGCCCAGCGGATGTCCCAGTGCAATAGCTCCGCCATGCGGATTCACGCGCGGATCATCATCGTCAATTCCAAGTTCCCGAAGTACAGCCAGACTTTGAGCTGCAAATGCTTCGTTGAGCTCAATGATGTCAATATCTTCAAGTGTTAGAACAGAGCGAGCCAATACCTTTTTCGTAGCACCAACCGGACCCATCCCCATGATACGGGGTTCAACACCGACTACCGCCGAAGCGACAATGCGTGTCAGCGGTTCGAGATCGAAATCTTTGATGGCTGTGTCTCCGGCCACCAGCATGGCACACGATCCATCGTTAATACCGCTGGCATTTCCCGGCGTTACGGTTCCGCCATCGCGAAAAACAGCCGGAAGTTTGCTTAACACTTCTACCGTGGTTTCGGGACGAATAAACTCATCTTCTTCGAAAATTTTGGGATCACTTTTTTTCTGTGGGATCTCCACCGGCATGATTTCTTTGGCCATGCGTCCACTTTCGGTGGCCTGTCCCGCTTTTTGTTGCGACCAAGCCGCAAACTTATCCTGATCTTCACGGCTTACCCCATATTTTTCTACAATATTTTCGGCCGTTTCGCCCATCGCTTCGCTTCCGTACTGCTCATCCATTTTGGGATTGACGAAGCGCCATCCGAAGGTGGTATCATGCATTTCGGTATTGCCGGAGTAGGGGGCTTCCCCTTTACCAAGTACCATCGGTCCGCGGGTCATATGTTCCATGCCGCCTGTGATGAATAAGTCGCCTTCGCCGATTTTGATAGATTTGTAGGCCTGTACAGCACTGCTCATTCCGGAAGCGCAGAGTCGGTTGACCGTTTCTCCGGGTACTGAAACTGGAAGTCCTGCCAGCAGCGCTGCCATGCGAGCTACATTGCGGTTGTCTTCGCCTGCCTGATTGGCACATCCAAAGATCACATCTTCTATACGCTCAGGATCAATGTTCGAATTTCGATTCATCAATTCTTCAATGGTTAATGCGGCCAAATCATCGGCCCGGATGGGAGAGAGGGCTCCGCGATATTTGCCGATGGGAGTTCGAATGGCATCAATAATATAAGCTTCAGACATAGTATTTTAGTTCTTAGTATTAAGTAGAAGGTAGAAAGTATGAGTGTGATTTTCTGAAATTTTTAACTCAAGATTTTCTGCTTTTGACTTTCGACTATTCAAAATGTTGTTCTTGCGTTCTAAAAACGGTTCCGCGGAAAAGAGCGACCTGGTCAGCATTTTGGTTGGTAATACTGATGTTATAGACGCCAATGCGTCGGCCAATGCTAAGTTCTTCAGTTTCTGCTGTTAGTGTATCACCTGCAACAACTTTCTTCATAAATGAGATATTGTTCTCCATGGCTACCGCTATTCTGCCATAACTGTTGGAGGCGAAAGCCAGGGCGCTGTCGGCCAGCGAAAAAGCAATTCCTCCATGAGAAACATTGAATCCGTTAACCATTTCCTTTCGGACTTTCATCTGCAACTTAGCAAATCCGGGATTTACCTCAACGACGTCGATACCCAGCCATTGACTGAAGGCATCATCCGCCATCATTTTATCAACTACTTTTTCAGCAAGTTCATTTTTATTCATAGCATTAGCTCTCAGCCGTCAGACATCAGCTTTCAGTATTAATTTAATCACTGAAAACTGACTGCTGATAGCTATTCATAAAATTTCTCATTATTTCGAACCTTACGCTTTAATAATGGATTCGGCCGGTAGCGATCTTCGCGATATTCCGTTTGTAACCTTGAAATACGATCTAACACTTCCTGCAAACCAATCTCATCCGCCCATTTAAGTAATCCCTTGGGATAGTTAACACCTTTGGTCATGGCAAGATCCACATCCTCAACGGTAGCTACATTCATAAATACGGCATCAGCAGCTTCATTAATAAGCATTGCCAAAATTCGATCTACTATTCTTTGACCGAGTTCTTCATCTTTGGTCGGCTCGGGATTGTCGGCATCATCACCATATTCATAAAATCCTTTCCCTGATTTCTTACCCAACCAGCCGGCTTCGACCATTCGTTTTTGGGTAAAAGACGGTTTAAACCGCGGATCATAGAAAAATTCCTTAAACACTGTTTCAGTCACCTTGTAATTTACATCGTGACCGATAAAATCCATCAGCTCAAAAGGACCCATGCGAAATCCGCCAATTTCTTTCATAGCCCAGTCGATAGTGGGTACATCAGCAACGCCTTCTTCATACATGCGGATAGCTTCACTGTAAAATGGTCGTGCTACACGATTAACAATAAAGCCGGGAGTATCTTTGGCCAGAACTGTAGTCTTCCCCCATTCATCAATCTGCTTTCGAGCTGATGTTGTAGTTTCATCCGAAGTAGCAATGCCGGGAATAATTTCGACCAGCGGCATAATTGGGGCGGGATTGAAGAAGTGAATTCCCAAGAATCGTTTCGGTTTATTGAGTGCTGATGAAAGAGAAGCTATCGAGAGGGAGGAGGTATTTGTTGCCAGGATGCATTCGCGTGGGACAATTCCCTCGAGACGTTGAAAGACATCTTTTTTTATTTCTAAATCCTCTACTACAGCTTCAATAACTAAGCTACATTCGCCGTAATTGGTTAGGTCTTCTACAAAGTGGATACGATCCATAATGCCATCCACTTCGTCTTGCGTCATCCGATCCTTTTCTACCTGTCGCTGCAGGATTTTCCGCAACTCATGTTTGGCAGTGCCCAACTGATCGGGATAGGCATCGTATAAATACACTTTATGATTATGTTGGGATGCAATCTGGGCGATACCTTGTCCCATAGTACCAGCGCCCACTACGCCAATAACCTTATCTTTCATTTTTTGTCATAATTAAATTCAAGATTTTTCACTTTGAAAATAATGATTTCAACTCTAAAACCAACTTATTCGTAGATGTGAAATACAGTTTGAAAACTATACCAAATTATGCTATCATGATGATATCATACTGATAAAAGAAAGTGTCATGTCTAAAAATGTTCTCGTAAGAAATATCGATGAAGAAACGCTTAAAAAGCTGAAAAAGAAAGCGGCAGCGAATAATCGATCCCTGCAAGAAGAGCTTAAAGAGTTGCTCGAAATGCACGCCGGTCCAGATCCAGACGAGGTTAAGGAAAGGGTTCGAGATATCTTTGAATCATATAGAGCAGAAGGAAGAAAATTTTCAGATAGTGTTGAAGATATCAGAAAAATGAGAGAAGAACGCGAAGACCGATGAATTATGTATTAGATGCATCGGTGGGAATAAAATGGTTTTTGCCAGAAAATCTTTCTCATAATGCGTATGTTTTACTTGAAAAAGAAAAAGGTTTTGAAATCCCAGATCTATTCCTGATAGAAATTGATTCTATACTTACTAAACGCGTCCGAAAGGGAAACTTAAATGTTATTAGAGCTGCAGAAATTGCTAACACGGTAAGGGATCTTTCTTTTATAACTACTAACTATCAAGCAATTAATAGTATAGCTTTTCGTATCGCGACAGCCTATTATATCTCACTTTATGATGCGATTTACGTTGCACTTGCTGTTATAAAGGATAAAAAAATGATAACTGCTGATAAAAAATTAGTACGTGCTGTGGAAAACACTCCTCTTGAAGTTTTTGTAGTATATTTAGGAAATATTAAAGAATAGTTGGTTACTTCCCCTCAAACTCCGGCTTACGCTTTTCCAGAAACGCCTGCACGCCTTCGTGATAATCGTCAGTTTTACCGGCCTCGGTTTGGAGATCAGCTTCCAGCTCAAGATGCTCATCTAAGTTATTCGATAGGGATTGATTAATTGCTTCTTTATAGAGAGCAAATCCCTTGGTGGGCATCTTAGCCAGTTTTTGGCAGACGGATTGAGCTTCGTTCAAAAGCTCCTCTGCATCCACCGCTTTGTAAATGAGTCCGATTTTTTCGGCCTTTTGTGGAGATATCTTTTCATCTAGCAGATACATTGCATTGGCGCGCTGAAGACCGACGAGACGCGGCAGAAAAAAAGTGCCGCCGCTGTCAGGAATGAGTCCAATTTTACTGAAGGACTGTACAAAGACCGCTTCGTTGGATGCCAACACGATATCGCAAGCCAGTGCAATATTGGCACCAGCACCTGCAGCCGTTCCATTTACGGCACAGACAACCGGTTTGTCAAGCCCTCGAATGGCATTGATGATAGGATTATAGCTTTTTCGGACGGTTTCTCCGAGCTCGTAATCATCTCCTTTATTAACGACCTCTGGCAAATCCTGTCCCGCAGAAAATGCTTTGCCGTTTCCAGTTAATAACACACAGCGCACATCTTCATTTCTCGTTGCATTGGTGAGTTCTTGTTGCAGCTCTTTTGCCATCGGCTCAATAAAGCTATTAAGCTTATCGGGACGGTCAAGTGTGATAGTTAAAATATTATTTTCAAGAGATGTTTTAATAAAATCACTCATGGGTAATTATTTTTTTGGCCACAAATTTACACGGATCTTTAAAGATATATTGGGGTATAGGATCAGTTTTAATCTGTGATTATTAAAGTGGCCTATATACACTTAAAATGTTCAAAGGGCTCGTCACAATCGTGGCAATAATATTGTGATTTACAAGCAGTGGAGCCAAACTCACTTTGCAGTTTGGTGTCGGTAGAATCGCAATAGGGACAGGGAATTACTCGGCTCGATCCCTTTATCGTTTTCAGAAAATCATCGTCTTTTTCGGTTTTGCCGGGGGGAGCAATGCCGTAGTCTTTAAGCTTTTTCTTAGCTTCATCAGACATCCAGTCTGTTGTCCACGTTTCTGAAAAATCCTTTTTGATTTCAAAATTTTGAATACCGTTGACCTTCAGTGTTTTCTCAATTTCTTGTTCGATAGCTTTCATTGCAGGACATCCGGAATAGGTGGGCGTAATGCGGACCATTACTTTATCACCATCGATCGAAACTTCGCGGGCAATGCCCAGATCGATAATAGAAAGCACAGGAATCTCCGGGTCTTCCACTTCCGACAAAAGCTCCCAGATTTCATCTTCATTATATGTTGTTACTGTGGCCATAGCATTAAACTAACGATACTTCGTAATGATTTATTAGCTATTACTACAAATAACTAATAACAAAATTTACTGCCAATCTGCATCGGGATAAGAACGCCGTAAGTGCTGCATTTCTGCTAATAGATGTCCCAAGTGCTCGGTATGTAATCCTTTGCGACTGCCTTCTACCATAAACTGATTAAAGTCCGGAACTTCTAAGGTGGCCTCTTCCAGCGTATCTGAAACCAAGATTTTCCAGTCGGATTTGAAACTTTCTGTATTGGCAGCCAGGTTTTTATCCTGTAAAAATTCATCGACTTCATCTTGGTAAAATAATTCACCAATATAGGTCCAAATGTCGTTAAAAGCATTTTGGATACGTTGGTGACTTTCTTCCGTACCGTCGCCGAGTCGCAGTACCCATTCTCGGCTGTGACGCAGGTGATACTTTACTTCCTTAAAATGTTTTTCAACTATTCCGCGGAATTGCTCATCCTCAACATCCGACAGTAATTGGTATAAATAATAGCTATAAGAGGAGAACAAAAACTGTCGAGCAATGGTAAAGCCGAAATCGCCTTTCGGTAATTCCGTAATTTTTAGATTCTTGTATTCAACATCATTGCGGAAATAGACCAAATCGTCACGGTGACGTCCTTCTCCTTCAATTTCAACGGCATACTCATATAGATTGGCAGCATGACCGATGTAATCCAATGCGATATTAGCCAGCGCAATATCTTCTTCGAGGATCGGCCCGTGTCCACACCATTCAGAAAGACGATGTCCTAAAATAAGGCGATCATCCGCAAGGCGTACAAGATATTCAAAAAGCGCTTTCTGTTTTGTCAATTCTTTAGACTTTATAGCTGTACTCATGATCGTCGTTTTGAAACTCGGGGTACACTGTAAAATTGCGGATGCCTATAGGGTTTGTCGTCCGCCGGATCGAAAAATGGTCCTTCATCTTCGCCTTTGGACGCTACAATCTGATCGCTCGGCACAACCCAAATATTAACTGCTTCTTTACGTCGGGTGTACACATCCCGAGCATTTTCCAAGGCTTTTTCGGCATCGGGAGCATGTAAACTACCGGCATGTTCATGAGGTTTGCCGTCACGAGGCTGAGTAAATACCTCCCAAAGCGGCCATTGGGTATCGTCGTTGTTAGTTTTCTTATCGTCTTTGCTCATGTTTTAGATAAATAGGAATTGTTAGCCACGGAATGGCACGGTTTAAATCTGTTTTAATCCGCGTAGAACTGTGGCTATAATTAACTCGCTTTTTCTTTGCTCAATTTCTGTTTACGGGCATATTCTTCGGCCGCTTCGCGGACCCACTTGCCATTTTCGTGCGCCTCGCGACGTGCTTTCATGCGTTCTTTATTCATAGGTCCATTGCCTTTTACAACATTCCAGAACTCATCCCAGTCAATTTCGCCAAACTCCCAGTGTCCCGTTTCGTCATTGTATTCCAGATCCGGATCCGGAATTTCAATACCTACCTCGTGGGCCTCAGCTACTTGACGATCAACAAAACTCTGGCGCAATTCATCATTAGTTTTAGATTTTACGCCCCATTTGATTAGTTCGGCACTGTTGGGCGAATCCTCGTCATGTGGACCAAACATCATAAGTGTTGGCCACCACCAGCGATTGACGGCATCCTGAATCATTTCTTGCTGCTCGGGAGTGCCATCCGCCATTTTAGCAACCATTTCATACCCCTGCTTCTTGTGAAAACTTTCTTCTTTACAAATACGCACCATGGCACGTGAATAGGGTCCGTATGAACTGCGAGCCAACATCGTTTGATTAATAATAGCAGCTCCATCTACCAGCCAGCCGATTACGGCCACATCTGCCCATGAAAGAGTAGGATAGTTGAAGATGCTAGAATACTTTGCTTTGCCCTCAAGCAGTTGGTCAATTACTTCTTGCCGGCTTGCTCCCAGCGTTTCAGTAGCGCTATAGAGATAAAGGCCGTGACCTGCTTCGTCCTGAACTTTGGAAAGCAGAATCATCTTGCGTCGCAGGGAGGGAGCACGAGTAATCCAGTTGCCTTCGGGTAACATACCCACAACTTCAGAATGGGCATGTTGTGACATCATCCGGATAAGTTGTTGTCTGTATCGATCCGGCATATCGTCTTTAGGTTCAATCGTTTCGCCATTGTCAATGCGCTCTTGAAACGATTTCTGTTCGCCTTGGTCACTCATAGCAGATTATTTTGGTGAAATTTTTTTGCACAAAGAACATATAGATGAACAGTAAATTAAACAAATACATTCAATAAAACGCATTTAGTTCATTAATCTTATAAGTAGAATACAAGTGTGATTAAATAATTTGAGACGTAAACCGTTGGATACTATATTAACTAATGTTAAATATAAAAAAAATGAAGTGAGGTGTAATACAGGATGGGTGCACAAGTAGATCAAGCAGCTACCTTAGAACGACCTGTTGAAGAAGAATTTGATGACCATCTTGGACTTCAAGATGTTGATTTTGTCGAGCATTATGTAGGAAATGCCAAACAGGCCAGCCATTTTTATCAAACGGTTTTTGGATTTGAGCTCAAAGCGTACAGTGGATTAGAAACCGGAAATCGAGATCGGGTTTCCTATCTGTTGCAGCAAGGGAATATTCGGTTTTTAGTGACGTCATCATTGAATAGCAATTCACCAATTGCCGACCATATCACAAAGCATGGAGATGGTGTTCATGATATTGCCATGCATGTGGAAGATGTAGATCGGGCTTACAAAGAAACGGTTAAGCGTGGAGCCGAAGGTGTTGAGGATCCCCACGATCTGGAAGATGAGCATGGAACCATCCGCAAAGCTGCTATCGCTACTTATGGTGATACCATTCACACCTTAATTAATCGGTCGAACTATGATGGAATATTTATGCCGGGTTTTGAACCTGCAGATTCACCCATCAAAAAGATTAACCCGGTTGGTGTACAGTATGTAGATCATTGTGTGGGTAATGTCGAGAAAGGGAAGATGAACGACTGGGTGGATTTCTATCGCGATGTAATGGGCTTTACGCAGTATATCCATTTTGATGATAAGGATATTTCTACGGAATATTCGGCGCTGATGTCGAAAGTGATGGCCGGAGGACGCGGGATGATCAAGTTTCCGATAAACGAGCCGGCGGATGGGAAAAAGAAATCCCAGATAGAGGAGTTTCTTGATTTTTATGAAGGTCCGGGTGTGCAGCATATTGCACTGTTAACTGGAGATATTATTAAAACTGTGAAGGAGCTCAAGGGTCGAGGATTAGAATTTTTGCATGTGCCAACGACTTATTATGAGGAACTGGAAAATCGCGTCGGTACAATTGATGAACCCATTGATCAGCTGGAAGAGTTAGGCATTCTGGTGGATCGCGATGATGAGGGATATCTGCTGCAGATTTTTAGTAAACCGGTAGTTGATCGTCCGACCTTCTTTTTTGAGATCATTCAGCGAAAAGGAGCACGCGGTTTTGGAAAAGGAAATTTTAAGGCGCTTTTTCAGGCTATTGAACGTGAGCAGGACAAACGAGGAAATCTTTAAAATTGTCGAAAGTCCTGAGTATAAAGTGAAAAGTGTTTGATGCCACTGATAACTTGAGACTTTCTACTTTTGACTAAAAAGAGGTAGCAATTATGATTTATCATCAGTTGGGAAAAGTTCCGCATAAACGGCACACGCAATTCCGCCGTCCGGATGGAGAGCTCTACCAAGAGCATCTGTTTGGCGCCGAGGGATTTCACGGAGTGTCATCGTTGATGTATCATCACAATCCTCCTACAAAGACGTTTAAGGTGGAAAAGGGTGAAGAGGTGAAGATTGAAAAGTGGGATGAAGGAATGCTACGTCATCATCACCTGCGAACGGCCAATATTGAAGAGGGTGGTGATCCGGTAATGGGACGTAAAGTGTTGCTCTATAATAATGATGTGCAAATTGGAGCCGTGCGTCCGACAGAACCTATGGATTACTTTTATAAAAACGGGGAGCACGACGAGCTACTGTTTATCCATGAAGGGGAGGGATACGTGCATACGATGTTTGGCAAACTCGAATTTGGATGGGGTGATTACATCTATATACCACGCGGTACGATCTATCAAATAGTATTTGAGACCGAGAAAAATCGAATGTTGACGGTAGATTCTACGGGCCCGATTGATGTGCCGGACCGTTACTTGTCTGATAAAGGTCAATTCCTGGAAAATAGTCCATATTGTGAGCGTGATATTCTTCGTCCCGAAGGACCTATTTTTGTCAATAAGCAGGGCGAATTTGAGGTCCGCATCAAAAAGCAAGGACGATATACTTCGTATTGGTATGAACATCATCCATTTGATATCGTAGGATGGGATGGATATTTATATCCGTGGATTTTTAATATCAAAGATTTTGAGCCCATTACGGGACGTGTCCACCAGCCGCCTCCCGTACATCAGACGTTCAAGGGAAATAATTATGTAGTATGCTCATTTTGTCCACGAAAATTTGATTATCATCCCAAATCAATACCGGCACCATACGCGCACTCCAATGTAGATTCCGATGAGGTGCTCTATTATGTGAAGGGTGATTTTATGAGTCGAAAAGGTGTGGAAGAAGCCAGTATTACACAACATCCCGGCGGAATTCCACACGGGCCACATCCCGGAAAGTACGAGGGGAGTATCGGCAAAGAGGCTACCGATGAATATGCCGTAATGATTGATACCTTTCATCCGTTGCACTTGACGACCGAAGCTAAAAAACTGGATGATGAAAGTTATCCGTATTCATGGAATGAAGAAGTCGAAAAAGGAAAAGTAGAAGCCGAAGAATAGGTTCGTCTTCAGTTAAAATATTGAAGCCTGTCAGCTATTAAGTCTTGACAGGCTTTTTTATTAAAAATGTTTAGAGCTATTTATTGGTGTAGAATTAAATTATAAAAGGTAATTGAGCTTCTATCGGGTTTAAGCTTTCAGCTATTTTAAATTTTGTGAAGTAAAACTTCGTAGTTAGGTCTATTATTTTATCGGGAACTACTTTAATGGGAAAAATCTGATTGGTTTTAAATACAGAATCGTAATTTTTTATTTTTAAACGAAGTATTAAAGATCTATCAGTAAATAAATGATCAATTTCTTTTGAGCTTTGGATTTCCTGAGGCCCCCGAATTTTCTTGAGATATAACTTTTATTTTCTTGTTCTTTTGGAATTTCTCCCACTTTTTTTTGTGTTTTGATGTTGCTAACAAACAATATATAAAAGCTGAAAATAGAGATTAAAATATGGCAGAAGGCAACATTTTAATCACTGAATTAGAAAATCAAGGCCCGGGTGATATTCTTGGAGCAATCGGCGGAGAAACGAACATCGATCCCGGTATTATCGGAAATATTGATATTAATGGCTCTAAAGCTTTTGTAGAAGTGAAAAATGGAAAAGCCGAAGAGCTGGCAGCTCAACTGAATGGAAAAAAAGTAGCCCATTCCAGGGTATCAGTCCGGAATATTGAAGAGGAAGATTTTGACGATATAGAAACGATTTTTGATTATGTGAGCCGATACAAACGGCTGGTTGAGCTGGAGCGCGAAGAGGAAATGCGGGAGCATGAGGAAAGTATTCGTTCTCTTTCAGGCGAACAGCGAGAAGCCGAAGGGAAAGCTATTCTCCATTTAAGAGGTCGTGATGAAGGTAATGCGCTTGAAGGAAAGTTGGTGAAATTTATGCGCCAGCATAAAGGAGAGCCGCTCCCTGAGACAGAAATAGCTGTTGGAGATCTGGTGATGATTTCCCGCAGAGATCCTTTGCTTAGCGACAATCCTACGGGTACGGTAGTGCAAAAAACCAATTATTCTGTCACCGTTGCTTTTGATCAGCCCAAGAGTTTCATCTTTGGCAAGGGATTGCGCATGGATCTGTATGTCAATGATATTACATACCAGCGAATGAAGGATGCGTTGACGCAAGTAGAAGAAGCAACCGGACGACTGGCGAAACTGAGAAATATTGTAGTTGGCCTGCGTTCTCCTGAGGAGGGAGAAAAAGCTGAGGTAGATGAGTGGTTTAATAAAGAGCTGAATGACTCACAAAGAGAGGCAGTGGCCTATAGTTTGGGTGCCGAAGATGTTCATCTTATTCATGGACCGCCGGGTACCGGTAAGACAACAACAGCCATCGAGGTGATTGAACAGGCGGTGGAAAATGGACAGAAAGTACTTGCTACGGCTGCATCAAATATTGCTGTTGATAATATGCTGGATTTTCTGCTTGATCGTGGAGTAAAAGCAGTACGTGTGGGACATCCGGCGCGGGTTACGCCACAATTAAAGGAACATACGCTGGATAGCCTGATCGAAAATAATGAACAATATCAAAAATCGGAGGAGTTACGGGCTCAGGCATTTGAGAAAAAAGAGGAGCAGGAAGAATACACTCATCCATCCGGAAAATATCGACGCGGTATGAGTAATACCAAGATTAAAGAGCTTGCTGAAGAAGGACGCGGATCGCGGGGTGTATCAGAAGATAAAATTAAGAAAATGGCCCGTTGGATTGAGTTACAGGATGAAATCGAAGAGCTTTTTGAGGAAGCAGATAAGCTTCGGGAGGAAGCTGTCAATGAAATTCTGGAGACCAAACAGGTTATTTGTACAACTAATAGCACGGCCGGCAGCGAATTGATAGAAAATCGTGAGTTTGACCTCGTAGTAATTGATGAGGCTACACAGTCGACGGAACCAAGTTGTTTAATACCTATTACCCGTGGCAAGAAAGTAATAATGGCCGGTGATCATCGTCAGTTGCCGCCTACGGTAAAAAATCGCAAAGCTGCTGATAAAGGATTGGAGGATACGCTTTTTGAGCGACTTACTGAGAATCATCCCGACATCAAAGATATGTTGGAGGTGCAGTATCGCATGCATGAGAAAATTATGGAATTTTCAAATGAGCAATTTTATGATGGGATACTTTCTGCCGATGAAAGTGTGAAGAAGCATACGCTTGAAGATTTCCAGCTGGATATCAATTTATTTGATAACAATCTGACAGAGATTCTGGATCCGCATGAACCGGTTGTATTTGTGGATACAGCAGGACGTGATGCCGCGGAACGCATACGACAAGGATCGACATCCAAAGAAAATCCCGAGGAAGCCATGCTGGTAGCTCTGATGGCGGACAATTTAATGCAATCGGGGATGCGACCGGAAGATATTGCTGTTATTAGTCCATATAAAGATCAGGTTGATTTGCTCGAACGTAAAATTAATACCGAAAACCTGGAGATAAAATCGGTTGACGGTTTCCAGGGACGAGAGAAAGAGGTAGTAATTATATCACTGACGCGGAGTAACAAAAAGAGAAGCATTGGTTTTCTTAAGGATGTCAGAAGACTTAACGTATCGTTGACCCGCGCAAAACGAAAGCTTATTGTTGTAGGCGACAGTGCCACCATAACATCTCATGAAACTTATAACCGTTTTGTAGATTATGTACGAGACCAAGGAAGAGTGATAGAGTTATAATTTTACCTGCAATGAATTATTTCTTACTCATTTGCTCCGCCGCCTGCAGTGCTTTGTAAACATTGACTACTCCATCAGAAACAGATAACTCTGCAAAGGCAGCCTGTTTGGCTTCTTGAGGATTTCCTTCGCTCGGTACAGTTACTTGCTGACTGGAGTACTGGGTTGTGTTTTCGATAATAATTTGTCGAACCTGTTTAGCAGTTAAATCCGGATAATAAGCCATAATCAAGGCTGCAGTTCCTGCCACAACCGGCGAAGCCATGCTGGTTCCTTCCTGAAATTTGTACTCGTTGTCGGGCATGGTAGAATAAATATCCACGCCGGGCGCAAATAGGTCAACCGTTTGGTCACCATAGTTGCTGAAGTTGGCGACAAATTCTTGATTGGGCTTCCAGCTTGTTGCCCCCACGCTCAGCCAAAGAGTGGCAGCAGAATCACTAATGGCACTACTATATTTATCAGTGGGATAGTTTGCCGTTGTATCTGTATTCTGAGCACCGTTACCTGACCCGTGTACCATCAATACATTATTTTTGTCGGCATGAGCTAAGGCTTTGTCAACGACTTCTTTGTAAGGAGAGTAGCTTTTGCCAAAACTCATATTGATTATATCGGCCCCGTTATCCACAGCGTAGCGGATAGCATTAGCCACATCTTTGTCTCTTTCATCGCCATTGGGGACGGCGCGAATGGCCATAATTCGTACGTTTGCAGCAACGCCGTTTACCCCGATTCCATTATTGCGTTCCGCTCCGATAATTCCGGCTACGTGCGTTCCGTGAGAAGGATCAGGTCCCGCTACATCGTTGTTACCATAATATCGTTCAGATTTGTTTTCGTAATCATCGCCCACAATATCACGGGGATTAAAATTCGGATTGTAGCCGTATTTCGCGAACTCATAAATCTGTTTTTTCTGGTTGGCAATAAGCGTAGAGTCGATATCATTTTCCATCACGTACAGCATCACATTTTTTGCAAAGTTAAGATCCTGGCTGGTAGGCTGAAGGTTTTGGAGGTCTTTGTAGGTGTATGAGGAGTCGGCAAAATGTTCATTTAAAATATTTTCAGCTTGTACCTTGCTCTGTTCAATGCTCTCAATATTTTTATACTGTTGACTTAATTCCTGAATTTTATCTTCATAATCTGATTTAATTTCCCGGTAATAGAGGTATTTTTCTTTTTCTTTGTCAGTGAAAGAAGATGATTTCATCTGTCCGTACTCTTCCTTCAGCTTGCGATAAAGGCGGGTTAGCTCAAAGGTATCGTGATTGACATTTTCTCCGTTCGCACCTCCAATAAAATTCCATCCATGCACGTCATCAACATAGCCATTATTGTCATCGTCTTTGCCATTACCTGGAACCTCATCTTCATTCATCCAAATTACATCATCAAGATCCTCATGATCAGTATCTACACCGCCATCTATTACGGCAACTGTAACAGTTTTTTGTGGGGATTTATCAGCCAGCAATTTATGGTAAGCAATGTCACTGCTGATGCCGCGGAATCGAGTGATTTCTTCATCCCAGTGGTGCCATCCCTCGGGTGGTTCCAGCATTGTTTCAAAATTTACAGAGTCCGGTGCTGCTTCCTGTTGATATTTTAAAGGAGATTTATCATCAGAAACCGTTTGTTGCGTTGTAGAACAGCTATATAACGAAACAGCAAAAGCCAGTATAATTAAAAATCGCTTTTTCATATGGGTAATGGTTATAAAATGTTACAACTAACTGTGATGTTTTTACAATGATTTGATATCGGAGATAAATCGATCAGAAGCTTCTTGAAAAGCTGTATGAATAGATTCATTTAGGGCCTTCTTAAATTCAGTTCCCGCTTTGGTAGTATAAAAATCTGCATATTTTGTAAGTCGGTCATTTTCCAATCCATGGTACATAACCAAATAATTGTTGACCAACTCATCTTCTAACTGCATCTGCAGACGGTTCTTAAAGTTATTGATGATACTGTTAATCTGTGAGTCGCTTAAGTTAAGCCTGCTGCTAATTGCATCGGTACCAATAACAAATGAGCGGAATAGGATACTTTGAGATTCTAAAGCAGATTTTTTTGTCGAGCTCTGTTCTATAAGGTTTTTTACAATTGAAATTCGTTTTTGAGAGGGTTCATCCTGTTCAAGCTCATATTTGGTGACAATCTGTTTGCGGATTCCCTGCACGGTATAATAATTAGCCTCCGAGTTTAGAACAGGTTTTATTTTATCAGAGTTGAGGATGGTGAGAACAGAATCGGAATAACTGGAATCAAAGTTATTTTTAAAGTGTTTGTGAGCGATTTTGAATAGGGAATCAGCGTGGTATGCTTCGCTGAAAAGTTCTATAAGCTGCTCATTTTTTGAGGCAGATATGCCAAACGGATTCTGTGAAAATTGGTTCTTCAGATCTTTTGGAAGCTCCGTTAAAGTTTGTTCAACCGGAATCAAGTCGAATATCCGATCAATGTCGTTGCCATTTTTGACGTCTGCTGATTCTTGAGCAAAAGCCAGAAAAGGGAATAAGAGGCAAAAAAGAAAGATCGTTAACTGCGAATGTTTCATAGTTACTTAAAAATTAAAGGAATAGGATAGATGATGAAAAATTATAAAATAAGCTAACGATAATTTTTAATGCTCAAAAGTTTCAAATTAATTGCTGGAAATTATTTTTATTAAATAAAGATTTATTTTTTTGTGTTGATCAAAAGTTATGGTAGAATCAAATCAAGATTGATAATTCAGAATGTGATGATTAAAATGAAATTTGATTTGAAAAGGTGCAGTTAGACTACTCTGGCTAAGTGAAAATATAAAGGATTATTTTGATGAAAGAAGAAAGAGGGAGCATGAGCGCAGAAAATACAGGGCATTGGCGTCCACTGCCACTGGGATATTTACTGGAAGAATATGGGTTATTTAATAAAAAGGTAGCACTGTTACTGGTTTTATGGCTCGTCTTATTTGTACTCAGTTTTATTTCCGTAATTTACTGGATACCCCAAGACTGGGATACATTAGCCAATACGAGTCAGGCAATTTCGCTTTTTCTGTTGTTTTATCCCCCGCTTTTAATATCAAATTTATTACTGTTTTGGTTGGGATTTGAATGGGGATTTATTCCTGCATACCTCTCAACATTTATGGTAGCCTTGGCTTTTAATATGCCTACCCAGTGGTCTATACTTTTTGGTATAGCGGTTGTTTTAGGGATGGCAATTTTTGCGGTGGTATATTATAGCACTCATTTTCATTACACGTTAGACAGTGTTACCCATTTAGCATTTTTTGTAGGTGTTGCACTGGTAGCCTCAATGGCGTCCTCATTGGGATCCTTAATTTGGAGCCATGTTCAGAGCCTGACAATTGAAGAAACACTCATTGCTTGGCAAAGTTGGTGGACCGGTACATTCCTTCAGCTCATATTTATTAATGCTCCTATTCTTTTTTTGGTTGGCGATAGAATAGAGCGCGTTAAGGATAAATATTTTGATGTCCCCGACCGACCTGAAATTTCACTGGGATGGGTGTATAGCGCGATTATATCTGTAGTTACTGTACTGGTTATTTTTATTCTTTCGGCCGAACAGTTGGGTACCCTGCGAATAGAAGAAGCACTTAGAAATACCTCTTCAAGTTTGGCAAATGAGATTTTAAGTGCTTCGCAAACATTTGAGTTAACAGCTTGGATTGCCATAGTGATTCTATTAGCTGCTGGGTTGGGGGGCATCCGATTGGTTGAGGGCTGGAATAAAACGCTAAAAGATCAGGTACGGATAAAGAGAGCGCTAATAGCAGAAATCCATCACCGTGTTAAGAATAATATGCAGTTAGTATCGGGACTTATTGAGCTGCAGCTTCAAAATTCAGATAACCAGGTTGTGCAAAAGGAGTTGAGAAAAAGCCATTCTCGTATTTATTCGATGGGCAAAGTCCATGAACAGACGTATCAGCACGAAGATGCTGCTGATGTAAAAATGGATGTTTATGTTGAGAGCATTGTAAAGCAAGTGCAAGCAAATTTTGGAGAGATTGACGGAGCTCGATTTAAGTTGGTTTGCTCTTCTTTTAAACTGACTATTAGCCAGGCGGTAACCTTTGGATTATTGCTCAACGAGCTGTTGACTCTTATCTGTAGACACGAATACAGTCACGCCAATAAAGACACTGAAATTTCAATAAGTGTAGAAGGAACTGAGAATCAGGTAAGAACGAAATTTCAGGGCATTTCTAAGCCTTTTGAGATTGCAGTTGCTGATTCATTGGATGGTACGTTGATTAGGAAGCTTACCAAACAGCTTAATACCGAGTTACATCGTATTGAAGATCAGGAAGAAGTTATAAACTTGGAATTTACCTTTGATAAAAAAGATTCTCCATCGTATTTCAATTCCTGGAACCCTGCAAATAACAGTTAAGTCTCAATATCATATGGTATTGTATTTAATAGCTTACTGCTTTTGACTTTTGCCAGTCATGGGAACAAACCGTACCGGCATCTTTTGCTCTCTTTTTATTTCTCCGTCTTTTGTTTTGGTAACCTTTGTCAAAACCTGACTGTCATCAACATTACCAACAGGAGCTACCAATACGCCATCGGGAGCCAACTGATTAATTAATGGTTGAGGGATTTCCTCAGGGGCTGCTGTTAAAATAATCTTATCAAATGGTGCGTGCTCCGGCCATCCTTTGTAGCCGTCCCCAATTTTTGTTGTAATGGTATGATATCCCAATATTTCAAATCGCTTGATTGCCTGATCAGCCAGTGGTTTTACAATTTCTATCGTATAAACATGGGGAGTAAGTTCTGATAAAACGGCCGCCTGATAACCACTGCCCGTACCGATTTCCAGCACCTTTTCACCTGCTTCAATATCCAGCAGATCTGTCATATAGGCTACTATTAAGGGTTGTGAAATCGTTTGGTCATATCCGATAGGGAGGGGACGATTTTCGTAAGCATATTCCTGATAGTTTTTGGGTACAAAAAAGTGCCGTGGAACATGGCGCATGGCCTCCAATACTTTTTCATCATCTATAATCTTACGGTTTTCAATACCTTGCTCGACCATCTCGTGCCGTTCATCCTGGCGCTGATCAAAACGAGGTCGTTCCCATTCTACGGTATCAGTTGCAACTGTATCTAAAGTCTGTGGTGCGGGCAAATGGTCGGCGGACAGAGGTGCGGGATCGTCGAATGTAAACCATATCCCTGCAGCTGTTATCAGTAAAATGAGAAAACTATTGAGCGTTTTCATAAAA
Source organism: Fodinibius sp. (assembly GCF_034521915.1). Taxonomy (GTDB): domain Bacteria; phylum Bacteroidota; class Rhodothermia; order Balneolales; family Balneolaceae; genus Fodinibius. Next base: position 18,685 of record NZ_JAXHLU010000021.1, read on the forward strand.
GTGATATTCATTTATCTGGATTATAAAAACATAGTATCATTAATAGTTCGTTCAAAATATGGTAGTTATTTGCCTTTCCGCCCTTCAAAACCTAAAATTGAGCACAGGTCAATGGGCAATAAATAGGTGCTTTATGGATTTTCAAGAACTTCAGCAAAAAATTGATTACGCGCGAACAACTTCTAATCAATTACCACCTTTGTCATTTCAGGATATCCCGGAGTTATTACAACAACGTGCGGATAATGACCGCAATTATTTGACCTATATTGATGAAAATGACAACAGGACAGAGGTCAGTTATGCTGAATTTTATCAACATGTGCTAAACTGCGCTAGGTTAATGCAGAATCATGGGCTTAGCCACGGCGATCGCATTGCTACGATCTCACATAATCACTGGCACACCGTTGTGCAGTATTTTGCTGCGTGGTTATTGGGATTAGTAGTTGTGCCTATTAATTTGGGAGAAGATGATGAGCGCATTGCTTATATCCTTGAAAATGGAGAAGTAGAGCTGGCATTTGTACGCACTGAATACCGAGAGCGATTTCGGGGGATTCTGGAATCGTATAAGTATTTGAAAAATGTTGAGTGGATTATCTGTGAGGGAGAGACCGAAAATTTCACGAAGGAGAAGGGAGATCTTGAACTTCCTGACGATGCTTTAGGTGAATCTGAAGCTCTGATTGTCTTTACATCGGGAACCACCGGTGCGCCCAAAGGGGTAGTGTTAAGCCAGCGTAATTTACTTGAAGATGCCCGCAGTATTGCTGATTGGCATAATATTGACGATCAAACACGCATGATGTGCGTGTTGCCGATCCATCATGTGAACGGTACGGTAGTTACTTTGATCACCCCATATTTTGCCGGGGGTTCTGTAGTACTTAACCTAAAGTTTAGAACCAGCCGCTTTTTCCCCATTATCAAAGAAGAGGAGGTTCATATCGTGAGTGTAGTACCTACTTTGCTGCAGTATCTCAATAATTATTATGCGGATAAAGAGGTGCCCGGTACCTCAACTTTGAAGCACGTAATTTGTGGTGCGGGACCCTTGACCATTAAAGTGGCTGAAACATTCGAAAGTCGCTTTGGTATTCCCATAATTCACGGCTACGGACTTTCGGAGACGACCTGCTATTCTTGTTTTCTTCCTGTTGATCTGGATGAAGAAGAACATCAAAAGTGGATTGCTGATTATGGATACCCGAGTATTGGCGTGCCTATTCCGGCAAATGAGATGGCTATTCACGATGAAGACGGAAATAAGCTGGAGGAAGAGGAGCGCGGAGAAATTGTGATTCGCGGTGTAAATGTAATGATTGAATATTATAATAACCGGGAAGCCAATGAAGAAACCTTCAAAAACGGATGGTTTAGAAGTGGGGATGAGGGATTCTATGCCAATGATGAGGAAGGCCGTCCCTACTTTTTTATTACCGGTCGGTTGAAAGAGCTGATTATCCGTGGTGGCGTAAATCTTGCACCCCTCGAAATTGATGAAGTAATCAATAAGGCGCCGGGTGTAAAGGCAGGTATTGCTGTAGGTTTTGAAAATGACTGGTACGGCGAAGAAGTAGGTGCCTATGTAGAGCTTAAAGAGGGAGCAGAGGAGGATGAGGAAGCTATTTTAGAGTACTGCCGCGACCATCTGCCATTTTCGAAGTCACCGAAAGTTGTTGTTTTTGGGGATAAAATTCCGGTGACCTCAACGGGTAAATATCAGCGCCGAAAAGTAACGCACCATTTCGAACAGTGGAAAGACGTGCAGTTTCGGAAGGAATAGTGGCATTGAGCTCGGAGCCTGGAGCTTTGGGCAAGATGAATAGGAGACAATTTTTGAATTATTTATACATATTAACATCAAGAGAGGAAAATTATGAGTCAATTTCGATTCCAAGATTTCACTATTTGGCAAAATGCGATAGAATTGACAGATGAACTCTTTGATTTAGCAGATAACTTGGAAGCTGATAAAAAGTTTAGATTTGCCGAGCAGCTAAGAGGTGCTGTTATGAGTATCACGAATAATATTTCAGAAGGTGCAGGATCAAATTCAAAGAAAGATTTTGCACGGTTTCTTAGTTATTCAAGAAAATCATGCTTTGAAACAGCTAATATTTTAATTCTTATGGAGAAACGTGGTTATATGTCTTTCGATATTTTAGCAGGACAACTTGCGGAACTGGAAATTCTTAGCAAGATGATAACTAATTTTCGAAAATCGCTCTTAAACAATTAGTGGGTTTAACGCTCCAAGCCCTTTATTCCTTGCTCTAAGCGATATGAAAACAATAAAACTTGCTCCTCTCTTCGTTATTAATTAAAGTTGAAAAAAGGATCATCTACACCACGGAACAAAAAGCAAGAGGTCACTATGGCTCATTCACTCGATCTAGATCTTTTTACACACCTTCAATCTGATTTTGAATCCCAGCAGTATAAAATATTGGCTGGACTCAAATCCATTTCTGATGACTTTCAGATGAATAAAATTTATCCGCATCTGAGTCATCTGGTTGAACTCTACACCACCTTGGATGATATTTTGAATCGACTGCAGGATCTGCGGGATGAATTTCCAAAGCGTATCAAAAAGATCGATTTTGTTAATGAGGTTATTGAGCACGAAGTGGTATTTGTGGATGGATCTGATCTTTCAAAAGTAGAGGATCTGATCGAATGGGGACTGCCATTGATCAAAGCAAAAATTGAGGAGGGGAAAACGATTTATGAATTTGTGAATGATGAAATCAAGCTCGAAGAAGTCGGTATTGTTCCTAATTATACGGATGAGGGATACTTTTTTGTACCGGATAACGAGGAGTCGAAACTCTTGCTATATCAATATGAACTAACTGTTTTTGAAAGTTCGCAGGATAAGTATCGATCGCTTAAAACAGCTTTTTTAAAAGGATTGGAACAAGGCGGTGCATATCGTTCACCGAATGCTATTAAGCTGGATCTGATTGATGAAAATAAAGAATTACCCAACCCGGCTACTTTTGTGTTCAATACTGATCTGAACTTTCCGTTTCGGGAGACGATTTTTCCCGTAACTAAGCGGAAGTTATTGCAGCAGCTTTATGAGTAATTAAGTAGAGAGTCAATAGTAGAAAGTATTAGGGCGCACTTTGAACTTTTGACTTAATACTTTCTACTGATCCACTATCGCCAGTGTACACCGAGATACACATACCAATTTTTCTTCCTTGTTATAAATTTTTGTCTCCCAGACCTGAGTTTGACGTCCGTTGTGGATGGGATGAGAAATGCCTAAAACTGTTTCTCCTTTTTTGGCAGCACGTACATGATTGGCATTGATTTCAACCCCCACTGCTGTTTTACCTTCTTCCTCTATGTTTAGCCAGGCTCCGACGGATGCCAGCGTTTCGGCCAGAGCAACAGAGGCTCCGCCATGAAGTAATCCGAAGGGCTGAACAGTATTTTCATTGACCGGCATCGTGGCTTTTACTTCATCAGACTTGAAGGATGTAAACGATATACCGAGAGCATCGCCCATATTTTTTTCAGAGATTGAAAGAAATTTTTCTACTCGTTTTTCAATATTCGGTTGGATATACATAAATGATTCTGTTACAATTGATTAGTGGGTGTGAAGGTAATTATAAAATTGGAAGAAAAAATTTAAATAGACTTTTAAATCATCCACAATAGTTTAAATTATTAGTTAAGAACGTCATCAACAATTAAATAGCGTACCGTTATGGCTTATGATCCAACTACTATTATTGATGAGATTGAGAAAGGCACTCAAAAGCATGATAAAGATGTATTCATTTCTACGAAAAGGAATGGAGAATGGGTAGAAACGAGCAACGCTGAATTTAAGGAAAAGGTGCGAAATTTAGCACTGGGGTTGTATGAGCTCGGCGTGCGTGCCGGTGATAAAGTGAGTCTCCATTCCGAAAACAGTGCTGAATGGGTAATTTGTGATCAGGCAATTCTTTCGTTGGGAGCGGTGAACGTGCCGATTTATACAACTCAGCCCGGAGAACAGATTAAGTATATACTCGAGAATTCTGAGACTAAAGTGCATATTGTTTCGAACGATGAACTTTTTGCTGATACGAAGCCTATCATCAAAGATATTACCAACGTAAAAGCAATTATTTCGATTTTCGGATCGAAGCATGACAAGCTCAAAGAGTTTGAAGAGATCACGGAAATGGGCGCGAAGAAACATCAGGATAATCCTGAGCTTTATGAGGAATTGCGATCAAAAGTGCAGCCGGATGATCTGGCTTCCCTAATTTATACATCCGGCACGACCGGAGATCCCAAAGGAGTAATGTTAACGCATAATAACATTGCATCAAATCTGCTGGCCTCGCTGGAGCGCGTGCCTTTTGATGAGACCGTCCGGGAGCACGAAAGAATGTTGTCTTATCTGCCGCTGTCTCATGTGTTTGAGCGGATGATCACTTATATGTATCTGAGTATGGGATATCCCATTTACTACATCGAAGATGTGGATGAAATTCGAGATGATTTTGAATATGTGAAACCCTATTACTTTGCTACGGTGCCCCGGTTGCTGGAAAAAATCCATACGGGCATTAAAGTGAAGGGACAGGAAATGAGCGGACTCAAAAAGCAACTGTACTACTGGGCGATAAACAGGGCAGAAGAATACGATCCTGAAAACCCACCGAGCGGTTTGGATGCCATTAAGCACAAAATTGCCGATAAGCTGGTGTATTCGAAAATTCGTGATCTATTCGGTGGAAATCTTCTTGGTATGGTGAGTGGTGGTGCAGCTCTGTCAGATAATTTATTCCGGTTTATGAATGCGATGGGACTTATTTGTATGCAGGGATACGGACTAACGGAAACATCGCCGGTTCTGTCTGTGCATGATAAAGACCACATGCGGATAGGCAGTTCGGGTCCGCCCTTATCGAATGTGGATATCAAAATTGCTGATGACGGTGAGATTCTTGCGAAAGGCCCTAATGTGATGGAAGGGTATTACAACAATCCCGAAAAAACAGACGAGGTTTTTACAGAGGACGGCTGGTTTATGACAGGTGATGTGGGTAAGCTTGAAGATAACTATCTGTTTATAACAGATCGCAAGAAGTCAGTCTTCAAACTCTCTACCGGAAAATATGTGGCACCGCAGACTATTGAGAATCTTTTAACCGAAAGTGGGTTTATTGATCAGGCTGTTGTAATCGGATACCAGCGAAAATTTTGCTCGGCATTGATTGTGCCCGATTATGGAAATGCCAAAAAGTGGTTGAAAGGACGTGGTAAATCCGTTTCGGATCCCGCAAATGAAGATCCCGAAATTCGAAGGCTTATGCAGCGCGAAGTCGATAAAGTGAATAAGCAGCTTTCACCTTGGGAGACGGTTAAGAAGTTTGTTCTGCTGGAGACGCCTTTCTCAATTGAGTCCGGCGAACTCACGCCAACCCTGAAAACTAAACGTCCCGTTGTGAAAGAACGTTATGAAGATGAAATCGAGTCGATGTACCAAGATGGGGAGCAGAAAGCAAAAGCTGAAAAATAAATATTTTTAATTTCTGGTGATTTTGTGAGATTAATATATAAGTAGTAATAAAAATATTATACGATAATTTTTATGTCCACAAGCAAATACGATATTCAGAAAGTAGCGGTACTTGGATCGGGAACAATGGGTAGTCAAATTGCAGCGCATTGCGTAAATGCAGGTATGCAGGTTTGGCTGCTTGATCTCAAAGATGAGGAGAGCGACAATCCCAATCAGCAGGTGATTGATAATATTAAAAATTTGAAGGATATGAATCCCTCTCCGCTGGGATTGCCCGAATATGCTGACCGTATTAAGCCCGGAAACTTTACTGATGATCTGGATATTATTAAAGAAGTTGATTGGGTTTGTGAGGCCATCATTGAAAAGATGGATATTAAAAAGGATATGATGGCAAGGATCGATGATATCAGAAGAGAAGGCACGATCGTAAGCTCCAATACTTCGGGACTTGCCCATCGGTAAAATAGGAGAGGATTGCTCAGAAGAGTTTCAACAACATTTTCTGGGCACGCACTTTTTTAATCCGCCGCGGTATATGAAATTGCTTGAGGTTATTCCTACGGAATCAACTGATGATCAAGTTGTGGAATATATGTCTCGTTTTTGCGAGCGTGACCTGGGCAAGGGGGTGGTACAGTGCAAAGATACGCCCAACTTTATTGCTAATCGCATCGGTATTTTTTCGATAGCCAGTATAATGCCACACTTTTACAATGGGGATTTCCGAGCCGAAGAGATCGATTATTTGCTTGGAACGCTCACTGGTTATTCCAAAGCGGCCACCTTTCGCACTGCTGATATGTCTGGCCTGGATGTAATTCATCATGTAGCAACGAATTTGTATCCTGCCATTCCGGATGACGAGCGGCGCGAAGTATTTGATCTGCCCGATTTTTTTGATCAAATGGTGGAAGAGGGTAAGCATGGAAATAAAGCTGGAAAAGGTTTTTATAATAAAGTGCGTACTGATTCCGGCAAGGAGTACAAAGTAATTAATCCGGAAACGGGTGAATATGAGTCGCAGATCGATCCTGAATTTGAAAGTGCCACCGAGGCTAAAAAGAAATTTGATACGCCCGAAGATCGGCTCAAGTTTTTGGTTAACCGAGATACCGAAGTCGGACATTTTTTGTGGAAAGTTCACTGCGACCTGCTGTTGTATGCCGCCAATCGTATTCCTGAGATTACAGAATCCGTAGAAGCCATCGATCGTGCGATGAAGTGGGGCTTTAACTGGGAGCTGGGTCCGTTTGAGCGTTGGGATGCCATCGGTGTTGAGGAGTCAGTCGAGCGCATGCAGGATGAGGGACTCGAAGTTCCTCAAAATGTATTGGACATGCTTAACAGTGGCCGTGAGCGATTTTATGACAAAAAGAAAGGCACGGTTTATAATCTGGCAAGCGGAGAAATCGAGGAGTTAAGTCCGCCGGCAGAGGGGGCGATCCAGGTTGCAAATCTAAAAGCTGATAATAATGAAGTGTTTGGTAACGAAAGCGCCGCGCTGTACGATATGGGAGATGGTATTGCCCTTTTCGAATTCCGCACACGAAAATATACGCTCGGCTTTGAGCTGGTTCAGTCGCTGCAAAAGGCCTGTGATATTGTTGAAAAACGATTCGATGGGTTGGTAATCAGTCATGACGGAGACAATTTCACCTACGGCGCCAACTTGATGGAGGCGATGCAGGCCTGGCAGAATGGAGAAAAAGATCGTGTCAAGAAGGCCGCTAAAAATTTCCAGGATACGGCTGTGGGATTGCGGTATCGCCCGTTTCCGGTTATTGTAGCACCATTTGGTCGCTCGCTGGGCGGCGGAGTTGAATTTATTCTGCATGCGGATAAAGTTGTGGCACATCATGAGTTGTATGCCGGACTGGTAGAAGTGGGTGTTGGATTGCTCCCGGCTGGCGGTGGTACTAAAGAGGTACTCTATCGCACTATGCAAAATCTGATGAAAGACGAGCAGGTTGATCCGCTGCCAAATATCAAAGAGAAATTTAAAAATATTGGTATGGCAGAAGTGTCGGATGGAGCGCCCAAAGCTAAAAAGCTGGGATATTTACGGGATTCAGATACCGTAATAATGAATCGAGATCTGCTGATTGCCAATGCCAAGGAGGAAGCCCGCCGTATGGTTGATACAGGTTATTATCCGCCAGAAAAACCGATGATCAAAGTGCTTGGAAATGAGGCACTGAGTTCGCTGAAGATGATGCTGTACATCATGCATGAGGCTAATTTCATTACCGACTATGACAAAGTGGTGGCCGAAAAAGTAGCCTATGTGATGAGCGGCGGAGATTTGAGCGAACCGCAGGAAGTGCCGGAAGAGTACATACTGAAACTCGAACGTGAAGCCTTTATGGAACTACTGGAAGACGAACGAACGCAAGCACGAATCGAGCACATGCTCAAGAAAGGAAAACCATTGCGAAACTAGTTATTGGTAGAAGGTCGAAGGTATAAAGTTTGTAAGTTAGTTCATGTAGAGCAGTCTTACTTATAGGCTATAATTTAAAATAAAGACTGTTACTATGAACAATTTTCGGAATTTAGATGTATGGGATAAAGCTGTTGAATTGGCAACTATTATTTATGATAAAACAGAAAATTTTCCTAAAACAGAGCAATATGGTTTAACAAGCCAGATAAGACGAAGTGCCGTTTCTATTAGTTCAAATATTGCTGAAGGTGCGGGTCGAGAATCTAAAAAAGAATTCAAGCAGTTTCTAAATATTTCAACTGGTTCTTGTTATGAATTGGAAACACAGCTCAAAATTTCAAAAAATTTAGAGTTTTTAGATGAAGGAAAATATTCTGAAATCAGAAAGAGACTTATTGAAATCCAAAAAATGATTTATGCTTTAAGGCAGAGTTTGACGAAATAGATTCTTTAACTTTCTACTTATTACATTCTACTTAACACTTTCGACTTATGACTACAAAAGATGCTGTAATTGTTGCTGCTGCGCGAACTCCAACTGGAAAAGCAAATAAGGGATCACTTCGATTTACTCCACCCGATACGCTGGGAGGAGAAGTGATCAAGAACCTCTTAGAACGGGCTCCGAACCTTCAGCCCGAGCAGGTCGATGACGTGATTATGGGCTGCGCCTTTCCCGAAGCGGCACAGGGACTGAATATTGCACGTCAATGTGCCGCGCTGGGAGGACTGCCGCCTTCTGTTCCCGCCGCTACGATGAACCGCTTTTGCTCCTCGGGATTACAAACTATTGCTCAAGCCGCTGAGCGCATTATGGTTGGCGGTGCTGATGTGATTATTGCCGGGGGTGTAGAGTCAATGTCGCTCGTGCCTATGGGTGGGTATGTTTCAAGGCTCAATCCAGAGTTGGTGGATAATTATCCCGAAATTTATATCAACATGGGATTAACAGCCGAAAATGTGGCCGACAAATACGATGTAAGTCGCGAAGATCAGGATGCCTTTGCCTATCGCAGTCACCAGCGTGCGCTAAAGGCCTGGGATGAAGGCTATTTTGATGATCAGATTGTGCCTATTGAAGTGAAAGAGAAGAAAGTTACAGCGGATGGAGAAGTTGAGGAGACCGAATTTATCTTAGATACCGATGAAGGACCTCGACGCGATACCTCGAAGGAAATTTTAGCAAAGCTAAATCCTGCCTTTAAGCAAGGAGGATCAGTGACGGCTGGAAATGCATCCCAGATGAACGACGCGGCGGCAGCGGTAATAGTGATGAGCCGTGAGAAAGCCGATGAATTGGGCCTTGAACCCATTGCCAAATACCACGGTTTTTCAGTGGCGGGAGTTCCGCCCGAAATTATGGGCATCGGTCCGGTTGAGGCAGTGCCAAAGGTTCTAAAGCAAACTGGGTTTGATTTAGAGAATATTGATTTAATCGAATTAAATGAGGCTTTTGCCGCGCAATCACTGGCGGTAATTCGTGAGCTTGGGCTGGATGAAGATATCGTCAATATAAACGGTGGAGCTATTGCAATGGGACATCCGCTGGGCTGCACCGGTGCGAAGCTGACGACACAGATTCTGCACGATTTGAAACGACTGGATAAACAGTTCGGGATGGTAACGATGTGTGTAGGCGGAGGCATGGGTGCAGCCGGTATTTTTGAGAATCTGAATTAATAATAAGTCTATTTGTCATCTTGACCGGAGGGAGAGATCTTTGTTTAACTTTCATTTGGTATGCATGATTTTAACAAGGATTTCTCGCTTAGGCTCGTAATGACAGGTTTAAAAATAATTATACAGGTATGTTTACAGAAGATACGTTAGCAGATCAAACGATTTTAATTACGGGTGGTGGCAGTGGATTGGGACTGGCTATGGCGAAGAAGTTTGCGTCACTGGGCAGCAATATTGCTATTTGTGGTCGGACCGAAGAAAAACTCCAAAAGGCCGTCAAAGAAATTGAAGAAGCCGGCAATAAAATTTCTGCAAAATACTATGTAGCTGATGTCCGCGATTATGACCGCATTAAGGAGATGATCGAAGAAATTGTATCCGATTTCGGTGCGATGACGGGACTCGTGAACAATGCGGCCGGGAACTTTTTGTCGGCCTCAGAAGATTTGAGTCCCGGTGGATTTAAAGCCGTAGTCGATATCGTATTGCACGGCTCGTTCAACTGCACGCACGTATTTGGTAACTATCTTATTGATGAGGAACAAAAAGGCAATATCTTGAATATGGTGACCACCTATTCTGAAGATACGGGATCGGCATTTGTGCTGCCATCCGCCTGCGGTAAAGCGGGTGTACTGGCTATGACGCGATCACTGGCCTATGAATGGGCAACATATGACATTCGCCTGAATGCTATAGCGCCGGGGCCCTTTCCCACCAAAGGAGCTTGGGAGCGGTTGGTTCCCGATGAAAGTGCAGAAAAGAAATTCCTTTCAAAAATTCCTGCCGGCCGTTATGGAGATAAAGAAGAGTTGGCCAATCTTGCTACCTTTTTGATGTCGGATATGGCGCCCTATATCACGGGAGAATGCGTGGTTATTGACGGCGGCGAACGCCTTTCTGCCGGACAGTTTAATTTTATTGATAAGCTGGGATCACGCGAAGAGCTGAAAGGGTTCTTTAAGATGATGCACAAAAAAGGAGACTAAACGCGAGTCAACCTTTTTTTAATCTTATCAATCGTTTTGTTCAACTCCCACAGGTGATAGGCATTATAAATCGTTTCACGATTAAGTTGTATGGATTTCAGAAAGCTTAAAGCCGCTAATTCTGCTGCTTTGCTGGCATCGAAAGATTTTCTGTTGAAGAATAGGTGTCCATCTCCATTTTCTTCTCCTAACCGAACCGACTGTTCTAACACATCACAATCTAAAATAAAATGATTGTTTGCAGCCAGCCGATGATGATGAGCGTTGGTTGCCGTTACGTTGATAAAAATATTTGCTGTTGCCCCACTCTCAAAGCGTAACATCATATGCAGTGCATATAAATGCTGTTCGGAAAGTTCAACTGTTTTTAGATCAATATGATGGACCGATCCGTTTATCCAGCGCAGGCAAAAGGCGAGCTCATCAATCCAGTAATATTCAAACGGATGATTTGACTCTACAAATTTTGAATAATTCAGCTCGCGATTAATCTGCAGAAAGGAAGGTTTTTCGATCTTTTTTGCCATCCATTTTGAAGCCGGGGCAAGGGTAGGCCAGTGCGAAAATTGCACAAGAACATTTGATTCCTCAGCGGCATGGTAAATTTTTTCAACCTGCTCGGTATGGGTGGGAATAGGAGCAATCAAAAAGGTATGATATCCTGCTTTAACCGCTGTAAGTAAGCGATCCAGGTTTTTAGAGTGCTCATCCATTAACAGGCACGCATCTACTTCACCAATCTCAGATAGTTTGCCGGCAATGACTACTTCTGAGACGGTTCGGTGGGGACGCAAATGATTTTCCCAGGCAACTGCTCTGTCGGCAGGACCAACGATGCCTATTCTCATAACTGGATTTTTCGTTAAGGTGAATACCTATCCATAGTTATGAAATAGGGTTATAATTTCAAAACTGATTACACTGCTTGAGGGGAACTATTCCGGCATCACCAACGCAAGAATAAAATACAGGAGAACGGGGCTGCCCCATCCGAGAAAAGTGGTAATCACAAAAATAATTCTCACGATCGTGGGATCCCATCCCAAATATTCAGCAATGCCTCCGCAGACACCGGTAATCATTTTGTCGGTACGAGATTTTTTTAATCGAGCTCCCATAAGCAATATCAGTTAATGGTTTTATTGATCTTTGTTGAAATCATACGATAGAGTCAGCGGGATGTTTCAGGCGATTTGATATTAACAAAAAAGGAAAGTCCAAAGTAATAGAACGGAAACAGAAAGGAACTGTAAATTAGCCAGGGCGGAGACTGATCAAAATAATATAGCAATGCAATAAGCTGGAGAGTAAAGATGCTGCCGAGGATTAAGGTAACGGGACGCAAATATTTGGTGCGGGATGGATAAACAAACTTAACGGGCAAAAATGTTACGAGTGCAAACATTAGTAAGACTGCGGAAGCAAAAGTAACGGGTAGTTCAAGGAGAAAAATATAGAATACTACAATATTCCAGTAGGATGGGAAGCCCAGGAAAAAGTGATCGTCGGTCTTGGCTTTTGTATTGGAAAATCCGAAGATGCTTGCTATGGCACAAATTACGAGCACCCAGGTGGGAATGTTCATCGTTGCAAAAATCCAGAGTAGGGGAGCGATGGTCCAAGTGATAAAATCAACGATATTATCCATTAGGGCACCGTCGATAGCCGGTGCATGTTCTTTGGTTTGCGTAAGTCGTGCCAGGGCTCCATCAACAGAATCGATGATGGCAGCTACGGCCAGTACCCAAACCGTTTCTTTGTAAAATCCGTTATATGTTAAAATCAGTGCCCATAAGCCAAGTCCTGCCCCTAAAGCAGTAAATAAATGGACCCCGTACGCTGCCGCTTTTTTCACAAGCAGTTTTTGTTGTTAATGATATCCTTCTTTTAATCACCCTTAATAAAATAAAAAAAGCGGAACTTCACAGAACGAAGTGTAAGAAAAAACATAAGTTTAAATTTATTTAACGGTGATAATGGAAATAAATCATAGGATATTTTTTAGTTCTCACCCCTAAAGCACCCAAAAAATGCCAAAGATTGAGTTGACTAAATCGTTACTTAAATCAACAAGTGAAAAAGTAAGTTACTGCGATGCAGTTGAAGAAGGACTAATTGTTTGAATTACAGTGAATTGTATAAACTCTTTCTGTTTCCGTTATGAGTTTAATAGAAAAAAAAGACTTGTGTTAGTGATTTCCGTCCTCATGATATAAGAAGAACTGTCGCAACAAATATAGCTAAACGAGGGTAGTGCGGACAGTAGTTGGTAAAATTCTAAATGATATAGGAATGAGTGGTGTAAGCTAAAAGGCTACTTTACTTCGTAGCGTTTTTGATGCGGTATATTATAAACTGTTAATATTGCATGTAAAGAGTTGGTTTTTTTGTAGAGATTAATACTTTTAAAAGTCGTGTTTTTAGATTCTTTTTCGAATCCAGATGAATCTACACAAGAGATTTTTTAGACGTAATATCAACTAATAAACCAAGAGAGGGCATTATGAGTGATGAGACCACATCAGAAAGGAGAGATCTCAGAATGTTACGGTTTGAGATTATCAATGAAGATGGGAATAAAAAGGCGCCTATCTATGAAGGCAACTATAGAGAGATATTTTCGTATCTAAAGAAACATGATATAGAAGGGCTAAAGGTGATAGCCGTTGATATTGATAGCTGGAACAGCATGGATCCAATATCAGCGGAACAATTCCTCAAGTGGTATGAGCTGATTGTCCTGCCACAGTTGAAAGATGCAGACTACAGAAGTGAAATGGACGTATATTTTCCTGATAAACACTTTGAAGTAGCTGATAATGGAAGAGGTAACTAACTAATATAATAGGTGACCTTGGTATAAAGATGGCGAGAGCGTAGTTAAAGATTATAGGGCTTAGAACTCTTTTGTATAGGCTTCATATTACAACAGATGGGAAAACTTTTCCGTATTTAGTAGGTGTTTCCCGCTATTAGGGATAGGTGTTATCTGCTATTTTGAGCCATAAAGCCCCTAATTCCTTGGAACAAGTTGAAGGAAAGTGTATTATACTATATGCGCCTTTTGTTAGGCGTCTCTCTTGATGAATAGCAAGCCCCCGCAACTGATACTTGTGGGGGCTTATTTATTATTAAAGCAATCTAATGTAACTACATTTCTTTCAAGGCGTCTTACCAACCACTGTTCATTAAGGTGGATACCTTGAGAGGACAGTTAAATATGCTCTTATTGTTTGAATGGTAGGCTCCCGTAAGTGATACTTGCGGGGGCTTTTTTATTGATAGAAGCGATAAAGCATCGTAATTTGTATTTGCTTTATAAGGTGTCATTACAAATGACTGGTCATTAAGTTAGGCACCGATAGAGAAAGTAAAACCTACAGAAGGCAGAGTAATAGGCTTTCATTCTTATATTGGATGGGAGTTTTTACTTTTGTAAGTAATCAGATTAGAAGCAAAATTTTACCTACCGTCAACACGATGAGCTGTTGGGACAGTGGTTTGTAGGGGATTCCCTCAAATATTGACTGCTGACATAAGGAATTTGGATTCCAAAATGATTAGATGTAAATAGGTCAGTAGCTTCATAATTAGAAAGAGAAGAACCTCACATTTAAATATTTAGGTGTGGGGTTTTTTATTGGGTCTAACAACTTCCTTAAGGGTTAGATCCGATTGCCAATACTCTTTCCCCTTTACAATCTACTCCAGTGGTAATTTCGGATTATTCATATCAGGAAATGATAGCATTGACCATCTATTAGTTGAGCTGATAAAAGTTTATGATCAAGTATTGGAGTGGGGATAGAAAAAGTTAGAGTTAAGCAGGAGAGGACGGGATATTTCTGCCTAATCCAGAAATCAGACAGCTACTTTGTGTCATTACAATTAGAGTATATAGTTATCTGGCTATTATCATCAACTCCTTTCATAACTATTGTTCCTTCTGAATAACTAACTACTTCATGCTCTGAAGTGCTTCTTGGATATATATAGATAAATTCTAGTCGTAATTTATTGTTGTCTAATATGGTATAGTTGCCGGTCAATGTATGGTTTGGTGTACTACCACATGGGAAGTTATGTATTGAATAAACAATTTCAGTATTCAGGTTTCCATATTTCCATTTTGTATATATCTCACTCGAATCTGGGACCGAGCCATACCAAGTAGTGTTTGGAAGTATTTCTTTCAGGTCTGGTGTTGATTGTTCAGTACCTGTTGATTGACAACTAATTATGGCAAGAGTAACTGCAAGTAAGACAACTGGCTTGATAAATGTACTCACGATGAATCAATTTTATTGAAATGTATTTCCAATCTACGGAAAATCGGAATAACTGGACAAAAAATTTTACTCTTAATAATATTGTCTATAAGAAACACACAAATAAATATTGAATTGTTGAATAATGAACGAAGTGCTAAAAAAAGCCACATACTGGCAAGTGATGGTGAGGCGCGTCTCCTTAAAGCGCTGGTTAGCGACTTTACTTAATGTTACTATAGCCAAGAATACATAAATCAGGATAATCTCTTGTCTCTCTTCTATCGACTGAAAGTGAGATCTTGTACTGTTTATTTTCCTGAAATTGCTTTGGTTTAACGGTTTCAATAAACAATGTGTCAGTAGGGGGTAGCCTATCTGATACCCATATTCCATCTGGTGCAACGCAAGTTGCATCTTCAGGACATTGAAAAGTATTAAATACAAAGGACTCGATATTTACGGAATCAGGTGTTTCAACTTTGTTAAGTACTTGTTGTATCCCTACCGTCTCAAAATTAAAGGCTTCTGGATATGTTCGTTCAATCTTCTCATCAGAGTTGCTGACACCACATCCTACAAAAATTAAAAGACAGGCTACAATTAAAGATAGTTGATTAATGTTCATAACTGGTAGGTTTTGTGTCAGAATGACTTTTGCAAATTAATACCTAAAAGAGATCTATACCTAACCATTAAATAATAAACGTTTAGATAAAACGCCAGACCTTGGTATATAGATCTCTTTAATGCACGTAATAGGAGTATTAATGCGTTTTATTTATTGTCTGGATTAGTTACATCAAATGAATTTATTTGCCATTAACTGATGTAATGTTACCATCAAGTATAACTTGGGCAATATGATTAAATTGTTTCTCGGTCTTCCAAGTAGTTTTTCCATTCTTTTGAGCAACTAAGTTAAGGATCATAGAACTATTGCCTTTTAGTTTGTGAAAAGTACCATAAAAATTAGTTTTACTCACAGTAAACTCGAATGGAGTCTCTTGTGAATCAGCAGGAGCCGAACCATTCCATTCACCAATATTTATAGCTTCAAATATTAATGTGCTATCTGGGTTAGAAGAAGAAATACTGATGGTCACATTTTCTACTACAAATGAGGTTTCGTTATTCTCTTTTTCTGTCGCACTTGAGCATGCAATGAAAATAAATAATGTGACAGTAGTAGCGAGTATGAGATGAATAGTTTTCATAATATTAGTTTTAAGTTGGAATTTTATAAGGCAGTGTACCTAGCAACCTGGCGTATAAAGCTACACACTAAATAATGACCGAAGAGCTAAAAAGCCAGATGATGATTAGAGGGGGGCTGATATTACAAATATGACTATGATTGAGTTCTATGATGCAATAAATTCTTTTCCAATAGTGAATAATATTTCACTAGACTCAAAGCAATTATTTAAGGGCCTCTGCAAAACCTGGGAAATTGAGCACGTTATTGCAAGCCTGATAAGTAATCTCGGAATCAAAGATGCTATAAAGAGATCGACTGCCTATTCCATAGCTTTTGTAACGTGTTAAGTCATATGTTAAAGAAAGCTCCGTGCAGGCACACCGCATTTCATTTGGAATAACAGTAAGGTTTTGTAAAGGCCCCTATTTACAAAATGTGGATAAAAATGGTTTATGAGTCTTTTTCGCTACCGGATAATTTGAAAGTTATAGGTAAAGAATACTGAACTCGTACCGGTTCGCCACGTTGCGTGCCAGGAGTAAAGTTTGCTTGTTTAACGACCCGAAGTGCTTCATTATCTAAGCTTTCTTCTACTCCTTTTACGATTGTCGGGTTCACAACATTACCGTTTTTGTCAACGATAAATTGTACGATTACTCTCCCTTCGGCTCCTGCTTCGCGAGCTTCCTCGGGATAATTAATCATTTTTTGCAAAGAGCCCAAGCCGCCAACTAATTCCGGCATATTTTCAACGGCTACAAAGTAATCTCCTTCTTCAGATTTTGAACCTTCTGTAGGTTTTTGAGGAGCTTTATCCTTGAGATCAGTAAATGCTTTTTCGGGATTTATAACCGTCATTTTTAAGACCCCGTTTTTGCCTTGTTCGCCGTATTCGTTGGTAGCTTTTTCTCCTTTCAGAACATCGATAGACTTAATATACTTTGATTTGAGTCGGGACAATTTATCTTTGTTCGATTCTGTTTGATCCCACACTTCTCCATTAACAACATATAGTGGAGAAGAATCAGATGACATAGTCGTGATCTGTGATTGCGTTTGTTCAACTTCGCTGTTGGTAATGCCATCTTGTGACATATCAGTACAAGAAATAGTGAGTGTTAACAGGGAAGCGGCAAAAAAAGTGATTAGAAAGCTCGATCGAAAGTTCATAGATAGACTGTTTTGGTTAGACATAATTTGAATACGCTTTTTAAGTGAAGAAGGATTAACGGCCATACTCAGAACTAATTTTTGTTGATGATCTCGTTTTGCAAGTTCAAAGAGCAGAGAGGCATACTTCTTTTGGGAAAATTCCTTATTGGCCAGAACCTCGCTGTCGCAGATCACCTCTCTGTATTCTTCCCGAGACGTATAGAGGTTGTGGATGAGTGGATGGAACCAGAAAAGGGATTTTATAAGTACAAGAAGGCTATTCAGCAGAAAATCGCGATTTTTAATGTGGATCAGCTCATGCTGTACGGCCATTGCAAGTGAAGACGGTTGATTTTTTAAATCAGCCGGTACAACAATCTTCGTGGTAAGCCATCCATAAGTAAATGGGATGTTGGTATTGCCGGAGTAGGCAATTAATGTATTTCGGTATGTATGACTTGCAGATGGGAGATTTTCCATCAGGTCTTGGTCACTTGTAAGGGGAGAAAAGTCTAAGTTTTGCTCCATATTTCTAAGTTGAGCAAAATCGAAAACAAGTTTCAGGACAAGTGCCGCTGCAACTAATCCAACAATCAGGCTAACAGCACCTATCCAAAAATTCGGATTGCTCAAGCCAGTTAATACAGAGGGGTTTGCCGTAGCCCCGGAAACTGTTATTGGATTTTGAATGACGATAAATAGACCCTCACCCGCTGCTTGTGTGGCACTGCTGATAAAATCCATTAGGTAAGCTCCCAGTACACCGAGTGGAAGCACTAAGAGGAGGGCTGTGCGGCTGTGATAGTGATAGATGGGCTGAAGTGATTCGTTTTTATGCAAGAACAATGCAATGGGAGCGGCTACCAAGGTCCAAATTACTACGGGTAGCCAAAAATGCCCGATTATCTGATCACCAAACGATTGAAGTAGGTTTACGAATTCCATTATTGATTATCCTCCATGTTATCGATCATAGATTTAATTTCATTCAAGTCCTTTGCGGTCAAGTCCTCACTGTTTACCAGCGCTTGCACTAGCTCTTTGGGGGATCCCTTAAACGCTTTTTTCATTAAATCACTGATAAGATTTGAACGGACTGACTCAGGCTCTTGGGCAGGGCTATAAACATAAGTAACGCCATCTTTGCGATATTTCAGCAGATCTTTCTCGGCCAGATTTTTCATGACCGTCATTATAGTGGTATAGGCTACTTCCCGGTCTTCCAAAATTCGTTTGCGGACCTGTTTTACCGTAGCTTCGCCCATATCCCAAACATGATTGAGTACTTCCATTTCGGTTTCTCCCAGTGGAGTGAGTGATTTTTTCATCTATTTTGTTCAATTATGATTGAAAAATTCTATTAACCAGTAAGTCTTATTCAGTTAATACTAATATAGTAGTATTAAGGAAAATGTCAAACACAAAGAGTGGGCTTTGCAAAACCCTTAAAATTTAGCTTGTCATTGCGAACGGAACCATTCGAAGAATGGTGTAGTGAAGCAATCTCACAGAAACGAGCACCGAAAGGGAGATTGCCTGCCTATGCCGAAGCTTTTGTAATATGATAAGTTATATTTTTATAGAAGGCTCCGTGCAGGCAGGCCGCATTACATTCGCGATGACAGTAAGGTTTTGCAAAGGCCTCACAAATAGTAAAATAATTTTATTAAAGCAGTTCCTTAATGGTTTGGACAGCTTTTTGAGGACTTTCTAAATTAGGAGGCACCGGGTAGTTAAGATCGCCTATAAAACGGATTAGGTTTGTTGAGGGATTCAATAAAACGAGAGGTTTTCCAGTCTTAAGTGCAAGCATAATTTCTGAAGTGGTTCCGGCCCCCGATCCACAAGCAACAACTGCATCCGAAGATAGTACATTGATATTATTGCGCGCACTGCCCATCCCCGTACAGATAGGGATATCAACAAATTGGGAAATGCCTTCTTTGTTTTCGGACGGGAGAATGCCTATAACCAGTCCGCCGGCTTCACTTGCTCCTTTAGAGGCGGCATTCATCACGCCTACATTTCTGCCACCAGTTAAGAGAGTCCAATTTTGCTCAGCAACTAATTTACCAAGCGTGTAAGCATTATCAAGATCAGTTTGTGTTGCGCCATTTCCGGGACCCATTACTCCAATGATTGTATGTACCATTGCGGAAATATGATTTAGTTGGAACGTGTTTTAGTTAAAATATATTGATGTATCTTATCCAAACAATAGAAATTTATCGGATGAATAATCGTCTATTTTTAAAAGAAGTTGATCAACGAATTTCTCAAGCAGATCTGCATAAAGTAGATAACGCTGTTTTCGTATTGCACGATCAGCTTAATATGCAGGTGTGGCCCGAGTGGGTACGTGAAGAAAAGCCACCGCTGGTATTCATTGAGGCAAAAGCCAAAGGTGATTCCCTGCCATATCACAAAAAGAAAATTACTTATGTACTCAGCTCCATGCGACATTTTGCAGTGGAATGTCAGCAGGAGGGGTATCCGGTTTATTACTATTCAACGGATCAACACTATGACGATGGCCTTTCCGATATTTTGGAGTCCCATCCCGATTTAGTATTAACCTTTATGACGCCATCGGAGTGGGATAGTCGTGAACGTCTTAGGGAGGTCAAAAGCAGTTTTGGAGATCGCGTTAAGGAAATTCCCAATCAATTCTTTTTTGCGGATCCGGATGCCTGGAAAGATAATATCGAGCCCGGCTATCGCATGGAATATTTCTATCGGGATATGCGAAAGAAAACGGGTTATTTGATGAATGGCGATGAGCCCGAGGGAGGGGAATGGAATTATGATGAAGATAATCGGGAGTCACTGCCCAAAGGATATGACGTTCCGGAAATTACTGGTGTTGAGCCCGACGATATCACCAACGAAGTCATACAGATGGTAGAAGAATATCATCCTAACAATTTTGGCGTGCTGGACGATTTTCGGTATGCCGTGACGAGGGAACAGGCTCTTCAGCTGCTTGATGAATTTATTGAGGAGCGTTTGGCTGATTTTGGTCCCTACGAAGATGCCATGGCTACCGATGAACCAACGCTTTTCCACACCAATTTGTCGATTTATTTAAATAACGGATTGCTGTTGCCTTGGGAAATTTGTGAACGGGCGATTCAGGCTTATGAAAATGATAAGGCTCCCATCAATTCAGTCGAAGGATTAGTACGGCAGATTTTGGGATGGCGTGAATTTGTCCGCATCTATTATGAGGCGATGATGCCGGAAGTTCGTGATACAAATTTCTTGGATTTTGATGGGGCGCTGCCGGAATTATTTTGGTCCGGAAATACGAAAATGCACTGCCTGCAGCAGAGTTTAAAGCCGGTTATCGAGCAGGGATACTCGCATCATATACAGCGGCTGATGGTGCTCAGTAACTTTAGTAATCTAACCAAAACCGATCCGCGTGAGCTTAACAAGTGGTTTTGGTTGGCCTATGTGGATGCCTATGAATGGGTGGTGTTGCCCAATGTGCTGGGGATGTCAACTTTTGCCGATGGAGGAATTCTTGCCTCAAAGCCGTATGTTAGCAGTGGGAATTATATCAACAAGATGAGCAATTATTGTACGTCATGTGAATATAGCGTCACTAAGAAAACAGGTGAAGGAGCCTGTCCGTTTAATTATTTGTATTGGAATTTTGTAGATGAACAGCGCGAGGCCTTTGAGGTAAGTGGACGCAATAGTTTTATGGTGAATATGTATGACAAGAAATCTGATGAAGATAAAAAAGCCATAAAAGAATCAACGAATCAGTTTCTCAATCAATTAGATCGCTATTCAGGTTAATTAAAATTTTTATCACGTATGGAGTTTACACAAGTAAGTAATTTAAACTTTAATATTTCGAGAGTAACGCTTGGTACATGGGCCATCGGCGGCTGGATGTGGGGCGGATCCGACGACCAGTTGGCGGTTGAGACCGTGATAGAGGCTCTTGAAAAAGGAGTTACTACCATCGACACAGCTCCGGTGTATGGCTTTGGTAAGAGCGAAGAACTCGTTGGTGAAGCTATTCAGCAATTTGGGAAAAGAGATGAGATCCAGATTGCAACGAAGTTTGGTTTGGAGTGGGATGATGACGGGAATATCCGGAGGAATTCAACCCGCGATCGAATCCTCAAGGAAGTGGATGATTCGCTTCGCAGATTACAAACCGATTATATTGATATTTATCAGGTGCATTGGCCGGATTTGGATACCGAATTTGCCGAGACGGCTGAAACACTGCACGAATTGCTTGAAGAAGGAAAGATTCGCGCGATTGGAGTGTCAAATTATTCGCCGGAGCAGATGGAAGAATTTCAGCAAACGGCGCCCATTCATGTTTGTCAGCCGCCCTATAACTTATTTGAGCGCGGTATTGAAAATGATATTATCCCGTATTGCAAAGAGAATGATATCACCCTATTAACGTATGGCGCCTTGTGCCGGGGATTATTGTCCGGAAAAATGAGTAAAGATCGCACGTTTAACAAAGGGGATTTGCGGCGGAATGCAGATCCCAAATTTCAGGGCGAAACATTTGATAGGCATCTTGAGGCGGTAGAGAAATTGAAAGAATATGCTGGTAATAAATTCAATCAAAAAGTGATTCACTTGGCTGTACGGTGGATTTTGGATAAAGGAATAGACTCAGCTATCTGGGGAGCACGTAAACCGGAGCAAGTCACCTTTGAGAAGGTATTTGGATGGGACCTCACAGATCAACAGGTTCAGGAAATTGAGCATATTGTCGAGGAAACTATAGAAAATCCCGTTAGCCCGGCATTTATGGCTCCGCCTGAATAACAATTAATTTTCAAAGTATTGACAATGAAAAACATCAACAGCAAGCGTGTTTTTAAGCGTAACGAAAAGGAGCCTAATTCTGATGGTGATTATGTGTTGTATTGGATGCAGATTAATCGGCGTTTTCAATACAATTATGCGTTGGAATATGCGGTAGGCTGGGCGAATAAATTAGATAAGCCGCTGCTGATCTATGAAGGATTGAATTGCGATTATCCGTGGGCTTCTGACCGCTTTCATCATTTTTTGATGGAGGGGATGGAGGAGAACCTGGAGTATGCTAAAGAGAATGATGTTAATTATTACTCATATCTGGAAGATAACCCGGGGGCAGGGAGTGGGTTGCTTTATGATTTAGCTGAGAATGCCTGTACTGTAATTTCGGATGAGTTTCCGGTATATATTATTCGGGAGCATAATGAGAAAGTGGGGCCTAAATTAGAGGTTCCTTATATCACGGTAGATTCCAATGGCATTATTCCATTGGGATTGACGGATAAAGCGCCCTACAATGCCTACTTTTTCCGTAAGATTATGCAAAGAAATTTTATAGAGTGTTTTACCCATCCTCCTATTAAAGATCCATTGGGTGATTTGGAAAATAGGGATACTGTTTCTTTAAATGATGACTTTCTGGACACATATCCTCGGGCGGATAAAAAGTTAAAAGACCGAGAGTCGTTTATTAGCTCATTGTCTATTAATCATGAGGTTGGGAAAATTGAGCTGCAGGGTACACGTCAGGCAGCGCTGGGCAAATTGGGACAGTTTATTCAATACGGGTTGTCAAAATATGACGACCATCGCAATGATCCCGATATCAATGCGACCAGTGGATTGAGTCCGTGGCTGCACTTTGGCAAGGTATCCGAATATGAAATCGTGGATGCAGTGCTCGATCATCAGCCCAAAGGATGGGATCTCGACGATATTACATTCAACAAAGGGTCTACCGGTGGATTTTTTAACGGTGATCCCAATGTAGATGCTTTTCTGGATGAGGTCATTACGTGGCGGGAGGTAGGATTTCATTTCGCACATCACGAGCCGGATTACGATCAATACGATTCACTGCCGGATTGGGCCTTGGAAACACTGGAGAAGCACAAAGACGATCCGCGGGAATATATTTATGAGCTGGAAGAATTTGCGCAGTCGAAGACGCATGATGAGATCTGGAATGCTGCGCAAACGCAGCTTCGAGAGGAGGGGGTAATGCATAATTATTTGCGTATGCTTTGGGGCAAGAAAGTGCTGGAATGGACCCCAAATCCGGAAATTGCGTTGGCTTATCTGATTGAGCTTAATAACCGCTATGCCATTGATGGGCGTGATCCCAACAGTTATTCGGGTATCTTCTGGATTTTCGGTCGCTTTGACCGCGCCTGGCAGGAGCGACCCATTTACGGTAAGGTGCGCTATATGACGAGCGATTCTACACGCAGAAAACTGAAGCTGGATAAGTATTTAGAGAAGTACGGAGATCAGCAAACACTGGATGTTTAGATTAGCCACAGATTTTCACAGATTGGAACAAGTTAAAGATCAGATTTTAGATCAGTGTAGATCCGCGGCCTAAAGCTTTTCGATTAGAGCTGTAACCAGCTTGGCAAAATCCTCCTTGCGAGCATCGGCAGCAGCTTTGACCTCTTCGTGATCAAGCTTTTCGCCCGTAACACCGGTTGACATATTGGTAATCAGCGAAATAGCTGTGCTTTTTAGATTAAGGCGGGCGGCCTCGAAAAGTTCAGTAGCTGTGGACATTCCTACGGCATCGGCGCCCATTTTGCGAAAGGATCTGATCTCTGCTTTGGTCTCGTAATTGGGTCCGGTAACATACATATAATTGCCAAGTTGTGTGACGAGTCCGAGTTCTGCAGCAATTTTTCTGACTTTTGGAACCCATTGATGATGTTGATACCGATGTTTTGGATTACCCAGCGGTGATATAGCTAAATTATTGCGTATTACGCTCTCGATCACCATCAAATCCCCAACCGAAAAGGAGGTATTAATAGCTCCGGCTGCATTGGAAACAATGAGTTTGTCTGATCCAAGATAATTAGCAATGTATACTGGCGTAGCCGTTTCATCAAAAGAAAACCCTTCGTAGTGATGAAAACGCCCGGAAAAGGCCATTACATTTTGATCGTTAACGCTACCAAAAATAAGTTCTCCGGCATGTCCCTCTACTGATGAAACCGGCATTCCGGGGATATCGTGATAGGGAATGGTCGATGGGTTTTGGATCTGATCCGCAAAACCACCCAGCCCAGAGCCTAAAATGACGGCGGCTTCGATATTCTCGGGCAGTTCTTGATTATCCAGGTAACTAAAAATCTTGTCAGTGAAATTAGGTAATGACATTATTAAATAGCTTCTATTTTGTATCCCTGTTGTTCGTCGTAGTCGGTTAAATTAAATAGGGGATGGTGCGTATCGTGATATCCCATCACCGTGTATTGTTCTTCGTAGGCTTTTTGAGTGAGTGCTTTTCGCGCTTCCATACTTTGATCAGCATTAAAATCATATTTCGCCGCAAATGTTCGATTTACTTCACCACGGGTGGCTAAGACATCACCGGCCATCAGGTATTTTTGGTGACCGTCATCAAAAAGTAACACCTGTGAAAATTCGGTATGTCCACCGATCTTTTCGACTTTTACTTCGGGATAGGGCTGATCTTCTTCATCCAGAAAATGGAGTTTAGCTTTGGCATCTAAAAAATGAATAAATTCTGTTTTTACGTCGTCATAATACTCATCCATGTCCATTACTTTTTTCCATCCCTTTTTGGAAACCCATACATTTGCATCGGGGAACGTCAGCTCCCAATACCCCGATGATTGCCCTGCCAGTCCTCCAATGTGATCGTAGTGTAGATGGCTGGCAAAAATATCAGTGATATCGTATTCTGTCAGCCCTAACTCTTCGAGGTTTTCCTTAATGAGATTGGTGCTTGTATCTTCTCCAAAATCACCAATCCCAACATCGAAAAGAATATTTTTATTGCCCGATTGGATGAAAAAGGGATTGAGTGAAATTTTTAGAGCTCCTTTGGCAGGCGGATCGTCACGATCAATCCGGTTGAATTTTGTATCCAGACCTACGCTAAACGTTCCTTCATACAGGGGATGGGCAGTGAGTTCTTTTGTGGGCATGCTACGATTTCTTGTCATTTTTATTTTCGTACTTGTCGTAAGCCTCGATGATATCTCGCACTAACTTGTGGCGAACAACATCATTTTCATCAAGATAGACAAAAGAGATGCCGTTGATGCCTTTAAGAATCCTTTGAATAGAGATAAGTCCTGATTTTTGTTTATGGGGCAGGTCGGTTTGGGTGATATCGCCAGTAATAATGGCTTTACTGTTAAATCCAATACGCGTGAGGAACATCTTCATCTGCATATTGGTCGTATTTTGAGCCTCATCCAAAATTACAAATGCGTTATTGAGCGTACGGCCCCGCATATAGGCCAAGGGTGCAATTTCGATATTATTTTTTGCCAGATGCATCTCAAGCCGATCATATTCAATCATATCTTCGAGTGCATCGTAAAGCGGTCGTAAGTAGGGATCGATCTTTTCGCGCAGATCACCGGGTAAAAAACCAAGTGTTTCACCAGCTTCAACGGCGGGACGTGCAAGTACGATCTTTTTCACTTTTCGTTCTTTGAGTGCCTTTACTGCCAAGGCCACTGAGGTGTAGGTTTTTCCCGTTCCTGCAGGACCAATAGTAAACACAATATCATTTGCAGCAGCTGCTTCAAGGATCTTTTTTTGTCCCGGTGTTTTTGCCGTTATGGCTTCTCCAGTATGAGTGTTGATAATAAAATCACCGGTAACACGGGTATCGTGCAGTGGATTGGGTCTTTCGTTTGCGCGGTCGCTGTGTTTAAGAGCGAGAACGGTTTCAAGATCACTTTCAGTGAGGTCTTCATTACGGGCAGCCATACGTTCGAGTTCACTAAAAACCTCCACAAGTTCTATACAATCCCCTTTGGGACCCGAAATTCTAATAGTATTGCCGCGGGCTGAAATGTTAGCATCGGGATAAGCCTCGTCAATCTTTTTCAGATATTCATCCTGAAAACCTAAAATAAGGACGGGCTCGACATCATTAATTTGATAGGTTTTTTCACTAATGGTTGATTGTTCTGCGATAAATGGCCTCTACTTTAATTATAGATCTGAAATCTTAAAATAAGGAAATAGTATGAATTTTTTGTAAATCGTATAAAAGTGATTTAAGCAATTGTTCCTTTTCCCAATTTTGCGTTCTCTGTCAGATTTTCAATTCGTTTTGGGATGTTTTTGGCCTTAAAAACAGCGCTTCCGGCTACAAGAACATCGGCACCGTACTGGGTAACTTTTTGGATATTATCGAGGTTTACGCCACCGTCTACCTCTATAAGAAAACCGGCGCCGTATTCATCACGCATAGCGTTCAGTTTTTGCAGGCGCTGATAGGTATTTTCGATAAAGGATTGTCCCCCAAAACCGGGATTTACGCTCATTAGAAGAATCAAATCTACATCGTTTATGATCGGCTCAACTGATTGCAGAGAAGTAGCGGGATTTATTGCGACGCCTGCAGTAATGCCAAAATGGTGAATTTTTTGAATAGTGCGATGTAAATGGGGACATGCTTCCTGGTGTACGGTAATTTGATCGGCGCCGCCATCTACAAAACGCTCGATGTACTGATCTGGATTTTCAATCATCAAATGAACATCTAAAAAGGCGTCCGAACAACTTCCTGCTGCTTCTACAAATTTTGGGCCGTAGCTGATATTAGGAACAAAATGGCCATCCATGATATCACAGTGCAACCATTGTATGTCAGCTTGATTACATTTGTCGATTTCTTCGCCAAGGCGCGTGTAGTCGGAGGCTAAAATTGAGGGAGCTAAAATGGGTAATGTAAAATCCATATCAATTAATTGTTGTTATCTTCTGGTGAGGAAATATTTGAGGTATCAATTACGGCTCCGGATTCATCTTCTTCTTTTACTTCAAATCGTTCAGAGACAATAAGTTTCAGTGTTTCTCCTACTGTAATTTGGTCTTTTTGTGGTTCGTAATTGATGATGACATTGGGATCAAACTCTTTACTTGGTTGAAATCGGATCTCACCAATACGCAGACCTGCTTTCTGTAATTTTTGTTGCGCTTCGGAGAGGCGCAGTCCCTTAATATTAGGGATATCAACCATTTTTTCACCGAGTCCGTCGCTTACTACCAAATCAACCATCGTACTTTTGGGCACTATATTTTCGGCCGGTACCGATTGGCGCAATACAACATTTTTAAACCGGGATGATTCATAGCTGATGGTACCTACCCGCAAACCGTAATTTTCCAGTTGGATTTGAGCGTTACGGAGTGACAGGTCTACGACCTTTGGAACTTGAACGGTGGGATTAGCCTCCGTATTAACAGTGAGATAAACTTTGCGGTTTGGCTTCACAATTTCTGCCGCTGCCGGCATTTGGTCAATCACATAATCAGCCGGATAAGCTGAATTTGATCGACGTTCGGCAACTTCGTATCGCAACCCGTATGAAGTAAGGCGTTCTTGGGCTTCATCTAATGAAACCTGGGTAATATCGGGTACTGTAACGCCTTCGTTGTAATTGGTATAGGCCGGCATAATTACAAAATCGAGCAGCGCCAGAAACAGTGCTCCGGCGGCAATTAAACTACCCAACCCCAGGTAGAATATTTTATTTGTGAGTAATGATTTTATTTGTGACCACATATCTTTAAAAATATGATTCTTTGGATATTACTTAAAAATGAAATTTTAGTGTAAAGGTTCGATGTGGATTTAACAGATTGGTCTCCGTTTCCAATTTTCGGTTTTTAATCTTAACTGTTAAAAAGGCATCAAAAGCCGATATAATATGGTTTAATATCAGAAACGAAACCATGTTCCCGGCCAGGCGATAACTGTCATTGAAGTCATTAGCCAGGCGTGCACCTAAAATAAAATTGTCCGGCATTCCACTGCCGTCCCAGTTTAGTTGGTATTGAGCTGTAAAATCGTTCCAGCCCGGGCCATATTGATAATATTTGCTAATAAGTTCATAATATTGTTGCGAACCGTAATCCGGCATAACATGCGAAAAATTATTGCCAATATGTTCCGGATATACAAACGGGGTATTGCGTTCCACATTGCGTAGCAGTTCAATATCTACTTTCGACCAGTCGCTCTCGGGATTGTAATCAGCGGTTTTACCTTCGATATGTTGCTCAAGATCATTAATATGACTATTGCTTAAGTTATTTTGTTCGTGGTATTCCACCAGCCATTGGGCATAGTTGACCACGCTCCAGTTGTTATTTGCAAATCGCTTGTATCTTCGTTCTTCTACTCTTGCGTCGTGAGAGCCTTTAAGGTATACGCCAACCATCACCGCTTCTGCCAGGAAATATAATCCTGCCCGTACCCATTTTTTGTTGGCAGCTTGCCCACTTCCGGGAATCACAGCTGAACTGAGTAGTGCCCATCCCGCTTTTTCTCTTACTGGTTGGTAAAAGGGATCCGATTGAGCGTAATTGATGTTAGGTTTTAGGTCATCAATGGTAATTTCCTGCGAAGTCTGCACAGTTTGAGCAGTGGAACTGCTTACTATCATCCCCAAAAATATACCTAAAAATGTCGCTTTTTTAATCATGATTCAGGACATCAAAATCAAATGTTAATCCAAAATGGAAGTAAAAGCCCTTTCCGTATGTTACTCCGCTCTCTGCTGATTCCGTAATGAATTCGCTGGGTAAAGTAACATCAAATTTATTGAATCCATAAGCGCCGCTGATAAATAATTTGAGTGGGAACAGATAGTAGCTGTTAAAAGCAAATCGCAGTTCGCCGCCGAGGCCGGTTTTCAGGTTATTGCCAATTTCGAGTGGACCGTTCCAGCCGTTGCCGGTTTCCGCAAATAATCGCAAATAAAGCTTATCAAAAGTATGACGGCCAACTTGTGCATTCAATTTGTTGGCAATCGGAAATGTGTACGAAAGTTTTGCCAGTGCTGTGGTATTACCACCAAGAGCAAAGTAGGGATAACTGCGCATCCCTGTAAATCCTCCGATGTAATCGAGATAGAAAAAATCATCGGGATTATTGAGATAACTGAATCCGCGTCCATAAAAGTTAAGGGCTGAATGATGACCTATTGGATATCCCCACCGAATATTAGCTTCTATAGAGTGATTTTTGATATCCTGATAGATCGGGTTAAGAGTGCCGTCTTCTACTTCATAGTCGTCAAGCAGTTTGCTGGGTTCGTAGGTGTATCTGAATGCGCTGCGAAAACCAATAGGGGCAACATCGCTATTCGGATAGGAAGTCCAGTTCTCGTAAATATATGCGGCCGTGAGAGTGGTTCCTTTAAAGTATTCCGAAGAAGAGGAAGGAATAAATGATTCGAGCTCTTGGGAGAAAAATCCATCTGTTTGCACGCGATATGGACTGTACCCGGCTCCTAGCTCAAGTAAGTTGTGCTGATTGATTTTGCTGCGCAGAAAAATATCGGCCTCCCAGATATTGTATGCGATATCGACATTGGTGGTATCCGGCAGGCATGACGTACAGGGGAATTCCTCGATTGAAAGTCCGTCAGCAACATTTCGGCGTAAATTATAGAAATCCAGTGTAACAGTAGGAGACCATCGTTTTTTGATGAAAGGGAGTCCCACATGTTCAACTGATAAGTATAAATCTCGATCGAGATCGGTAAGCCGAGCGGGATTAAAAAAATCCCCGATTCCGCTGCTGGGTTCCGAGGCAAAACCAAAGAGAGCGCTGCCAAAGAAGTTGAATTGTCCGGTTACTTCCCGGGATGAAAAATAGGTACCCAGCTTCATATCACGCAGCAAGTTGCGGCCCAAATCGCCAAATTGACCGGCCGTGAGCAGGCGCCCGTTACTGCCGTTTTTCTTGCTGTAGTTATCGAATCGGATGACGGGATAAAAGCTAAAGTTGGTAAAGGTATTTTTATATGGTTTTAGCTTCAATTTCTCCCGGTTATTCTTCTCAGCAGGAAGCATTAAAGAATCTGAACGGCTCAACTGCTGCAGCTTTGATTTTTCAATGATTTCAATATTCTCTGTATTCTGCGGATAGTTGAGGTTTGATTTCTCAGGCAGTTTTAAATAGGAGAGCGGTTCTCGATTATAATTTGTTGCAGATTGTGGCTCAGCGGTTGATAAATTGGCGGAGGAAATGATGTAGCCTTCTGATTTAAACTCAGAAAAATAGAGCGATTCGTTAATAACTTGGGGCATAAAAGCTCCTCCTACGACGTTCGTCAACTGCTCCTGATATTGCTGTTTGCCATTGATAGAAATGCGATAAATATTGAAAATGCCATCCGGATTGGCAGAATAGTAGAGATAATTGCCTTCCTCATCTACATAAGGATCGCGGTAGTCGGTTAATGTATCCTGCAGTAGGGGTTCGACTCTTTCCGATTGTGTATCGAGGCGATAAATATTGCGGGTATGTTTGTCAGAAAAAGAAAAATAGAGGGTTTTTCCATTGGGATGCCAACTGGGACTGTAAACTTGTTCACCGTTCGTGTAATTTGTTAGCGGCTGCAGGGAATCAGAAGCTATATCCACCTCAACTAAATTGGTGCTGCCGTTTGACTGCTGAATGGCTGCCAAAGAGTTTTTCGTAGGATGCCAGCTTGGTGATGAAAGCCGCTTGCTTTGGGTGAGGCGTTCCACCTTTTTGGTTTGCTGACTATAAATAAATAGATCGTTATAGCGTTCTCCGTAGTTGTTTAGTTTTTGTCGGCTAAAAGCAATTTGAGATCCATCCGGAGAAAAAGAAAATGAGGATTGCAGATGTTTTATCGTCGGCTCCTGATTTTTATAGATGCCGTATCGCTGGTCTGATGATTGCAATGTGCCAATATCGATAGCGTGGGATGAAGCTTTTATTCCATCCCGGTCATCTACAAAGAGTTGAACAGCCGGCGATCTGCTGTCTTTGTTTGATAGATATGCAATCTGTTCGCCATTCGGACTAACGGTGGGATAGAAGTTAAAAAATCCATCGGACTGAACTGCCTCAGTTTCCGTAGGATTTAAAGATTCAGTGGCCTTACGATAGTATTTTTCGGAGGAGGAAATAAATTCATCAAACAGGTTACTTCCCGAAATTCCGGTGGTGTGCTCAAGAGCTTTATCAACGGTGAAAACTCCTGATTCTCCTAAACTTTTTGATAATGCCGGCAAAAGGTCTTCCCCGAATCGATCCACCAGATAAGAAGTAAAGGCAAAACCTTGATTATAAATCCGTTCGCGCTGCAGGGCATTTTTAGATCCGAAAATGCCCATCTCCTCAAACGAAATAGGATCGCCTGAAAGAACAGCCGTTCGGAAAAGCATATCGCGATGCGCATCCCAATAATCAAAAAACAGGTTTTGCCGCTGGTATTGTGCTACTCCCTCGGCCAGCCACGCAGGTACGTTAATAGAAGCAAAGGGGTAGGTGAGAATTCCTTTTGGATAGCCGTAAAGGACGTCGGGGCGCCGCACATCGGAGTATGAGAGCCATTGGAAGTATATGGCGGGTAGTCGACGGTCTCTTTTCATTGCGGCCTGTAGCTGTACGATATGAGTGAATTCGTGAGTGATAACATCCCAAAGCCAGTCGTGCGTACCTCGAAGAGGAGTATTCAGTGATGAAACCCAGATTTCAATCTGATTATCGAAGAAATAGGCGGCCCCGTTTGAGTAATCCCGGCGATCTTTAAGTACGATATTGGTTTTGGTATCTGGCTCGAGATTATAAAGATCAGTTATATGTGGATAAATGGTTTCGGCAATACGAGCTGTAGTTTGTGCCGAGCGATTATTGCCCTCCTGAAAGTGGATATTAAAATGGTCGCTTTCAATAGTGTACCAGGGCAGATGATTTTGGGGATAGGTTAGCTGGGAAGGCGAAAGCTGTTGTGCAAAAACAGTATTGAAGCAGTTGCACCATCCCCATAAAAGAAGTAACAGGGCGATATGGAAAATGCGATTTTTCACCTATTGGACGATTACAATTTTTATCATCTTCTGTTCTTTTTGTCCGTCTACGGTAGCCGTAATCATAGCAAAATATAATCCGCTGCTCCAGTCATGCGTAGAGATCTGATATTCTTCAGGAGGTCCCCCGTTGGCCTCATAGTTCTTGTCGAAAATAATTCTTCCGCCGGAAGTGATAATTTTTACTTCAACTGTACCCGGCCCGCTGGTTTGAAATCGAATATTGGTAAAATCTTCCGCGGGATTTGGCCAGTTATAGGTTTCCTCCTTAACAAGAATGCCATTAGTTGGGGAGGGCTCTTGAGGGTTTTCAGTACTTATAGTTCCTGAAACTTTATTCATGAATGTATTTCCATATCGGCTTGCCCATAGTACCTCATCAATATTATCCAGCTGCCAGGCTTTAATATCGCCGCGGTGACTGACTGCATAAAGGGTATTTTGGTGGATCAGCGGATGAATGGGCTGATTATTCTGATCAGAGATATTGCCTACATAAAGGGGAAATCCCTCGACGGGTTCTCCATCAACAGTATATGCGTTGATATTCAGGGAAAGGCTGTCTTGTGTGGGAATGTAAAGGGTTAAATCGCCCGTTTGTTCTGAGTGGGTAATCAGCGGTGTCCCGATAAACCGGGCATTTTGAGGAGCAGTAATGGGAAAGTTTGCCAGTAGTGCTCCGTTGATATTGCGTGCTTCAAGAGTACCCGTTTTCTGATTTACATAGCTGAAATCGATGCGTCCGTCACTATTGAGATCAGCCATAGCGGGCCATCCCAGATCGATATTTTGGACGATGGTGTGGGGCTGATTAAATGATTCGGGATCAAAGACCAAAAGCTTGTTTTCAGATAAATAATAGAATCCCTGTCGTTCATCCTCAAGTTGTACCGCCCCGCTATAATGCCGACTTCCATTCTTGTTTATGGGATATGTGCTTCCATCCGGTTCCAGCGTGAGTTGGCTTTCCGTGAGTACGGTGTATCTTCCATTAACAGTGGTAGATCGCTGTTGTGGATTTGGTAATGGTTGCTGTTCTGTACCATCTGAAATATTTATTCGCTGATCAGTAAAATCCGCATACAGTGTTTGACTGTCATTAGAACTCAGAAAAGCATCATTCGCATCAATGGTGTTATTCCATTGGGCATTCCATTGATTGCCATTCCATTGCCACGCTGATAGCTCAATTTGGAATTGAGTAGGAGCTTTTCCCAGAATAAGGGCATTCCCAAGATATGGTTGCTGGACCGATGGCGATTGAAAATCGAAAACGGGATTGTTCGTATTCCCTAGATTAACGGCATACGTTGATTGCTGCGTGGGAATAATCAGGAAAGAATCCGAAGAGGTCGAATAGAAGGTGAGCCCCAGTGGATATGCAGAAAAATAATCCGACTGAGAAGTGGTGAATGATGTTTCGTCTTCAATATTTGAAACAGGCAGATTTACCGATTGAATATTATTGGAAGAGGTTGACCGAATACGAAATGAGGCTACCGGTTGATTATCCGAAAAGTCATAGAGCTCAAAAAAACTTGGTGCCCCGGAGTTGCTTTCATTTGATGGTCGGGTATCGGGACCAAATCGGTTTTCGTAGAATTGCAGAGTATCACCATCAAGGGTAACGACTGAGGCATTATTTCCATCCCACCAGAAGTCGAAAGCGGTGCCGCGCGCCTGACTGCTAAAGTCACTATTTGCGGCTCGTCCGATATCCTGAGCACCGTCAGCTTCCTCGAGATCTACCCCGCGGCGGTCGGGGTTATTATTCACGCTTTGATTTGCTATCTGACTGTTAATGACGGCTTCATCAATATGCCAGATTAGAATACCACCGTTGAGTAACCGGTCATCGGCAGTACCTCTTGTTTCGTCGGGACCAGGATCCAAACCTCCGGGCAGACTCCACTCGGGATTATTTACATCAGTAACTACACCAGCCATTAAAGATTCCTCGAAGCCCTCTGTTTGATTGATAAAAGACTCATCGTAATTGGAAAACTGTTTAGTTTGTACCGTACCGTCCGGTTGTTCAAATGTAAGAGTAACTCCATCACTATTAGGATCGCGATGGCGGTTTTCAATCAAAAAATATTCATCAGCAGATAAAGGTACTTTTGCAATACTGTTTTGTTGATGATAAGCTGCCGCGGGGAGGATAACGGGATTGTTATTTGATGGGACTACGTTAAATGGATCTTGCCAGCCCAGGTATATTTTTTCCCAAGCTGAAGGTTCGGGCGGAAAAAGTCCACGATACGAGAAGAAACTTTCTCCGTCCATTAACCCAAATCGCCCAATCCCTGAATTGCCTGTTTCGGTGTTAAAAAGATCGGGCAGGCCGAGATAGCTTCCAATGGATGCGCAAATAAGTCCATTCGTGGAGAGTTGTAAAACAAACTCGTTACCTGTTATATCTTCGCCCCGGCGCGAGAGGCTTCGCGGTAAAATCATTGAATTGGTGATTCTGAAAGCACCATTATTAATCGGGAATCCGTCAAAATTTGGCCGTTCAAGCAGGTTGCTTAGTGTAGATTGATCTAAAAAGAGGGAAGGGATGTCTTGTGGCGTTTTATCGAGGATCGTTCCCGTTAGCTCAATATCACGGCCAATACCTGCGTGAAAGATGGCAAAGGCCGTTTTTTGGGGATCCAAATCGGAAGTAGAAAACCCACCTTGTTCTTCAACAACCTGCCAAGCATCTTGGGCTAAATCAGCGACTTTTTCGTCAGTAAAGGATTCTCCAGTAGGGGAATACCGCTCCATTTTTTCCTGCAGTTGATATACTGTGGAAAGCACCCGGAATTTGATATGCAACTGATCTCCCGACACTTTTTTGAAGTAGTTTTGTGCGAATGTCAAATGCCGTTCAAAATAGGATTGGTTATGGGGCAGGGGATCGATGGTAATATCGGGATTATCGAGATAGGCTAAATTGGATGGATTAAAGGTGCCATTACCCGTGGTTAACCGGTTTTCGTCGGGCTGAAACTCAACCATTATTGCGATTACGGTAAGTGTATCGGGAACACTGGGTTTAGAGTTTGCGTGGGGCGTGAGGCTGTGGCTCCGTTGTATTTCAAATTGTTGACCATAAACGTTATGAAGCCCAAATAATAAAAGCATGCTTACTAATAGCATGCTTTTACCGAAAAAAGTAGTTGGTTTATAAAAAGTCATGAACCCACAGCTGCTCAATTAGAAGTTTAAGAGCAAACCAAAGCGGGTTGTATTGGCAAGCGGGTGATTTTCAGCCCCGAGAGTATTTATATAACTAAAATCTACTCCTACAAACTTGTATCTAATTCCGGCCCCCAAGGTCATGTATTGACGATCACCATTATTAGGATCTTCGTAATAGTATCCGCCGCGTACTGCAAATAGGTCGTTGTACCAGTATTCTGTACCAACTGCATACATAAGCTGCTGAGGAAGCGAAAGGGTTACTTCTCCTGTTCCGGTATTGCGGTTAAAGCTTCCCCAGGATGAGAAAAGGGAACTGATAACTCCTTTGGGTTCACCATCAGAATTAAGGCGTGCCATTACCTTCGAGATATCGTTGGCAATGGTCAATTTATGGATACCGTCTTTATCAAGGTTCGTATTAAACGCCCATCCAATGCGGAATATAGTTGGTAGGGGATCTTTTTGGGCGTTATCAGTATAGTTTACGCCAGGACCAATGTTTGAGATATTTAATCCGGCATTTATATTGGCATCGTTCCCGATAAATTTAAACTTGTTTGATTTGTACATGGCAGCAATGTCAACTCCGACACTTGAACCCGGGTTGATACGCTGCTGGCTTACACGACCATCTGCAAGGCTGCTGTATATGAACCTGAATCCGGTACCGAGAGACCAGTTTTTATTAAGCTGAAGTCCATAGGAAAGTCCTGCGGCAAGTTCATAACTGTTAAAACGTCCCTGTTCTAATCCAGTTTCATCAGTACGAAGTTGCTCTCCTAAATTTAAAAAAGTAACATGTCCGCCAAATGTGCCGATTTCTTCCATATGATATTTTCCACCCAAATAATCATAAAATAGGTCGGCATTAAACTGGGGTAGCCACTCACTATGCGTAAAGTTGATTTGGTTTCCCTTTTGAAAAGCAAGTCCGGCAGGGTTCCAGAAGACTGCTGAAGCATTATCGGCAATAGCAACACCAGTATTGCCCATTCCTGCTGCGCGTGAATCGGGTTCGATCTGTAAAAATGGTACCGAAGTAATGCCAACCTGAGCATTTGATAAACTGGCAAAAACCAGCAGAAGGGCAAAAGTGGATAATGCTTTCTTAATCATAACAAAATAGGTTGATAGAAGTACGTTCAGAATTTAACGAAAAATAGCAAATAATATTAGCTAAGACTATTATTCTAAGAACTTGCTCTATTATTATATCCTTTTGATATAAAGTTATCAGAATAAATGAAAAATAAAAAAGCAGAATGGAACAATTCATCCTGCTTTCGCATTTAAAGGATTTTTAGTTAAGCATCTCCAAAACCATGGCTGATGCTCCACCGCCACCGTTGCAGATACCGGCACATCCATAACGTCCTTTTGTACGTTTGAGAGCGTGCAGAAGTGTTACAACGATTCGTGCTCCCGAGCAGCCAATGGGGTGTCCAATACTGACTGCACCGCCATGGATGTTTACCTTTTCCGGATCGAGCTCCAAAATCTGCTCATTAGCCAGCGATACCACCGAAAAGGCCTCATTAATTTCGAAAAGATCAATTTCGTCCTTTTCCAGTTTTGCCCTTTTCATTGCTTTGGGCATGGCATCGGCAGGTGCTGTTGTAAACCATTCCGGCTTTTTAGCTGCACTGGCCTGACTTACAATACGAGCGAGCGGAGTATACCCAAGTTCTTCAGCTTTTTCTTCACTCATTAAAAGAACGCCCGCAGCTCCGTCATTAATACTGCTGGCGTTAGCAGGAGTAACAGTTCCATCTTTTTCAAAAACAGGATTAAGCTTTGGTACTTTGTCATAGTTAATACGCTTGAGCTCCTCATCCATCGTAACCTTGGATACATTGCCCTTACGATCTTTTACTTTCATCTCGATTATTTCATCATCAAAATAACCCTCTTCATGAGCTTTAATAGCTCGCTTGTAAGAGGTGATGGCAAATTCATCTTGTTCTTCGCGGCTAATGTTGCACTCCTTGGCACAGATTTCTGCGGCATTACCCATGTGGAAATCATTGTAGACATCCCAGAGGCCATCTCGCAAAATACCGTCTTGTGCTTCGGCATGGCCCAACTTGGATCCAAAACGGTGTTTATTGAGATAATAGGGCACATTGCTCATGCTTTCCATACCGCCGGCAACAATGATATCAGCTTCTTCGAGCTGAATTTGATTGGCGGCGATCATAATAGCTTTCATTCCCGAGGCACAGACCTTGTTAATGGCTGTCGCGGGGGTGAGTTCAGAAAGACCGGCCTTTAATGCGGCCTGTCGCGCAGGAGCTTGACCCACTCCGGCGGTGAGCACATTGCCTAATACGACTTCTTGAATCTGCTCGGGTTTAATGCCGGATGATTTTATCAATTCTGTGATTGTTGCTGCACCTAATTCCGGTGCTGAAAATGAGGACAGGCTTCCCCCGAAAGAACCAACCGGTGTACGTTTAGCATCTACAATAACAACATTCCGCATAATTTATAGAGTTTTTTGGTTATACATTTTGTTCATGGATCTGAAATCTATTCAAACGCTTGATCCAGATCTTCGATAAGATCGTCAACATCTTCAATACCAACCGAAAGTCGGATTAAGGAATCTTTGAGTCCCGCCTTTTCGCGAACTTCTTTTGGGATAGATCCGTGAGTCATAGAGGCGGGATGGCTAATTAATGATTCAACCCCGCCAAGACTTTCAGCCAATGTAAATATTGTGGTTCTACTCATGAATTCCTGGGCTTTTTCCATTGAATCATTTTTTAAAGAAAATGAGACCATGCCGCCAAAGTCGCTCATTTGTTTTTTTGCAATTTCATGTTGTTGGTGGCTTTTAAGTCCGGGATAAATAACTTCATCTACATCGGAATGACTATCCAAAAAGGAAGCAACTTTTTTAGCATTATCAACTGATTGCTGTACACGTACCGATAGCGTTTTTATGCCTCGTAAAGTTAGATAGCAATCCATCGGGCCTGGAACAGCTCCAGTAGTTTTAACTTGGAATCGTAGTTGTTCCATAACTGCTTCGTTTGAAGTGGCAACAGCCCCTCCAATTACATCAGAATGACCGCCCAGGTATTTAGTGGTTGAATGAAGTACCATGTCAGCTCCCAATTCAAGAGGCTGCTGCAAGTAGGGAGAGGCAAAGGTGTTATCAACCAATGATAATATATCCTGTTTCTTGGCAAAATTCGTGAGTTCTTCAATATCTACAACTCGCAATAGTGGATTGGTGGGCGTTTCAATCCAAAGAAGCTTGGCATTGTCGGTAGCAGCTTCTTTGACATTCTTGATATCAGTCATATCCACAAACGTGAAGTCGATACCGTATGGAGCAAATACTTTTGTAAACAGTCGATAAGTGCCACCGTAAAGATCATTTGAAGCAATAATTTGATCTCCGGGTCGAAACATTTTTAGAACTGCATCCATTGCGGCACAACCGCTGGCAAAGCAAGCACACTCATCGGCGTTTTCTAATCCGGCAATGAGTTTTTCGAGGGCAGTGCGAGTAGGATTACCTACTCGAGCGTAATCATATCCTTTATGAACGTTAGGTGCTTCTTGTGCATACGTTGATGTTTGGAAGATCGGGGGCATTACAGCACCAGAAGTTTTTTCTGGTTCTTGTCCTGCATGAATTGCTTTAGTATTAAATTTCATTACAGAAATAAATTATAGATTAGCTTTTGCATTCTCTGCTTCCTGCTCCATTTCTAAAATAGAATAAGCTTGAAAAAGTTTCTTCCAGATTTCCTTATTCTTCTGACCTTGTTCTGCGAGGTTTTCAAAAAGAGGGATAGAAGCCGATAAATATTGTTTGATCTTTTCTTGCAATTTCTTTTGGTGTTCTTCCGATACTAATGGTAGCAGCTTTTGATATTGCGATGCACTGTTGAAGTAAAAAGTAGCTGTGCGTTCTTGAATTTCCAGGTTGCCCGGATTCGCATCAGAAATCTTATTAAATTGTTCTTTAGCTTGGGAAAATAGGGTATCGACACTATCAAAGGCTGTTTCGTCAAGTGAATCACCCTGTTTTAGAGCGGCAGTAACAGAATCGACTTTTGATTTTCCCAAGAAATATAATTCGGTAGCCAATGATTGGGCGTAGACTATATTCTGTGGTTCATCTTTGATCAGCTGCTCCAGCAGTTCTACGGCTTTCTGATGTTCTCCTGCATTAATGTAAGCATTTGAAAGTCCGTGAAGTAAATTTAAATTTCTGCTTGAAAAGGACTCGGCTTGTTCATAAATCCTAATGGCTTTTTTGGGATTGTTATTTTCGAGATATAAAAAAGCCAGTTGTTCTAAAAGAAGGGTGGGAGCATTTTCAATTTTTTTCCGAGCAGTTTCTAAGGTTTTAATTGCTTCTTTTTGTTGTTGGTTTTTGTATAACGTGCGTGCTTTCATTGTGTAGGAGACAGCACTGTCAGGGATAACAACCGTTGCATTATTGAAATGAGCAATAGCTCTTTCGTAGTTGGGTTGTCCCGCATTTTTGTCCTGCAACAATTTAATGCCCTGATTATGTTCTAAACTCCAGGTCACGTTGAGTAAGTCGCTTACCTTATTCTCTGAGTCTGCAGTATTATCATATAGATTCTCGGCTCGGTCTAAAACCTGACGAGCAATTGTGTATGGGGATATGCGTTCAGAGGGGTCTTCTTTCTTTTGGGCAAGTTGTGTGAGGAGTTTACCCTTTTGAAAATATAAATCTGCTTGCTCGGGATTTGAGGAAATATCCTTATCCAGAGATTTGATCTGTTGTTGAATCTGCTGTTCAGAAAGGTTTGCAGCATTAGCGGATTCTTGGTTTGAGGGTTGTAATGTAGAGCAACTAATAAAGAACCCGAATGCAAGCACTAAGCTTGCAATTCGGGTGTAATAATGAATCATAAAGAAGTTTGTAGGTTGTTAAATTGTATGGTGTTTATTATTCCTTCATTCCAGCTTTCTCCATCGCTTCTTTTGCCTTTTCATCCATACCTAAGAAGGTGTAAATTTGGAATAGGCTTCTCCAGTAATTTTTGTTATCCGGGTCAAGTTCTACAGCTTTTTCGTAATACTTCATGGCTTGACGGATATTTTCTTTTCCAACTTTGTCAAGCCTTGCAGCCTCTTTGTTATCTGTTGTCCGGTTACGGCGGTCAAAATAGGTTTTCGCTTTATTTTGATAGATAACGCCCAGTGTTTCGTAAGCGGCAGGATCATTAGGACGGTATTCAAGAGCTACTTTTATTTCCTCTTCAGCTCTTTTAGTGAGCTCATTCATTTCTTTCATCAGCTTTTCATTTTCGCTGCTGAGAGATTCAATCTTACTTTTTATTTCTTCTTTATCAGATTGGTCTGCTTGGTTGAATTGTTTTTGCAGCTTCATAATTTCTTGCGAATTGGTATTCAGTGAGTCCCTTATCCGCAAAGCTTGTTGATAAAGTTTGGTACCCATTACTAAGCGGTACTGTGGGTTTTTGGGATCTTGCTCAACAAGTTTATTGAGAGTGGCAATGGCTTTTTCGTCTTCTCCAACTCTACCATAAGCATCGGCAAGTGCAGAAGCAATACGTTCACTACCGGGATATCGTTCTTGTCCTTCTTCAAAAACTTCTACTACCTTATCATGTTTGTCTAAATTGTAGTAGTAATTGCCTAAGTGGAGATAGTCAACGGTATCGATCTCTGACTCAGGAATCATATTCATGTACTTGTCTTTGGCAGAAACAGCTTCTTCAAATTCTTTATTTCTGGCAGAAATCTGAGCATAGACATTCCAGGAACTGGCACTGTCTGGTAAAACCTTGGTTGCATTTTTCAGGTGTTGCATAGAGAGTTTCATCGGATTATCGACCGTACTCATAACACTGTCATTGGTAGCAAGGTCAATCCCTCGTTGAAATTCGGTCTGCCATATGGCAACTTTAACGCCGGATATATTATTAATCTTACTGGGTACATTTTCAGATGTATCAGCAACGCTTTTCGCCGTTTCAAAAGCTTTATTCATTTGTTCATAATAATCCGCACGTTCTGTGGGATCATCTTGTGATCTGGCAAGCTCTCCCAAAGCAACAGCTTTGTAATAATATCCTAGCGGATCGCCCGGATATTGTTCGATAGATTTTTCAGCTGAAGCAATAGCAGCTTCAAAATCCTGATTTTTAAGATTATTTTGAGCTTCGTCGGCTAGCGGATTCGAACTTCCGCATCCTATCAAAATAACCGTAAGCAACGTTACAAGTAAATGTGGTAATTTTTTAATAAACATGGTTTCTGATTGCTATAAATTCAATGTTATTAGAATATTCATTTGTGATTGCAGAAAGTAATCATATATAGTCCTTTCTGCAATATTAATGCATAATTTTATTATATTGCACGCTTACAAATTACAGTCTATTAACCCAGGTATCAATTTATATGTTCGGCAGCAGTCATTTCGATAGTCACCATTACAACGGTTTCGAATATCTCAATATTTCAAAGGGAACAGAGGACTCCGCGAACCTGGTCTTTTTACACGGTATGTTTGGGGGATTAAGCAATTATGATGCTTTGGTTGAATATATAGATGACTATAATATTTACGTGCCCGCGATTCCTATCTATGAGTTTAAGGCCCGAAAGCTGACATTTACAAATATGGCCAAATGGCTGCATTCATTTATGGAGGCTTTAGAGATTAAAAATCCTATTTTACTGGGTAATTCTATGGGAGGTCATCTGGCCCTCGAGTATACGGTACAACACCCGGAGAATGTGGAGGCTCTAATTTTGACCGGAAGTTCCGGACTACAGGAAAGAGATTTTGGTTCTACCTTTCCTCGTCGCAACGATCGTGATTATGTGCGTAAACAGGCAGCTATTACATTTTATGATGATGATTTTGTGACTGAAGAGCTCATGGATGAAATTATGGAAGTGATAAATGACCGGTCGAATTTATTGAATGTATTAGCTATAGCCCGGGAAACACATGAATACAATATGAAAGATTATTTGCCTGATATTGATCAGGAGGTCTTGCTGATTTGGGGGAAACAAGATGAGATTACGCC
The DNA here is from genome assembly GCF_034521915.1 of Fodinibius sp. Classification (GTDB taxonomy): domain Bacteria; phylum Bacteroidota; class Rhodothermia; order Balneolales; family Balneolaceae; genus Fodinibius. The sequence goes on from NZ_JAXHLU010000021.1 coordinate 61,072, forward strand.
TCCCGATGTTGCGGAGGAGTTTCATGAGGCTTTGCCAAACTCCCAACTCAAATGGATAGACCAGTGTGGTCATGCTCCCATGATGGAGCATCCCGAAAAATTCGCTTTATATTTAAATGAGTTTTTAACTGAGTTGAAAAATAAAAATGCAACGTCAATAAAATAGTATTTACACATTATGAAGAAAATCATTCATACTTCAAATGCTCCGGAAGCTATAGGCCCTTACAGTCAGGCTGTTGTTCATGATAACTTGGTATATTGTTCGGGACAAATAGGACTGGATCCCGATAGCATGGAGTTTGTCGGAGACGATGTTAGCTCTCAGTCAGAACAAGTCATGAAAAATTTACAAGCTGTTTTGGACGAAGCCGGTTCCGGTTTTGACAAGGTCATTAAATGCAGCATTTTTCTGGATGATATGGATAACTTTGGAACCGTTAATGAAATTTATGGCAATTACTTTGAGAGTGATCCACCTGCCCGAGAAACGGTTGCGGTTAAAACGTTACCTAAAAACTGCAAGGTTGAGATTGGCTGTATTGCACATCTTTGATTAACAGGATAGTTTTCTATAAAGCAGGAGGGAGAAGCTGTCAGACAGTTTCTCCCTTTTTTATTTATTTTCCATTTCAAAAATCCGCTCTGCTTTGTTTCCCATTTCATCATAGGCAATAACCTTAATTTTTACAGATTCAGAAGGCGTAAAATTAGGGTGATAATAGACAAAGCGATCATTCTCAGGTTCAAACTCAGCAATTCCCTGATTGCCATTAACGAATATTTTTGACCTGCCATAATTAATTCCGGAAAGTTTATCTACAGCATCTATATAGATAATCCATTTAGCATCTGGACGTTGCTGTATGCGTGGATTTTTTATTTCAGGAGCTGATAAATCTTTTTTCAAAGAAAAGTGACCCAAGGTTTCGGCCCTGCCGATGATATGTGACCTTGTAAAGGTTGTAGGTATTAATTCCCACTTGTCATCCTCCTGATCAAAACTGTAAAACGAGAGTTTAGATGTATCGATTAAAGCACTATCACGGGCGGTATAAAATGAGAATTCATTGTTAACGGGGTAGGCGTTAGGTATTACATCCACAGTTAGGGAATCTTTGGTAAAACTATTAACAGACATGCCCACCGAAACAGTATCGTAAAAAGTTTGCTTGGGAAATACTGCAAAGTGGTTTTGATCTGCAGTAGAAATAAAAGAGAGGGATTGAGGCGTAATTCGGTAGAGTTGCAGTGGCCCCGACTCCGGAGTATTAACAAAGAGAGATTTTTGTTCTTTTAGATCTACAACAATACCGTTGGCATGTTCAATAAGTTCTTCTTTATCAGCAATTACAAGAGTGGTGTGTTCATATTGGTTATAGGGGATCGTAACCCAATCCGAAAACCAGTGCCACTGTTCGGGGGATACAGCATTGAGCGATGAGTTACGATTCGTGAATGAACGATTCTGTTTTTGTTGTAGATCCTCTTGGACATTAAGAGTGAGTTTGGCGGTAGAAGTATTGTCGTAATAATCTTTTGCTGTGATGGTAACTTGATGCGTTCCCACTGGCAGATTTAGGACGCCATTTTGACTATTCGTCTCATAAAACGGTAGGGAGTTTCCATCGGCTATATATAGTCGCTGAAATCCTTTGTCCGTATTCTTTAAAATGGGATATACGCGATCAATGAACATCTGGTGGGTTTCATTGTACGAAAAACTGTCTACCTTGGAACTAAAAAAATGTTCGCCATTTACGTTAAGATTGAGATCATAAACGGCATAACTGTTATGAACATTATTGGATTGATCAAAGGCATTGAGACCTAAGCCAATGGGTCCTTGAGCTGTAATAGTACCAAAGCTGTATGATCCATTTTCAAGTTTTGACCTTTTGGTATAGATGGCATTTACTCCTTCTATGGTAGATTTGGGACTGAGTGGCTCTACAGAAAGGTCCCTGATTTGGGGAGGAATATTGTCTTTCACGGATAAGTTCGTCAGCAGGGGATTAAATGGCTTGTGTGTGGGCGTACGAAGCTCAAAATGAAGGTGGGGCGGGCCAATACCCGATGCGCCACTGTATCCAATAAGATCACCTTGTTTAATCGTAATATTTCGCCATCCCCAGAACTTTTCTATTTCAAATTGATAATCCTCGGCAAAACGAACAGAATCAGCTAGCTGCTGAAGCTTATTATTAAAAGAGAGGAGGTGGGCATATACAGAGTAGGAGCCATCATCGTGTTTTAAGTAGATGACTTTTCCGTAGCCTCTTGGTCCAATAGCAACGCGGTCAACAATGCCATCACGGGTAGCGTAAACTTCATATCCCTTTCGTCCCCAGGTTTTGATGTCCAAAGCAGCATGAAAGTGCGCCGCTCGTGTTTCCCCAAAAGTGGAAGATAGATACCTGCTGGCATCCGTTGGCCAGGCATAGTGGGCTTGGGTTGGATCAAAAGAATGCGACTCCTGGGCTGATAACGGGTGAGCAACAAGCCCAATAAAAAGAGTGATAACAAATAGAAGGCGAATATTCATCGGTTATTCTACGGTTACAGAAATTGTTGCCAGTCCATTACTTAAAGAAGCCTTAATGGTATCTCCCGTGGTTATAGCTGATACTCCTTTGGGCGTACCGGTTAAGATGATGTCGCCGGGTTGCAGGGTAAAAATAGTCGATAAATAGTGGATAAGATCAGCCACAGTGTGAATCATCAGCTTGGTACTGTCCGATTGCCGACCCTCGTTATTTACTGATATTTGTAAATGTAGATTCTGGGGATCTTCAATCAGATCCTTTTCGACGAACGTACTCAGTGGAGCAAAAGTATCAAATCCCTTGGCAACGGTCCACGGATGACCTTTTTCTTTGGCCTTTTGCTGAATGTCGCGAGCGGTTACATCAATCCCGATACCGTATCCCCCGACATATTCTAAAGCTTCTTCTTTTGGGATATCTTTGCCCGTTTTGTCAATTGCAACAGCTAGTTCCACCTCATGTTGTACATTCTCGCTTTGGTGAGGGATCTGAATTTTGTCACCATCAAAAATGATGCTGCCGGTTGGCTTTAAAAAGACAAGCGGCTGGCTTGGAACTTCGTTGTTGAGTTCTTTAGCGTGCTCAACATAGTTACGGCCGATGCAAAATAGGTTATGAAATTGTAGATGGGGCAGCCCCGGTATTTTTTTCTTTTCCATAGAGAGCAATATAAAAAAAGCCTTGGTCTCATGAGAAACCAAGGCTTAAAAATCTGGTAAAAAGTACTGTTATGAAACAGGCTCAACACTTACATATTTACGTCCACCGGAGCGAACGCGGAAGGTAACCTGTCCGTCAGCTTTGGCAAAGAGCGTGTCATCGCCGCCACGGCCTACATTATCGCCAGGGTGGAATTTAGTACCACGCTGTCGTACGATAATATGACCGGCTTTAACAACTTCTCCGCCGTATTTCTTAACTCCAAGTCGTTTCGAAATCGAATCACGACCGTTCTTTGTAGAACCTTGTCCTTTCTTATGCGCCATAACAATCTAAAATTTCTGAATTATCCTTCTTGCTTACTGTTCCATGCATCCAAAACGGTAACCCGCTCTTCATCATCGGGAACAAATCCTTTAAGATCTTCAAGATCAGTATTTCGGATATGACTGATAGCCTCTTTGGCCGTCATATCAGTAGATACTTGTTCTGTCTCCTCAGACTTAGAAGTATCTTTCGTTTTTTCAGCTTTTTTCTTGCTTCCACTGCCTGAAGTAGAAATACTGTTGATCTCGATTTGGGACATCGGCTGGCGGTGTCCGCGCTTAACTTGATATCCCTTGCGACGTTTCTTTTTGAAAACGATAACTTTGTCTGACTTAACATTGTCAAGCAAAGTTGCTTCAACAGCAGCACCTTCAACAACAGGTTGACCTACTGTTACATTACCGTCGTCATTTGTTAATAACACTTCATCAAAAGTAAGCTTTTGATCAGCTTCATCACTTTGCTTGTCAACAAACAGGACATCGCCTTCTGAAACGCGATATTGATGTCCACCTATCTTTACTACTGCGTACATCTAATTGTCTAATTTTGTGTTGTAAATTCTTTTGGCTACAGAATGCCAAATATAAGCTTTTCGACATTCAAAGCAAAGCTAAAAATCTTATGAATTATAGTTGTTAAAATTGTATTATTATCAATGAATTACATTCAATAAAGAAGAAACAGTTATGGAGAAGAATTTACCTGATTTGCACGAGCAAGCTTTTATGTTCAAAAATGAGAAACGCTTTCAACGGGACGGGGGACGAGCCTGGATCAAGGATTCACAACTTCATGAAGCTCGCAAAGACGGAAACGGCAAATTGAAAACCATCAGCAAAAAAAAGGAAACCGATCGCGTAGAAGAAGCCAAGGATCACAATCCCTCTCTCTAATCTTTTGCAACTCAATTATTTAACATGAAATATGTCCGACTTCGGTCTTGGATAGTATTGATAACTCTGGTGGTCGGTGTTATTATTCTATTTACTTATTCCCGCGGTGATTCGGGGCCTTATAAAAGTGCGAATCCCATTACAGACTCGTTGCTTACTGCAACCTACCCGGTTTTATACGAAGCCGTGACCCAGCGGGATATAGAATCCCTCGAGCCGTTTTTATCTCATGAACATCCCGAAGTACGAAAGCAAGCATGGCGGGCATTTGCCAATACTCCTATCGATTCGGTTGACCAATTTATTGATCTTGCTATTGAACAGAATTCCGAGGCCTCTTGGTTTGGGATAAGCAAGCATGCTATCACCGGAAATAAGCTTAGAGAGCTTGAACAAAACTGGATAGAGCATGCCGAATTACGTTCGGGGATTTCAAGGGTGCTTGGCCGGCAGGGAGATGAACAAACGCTTTCCTTTTTAGTCGATCAGCTGAATAAAAATTTAGCGGATAGTGAATATCATACGGCACTGGCGGTGGGACGGTTAATCCAGCAATTTGATGTAGCTCAGGATTCGCAAATTCGGATTATTCAAAAAGCATTTGATACCGAAAATTATGAAGCTACCCGTGCTTATTTGTATGGATGGTATCGCGGTGATGAATCCGAATTATCTGCTGTTGCACAAGATACGTTATTTAGTCGATGGCAACTGATGGGCACGGGAATAAGTCGGAATGTGGATCAGTATGTAAATAAAATTCTGCCCGAGCGTACAACGCATACCATGACTATTTTTTACAATGGTGAGCAGATGCTGGATCATGAAGTTCAGCTGGCATATGAGTTGGCCACCTCGATTGGCAAAGTATCGCTGAATGATCAGAATTCATTAGCAGCTAAAATTTTGTTGACAAATGAAAATGCGCATGTACAGGTTCGAACGCTGGAAAGTTTGCGCGGGAGAATTAATGAGGGTGATGATTTGTATCAATTCATCAATGAGGAGATGTTGACTGATGAACGTTTAGCCGATGCTGTTTGGCTGCAGGCATTGGCGACAATACAGGAGGTGGATAATCAAATTGTAAAGGAGCACCATGGCCGGCTTGAAACTATTTCCGAGAAAAACCCTTATTTGTGGCCCGAGGTGTTGGGAATTTATCAGCAGCATGAATCCACTGAAAATTACCTGCAGCGTATTGGAGATTTGGTCAGCCAAGGCGAGCAACTACCAGCAATGTATGCATTGCAAAGTCTGAGAAGTTTTGTGCAGGGTACTCAAGACAGTGGTGAAGAATACAGACAGCAAATTCGCACTATTGTTTTTGATGCACTGGATCTCGGGGATCGTGGTGTAAGCTATATGGCAGGCTCGTTATTGGAAAATGAATCACTTTTTGGACCCGAGGATTTTGATCGAATAAACGGGAGCCTGTCGACCTTTTCGCTGCCTGGTGATATCGAAGTGTATCAGATATTTGGCTCGGTATATAAAGAACGATTTGAGGAGCAGGCCGAGCCAGTAATTGACTCACTTGCTTCTAAAAATTATGTACCATTGAATCGCTCGCTGGCAGATGCCGGGTGGGAGGTCGAGGTGCCGGAAGAGTCAAAAACTGATTTTCGCTTGCCTGACTGGGATCGGCTTTGGGAGCTGGGGCCGAAGCCAACGTTGCTTATGCAAACGGAGAAAGGGAGAATTCATATTGAGATGAATACGCTCAGTGCTCCGGCTACGGTAGCAATGATTGATAGCCTGAACAGGGCGGGACACTATGATGACGTGCCGTTTCACCGAGTGGTTCCAAACTTTGTGATACAAGGTGGAGATATTGAACGGCAGGATGGTTTCGGCGGTCCTGATTTTGTGATTCCTACTGAGGCATCACAAAAGGGATTTGTACGGGGTTCGGTAGGGATTGCCAGTGCAGGACCTGATACCGAGGGCAGTCAATATTTTATGATGCACCAGTGGAAGCCCCATCTAAATGGTAATTATACGCTTTTTGGTAAGGTCACAGACGGAATGGATGTGGTGGATAAAATTGTGAAAGGGGATAAAGTACTATCGACTACCTGGTATTAGGGGCTGATTATCGAGTGTTTCCGGATCTTTGAATATTAGTCTGGTATGAAACTCCCCGTTTTCGCCCATCGGATCAATATTGTTAAGGCGCCGTAGTTGCATAACTAACTTTTGGTCGAACGATTCTCCTTTTTTTAGCAACGACTGGAATTCTTTTTTAACTGCGCTGATTTTTATTTCTACCGGCTTCAGAAGTAATATAGGAAGGAGGTCGTTTAGATCTTTTTGCCATATTGGAAAAATACAGGAATATCCCATTTCGCTAAACACTTTTTCGCGCCATTGGCGAATATCTTCCAGATACCAATCGCCAAATATGAGATTTTCAATAGGCTCCTCTAATTCATTAAGAGCATTTTCGATGCGTTCCAGATAAATTTCATTCGGGCAGTTGGAAGGTAGACCGACGGAGATTAAATCCAGGTCAAGATAATCTGCCTGTTCCTTTATTTCGGTTAGCGGGATGTTTTGATGGGGCACAACGTCGGTAGATTCATCATAGGTTGTAAGCAGTTTTAGTTCTGCTTCAGGGTGTGATTCCCTGAAAAAGTGCAGAGCCAAATAAGCATCTTTGCCGCCGCTCCAAAAAAGAATATTCATACTGTAATAATTTAAAAATCAGTGTTTGTAATTAAAGTAAGATCGATTCTGAATTCTGATTGCTGAATTCCTATATTAGGGCGCAAGTTCAGATGCTAAGATAAAAATATTCATTAACGTTTTAATTTAAGATAGGTTTTGATGAGCAGCGAGATTCAAAAAGTACATCTGCGAACCAAGGGGATACTTCCCGTTCAAAAATTACGTGTATTGGCAAATGCGGGCATAATTTCTCATGCTGATGGATATCCATTGCAGGATGATCAGTTTCAGCCCAACTCAATAGATTTGCGTTTGGGGGAAAAGGCCTACCGGGTTCGATGCAGTTTTTTGCCCGAAGATGAATCGGTAGATCAAAAGTTGGAGAAGCTTAGTCAGTACGATTTTTCGATAACCGATGGAGCTATTTTAGAACCCAATTGTGTATATATTATTCCGCTGCTCGAGGAGTTGCATTTACCGTCTCATATCTCGCCACAGAAAACACTGTTCAACGGTAACGAAAACGGTGTAGACTACCAGATTGTATCCGGAGAGCACCTTTCTGCCAAAGCTAATCCCAAGAGTACAACGGGGCGTCTTGATGTCTTTACGCGCGTAATTACGGATTATTCCCACCGATTCGAGGAAATCCGATCAGGCTATAAAGGGCAAATGTATCTGGAGGTTGTCCCCAAGTCATTTCCAATAAAAATTAAGACAGGGCAACGTCTAAATCAGCTGAGAATTCGTCATGGCTATACCGTGCTTTCGGATCAGGATATTTTGCGAACACACAGTTCCGATCCGCTCCTTTTTACCGAAGGCGGTGATCCTGTTAATGTGGATGAGTTAAAGGTCAATAATGGACTTTTTCTGAGTGTCAATTTGCATGCTTCGGAAGATCAGGTTGTAGGATACAAGGCTAAAAAGCACCGTGATTACATCGATCTCGATAATATTGATTATTACGAGGTTTCGGAGTTTTGGGAACCCATCTACCATCAACCGGATGATCATCTCATTTTAGAACCGGAAGCCTTTTATATCTTTGCTTCTAAAGAGCGATGTCGTATTCCGGAATATTTAGCTGCTGAAATGATTGCCTACGATACGGGATCGGGTGAGCTGCGAACGCATTATGCCGGTTTTTTTGACAGCGGCTTTGGCGGACGTGTGGAGGACAAAGGAGCCCGTGCTGTACTCGAAGTACGTTCGCACGATGTGCCATTTTTAATTGAAGATGGACAAACCTTTTGTAGTATGAAGTTTGAACCGAATACCGAAGTTCCTGAATTTGTGTACGGTGATGACAGTAAGAGCAATTACCAGGGGCAAGAACTTCGGTTAGGAAAACATTTTAAACAATAGGGGGTTAATAGCTGAATTATTATGGCTCCAAATAATGTAACAGAATGTATTTGTCACGATCGGGAGTTTATCGAGATAAAGCAGTATGCCAATCAAAATAATATTACCTCGCTCGATGAGCTTCAAAATCAGAATTATTGTAGCAATAGCTGTGGCCTTTGTGCTCCATATGTTGAAATTGTTTTGGAAACCGGTCAGACGGAATTTAAGCCTGGAGAACCGTTTCGAAAAAAGCGATAAGTGATGAATATTTTCTATGCACCGCCGTCACAGATAAATAATGGCTATGCTGAGCTTTTGGATCAGGAAGCGATTCACGCCTCAAAGGTGATGAGGGCCCGAGAAGGTGACAAGTTAACGATCGTAGATGGGGAGGGGGGCCACTACCGGGGAATCATTCGCCGGATTACAAAGAAATCAGTGCAAGTAGAAATTGAAGATGCGCAACATCATTCCCGCCCCAAACCACACCTTGTTTTAGGGATGGGAATTATAAAGAAAAGAGATCGCTTAGAATTTGCTGTTGAAAAAGCTATTGAATTAGGGGCAGCTCAAATATGTCTATTTAGAAGTGAGCATACCATCAAAGAAAATGTGCGCATGGACCGACTGGAGTCGCTGGCAATTTCGGCTATGAAGCAAAGTCTGCAGGCTCACCTGAGTACAATCGAGGTCTACCATTCGCTGGATGTGATGCTGGAATCGGTTTTTGCAGACAATATATTGGTTGCCCACGAAAAGGTGGATGAAGCTAAGGGAGATATTAACTACAAAAGCGTTCGTAATTCCGAGAGAACACTGTTATTGGTTGGACCGGAGGGAGGTTTTTCGGAATCTGAAATTCGTGATCTTACAGATAAAGGGGGAGAGTTAGTGTCACTTGGACCCAATAGATTGCGTGCAGAAACGGCTGCTATAGCTTTTATGAGTCAATTTTTGTAAATAGAAAAGCCCGACTCATAGAGCCGGGCTGATAAATTTTTGTTGAAAATTTAGTATCGATCAGTCGATGGCGTTGTATGCGTAGCTGCATACTCTTCCAACTTTGCTACCTCATCCCACATTTTCATTGCTTCGTCAATGGTTTCATCAAGCTTATTTCTAACGGGATAATATTTTTTGAGTCCCCAAACCTGCCGCGCCAACTCTGCTTTTATGAGTCCGCGAGGCATCCATTCGATTTCTTCTAAATGTCCTTCAGGAACAAATAAGGTGTCAGATTTGAAAGTCTGGTTTAGAAAGTGTATCTGTTACAACCATATTTTTTTCTTTAAGACGGCTGAAAACTTCATCCATCTGTTCTTCCGACCATTCGAAATCTTTATTGAACCGGTCAAAATTGTCTTCCCACTCTTGTCGGAATGAATCCCCATTTTCATCCAGGTAGTCGCGAACAAAATTAAAGCCAACCCGGTTACGAAGCATATAGTTAGCTACAATTTTGGATTGTGCTGTATCTGGTTGTACAACATGATCGGGTACAATTCCCCCGCCACCGTAAACGGTTCTTCCGGCATCTGTTGAATATTTTAGGGAATCTGGCACATGAGAAACGAATTCCATGGCATCACCTTTGGCATCTACACCCCGCTGATAAATTTCATAGGCGTATTCTTCACCGCCTTTTTTATTATAGGGTTTCTGTATTAATCGGCCGGAGGGAGTATAATACTTGGATATGGTAACACGGATTTTGCTGGAATCAACCAGTTCGTATTGTTGCTGAACCAGTCCTTTACCGAATGTACGTCGTCCTACAATCCAACCGCGATCGTGATCCTGAACAGCACCGCTTACAATTTCACTAGCAGAGGCTGATCCCTCATCAACAAGAATCATAAGCGGTTTATCTTTAAAGAAACCATCGCGGCGCGAGTAATAGGCCGAGGTAAACCGAGTGTGCCGACTTTTTGTAGAAACAATTTTTGTGCCCCTGGGAAAGAATTCCTCGGTAATGGCAACGGCCTGACTTAGATAGCCGCCGGGATTGCCTCTCAAGTCTAACAGCAGGCGTTCCATCCCTTTATCCTGGAGCTTTTTCATTGCGTCCATAAATTCTTGATGGGTCGTTTGGATAAACTTATCCATCTTGATATAGCCGGTTTTTTCATCCATCATATAGGCAGCGCCGATGGAGTAGAGGGGGATGTCATCGCGAACAATGGTAAACTCGATGGGATCTTTTACGTTTGGACGTTTAATAGTGACATCAACCTCAGAGCCTTTTGGACCTCGCAAGGTATTACGGACATCTTCATTCGTAAAACCAATGGCACTTTCCCCGTTAATTTTGATGATGCGATCTCCGGAACGAATGCCCAGCGCGTCACTGGGTCCGCCGGCAATAGCCGTAATAACGGTAATGGTATCTTGTATCACATTGAACTGAACACCAATACCCTGGAATTTGCCTGAAAACTCATCATCAATATCATCACTTAGTGATGGTTCAATATAAACCGAGTGTGGATCCAATCCCTTAAACATGGATTGCAAGGCATCTTCGGTCCTTGCAGTCATATCTTCATCGGGATAGTTATTGGTGATATACAGATATGCCTGCTCGAACTTGTCAACCGATTTGCCGAGGTTTTTGATTTCTAAATCTTCAAAAGTAGTATCGGCCGGGGTACCTTCAAGATTTGCCGTACTGTCTGATAAGTTTTTAACTAATCCTTTTACACTGTTTTTGTACAGTTCTGTTACATCAACTGGATCAACATAATTGTCGATTATTCGCCGTTGAGCCTGCACATATTTTTTGATGTTTTTCTGTAGGGTATCATCTCCGGGAACGACAGTTTCTACGCCGGCAAACCAGAAAGAGGATAAAACAAATAGTGTTACTATATTGGGGATGATAAACTTTTTCATGCTCATAGTGCAAAAGATATTGGTGATTGTATTGCAAAAATTACTTCCTGAAAAGTACTGTTAAAGAATGAACATATTAAATAGGCAAATGAGTATTAGCCATATAATTTGTAAGTAGCTGATTAATTTGATTTTTGTCAACGTACAATTACAGAATATATTGACTTAAATCTTTGTCCTTAACAAGATCATCCAGCTGTTTGTTCACATAGTCTTTGTCGATGGTGATATCGCCGGAGCTAATATCATCGGGAACAGCAAATAATAGTTCATCCAGCAGTGATGACAAAATAGTATGTAGCCTTCGGGCGCCGATATTTTCTACCCGATCGTTTACCTGCGCGGCAATAGAAGCAACTTCCTTGAGTGCGTCTTCGGTAAATTCAATATCTACGCCTTCAGATTTTAACATTGCTTGATACTGCTTGGTTAACGCATTTTTTGGCTGCGTTAGAATATCAAAGAAATCCTCTTCAGTAAGGGAGTTAAGCTCTACGCGGATAGGAAAACGTCCCTGCAGTTCGGGAATCAGATCCGAAGGTTTGGAGACGTGAAAGGCTCCCGAACCAATAAACAGCATGTGATCAGTTTTTACCATGCCATGTTTGGTCGATACATTACTGCCTTCGACAATGGGAAGCATATCACGTTGCACACCCTGCCGGCTTACATCAGGTCCACCACCGCCACCGCCTTTACTATTGTTGGATGATTCGGCCACCTTGTCGATTTCATCAATAAAGATAATACCCTGTTTCTGTACGCGTTCAAGTCCTTCTTGTACAGCTGATTCATGATCAATCAGCTTCTCCGCTTCTTCTTCCAAAAGAATTTCGCGGGCTTCTTCAATCGTAACTTTTCGTTTGGTTTTGTTTTGTCCACCCAGGTTGCCCAACATATCCTGCAGATTAATGCCCATTTCTTCCATACCACCCTGGGGACCAAAGACCTGCATCATTGGGGAACGACTCGATTTTTGAACTTCAATTTCTATTTCGCGCTCATCTAACTCTCCATTGCGGAGCTTCTCGCGAAACTTTTTACGCGTGCGTTCATTCAGTTCCTCATCAGAAGCACTTTGGGGATTAAAATCCTGATCAGTTGAATTGGCATCAAATCCCGGAGAGCTGTTATTTGCTCCTTGATTTTTCTTGACAGGAGGGATGAGGATATCCAATATTCGTTCTTCGACAACCTCCCGGGCTTCTTCTTCCACACGATCGCGCATTTCGGTTTTTACCATGTCGATGGCAATATCCGTAAGATCGCGAATCATTGACTCTACATCGCGTCCCACATAGCCAACCTCGGTAAATTTACTTGCCTCCACTTTGATAAAGGGAGCTTCTGCAAGCTTGGCCAGACGTCGAGCAATTTCTGTTTTACCAACGCCGGTGGGGCCAATCAATAGAATATTATTTGGCAGAATTTCATCTCTGATTTCTTCATCAGCATTCATACGTCGCCAGCGGTTTCGCAAGGCAATGGAAACCGATCGTTTGGCGTCGTCTTGACCAATAATATATTTGTTCAATTCCGCTACAACTTGTTGCGGGGTAAGATTTTTCTGTGTTACTGTCTTTTGTAAAGTACTCATCAATCTTCAATTTCTAATATACTCAGGTTATGATTTGTATAGATACAGATATCTGCTGCAATATCGAGTGCTTTTTCCACTATCTCACGGGCTGACAGATCGGGAGCATTCGCTTTTAATGCCCGTGCAGCAGCAAGCGCAAAGCTTCCGCCGCTGCCGATAGCTAAAATTTGATCATCGGGTTCAATAACGTCACCCTGACCCGAAATCAGCAGAGCCTGGTCTTTACTCATTACGACCAAAAGAGCTTCAAGTTTTCGTAAAAATTTATCCTGCCGCCATTCTTTAGCCATCTCAACGGCGGCGCGTTTTAAATTACCATTATACTGCTTTAGTTTTTCCTCGTATTTCTCAAAAAGCGTAAAGGCATCGGCTGTAGACCCGGCAAAGCCGGCAGCAATTTTGCCTTCATAAAGGTGCCGCACTTTGTTAACGGTAGCTTTCATCACGGTATTTTCCATGGTTGCCTGACCGTCGCCACCGAGGGCAGCCTCACCATTGTGGATAATGCCTAATACTGTTGTTGCTTTAATCTCAGGTAAACTCATTAAATGCTATTCTGTTTCAATTCTTTTGGGATTAAGATATATCGTTTAGGAGTCAGACTTATAGTACTTCGATTTAGAACTTCCTCCTGAGCGAGATGGACGCGGCTTACGCTTGTCTCGTTTCTGACGTCCACCAGATCCATTTTCTTTCTTATAATAATCCAGGTCGCCACGACCCGGGCGGTCATCCAGAGCATCCAATTCACTTGTTTCGTTAGCAATAAGCTCATCGATGTTGTTCTCCTGCATAACCACATCCGTAATGTCGATATCGGAACCGGCGATGGTTGCTTTATATTCGTTCAATGAAATAGAATCATCTGCGACGAGCGTAATTTTTAGCCAATAACGGATCATCCATTTTCGACGGATGCTAAGTAATCCTTTTTCCAGATATGCCTTTAGGTAAGGGTTGATATAAATATCAACGGCACGATAATCGGTAGTAGTACGGAACTTGCTTAGCCATGCGTCAAGATCGGCAATAATCGTATTTTTTGTGACTACGCTGCCCGATCCACCGCATGTAGGGCACACTTTTGATACGGAGTTAACCACACTTGGCCGGATTCGCTGGCGCGTAATTTGGACAAGCCCAAAGTCGCTCATACCAATAACATTGGTCTTGGCGGGATCTTTTTTGAATTCTTTTTTAAGCTCATCATAAATTTTCTTGCGATTTTTATCATTGCGCAGATCTATAAAGTCAACAACAATAATTCCACCAATATCTCGCAGGCGCAACTGCTTGGCAACTTCACGTGCTGCTTCAAGGTTTGTTTTTAGTGAGTTGTCTTCCTGTTTCTCCTTGGCAGCATAAGGGCCGGAGTTTACATCCACCACATACATGGCTTCAGTCTGTTCAAATATGAGGTATCCACCGGATGGCATGCGAACGCGTGGACTAAATATTGAATCCACGTCCTTTGCAACCTTCATGAAATCAAAGATGTGTTCACGTCCCTTATAAAGCTCTACGTTGGGAAGCATCTGCGGTGCAACCTGGCTGACATACGATTTAATTTTTTTGTGCATCTCGGGATCGTCAACCAGAACGCGGTCGTATTGTTTGGCGAAAAGATCACGAACCAAACTTTCGGTCATATCAAGATCCTTGTAAAGAAGCTCAGGAGGATCAGCTGTTTCAAGACGCTCCAGAATGCGCTCCCATTTCTTGAGCACATCACGCATATCATCCTCTATAGATTGCTCATCCTGTCCTTTGGCAACCGTACGAATAATAACTCCAAATCCATCGGGTACCATAGAGCCTACGATGCTCTTAAGGCGCCGACGCTCTTTATAGTTATTAATTTTACGGGATACGGCTACGTAATCTCCCATGGGAATAAGCACGAGAAAACGACCCGCTACAGTTATATCCGTTGAGATACGCGGACCTTTGGAGCCAATAGGTTCTTTGACAATTTGAACCAACAGCTTTTGACCGGGATTTAGAATTTTTCCCGCCCAGTTCTGCTTTTCATAGTTGGATATCTGATCAAAGTCCGTCTTTTTAAGCTCATCGCGCACATTCTTGTGAATGGCATCACGTCCGTTAAGCATCTGAACATATTCTTTCAGATGATCGCCGGCATCAGAAAAGTGCAGAAAAGCATCCTTTGGAGTACCCATGTCAATAAATGCTGCACGGATACCGCTCATCACCTTGTGGACTTTCGCCAGGTATATATTACCTACCGTACGCTGGTTTTCATCAGATTCTATAAAAAGTTGGGCAAGTTCGCCGTTTTCCAGCAAAGCTATCCGGGTCTGCTTTCCCGAAGCGTGAATAATGATTTGATTTTTCATTGAAATATTCTTCTTTCACGCAGTTGCTGTCCTCCGGACGTATAATCCTGATCAGTAAATCAAAAGTGTTCATAGTAACAACAGTCTTACAGTTCGTTCGTCTTAGCGGGATTTCAGCAACCGCTAAATTAAAATTCCTGTTAGGAGAAAAATTTGTTTGTGTAATAAGGTCGTATTCAGAGGAGGGTATATCTTGCAGAAGACTATCACAAGAAATTAGCGAGTTCATAAACTTCGCCGCATTCTTCAAAAAGAAGTTCAAATGCCTTCGAAAAGTGAATAAAATCTTAAATAGTGCTTGTGAATAAATAATATGCTGCAAAAGGTAAACCTAAATTTTTAATATCTCTGAATACTTGGTAAAAAAGTATCACATTAATATACAAGTAGTTTTGCTATTATGTAAACGGGAAATTTTGAAATGGAGTTCGCTAAGGATGGATTAATAAATTTTATATACGATAAGGGGCTCAGATGAAAGTGATTGGAATATTTTTAACATTTTTTATTCTACTGCGTAAGAGTTAACGCACTGTTTCTCTTTTAAAAAATACTTTTTAGGATGAATCCGATGCAAAAATTTCTTTCTGATATTGATATAACAAAGTTGCTACCCTTCCTAATATTGTTGTTCACTGTCTCTGTAATGCCGATGCAGGCACAAGACCAAGAGCCTATTAAGGTACTATTTTTGGGGACTACCCATCTTGATAATCCCGGGAGGGATGCGATAAATATGAAAGTTCCCGATGTATTGACGGATGAAAAGCAGGAAGAACTAAAGGAGATCCGCGATGCGTTGGCTGACTTCAATCCTAATAAGGTGGCCCTGGAAGTTCAAATGAAGCATCAGTCAGCTTTTGATTCACTCTACCAAGAGTTTCGAGCTGGTAAACTTGATACGTTTTCGACCGGTGATTTTGTATCGAAGCGTAGCGAGCAGTTTCAAATTGGATTTAAGCTGGCCAATAGGCTAAATCATGATCATTTATATGCCGTAGATCATTATATACCCATGAAGATGGGTAAAGTGATGGAGTTTGCAAAGGAGCATGAGCCCGAATTTTTAGAATATTTTGAGAGGTATCAAAACGGTCATCATATTTCAACTCAAGACAGCTTATTACAAAATGGTACCTTGCTTGAGTTGTATCAGTACATGAATACCGAAGAAAGTGTCAAGAAGTATCACGAACCGTATGTGCGGTCACTATCCTTGGCAGATGACAGCTCTTTTGTCGGGGCGGATGTGACGGCCGATTATCACCGGAGAAATTTGCGCATTTTTGCAAACCTGATGAAAATTGCCGAGCCGGGCGACCGTATTTTTATAATGTTTGGTGCCGGCCATTCGCCTTTTATACGTCCGCTTCTTAAAGATTCGCCACGCATCGAATTTGTTGATCCGATGGATTATCTAAAGTGAGTGAAGGATATTTTTTGCTGGAGTTTTACTCCTCTTGTTGAGTCCGTGTAATATTAGCCCCAACATTGGTAAGTTTCTCCTCCAGATCCTCGTAGCCGCGATCAAGATGATAAATTCGCAGCACATCCGTTTTTCCTTTGGCTACCATGCCGGCCAGAACTAAACTTACGCTGGCGCGCAGGTCGGTACTCATCACCGAAGCTCCTTTTAATTCAGTTTTACCACTAATGTGAGCTGTGTTTTTCTCTACATCAATATCGGCTCCCAATCGCACCAATTCGGGCACGTAGCTGAAGCGATCGTCATAAATCGTATCCGTTACTTTTGATTCTCCGTTTGCCTGTGTCATCATGGTGGCCCATTGCGCCTGCAGATCGGTAGGGAAGCCGGGATACACTTTTGTTTTTATTGAAGTTGGATTGATCTCTTTTGGTGCTTGAATGTGAATAGACTCACCGTTAATCGTCATTTCAGCGCCAATTTCACGGAAGGTCTCAGGAAAATGTCCGAGATCATCAACATCTACATTGGTAAGCGTAACGTTTGATTGCGGATGCATAGCTGCAGCAATCATAAAAGTGCCGGTTTCAATGCGGTCAGAAGCGTTACGGGCAGTAATCCCCTGAAGGCTGTCTACTTTTCGGATGGTTAAGGTGCGCGTGCCGATACCTTCAATATCGGCCCCCATTTCGGCCAGCTTTTTGCAGAGCAGCACTACATCCGGTTCTTTGGCGGCATTTTTGATCGTAAATTCTTTGGCTCGCAAGACGGATGCCAATACGAGGTTTACCGTTGCTCCAACGCTGCTGGGTTCGAGTCTGAAGGTACCCCCTTCCAGCTCCTCGGGAGCCTTTGCAATCACGTATCCTTGATCGAGCTGGATATCAGCGCCCATTTCACGCATGCCATCGAGGTGGAGGTCAACGGGACGCGGTCCCCACGCGCAGCCGCCGGGCAATGATACCTTGGCTTCGCCAAACTTGCCGAGCAGGGCACCCAGCATATAGAACGAAGCTCGCATTTTTCGAACGAGTTCATAGGGAGCTTCGTAGTGTGTTAAGTTTTTGGAATCAATAGTGAGTACGCCCTCATCCTCATCAAAATCCACACGACAACCGGTAACGCGAATCACATTATTAAAGGTATAGATGTCGCGAAGTTTTGGTACGTTTGTGATGGTCGTAGGCGAATCACCTAAAATAGCTGCCGCCATAAGGGGCAACGCTGCATTTTTTGATCCGCTGATTGGAATAGTGCCTTGGAGAGGGGTAGGTCCTTCAATTACAAATTTATCCACTTGCTTCTATTTCTAAGATTAGAGCGTCTTTTTCGAGTGAGTCTCCCTGTTCTACATCGATAGATGATATTATGCCTTTGATGGGAGCTTTGAGTTCATTTTCCATCTTCATGGCTTCCAGAATAGCAACTGGGTCGCCGAGTTCTACTTCATCGCCTTCTTCGACCAGTACTTCCAGAATTTTACCGGGCATGGGGGCGTAGAGTTCTCCTTCGCCAATTTCTCCGACCGTTTTGAATCCCATGCGATCCAGTAACAGATCCTGTTCATTGCGAACATCCACTGAGTGCCAGTTGCCATTGAGGGTAAACGTTACTGTATGCTTGTCATATGATACATTATCGATTTTGTAAAGTCTTGTTCCCATTCGGAGCAAATAACGCCCGTTTTCCTGGCGGTGAAACTCATAAGATTGTGATTCATCATCGAAAATAACCTCGTTGGCATCTTCAACAATTTCCAGTTCCGTAGTAGATTCATCAAATACAGCTTCAAATTTCATAATCAGTTCGATTTTATTTCTGCAAGTCCCTTGCTAGTTGCTTGAAAAGTAAAATCCTGCAGGTTATCAGTATCATAAAAACTTGTAAGGGCAATTTTGTTGCCGCTGCGTTCATAGGCCTCTACAAAACCAAAACTTAGCAGGTTAATCAGGTCATCGCGCAGTTCTCCCTGCAGCAATCCCGTTTCCTCCATAATAACCTGGAATTTTTCCGGAAAGATGAGTCGTTCGAGCACTCTTTTTTCGGTTTTGGTTATTTTATGCTTGCCCATAGTGTGTTTGCTTTTGAAAGAGCTTGAAAATAGGAGGGAGATTGCTCTTTAACAACTTACTCGGAGCCAATTTTTATATCCCCGTAAGTAATCACATTTAGATCGCCGTCGAGGATGCGAATTCTGTAGAGACCGTTGGCTTGACTTCCACCCGATTTACCAGAAATTTCTTGTCCATTTAGTTGGATTGTTACCAGAGATGGTGATGAGATATCATCGCGAACGGCTATTGGGGGTTTTCCTGCCTCCGAAACGAGCTCAAAGGAATACACTTCTAAACGGTCAAGGTTATCTATATTACTGAGGTAGATGTTGATCGTTAAATTCTGATTAAAATCCATTGGATTCGGATAGGGAGGCTGAAAACTTGAGATACCCGTACCTATATTTATTAATCCCCTGTACATGGGACTAATACGCCAGTCATCGGGGTCATTATTAGTAATTTCTCCTTGGGTTGGAGTAGCAGTAAAGTTACTTGGGGCAGAAAGTGATTGGTTTTCAAATTCCCGCTGATCATTACTTTTAGAACATCCTGCAACAATCAGGAATCCTGCTAAAAATAAAAGAGTTAAGTATTGTGAAAATTTGGTTGATAACATAAACGAAAATTCCTGTAAGATACTTCTAATAATATTTCAATTTCATCTATATAATAGGGAACTTTGGACGCTTATATAAAACAAATTTACGATTTTATTTTGAAAATATTGAAGCAGTCTGCTATTACTGGATTTGCTATTATCTGCTTAGTTGGTGGGTTGGCATTCCCATCGGACGTACAGGCACAAGATTCGCTACTGACATATGACCATCCCGACAGGCCGCCTACTATGGAAGAATTGGTGCAGTGGAAGGAGGTGTTCACCTACAAAGTAAAGTTCGGTTTTTTTAAGCTGGGTGAGGTGAAAACAACAATAATAAAGGATACTACTTATCATGGACAAAAAATCTGGTGGCTCCGAACAGTTATAACGTCAAATTCAGGGATCCCTTTTGTCGGGGAAGAGGAAAATCACTATAACACCTTTATGGTAGAAACCGACAGTACGCCATACACAAAGCTCTACTGGCGGGATGATGTGGATGAGAATGAGTTTGAGGCAGAAGTATATGAGTATGATTATGAAAACGAGAAAGTGTATGTCTTAGAGAATATGACCCCGGTTGACACTCTGGCGCTAACTGAGCCTTCAAGTTCGGGTCAGCTTATTTTCTATTATTCACGGCTCTTTGCAGGAACCGGTAAAAACTATCGCCTGCCGGTATATTTGGAGCGCGAAAAAGGGTACATAAATGCTATGAATAGCACCGAAACGGTAATGCGTAAATACGATGCTTTTGATAAGCCTGTTGAAACATATTTTAGTGAGGGAGATGCAGATATTGACGGCCCTTTTGGATTTCGAGGAAAATATAAGGCGTGGTATGTCGCTGATGATTTGCGAGTCCCCGCCGAAGCTCACGCCAAGGTTTGGCTGGGCAATGTTAAAGTGCAACTTATTGATTATAAAAAAGAACGCAGATAACTAATGAAGATACAGTTTAAGAAGTTAGCTCACGCTGAGGATTTACCTCTTCCTTCCTATGAATCAGAATTTGCGGCGGGGATGGATATTCGCGCCGCTCTTGAAAAACCGATTACCCTGCAGCCGGGTGAGCGGCAGTTGATCCCATCGGGATTGAAAATGGCTATGCCACAGGGATATGAAGCACAGATGCGTCCCCGAAGCGGATTGGCTTATCGTCACGGTATTACCATGTTAAATACACCCGGAACTATTGATGCAGACTATCGTGGTGAGTTGAAAATGCTGGCGGTAAATTTGGGAGATGAAGGAATTTACCATCAATCACGGAGACCGTATCGCCCAGATGGTGATTGCGCCCGTGATTCAGGCGGAGGTAGGTGAAGTCGAAATCCTTTCCAAAACCGAACGCGGCGATGGGGGCTTTGGTAGTACGGGGGTTAAATAGTTTTGAATTAATAGTTATTTGTTATTGGTAAGGTTGGTAATTTACGAATAACAGATAACCAATAGCTTGCTCGATAATTTATTGACCCACTTTTGATTTCTCCCTGTTCTGCAGGGAGAAAAACTCCTTGATTGAGTTAGATCAACTATTTTAAGTTTTTTTCTAATTTTTATTGAGAGGGCTTACAAATTTTAAAAATCAACCATAAGCCTGAAGATGAATCATCAGGCTGAATATATCTTTTGGAAGCTCACTTAAAGTGAGCTTTAAAATTATAGACCACAGATTTATCTGTGGCAAAAAGAATTTATGCTTGAAAAGATACGACCATACATAGATCTGGTTTCAAACAACCAAAACTATCGCCGGTTGTGGTTAAGCCAGATTGTATCCAACTTTGGGGATTGGTTTGGGATCTTAGCCGTTTATGCGCTTATCACCAAATATTCCGATTCGGAATTTTTATTGGGGCTTATTATCGTGGTAAAGATGATGAGCCTGGCCACCTTTTCTCCCTTTGCGGGATATATTACAGACCGTTTTGACCGGCGTCAATTGATGATTCTTTGTGATCTGCTGCGCGGTGTTATCGTTTTGGGATTATTGCTGGTGGTATCATACGAGACCCTCTGGCTAGCGTATGTGTTAACGGCCTTTCAGATGATGTTATCGGCTGTTTTTGAGCCTGCTAAAACCTCATCGATCCCAAATGTTACTACAGAAAAAGAGCTGGTGGATGCCAATGTATTATCAGCGGCGAGCTGGAGCATTATTTTTACAATTGGCATGGGGATTGGAGGGCTGGCAACCGCATGGCTGGGTACTGATCTTGTATTTATTATCAATGCGTGTAGTTATGTACTGTCAGCTTGGTTTATTTACCGGGCCATTATTCCGCAAAAGAAGATGGATGCGGCCGAGCGCAAGCGCACTCGCAATCCATTAACTGGAATAAAAGAGGGATTTCAGTACCTGTTACGCACGCACAAAGTATTACGTCCTACGCTGGCTAAGGGATGTTTTACCATGTTCCTGGGTGCGTTGACCTACATGCTTATTTTAGTTTCTGAGGATGTGTTGATGATGGGCAGTGTCGGACTTGGACTGCTTTATTCGGCCCGGGGTGTAGGAACCGGCATTGGTCCTGTGGTTGGGCGACGAATTTTTAATCAGGAAAGTAGTTGGGTGCGGGCGATGGGATTTTGTATGATTTTTGCCGGATTAATGTATTCAGTAGTTGGACTTACGACCAGCTTAGGCCTGATGTTGCTCTTTGTTTTTATCGCTCATGCTGCGTCCGGAGCTAACTGGGTGATGAGTACGGTGTTATTACAGCGTCGCACCCCCGATACTTTTAGAGGGCGTATCTTTAGCACCGAATGGTTGCTGTTTACGCTGGCGCAATCGGCATCAGTTCTAATGGCTTCGTGGATTCTCGAGAATGGTTGGCTTAGCATTCAGCAGGCGATGGTTGTATTTGCATTGGGGCTGTCGGTGATAGGAATGATCTGGCATTATACAATTACCCAGCAGGAACAATCATATCAAGAAAAGCACACCAAGAAATCTGTTGCGCAGGCACTGAAGTAGCTGAAAGGCTACTCAAAGTGTTTTTTCTCTTTTTCAAAATCCTCATCCGAAACAAGTCCCTGTTGCCACAGTCCCGTTAAATAATCCATGCGTTCCATCGTACCGGGACCGCGGTCGGGTTGTTCGGGCTTTGTATGTTCTTCCTTTTTTTGAAGTTCTTTTTGGATAGAGATCGCTTTTTCAAGGGTATCTTTTAAAGCGAACGGATCAGCTATGCCGCGAAGAGTCATTGAGGTAGCTGTAGTTTCAAGCTTGATATCTCCAATAGACGTTTTCTTTTGCAGCCAGCTTTGTTGTACAGATACACTTTCGATATTTACCAGGTCAATATTGCGCTGATATTTGTCATCTTGCGAAGAAATCTTCGTGTCGGTAAATGTATACTTGTATGTTTTCTGTCTCTTATAAACCCAATATAGCCCTATCAAACCAACTCCAAAAAGAGGAATGAATAATACCGAAAGGATATATCCGAGCAGGTGATTTCTCCAGCTGGGCTCTAGTGTAATGGATCTATTTGAAGTTTGATTAGCCATAGTAGTTGGACTTTATATCAGTTTATTTATCTGATGTAAACTTAGGTAAAATTCCGGAAAGACTAAGGCGAAAAGACTAATTTTTCCAATACAGATTTCGTATATTATCAGGCTTTCATAATCATCCGCCTCGTATCGAGGTAATTTTTTTGTTCATGAGATTAAAACCCTGGAAATATATTGTTGCTGTCTGGATGACGGCTGTTATCAGTGTCGGTTTTCTGATTCCCATTCCCGATATCCCTATTCTTAAAGAGTCGGCGCGTAACCTGTTTTTGCATGTACCCATGTGGCTTACCATGTCGGTCTGTTTTGCAGCGGGACTTTATTACAGTATTCGCTATTTGAACAACCCAATCATGAAGTTCGATCGCAAAGCCGAAACCGCAACGCAGATAGGGCTTATTTTTGGAATTTGTGGATTGTTAACCGGATCAATTTGGGCGCGTTTTACCTGGGGAACCTGGTGGACGTTTGCTGAACCTCGCATGAACCTTTCGGCGTTGGGAATGATGATTTATGTGGCCTATTTTGTGCTGCGAACTGCTTTTGATAATCCCGAGAAAAGAGCTAAGATTGCGGCTGTATTTAACGTATTTGCTGCTACCACCATCCCGTTTTTGCTGTATATCATTCCACGTCAGTTACCAAGCCTGCATCCGGGAGCGGATGGAAATCCCGCATTCAGTGAAATTACGGCCCCTGAACTGCGATATATTTTCTATCCTGCGGTAATTGGATTTATTGGACTCGCCATTTGGTTGAATGATATTGTGAATCGCTACAAAACTGTAAAGTATTTAACTGATCAACAACGAACATGAAATTTTTACCAGCTCAGGCACAAGAAGATACCGTTGCTGTCGTTGATACATTGACAGAAAGCTACTCCCAAAAGTGGGATGGTACGGCCGGACTGGATCAGGCAAGTCCGCTCATTCAAACGGCGGCCTCGTACGACCTCATATTTATTGTACTTGGGGTCAGCCTCATTATTTGGTTTGTGCTTCTGTTTTTTATCATCCGGGTAGATAAGAAAGTGAATAAACTGGAAAAAGAAATTGAAAAGTCTAACGTAGAAGGAACGTCATGAAGCCTAAGCTGATTATCGGAATAATTGCTATTGTCGGGTTTACATCACTGCTGATGTATAACTTTGGGAACAGCATCAGTACGTACGTAAATTTTGAACAGGCTGCTGGAATGGAAGGCGCCCATGTGGTAGGTAAGTGGGATGATTCTAAAGATTATGGATTTTCTATGGAAACCAAGCAGTTTTCCTTTTATATGGAAGATGAGGACGGCAATGTTCGCCGGGTTGTTTATCCCAAGCCCAAGCCCAATAATTTCGAAGAGGCTGATCAGCTGGTTGTAATCGGTGAGATGCAAAACGGCGTTTTTTATGCCAATGATATGTTGATGAAATGCCCTTCTAAATATAATAATACCGATGAGGCCGAATTTGAAAGAGCAACAGCCTCAAAATAGTTAACACTTCATGATTGGATTTTTAGGAGACCTTTTTGTTAATGCCGCATTGGTAAGTGCGATACTGGCGGCTATTGGATACTTTATATATGCCCGGAACGATACCTATAAGCACTTTAAAATATCGAATTGGCTGTTCGGCTTACAGGGATTTTTTCTGCTGATTGCATCTGGACTGCTACTCTATATCATTCTTACGCACCAGTTCAATTTCTATTATGTCTATAATTATACCAGCAGTGATCTACAGCTCAAATACCTGATATCAGCCTTTTGGGGCGGACAGGAGGGTAGTTTTATGCTATGGATTTTGTTCTCCATCATGATTGGGCTGGGATTGATGAAATGGACTGACGAACCATACCGCGGGCCGGTACTGTTTTTCCTGACGCTAACACAGATTTTCTTATTGTCAATGGTCTCAGGAATTTCTATCGGTGACTTCCAGCTGGGAGCTTCACCATTCCGCTCGCTGGCTGAAGCCATGCCCAACGCTCCGTTTTTGCAATCCAATCCCGATTTTGTACCGCAGGATGGGAAAGGGTTGAACGATCTGCTTAAAAGTCCCTGGATGATGATTCACCCGCCTATCTTATTTACTGGTTTTGCCATGATGACGGTGCCGTACTGTTTTGCGATGGCCGCCCTCTGGAAGCGTAAATATAATGAGTGGGTAGGTCCCGCGCTGCCGTGGACCCTGGGTGCTAATGTAGCCCTTTTAACAGCCATTTTTCTGGGCGGATACTGGGCATATGTCACCCTTTCATTTGGCGGATATTGGGCTTGGGATCCTGTTGAAAATGCCTCTTTTGTACCATGGCTGCTGGGGACTGCAGGCATCCATACCATGATTATCCAGCGTAAAAGCTCGACCTCGCAAAAGGCCTCTATCATTTTTGCGATTTTGGCTTATGTAGCTATTGTTTATGAGACCTTTTTGACGCGTTCCGGTATTCTGGCTGATTCTTCCGTGCACAGTTTTGTTGATTTAGGGCTTTATAATCAGCTCGTTGTATTTATGGGAGCTGTTACGATCATTGGATTGGGCCTGTTTTTCTATCGATATAAAGAGCTGCCATCCCAGGAAAATGAGTCAAAATTGCTGAGCCGCGAGTTTATGACCTTTGCGGGGGCGATGATGTTATTCTTGATTGGTCTGGTGATAATTCTTGGAACGAGTTCACCGATTATCGGGCGCTTGTTTGTAGAAAATCCTACGCCACCTGAAGTCAGCTTTTATAACGAATGGACGATGCCGCTGGCTATTATTGCTGCTATCATGACGGTATTGGGGCAGTTTTTATTCTGGAAACGCCAAGACGCAGAGTCGCTGGCCGCTGACTTGTTGTGGCCGGTTGCAATAAGCTGTGTTGCAACACTGGCTACCATCATTATAGGAGATGTTCGTGATATCTATTATATGGTTTATCTCTTGGCAGCTTGGTTTGCTGTGATTGGGAATTCGGTGATTATATATCGACTGGTCCGTCAAAAGCCGTTACTTATTGGTGGAACACTAAGTCATGTTGGGTTTGGAGTTCTTTTGCTTGGAATATTGGCATCATCAGCCTATAACGAAATGCTTTTAGATGATTCCGTTAAAAAATATAACGCCGCCATTGAGCGTGGCGAAGTAACTGATGAGCAGGGCTTCCAAAAAACACAGAAGGTGAACTTTTTGGAATTAAAACTTAATAAGCCCAAGGTTGTTGATGATCGCTATAAAGTCACCTATGAAGGATATACCCTTAAGAATCAGGAGCGCCCAGGCCAGCAGGAGTATCGTATAAAATTTGAGCCGGCTGATGGGGAAGGAGAGCAATTTGTATTGAACCCACAGGTGTATCCGATGTTGTCATCTTCTTCGCAATCTGATATCCAATGGTCAGTTGATCCGGATGTACGGACTGGTTTAATGAGTGATATCTATTTGTATGTAGCGGGAAGTTCGTTTGTAGAGCGAAGAAATGAAGAGGCCAAAGAAGCTGCAGAGAAGCGAAGGGGCAATGCTTCAACAAAAGAGGATTCTGTCCAGGTGCAGGAAGTAAGTATTGCACGCGGCGAAACTATAAAAGTGGGAGAATTTGATCTTAGTTTTGACGATTATGTTGAAGTGGAAAATCAACAGTTGAAAGACAGCACGATAGTAGCTATCCGGGCCAACCTTGAACTAACACAACGGGGAAGTGATTCTTCGGTACCGCTTCGACCATTGTTTTCT
Organism: Fodinibius sp.; assembly: GCF_034521915.1. Classification (GTDB taxonomy): domain Bacteria; phylum Bacteroidota; class Rhodothermia; order Balneolales; family Balneolaceae; genus Fodinibius. The sequence continues at coordinate 87,679 of NZ_JAXHLU010000021.1, forward strand.
ATCTATGTGCAGGATGGAGAAAACTGGACTTACGCTCCGCCTATTTCCATACCCGGTTATGAGGATGCAAGCATTCAGTTTACAAGCGTGGATCCCTCAAATGGTGGTATTGATCTTAAAATACGCGGTATCGATACGCAAGTTGAAGAGCAATGGGTGCTGCTTGTTGCTGAGGAAAAACCGTTTATTTCTGTAGTGTGGCTGGGTACCTTTTTGCTGATGGCTGGATTTAGCATATCTATTTTCCGACATTGGGATAGAGAACGAAAATAATCCCCCTGATTATGCGCCAGTATATACCGGTTTTGTTGCTACTAATAGCATTTGTTACGGCAAGTGCTGACCGGTCTTTGGCGCAACAACCTGATCCCAAAATAGCATTCCTAAAATCGCTGGCCGTACCCGGTTGGGGACACCATCATATAGATAAGGATAATTGGCAGCGTGGGCAGTATCACCTTGCCGCCGATGCTGTTTTGATTTTAAGTTTCGCTGGCTTTTCGATCCACTCGAACAATCTGCAGCAGAATTGGTTTGCCTACGGGCGTCAGCATGCCGGTGTTCCGATTGAGGGACGAAGCCGGCAGTTTCAGTTGGCTGTTGGGGATTATAACAGCCTGGAAGCCTATAATGATTTTCAGGCTCGCAGCCGAAATTGGGATCAGCTTTTTGACGATGTGCCTCAAAATCGCTGGCAGTGGTCGGACCGGGCTGAGCGACAGAAATATCGCGATTTGCGCAGTCGTTTTGAGCGCATAGATCAGCAATTGCCTGCACTACTGGGATTGATGGTTGTGAATAGGGTTATTAGCGGTATCAGTGCCTATAATCGTGCCAAGAAAAAGCAGAAATCAAACGTGAGTAGTTCGCTGTTTTTGTCCCCTTATCAATATGCTGATGGACTGGTTGCCAATCTAAGGATAACATTTTAGCCATGCCCCAATATAAGATTTCGATAGAATTTGAGGGCACCCGTTACAGCGGGTGGCAAAAGCAGCCGAATAGCAATACGGTGGAAGAAGAGATCGAGTCTGCGCTATCCCAAATTTTACCTCAGCCCATTGATGTGATCGGCCAGGGACGAACCGACAGTGGAGTACATGCCGAGGAGCAGGTTGCTCATTTTGATTATCCCGATGAACTTGATTCTGACAGAATATTGTATGCCCTCTTGGGCGTGCTGCCGCACGATATAGCCGTTTGGGATATAAAGCAGGTTTCGGATGATTTTCATGCCCGGTTTGATGCTACGGCGCGTCGGTACCGGTATCAAATAATACGCCGGCCGGCTCCGCTGCTAAGGTCTGTATCGGAGATGGTGCTCGATGATCTGGATTTGGATGCGATGCATTACTGCGCACAAAAAGTTGAAGGCACACATAACTTTGACAGTTTTACAAAGCCAGATAACGAAAATCCGGATTCGGTTTGTGAAGTCATGCATTCGTCTTTTACTGAAGATCAGTATCTGCTATGTTATCATATCGAAGCCAACCGTTTTGTCCGACATATGGTACGCAGGTTGGTAGGCACGATGATAGAGGTAGGGAAGGGCAAACGAACAGTCCAGGAATTTGAGGATATGATTGAAAATCCCAAGTAAGCAGAAGAACGGTCACGGCGCCGCTTCACAGGGACTTATTTTGGAAAAAGTTAAGTATGAAAAAAGCTAAAAAAAATTCTTGACTTGAGTTGCCTTAATCTATTATATTTGTGCTCTCTTTGAAACGGTTGAAAGATCTTTTAAAAGAGATATATTCCTCGGTAGCTCAGCGGCAGAGCAATCGGCTGTTAACCGATGGGTCGTAGGTTCGAATCCTACCCGGGGAGCCATCACATAATGAAGTGCGAACAGATAGGTCATTTTGCTTATCTGTATCGCACTTTATTATTTCTTGCCATTCTGCTTCAAGCCATTCATCACATATATATGAGATGATTATTTCTCCCTCATCTTTATTTCCTCTACCATTACTTACAACATTTGATTCTACCTCCCGAATCAGAGTTTGGACTAATTCTTTTTGCTCATCTAAATCTCTATTGTCTAATTCTTTATTGAATTCTTTAATAATCTCGATATGTGAGGATGTATCAATAATTCGGGAATTCTTTATTTGATCTAACTCTTCTTTAATTCTTCTTATTTCAGAGTCAAGGTTATCACGCTGTGTTTTTAGTTCTGTTAGTTTTTCATCCCACAGTTCTTTGGTGGTCATATCGTTTAGAATAGTTTCTTGGATCTTATTAATATTTGATACGACCTTTTTCTTATTATTGCGAACACCATGAAGTTCTGATTCTAGATCTCCAATTTTGTCTTCAGAATTGAACTCCACTCTCTCTTTAAAAGCTTCTAATAGTTTGGGCTGTTCGAGAAAAGCTTTTAGTGTGCTAAGTACAAAATCATCAACAGTTTGATGAGGTAATAATTTTGGGTTATGGTTTTTGGACTTACCCTGTTTATTCTTTTTTACACATCTGTAATAATGGTTAGTGCGGCCATCTCTTTTTACATAATAAGGTGTCATTGAATAATCGCAAAGTCCGCAACTTATTATACCTTCAAGTAAGTTAGGGGAGTTACCTTTTGTGTATTTTTTAGATTGATTATCATTTGCAGAACGAATTTCTTTAGCTTTCTTGAATTTTTCTTTTTCAACTATTGAGTCAAATTGGGTTTCAAAATATTTTCCTTCATATTCTAACTCCCCGATATAAAGTCGCCTATCAAGAATACGATATAGGGCATCATTTGTAAATTTACTACCGCCCCGGATAGTGCCTTTTTTTGTACGCCATTGTTTATTTCTATAGCCTTGGTTATTTAATTTTTCCCTAATCTCTGGTACAGATTTGTGTTTTAAATATAGATCAAAAATGTAATTTACAGTTTCTGCTTCTTCTTCATTTACTAGGAGCTTATTTTCTTTTCTGTCATATCCTAACGGAATATAACCTCCCGTCCAGTGTCCATTTTTGATTGCGGTAGCTCTCTGCTCTTTTGTTCTTTTCGAATTCATATCACTTTCGAATTGAGCAAAAACCATGAGTATATTTCTCATGGTCCGTCCCATTAAGGTAGTCGTATCAATAGGTTCAGTAACGAAAGAAATATCAACATCCCATTTATTTAGATCTTCAATTAAATTGTGGAAATCTTTGACACTGCGACTTATCCGATCTAAACGTGTGGTTACAATTAATTCGAATTTACCTGCTTCGGCATCTTCAAGTAAGCGCTGAAGCTCAGGTCGATCTAAATCACGCCCTGATTTAGTGTCTGAATACACGTCATAAATCTCATATCCTTTTTCAGATAGCCATCCCTTGCATAATTGTTTTTGAGTGTCATGTGAGCTTTGATCATTTTTTGTGACTGTTTGATCGAAGGTTGAGACTCTGCAATAAATAGCCGCTTTTTTTAAGACCTTTAGGTCTTCTTCTGAAAAAATTGGAGTTTTGCTATCTCAAATCGTTAGAGATGAGATAGATAATAATCCTAATATTCTAAAACTGGTGCTTTTACTTAGTGATATCAACTTAATAAAATTGATATGGACTAAAAATCGGGGTTCTTATTTGTTTAATAAATTCAGTGATAATTGAGGTATAATTGGATAATTAATTAACTGAGAAATGAAAAGATATAGACCTTAATGATTTACTTCTTTTACTTTTTTGGAAAAAGTGTTGAAATATCGAGTTTTTCAAATTACGGATTTTTGTCAATATCAAGGGGGAGAAAAAAATATACATAATGCATTTTAAGCCTTCTACCTTAGCTTGTAAGAGCCTTCAAAGATATAAGGCATATGTGTTACCTATTACATTTCGACCAAATAATAGAAAAGTTCCTTATCTTGATATAAAGGGCTTTTTTTATGCTTTATACCATTTCTTTTAAAGAGCCCAAATGCATGGAAATGCACAGAAATGCAGAAAAGTTGTACAATAATATCCTTTTTTATTAATCAATGATAATTTGCCATCCCCCTTTCATTATTTTTGATTGAGTTTTTAATAGTAGTTCTAAGACGGTTAAATGGAAAAGGAAGGGTAGATGATGTGTTAGCGGTCTAGAAAAGCTATGCGAGCTAATCTGATACAATAGGTGTAGTTTCGATTACCATCGTCTCCAATAAAGAAAAGGATGAAATGAAAGATAAGGCAGAGGAATAGAATAGTGTTTTATAGGGTAAGGATTACGTGTAAGAGTACTTAAATATACAAGGGACATTATTATCCCCTACTAAGTGTTGGGCTATACAAAAATTCTAAAAATCTTTAACCAATTCTCTACATGCTTTTTCAATTACTTCATAATTAGAAGAATCAGTTTGATCTTTTAATTCTCTTGCTAGCTTTTTTGATTAACTGAGACATGCCAACATCCAAGTTCTGAAAATTGTCACTCTCTTCAATTTTGGATAGGACTTCCTTCACTATATCAATCTTGGTCTGTTCTACCTCATCCATGATACTTGAACATTTTTAAATGTTATCGATGTATACTCAGTGAGACAACTTGGGGTAGTTTGAGAGTCAAATGTAATGTTAATTTTTGGTGATTTAAATATTAATTTCTACTGTAATAAACTGCATCATGAGGGTAATCAAGTGCAATTTCATTCATCTTATTCCAAAGTACTCGTAACATAACTTCAATACCTGTTTCCTTTCTCAATTCAGCACCACTTAATCCAGCATTTCCAGTAATATGAATCATGGTTGAATCTAGATGATCTTACAGATGCATTAAGATCAGAAAAACCACCAATTCCACCAGTATCATCAAAACTTTTCCTACCTGTTTTTAACACCTTTAACTTGTCACTGGTGTTTTCAATGCCAAAGCCATAATCGGGTAGATGTCGAGCAAAACCTTCATAAGCTTCATGTGGAGTTTGATGAGCTTTTAATAGAATGGTATCTGCTTTTTTCATCATTTGAGTTGAATAGGCTCAGCTGAGGAGAAGCTGTCGTTGCACAAGAACTAAATAACACTGTACATGGTAAAAGTATATCTAAGGTGAATTTAACTATAATATGTTAGTTTCTTTTGAAGTCAGACGGTTTTGTGTGGGTACGATGTAACCACATTTTCATCTGATTCCAAGCTTCCATATATAGACTTTACCACTCATTCCCCTATTTTGTGGTTCAAATTCTCCTAATGTTGGATTACTCGGCATTACCATTTTCTTGCTGTCACAGTTGATGAATCAGTGTCCATGATTGAAACATTTAATGCGTAACTGAACGACAAATCTTACCTTCCCTCATTGAGGTTTTCATCACGTGTAATGTTTCATCTGTATTTTTCAAAACCGAATCCTTTATTTGAAAGATGCTGGAGCAAAACTTGTATATGCTTTCAGTATGGGGTTTGATACTACTTCCATCGGAGGTATGTATCCGCTTAGATCCATCACCATTGAGAAGATGGTTCAGATGCAGGAAGTGATGAAGCGCAACTAATCAGAATGATGGAAAAATCGCCAGAAATAGTAGTTTAATATTGTACATGTCTTGATGATTCATTGAAAAATTCAGGTGATAACTAAAGTAACTATAAAAAATATAGTATACTTTAATAAACTAACTTGATGCATCCTATTTATTTAGTTAAGGCATCGGATCAGTATTCTTTCTTAAGTGTTAACCTCTAGATTTAGTTATTAAGAGCTTTAAATTAAAAGAAACAGGTTAATTGTGTAGAAAGCTGTCAAGATTACAAGTTGCTGACAAGTGGGACTCTCTCTGAAACAGACTCTGGCTTTTTGTCTTGAATAAAAATCAGAACAAGTCAGAAGAGTTAATGTTCGAGCAAAAAGCAGATATTGAATGGTACGGTGGCAGAGGGTTCTGCTGGGGTGCTTGCTACAGGTGGAGTTATATGGTGGTTTGCTAGAGACTATGTATCAAAAACAGAGTTTATTATGGATCTATGATTTTAGTCGATGATTCCAGTTGTGATACCTGAATACTCAATACTTATTGATTATCATTTTCACTGTAGGGATGTATTATTTAGGGACAGATTGCAAAAGGAATCTTTGCAATGACGTACAAGGGATTATAGAAGAGATACTTTCGGGGAATAGTTTTGGACTTGGGACTATAATGCAAGAAAGAATGTTGTCAATCAATCAGATACTACCTATTTGTCCCAATTGTAATTATAGAGTTTGGATGTTTGAAAATAGAGAAGGGAATTCACACAACATTTATGTGTCCTAATTATGATTGCGAAAATTCTTTATTCAATAATACCGATGCTGATACTGAGGTTTTGGGTCAGAAGAAACATAGTCAAGAGAAGGAGTCAGGAAATGAACTGTCAGAGAAAGGAAGATAAGGAACTTAGGGATAGGGGGCTGAAATATTAATCATCATCAAATGGGGAGAGAGAAGTGAAAGATATCCTCCTGATTTGGATCTAACTCAATGTCATTCTGTTTACCATTGAGCGTGTCAAAGAATCGATCTTGCTGACTTTTTTGGGATACAGGAGAGGTTTGCTAACGCTTCCTCTTGCAGCCTTGCTAGCTAGCGAGTTGAGATGATGGGTTAGCTTCTCATAGTTAATGCTTTTGCGGGGCTTATTATCCTTCACGTAAACCCTGAGCTTTTGGTGAAACTTGTCTAGGAAATCATCAGCATCTCGAGGATTGATATATATTTTCTTTATGTCTTTCCGAATGTTTTTAAACATGATTAGAGGTCTTCAATTCTTGCTGGTGGTGAAAGCTTAAAGTCTAAAGTCTCCCCAAACTTTGTAAACGCATCTTGGTTTCAAATGCTACATCTTCACTGACAATAATGCCATCTCATGGATGTTGACAAAATATTCATCACGTTCCAAGCCGATATTTTGATAGTTGGTCAATCATCAATTCGCTTTTTTACCATTATCATTGTAAGAACATACCAGCAGTTTTTGTCAGCCTTCTTCTTGAAATTCATCAGATAATCGGAAACATTCAGGGAAATAGCGTTCTGAGTTGGTTCTGTACTCCAAATGGTTGATACATGGTGTCATGTTTTAAAATTGTACATTGGCTGGGAACCAATACTTATAGTCTGATTTATCATTCAGTAATATTCGTATTCACAGAACTCATACATTACGTCATAGTATGTCGTACCCGACTGAGCAATAAGAATAAATGTTAAAAATTGTCTGTACTCTGTATCATTGAATAGTTCGATCAATAAATCCTAGATCCGTTGATATACGTTAGTCGTATTTTTCTCACTTCAGCTGATCAATAACTTCGGCGAAGTCAACTGGATCTTCATATGGATATGTAATAAAGTTCGATATAATGTTTTTAATATCATTCTTATTACTTGATGGTTGCAGATCCAGATAAGAAACCAAGGGAATTCACCGCTTTAATTTGGTCATCGGTTAGATCTGAAATCTTCGAATCATCAAGCATCCAAATAGGTGGGAGTGGCAGTTGGACAGTTCAACCAGTTTGCATCTTCATCAGGATCATCAACGTATAAATACTTTCGAAGTGAACCGTCAAGGATAGAGTTTTCACTGCAATGTATTCTTTTCATTTATATGGAGCCTGAAATCCATTTTTTTCGCTCCTAATATATTTTTAAGGTTATTGTATCAAATTCTTCTGGAACGCTATCAGAATCAATTTTGAAGTTCTTCAGCATCTCTTCAATACCTTCTTACTGTCTCAGATGGTTTGTAATTGTACGTGTTTTGCTCAATGAACTTCTTGTCTTTATGGTCTAACGTATGAAATCTTACAAACGATCAGTTATGTCAAGTCTAAACTTTTCCCACGTGTGGTTTTGAAAATATAATCTTGGATGAAGTCTATATTGATGGCATCGTGTTTTATCAGTGTGATCAGCATTTGGGGAGATATATTTTCTTCATCATTTCGTTGAGCGAGTATTGTATTTATACAAAAATTTAAGAATGAAAGTCCTGTAATATTTGGATAGATAATCTTTCTCTGTCGAAATGAACTTTCTTCATGCCAATTCACAACTGAGTCAGTTCTAATAAAATCAGCGAAGGTTGAATTGTAATCTGTATCAAATGAAACATGTTGCTCATAATGTTTATCTAAAAACAGGTGGATTCTATCAACATGCATTCTAACAAATTTGTCAACAGCTTTTTGCTCATCATCAATTTTTCCAGCTTTTCCGTTAGATCCTGATCACTTGAATCCTTCAAAAATTGGAATGTAGTTCTCTTGACAGTATTCATGGAATAGTTGTTCAAATATCTGATGGATTTAATTCGTAATATGTCCAACCTCTGACCCCATTTGATGTTGTAAGTCTTCTGGTTAAGATTAGCGGTGGTTTTAAAAGCACGGAAGAAACAGATAGATTTATCCCAAATGTTATCAAAAACCGTCTCGACAAACTCCCAAGTGGGAATATTATCTCATTTTTCTCTGATGAAAACGACGATTTCTCTCCACTACACCGTTAGTGGGGAGAGGGGGATGAATATGTTTATTTATGCTTATTTATGAATACGTAAGTATTGGGAGCTATTTATCATTATTATATAGATATATAAGGGTTTGCCATCATTGGTTATACACAACCTTCATCATTAATTATACCCATATGATGAAAGTTCAAGAATCAATATTGTAAAGATTAGTAAAGATTAGAAATTAGAAATCTCCATATTTGAAAAGCCATAATCCAAAATTGCATTTCTCAGTAACTACATTATCTTACCAAACTGGAAGGGGACAGATTGAAAGGTTGATGATCAGTGGTTCAAGCCCTTCGCTAAATAACGATATAAGACCCGTTATCACCTCTTATAGAGCTTTAAAAGCAGTTTAATATGTAATGCCATGCCTAACCTAATTTCGACCTCCTCACAAGTTAAAATATTACATATTTATATATATTATTAATATCCAAATTTCGAGTAATATAATGTTATCTTGGTGTATATTTTTAAAGAAAAGAAATAATTGGTATATTATAAGTCAGCCATCTAGCCAACCTATCCCATCATATTAATTGCGTATGAGATTTCGCTACTCAAACTTGTCATCGCAATCTTGCCGGATGAAATAGCGTTTGCACTATGATATCCATAACAGGAAAACCAGATATGTGGTATTCCCTGACAAGAGAGGCAAAGCGATTGGCCATTACGAAAAAAGGAGACCATTGAGATCTGTCCCGATTGTAAGAATCTTTCGCACCCACCATTCCGAACATGGAATCGCAAAAAAAATATTAATAACGGTGACTCAGCAGAAAGGTTTCTTGACCGATTACGTGCTTATGTTCACATGCTTGATGAATCAAGAAGGGTGGCAGTAGGGATGCATCATACGTCTTATTAATCAATCAGGATCGCTCCCAAACTGGTTAGAAAATGATCAACCAAAAATCGAACACAAAATTGAAGAAAAAAGTGAGTTGATTCTCAGTTACAGGTCACAAGATCATCGGGAGTCTCGGAATGTCTCTTATCATGATATATCTTCAATGTATGAAGCAGTAATTGCTGAATTCTATCTAACCCTTCCACGAAGAACGAACTGATTACTTATTAGAAATATTATCTATGCCAAAAAACCTACAATATCATCCGAAGATGCATTCCAAGCCCTTGGAAATATGATTGTGTTTTACCAAATGCTGGATCGAGATGATCAAGATCTAATTGGCATGTTGGATATACTTAATTCACATGATCCCTGTATTTCTTTCTTCTTGGAGTCAAATCATCACCAAGTGTTAATGACTCAAGAAGCCCCAGAGAATGCTCTGAACGTCCGATATGAGCTTGATGAAGAGCTTCAAGAGGGGAGAGTAACCTTCCATACCATCGAGCTATTTATGGTTACTATAAAGGATAACATGGTCAATGAGGTGTTAAAGAAGCCCCAACGCCTGAACTAATAAACTCAATAAGTCATCAATAAAAGAGAGGGGAAGACAATGGGTAAATTCATTCTGTCAATATTATATATTTCTTTTATCGGTAGCATTCTTTCCTTGGTCGCTTATCATTGTTGCAATAACGGCTACTTTCTTTAAATGAATTATATAAGGGGTCTGTTTTACATTTTATTCTTCCCAGAATAGCGCTGGAAAAGATGGACTAAAAAGAGTAGGGGTATAGCGCAGGTATGGTAATTTCGACTACGGACATTGGAACTGGTTGTCATTAATAGGTTGTAAGATTCAGGATATATTATATAAGTGAAAAAACAGTCTAATAGAACTGTTTACTCACCAATTTTTTAATTTAAAAGGGATGGTTAGATATCTTCTAGTTCTGATTCATATTTCATAAACTCTTCACCTTTTTCAACCTTTCTATTTTTCTCAATGTCTTCAAGAAGTGCATTGGAAATTTCCAAAACCCCAGTGGAAAAGTTCTCTATGATATATTTGATTCCATCTTCAAAAGATGTATCTACTTTGGGGAACAGTTCTTGAAATTTTGCTGGTGTACTAAAAGAAAAGCTTGCTCCTTCATTAGGATTGAAGGACGATCCCTGTTTAACCGATGAAGCCTTATTATGGATTATGTCATTCCTTAATTTGCTAAGGTGAAAAATAAAGTTGTTATCATTTTGAATGATGGCTTCACTGGAAGCGGATGATTGAATAATTGAAGGATCGTATTTCAACCTAGAATTTTCATCAGGACGAATTAATTTTACAAATTCAGTCCAATTTACTTTCCAAATAATATCACTTAGGTGCTTGAATTCTGAATTTTTAATAGAGAGTGGATTATATCCTTGGGCTTTACTTCTGATCTCTTCTCCATAAAATAAATAGGTGATAAAAACAGCATAATAATCATCAAAGGACATTAAATTGAAGATCAAATCATCAAATAGATAATTCAACTTCCTGCTTGGATTTAATTTAAGATCCATAGCTTTACTGTAACCATCTTTTTGGTCAAGATAATCTGAAAGCCATTCCTTGTAATCGATTATTTGTTCCAGATGAAAATTTATAGCTCCATTTCGGTACTTTAGACTATCTCTCAAGATATTGGTATCAGCACAATTGCAGTCAACTATTTTCCTTGAATAGTCAAAACTTATAGTGATTAGCTTATTTTCAATATTGAATAAATTATTTTTTAGCTCTTGCATCATTTCTAAACTTAAAAACCCTTAACGATCTTCTTTGAAAGGTGTGCACGAGGATGAATATTAATTAATTAAATAGTGAACGAAGAGCTAAAAATCCAATATTGGTAAGACTTAGTGAGGTATGATCCAATAATGTAGGAGTTAGGTTGCTAATACTGGTTTTGATGATTTTTTAAAACTTCAACTACTTCTAAGGCTTCTTCTTCAATCCCAATATCTTTGTATTCTTCATGTATTTTTAAAAAAGCATCTACTGAATCTATCTCTTTCCTTTCTGTCAGAATTTATTACTTTCATAGCAAATCATTTTCAGGAAGTAATAAAGCAGACTTTGTATGACTATCTCGGATTATGTGAGCAATGTAGATGAGCGTTATCAAACAGGGATTTCAAGAGAACATAGCTACAGAGCCGATCTTCAAAATTTGTTGGATGAATTGTTAGAAGATGTTTTGGTGACCAATGAGCCAGCCAGAATTGAGTGTGGTGCTCCCGATTATATTATTACCAAGAAGAGCATCCCCGTAGGGTACATTGAAGCAAAAGACATAGGGGAACCATTAAAAGGAAGAAACATAAAGAGCAGTTTGAGCGGTACAAGGAATCTCTTCCCAATTTAATTATTACGATTATTGGACTTTCACTTGTATCGTGAAGGTGAGTTTGTCACTTCAATTAATATTGCAGAAATCGATGGTGATTCAATTGATCCCAAACCTGATAATTTCAAGCAGTTTAAAGATGTAATTACAGACTTTGCTACTCATACTTCCCAAACAATTACATCATCTGCTAAGCTGTCTAAAATGATGGCAGGGAAGGCTCGATTGCTGTCAAATATAATCGAAAAAGCCCTTAAAAAAGATAAGCAGGAAGACAATGGATCTTCTGCTGATAGTAGCTTACGTGACCAATTAGAAGCATTTCAAAATGTTTTAATACATGATATAGATGCTAAAGAGTTCGCTGATATCTATGCCCAGACAATTGCTTATGGGATGTTTGCGGCTCGTCTTCACGGATCCAACTTTAAATTCTTTTTCTCGACAAGAAGCCGCTCAACTAATACCCAAAACGAATCCATTTCTACGAAAATTATTCCAGTATATAGCTGGGTATGATCTGGATGAAAGAATTGATTTGGTGGTGGATGCTTTGGCAGATATATTTAGAGCAACAGATGTGTCTGCTCTTCTGAAGGACTTTGGAAAAAAGACCCAGCAAAACGATCCCATTATTCATTTTTATGAAACCTTTTTGGCTGAATTTGATCCAAGCTTACGAAAAAGTCGAGGAGTATGGTACACTCCTGAACCAGTCGTCAATTTTATAGTAAGGGCAGTAGATGATATTCTGAAAGATGAGTTTGATTTGTCTGATGGGTTAGCTGATACATCAAAGACAACGGTGAAAGTGAATACCGATGTACAAGACAAACGATCTTCAACAGGATATCGGCAGGAAGAAAAAGAGGTGCATAAGGTTCAGATATTAGATCCAGCCGCTGGTACAGGGACATTTTTAGCAGAGGTTATTAACCAAATATATGAAAAGTTTGAGGGACAAGAAGGGATATGGGCAAGTTACGTTGAAAACCATTTAATTCCTCGCTTGAATGGGTTTGAGTTATTAATGGCTAGTTACGCTATGGCTCATCTTAAATTAGATATGCTTCTACGTGAAACGGGATATTTGCGAGAAGGTGAAGAACGGTTCAAAATATATTTGACAAATTCTTTAGAAGAGCATCATCCTGATACAGGGACATTATTTGCTAGTTGGCTGAGTGAGGAAGCTAATCAAGCTAATAGGGTTAAGACGTGATACTCCAGTAATGGCAATTCTAGGCAATCCACCTTATGCAGGTGAAAGTTCTAACAAGGGTGACTGGATAATGGATTTAATGGATGATTATAAAAAGGAACCAGGTGAAAAGGAAAAATTAAGAGAAAGAATCCTAAGTGGATTAATGATGATTATGCAAAGTTTGTAAGGTTTGGTCAGCATTTTATTGAGAACAAGTGGTAGAAGAAGTTAGTCGCATATATTAATCCGCATGGATATTTAGATAATCCAACTTTCAGGAGTTATGCGATGGAGTTTACTTGATACATTCCAGATAAGATATTCGCAATAAATATACAGTGGTAATTCTAAAAAGAATGAAACAGCTCCCGATGGTTCAAAAGATGAAAACGTCTTCGATATTCAACAAGGTGTGTCTATAAATATCTTTATAAAGAAAGCTGAATCTACATCTGATTTAGCAGAAGTATATCACTATGACAAATATGGTTTAGAGAGGAGAAGTATGAATTCCCTATCTAATAACAACTTAGAAAGTATTCCATTTAATGTATTACCAAAGGTTGAACCTATGTACTTCTATTGTACAAAAGGATTTTAAGGCAGAAGAACAATACAACAAGTACTTTAGCTTGGATGATTTGTTTGAGGTAAATAGTGTCGGGATTATTACTCAGAGAGATAATTTTGTTATTGACTATGATGTTAAAAAACTAGAAAAGAGGATTTAAAGATTTTTTTGTTCTCTCCCCCGATGAGCTAAAGTCAAAGTATGGTGTTAACGAAAATAAAAGATGGAAAATAAGAGGAAGTCCGACAAAAGGTTGATGAGTTTTCAACTATTAAAATTGACAACATGGATTATCGACCATTTGACACTCATTTATTCACTATGACGAAAAGTTTATCAAAGAGACAGAAAGGACGTAATGTCCATATGCTTATCTGGTGAAAGATCTAGGTTTTGTATTTTCTCGACAATCAACTGAAGATTATTGGAGTAATATTCAGTTAACCGATCATATAGTAGATAATAGGTATCATTTTAGTTAGCAAAAGGTATACCCCAACAAGCTCCTCTTTTATCTCTACTAGCGAGAAAGTAATCAACAGTCTATTGATGGAAATCTTGATCGTAAACCTAATCTTTGATGCTGAAATAGTTAAAGAAATTAGCATAATATTAGGTTTAACGTTCTCTTGCGGAAAAAGAAGATACCAAAGGTGTTTTTGCACCAATTGATTTGCTTGATTATATCTACGCTGTACTTCATTCTCCAACTTATAGAGAGAAATATAAAGAGTTTTTAAAAATTGATTTTCCTCGTGTACCATATCCAAAAGATCAAGATACTTTTTGGAAGTTAGTGGAATTAGGTGGTGAATTACGGAAAGTACACCTTTTGGAACATCCTATCGTAGATGATTTTATCACGACATATCCAATAGAAGGGGATAATGAAGATAACCAAACGACTTACCAAAACAGATCCTGGATTTATTCCACATACAGAGGAAGATGATGAGCCCATGGTAAGCAGTGAAGATTCAAGATATCCGAATGAAGAGTTAGGAAAAATTCAGATTAACAACGAGCAGTATTTTGGAAGGGTACCAAAAAGGCTTGGGATTTTCCTATTGGGGGTTATGAGCCAGCCGAAAAATGGTTAAAAGATCGGAGAGATCGAACATTAAGTTTCGAGAGAATCCAGCATTATCAGAAGATTATTGTAGCATTAATGGAAACAGATCGAATAATGCAAGAGATTGATAAGATTGATATTGAAGATGAGATTGTTTCTAAATAAAAAAGATAGTAGAAATAGATTTTAAGATTTATGCCATCAGAAATTAAAACTATGGAGTGTATCTGGGTTGAGCTAACAAGAATCTCGCAACAAAAGCTCGATCTTGAAGAGCGGTTAGAAGATTGGCTAGAAGATGATATTGGTATATTATCAAATGACTTATTGGTAATTGGCAGACAGGTTGCTACTGATTTTGGACATTCTATAGATATATTATGCATTAATCCAGAGGGAGATCTTGTCGTAGTTGAGTTAAAAAGAGATAAAACACCTCGTGATGTAACTGCACAAGCCTTAGATTATGGATCTTGGATAGAGGATTTATCCAATGAACGAGTTACATATATAGCAAATAACTATCTTGATGATTCTTTAGCAACAGCGTTTAAAAACAAATTTGGTACTCACATCACCTGAAATTTTAAACGAGTCACATAGTTTATTGGTCGTTGGATCTCAAATCGACAGTCAATCCGAACGTATAATAAAGTACTTGTCTGCGATTCCTACGGGTAAGTATAAATGCTGTGACGTTCCAATATTTCAAAGATAAAAATGGAAGAGAATATTTAGGAAGGGTATTTCTTATAGAACCTGAAGAAGTTGAGTACAAGAGTAAGACCAAGGGTTCTTCAAAGCGAAAGCCAAATCTTACCTATGAGGAGCTTGAACAATCGGCTGAAGAAAATGGATGTTTAGATATTTATGAAACTCTTTTCAAGGCATTGGAAGATCCTTTTTATAAACAAACTACGAGAAGCTCTGTTTCTTTTAAGGCTGAAATAGATGGTGGTAATAAATCTGTATTTAATTTAATTCCTACAGAAAGCTCTTCCGAGAAAGGACTTAAATTTCAGATTTATAAATATCGTATATCTCAACTGCTGGATATTACCCAAGAAGAACTTCGAGAGTCATTACCCTCAAATATAGAGGATTGGATATATTATGATTCAGCTCCTGAAGAGTATGAAGGATATGAAGGGTACTTTGAGAATAGTGAGCAGGTAGAAACATTTCTAAATAAGGTCAAAAAAGAAATATGAACCGTTTTCTTTTTCTATTGAAGCGTATATTCAATCCCAAAGTCCAACGTTTTTAAATTGTAATGTTTCCTGCCCACATTTTGGGCATTTAAATTTCATATCTTCAATAATCACGTCTTCATTATCGAAAGAACTGGTTCAAAAGGTTCCAGCTCTTTCTTACATCTTGGAAGCATTTTAATTCCTGATTGTTAACATCAATCTTGCTAAGTCTGTTACATCTATAACAGGGACTGGAACGATATTACAATTTAGGAAATCGCATCCTGCACCAACAGAGATTTCATTTATAATTATGGTCACATGAGTGACAAATTGGTTGATATATGTAGCCCATCGATCTACTAGGTAACGCTGATTATTTTAAATATAACTACCAATGAATTAATGTTAAATTGGCAACTAACGAAAAGAACTTAAAACCAAGAGGGGCAGAAAATTGGCGAGGTGTGTCTGCTTAATGCGCTGGTTAGGTGGCTGATTGATAAGTTAATGAAGAACTCGTTACTTAAAATGAAGTTTAATTAATCAAAATTCATGCAATATTTTACTTTTCGTATTACTTCTTTTTGTCTCTACAAATGCCTTTGCACAAAAGACTATAACTGCGAGCAGTTTACCAAAAAATGGTGAAATTGAAGGATCCTGGATACCGATGAGTGCTGCTCAAACGAATTATGTAGTAATGCAATTATGGAAATTGGATGATAACTATTTCATGATTTATGGAGATTACAATAAAGATTATAAGATAACTCGAATGCATTTAGTAAAAATTCATACTTCTGATAAGGGTGAATTTATAACCAGCAAAGAGTTTAATAGAGCAAGGTGTAAAATCAAAATATTTTAAAAGAAGGGAAGAAAACTTTCAATGTTCGTAAATGGTTAAAGAAATGAAGATGATAACTTTCAAGGAATTTTATCCTGATAGTTCTACAAAGAAAGTAACAGTAGACAATTAATTATAAACTGCTACTTACTCTTTGAATAAAAAATTCAAAAAATGCCATTGGGAAGGGGGGGCTATTCAGGTTGCAAAGTTATTTTTATCTGGTACATCGAATAACCAACTTTCTTCTGCTGGTTGTAATTGTCCATACCATTCGGGTTTAAATAATTGAGGTGCAGGATTAATTGAAACTTCTCTCCCTGGATTTATTTTTAAACTTATAATGGTACGTTGAGCTGCCGAGCAAGACCTGAGGTGGCAAGTAGAGCATTCTTAAGTGTTGCATCCGAAAAATAGTTATTCCGTTCGTGCTTAACTTTATTATAGCTACTCCACCAACTTGGATTTTCGTTCAGCTTGTTCCATTTTCCCAAGGTGAAAATGATAGGCTATATCTTGGAATATTGATTTTAGTGGAAAAAGACTTCAGGAAACCTTGATATAATTATATCTCTGATATATCATTGATATTTTGAGGTTCTTTTGAGTGATCAATTTTTACAAATCATTTTCGCAACCACATACAAATTCAGACGCGCTCGCAAGTAAAACTGCGAGCAAACTCTATAGAATCAGAGTCAAAACTTTGAGCCTCGAGTTCTACGAATCTTGAACTCCTAACTACATCTTCTTCTATTGCAAGGAAGTATTCCCAATGTGAATGAGCCATAAATATTTAAATATGTTTTAAGCCACCTAACGACATTACGCATAACCTGCGCACGGATTACTGTTGAATTAGCAACTAACGAAGAGAGAGCCTTAAAACCAAGAGGGGCAAAGAATTGGCGAGGTGCGTCCGAGTTAAAGCGCTGGTTTAGGCTTACTTTTAACCTTAGAATTGGTCGCGCGTAGTAAACCGTGTATCTATTTCAAATCGCTTGGCAATTAGGTTGCAAGGTATCAAAAACTTCACCGTCATTTTTCCCTTCTTGGGAAAGCTGAGTAAGCTATTCTATTCAAATCCTGACTAACTAATTTTACATTATCTTTTGTTGGCAGGTTTAAAAAAAATCGGAAAGACCAATATCCTAAGATAGAGTTAAATGATGACTTTAATTTTGAAGCTAATTCATAAAACTTCCTCGAATCTTCTGGCATCGATTTTGGGCTATAAACTTTTGCTTGATTTGCTCAGAAGTTGAAATGATATTTCTTCTCGGCACTTTTTGAATCTAGCGTATGGTTCTATTACAACTTTCAATCTTAGTTGAGAACAAACAAAAATAAGTACTGCTATAATTAATTCTATCATCATTTTAAGCCGTATTTATTGTAGGAAATTATATATTTATGCCTACTAGTATTAAGTGCTAAAATTGCTTTCCCATTTCCCATCTTTGCAGCCGTTTTTTCCCAAAAGGAAATTGCTTCTTTTTCATGTCCAAGATCCATGCATGCTTGACCAGCGTAGGTGAGATGACTGAGGATCACTTTTGACAGCTATTGCATCTTTGAAATATTTCAATGCCTTTTCTTTTATTACCTAATTTCGCATATGCTACCCCTAAATGGTGATTAAGTGACCAAATTGTACTTTTGCTACCCATCATTTTTTCATTGTCAGGAACTTCCTCCACAAATACATAAGAGCATATTCGATGTAATTTTCGGATTCCCGGCAATCATGTAATTAAAAGCAATTTTTGCTAGTCAGAGCATTTTTAGCAGGTTCTAATTCATAGACCTTTTTGATAAATTTTATTAGCCTCTAATAATTTATTCGCTTCTTCTAATTTTACCGCCTTTTTATATTGAGATTCAGATTTCATATGTATCGTAGCTTTGGTTCTATATTTCTTTTCCAACCTAGTGAATATTATTTTTTTGATCAGAAAGATTATCTTTCGATTCTACGATGCAAATATTTTTTGGAACGGCAAATTTTCTGATGCCTGAATTAGAGCCTAACGACATGGCGCATAAGGTGCGTGCAATACGACGCTGAATTTGCTTTAGAAATGTTACTACGGAAACAGATCAGATCGCAACAGGCAACCAACGGCGAGGCACGTCCACTTTAATGCGCACGGGTTAGCGGACTACTTAACTATTTATTAATTCGAAGACATTTTTCTATAATCGCTTCGGAATTAAATATTTCGAATAATGTAATACCTAGAGGGAAAACTGCTGCAATACTTCTAGATTGGTTCGGAAAGAACATAACAGGAAAGTTTATTTTATCTTCTCTAAGGAGTTTAAGAACGACTGATCTATGAGCAGGTTGAAGTGTTTCATCTACTTTAAAAGAAAACAAGATAATTTCACCTTCTTCATAATTTTTTGTTAAATCCTGTGCTAGTGAACTATTTATTGGAAGATTCGAGATATCTAACTATCGAATCATACTTTTTTGCTCTTCAATGTATCGTCGATGACTACTATTAATTCAGATCTCTTTTTTTGTTTTTTTATTTCAACTAGTCCACCAGCAAAATCTACTTTCCTGTTACCACATAGATTTTCAAACATTTCATCTAATAAAGTGGATACTTTTTTATTGAATATTGGTTCTGGTAGATTTTTTTCAAAAATATCATCCATTTTCACAGCCAATTGTAGATGGTCTACTTCAATTTCACGTTGCTTTTTAATTGGACATTGAGAATGCTTGCATTCGAGACCAATACAGAATAATACTAGAAGACAAACGAGAATTTTTTGTAATTCGTACCAATTAAATTTATTTGTAACCGATGGATGATTGTAGTACCGCTAACGACATGGCGCATAAGGTGCGCACGAAAATAGGTTGAGATGATAAATAACGAACGAAGAGCTAAAAAGCCAAAAGCTGGCAAGACCAGGCGAGGTGCGTCCCCTTATTAATGCGCGGGTTAGGCGTATTTATTTTACATCTGTAAATCTTGTTGTGAAGTTTTTAAAAGCAAGTAACATTCCTTTAAATATGAAATAACCGCAGATAAATAATAGGATTAAGTTTAAACTAATTGTAATTATTTGACCTTGCACAGATTTGTCTCTATTAAATCAATCAGTGAAATTGCTAAAACAGAATAAAGGGAAGTTATTAATGCCCAAATGAAAGCATGCTTGCTTGTCCAAATCATATCTTTAATTTGTTTTTCCGTTTCTATAAAATTGTCACAAACATATTGCAAACCTGTTGGGTTATCTTCCTTTGAAATACCTTTTTCTTTTTCACGTTTTGCAAGGCGTTTTACAATTCGCTTGATACCTCCAATGTCGTTTCGATCTACTGCATCTCTTAGTCGATTTGTATACAAGGGCTTAAGATTATAGGCTTCTCTTTTTGTTCTGTTCTTCTTAAGATTGCATTTCCATCACCAACTAAAAAATCTCTAAGTGCATTAATTCTAAAGTGAACTAATACAGCTATTAATGCTACTAATGCGGCTAAAACCTGAGCAAGAGTGCTGAAAAAGTAATAAAGAGTTGCTTCTGAAAATAAAATCAAGATGTCTAAAGATGAATTAGTTTTAATACGCCTAACGACATTGCGCATAACCTGCGCACATATTAATGTTGAATTACGGCGGACTTAACAAAGAAGCAGCCTTAAAACAGAGGATGGCAAAGAATTGGCGAGGTGCGTCCGCGTTAATGCGCGGGTTAGGTACACATTAATACGTAGTCAAATTAAGTTAAATTAAATCGACTGTATTTCTTCGTCACTTTATCTATTTGTTCAATAAATGAAAGGATTTCTTCAATATACTTCTCTCCTTTTCTTTGAAATTCTTGACATTATTTCTCTTCCGATCGAACTCCATATCATCATTTATTCGGCAGATCGTTTTGATTTTTCGAGCAAGATTTGGTTCATACCCACAAAAATAACTTTGGGTTTTTTGTTCACTACTTCTCCATCGAATGGTTTTAAATCTTTGTCACTTCTTAACAGGAGGAAAAGACTAAATGTTAAGGTTCTATCATATTTGTAAGCTCTTTTTTTAGAAATACGTTGAAATTCTTGTACTTCATTATGAAGAGTTCGTAGAAGTGGGTACAGTTCAAATATTTAGTTAAAGAAACGAAATGAATCTCTGAAAGAAAGTTTATAAAAATGATCTCTATCAGCAAGTAAAACAGTATTGTCTTTTAACATACCCTTAAGGAGCTTTTTATACATACTCTTTTTATTATCTTCACTGAGATTTTCTATGTAGCTTGCGGCAAAATATTCCTGCAGTGATCTATGGGGGAATGTCTGGTCGAACTCCGTCTTTATTTAAAATTGAAATAGCTATCTGTAAATCTTTGATAAACTTGTCATTATCAAAGTCCATTTTGGTTTTTTTGGACTTTATGATATACGAGCTTTTCGGTTAAATATTTTGAAGAAAAGAGATATGTTTCTTCAAAAAATGATATAAAAAGAGAATAGTCTTAAAATTTTAACTATTTGGTTTTTAGTTTCGAATCTGAAAGACGTTCTCTTGAGTATGCAAGCTTCAGACATACTATCATGTACTGAAAACAATGTGTCAAAAACCTGCCTGTAAAAATCACTTCTTTTGGGCGGGATATCAGAATATGTTTGAAAAGTCAAAATAAACATTGACAATAGAAGGGGATTACTCAAAAAAGATCTGTTAGACCTTATTTTCTGGTGAATTAACTGCTTTAATAATTTTATCAGTTATTTCCTTTTCAGATTCAGGAATTTGCTTTTTTATGAATGCAGCTATTTCATCCTCATTCAACTTACAAACTTGGAAATTTTCAAAGTTTGGAAGTTAAATCTAAACTAGTATATGGTCTCGATGTAATTAAATAAGAGTTTTCATTAAAACGATTTACAAAATCGTCAATGTCTTTAAGAATTTTTGATCTTAAATTTGAATTAACCTCGTCAAAACCGGCTCAAAAAAGAATACAAAGTTTCCTTTTTGTAATAACTTTACAATGATTTTTTCTGT